>JAIXWW010000009.1 GCA_027491085.1 Bacteroidota bacterium
AGGCTATTGTTGGATGGTTGAATTGTTAGATTGTTGTTATGTTGATTTTCAAACTTTAATTATTCAGCCTCACAAGTGACTCACGATTTGCGTAACTAAAACTTGAGAGAGCAGTGGGAGTGTCTAGTTAAATTGCTGGATTGATGAATTATTTTTTTGATGGCCTATAGGTTTTAACATAAGAATTACTCTTAAAATACCTCATTATTTATTTAAAACTAATAAAGGAATTTTGGTGTGATAGGCCATCTGTTTACTTAAGCTACGATGAAATAATCTATCAAAGAAATTCCGATTGTGCTTAGCCATAACTAATAAGTTAGTATGTTCTTTCTCTAAATAACTATTTATACTATCAATGACACTGCTCGTTTCCTCTACCTTCACAATTTTCCAACTATTTAAAGTAATTTGATCTTTATTCTTTACAAAAAAGTTATGCTCTTCGTCAAAATAATTATCAAATTCAGACTTAACGTGTAAAATACTAATTTCTGCATTATACAAATCTGCAAAATATGCCAAACGAGATAAAGCAGGGAATTCAGGCTCGTTGAAATCACTTGAATATACAATATGTTTAATGTCTTCAAACTTTGCCGATGGAGGAATTACCAAAACTGGCACCTCAGACTTAGCAACAACCGAAGCTGCATTACTACCTATTAACACTTCCTGAATACCACTTGCACCGGTTGTACCTAATATGATTAAATCAATTTTATTGTGGCTGGTAAACTCCTGAATTTCATCATTAATGAATCCAAAAGCCGAATGAGTTACATATTTTACGCCACTCATTTCCAAAGTACTATTTTTTAAATGAGCAAATCTATCTGTAGTATAATCATCAATTTCACTCATGTAACTTTGGTAGATTGTATCAGGGTAAGAACTATCAACCAACGGCACATTCTTAACATACAAAAGATGAATTTCTGCATTAATTTTTAAAGACAAACTTATTGCATACTGCAACGCATTATTTGCAACTTCAGAAAAGTCGGTTGGTACTAAAATTTTATTTATCATAATAGTCAAGGTTTTACAAATACAATATTATAAGTAAAAACACATTGGGATTTAAAATTGTGTTATAAGTTTTACTTATTTAATACTCAAAATTAATTTGAATATGGTGTACAAAATAATCACTCGGTCACTATTAATATTGACTATTGTCAGCATTAGTTATGTCTATAAATTTTCCGATACTTTCAATTAATTTGCAACATGCTTACAAACCGACAATTATTTCTTTCACATCAGGCACAAACAACTAATTTCCCGCTTATGCTAGAAGTTTCGAAAGCTGAAGGTGTGTTTTTATACGATTCAACTGGTAAAAAATATTTAGATTTCATATCGGGAATTTCGGTTAGCAGTTTAGGTCATGGAAATGAAGCTGTAAAGACAGCTATAAAAAACCAAGTAGACAAGTATCTTCACTTAATGGTGTATGGAGAGTTTATTCAAGAGCCAACAGCATTATTAGCAAAAAAAATAACAGACTATTTACCCGAAAATTTAGATTGCGTATATTTAGTAAATTCGGGCGCAGAAGCCACAGATGGAGCCTTAAAATTAGCTAAACGAGTTACAAAAAAATCAAAAATAATTGCTTGCAAAAATGCTTATCATGGCAGTACACATGCTGCTTTAAGTTTAAACAGTAATGAATATTACACACAACCTTATCGTCCTCTATTACCCGATGTAGAATTTATAGAGTTTAACAATATTGAAAGTTTAAAAATTATTGACAAACAAACAGCATGTGTTATTATAGAAACAATCCAAGGTGAAGCAGGATATATTGAACCAACCTTTGAATTTCTCAGTGTGTTGCAACAAAAATGTAGAGAAAATTGTGCGTTACTCATTTTTGATGAAATACAAGCCGGAATTGGAAAAACCGGTAAAATGTTTTCATTTGAGCATTGGAATATTATTCCTGACGTGTTATTATTAGGAAAAGCATTAGGAGCAGGCATGCCAATTGGTGCTTTTATCACCTCAAAAAAAATGATGCATGTGTTTACAGACAATCCAATTTTGGGGCATATAACCACCTTTGGTGGACACGCAGTAGTAGCAGCTGCTGCATTGGCCGGACTAATTGAAATTGAAAACCTCGATTTGATAAATCAAATAGCAGATAAAGAAATTTTTATTAGAGAAAATTTAATTCACCCCAAAATAAAAGAAATACGTGGAAAAGGTTTAATGCTTGCTGCACAATTAGACAATTTTGAGCAAACCTTAAAATTATGTCAGTTATGTTTGGTAGATGGGTTAATCATTGATTGGTTTTTATATGCCAATAACTCAATAAGAATTGTACCTCCTTTAACAATAACTAAAAATGAATTGAGTATTGGAATTGAAATTATTTTAAAGAATTTAGATTTAGTATAAATAAAAATTTTTTGTCATGTTTTTATTAAAATTAAAACTAAAGATTAAAATCGTTTTTCCAACAAATACAATATAAAAAGCCTAGGTCTGAACTATTATTACTACATTAAACAACATTTTCATTTTAAAGAAATACCTAAAATTACCTTACAATTTTGATACAATTTCTCTAAATGTTAAAATAGTTTTTACAGAAAACAATGTATTTCAGTAAAAATAACGATATTCGCACAAATTTATAAAGAATTCGATACAATTTTAATGAGCGAAAGCACAGGAACAAAACGATTAAATGCGGTAGTAAAAGAGCTGAATGTAGGAATGCAAACCCTTGTTGACCATTTAGCAAAAAAGGGTCATAGCATTGAGGCTAAGCCAACTACAAAGCTTTCAGAAGAGCAATATAAGGTGTTGCTTAGTGATTTTCAAAGCGAAAAGAAAAACAAGGAAGAATCTAAACAACTTAGCCATAACAAGGTTAAGCCTAAGGATATTACCATTGAACAACTGAAACCAAAAGCTAATGTTAGCGATGATGATTACGAGGACGAAATTGTTGTTGTAAAATCAGGCTTATCAAATAGATATGAAAAACCTGTTGAAATTAAAACTTCAAAGGCAGTTGAACAGCCTTCAGAAAAAATAACTGCACCTGTTGTTGAAATAATTCCTGAACCAATTGTTATCGCACCAATTAAGGAACCAATTTCTGAAGTTATTGAAAAAGAAGTTCCTAAAGTTGAAGAGAAAATTATAATTGAATCAAAACCAATAGAAGAACCAAAAGTTGACCCTATTGTTGAGAAAGTATCAGAAATTATTAATGATGATAACGACTCTGAAGCACCTAAATTAACCATTTTAGGTAAAATTGATCTAGATTCATTAAATACAAAAACCCGACCTGATAAACGTCCAAAAGAAACTAAAAAATCTAAAGAGGTTGAGAAAAAACCAGCTCAAAAGGAAACAAAAGTTCAAGTTCAAAAGGAAGAAACTCCTAAAATAGAAGATGTTGAAAAACCAATAATTCCTGCTAAAGAGGTAGAAAAGGAAATAGAAGCTAAGACTGAAACTGTTGCTCCTGTAACTGAAGCTCCTATTATTGAAGCTACAGAGGTTAAAGCTACAGAGGTAATGGAAACAAATTACGAAAAACTTTCCGGCCTTAAAGTTATGGGTAAAATTGTTCTGCCAGTTGACCCACCAAAAAGTAGCAATAAACCTGTAGCGTCAAGTGACGCCAATAACAAGAAAAAACGTAAACGTAATAATTATATTGGTGGAAGCGATACTTCTAATGATAAGTTAAATAAATTTAACAAACCTGCAGACGGTTCAACTCGCCCTCCATACCAAGGAAATAATACAGGAGGAAATAGACCTGGTTACCAAGGAAATAATCCTAACAATGGAACAGGTACACCTAGAACAGGTTATCAAGGAACCAACCCAAATAATAATCGCCCAGGTTATCAAGGAAATAATCCAAATAACGGTACCCGTCCGCCATTTAATAAAGGTGGTAATAATACTGCTGGTGGAAATCGTTTTGGTAATAACACACCATATAAACCAGGTGAAAAGAAAGAAATTACTGATAAAGAAGTTCAAGATAAATTAAAAGCAACTTTAGCGCGCTTAAATCCTGGAAGTAAAAATCCAAATATTGGAGCTGTTCGTTCAAAAATACGTAAGCAAAAAAGAGATGATGCGCGAAGTGAAAGAGAAGAAGCTGCAATTGAGGCTGAATTAGCAAACAAAGTATTAAAAGTTACTGAATTTGTTACGGCTAATGAATTAGCTAAAATGATGGAAGTAACGGTTACTCAAATTATCTCGGCTTGTATGAGTTTGGGTATGATGGTTTCAATTAACCAACGTTTAGATGCTGAAACTATTAGTATTGTGGCAGAGGAATTTGGTTTTGAAGTTGACTTTGTGAGTGCTGAAGTACAAGAAGCTGTAGAAGAAGATATTGACGATCCTGCAGATTTATTACCTCGTGCGCCAATTGTAACAGTAATGGGTCACGTAGATCACGGTAAAACTTCATTGTTAGATTATATACGTAAGGCAAATGTAATTGCAGGCGAAGCGGGAGGAATTACTCAGCACGTTGGAGCTTACGAAGTTACATTAGATAGTGGCAAAAAAATTGCATTTTTAGATACTCCTGGTCACGAAGCATTTACCGCTATGCGTGCTCGTGGTGCTAAAATTACCGATATTGTTATTATCGTTATTGCTGCCGATGATAGTGTAATGCCTCAAACAAAAGAAGCAATCAGTCATGCGCAAGCAGCTGGTGTTCCTATAGTTTTTGCATTCAATAAAATAGACAAAGATGGTGCTAATACTGAAAGAATCAGAGAGCAATTAGCCCAAATGAATATACTAGTTGAAGAATGGGGTGGTAAATACCAAACCCAAGAAATTTCTGCTAAAAAAGGTTTGAACATTGATTTATTACTAGATAAAGTTTTACTTGAAGCTGAAATTTTAGACCTAAAAGCAAATCCAAACCGCAGAGCTGTAGGTTCAATTATTGAAGCCTCGCTTGATAAAGGACGTGGAATTGTGGCTACCTTAATGGTTCAAAACGGAACTTTAAGAGTTGGGGATCCAATTATAGCAGGAACAAATTCAGGTAAAGTAAAAGCCATGTTTGATGAACGTGGTAAAAAAATGCTTTTTGCTGGTCCTTCAACTCCAGCAGTGGTGTTAGGTTTTGATGGCGCACCTCAAGCAGGTGATAAATTAATTATTACCAAAACAGAACAAGAAGCGAGAGAAATTTCTAATAAACGTAAGCAATTACAACGTGAGCAAGGCTTACGTACCAATAAACATATTACTTTAGATGAAATTGGACGTAGGTTAGCAATTGGTAACTTCAAAGAGTTAAAAATTATTGTTAAAGGTGACGTGGATGGTTCGGTAGAAGCATTAGCAGATTCATTGATAAAATTATCGACCGAAGAAGTTCAAGTAAGTGTAATTTACAAAGCAGTTGGTCAAATATCGGAAAGCGATGTAATGTTAGCTTCTGCGTCTGATGCAATCATTATTGGTTTCCAAGTACGTCCTTCGCCTCAAGCGCGCAAATTGGCCGAAAACGAATCAATCGATATTCGCATGTATTCAATTATTTACAATGCGATTGGTGAAATTAAATCGGCCATTGAAGGTATGCACACGCCTAAAATGGAAGAGAAAATTACAGGTAATATTGAAATACGTGAAGTATTTAAAATTACAAAAGTTGGAGCCGTTGCAGGTTGTATGGTTACCGATGGTAAAGTATTCCGTAACTCTAAAATACGCTTAATACGCGATGGTGTTGTGGTTCACACGGGTGAGTTATCATCACTAAAACGCTTTAAAGATGATGTAAAAGAAGTAGCTTACGGTTTTGATTGTGGTTTAACAATCGACAAATTTAATGATATGAAAGTAGGTGACTTTGTGGAAGCTTACGAAGAAGTTGAAATTAAACGCCCAACAAGCAAATAAATATTTAATAATAACAAAGAAGACAACAGCCAAACTGAAAAGCTTGGCTGTTTTTGTTTTCATACAAAACAATAAATACAAATGACAAAACATATAAAACCCGAAAAATATATAAAAGACAGAGGTCGCACATTGGCCATAAAAGCTTGTTACCTTAATACCGATTGGCAAGAAACGGGTAAAGCCACTATTTTAATTGTAAAAAATATTCCAAGAACTAACTATATTATTGGTAGTTTTCAAATAGATTTATGGTGCTTAGGTATTAAACAAACATCGTGGGGATATGGTATAAACGAAAAAAAACTTGCTGATATTTTTTCAAAATTAGGAGCAGGAAAACCTTTTGCAGAAGCTGATTATAGCCTTTGCAGTCAAATTATAAAAGACGCCAATGCTTATGCTTTGAGCATTGGATTAACTACTCCGGCTAACTTTGAAACAAGCCAATATTTAATTGAAGAAACTACCGAAAACCCAATTGAAATTACATTTGGTAAAAATGGCAAGCCACATTATTTAACCAATGAATTTGCAGACAATGAGGGTATTATTACTTTATTAACTAATAAACTCGGCATTGATAATTTTACAACTGAATAAAATAAAAAACCTTTTAGCAAACACTAAAAGGTTTTTTATTTATTAATATTTCTGTTGTCAATAAACTTATCAAATTTTGGAATGATAAGAACTGTCTTGAAAATTTAAAAAATCTTTATTTCATCAGCATTTCAAAAAAAATGTATCTTAATCGTTTCGCTTATCGTATCGTTGGTATATATACCTTTGTTAAACATTAAGTCATCTCCTCTCATTTTTACATCAAATTTTCCAGTTAAATGAATACTTGTATCAGCGGTATTAAAATCAAATTCTAAAAAGTAATTATTATTGATGCTCCAAGTTCCTTTAGCTTCGGGGTTGTGGGCCGTAATAGTACTATCTTTATTAAATATTACTTCAAAAGCGTTTATATTATTTAACCACTCCCTTGAATCATTGTAAACCATTTTTCTTTTAATAAATCTCCTGTTCTCAAATTGATAAATAAACCAAGGCTTTTTACATAATTCATTTACAAACGAATCGTTCACTAAATCGCGCTTAGTAAAAAAATAAGTGTATTTGGTTGAATAATTGGTTTCTGGTTTCCAATTACAAGAACTCAGCATAAAAAGGAATGCAATTAGTGAGAAAAAAAATTTACCCATTATATAAATTGATAGTTTTAAGGCCACTAATATACAGATAGCATTTAATTTATAAATAACTGAATGAAATTTATCCAATCAACAAAAAATCAAAATCTTAGGTAATAATCCATATGAGGCTTATATTTGCGCCTCAAATTTTAAAGCTTTATAAGCAATGTTAGATAAATTAGAAGCCATTTATACCCGATATAAAAATGTGGAAGAGTTAATCAGTCAGCCTGATATACTTAGTGATATGAAACGTTTTACACATTTAAATAAAGAGTATAAAAACTTAACAGGTATTGTAAATAAATACCATGAGTATAAAAACTTAATGGATAATATGGACAATGCGCGCGATATTTTAAAAAACGAAAAAGATTCGGATTTACGCGATATGGCTAAAGAGGAACTAGACGAATTAGAGCCAAAAGTTCAACCTTTAGAGGAAGAAATTAGAATATTATTAATTCCAAAAGAACCTGAAGACGAAAAAAATGCTACCATTGAAATTAGAGGTGGTACTGGTGGTGATGAGGCTTCGTTATTTGCAGGTGAATTATTTAGAATGTATAGTCGCTACTGCGAAAACAAGGGTTGGCGAACCGAAGTTTTAGACTTTACGGAGGGTTCTGTAGGAGGTTATAAAGAAATTGTAATGGAGGTAAGTGGTGAGGATGTATATGGAATCTTAAAATACGAAAGTGGTGTACATCGTGTACAACGCGTACCTGATACAGAATCGCAAGGGCGAGTGCACACTTCTGCGGCCTCAGTAGTTGTGTTACCAGAAGCTGAAGAAGTGGATGTAGAAATTAATCCTGCAGATATAGAGATGCAAACTTCTCGTTCAGGCGGTGCTGGAGGACAAAATGTAAACAAAGTAGAATCAAAAGTTCAGTTAACTCACAAACCCTCGGGCATCGTAGTTGTTTGTCAAGTAGAACGTAACCAAAAGGGAAACCGTGAACGAGCTATGCAAATGCTAAGAACAAAATTGTACGAAATTGAGTTAAAAAAACATTTGGATGGTATTTCAAGTAGAAGAAAAACAATGGTTTCTACTGGAGATAGGTCGGCTAAAATTAGAACCTACAACTACCCTCAAGCACGTGTAACCGATCATAGAATAGGTTTGACAAAATACAATTTACCAGATGTTATCAATGGAGACATTCAAGAGTTTATTGATCAATTACAAATAGCTGAAAATGCCGAAAAGCTTAAAGAAGGCGGTATGAATTAGTTTATTTAAAAGTTAAATTTACATCAAATAGTGTATCGTTTATTTTAAAACTGTATGTTTGATGCTATCTATTTTATAAAATGAAAAATATTAAATATTTATTTTTTGTATTAACAATTATAACCATTTTTGCTTGTAAAAAAGGTTATGAAGGTAATTTTAACAATAGCCCAAATCCTGAAACATTTATGGCTGTTAGTAAAATTGAACGAAGTGGAACTAATCGTTTAACTACTCGTGTAGATGCTTATTGGTGGGGAACATCGGCAAATGGATTTGTGGTTGGTTATGAAGTTTCAATTGATAGTATGAAAACCTGGACTTATACCAAAAGGGCTGATAGTACTCTTTTACTAACAATTCCTATTGGTAGCGATACAGCAAATATTGATGTTTATGTGAGAGCAATTGATAATCTTGGACAAAAAGATTTGACACCCGCTAGTTTAGCATACCCTGTTCGTAACTCTGCACCAAGTGTTAGTTTATACAATATTGCTGGTAAAAAAACTACGAAATCATTTCCGGCAGTTCATTTTTTTTGGACTTCAAGTGATGCAGATGGTTTACAAGATATCAATGGTTTCGATATTTTTTTAAATGACACTAACAGTAATCCATACAGTATTCAAGGCAATGTACTTGATGTTACTATAATGGCAGATAACCTTTTTAGCGATTCGTGTTTTGTATTTCCAGGCACTAAAAATAAAGCACTAGAAGGTAGAATTAAAGGTATAAAATACAATGATTGGAACTATTTTTACATCAAGGCATTTGACAAAGCTGGCTTGCGTTCTGCGTTTGTTTATGATTCTATTTTTATAAAAAAACCAGTTTCAAAAACATTATTTGTAAATGCCTATTTAACTTCGCGAAATACTCCGCAAAAATTTATCAATGACAGGATAAATACCTTTGTACCATTATTTGATACACTATATTTGAATAATCGCGATGCACAACAAAATAACTTCGAACAATCGCCTGATGCCTTAACACAATCAAGGGTTTTCTCATTCTTTAATAAAATTATTTGGGTAAGTGATGAAGGAGCAACTGCTGCAAGTTTATCATTGGCTCAACAAAGTACAGTTGACTTTTTTGAAAATGGTGGTCAAATGTTTATGATGTGTAATTTCGGGTCAGATATACCTAATGAATTAGAAAGTTTTGGATTCACTCCTATTCAAAAACTAGTTACTGATTCAAGTGGTTTAGCAATCAGAATGAATATAAATGACGAAATTACTCCTTTTGATAATACATGGCCAACTTTAAAATGCAATACTATTATTTCAAGCGCTAGACCATTTTATACTCAAACAGCTTCAAGTGGAACAAGTAATTTTGATTCTTTATACAATGCAAAATTAATTACACTAGGCCCAGGTGGTGTTAGGCCATTTAATGGACAATCAACAGTAGTAGCTAAGCGTATTTCATTAAAATATAACAAAACAGCTATGGTATTTATGAGTTTGCCTGTTCAAAATTTAAATGGCAATAACAATGCTAGTATTTTTTTAGAAAAAGTATTTAAAAACGAGTTGGGATTTTAGTTTGAAAAACATCATCATTTTTGCATCAGGAAGTGGCAGCAATGCCGAAAATATTGCTCAATATTTTAACAATAGTTCAACCATAAAAGTAAAGGCAGTTTTTACAAATAATAAAGATGCAGGTGTAATTAAACGAATGGAAAAATTCAATATTCCATGTGTAGTTTTTAACCGTGATGAGTATAAAAATGAAACCGTATTTTTAAAGCAAATAAATGAATTTGCACCTGATTTAATTGTATTAGCAGGTTTTTTATGGCTAATTCCTGCATATTTAGTAAATGCTTTTCCAAAACAAATTATCAATATTCACCCAGCATTATTGCCCAAATTTGGAGGAAAAGGAATGTATGGAATGCATGTTCATGAAGCTGTAAAACAGGCTAATGAAACCGAAACGGGCATTACTATTCATTATGTAAATCAAAACTTTGACGAAGGTGAAATTATTTTCAAAGCTAATGTAGCATTAACCAATATTGAAACTCCAGAAACTATAGCACATAAAATCCATTCCTTAGAAATGGATAATTTCCCTAAAATAATTGAAACGTTATTAGTAAAATAGTTCTTTTATTTTGAATTAAATTACTAGCAGCTAACATTACACCTAGTTTGTAATATTCATTGATCTACTCCTCCAAATAATCTAAATCTTTATGAAAACTTTCGGAAATAAATGCAGTAGATACAATAGCTAAAACCAAACAAATTAAGCCTACTACCAAAGCAGATGAGGTAATATTTAAACCAATATTGCTTTGCAAAGCAGCAAATCCCAACGTTATTGGAACCACTGCTCCACGCACAAAATTAGGAACGGTATTGGTAACTGTGGAACGAATATTGGTACCAAACTGCTCACAAGCTACTGTTACAAAAAGCGCCCAATAACCTGTAGCGGTACCTAATAAAAAACACATCCATTTAAAATAACTAACCGAAACTTGATTGTTAAACAAGTAAATAAAATACAATACCAAACTTAATCCTAAGTAAGCAAAAATTACCTTTTTACGGCTTTTGAACCATTGACTAAACATACCACTTAACAAATCGCCAAAGGAAAGACCAATGTATGCAAACATGACACTGTCAGCTACTTTTATTTCTACTCCCAAATTACGTGCAAACAAATGCGATTTATTAACCAAAACCCCAATGGTAAACCAAATAGGCAAGCCAATTGCTATACAAGCTAAATATTTGATGAGGTTATTTTTATTGCTCAACAAATTTAACAAGTTACCCTTTTTAACAGTTTTATTGGTTTCAACCGATTTATACATGCCACTTTCGTAGGTGCCTGCACGAAGCAATAAAAGCATTAAACCTAAAACACCACCAACAATATAAGTTACTTGCCAGTTTTTTAATGAAATAGCAAATGCTGCATCTAAAAACGAAACCAAATGATGGCCATTTTTCCCAACAATAGCAGCAGCTATGGCACCTAACGCACCAACTGAAACTATTATCATAGTACCAATACCTCGTTTTGATTTTTCCATGGTTTCGCTTACCAAAGTAATACCCGCACCTAATTCACCTGCTAAACCAATGCCCGCCAAAAATCTTGCTACTGCATAACTTGGAATATCAGTAACAAATGCATTGGCTAAATTAGCCAACGAATACAAAATAATGGAACCAAAAAGCACCGATACCCTACCCTTTTTATCGCCTAAAACACCCCAAATAATTCCACCCAAAAGCATTCCAGTCATTTGGCAGTTAAACAAAAAAGTATCGGTTTTATCCATTTGATCGGCTGTGATAAAATCGAGCAAACTCTCTTGTTTTACTACATTGAACACAATCAAATCATATATATCTACAAAGTAGCCAAGTGCAGCTACTACTATTAAAAAATTAACTTTTTTGTTCATTTAAAAATTCAGTTTGAAACCAAGCGCATTATAGTAAAAAGGAGTGGTTTTTTTGATGTTGAATTGCTAAATTGTTGAATTGTTTTTTTAGTTGGAGGGTTACAGATTTAAGAATTACGAGTTGGCGGGTTACTTTTGTTTCGGGTTGTGTGTTGCAGGTTAAACTTTTCATATTACAACTTGTCTATTGCTCATTTTTCAAATAAAAAATCCTCCTAACCCCCTTCGCCTTACAAATCCTTGGCACAAGAGGGAATATTTCCCTTACAAATTTCACAGATTACATTTCTCAATTCCCAAATCTCATTTCTCAAATCACACTTCACAAATCACACTTCACAAATCAAAAATCACACTTCCCCAAAACAAACCTAAGTCTATATAAATAAAAACTATTGTCAGTTTTTGGATTGAGTGCAGTCATTGGCACGCCTTGGCATTCAAAATATATTTGAAGTACATAAAGTATTCATTTTTAAAGTTTCAATTTCAAGTAGTTATGTCAAAAAATTTGCTTATTCTTTTAGAGGACAACACCAATGCTGAAGCATTGATAGAACAAAGTAAAACCATTGTTGATAGCCAATTTTTAAAAACATCAACAGGTGCATTTATTGATGGCATTAGTCATAATGGAATTGACAAATTATTTTTAAACGAAAACCACGAATTAGAAAACTTAGAGTACTCGGAAATTATAGAAAAAGTAATGCGCGATAATCCACTAAATGATGATAAAATAGTGGCTAGTATCATTGATAAATGTACCGAATTAAACCTAAAAATTGATGTTATTTTTAACCAAGACATTATCAATAGCAACTCGTTTGAACATAAATCGAAGTACAACGATTTATTTATAATTGGCAAAGAAGCCATTGAAAAAAACTTTAAAACAGAAGATGGTATTTCAAAAATTGAAAACTTATTGATTGATAGTAAATGCCCACTTTTAATACTTCCATCTAAAAAATTTGATTTAAAAAACATCATTTTATTATTTGATGGAACTGCCGAATCGTTTGATGCCATTAAACTTTTTACTTATTTAATTAGCAATCAAACCAAAAATGCCAACGTGCAATTAATTATTAAAACCACGCCCGAAGCTACCAAAGAAGAGCGTTTATTGATAAACTACATAAAAACCTACCGATTAAATTTTTCGGTAACCCGCATTGATCCTGACTATTACGAAGAAGAATTATTTAATATGTTAAACCAATTTGATAATTTTTTATTGGTAGCAGGTAGCAATAGAAATGATGTAATAGGCGATTTACTAAAAAAAGAAGAATCGTATTTTATGCAAGGCAATAGAAGTGTTTTTATGATATAACAAGCTTACCCAATGATTGAAACTTTAAATAAAAATACCAAAACTACTTGTTACCACTGTGGCGATTTTTGCGCAGAAGAAACACTTGTTTTAAACGATAAAACTTTTTGCTGCAACGGCTGTAAAAATGTATTTATGTTGCTTTCTGAAAACAACTTAACATCGTATTACAGCATAGAAAAAAATCCTGGTAAGTCGCTAAAACAAAGCATTGGCAATAAATATGCTTACTTAGACGATACCAATATTCAATCAAAACTAATTAGTTATATTGACCATAAAGTAGCACGTTTACAATTTCAAATTCCTAATATACATTGCAGCAGTTGCATTTATTTATTAGAAAATTTATACAAAATAAACAATGCAGTAGTAGGTGTACGCGTAAATTTTTTAAAGAAAACCGCCAATATTGTTTACGATGTAAATAAAATGTCTTTGCGCCAATTGGTGGAGTTGTTAGCTAGCATTGGTTATGAGCCATCGTTTACCATGAACGATATTAACCAAGAAAAACCTAAAAATATCAATCGTAAATTATTGTTTCAAATAGGAGTAGCAGGCTTTTGTTTTGGCAATATTATGATGATAAGCTTTCCTGAATATTTTGGGTTAGATAATACTACTAGACATTACTTATCATCTGCATTTGGTTATATTAACTTAGCACTTTCTATCCCTGTATTTTTTTACAGCGGACAAGATTATTTAATATCAGCCTACAAAGGATTACGCAAAAAACTAATTACCATAGATGTGCCTTTGGCATTGGGTTTAGTGGTTTTATTTGTGCGCAATTTTTACGAAATATTAACCCGTACAGGCCTTGGCTACTGCGATACTTTGGCAGGTTTGGTTTTCTTTTTATTAATAGGCAAATGGTTCCAACAAAAAACATACGATTCACTTTCGTTTGAGCGCGATTACAAATCTTATTTCCCTATATCGGTTATAAAAATTAATGCTGATAACCAAACAACTACTGTAGCCATTGATAAACTAAAAATTGGTGATAGAATTTTAATTAGAAACAATGAAATTATACCTGCCGACAGTATTTTACTAAAAGGCAAAGCCAATATTGATTTTAGTTTTGTATCGGGCGAAAAAGAACCAATAGCTAAAGAGTTAGGCGAAATTATTTTTGCTGGAGGCAAACAAACCAACGGAAACATTGAGCTTGAAGTAAAAAAATTAACAGAACAAAGTTATTTAACCCAACTTTGGAACAACGATATTTTTGCAAAAGACAATGCCAGCAAAGTAGAAACTTTTCAAACCAAAGTAAGTAAATATTTTACTGTGGCATTGTTAGCCATTGCCATTTCATCGGCTATTTATTGGGCAGTGTACGATAGTTCAAAAATAATTGGAGCCTTTACTGCTGTTTTAATTATAGCTTGTCCTTGTGCTTTAGCTTTATCAAGTCCGTTCGCTTTAGGAAATGCCATGCGCAATTTGGGCAGAAAAAAATTCTATTTAAAATCGGCTAATGTGGTTGAAAATATTGCCAATATGGATACCATAGTTTTTGATAAAACAGGTACCATTACCCAAAGCAACGAATCGCAAATTGAATTTATTGGTAATCCATTAACGCAATTACAAAAAGAGCTGATTTTTTCAGTTACCCAAAACTCTATTCATCCATTAAGTAAACAAATTGCACAGCATTTAAATATCAGTTCAGCTATTATTTTAAATAGCTTTGACGAAATAACTGGAAAAGGTATTAAGGCCAATGTTGGCGGAAATGATGTGGAGGTAGGTTCTGCTAAATTTTTAAATATTTTGGAAAATGAAAGCAATGCATTAAACACCCGCATTTACATAAAAATAAACAGAGAAAATGTTGGTTGTTTTGTAATAAAACATGCTTACAGAACAGGTTTAAAACAAGTAATAAACCAATTGGCAACCCAATTTAAATTGCATTTACTTTCGGGAGATAATGAGCAAGAAAAAACCTTTTTACAAACTGTTTTCCCTACTTCATCTGAGCTACTGTTTAAACAAAATCCAGCAGATAAGTTAATGTACATAAACACCTTGCAAGGCAACCAACAAAAAGTAATTATGGTTGGCGATGGATTGAACGATGCTGGTGCATTAAAAACGGCCAATGTAGGTATAAGTTTAAGTGAAGATACTTCAAGCTTTTCGCCAAGTAGTGATGTAATAATGGATGCAGCCAACTTTGAACTATTACCTAAATACTTGCAATACTGCAAAAACACCATGAAAGTAATTTATGTAAGTTTTTGCTTATCGTTATTGTACAATATTATTGGTTTAAGTTATGCAGTTAGTGGTACTTTATCGCCTGTAATAGCAGCTATTTTAATGCCCATAAGCTCAGTAACCGTAATTGGATTTACCAGTATAAGTACGTATTTGTTGGCAAGGAAAATGAAATAAGGACCATTGACAATGGACGATAGACCATAGCAAAATTTTCTATGGTCCATGGTCCATGGTCCATGGTCTATCGACTAAAACTAAAAGAAACTATGAAAATAATGTTTATATTAATAGGAAGCAGTTTTGTATTAGCCATTGGCTTTTTAATTGCATTTATTTGGATGGTAAAAAATGGTCAGATTGACGATGATTATACCCCCTCTGTTCGCATGCTTTTTGATGATGGAACAGTAAAAAAACAAGACGAAGAAAAAGTTTAGATTATTGATAAAAAAATTTAACTAACATCAATAAATTAACTAAATAAAAGTAATGTTTTTGTGTTCAAAATAACGTTTGTAATTTTAAAACTAACTTTAAATATTTACCATTAATTTGCCAAAAATTTAAAACTCATTTGTCGGGCATTTATATCCATATTCCTTTTTGTAAGCAGGCTTGCTACTATTGTAATTTTCATTTTTCTACTCAATTAAAAACCATGGATGAAATGGTAAATGCCATTTGCTATGAAATAGATTTACGACATTCTTATTTAGCCGAAACAGAATTACAAAGCATTTATTTTGGAGGAGGAACGCCAAGTTTATTGAGTAATGCGCATTTGGGCCAAATTTTCGAAACCATAAAAAAGTATTTTACCATAACTAAAGGTGCTGAAATTACCTTAGAAGCTAATCCTGACGATTTAACTGAAGAGAAACTTTTTGCTTTGAAGCAAACACCAATCAATAGGTTAAGCATTGGGGTGCAAAGTTTTTTTGATGCTGATTTAAAATGGATGAACCGCGCCCATAATGCTAACCAAGCTCAGCAAGCAATTACAACTGCGAAACAAATTGGTTTTCATAATATCACCATTGATTTAATTTATGGAACTCCCGGTTTAACCAATCATAATTGGTTAAAAAATATTGAAACTGCCATTGGTTTAGGCGTAAATCATGTAAGTAGTTATGCTTTAACCGTGGAGCCAAAAACGGCCTTGGCTTCGTTTATTGAAAAAGGAAAATATACCGAAACCAACGATGAGCAAGCTGCCGAACAGTTTGATATTTTGGTAAATACGCTTACTGAAAATGGTTTTATACATTACGAAATTAGTAATTTTGGTAAAGCAGGATTTTTAGCTGTTCATAATAGCAATTATTGGAAAGGCAAACATTATCTTGGAATTGGTTCATCGGCTCACTCTTTTAATACCAAATCGCGCAGCTGGAATGTGGCTAATAATCAGCAATACATAAAAGCATTGCAAAGCAATTATTGCGAAGCAACTGAAGAAATACTTAGCCTTAACGACCAAATAAATGAGTATATTATGACTGGTTTGCGCACCATTTGGGGCTGCGATTTAAAGTATATCGAAACTCAATTTGGAGCCGATCAAGTGTTACGAATTATTAAATCAGCTGAAAAATTTATTGCACAGCAATTATTAATAATTGAAAATAATGTGCTAAAAACTACAGCAAAAGGTAAGTTTTTAGCCGATGGTTTGGCCGCAGATCTGTTTATTATTTAGTTAAAATATTAAACTAAATGGGCTGCTTTTAAATTTTAGTAGCAAAATAATTTTCTTACTTTCGCACCTCGTTTTATTAAAAAAGGCAGTTAACCTAATTGTCTAGAAAATTAAATATTATGCACAGAACACATACTTGCGGAGAACTTAGAATTACTGATATTAACACCACTGTTACCTTAAGTGGTTGGTTACAAAAAAGCCGCGATTTAGGCGGAATGACTTTTATTGATTTACGCGATAGATATGGCATTACGCAATTGGCTTTTAATATGGAAACCAATGCAGCTATTTGCGAAAAAGCACGTAAATGTGGCCGTGAGTTTGTGTTAAAAGTTACTGGAAAAGTAATCGAACGCAGTAGCAAAAACGCCAATATTCCTACTGGCGAAATTGAAATAGAAGTAACAGATTTTGAAATTTTAAACGAAGCGCAAACTCCTCCATTTACCATTGAAGATAATACTGATGGTGGTGATGATTTGCGCATGAAATATCGTTATTTAGATATTCGCAGAAAACCTGTTCGCGATAATTTATTGTTGCGTCATAAAATGAGTCAACAAACTCGTGTTTATTTAGATGCACAACAATTTACTGAAGTTGAAACTCCAGTTTTAATTAAATCAACTCCAGAAGGTGCACGTGATTTTGTGGTGCCAAGCCGCATGAATCAAGGACAGTTTTACGCTTTGCCACAATCGCCACAAACGTTTAAACAATTGCTAATGGTAGCTGGCATGGACAGATACTACCAAATAGTAAAATGTTTTAGAGACGAAGATTTGCGTGCTGACCGTCAGCCAGAGTTTACACAAATTGATTGTGAGATGAGCTTTGTTGAACAAGAAGACATTTTAAACATGTTTGAAGGCTTGGTAAAACATTTGTTTAAAAATGTAAAAGGAGTTGATATTGATACATTACCACGAATGACCTTTGCCGATGCTGCAAAATATTATGGTTCTGATAAACCTGATACCAGGTTTGATATGAAATTTGTGGAATTAAAATCTGTAGAGACGTTGCATGCAACGTCTGATAATAATAATGCAACGTTTTTATTACCCGCAGGTTTCCCTGTTTTTGATAATGCAGAATTGGTAGTAGGAATTTGTGCCAAAGGTTGTGCAGAATATACCCGCAAACAGTTAGATGAATTAACTGAGTTTGTTAAACGTCCGCAAATTGGCGCAACAGGACTAGTTTATGCTAGAGTAAATGCTGATGGAAGTGTTAAATCATCGGTTGATAAATTTTATGATGAAACTACATTAAAACAATGGGCCGAAGCTATGAATGCAGCTCCTGGCGATTTACTGTTAATTATGGCTGGCGCAACCGACAAAACCCGCAAAGCCTTATGCGAATTACGTTTGGAAATGGGAACCCGCATGGGTTTACGCAATCCTGATATGTATTCATGTTTATGGGTAATTGATTTTCCATTGTTAGAATTTATTGAAGAAGAAGGCCGTTGGTTTGCCATGCATCATCCTTTTACTTCACCAAAACCTGAAGATATAGACCATTTAACTAAAGGCGATTACGCCAAAGTTAGAGCCAATGCTTACGATATGGTAATTAATGGAGTAGAAGTGGGCGGAGGTTCTATCCGTATTTTCGATAAAACTTTGCAAGGCAAAATGTTTGAAGTATTAGGATTTACCAAAGAAGAAGCGCAAGCTCAATTTGGATTTTTAATGAATGCTTTTGAATACGGTGCACCTCCACATGGAGGAATTGCTTTTGGTTTCGACAGGTTATGTTCACTTTTTGGTGGCGAAAATTCTATCAGAGACTTTATAGCTTTCCCTAAAAATAACTCAGGCCGCGATGTAATGATTGATGGCCCAAGTCCAATTGATCAAAAACAATTAAATGAATTGGGGATTAGCGTGAATAGTTAAAAAATAATTGAATATAAAAAAACCGAACAAATGCTATTTGTTCGGCTTTTTTTGTTTTAATTGTTTAAAAATGATTATTTCTTCGTTGCAAATACATCATATGTGTAACCTTTAAGCGGGCCTTCAATAAACTCAAAATTATAGGTAATAACTTTTGTGGATTCCATAAAACCAAATTGTTCGTTGTTATTTCCTCTTCCTTTTAATGATACACTAAGTCCATCTATATTTATGGTTTGAACCGGAATATTACCACTAATATTTTTGCCCGAAACTAGTATGTCTCCTGTTGAAAATTTGCCTCCTTCATTCTCAGTGATTATTAATGATTTCCCAGAGCCCTTTGTAACAATAAAAGTAACGGTGGTGTCTTTAATTGACTCTCCAGCGGTGTTCTTTAGACTAGATAATCCTGCGTAGGTTCCTATGGCTAGATCACGAGCATCAGTTTCAACTGACTTTGTGCCGGTGTCATCCTTAGAACAGCTGACTACAAAGCTTATCATAATTATGAGTGCAATAGAAAGTATTGATTTTATTTTTTTCATATCTTTTATAAATTGTGTTTTGTTGATCTTATTTTTAAGTTGATTGGATTTATTTAATGCCAAGGATTTGATTATTAATTGAACGTATATTGAATACCACCGTTAAATAAGCCATTGTATCCATATCCTAGTTCTGCGAATGCTCCTAGTTTTGATGTTTTGGTAAATCTGCCCTTATAACCTATTGCAGTTATATGATAAGCAAGGCCTTCTGAAATGTCTGAATTTATTTTTGCGAGCTCTTTATTACCTGATATTACCTCCAATTCGGCATTCAGTGTATATGTGCCTGCAGATAACCCTGAATAAAGCACAAATGCTCCATTTTCATTATCATACCAACTGTAGTTTAATTGTGATAAAAAGGTTGAAAAGGTAAAGTTTGTTTTAAATGAAACATTATCAGTTCCGTTATCTATTGTAACTTTACCTGTTGAGGCACTCTGGTTGGTGTAAGCTAAGCCAATTGTTAATTTATCGCTTAGGTGATATTGGTATCCAATGATATATGGCCCAAATGAATTGGAGGCTCCTTCTCCAACACTACTTAATTTGTTTGCAATAGTATTTGAAGCCCCAACTCCGAAAAATAAACTCATGTTACCTTTTTTGTAAACCTGAGCCGAAGTAAATTGAATGATTCCTGAAAATAGCAGGATGAATAATAATTGTTTTTTCATGTTTTTTTTCTTACAAAACTATGTCCTTCTTAATTTTCAGTTTACTACTTTCATCCCAAATCCATGTTTGAATTTCCAATTTGTTTCTTTGACTTTCCTAACCAAACAAAGTGGTGTTTTTAAACCAAGCTATCAGTTTGTTTTTTGCTCGATCGGTTATGGAAACAATGAGCTGGCCAGTTAATTCTAAAGAATTGCCTTGCTGTTTGATAAATCGCCTAACATGTGACGGATTAATTAACCATGATCGATGAACCCTGAAGAAGCCCTCAGGAGTTAACAATTTATCCATCCATGCCAAAGGTTTACTTATTATAATTTTTCCGTCTTCAAGTGTAAAAATTACGCAATAGCTTCTATCAGCTTGTATTGCAATGATATCTTTAAGTTTAACCAAGATTTGTCCGTTTGATACAGGCAATGCAATGGCTTCTATTGCGTTTCTGCTTAAATCATCAAGCATCAGTTTATATGGGTTTACAAAAGCAGATTGCTTAATTCTTCTCCGTTGACATGCAATTTCTATACTTTCTTTCAATCTTTTATTAGTATAGGGTTTCATGATATAGTCAACCGCATAAAACTCAAATGCCTTAATTGCAAAATTCTGATTACCTGTAATAAATAGGAATTGCTTGCCCTCTAGCGATATATCCTTTAAAGCATTAAATATTGTAACACCATTGATTACGATATCCAAAATGGCCAAATCAAAATCGTTTTTCTTTAGTGCTTTCTTGGCAGCTTCTAAATCTCTGATTCCAACTACTTCAAATTCGCTAAATTCCTTCCTAAAAAAATTAATTAATCCGAATAACTGCTTAGGTTCGTCCTCTATAATTAGTACCTTCATGCTGTTCTTGCAATGTTTAATAACAGTTTATTTTGGTTAACGGATATAGCATCGAGATAACTGCATCCATGAAAGTAGTTAAAATAGTTCACTCTATTAATCAAATAAAACAAACCATGTGCTTTTTCTGGTTTTCTAATCACAAGTTTTTCAGGGACCTTATATCCTGATAAAGTAATCTGAAGATGATTATTGTTTTTACTATTTGCCAATATTTCAATTTCATGCGCTGTATTATCGTACAAGCCATGTTTTAGTGCATTCTCAATCAATTCACCAATTGTATATGGCGGAATTTTACTGTGCATCAGCGTATCTGGAATGCTACATTTTAGTTTTACATGCTTTTTATGTTGGCAGCAAAATGCAGCAACAAGATCTTCGCAACATGTTAATTCATCTTCAAGAGAAACTGACATTTTTTGGCTATATTGGTATCCAAATCGGATAATCCTACCAACTTTTTCAAGATAATGCTGTAGGTTATTTTTATTCTCCAGATATGATGCATGTTGTAATAAGTTATTTATGGTGTGTTCTGAAATAAGTTTGCCATTCATTAAATATTTAAGTTTGTTGTTAAATTCCATTAGCAGCAAGATGGTAATAATTAACAGCAAAATGATATTTACTGAATTGGTTATTACATAAGTTGTTTCCATATCTATTTTTACGAATTAAGTTTAATTTATATTATTTGAAATTATCAATTTCCTAGAACACCATTTCACTTTCCGAATGGAGAAATTCTACATATTAAATTCAGCTAGATTTCAGTATAGCTAATTTCATGCCACCGGTCTAGCAAGTCACTGAATGAATTAAGACTTTAAACGATTGCAAGTTTGGAACTAGGAAACAATGATATCTAATCTTGCTTATGGGTAGTCGATTTTCCTTTGTTAGAGTTTAACGAAGAAGTGGAAGACCATTGGTTTGCAATGCATCATTCATATACCTCAACAAAGTTTGGAGAAATTGATTTAATGAGCGAAGGTAAGTTTGGTCAAGTTCGTTTAAATGCTTACGATATGGTAGTAATTGGAGTAGAAGTTGGCGGAGGTTCTATTCGTATTTTCGATAAAAATTTGCAAGCAAAAATGTTCGATATATTAGGATTTACTAAAAAAGAAGCTTAGTCTCAATTTGGATTCTTAATGAATGCTTTGAATAGGGTGCGCCTCCACATGGTGGGTTTGCTTTTGGATTTGATAGATTATGTTCACTTTTTAGTTGCTAAAAACCATCTGAGATTTTATAGCTTTCCCTAAAAATAACTCTGGCCGTGGTATAATGATTGATGCACCAAGTGTAATTGACAATAAGCAAAAGAAAGAGTTGGGAATTGATGTTAGAAAATAAAACTATCAATATCCAATAATCAATTTTTTTTAAACAATACTTAAATAGCTGTAGGTTCTTGGATATGGTTTAGTTGGTGTTTGATTAATAAATTAACATAATGTCTGTTTCTTCGTTTCTTTTTTGCATTAGCTCTTTTATTGTTTCTTTTATCCTTAACAATATCATCCAATTCATTTAACTGTTCAATATCTTTAACATCGTTCACGGAAGTTCTTTTTGACATATTTTTACTGATTAAGACTTACAAATTTTTTTTTTAAAATATTAATACTACTTAGGAAATTGTAAATTCAAAAAAACAAGTCCACTAATGTCGATAACCTTTCCAAGTTCCTCCATACTTATAGCCAGTATTTAATTTTACTTTATTGCAACAATTGGTGCATACAAAAATCCACATTTTACAATTATCTACTTGCACTCTATACATGGTGGTATGTTCGGTTTTACATAATTCGCAACATTTTGTTTTCAATTGTAAAAGTTTTATTAAGGTATTATCCAATATTTTTTTATTTCGTTATTTTCATAAATAAATTTTGCCCTTCTATTTCCATCATGGCTTAAAAATAGCCAATCTATTTCTTTAACCACATTTTCAATTACAGCAAAATTAGCATAGCCAGGTGCTATATTTTCATTGCTTAAACTAAAATCAATTGGCAAACCATCTGATGCAAAATTTATTTTAGTAGCTGGAGCAAGATTTGTCAAGTAACATTTTAGGCTTGTTAACTTTGCTTCGTTCCACATTTTTTGAGTAATTTCATTATTATAATGAATTGTTGCAAAGGTTTTTATTCTGAGTTGTACTCCAGCTATTGTATCATAAAAAAGCCACGTTATACCGTTGTTTTCTTTAATTTGTTTAATTTTAGGAGAGCGATAATCAGTATGAAAAAATAATGTATATTTTTCTTCGATTACTTTTCTTAAAACAACTGTTCTTATTTCGGGAAAGCCATCGTTAATAGTGGCAATGGAAGGACAATGAAAAGCATGTTTTGCAGAATTTGCACCATTTACTAATGAATGCCAACACTCATAAAAAATGTTTTCCAAGTCATACTCAATTTGATTCATTTTAACACGCTGTTTTGTTTAAACAAATAAACAAACTGTACGTTAAAAAGTTTAAAATAATTTTTATAAAACACCCACTAAATAATGCCTTGATTTTGTTGGTTTAAATTTATCATCCATAACCATTTTCCTTTAATTGATATGTAAACACTCATCATAAAAGTAAAATAATTTAATATTGTACTATTTATAAAATATTAATTATAAGTATTTTATGTTTTATTTTCTGTCAAATACGGAATTAAATTCCGTATTTGACAGAATTTATTATACATTTGTTTTATGATTCAGAGAGCAGCTTCCACTAAAATAAAACAACTGGCTAAGAAATTTCCAGCCATTGGATTACTTGGCCCAAGGCAATCGGGTAAAACCACTTTGGCTAAAGAATTATTTCCCAAAAAGCCTTATATAAGTTTCGAAAATCAGGATAATGTTATATTAGCCATGAGCGATCCTCGGGCTTTTTTGGCAAAGTATAAAACGGGCGCTATTTTTGATGAAATACAGCGTGTACCCGAGTTGCTTTCGTATATGCAAGGCGTTATAGATTCACAACCCAATAAAGTTGGTTTATTTGTGATTACAGGCTCTCAAAATCTATTATTATTAGAAAGTGTTTCCCAAACATTAGCAGGTCGTATTGCATTTATTCATTTATTGCCATTTAGCATTGCAGAATTAGCAACGAGTAAATCTTCAACTCAAAGTTTAAATAAGTTGATTTTGAATGGTGGCTATCCACGTTTGTATGATAAAAAAATCAGCCCTCCTGATTTTTATCCCAACTATTTACTCACATACGTAGAACGAGATGTAAGGCAAATAAAGAATATTGCTAATTTGAGTTTGTTTCAACGTTTTTTGAAAATTTGCGCTACTCGTGTTGGACAAGAAATAAATTACACATCAATAGGCAACGACACTGGAGTTGACCAAAAAACCGTTATGAGTTGGTTTGGAATTTTAGAAGCCAGTTTTATCGCCTTTAGGTTGCAGCCATTTTATAATAACTTAGGCAAACGGATTACCCAAATGCCAAAACTTTATTTTTACGATACAGGTTTATGTTGTTCATTGCTCGAAATTGATAACGAATCGCACGTAAATACACATCCACTGCGTGGCTCATTGTTTGAAAATTTAATTATTTTGGAATTACTAAAAAAACGATTGAACAACGGACAACGAAGTAATTTGTATTATTGGAGAGAACGTTCTGGGATTGAAATTGATATTTTAATGGAGCAAGCAACACAAATTATACCTGTAGAAATAAAAACTGCAACCACATTTAACAGTGATTTTTTGAAAGGAATTAATTATTGGAAGAAGTTAAATTCAACAATCAAAAATTCATATTTGGTATACACTGGCAAGTCCTCAGCTATTGATAATACTGAAATTTTAAACTGGAAACAAATTATAGATATAAAAAATTAGTCTATTTTTTTTATAGTTTAATTTTTGTCAAATACGGAATCAGATTCCGTATTTGACAAATTATATTAATATTAACTTTTTGATTGAAGAGTTTATTTGATGAAAGTTTTTAGTTTTTGTAAAAATTGATTAAAGTTTATTTTATTTACAACATGAAAAAATTATTCCTTCTTTTGGCCTTTTTCTCTTTTCAGTTTGTAAATGCTCAAACTAATGATGAAAAAGAATATTCTCCCACTTTCCCTGGGGGTATTGACTCTATGTATGCCTTTATTGAGAAAAATATAAAATACCCAGTTCTTGCAAAGGATAGTATAAATGAGGTAAAAGTTATGCTAAAGTTTGCTATAATGACTGATGGTAAAGTAGATAAGATTGAGGTGTTAAGTAACACACCGAAACAATTCAATGAGGAGGCGGTTAGAGTATTTCAATTAATGCCTAAATGGATTCCAGGTATGCAATATGGCAAGCCCGTTACAATTTATTTTACTATTCCAATAGTTTTTAACTATAACAAATAGTGATTTTTTTTACAAAATCAATCAAGATTTAAATTTAACACAACATGAAAAAACTATTACTTCTTTTAGCCTTTTTCTCTTTTCAGTTTGTAAAAGCACAAAATAATGATTCCATCTATGTTCAGGTACAAGTTTCTCCCGAGTATCCGGGGGGTGAAAATGTCATGTATGAATTTATTAGCAGAAATGTTAATTATCCAGTTAGAGAAAAAGAAAATGGAATTACAGGTAAAGTTATTGCACGCTTTGCCATTATGACTGATGGACGCACTGATCATATTGAAATTTTAAGTAAAACTCCTGAGCCATTTAATTAAGAAGTTGTAAGGGTAATTAAAGCAATGCCCAAATGGAAGCCGGGTATGCAAGATGGAAGAGCAGTTCCTGTTTATTTTACCTTGCCAGTTTCATTTCAGTTAGACGATAATACTAAACCCATTAAAACTAAATCGCGCGACATGGCGAATTTGGTTGGCTATGTTGGCATTGCTTTTGGAATTATTATTGGCGTATTGATTTATAAACTTGTTAGGTAATTCATTTTAACAAATTATTCTCATTTCTTTTCCACACGCTTTATAGTTTGCGGGCAATAATTATCTTTGCCCAATTTTAAGCAGTTCCATTTGTGAACTTCGCTTTAGATTGCTCCATTCAATCAACAAATTATAAAAATGCCTAAAGATACCAGCCTTAAATCAGTACTCATTATTGGAAGTGGACCTATTATTATTGGTCAAGCATGCGAATTTGATTATTCGGGAAGCCAAGCTGCTCGTTCATTAAAAGAAGAAGGAATTGAAGTTACCTTGATTAACTCTAACCCTGCTACTATTATGACGGATAAGGTTACAGCAGATAATGTTTACTTATTGCCGTTAACAGTTGAAAGTATTGAACAAATTTTAAAAGAGCGCCACATTGATGCAGTTTTACCAACTATGGGAGGTCAAACAGCGTTAAATTTAGCCATTGAAGCCGATGAAATTGGGCTTTGGGCAAAATACAATGTGCGCATGATTGGGGTTGATATTGATGCCATTAACACCACCGAAAACCGCGAGTTATTCCGCCAAAAAATGATTGATATTGGGGTGCCTGTTGCTCAATCAAAAGTGGCAAACTCATTTTTAGAAGGAAAAGAAATTGCGCAAACAATTGGTTTCCCACTAGTTATACGCCCTTCATTTACCTTAGGTGGAACAGGTGGAGGATTTGTACTTGATAAATCGGAATTAGATGCTGCTTTAAAACGTGGCTTAGAAGCTTCACCTACTCACGAGGTCTTGGTTGAAAAAGCATTATTTGGTTGGCAAGAATATGAATTAGAATTATTACGAGATAATAATAATAACGTAACTGTAATTTGTACCATTGAAAATTTTGATCCAATGGGAATTCATACTGGGGATTCAATTACAGTTGCTCCAGCCATGACATTAAGCGATAGTACTTACCAACGCATGCGCGATATGGCTATACACATGATGCGCAGTATTGGAAATTTTACGGGTGGATGTAATGTTCAGTTTGCAGTAAATCCTGAAGACGAGCAAATTATTTCAGTTGAAATTAATCCTCGTGTTTCGCGTTCATCGGCATTAGCAAGTAAAGCAACTGGTTATCCAATTGCAAAAATTGCAGCAAAATTGGCCATTGGTTATCATTTAGATGAACTAAAAAATCCAGTTACAAAAACTACTTCAGCATTTTTTGAACCTGCCATTGATTATGTAATTGTAAAAGTACCGCGTTGGAACTTTGATAAATTTAAAGGTGCTGATAAAACTTTAGGCTTACAAATGAAATCGGTGGGCGAAACCATGGGAATTGGCAGAACATTTACCGAGGCACTACAAAAAGCCATTCAATCGTTAGAAATTAAACGCAATGGTTTAGGAGCTGATGGATACGAACAAAAGAAATTAGAGGATATAGTTGACAAATTAAAAAACCCAAGTTGGGATAGAATATTTGCTGTAAAAGATGCCTTGAGTTTAGGCGTTCCAATATCATCAGTTGAGAAAATGACGCGTATTAGCCGTTGGTTCCTTAACCAGATTAGCGATATGGTGCATTTAGAAAATACTGCCAAACGTTTTAACGTAACCAATATGCCTAAAGAGGTAATGATTGAGTTGAAACAAAAAGGCTATAGCGATGCGCAAATAGCACATTTATTAGGCGGAAATACTGTAGAAGACGATGTTTGGAACTTGCGCACACAAATGAATGTGAAACGTGTTTATAAAATGGTAGATACTTGTGCGGCTGAGTTTCCATCACCAACTAACTATTTTTACTCAAGCTTTGACCAAGAAGATGAAAGCGTAGTTAGCGATAAAAAGAAAGTAATTGTTTTAGGTTCAGGACCAAATAGAATTGGCCAAGGAATTGAATTTGATTATTGCTGTGTTCATGGACTTTTAGCCTCAAAGGAATGTGGTTACGAAGCCATCATGATTAACTGTAATCCTGAAACAGTTTCAACCGATTTTGACATGGCTGACAAATTGTATTTTGAGCCAATTTTCTGGGAACATATCCGCGAGATTATAGAAAAAGAAAAACCAGAAGGTGTAATTGTTCAATTAGGCGGTCAAACTGCACTGAAATTAGCTCGTAAATTACATGAGCATGGCATCAAAATTATAGGAACCAGTTTCCCTGATATGGATTTATCGGAAGATAGGGGTTCTTTCTCTGATTTATTAAAAGAATTAGATATTCCTTATCCAAATTATGGTGTGGCCGAAGATGCTGACGAAGCCATTGCGGTTGCCAATAAAGTTGGTTATCCTGTTTTAGTACGCCCAAGTTATGTATTAGGTGGACAAGGGATGAAAATTGTAATCAATGATGAAGATTTAGAAAAAGCG
This sequence comes from Bacteroidota bacterium, assembly GCA_027491085.1. GTDB lineage: Bacteria > Bacteroidota > Bacteroidia > UKL13-3 > UKL13-3 > JAAFJM01. Next base: position 28,401 of record JAIXWW010000009.1, read on the forward strand.
GTAATTGATTTATTGGGCGATTTACCTGGAAACCGTGTATTAATTGATCATTTTTTAGATAGAGCAGAAGAAGCCGAAATTGATTTGATTTGCGATGGCGAAACTGTTCATATTATAGGCATGATGGAACACATAGAACCTGCTGGTATTCACAGTGGTGATTCAAGTGCGGTATTACCTCCATTTAGCTTGAGCGAAAATGTTCAAAAACAAATGGAAGATATTGCTACTAAATTGGCCTTTAAAATGAATATTAGAGGTTTGATGAATATGCAATTTGCCATTAAAAACGAAAAAGTGTATGTAATTGAAGCTAATCCACGCTCTAGTAGAACCGTTCCGTTCATCGCCAAAGCTTATGGCATAGCTTATGTAAATATTGCTACCAAAATAATGTTAGGCCAAAATAAATTAACCGACTTTACCTTTGAGAGAAAGCTAACTGGTTACGCCATAAAAGAACCTGTATTTTCGTTCAATAAATTCCCTAATGTAAATAAGGAATTAGGACCAGAAATGAAAAGTACCGGGGAAGCAATTAGATTTATAAAAGATTTGAACGACCCTCATTTCCGCCAATTACGTAGCGAAAAGAGTATGTTCTTAAGTAAATAAAAACAAAAAGCCACTTTTAAAAAGTGGCTTTTTTTATGCTCTACAATTGTAAAAATTCCATTTGAGAGTAATAGCAATATTTCGGTATCATTCTAAAAATGTAATTCTTTGTCTTGACTAGAAAAAAGAATTAATATGATTGGCTATATCAAGCATTTCGCTACTACTTAAAGTCAATTTTTTATTTGAGAAATTCATATCATTTACCTCGTTTATTGGAATCAAATGAATGTGTGCATGTGGCACTTCTAATCCAATAACAGTTACTCCAATCCTATTACATGTAATAGCCTTTTTCATTGCTATTGCTACTGACTTGGCAAATAAATGAAGTTGAATGAACGTTTCCTCATCCAAATCAAAAATATAATCAACTTGCACTTTAGGAATAACCAAAACATGACCTTTTGCAAGTGGGTTTATATCTAAAAAAGCCAAAAAAGAGTCATTTTCAGCTACCTTATAACAAGGAATTTGCCCCGCTACTATTTTAGAAAATATACTTTCCATAAAAGCACTAACTAAAAGAAATGGATAATATCTCCAATTTAATTGTTCCTGCAGGAGCAGCAATTTCTGCTAATTCTCCTACTTTTTTTCCTATTAGGCCAGCACCAATTGGTGATTTTACAGATATTTTTCCAATTTTAAAATCTGCCTCATTTTCAGAAACAATAATATAAGTAAATTCTTTTTTAACATTATGATTCAATACAAGTACTTTACTAAGCAACATAACTTTACTATTATCTAGTTTAGTTTCGTCTATAATTCTACTAATTGCTAAAAGTGATTCTACTTGAGAAATTTTTGTTTCTAAATGTCCTTGATCCTCCTTGGCAGCATGATATTCAGCATTTTCACTTAAATCACCTTTATCTCTTGCATCAGCAATTTGTTTTGAAATGAATGGACGTTGAACAAACTTTAAATCGTGAAGTTCTTTTTGTAATTTTTCGAAACCTTCTTTCGATAAATAATTTAAAGCCGGAGTTGCCGACAATGTTTTTTTGGCCATTTTTTATTTGAAATTTGATACGTTTTAAAACAAAAAGAAACGTTCGGATTAATAACCCGAACGTTTCAATTGATTAAACAAATATATATAATTAATTGTTATTTCCCAATGCAAGTTTGAAGCCAATGCTATGGATACCATTAAAGATAACTGTTGGCTGGTAAGCATAATCAATTGATAAAGCAGTTCCAGCATCGCTAATTGGCAAGTTAAAACCAACACCAAAACTTAAACCATACTGAGGGGTTCTGTAATCAGATGTACTGAAATTACCTTCTTGGTGAGCATAAGCTGTACGTAACATGAACATGTTTTTAAATGCATATTCTGTTCCTAATGAAATAATATTAGAAGAAAAAGCATTATAATTAAAATTACCGTTAACGGTTAATTTATGATCGAAGCTTTCATCATTTTGATCTAATCTAAAATCGTAAGCTGCACCAATATTCGCTAGAGCAGGCATATTAAAAGGTTGTGATCCAAATAATGTTTTGCGGGTAGCTCCCGTAGAAGTTACTGTAGTATTTGCTGTTAAACCAGTACCTTGATATGCAAAATCTGGTCCTAAATTACGAACTGCAATTCCAAATCTAAAATCTTGCTTTTTAATTTTTTTAGCAGCATTTAACGAGGTTTGGTATTGAACACCTGCATCTAATGTAACTCCACTTGCATTTACACTAGAGGTTCCTTCACTAATATATCTAACTAATAAACCACCTGTAATTGAATTAGAAAATGTTTTAGAGTAAGCTAATCCCATATTCAAAATTTGAGTAGTATAGGTACCTAAGGTCATATCAGGTGCTTCCGTAGTAGTAATTGGAATGCTTCCAATATCCCAATAAGTTAACGCCAACCCCAGTACACCACCGCTTCCATTCTCACCTAATGCTTGTGCAATACCAAAATTATTTAGGTACATATCAGTACCAACTAAATAACGTGTTTGAGATGCTTGGATTTCCATTTTCTTTACATACGCCAAACCTCCAATATTTAAATAATATGATTCTAAACCACGTGCAGATGCGGTATTTGAACCTCCTAAACCTATACCTCTTACATAAGGATTTACTAATAGTTGAGTTGCCCCAGCTCCACCAGCCCTATCTGGATTTCCTGCATTAGCAGTAGCCAACAATCCGAAACAGGCTACCAAACTTTGTAAAATATACTTCTTCATACGAGTAATTTATTTTAATATGATTTATTAAATGTACCCTCAATATAATTGAAGGTACATTATATTATTTTTTTAGAATGAATCGAAATCTGCTGGACGCATTACCCCAAACCATTTAATAATTCTTTCACCAATTCCAGGTGCTTCAATGTGAATTAAATATACACCACTTGAAATAGGCACATTGGCATCATTGCGCAAATCCCATTCGATGTATGTTTTTGAATCATCATCTTTAGGAATTCTTCTTACCAAGAAACCACTTTGTGTATAAATAGAAACAATACATTTCTTTGGTGTGTTAATTATTTTAACTTTATTATCTAATGCATTACCTGGATCTTCATAACCACTGTAAGCATAATATGGATTTGGTGATACGTTAACCATATCCATTGCCTTATTTGCAGCTTTACTATTATTTATTTTAGGAGCTATACTAGTAGTATTGAACTCATATAAAGGCTGACCACCGTTAACTAAAGGTGTGTCAACATTAGCAGTAAATTTAGCATAAGGACGCTTTACACGAATTCTTACAGTTGCTTCATTAGGAACCAATCCATCAGCCATACTAAGTAGGTTAGAAGTTTGATTAACAACTGGAATTGTAACCCACATAAACTGCGATAAGAAATAACGTTTTTGTAATGTAGCTGGCTCTCCAGTTGAAGGATCAACATTTAATAAAGTTTTGTAAGTGGCACCCTCATCATATCTTGGACCACGGAACAATACATTATTACCTACTTTTAATTCTTTAGCACCCATAATATAAATATGATGCTTACCTCCAAATGCAGGTATAGTTCCATTTGAATTTCTATCAAACCAATTTTTTGTAGGATTCCAAATCATGTCATTACCATTTTCATCAGGTAACGAAGAATCTTCACCAAAACAAATATTTAATCTTTCGCCTGTTTCAACATTGATTGCATATCCAGGAAACCAACTTAATCCAAAACTTCCTGATTCCGGTTTACCATTTTTATCAACTGAGGCAGAAGCCCTGATATTTCCTTTTGAAACATTACCAATATTTTGCTCTTTATTTTCTCCCATTTCTAATACAATACAACGCGTCCATTTAGACTTGTCATTTGTAAAAACTACATCAACACCTTGTAAAGACGATAATGGATTATCTTCAGATATTTGATTAGTATTTGGCGTTAAACTAAAACCTGGGCCATAAGAAGCCTGTACTGATCCATTCTTAACAGCTTTAGCACACAATTCGAAAGGAGACCAAGTGGCACCAATCATATTACTGTATTGTTTTCTTGGATCAATAGCAACTTTACTACCGCTTATTGACCTGAAGAAATCATGCTCATTTAAGTTTGTAAATTCTGGTGTTCCTGTATTTCCTGATCTAATCCAATTAAAAGAAGGTAAAGACACAGACCCATCTGGTATTCCAGATAGCCAAGGATTAGTAGGATCAGAAAAAGTTAGAGTTGCATTTACAAACCCATTACTTAAATCTGAATTATTATTTGGATCTCCAGGAGCCGCTACTTGATTAACACTTATAGAAAGCCCTAACTCGTCAAAAATCTGCTCATTCTCTATTTCTAAATTTCTTTTTCCAACGTATTTAACCCCAGTTTCAGTATTAATTATATACCATTTAGAAGTACTTCTAGCTAAGGAATCAGTAATTTTAGTATTTACTGATGAATCGTTAATAAACAATCTAAAATTTGCCAAAGGAACTTTAAATGGATTAATTACTTTGATAGTAACAGGTCCTTGCCCCTCTATATATTTTGGCTTTCTAGAATAATATGGTGCAGATAATGCTTCTTCAATGGTTTGTTTAGATAAATTTATGAAATTACCTGCATTACCAATACCTTCAATTTTGGTTAACGCTGGTCCACTTGAATAATCAGAATTTAATTCAGTGCCCTGTTGATGTCCATAAGGTAAATGAGGAGTAGCTGAAATAATTACTGGCTTTGAACCCGCTAAATATTGCAAGGCTTCTTGTGGACAATTACCAACTGCAGCATAAGGAATAATTAAATAATGATAGTTTTTGTAATTAACCAATGTTTGATCCGACTCTACTGAGAACAAATCTTTGGTAATTTGGAATGAGTGACGTACACCTTTATCTTCACCACTAACCATTATTTTTTTAACATTACCCAAATCAGCATCATTTACTGTATTAACAATAAAACCTATACCATCTTGGATATCACACTGAGTCACTAATCTAATCTGATCTCTGTCAGAAAAATCAGTAGGAGTTGCAGGCACTTTCAATTGGAAAATTTGATACCCTTGAAATTTATACTGAGTAGAATCAGCACACAATCCGGCTACTTTTGCAGAAAATGATTCTGGCCTGTCAGGATTTATAATATTAAGAATTAACTCTCTATTCAATTCAGTAATTTTTACTGAATTATCTTCAAATTCTGGTCCTCTAAGTATTTTAAAATTATTTTTAAATAAAACTGTGGCTTTATCACTTGCTTCTTTTAGTAAATTAAACGAACCAGTAGCACCACCTGTAGTTGCACGAGCCCAAACTACACCTATCGTAACTCTGTTTACAGCACCAGGCATTAACTTAAATGAACCTGCTGTTTGTAAAAACCTTCTATCTGCTGGTGTATTTCCTGCTGTTCTTTCAGTCCATAATGCTCTACCTGCAGGATCTGTTGCTCCTGGAAACATATAACTTGCGGTATCAGAACCTCCTCTACCATTACCACCGTAGGTAATATTTTGACCATCTTTCCAACGACCATTCAAATAATTCCAAAAATGAGAAGGAAGACTTGGATTACCTTGTTGAGATTGATTATTATCGTAATAAACAAATTTTGTTAAACCAATTTGTTTACCCTTTTCATTTAATGGTCCTTCAAAAAAATTAACTCCAATACTTGGTGGATTTAATCCATAACCTAATATACCCTCATCATTATCATCACCATTATAACAAATACCTAAATTACGTTTAACATCACATTCTACATAATCATCCGAATAGTTACCTAAATCAGCATCAACCCATTGTCCAAATACACAACTATCGATTGCGTCTGTTCCTCGGTTAATGATTGTGGTTCTATAAAAAGTCATGTTATTAACCTCATCATTGGTAGCAAAACCAAATGCTTGCAAACGAAACTCTAAATTTAAAGGTAAACCTTGCGTTTCTGAATGTATATTACCTTTATCATTATAACAAATAAACATCATTTGATCTGGAATAGAAGCCAAACCATTTTCACCTTGGTTTAAAGTAGGATAATCTCCATCATCAGAGCTATAGATAAAATCATTATTTGCATCGAAGAACGGTGCTAAAAATTTTGCTTCACCAACACCTCCATTACCTGGCCAAGTAGCTATATCAGCAGATGCTGCACCACCATTTTGGAAATTAGCAATTTCAGTACGAGTTACTGTCCAAACCTTATCAAACTCTTTACATCTTGCGGCAGCAATGGAAGCCGAACCATCAATTTGCAAAGGACCTGGGAAAAAATCATTACCAGTTTGACGATAAGTTTGAGCAGCCAAACGTAAGTTACCTTGTGTTATACCCCCAATCCATAATGCACCAGAGAACAATGAATTTTTCGCAACTTGACCTGTTTGAACCTTTGGAACTTCATAACGAGCATTGCTTAAATTCCACCACATATCGCCACCATTCAAAATAATAGTTCTTACATTATTAATGGCAAGTTCTTTTTGTGCTGTTGCAGGAGAACAACCTGCACCCATTTTTGATAATGGGTTAGATTTTATATTAGGTAAAACATTTGAGGAATTTCCTGCAGACTTACCTAAACCAATATTTTCGCGGGCTTGTAAGCTTAAACCTAAACCTAAAGCACTTAATACGAGTGTTGCTGTTTTTATATTTTTAAAGTTTAACATAAAATTATTTTTAATAATTAAAACTGAACTGATACTCCAATACGAGTTAAACGCGGTAATAAAAATCTATCCGGGTTAACCAATCTTGTATTATATAAGTCAATAAAAGATTGTGCATTGGTTGCAGTCCTAATTTGATCTGCAGCAAATGGCGATGACAAATACCCATCATTATATGCACTACCTGTATATCTAAATACTCCCGTAACATTAGCAGCATTTAACAAGTTGGTCATGGTAAAGAAAACACGCATTCTATATTCTTTAACTCTTGCTCCTGCACGCTCATTTTTTATGGTAAAATTCTTATCTATATTTAAATCAATGTTAAATTGGGCAGGCAAATTAGCCCCATTAGGAGTTCCTTTAATTGGGCTTCTGGTAACAACGCCATTTTGAACGCCTGGAGTTGCTATCAAATCTTGTGTATAAGGACGACCTGAGTAAGCAGAGAATATAAAGTTAAAACCCGCATTTTCTAAAATTTTCTTACCTGCTACAATAGGACCATCATATTTTTTACCATCCTTGTAGTGGAAATCAAAATTAGTTTTGAATGTATGGCGTGTATCATAATCTAGTGGGAAAATCGTTCTATTATTTGGCAATCCAGCTGCAATTAATGCAGCACTTGAACCTACTCCTGATCCAGTTCCATCAGCAAATTGCAATTGGTAATTGGCATCTACATTTATATTACCCATATCAATTAACTTATATTCTAATCCAATTGATTTAACGGTTGAGAAATCAAGGTTCCCTACTGAAGTATATGTGTTCGGCCAAGCTTGCACAAAACTATATAGTGTTGTCATATTTCTATTTTCACGGTATGATGCAATGATACCAATTGCAGAGTTTTTTCCAATTTGTTGACGGAAACCAATCTCATAATCGGTAACAGAAGTCATTTTCAAATCGGGATTTGCAATTGTACCTGTTAATCTGTTTGACAAATAAAAATAATCATCAATTTGTGCCACATTGCTACTTGGTCTCTGAGTTAGAATATCATAAGTACCATAGAATTGTGATGAAGTGCTAATAGGAAACGAGAACCACACGCGAGGTAAAATTTTCACATCCGGTACATAATCTTTGAATGATTCCGCAGTTGGCGTTTTGGGATTTTTAGCATCTACCACATAAGGAACGTTTTGGCTAGTTCCTGCTGCACGTTGAATAGCTGCCGGATCCGAAACAGGATTACCGTTTTTATCGTACCATTTGTTACCATCTCTATAACCCGCCACACCATAAGATGATGTTGAATTAAAATTATCTGTATTGATATATACTTTCCAATTATCCTTTACAATATCTGGAATAGCATCAGCTTTCATATTAGCTAAATTGCCCTGACGAACTTCACCAGCTGTATAAATTGGAACCATTGAATAAGGGTCGCGTAATACCAATTGATTTGCATCAAAACGTTCCACACGAACACCAACTCTTAAAATTAAATCTTTAAATTGGAATTTATCTTGAATCCAAGCTGCCGCATAAACAGGTTGGTAAGCAGGCAAAATTCTGTTTTTGAAAAATTCATTGATACCAGGTTTTCCTGAAACCTCATTTCCTAAATGATCGTATCCAAAATAACCAACATATGAATTACCATTGTTCAATAACTCATTGGCTGAAAACATATTTAAATTATATGTTCCTGGTGAATAAGAATTCACATCTAAATAGGTTTGGTCTGTAATAGCATTTCCATTATTATCAGTGGCTCCTTGGCTAATTAATTTAGCTCTTAAATTTTTATCAAACTCAGTTTGTTCAGACGCTACAATTCTGCGGTTAAAGGTAATGGTATCCTGAAAAACACCATTTGCATCAAATTTAGCAGTTCCAATTGTGTCAAGACTTGCAAGCTGACGATTAGCTAATAGTGGCATTAACTGCCATAAATTCCCTGCAGATAGATTGTAACTACGTTGGAAACGTTGCTCATAAGTTAAACCAAACTGTAAATTATGCTTAGCCTTCAAATTTCTTCGAGGTGCTACTGAAGCATTTGATTCCAAATAAACAATATAATTTTCATATAAACCCTTTGAATAACCTGTTTGAACATCGGCCAAATTACCCCACATTCCAGAATAGATTGATATTGGATCATCACCATTTACCAAAGCACCTAAACCTCTTAAATTATTTGTATTATTAAAACTATTAACACCATAATAATTAAGATATGCTTGTGTATAATTTCCTCTTAAAGTATTGAAATCAGCCTTTTGAAAAGTTAAAGCTGAGTCCCTTAATCCAGTTTGACGAGTATAACCTGTTAAATACATTTTTCTACCATCTTGCAATGTAATGGTATCAGCAGGTTGTCCAAATGTTTTTCTAACAGTAGTGTAACTAGGAACTTTATAGGTTTTAAATGTACCTACATATCCATATTTAAAGAAATCTTTTCCATGATTGGCATCAAAAGATTCTGAATAATTACGCTCATAACTTACACGAACTGTATAATAAGCATCCGAAATTTTTACTCCTTTAGTTATAGCCGCTTCTAATCTTGCTTTAGCAGTATCCTCTTTTTTATTAAACAATTGGGTAAACTGTAAATAAACTAATCCTCTGTAACCTTGCGTAACGGAATTGTTAGCAGAATTTAACAATGAATAATAGCTACTCCAATTGTTTTGTGAGAAGAATTGAGCTTGGTAGCCCAACTTAAAGTTCATATTATTACTAGGTTGGTAATTAAAATTACCACTTGTGTTGATATTATAAGCTGCTACATTTTGGCGATAATCTACTTTTTCTAGATCACCTTTGGTTAAAAATTCGGCTGCTGGAACTAAAGTTCCTAAAGCATTAGGACGAACTGGAGTTGCTTCCAATTCTTTCATTTTAGCATCTTTAACCTTATAAACATCCACAGCTGGCAATCCAGGATCCAAAGAATAAAAACCTCTTACAGAATTAGTAAAACCAATCAATACTTTTTCTCTTTCTCTGTTTCCCTTGTCTTTTAACATTATTGGACCGGAAATGAAAGTAGTAAATTCATTGGTGTGTGAATTATCTAAATAACCATAAAAAGGAGAGGCAGTTCTGTACTCTAAAAAACGAACCCAATTTTTAGTTGGAGCCTTGGTAGTAGCACTAATGGCACCACCAGTAAAATCACCATAAGAGGCAGGAGTTCCACCTGTAATTACTTCTAAATTTTCAATGGCATTAGCAGGTAAATTGATACCTGTTACACGCACACCATCAATATAATAAGCTGTATTTTCAGCACGAGAACCACGAATATTTGGAGCTCCTCCACCCCTTGAATCAACACCACGAGAAATACCAGCAATGGCATTTAAATTTTGAGTTCCTTGCTTATTAATATTTTTAAAATTATTTTGGTTAGGATCGTCCTTGTCAATCAATTGTACCTTATCTCTAACCACAAGTGTTCCCAAAGTAGTAGCACTACTTTGGCTCAAAGAAATTGTCCTTGAGGTAATTTTGTTATCACCTCTTACAGGAACATCTTCTAACTTTGCTTTTTGATAACCTGTAAATGAAACAGTAATATCATAATTACCAGATGGAATTGCTGTAAATTCAAACTCACCATCCTTATCGGTTGTTTTAGATTTTTTAATTCCTCCCCCACCTTCAATGGTTACAACCGCGAAATCTACTGGCTTCTTGGTAACTCCGTCAATTACTTTACCATCTAATACTCCCAAGTTTGATTGGGCAGTAGCAATGGCAGAAAGGCCTATTAAGGCCGCTAATAATAAATATATCCTTCTCATGTAAATGTTTGTTACAAATTATTAATTGGATTGATTTTAAGAGCGTAAATTAAATGGGTTTTCTTCAATAAATCAAACATCACCCAAAATAGCCGCTCAAGTAATTTTATTGTGCTTATTTTAAGTCAGTTAATTTTAAGAGTATGGATTGCGCAATTTTTTCATAGCTCTCAAAAGTCCAACCGGCAATATGCGGTGATAAAACTACTTTTTTGTTGTTTATAAGGTAGTCAAAATCTTTTTGCTGCTGGTTGCTTAGGTTATTTATTTTTTCGTTTTCCAATACATCAAAACAAGCTCCCTTTATTTTATTAACTTTCAGTAATTCAATTGTTTCAGGCATATTTACTACCTCTCCACGGCACATATTTAATAGGTAAATATTTTTTTTAAATTGTTTAAAAAAACTTGCATTCACCCAATTTTTGGTTTCTAAAGTAAGCGGAACATGAAGCGATAAAATGTCACTTTCTTCAAAAATTTGCTCCAAAGTTGCCTCTTGCGCATTTTGGTTAGAATAATTTTCCAAATATTTATCATATGCCAAAATTTTCACCTCAAAACCGGCTAATTTTTTTGCAAATGCTTTTCCTGTGTTTCCAAAACCAATAATTCCAACCGTTTTTCCATTTAATTCATAACCTCTATTGCCTTCTCTATCCCAAATTTTATTTCTTACCTCAAAATCGGCTTTGGCTAAATTACGCATTAAACCTAATAGCATGCCCAAAGTATGCTCACCAACAGCATCGGCATTGGCTTGCCCAGCATTAAAACAATAAATTCCTCTTTGATTGGCTAAATCCAAATCAATATTGTCCAACCCGCTGCCTGCTCGTGCAATAATTTTTAAATTTGGAGCAGCAGCAAAAATTTCTTTATTAATTAAAGTTTTGGTACGCACCACCAAAACCCCAAAAGGTGCAATTATTTGTAAAATTTCGTTCCTATTAATAGTAGGCAAATAAGTTACTTCATAACCAATTTTCTCCAATCCTTCTGTTAATAAACTACTTACATCGTCAATAATGAGTACTTTCACTGCTGCAATAAAGTTAATTTAATAATGAAAATAAATTGATTTATAGCATATGCCTGATAATCTATTAATTACAAAAAATCAATGATTGAAGATTATTTGTGGCTAACAATTTCTTAAAACATTTTTCCCTGAAACGCTTTATTAAATGAAACAATTAATATGATTCAACTGCTTACTTCTGATTTTGAAAAACTAGAAAAACAAAAACGCACCAATTTAATCAATTGCCTTTCCGGTTTAAGGGCTGCTAACTTAATTGGTACTATTAATAATACCCGAAAAAGTAATTTGGCTATTTTTAACTCGGTTAATCATATTGGTGCCAATCCGCCATTAATGGGTTTTATTCAAAGACCAGCTAGTGTTGAGAGACATACCTATGAAAATATAAAAAGTACAAGATGTTTTACCATTAACCATGTAAACGAAAATATATACAAACAAGCCCATCAAACTGCTGCCCGATTTGGAGAAAATGTAAGCGAATTTGAAAAAACTGGCCTTAACGAATTTTACTCAAACATAATTAAAGCACCATACGTAACTGAAAGTTTGGTTAAAATAGGTTTAACCTTTGAAGAAGAAGTTTTAATTAAATCAAATAATACCATTTTAGTAATTGGCCGAGTGGTAGAACTGATTATTAACGAAGATTTTTTAACTGAAGAATATTTACTTGATTTAAGTAAAACCAAAAGCATTGCCGTTCAAGGTTTAGAAACTTATTACAAAGCAGAAAAAATAGCTAAATTGCCTTACGCCAAGCCTGATTTGAACATTTTAACTTAACCGAAAATATTTGCCTGCATAATTTGAGTTAATTACTCTTATTTTTTTTAGCTAATATCGAAGCCAAATATGATTTTAGCATTACGAATATTAGCTGCGCCTTTTGCGCTGCTATATGGTTTTATTTTATTTATAAGAAACTGGTGTTACAGTGCAGGATTATTGCCCGAAACATCTTTTGAGCTACCGATTATTAATGTAGGTAATTTGGCTTTTGGAGGAACAGGAAAAACTCCACATATTGAATATTTGATAAAATTACTTAAGCCTACACACAAAGTAGCTATTTTAAGCCGAGGCTATAAACGCAAAACCATTGGTTATTTTTTTGCAACCAATGAAAGTAGCGCCACCGAAATTGGCGATGAGCCAAGACAAATAAAACAAAAATTTAAAGACGAAATTCATCTTGCCGTTAGCGAAAACAGGGTTATTGGCGTGCCAAACTTACTTTTTGATGCGGAGGATACAGATGTAATTTTATTGGATGATGCTTTTCAACACAGAGCTATAAAAGCGGGATTGAATATTTTATTAACCGATTATAATAATTTATTTACCCAAGATTATTTAACTCCAGCGGGCACTTTGCGCGAATACAGAGCAGGCTATAAACGCGCTGATATTATTATAGTTACCAAATGTAATTCAGATTTACAGCAAACGGAAAAAGATAAAATTAAAGCACAAATAAAACCTTTAGCACACCAACAAGTATTTTTTAGCTACCAAAAATATGATGATTTGGTGCCTTACTTTATTAGAAACATTGAAAATCAAATAAACCTTAAAAATACTGATATTCTAATGTTTAGCGGAATTGCTAAAGCCGATAGTTTTGAAAATTATTTGGAGCAAAATGTCCGTAAAGTATTAACTGCTTGGCGCTTTGGCGATCATCATGATTTTACAAAGGAAGAAATTACCAAACTTTTAGCTGAATTTGATAAATACGAATCGGAAAATAAAATATTAGTAAGTACCGAAAAAGATGCCATGCGCTTGCAAACCGATGAGTTCAAAGATTTGCTAAAAAATTATCCTATTTATTATTTGCCTTTGCAAGTGGCATTTTTCGAAAATGATAAAGAAAAATTTAACCAAACCATTTTAAATTATGTTGAACAAAATAAACGAAGCTACTAATTATATTCTTTCAAAAACTGCCATAAAACCTGAAACTGGTATTATTTTAGGAACTGGTTTGGGGGCTTTGGTTAACGATTGCGAAGTGGTAAATACCATCAATTATGAGGATATTCCACATTTTCCTATAAGCACGGTTGAAAGCCATAAAGGCAAACTAATTTTTGGCTATTTAAATAAAAAACCTGTGGTAATTATGCAAGGTAGGTTTCATTATTACGAAGGCTACAGTATGCAAGAAGTTACTTTTCCGGTAAGGGTTTTAAAATTTTTAGGCATAAATAAACTATTAATAAGCAATGCTGCGGGTGGATTGAACCGAAATTATCAAGTAAGCGAACTAATGCTGATAAATGATCATATTAATTTATTGCCCGAATCGCCATTAAGAGGAAAACATTACCGTGAGTTTGGAGACAGATTTCCTGATATGTGCGAACCATACAACAAAACATTGCGCGAGAAAGCTTTAAATATTGCAACGCAAAATAATATAAAACTACATGAAGGTTGTTACGCATCGGTACAAGGACCAGCTTTAGAAACCAAAGCTGAGTATAAAATGCTTAGCATAATGGGCGCTGATGCTGTTGGAATGAGTACTGTTCCCGAGGTTTTGGTGGCTGTACAAATGAAATTAGCTGTTTGTGCCATTTCGGTTATTACAGATTTAGGATTTCCTGAAACTTTAAAACCAGTAAGTTTAGAAAAAATAATTGCAGCCGCTAATAAAGCTGAACCGCAATTGAGTAAATTATTTATGGAGTTGGTATAATTTTTTTGAGATTTTCTCGATAACTCCTAAAATGTTGCCTTGGTTTGATAGGAAGTTACACAGAAAGAGTTCCTTTTATATATAGCAAAAAATAATTTTATAAAATTAGTGTATTATGTGTTGCAAATCAATTTATGAAGTATTTTTTCATTCAAAAAACTAAGTTGGTGTTTTAATTCAGAACTCCTATTTTCGCACGATTTTAAAAATTAGAGACATAAAGAAAGAATGGAAAATGTAATTTACTTAGTTCCCGCCTTGGGAGTTATTGGCCTTATTGTAATGGCCATTAAAAGTGCTTGGGTAAACAAGCAAGATGCTGGTGACAAAAACATGCAAGAATTAGCAGGTTATATTGCCGATGGTGCAATGGCATTTTTAAAAGCTGAATGGAAAGTATTAAGTATTTTCGTAGTATTTGCTGCGGCTTTATTGGCTTATTCAGGAACAATTCACGAAGTTAATGGAAAAGCAATCCACTCAAGTTGGATTATTTCTATTTCATTTATAATTGGTGCAGTATTTTCGGCAACTGCCGGATACATTGGTATGAAAGTAGCTACAAAAGCTAACGTTCGTACTACACAAGCTGCACGTACAAGTTTAAAACAAGCCTTAAAAGTTTCATTTACTGGTGGAACTGTAATGGGTTTAGGAGTGGCTGGTTTAGCTGTTTTAGGTTTAGGAGGATTATTCATTGTTTTCTTAACCATTTTTGCTGATTTAGGCGAAAACACAGTTATTACTGCTATCGAAGTATTAACAGGCTTCTCATTAGGAGCAGAATCAATTGCTTTATTTGCACGTGTGGGTGGTGGTATTTACACCAAAGCTGCTGACGTTGGAGCTGACTTAGTAGGAAAAGTAGAAGCTGGAATTCCTGAAGATGACGTTCGTAATCCTGCAACTATTGCCGATAACGTGGGTGATAACGTAGGTGACGTTGCTGGTATGGGTGCCGATTTATTTGGTTCATACGTAGCAACTATTTTGGCTACTATGGTTTTAGGCCAAGAAATTAAAGTTACTGATAATTTTGGAGGTATGTCGCCTATTTTATTACCAATGGTAATTTGTGGTTTAGGTATTTTATTTTCTATTGTTGGAACTTGGTTTGTTACTATTAAAGACGATAAATCAAATGTACAAAACGCTTTAAATTTAGGTAACTGGTCTTCAATGATTTTGACAGTAGTAGCCTCTTATTTTATTGTAAATTGGATGTTGCCTGAAACTTTAAACTTACGTGGTTATGAGTTTTCTAAATTAAATGTGTTTTTAGCTATAGTTGTTGGAACAGTTGTAGGTGCTATTATGAGTATTGTAACTGAATATTACACAGCAATGGGTAAAGGTCCAGTTTTATCAATTATTCAACAATCATCAACAGGACATGCTACTAATATTATTGGTGGTTTATCAGTAGGTATGAAATCTACAGTTATTCCTATTTTAACTTTAGCTGGCGGTATCATGGCTTCATACTATTTTGCTGGTTTATATGGTGTAGCAATTGCTGCTGCTGGTATGATGGCAACTACTGCTATGCAATTAGCCATTGATGCTTTTGGTCCTATTGCTGATAATGCTGGTGGTATTGCTGAAATGAGCCAATTACCTCCTGAAGTTCGTGAAAGAACTGATAATTTAGATGCAGTTGGTAATACCACTGCTGCTACAGGAAAAGGATTTGCAATTGCTTCTGCTGCTTTAACTTCGTTAGCATTATTTGCTGCGTTTGTTGGTATTGCTGGAATTGATGCAATTGATATTTATAAAGCAAATGTATTAGCTGGTTTATTTGTTGGTGGAATGATTCCATTTATTTTCTCAGCATTATGTATTCAAGCAGTTGGTAAAGCAGCTATGGATATGGTTCAAGAAGTTAGACGTCAGTTCCGCGAAATTCCAGGAATTATGGAATACAAAGCTAAACCTGAATACGAAAAATGTGTAGCTATTTCTACTCAAGCTTCTATCCGCGAAATGATGTTGCCAGGCGCTATTGCTTTAATTACACCAGTTATTGTTGGTTTTATTTTTGGACCAGAAGTATTAGGTGGATTATTAGCAGGTGTTACTGTTAGTGGTGTGTTAATGGGAATTTTCCAAAGCAACGCAGGTGGTGCTTGGGATAATGCTAAAAAATCGTTCGAAAAAGGTGTAATGATTAATGGCGAAATGTTCTACAAAAAATCGGAGCCACACAAAGCTTCAGTAACTGGTGATACAGTAGGTGATCCTTTCAAAGATACTTCAGGACCATCTATGAATATCTTAATTAAATTAATGTCAATCGTTTCGTTGGTTATTGCTCCTTATATTGCTGTTCAAGGTGGAATGAAAGCTGATAAAGCTGGAATGGTAAATGGTGCAAAAACAGAATGCTGCGATATGGATTCAGTAGATATGAGCCATTGCGATATGATGGGCAATTGCGATATGGAAAAATGCATGACCATGACCAAAGAAGAATGTGCTGCTTATTGCGATAGCATGCAATGCTCTCCTGAGCAAAAAGCTATGTGCCAAAGCATGTACGGTGCTGATGGTAAATTTGATATGGCTAAATGTAAAGCAATGTGCAAAGAAAGCGCTGGTAAGGAAAAGAAAGCTTGCTGCGCTGAAGGCGAAGAGCATGGACACGATAAAAAGTAATTAAACATTATAAAGTTTACAAAACAAAAAAACACGCCCTAGAGCGTGTTTTTTTGTTTAACATATCTTATTAATTATTATTCCGCAGATGCTTTGATTTTGATTTCCCCAGAGCTGGCTTTTTCAAATATTTTAGCTTCAATTTCGGCTGTTAATTCTGGATTATCACCTAAAATTTGTTTTACCGAATCGCGGCCTTGGCCTAATTTGGTATCGTTATAACTGAACCATGAACCCGATTTTTTAATGATTTCGTACTCTACACCTAAGTCAATGGTTTCGCCTAAACGACTCACACCTTCGCCATAAATAATATCGAACTCTACAGTACGGAAAGGAGGCGATAATTTATTTTTAGCTACTTTAACACGTGTGCGGTTACCTATAATTTCTACTCCTTCTTTTATTTGACCAATTCTACGAATATCTAAACGAACTGATGCATAAAATTTCAATGCATTACCACCCGTGGTGGTTTCAGGGTTTCCAAACATCACACCAATTTTTTCACGTAATTGGTTAATGAAAATACAAACACAACCAGTTTTGTTAATAGTACCCGTTAATTTACGCAAAGCTTGACTCATTAAACGAGCTTGTAAACCCATTTTGCTTTCGCCCATTTCGCCTTCAATTTCGGCTTTAGGAACCAATGCTGCTACCGAGTCAATTACAATAATATCAATTGCACCTGAGCGAATTAAAGCATCAGCAATTTCTAAAGCTTGCTCTCCATCATCAGGTTGGCTAATAATTAAATTATCTACATCAATCCCTAATTTCTCGGCATAAGTTCTGTCAAAAGCATGTTCAGCATCCACAAAAGCAGCAATTCCACCTTTTTTTTGTGCTTCGGCAATGGCATGTAAACTTAAAGTAGTTTTACCTGAACTTTCAGGACCATAAATTTCAATAATTCTACCTACAGGCAATCCACCAATTCCTAAGGCAATATCTAAACTTAATGAACCAGTAGAAATAACTTGTGTTTCAACTACCAATTTATCGCTCATGCGCATTACAGTTCCTTTACCATACTGCTTATCTAATTTATCTATAGTAAGCTGTAGGGCTTTCAATTTTTCTTTGTTATCACTCATATTATTCTGCTATTTTTTTCAAAAGTAAGTTTGCAAATGAATCTGCTATTATTTATTTATAAACAATTTATAACATTTTGGTTTTATTATTTATAAAATTTATGGTCTTCCTGAACTAAAAATTGTTGATCCAATTAGTTCATCATAATTGAACTGCAAATTATGATTATAAACCAAAATTAAATACTCATTTTCGGTATTTGAATGACTTCCTTCAAAAGTACTTTCATCAGGTTTTTGCGACTCATTATTTAAAAGAGAATACATGTATTCATATCTTCCTTGTTTCAATGGAACTTCTAAATCATATCGCTCACGATTAGCATTATAAGTCATTTTATATTCAGGTTTTTGTTTCCAATCGGTAAACTCCCCAATTACATATACATCGGTACTGGCAGGAATATTAGCCAATGCGCTTAACTGAAATTGAATCAATGCATAATCGCCATCTACATCTGTATTATTTCCTTCTTTATTAAAAACTATACGCTTCCCATTATAATCAATATACTGAAAATATTGTTTACTGCCTCTTGGCTCATCAGTGTTTAATAAACAGTGATATACAGAATCGAGGTATTTGGTGCGAACATTTAAACTAAATTGACGTAAATTCCTGATATCAAAAAACCTGAATTCATTACCTCCACTAAAAAGTGTTTTATCAAAATAATTATAGTCTAATTTTCCATTACTGGCAAATTGAGGATTAATATCTCGTAATGCATTATCCCATCTGTTATTTTGGAGAATAACAACTTTGATATCTTGCAATGGATTTGGAATTAAAGTGGCATTGTAATCAATTGTAAAATTAAGTTCTTGTTTGGTAAAGCGGTATTCTGCAAGCGATGCAGGTTTGGCTGTGGCAGCAATTTTTGTTTGATTATTCAACACCATGAACCTACGGGTAAGCACCAAATCAGTTTCATCAAAATTGCGATACACCTTTACAATATAATTTCCGGCAATAGTCGGTTTCATATTATCATTAGGCAATAACAAATTATAATGTACATATTTTACATAAGTATTTGTGCTAAACTTAAAGTCATTGATATTATCGAAACTCATACCCTTTAGGTATAGACTTTGTTGCATGTTGGTAGGCTGCCAAGCTTGGTCGCAATGAATTAGTGTGTATTGAAAATATTCATTATTGCTTCCAATTACATCAAAACTTAACTTTAATTGCTGCCCTCCATTTAATGATATCATTGGATATCTGTCATCTGTTCCATCTATCAATAATTGAACAGTTTGAACCTTTTTATCATATATTACATTATCGAGTGGAGTTTGTCCGAAAATTGAAATACAGCTAAAAAATAAGATTATAAAAACAAGTTGTTTCATTATTTCAAATAAACGAAAAATAAATCATTTAGCCCATTTTTTAAAGTATTTATTAAACCTTGAAAATAAAATTGATTGAATTATTGTTTTTGTAAAATTACGTACCTAAAATTGAAAATGATATTAGTTAGAGCTACGCAAAAACTGTTAAATACCCAAAGACTAAAACCTCAAACTGTTGATTTATCGGCTATCACATTACCCATTTTAGGTACTTGGTACGCCAATACTGTTACCAGTTCATTTAAAGGAAAAAGTTTAGTTATATATGTTCATGAACCAAGTTTAGTTACCGTAGTTACTGTAGGAAAAACCATAAAAAAAACTTTCCCTAACTTTATTACTAGCTTAGAAAAACTATTGAAAAGATTTTCATTTCCAACTGTTTTTATAAACGAACAAATGGCCTATTTTAAAGAAAATGCTATCACTAAAACTGATAGCAGAAAAATGCTGGGTTACATGAATAGCATTACTGATTCATTAATTGGCAGAATGTATACCTATCAAAATTTTGAGGAAATTGATTTAGAGGAAGAAGAAAATATTTTAATGAACCTACTTCATGGAAGCACGCCAAATAATTATTTCAGACCTATACATTATTGGGAAAATTATTTAAAAGGTGAGGACCCATTTAAACAAAGCTTAGATTCAGAGAATGAACTCATACAATTAATTCCTGATGCAAATAAACTAAGCCGTTCAGAGGATTTACACATGGAAAATCAACTTATGAAATTGCAATTAGAAAATATTTTGGGTGGACAGATTATGAACGGAAGTAATGATGGAATTCCAGCTGAAATTGAAAATTTGTTTTTGAAAAATATTATTGAATTTGAAAAACAAGTAACTAAATCAACTAAAGTTACTGTGAATGATTTGCTCAAAAACCCTAAGTTTAAAGCTGCAGATTCATTAAACGAAAAACAATTAAAAAGTGAGTTGAAAAAAATAAATTTGTTGCTTAACAAAAAATTTATTCAACTTGATTTCTTAGACAATTACAGTGATTTAGTAAAATATAAATTTATCACGGAGGAGTTAATCAACCAAGAAACACAAACTTTAAATATTCCTGGTATGATTACTCATTTTATTTACGAAGAGTTTCACCCCAACCATGAGTTTGATGTTAAGAATAAAATCAAACACTTTATTTATACTATGTTGGATGAGGAAGAGTTGGATTCTTCTAATTTTAAATATACATGTAGCAATGAAATTTTGCTGAATAAACAATCAATTTCCTTAAAAGAATTAGAAGAAAAAGTTAAATTTTTCCACCTCATTCATAATGCTGAAGAGGTAATGGATTACAGAAAAAAAGAACTGCTTTTTAATAAAAACAATACAAAAGCTAAAGTAATTGGAACACTTGAGTTTAAAAAGCCCGGAACGAAAACTAAAACCAAATACGATATGAATTTTGAACTGAAAAATAACGATAGTTTATGGGAAATTACCTCCATAGATTTTGAATTATTGAATTAGTTTGACCATAGTATAAAATACTTGTTCCTACTCGCCTATCTTCACAATTTTTTGCTGAATAACTTGGTTATTGGTAAGTGTAATTTTTAACACATAAATACCCAAAGGTAAATGCGATAAATCAAGTGTTTTGTTAGTGTTATTTTGACAGTGTACCAATTTACCTGCTATATTCATTATTTCAAGTGTTAAAGGCTCTTCTGCTATTTCAAGATTTAATTGATGGGTAAAAGGATTTGGATAAACTGAAACATGAGGTTTTTCAATTGGTTTTATACCTGTGGCATAAGCCAATTTAAATGCTTCGTAAACATTTATTTTGCCCCAACCCCAATTATTAGTTGGCACAGCGCCTGTTTTAGCATCTACCCTAGCTGAGTTTTTAAGCATAGCTAATGCTTTAGTTGGTGTTAACATTCTATCGGCTTGCAGCATTAATGCAATGGCTCCTGCAACGCAAGGTGCAGCAAATGATGTTCCTGCCGACATTACCCAATCATACCTAGTTCCATTCAAGAAAATGGTATCTGTTATATCAGTTATATCAAGTGGCGTAAAACTACTAATAGGTCCACCTACAAAATAACCTGGCGCTGTAATATCCGGTTTTATTCTATTATCTGTACTTGGCCCGCGGCTTGAAAAACCAGTAATGGTATCTTTTTGCGAAATAGCATCAATGCTTTTAGTTCCACCCCAAAAGTTTGTCCAATTTACGTTTGAATTATACGAACCAACTGCAATACTTGCTTTGCTATTAGAACCCGATTCGCCAATGGTGTATTGGTTATTTCCCATTATGTAATTGGCTTTTATTGGTTGGTTAAAAATATTTGCTAAAAACTGCGGATAACCTTTACTCCAATTATAACCGCAATTCCAAGCGTGTAAAACTGTGTTAGCCGATGTAATGGCAAACGAAACATAGTATTTATTGCAATTGGTGTTTTCATAAATTATAAAAATTTCAGGCTTATTGTTATTTATATTTTTGGCCGATGATGTAATAGTATAAGTTAAAGTATCATTGCCAAAATACAAGTGATTACTTGCGTTTACATTGCCAGAGGCACTATAAAAAACACTTTGTGCCACTTGGTTTTGCAACGTATCAAGCATCCTGATTTGTATGGCAAAATCAGTATTTTCTGCACCCCAAAAGTTTACGGTATTGGTTTCTTTTGCAATGGGTTTTCGGGTAAAATTACTGATGGTATAAAAAGTATCGTTTTGTAAATTTTGTTGTAAATGCAATAATTGTCTGCCTTCGTTACCTGCGGCATTTACCAATATTTTACCTACACCGGTTAAGTTTTCTATTGCTTTATCAAGCAATGAAGTACCATCGTGCGGACCAGCATGATGACCCCAACTGATGTTAATTACGGCAGGTTTATTTTGCGAAGCAGCATATTTAAAAATATAATCAATGGCATCAACAAAGGCCGGACCAGCAGTATTTTTATCGTCTAAAAAAGTTTCGGTTCCATAATTTAAAGCTACCAAAACTAAATCGGCATTAGGCGCCATGCCCCTATTGGCATTGCCTTTACCATAAATTCCTGCACCAGCAGCTATACCCGCTACCATGGTTCCATGTCCTTCAGTTGGCCTATCGGTTTGTGCTGTTTTATAATCGGCAATAGTAGTTAATTCGTTTCCATAATTATACCCAGTAGGCGCTTTTCCAGTTTTATTTTGTTCCCAAACACGTTTAATGCGGCAATTGCCATTTGCATCAAAAAAGGCAGGATTATTATAATCAAAACCAATATCAATGGCACCAACTATTATTCCATCGCCTTTATAAGCCATTGGTAAATTAATACCTTGATGCACCAAGTTGGTTTTGGTGGCAATCCAATCAGTATCTTGCATTAATGGCATAGCCGAAAACGATGCTTCTACATATTGTAAACCTTGTAAATCATTCAGCTTTTCTATGGCATAAATAGGAACTGTAATGCTCCAAATATTCCCCGCTTTGGTTTGAACAGTAATGCCTAAATTGGTTAACAACGATTGGTTAAAATAATTATCAACTTGTATAAGGGCACGCATGGTAATAGCATCCTTGGCCAACGATTTATTTTTAGCTAAATAAATGCGCGTTAAAGGCGAAAGTTTGTTTTGCTGCGCAATGGTATTACTTAGTAAAACTATGCTGATGATAATGGTTAAAAATGATCTCATTTGTTTATCCAATAATGGCTTTGATAATAAAAAATAAGTTAAGAGCTATATAACTTATTAGTAAAATACGTGCTGCTTTTTTATCTAATTTATTGGCTCTTTTTAAATGGTTATTTTTAGCCAAAGTAAGCGAATAAACACTTAAAATAATGGTTACTAAAATGCCAATAAAAGTTAAAGCATGCAATGAATCGACCAAGGTAAAAGTGGAGGTTTCGGGCAAAATAGAATCAATAATGTATTTGTTACCAACTGCTGCAAATAAAGAGCCTACGCTTAATCCAAAACGCGACTCAATGCTATCAGCATGAATAAAGAAACACATGTATGAAATAAAAAACGATACATACATACACAAAAACAGTTTAAAGAATAAACCCCAAGCACTGCGTTCAATAAATATGTTTACCTTAAACGAAGCATAACTTGAATGAGGTTCCTTAAGTGTATTATCGCCAAAAGTGCTTTGGTATGTTTGCAAACCTGTTTTAACATTAATTTTGCTGATGTTCCAACCAGCTATGGTAAGCTCAGGGTCAAAGTGTTTGCCAACAGTATCGGCTACAAAAACCAAACTACGAGAATCAAATTGTGAGTTTTCAATATGCACTTCTAGTTGCTGTTTATCGAAAGGATAATTATGCACTCGCCACGATTCTTTCATTACGCATTTCATTTTCATGAGGGTAAATATTTCGCCATTGCTGGTATCGCTATAGTTATCGGTATTTTCAATTGATTTGGCATTGGGCACTTCTACATTCTTGGCAAAATCGTACTCCTTTTTTTTACACCTAAACCATAACCAAAACCTAACAGTATATTCCTTTTGTCTGAAATCAATATCGTGTAAACTAATAAAATAAACACCCACCTGAACAGTGTCTGGAACAACAGGTTCGGTATATGCTTTTGCCTTGTTATTAAAAGCAAAAAGAAATATTACGAATAGGAAAACAACTTGTTTTTTCATGATTAGATTTTAGTTTAAGAAGGAATAATAATAAAGCAAACTTAATGCAAAAAATTATTGGGATTCAGAACAATGTGAAGAAGCTAAATTTTCACAAAAACTTTTTCATACTCCTTTTATTTATTGAATATACGATTTTAAATCTTCTACATATTTAACAAAAGCCTTCTTACCTTTTTCGGTTTTTTTACAACTGGTTAAAGGATAATTGTCTTTAAAGGTTTTTTCAACAGTAATATACTCAGCTTTTTTTAGTTTATCTATTTGCACACTTAAATTACCTGCGGTGGCCTTAGTTTGAGCTTTAATGTAAGTAAATTCAGCACTTTCAACGCTCATTAAAATCGACATAATAGCCAACCGCAGTTGTGAATGTAATATAGGATCTAAATCTTTAAACACGTTTACTTTCTCTGTATTTTAACCAATGACCTGGTATAATAAAACCGGCTAATACCCCGGTTGATATTAACACCAAATGTAATTCGGTATTAGGCCACATATACCCAATTGCTGCTAATAACCAATTGCTATATGCTCCCCAAATTAACGGTTTAAAATTCAATAATCCACCAGAAACATATAACCAAATGGCATAAATCATCATAATGGTTGGATAAAATGCTTTCCATTGTTCGCCAAAAGACATGCTAAAACAAATGATAAAAAGCGATACAGCATATGCCCTTAGCGCATATTTCATGCTTTGTGAGACATAGGTTTGAACTTTTGATTCTTCTTTCTTTTCTTTTTTAGAAAAAAAAGCAGTTGCTATTCCACCCAAAGGCATTAATACTGCCCATGGCAAAGAGTGAAACTCAAACCAGTTAAAATGCAAAATAAGGAAATTTGAAACAGCACTTATAAATACCAGCCAGCCCCAAAAATAGTAATAAAAACCATTCTCTTTGATATCGTTTTTTGTTTTGCTAATCATTTCTTCAATTAGCAAAATGGCATCTTTCTCATTCATAAAATTTTTAATTAATTAAGTATAACTTTTTTTACCAACTTACCTGATTTATTTTCAATTTCAACAAAGTATAAACCTTTTGAAAACTCTTTCATATCAATGCTTAACAGCGGTTTGGTTTCAACGGTATTAAAAACAATTTGTCCCAAATGATTAAACACTTTTACAGAACCTAGCACACCAGAGTTACTTAAATTTATAACTGTTTGTGCAGGATTAGGAGAAACTAATAACGTGTTTTCTAAACTCGCATTTTTTACACCTATTGTTCCATAAACTAAAGCCAAATCATCTAAATAAATGGTCGAACCAATTTTAGGGTCAAATCCATCCATACTTGATGAAATAATAAAAAAGGCAGAATCAGGAACTAATGACGATTGGTAATTAAAAGCAATATTAGCCTCTTGATAAGTATTGAAATTTATGTTGATTGAAAAATCTGCAATAGCAATGGTATCAGTTTGTTTATTAGTAGTATTCCATTTGGTTAAAACAAAAGTTCCAACTGCTGTATCTGCCTCTAAAAACTTGATTTATAATAAAACCTGAAAGCGGTAGGACGTTTACTAAATGCATATTTTAAGTTATCAAAATTAGGTTGTAACTTTTCATCTAAAATAGGTCCTGAAGATAATACTCCTGATAAATTTGTACGCGAACCCTGCTTTGAAATAAGCTTCACTGCGTATTTGCCAGAGTGCACATCGTCTGTCATTTCGGTGGTAGGATCAAAACCAAAAGTAGTAAGAGCATTTAAAGTGTACCAATCTCGTGGTTGCTGATAACCATCAATGGTATCCCATTGTTCAAAACCACCATTTTGCAATGATTCAACTTGTTGTGCTTTAGTAGCTCCTGCTAACAACACAACTGATAACATCATCATTAATTTTTTCATGTGTATAGGGTAAAATTATTTCAGTGCAACATTAGTATTTTGGTTTATAATATAAACTAGTTTGTAATATTAAAAACACAAATAATTTATAATCAATGTATTATTTTTTATGTAATGTGTGTTTAAACCCTAAAAATGCTAAAACCAAAACATTTATAGGCCAAGGAGAGTAGCCTTGAGCAGGGGCATCAATCTAGAGATTATCAATAAAAAAATTTCTAATTTTATAAGATTATTAGAAAAGATACTGCTTTGATAAAGAGAGGTAAGGGTTAATTAAGTCTAAAATACTTGTTCCCATTTTTAAATTCAAATCCTATTAAACCATCATTCATTTTTGAATAGTAACATTTAAAAGGCTGGTTATTGGATAAGTATGAAGTGTCTTTTTCAAGAATAAAAACTTCAGTAAATAAGTTATTATCTAAATTTATTGATGAATTAAATGTTACTTTATTGGAATCATTGATATTAAAACTGTTTGATTTAAAATAAAATTGAGTACCTAAAATATTTACAAATGAATATTCAGAAATACCATAATTATAACTATAGCTACTTGTATATTTAAGATTTATATCCGTTTGTCTAACTATTTTAAGAACTTCCTTATTATCTATTGAATTGTAAATAATATTTTGAGGTATATTATTTACTAGGTAATCACAATAATCAGTACCACATTTAACTTGCTCCGCTTTAGTTCCAACTTTTATTAATTTTCCATTTTTATTAATACCAACAGTATAACATTGGAATATTGTTGAATCAGTTTTTGAAATAAAAATTAATTGCTGACGAATTTTATTAGGAAAATAATTACTATCATTGGGTTCAATAGTGTCAACGATTTGATCAGAACAACAACAAGCACCACCCATGCAATCATCTCCATTATTTTGAAGAAAACAGGAAGAAAATACAAAAAATATTAGAGAAAGAATTAATAGTTTCATAAGTAGTATTTAATTAAAATTTTGTTTCCAAATGAATCTCTTAAATAAATAGCTAAAGCATTTTTATCATTTGGTAAGTAAGCAAACCTCTCCGCAATTTTTCTAATTGCCGAAAAATCATTATTATATTTATAAGCAAAAGGAACAATTATTCCATCTAAATTACTCATTTGCTGTTCTATCAAATTGTCTATAATACTATCCTTAGAAATATTGAAATAATAATAAGACCCAGGCAATAATTTTTCAGTAAAAATTTTACCAGAAGTGGTTATTGAATCCATAAAATCATTAGCAAAACTCAAAAATGATTGATCCTTACATTGTATATAACCCCATATTGTACCTGGTTTTAGTCTATTTAGTTTACTTGGACCTGACAATTCTACTTTATTTGAAGATTTCAAATCAGCAAAAATATAATCTCTATTTGTCTTAATAAATAGTTGATCCATTTGCCCATTTATTGTTATTTGAATATTTGCATAACTAGAGTCTGAATTAGACGCTTTCATGAACAATATTCTTGGTTTAATAACACCTGTTGGTGTTTCACCATAATTTATTTCATAAAAGAATTTTCTCTCATTACCTATAATATTTACATTAGAAGAAGAGTTATTTATAATAGCTCTATCAGAGAAGTCAACAGACAAACCACAATTTAAATAATTCTCCATTGAATTAAATAATCTAAGTTTCGCTTTTATTGGAAAATAAAATTGTTGTTCTTCTTTTTTACAAGAAAAAACAAAAATAACAACAAATAAAATTAGAAGTCTTTTCATGAAGTAAAAATATTCCAAATTTCAATTAAAACATTTGTATGTTTTCTAATTATTAATTATTTAAACAAAAAAGGTTAACTTAAACCAACCTTTTCGTATAAATAGTATTCAAGTTTTTCAAATTTCTACCCCAAAGCCTTTATTTCACTCACTAACTGAGTCAATGCTTTTTTTGCATCGCCAAATAACATGCTAGTTTTTGGTTTGTAAAACAATTCGTTTTCAATACCTGCATATCCTGCCTTCATGCTTCGTTTGTTTACAATTACATTGGCTGCATTTTCTACGTCCAATATTGGCATTCCGTAAATTGGTGAGTTAGGGTCGGTTTTAGCCGCAGGGTTTACCACATCGTTTGCTCCCACTACCAATACCACATCGGTAGTAGTAAACTCAGGGTTTACTTCTTCCATTTCAATTAATTTATCGTAGCTAACATTACTTTCGGCAAGTAAAACATTCATGTGGCCTGGCATACGTCCTGCTACAGGATGAATGGCATATTTTACATCAATGCCTTCTGCTTCTAGTAGTAATTCTAAATCATGTACAATATGTTGCGCTTGTGCAACTGCTAAACCGTAACCAGGAACTATGATTACTTTTTTAGCATATTTCATTAAAATAGCAGCATCGCTTGCAGTTACTTCTTTAATGGTTCCATCAAAATTAGCCGAACCCATAGCTTCGCCAGTAGCACCACCTCCAAAGTTTCCAATCAATACATTTACCAACGAACGGTTCATGGCTTTACACATTACAATGGTTAATAATGTTCCGGCAGAGCCTACTAAAATACCACCTACCAACATTACTTTGTTATCGTATAAAAATCCACCACAAGCCGCAGCCACACCTGTAAATGAGTTTAACAATGAAATTACAACAGGCATATCAGCACCTCCAATTGGCAATACAAACAATACTCCATAAATTAATGATAAAGCAAAAACAGCATAGAATAACTCAACTGTATAAGCAGTATTTCCTAATATCATTACTCCCGAAAGTACCAATATTACTAGCAGTAAACCAATATTGATTAATTGCTGCATACCTAACGATTTGTCTTTTACATTGCCACTTAATTTACCCCAAGCTATGATACTTCCAGCAAACGAAACCGAACCAATTATTAAACCTAAAACAATGGTTAATAAATGGCCAGCAGCTACGGTTGATAAGTCAACTTCGGCTAAATGTTTAAACTCAATAATTGAAATTAGCATGGCGCAAGCGCCACCCATTCCATTGAATAAACTCACCATTTCGGGCATGGCGGTCATTTGTACTTTTTTGGCCACTATCCAACCAACCACAGTTCCAACAGCCAAAGCTGCAAAAATAAACCCAAGGTTATGTAAATGCGCCCCAGTTTCGGTGGTATATAAAAATATAGTTCCAAAAATGGCTATTACCATACCAAAGGCAGCCATTAAATTACCCTTACGCGCTGTGGCAGGATTTCCTAAAAATTTTAAACCTGCAATAAAAGTTACTGAGGCAATAAGGTAGATTATTTGTAGTATGTTATTTTCCATAAATTCGAAATTTAAAATTCGAAATTCGAAAGACATTTAGAAAATTCTAAGCTCGAAATTCGAAAATTTATTTTGTGTTTTTTACTATTTATTTTTTTGTTAAACTTTTTAAAATAGACCCAAAAATCAACATCAATTCATGAGATTCCTGAATTAACTTTATTCTTTCTAATTCTAATATTTCATTATTTTCGGTATCAACTAATCGTAACCAAAACTTACTTTCTTTGGCTTCTTTTCTGCAAATTCTAACTTTCATTAGTTTATCTTTTTCACCAAGGCTATCATTGGCTTCAATATAGTTTGCACCAACAGAACCAGAAGAGCGAACTAGTTGCTTTCCATCTTCTATATTATTTACATTTCTTGGAAGTTTTTTAATAAAAAACCTAACTTTAAGAGCAAACTGAAAAGTCCGTTCTTCTAAATCATATATTTTATTTACTGCTTCTTCCAATTCTAAATTATTTATAAATTATTCGAATTTCGTAATTAATTTTTCGAATTTAAAGCATTACTTCTTTTTCTTAAACATTTCCAGCATTCTATCAGTTACTACAAAGCCGCCTACCACGTTTAGTGTTCCGAGTACTACAGCTAAAAAACCAAGTATTAGTGAAGCAACGTGTTCTGCTTGTCCCATTACAATGATGGAACCTATAATTACTACGCCATGTATGGCATTAGCGCCACTCATTAAGGGTGTATGTAAAACTGATGGCACATGGCCAATTAATTCAATACCTACAAATATCATTAAGATAATGAGGTAAAACATTTCGATGTGTTGGGTGATGAATGTTAACATATTGTTGGATGGTTGTATTGTTAGATGGTTAGATGGTTGTATTGTTATATTGTTAGATTGTTAAATGGTTTTATAGATTTAAAAGTAATTTAGCAATTCAACCATTTCTCTTATTCTTTTAAATTATCGTTTGTGTATTTAATTAAGTAGTTAATTGATTTGGGCAAATTTTGTACTGTTTCAATGTATGATTGTAATTGACTTTCATTTAATAATTTCCTATGTTTACATTTTAGCAGCCAATCATAACACTCCAAAGCAGAACCCTTTGCATATTGATAAAACTTAATTTTATCCTTTTTATGATACCTACCAAAACCTTCTGCAATATTAGCTGAAATTGAATCGGCAGCTCTTACCAATTGTAAACCAACTGAGTGTTTTTCAAAATAATCAAATTTAATAACTTCATCCCAAAGCAAATTGCTAAATGTCAAAGCCTTGTTATAAGCCTCAATTTTATCAATTGATAAGTATGATTTAAAGTTATTTTCTTCCATTTTATTTAGTTAACAATTTGGCAATTCAGCAATCAAACAATTCAACAATTACTTCAAAATCTTCCCTTCGTGCGTTATAAATGTTCCTTTGGTTATTTCTTCTTCCATTTCATATTTAAAGCCCTCTTTGGTAGCTAAATGAGTTAATAAATTTTGAATATTTTTGGCATACAATTCACTTGCATTTTGAGGTAAAGTACTAGGCAAATTACTTTGACCAACAATGGTTACACCATGTTTGGTAACAGTTTTATTCAACTCGCTTAACTCGCAATTGCCGCCTTGTTCCACAGCCATATCAACTATTACTGCGCCTAATTTCATTTGTTTTACTTGCTCTTCAGTAATTAAAACGGGTGCTTTTTTACCCATTACCAAAGCGGTTGTAATCACTAAATCAGCTTGAAATAAACTTTTGTTTACAGCTTCTTTTTGTTTTAATAAATAATCAGCACTTACTTCTTTAGCATATCCACCTTCTACTTTAGCAGCTTCAGCATCTTTTACTTCTATGAATTTGCCTCCTAAACTTTCAATTTGTTCTTTGGTTTCGGGCCTTACATCGGTACATTCAACTACAGCACCTAAACGTTTAGCGGTAGCAATTGCTTGCAAACCTGCCACACCAGCACCGTAAATCAAAACCCTAGAAGGAGTAATTGTTCCTGCCGAAGTCATAAGCAAAGGGAAAATTTTCCCTAATTGCGAAGCACCTAAAATTACTGCTTTATATCCTCCTAAATTAGCTTGAGAACTTAATGCATCCATGTTTTGTGCACGACTAATACGCGGAATCGCGTCCATACTAATGGCCGTAATATTTTTAGCTGCTAATTTTTGAATCAATTCCGGATTATTGGCTGCATATAAAAACGAAATGCAAGCCGAGCCAGCTTGCATCATACTTATTTCTTCATCGTTTGGAGCATTAACCTTAGCTAAAATATTAGCTTGCATCAATGCTTCTTGCTTTGCCATTACTTTACAACCTACGTTTAAATAGGCATCATCGTTAAAGTTTGAATTGTAGCCAGCATTGTTTTCTACCAAACATTCGTATCCTTGTTTTATTAATTGGCCACAAACAGTTGGCGTAAGTGCCACTCGGTTCTCGCCTTCTCGGGTTTCTTTTAAAACTGCTATTTTCACTTGTGAGTTAATTTTATTTATGGCAAAATATATTTTTTTTTCAAAACTAGAACGCTTTTTATTTATTTAGTATTGTAAAATCATTTTAAAACCCTCAAAAAATCACATGCTAAAAATAGCATATACAGAAATATACCAACATTCGTTGCCCGAAGGGCATAGGTTTCCTATGCTTAAGTATGAACTTATTCCAAAACAATTATTGTACGAGGGCATCATTACAACTGAAAATTTATTTGAGCCAACATTGTGCAGTGAAGGAAATATTTTACTCACTCACGATGCTGAATATTGGCAAAGAATGAAAAACTTGGAACTGACTGAAAGAGAAATGCGCAAAGTTGGTTTCCCACTTTCAGCTCAATTGGTTGAAAGAGAAATTACCATTATGCAAGGCACAATTGATTGTGCAATGTTTGCTTTGCAATATGGTTGTGCCATGAATGTAGCCGGAGGAACACACCATGCTTTTACTAATAAAGGCGAGGGTTTTTGTTTGTTAAACGATATGGCCATTGCAGCTAATTATTTACTCAAAAATAAACTTGCAGAGCGCATTTTAATTATTGATTTAGATGTGCATCAAGGAAATGGAACAGCCCAAATTTTTCAAAATAATAAAAATGTATTTACACTAAGCATGCACGGTAAAAACAATTATCCGTTTCATAAAGAAATTTCGGACCTTGATATTGAACTAACTGATGGCATCAATGATGAAGATTATTTGGCTTTATTGTACAATAATTTACCTGCTGTTATCAAAAAGCATCAGCCCGACTTTATATTTTACTTATGCGGAGTAGATATTTTGTCTACCGATAAATTTGGGAAGCTGAACGTAACAACTGAAGGTTGCAAACAGCGTGATATTTTTGTTTTCGAACAATGTAAAACAAATAAAATACCAGTGGCCTGTGCCATGGGAGGTGGCTATTCGCCTAAAATAGCTGATATTGTGAACGCCCATAGTAACACTTTTAAAGCAGCATTTAATTTGTTTGATTAAGGTCAGTTTTTATTGAAAAATATTGAAAAAACAGTCATTTTTAAGGCTACTGCTATAATTACAATAAATGCAATAAAAAAAATTTCAAAAAAATTAATTTTTATGTTTGAATTTAAGCAAACACATAATTTATTTGCCAAACGAAAAAGCCACAACAGCGGCTAACTTTTCAAACTAAAAAAAACAAATTATATATAAATTTTACTCATGAAATTAAATTCAGTAACTGCCAAATCGATTGCAAAACCTTCGGCAAGAAGAGCCGACAGTTTTAGTACTGCACCTCGCGCTGCAAAAAAATCAGTAGATGATGATGATGACGACTTCGATGAAGATGATGACTTGGAAATTGACGAAGACTTAAGCTTTGACGATGACGATGATTTAGAAGTTGATTTAAAAGAGCCTGCTACTTTTGAAGACTTTGATGATGACGATGACGATGATGATGATTTTTAATCAATAATTATTTACTTAACGCCTCCAAATTATTGGGGGCGTTTCTATTATATTACTTTGGTTTAAACTTCTATCGTAAATATAAATTGAATAAATAACAGTGTCTGTATCAAACAATGATTGGCGCTGACTAGGCGATACAGGGATATCTAACTCCAACTCTCCTCTTATGGCCTTATGACGTCCCTCAGGTGTTAAATTTTGAACCCTAAAGTTATAGGCAAAAGTATCGGTACTTCCGATTGGAATGTATGGTACAAAAACACCACCTACTTTCTCTTTATAACCTACATAGCAATTGAAATAATACTTGTTTAGTGAAGCTTCTGTTAAGGAATCAAAAACTGGGTTAAATGGCGCAAATGTATCACCACTACCTAAGCCAATATCGCCATCTCCATCTTTAAAACTAAAAACCAGTTTCATAAGCGAATCTTTTCCATCACTTTGTAGGAAATAAACAGAATTATAATCTAATAGAGGAATGTTAGAATATATTTCTTTTTCTTTGCAGCTATTAAGCAGCAATAAAAAAACAATGGCTGCAAAAGCAAGTTTATTTTTAATGTTTAATACTACCGATTTTATAGAATCCATTTTTAAATCAAATTTAAATAATTTTGATGAACTAGCTTTACAAGCATTTACTTATCAATTCGAAAATAATGTTGTTTACCAACAATATTGCAAACTTAATAAAATACTCGACAAACAAAGTGTTACAGAAGTTGCACAAATACCTTTTTTACCCATACAATTTTTTAAAAACAAACAAATTGTATGTAATAACGAGCCAACAGAAATGGTTTTTACAAGCAGCAGCACCTCGGGAACAGGTGAAAGCAGCCATTATGTAACCAATTTAAAAGTTTATAACCAAGCTTTTACTAAAGGCTTTGAACAATTTTACGGCAACATAAAAGATTACTGTTTTTTAGCATTACTACCTTCCTACATGGAGCGCAAAGGGTCATCGCTCATATTGATGTGTGATGAATTAATTAAATCAAGTAAACATCCACTAAGTAATTTTTATTTACATAATCATCAGCAACTTTTTGAGGTATTAACTGAACTAAAACGCAAAAACCAGAAAACCATTTTACTAGGTGCAACTTTTGGATTACTTGATTTTGCTGAAAATTTTAAAATAGATTTTCCAGAATTAATAGTAATGGAAACCGGAGGCATGAAAGGCCGCAAAAAGGAAATAACTCGTTATGAAATACATAGCATTTTACAAAATGGTTTTGGGGTAAATAAAATTCATTCAGAATATGGTATGACTGAACTGTTAAGCCAAGCATACAGTTATGGAAATGGGCTTTTTGAATGCCCCAATTGGATGCAAGTAAAAATTTCGGATAATACCGACCCTTTTTGTTTTGTGAATGAAAACAAAAGTGGTGTTTTAAATGTAATTGATTTAGCCAATATTAACTCGTGCTGTTTTATTCAAACACAAGATATTGGAAGAATGAACAATAAAAAACAGTTTGAAGTACTTGGCAGACTTGATTTTAGCGATGTAAGAGGATGCAGTTTGTTAACAGTTTAAATTTTATAAAAATTGTTGAACTTATATCGTAGCAAATGTTATTTTCGCAACAAATAAATAAAAACATATAAATAAATGGCAGAAGTTATACGCATGCCCAAGATGAGCGATACAATGACAGAAGGAGTTATTGTTTCTTGGCTTAAAAATGTGGGCGATGACATAAAACCGGGAGATATTTTGGCTGAGGTAGAAACCGATAAAGCCACCATGGAATTAGAAAATTTTGTTAAAGGTACTTTGCTTCATATTGGTATTCCTGCCGGTGGCAGTGTTCCTGTTGATGCTTTAATTGCTATTGTTGGTCAAAAAGGCGAAGATATTTCTGCTTTATTAAGCGGTGCTAGTGCTGCTGCTCCAACAAAAGCTGAAGAAGCTAAACCTGAAACAACTACTCAAAACATTACTGCGAATGTTGAAACAAGCGCAGTTCATAGTTCAAATAATGAAGACGGTCGTGTTAAAGCATCGCCATTGGCTAAAAAAATAGCTGAAGAAAAAGGTATTTCGTTAAACCAAATTGCTGGCAGTGGCGATGGCGGACGCATTGTTAAACGCGATGTAGAAACATTTACTCCTACTAAAACTGCAGCAACTACTAGTAGCGCTCCTACTATTAATATTCCTGCTGTGGTAGGAACCGAAAGCTACGATGAAGTTCCTGTTTCGCAAATGCGTAAAGTAATTGCTCGTAGATTAAGCGATAGTTTATTTACTGCTCCACATTTTTTCCTTACTATGGAAATAAATATGGATAAGGTAAATGAAGCTCGCAAAACCATTAATGCTGACGGAAATGTAAAAATATCGGTTAACGATTTTATAGTAAAAGCAGTAGCTGGTGCTTTACGCAAAAACCCTCAAGTTAACTCTAGTTGGTTAGGCGATAAAATTAGATATAACCACCATATTCATGTTGGAATTGCTGTAGCCATTGAAGATGGATTGATAGTTCCAGTTGTAAAATTTGCTGATAATAAATCGCTTTCGCACATTAGTGCTGAAGTAAAACAATTGGCAGATAAAGCTAAAAATAAAAAATTACAACCTAATGAATTTGAAGGAAATACCTTTACTATTTCAAATTTAGGAATGTTTGGAATTGACCAATTTACTGCTATTATTAATCCACCTGATGCTTGTATTTTAGCAGTAGGCGGAAGTAAAGAAACTGTAATTGTTGAAAATGGCCAAATGAAAGTAGCTACCGTTATGAAAGTAACTCTAAGCTGCGATCACAGAGTGGTAGATGGAGCTGTAGGAGCTTCGTTCTTGAAAACATTGAAAGAATTACTTGAAAATCCAATTAAATTATTGGTATAAAAAACTAAAAGCCTCAAAGAAATTTGGGGCTTTTTTGTAAAACAGTAGTAAAACATTAAGATCAAAAAGTTGAGTTATCTAAATAACAAATCCAGATTCAGTGAAGTTGTTCTTATAACAAAAATTGTTTTTGTTAGTGTTTTGATAATAAGTCCAATTGTATGGTCAATTGCTTATTTTTCTAAAACCTCAACTGAAACTTTATTGACTCAAAATGATTGGTGTGTAACTAAAATATACTACAATAAAACCGAAGTCACTCCAAATACAATAGGATTAAAAATGATAATGAGAGGTTCTAATTGTGAAGAAACCATCAAATTTAGTAAAAGTGGGATGGTTTCGTTTCCAGGAATCAATACTCCTAGTTATGAAGCAATTTGGAAGATAAAAGATGATAGTATATTTATTACAGAAACAGATAATTCAGACAACATTTCTTTTGATAAAAATCTAAATATAATTCCAAGTGCTCAAAAAATTAAAGAGTGTTTCTATGTTGGTAAATATTTGCTTGCCATTAAGAACAACACAATAAAATTGGAATCGGACAGTTTACTCATTATTGGTAAAGTAATTTTTAATTACTCAATCAATAATTATTGAAAAGTTCCAAACTTTTCTTATTTTACTCCCAAGTGACGCTTTGCTATACACTTGCGAGAGCCGTCAACTAATTCAATACCAATTTTTGGTTATTAACCAATCCTTCTTTGCTTTTAATTACCAATAAATAAATTCCTTTTTGCAAAACACTTGTTTCTAAAACACCGCTTTTAAAAGATTCTTTGGTTAAACATAATTTCCCTAGCATGTTGTAAACAAATATCGATACAGGCTCTGTTTTATTGGTATTCACCATCACATTTCCGTTTGATGGATTTGGATAAACCGCTATATTTTCATTTGAAAACAAGTTTTCATCATTACCTATAGTTGCATCTTTAGTAACTACTGCCGATTTTAAAATCCAATTTTCAGGATCTAAAGCAATAGAAGTAACAGGATTATAAAGGCTGAATTGATAATTAGTTTTTGCTTCACCTTGTTGCACATAAATGGTAGTATCGCCATTTGCAGTTTTAATAACTATTGGCAATGACAATTGGAACAAATTATTGGCAGACTGTAAATTATTCTGATCTATTGAAATGTAAAGCTGGTTGCCAATCTGATTCCACTTCAAAGCATAATTGGGATAACCCAATCCATAAATCCATTGATTAAAAAAGTAATCATAATTTTTTCCTGATAAACTATTTACCAATAGCCTTAAGTCGTTGGTTGAGGCATTGCCATTGGCGAATTGAACTTGATAAGATTTACAAACCTCAAAAAACAAACTATCGCCTAACAAATAATGTAAAACCCTAACCGCAGAGCCACCTTTATTATAAGTTATTTCACTCGAAAAAATTCTTGTTACATCTGCAGTATCGGTAAAGAATACAGAACCATCAATTTTTTTAGCCGTATTATGCATATTTGTTATAACTGAAAGGGTATTACTTGCAGATGTTAAATACTTAGCGGCTAAATATTCGGAATAAGTAGCAAACCCTTCATTTAGCCAAATATCCTTCCAAGTGGCACAAGTTACATTATCGCCAAACCATTGATGAGCTAATTCGTGTGCCACAATTCCAAAATTAAATATACCCAAACTAGTCATGGTTTGGTGTTCCATTCCGCCAGAAAAAGGCGCCATTACATGACCATATTTTTCTTTGTAAAATGGATACAAGCCATACAAATCTGAAAATAATTCAACCATAGATTTGGTGGCATTTATGCTTGTAATATTGTTTGAATAAGCCAATGGATTGTTATAAATATAATGTTGAATTAAAATACTATCGGCTGATTGTTTTGGCTTAGCATATTGAATGTATTCATTGTATTTGCCAACCGTAACAGCCACCAAATAATAATTCATTTTATAGCGGGTTTCCCAATTGAATTGATGTTTGCCATTACCCATAGGAATAATGCTTTTTAGCAATCCATTTGAACCTACTTTATTAGAAGTATCGGTTGTAACAGAAATAAAAACTGAATCTATTTTATCTTGCAATGATTGTTTGCAAGGCCACCACTCATATGCACTATAAGGCTGACTTAAACTCCAAGTAATTTGATTAGAATAAGTTGGGGAAGCTTTATTGCTAAATCCATTTCCAATGGCAGCACTGGCGCCACTTGGTGGAGTACCATGATAAAATATTTGTACCTGAACTAACTGATTATAAGTATACACAGAATCCAATAACACCAGAGCAATATCACCTTGCCTAATTACCGTTAACTTTTGATTTTTATGGCCTATAACAGAATCAATAATTAGGTTTGCATGCAATTGAAACATAAAAGTATCAAGTGCTATAACTTTTGAAGAAGCTATTGTTTTAACGCACCCTGAAATGGCAGTGGAAGAGCGTTCAACATTTAAATTCAAACCGTGAAAAACAACATCATATTTTTCCATAAAATCCATTTGTTCCTTGGTAGCATCGGTTTTATTTAAGCTAATAATGCTTGATTTTATTTTTGATTTAGCGCATAAATGCTGAGCAAATATTTTATTGTTTTGGAAGGTAAAAAGTAAAATAATTACGAACAATATTGGATTTTTATTAATCATTTAAGAATTGAATTGAAAATTGTATAAATATATCTCATCAAATAAACATTAATTTATTTACAATTTTAAAATGCTATAATTTATTACTAAATGATTACTCATTGTATTTATCATAATTATTTTTATAATCTTTCATTTTTGTTTCGTCCGATAGCTACTGAATAAAATGCTTGTTCTTAAGTAAACTAAATTGAATCAATCCATTAAAACAAAAAAGCTCGTTTCATTTCTGAAACGAGCTTTTTTTACAAAATTAGCAACTAATTATTTAGTAGCTACAACTCTAATTTTTACATTGAATTTATCATCGATAGCTTTATCGCCAATTCCTTCAAAGAAGTTTTTAGAACCGTATTTAATGTCGTAAGCAGTTCTGTCGATATCGAAGTTAGCATTAGCTACTACTTCACCTGTTTTTTTAACTACTACAAAAGCAGGGAATTTTACTTCCTTAGTAATACCTTTAATAGTTAAATCAGCTACTACATTGTAGTTATCAGCTCCAGCTTTAGCACCTTTAATTGCTGAAGCAGATTTGATTTTTAAATTAGCTGTTTTAAAGTTATCAACTGCAAAGAAATCAGCTGATTTTAAGTGACCCATTAATTTGTCGTTCCACTCACCTGCAGGAAGGTCTGTACAAGCCATAGATGTCATGTCTACATCAAAGCTTCCACCAACTAATTTAGCACCATTCAATTCAACTGTTCCAGTTGCAAATTTTACTGTACCCATGTGCTCGCCAGTTACTTTTTTAGCGTGCCAATTAAAAGTAGATTGTTCTGCATTTACTTTGTAAGATGTGTTTGCTGCTGGTTTAAATGCAACCGCAGCTAATGATAATGCTGCTACTGCAGCGATAATTAACTTTTTCATTTTTATTTATTTTGTTAGGTTTTTATTTACTTTTTTGGTTTTCTCTTAATTTATTTAACAAATCGTTTAGCATATCTGCTTCACCATCTGTTAACTGAATATTCGATTCGTTTGAAGCTATTACCGTATCAAGTTCTAACAATACTTTAAGACCTTCATGGGTAATGGTTATTTCCATTTGTCGTTTATCGTTAGGACAAACTTTACGAATGACTAACTTTTTATCTTCCAACTTATCAATTAAACGCGATGCATTTGATTGAATATCGAGCATTCTTTCTTGAATTAATCCTATTGAAACAGGTGTACCATTTTGTCCTCTTAAAATACGCAATACATTATATTGCTGTAAACTAAGCCCAAATGGTTTGAATAAACGTGTTTGCTCCAAGTTTAAAACACTAGCAGTATAAACAACATTTAAATAAGCACGTTGGCGCTTGGTTTTAAATTCTTTTTGTTTTAACTGTTCTTCTAGTGTCATTATTAATTCGAGTGCAAATTATATGTATATACATACAATTTGCAACTTAAATATTTCTAAATATTTTAAACAGCTAGTAGTCAATCAAATAATTATTGAATAGTGTACCTTAAACTAAAGCCTCCACTTGAAATTACGGTAGGATATTGATTAGAAGTAAGTGGATTGGTTTGTCGTCTATCGTAGAAAATTCTTAATTGAAGTTTTTCATTAATTTGGTATTCAATAGTAGGTCGTAAACTATAAATTGTTTGACCAGAAACAGGCTCATTCGACTCTCTATCCAAATTACGAATTTTAGTTACATTCTCCCTCATTGAAAAATCTAATCTAAAGTTTAAATCATTTTCCAAAACTAATTGACGACTTCTTCCAAAAGGAATTTTTAGTTTTTTAGCTCTATAACCAACACCAAAAGAAAGCTCTTCACCAAGTTGTTCATTTAATTGTCGTGAACCAAGTGCCAAGTTTAAAGTTCTATCTTTTATATACCTGAATGATGTGGTTAAATTATTTGTTAAAGTAACCTCTATTCCTATTAATGGTGCAAAACGTTCAGCAATTGAAACATTTTTTATCACGTATTGAGATTGAATATCAGTTTGACCTGCAGCTGTATCGAGTGGTATAGTAGACGGACTTAAAAAGTTACTTACTGTATACGTTGATGTATAACGGTGACTTAACGCAATATTAGACGCCCAATTTTTCACAAAGCTTAATTTAGTTAAACCATTGTAATTAATTGACCAATTTGGAATAGGTATTTTAGGGAAAGCTGAAAGCTCCACATTTGATGCGCTAGAACCACTATATGCAGATAAAAATGCAGGTATCAACACATCTTGACTATACCTACTGTATCCTACAATATAATCAAAACTGTCGCGTAATAAACCTTGTGTGCTTCCAAATTTTTCAATTGCCAATCGTTCAGATATTTCCTTTCTATTGTTTTCAAATTGTTTGAAAACTTGCGAAATGCCTTGTGCATTATCAACGCTAAAAGCAGTATTTATAGTGCTAAATGTAGTGCTAAACGAACCAGATTCTTGAAAACCGAAATCTTTAAAGCTGTTATCGGCATCATTGAATCTAAATATGGAAGTTGTATTCTTTTGAGTAGACCTATCAACGTTTAAAACAATTCTTAAATCTTCAATTGGATCAAGCGTTAAGGTACCAGAAATTTTTTCTTGTAAATTTTGAGCAAACTGATTGTTCATTCTTGAATCGTTAGCTAACCAACCATTTTTAGCTGCATCAAATCGATAATTAGGATTTTGATCTCCTAAAATAAAGCCATAACCAGGTGCTGACAAATCAGTGTTTTGACCGAAAAAATCAGGGCGTGGCCTAAAACCTGGAAGCATAGTACCATCAGAAATAGTGTATGAACCATTCAAATTCTTCACACCCATTAATAATTTAAAGAAGGTTTTTACAAGAGGATTTAACTCTTTAGCTGGTTTTTCCTCTTTATCTACTTCCTCTTTGTCACCCTTTTTATTTTTATCATTACTATTCGCTGCTGCTTTGGGTTTAGGCTTAGTGATAGGAGGAGGTGTATTAATATCGCGTAAGAACTTAAGCTTATTGTACAATAATGTAAAATTAGCACCAACATTAACTTGCTGTTGACGAGAATTTTGAATAGTATTACCTAAACTATCGGCTGCTGGCGGTGCTTGTCGCCATTGGTAATTAACTGAATAACTATAATTTGAT
Source organism: Bacteroidota bacterium (assembly GCA_027491085.1). Taxonomy (GTDB): domain Bacteria; phylum Bacteroidota; class Bacteroidia; order UKL13-3; family UKL13-3; genus JAAFJM01. The sequence goes on from JAIXWW010000009.1 coordinate 70,146, forward strand.
TGGCTAATAAAGTCTAATAAAGGTAATTTGTTTATTGGCACATTATAACTCGCCCTCACATTTTGATCAAACTGAGTTAAGCGGCCACCTTTCCATAAATTATTAAAAATAGTATCTCGCTTTGCTTGTTGTGTTTCATCAATTCTTCCATTAGGTTCGTCAATACGCGCATCAGCAATGGCATTGTAATCAAATCTTATACTTTTTGTAAACTGCCAACCTAAATCGTAAGTTCTACGCATGGTAAATAGTTTATCGTAAAAGGCCGGAATAAATACACTTCCACCTGTATTATCATTAGTTCTATTTATTGTTTCCCCATAACGTCTATCAACTTGAACACGGGCACCCCAATTAGATGGTAGAAAATTAAAATTAATGTCCTTTATTAACGCTAAATTTTTTGATTTTATCAACTTATTGAAAGGCTCAAAAGGTTTATTAGTAAAGGTATAATTATAACCTACTATAGTTTGATAGGTTTGTAATAAATAACTTTCATATTGCTGATTGCGTCTAAAATTTTCACTGAATGAAAAAGTAGCTGTTAAATTTTCTAAATCCCAAGGATAAGCCTTTTTGCTTCCAATTCTATTTTTTCTAACATTGGTAAAATTAAAAGCACGTTGTGAAGAATAATCATCTGTGGCTCGAGAAATATATGTTTTTCTATCCTCATTGGTGGTTTGATCCAATTCTTTTTGGAGCTTGGTATCCATGTTTAAAGGATTGTACAATGGGCGAATGATGGTATTACCATAAGAAAAGAAAAACGGAATAGATAAACCCGATTTGGCAGGAAAGAATTTTCCTAATTCAAAATTTGATGAAATATCATATTTGTAAGTATCATCCATCGCACGTTGTTGCAATTTCTTATCAACTCCACCCCATCCGTTAGTTATGATGCTTCCTGTAAGTTGCACATTACCAAAGTCGGCTAATTTAGCTTGTAATCTTCCGTTTGCAGCCCAACCTCCTCTTACATTAAATTCGGTCATGCGCAATTCATTAAACCACACTTCGCCACATACGGGTAATCCATTGTCCGTTAAACTTCCATTCTCTTTTTTAGGATTACGAATACCTAACATAAAAACACGAGCCTGACTAAAATCGGGCATACCCACAACAGTAATTTTTGCATTTCCTTTTTGAACAGAATAAGGTAAAGTGAATGCCCAACTTGCATTATTTCTGGCAATTTTTGCATCTACCAAATCTTCCAAGGTAATTACCATTTCGTTACCCCAAACATTTGCTTTATCAGCTGTTCCCGGTGTAGATAAATTTAAAGGAATTTCATATTCGTAATAATTGTTTACCATATCGGTACCAAAACGAATAAAGGCACGTAAATCACCATTTTTTGACTGTGCACTTTCGGCATGCACAAACATACGCAACTTAGCATATTGACGCATATCAACAGTTGCATTTTTAAAGGCAGCTCTTGCATCACCATCTTTTAAATTACATACTAACAATGAAAGCGATTGTTCATTTAAAGGAACAGATTGAGGAGAACTAAAATCAACTTGCCTATCAATTCCTGGAGGTGTGGTATAAGCAATAGGACTTCTATTCTGATTTTTTTCTACGTTAACAGTAGATACTACAAATTGGGTATTATCAGTTGGATCAACAGGTTTATGTTCGCCCCCTGTTTCCAAATTACCCGCGTATTTTCTCCAATCAGCTCTAACTAGTTGCAAATATGCAAAACGCAATACTGTACTATCTTGAAAGCCACGCATAAACATTCGCATAAACCTCACAGATTTAAAATCTGTAATATCACCTACTTGTTTTTGAAATTCACGAACCGGTATTTTTAATTGATACCAAGTTTCTTCTCTTTCATCAAGATTAGCAAATTTAACTACGCTTCTTACACTATCGGTTACATAATTTTTTCCTATAACAAATTTATCTTTAGCTATATCAATTTTATATTGGAAATACGCTTCTATATCATTTGTAGTAAAGTCCTTATTTATATCTTCAACATCGGGTTGATTAGTGGCAGCAGTAGGATAGGCAGTTTCTCTTCCTTGCCCAATTACTGGTGAGTTACCTTGAGTTTGATTAAACTCTTTATACCTAGCTAATACACCCAATTGAGCACCATCGTAATCTCCACCTAAATAATAATGATAGTTATCGGCCGAGGGATCTTCAACAGCTTTATTATACGCAGTGGTGGTAGGACCAAATTTTTTGGCAACTTCTTTTATATAAACTGAATCAAAAAAAGTTCTTTCTGTTTCATCATCTAATCCATCTAATCCCACATCTTGCCTTAACCTTCTATTTGCATCAGCATCGAAAGCGTAATTAATTACAGGGTTTTTAGGAACTCTACCCCAAACAGTATTATCGGTAGCGGCAGCAATAGCTTCTGCTCCAGCCTCTTTAGCTAGGCCGTTTTCAGCTGCTCTTCTATTATCTCTTAAAATATCTTCACTTACATTTCCTAAGTTAATATATAACTCCCCTTTATTGTTACTTAATGGATTGTCTTCATAAGGATTTTGCATCCAAATTTCTATGTAATCAATATTTGATTGCTCAAAATCATTTTGATCAATTTTGCGCATAATACCTCCCCAATTACTTTGAGGATTATCAATTTGTCCATTCGATAATAAATCTTTTACATTGTAATTGTAAGGCCCTCTTTCACTTGGATAAAATGATAAATCGAAGGTGGGTAAAGTATTGGGTAAACCTGCTTGAATTTTTTTTCCTTTAAAAATATCAGTAACCAAAACTTGCCTTACATTATGATTTGAAATGGTAGCAGGATTATCCTTTATGTGCGTTGGCATATATGGATCATTGGAGTTATGAAAACTTGTGGCAATCATATACCAAGCTAACTTGGCTCTTTTACTTCCATTTTGCAGCGTGTTGAACAAATTTCCTTCGGGAAACATATCTGGTTGACCTTGGGGAGTACTTGCTAAAAACCAATTATTTTGAGTTTTTAAATCAAAAGGAATTTCTGCATTTTCAAAATTATCAATATATCCAGTACCGCCATCACTTAAGGCACTATTTATACCAGGAATTAATTGCGCATACTCTCCATTAAACGCAATGGAAGATGGTGCTTTTGTGGAAATAAATGGAAGCCTGTCAACTACTTTAGTTAAAAATCTAGATTCTCTTTTATATGAACCATCTATGCCTATTACCATATTAGAAATAGGCTCTTCACCTGCATTAACAATCCTTGTCAATGGCTTTTCATTCATATAAATAAAGGTTGAGCCCAATAAAAAGTCTTTATGAACTTTATAATCTAACCTAGTACCTACCAAGGTACGCTGTTGAACATTAAACAAACTATTTCCTTCACTTGATACTTTTATAGCAGCTCCAGAATTAAGCAATGCAGTATTAACAATTTTAACTCTACCTAAACTATAATCTACCGTATAATCTATATTTTCTGTTAATGGAGCACCATTAGCAGTAACCTTAACAGAACCAGGCTGCAGGTTAGTTGAACCTACCGAAATTTCATTATTTGATTGACCTTGGTAAGAGCCTCGTAAAAAGAATTTATCGAACTGAGGCAATTGAATGGCAGCAAATTTAGTACTATCGTACAATGCAGAGAAACAGTAGTAATCGGCAAGTGCTGGATTGTTTACAAATTTATTTCTCAAAAACTTACCAAAAGGCTCCACGGAAGGTAAAATAATTCGGCCTGATTGAGATAGAACAGTTACCCCTTCCACATAATCAAAAACTCCATCCTGAACCCGCTCTTGTTGCAAGTTCATTTTATCTAGATTAAATACATTTAGTAATGCCTGATCATTAATTAATGGTTCATTTTTTACTGGTAAATAATTTAAATCGGCCCCCGAAGGATCATCGGCATAAACAATGTTTAGCCTGAAATTAGTCGGTTGAATTCCAAAAGAACCTAATGAATAAATATTTTTCATCATTAACTTCCACAATGGTAAATCTGGTCGTTGAGATGGACCTTTAATCATTTTCAAAAACAACACATTGGGAGTAACAGGATTAGGCGCTTTGTCAGAACTAAACTCACCCACTTGAAACTCAACACCACCAATATTTCCAGAAAAAGCAACCATCAATACATCATCGTTATTCAAAGCTTGATTTAACGATATAAATCCTAATCTTGAATTGAAAGTGTATTCGTTTTGATTTAATAAACGCGCTTGACCAACCAACATATATTGGCTTAATGGCTTAAGTCCATTAACTGCTTCATCGGAATATATTTGGTTCAATACATTCTTTGACTCATTTAACCTTGCTGCTACACTCGGGTTAGTAATGGCACCCGTGGTGGTAGCCAAATTTCCTCTACCACGCAAGTAACCCCAAATTCCGTTAACTTGATTACCTAAAGATGTATCGGAACTATTAGCGTTAACTGTCCAATATTTATTAACACGTTGACTTGCTTCACCCAAATCGGCCAAACCTAAAACATCTCTGGTATTATCAAATGCATTTGTTCTGTTTGTTACCCATACTTCTACCCTAGTGATATTAACCCTACTATTAATTATTGGTAAATTGCTTACTGCGTTATCAAAATTTTGATAGAAATATTGTGAAAGGAAAAAGTGACGATTCATATCATAAGCACTTGACTGAACATCAAATTTTGTATTAGTAGCTCCACCTTGAAGTTCTGTTTCGGTACTTCGGCCACGCTGTTGAGACACTACAGCAGTAGCAGTTAACCTACCAAATTGCATGGTAGTTTTAACACCAAATAAACTTTGGCTACCTTGAATCAAAGAAGAGTTTAAAGGTAAACTTACATTTCCTAATTCAATTTTTTTAATAATATCATCTTCTTTACCTGCATAATCTAACTTCATTTGATTTTCGAATTCAAATGTAGCTTCGGTATCGTAATTCATATTCACTTTAACTTTATCACCAACCGAACCAGCTACATTTAACTGGATCTTTTGTTGGAAATCAAATTGTGAGGTACTTTGCTGACGTAATGAAAATGCTGGATTGCGAACTTCGTTTCCTTTGTATGAGAATATTAATTCTGCATTTCCTCTTGGTCTAATATCAATAACTGAGCTTCCAAATATTTTATCAAATATTTTATTAGGAATCATGATCGGAGGTATTAAACTACTTCCTTTAGCAAAATTATTGGCTTGACTCCTTTGGTTAAAGTACTGTTTATTGGCTCGTTTATTTTCGTTTTTTAAACGCTCTTTAATACTTTCACTTGCGGGCATTTTAGTATTAAAACCACCTACTTTAGACGAGAAATTATATTTATTCTTTTCTTTGTCTAATTCATAAACCGATTTAATATTAGGAGGATCATTTAAATCGAATGGATTTTTACTACCGTTAATTTCCCAAGGCTTTTTATCCTTGATAGGAAAAGGCATTTTAATTTTTTTGTTGGTGGTGTCCTTTTTATTAGTGCTATCAGGAGGAAGGATATTAAAATCCTTATTTTGGCGCATAGAACGGACACTCCCGGCAGAAACCAGACCAAAAGCCATACTACTTAAAATAGCAAAAAGGCTTATATGAGATAGATGTATTTTAGGTATTTTACTTAACAATGTAGAGTTTATCCATCGGCTAATATTCAAACTTTTATTTAAAATAAAAAACTATAATTGTTTAAGTGATTGTTTTACTAACTGTTCTACTGTAAATTCAGGGTTTGATTGGCGAATTTTAACCAATACTTTTTCAGCATCATTTTTAACAAAACCTAGTGATATTAAGGCCGATAGCGCTTGTTCTATCATGGTGTTTCTTACCCCACTTGTTGTATTTTGAGATTCATTTAGATTAATCATTTTTACTTTATCTTGTAAATCAATAACTAATCGTTGTGCTGTTTTTGGTCCAATGCCTTTAATTGATTTCAATAACGTCCAATTTCCTGTTCCAATAGCATGCTTTATTTCAGAAGGTTTTAATGATGACAATATCATTCGAGCGGTATTGGTTCCAACACCATTAACTGAAATCAACTGCAAAAACAACTGCTTTTCGTCCTCATCGGCAAAACCATATAAAATATGAGAGTCTTCCTTAATACTTAAATGCGTAAGAAGTTTTACTTCATTTAAAGCACTAATTTGCTCAAAAGTATTTAATGAAATTTGAATTCCATATCCTACTCCATTGCAATCTATTACAATATATGCTGGCGTCTTTTCGCTAATTTTACCTTGAATATGTGCTATCACTATAATTCTTTTTCAAATAAGGGTGCTAAAATATAAAATGTTTTTAATTTTGCTTAGTAAATAAAATAATATATGTATCTAACAATCAAACATTTTATTCTTTTCGTTTTTTTTATAGTTTGTTTTAAAATATCAAATGGTCAAAACCAAACGAAAAAAGTAAAAGAATATTATGAAAATGGATTACTAAAAACTAAAGGCAAGTTAAAAAATGACTTAAAAACTGGTATTTGGTTTCATTATACTGATAATGGGGTACTGATTCAGAAAGAGTATTGGAAAAAAGGAAAATTAAATTTTACCATAAAAATTAACGAAAAACACAAGGCATATGAAATATTATACCCAGATGGTAAAGTTAAAAAATTAAGAACCTGTGGTTGTTAATTTTATTTACTTATAATTTGATAAAAAAGTTCGTCCGGGTTAAGCATTGAACTGTGTTCTTTTTCTTCTAATTCTTGCTCTTGTTTTTCTTGTTCTGTTTCTGGTTCTTTTACATAATGATGAAGTCGCCACATGCCCTCATTGTATTCTAAGGCTGTTAAATTTTCCACCCAATCGCCACTATTCAAATAAGTTACAGTTCCTAAATCTGTAGTTACAGTTTTTATACTTGGCTGATGTATGTGACCACAAATTACATAATCGTATTTTTTTTGAATTGCTAATTGAATAGTTGTTTCTTCAAAATCATCGATAAATTTAATAGCACTTTTTACACCTTGCTTTACTTTTTTTGAAAAAGAAAGTCTTCCTTTTCCTAATATTTTTTCAGAAATAAAATTAACTATGCTATTCAAAATAATTAACAAATCATAGCCTTTTCCTCCTAATTTAGCTAACCATTTGCTATGTTTCATGCTAATATCAAATACATCACCATGAAAAAACCATGCACGCTTTCCATCCAAATCTAACACAAGTTTATTCAGCAATTGCATATTCCCTAAGTTAAAATCAGTAAATCTTCGCAGCATTTCATCATGATTGCCCGTTAAATAATAAACTTTAGTTCCGTTGGCAAGCATTTTAAAAATTCGTTGTACCACTTTGGTATGACTTTGGGGCCAATAGTGTTTACTAAATTGCCATATATCAATTATATCGCCATTAAGTACAAGTATTTCAGGGTCTATGGATTTGAGGTATTTATTAACTGCCTTAGCTTGACAACCATATGTTCCTAAGTGAATATCGGAAACAACAGCCAATTTTAATTTACGTTTACTCATGTAAAAAAGTTTTACAAACTTCTGCTATTTTGCACACTCCTACATCACGTTAATGTTAAGTAATTAATTATTTAACATTATGGTTAAAACAATACCACAAATGCCATTTAATAAATATATTTGGACATGATTTTTAAACATTTAAAAACATATGCACCGGCTTATATTTGGGCTATAATTGTTACTTGTCTTTGTGGTACTCCGCTGGTTCGGATTTGAAATCCGAACCATTTACTATGAGGATTTGTAATCCGCTTTTTACCATGCCAATAATATTTTAAGTAAACCATTTCCACCAGCATAATCAATTGCGGAGCTGAATTTGTATTGTTCTGCATATTCAACTATTTCAGCTTTTACAGGATTGTTATGGATGTAGTCTATTTTTTGTTTTAAAAACTCAAAATTATAAACTAGTTTGGCTTCGTTACCATCCTGCCAAAACTTGTAGTTTTTTATTTTCTTATCATTTCTACCTGCATATTCAAACCTATTTATCATCCAATCTTTTCTACTCTCATTTTCGTTTAAAATAGCTAATGTAATTTGTTTGCTTGTATATTTTTTAAAGTCACGCATGGTATCACTTAAATCAAAACCTTGTTTTGAAGCGGCAACTAAATGTACATGGTTTGACATAATAACCCACGCGTATAATTCTAAGCCTTTTTCATTTATGCAATGTTTTAAAGAATCAATAATTATATAACGATAAACTGGGCGTGTAAAAACATCAACCCAATCAACAACAGTTGATGTTAAAAAATAAATTCCTTCTTTATCTGTAATGGTTTTTAAAGACATAAAGCAAATATATGAATAGGCAAATATATTTTTCGCATTACAAATGCTAATAATAATAAGTGCGGTTTACAAAACCGCACTGGCTTACATCATGTTTAACATTACATAAAATCTAGGTTTTTTTTATAACTAAATAATATATTTGGACATGATTTTTAAACATTTAAAAACATATAAACTAGCTTATATTTGGGCTATAATTGTTACCTGTCTTTGTGGTACTAATGGTAATAATTTACCGCATTTTGAGTTTTCGAGTTTATTACGAATAGATAAAATAGCTCACCTATTTTTATTTGGTACCGAAACGTATTTAATAGCCATTGCGACTAAAAAAAATAATGTTTCGAAGAGTAACTTTCAAATCATTTTCCCTGCATTTATAATTGGTGCTGTGTTTGGAGTAATTATTGAAATACTACAAGCAACTGTTTTTCCTAATCGTTCGTTCGATTATATGGACATGATAGCCAATACTATTGGCTGTTTATTAGCTTGGTCTATTTTGAATAGGAAGTTTAAATTGAATTAATTTTTCACACTAAAATAATCCGGATTTTCTTGATTTCTACCATTTAAAAGCAGCAATTTTATTACTTAAAAAAGTTACTGTTTTTATTAGATAAAATATACCCTTTTTGCTGCGATTGTATTCACAAAAATTTTTGGAATAACCGCTTAATGGACAGGTAAACACATACTGCTGCTTACTTCAGTTTCGTTAATTTGAGGGCTTACAAATGGAATACCTAAATTTAATCCACGAAGTATAAATAAACATGCAAAAACGATGGCGAAAACAGGCATTAATAAATTGGCTTTTTGCCTAAATTTTAAATTGATAATTTGCCCTAACATAGCAATAGTAAACATTACAGGTAATGTTCCTAATCCAAATGTAGCCATGAACAATGCGCCTGAAAGTGCCGATTGAGCAGCCAATGAAGCAATTAAGGCAACATACACAAATCCACAAGGTAAAAGGCCATTTAAGTTACCAATTAAAAAAAATGAATAGGAACTTTTGCTGGTAAATAATTTTCCATACCATTTATTGCCCCAAAAATTGATGTTGAATTGATTGGCTATTTTAGGCAAAAATAGTTTGATTAAAGTAATCACTAAAATGCTAATTCCAGCAAAAATGCTAATGGATTGTTGTAAACCAGCTAGCTTTAATTGAAAACCAATTGCGCCTATTACGAGCCCTAAAATGGCATAAGTAAAAACACGTCCTGCATTATACATGAACCTAGAAAGCCATAAATGGCCTTGCGTATTGCTGTGCCTAGGCAATGCAAACGCAATGGGGCCGCACATACCTGCACAATGCAAGCTGCTTACCATTCCAGTTATTAATGCAGTTAAAAAAAGCATAAGTTATTTTATATCGAAATTTTTCTCTAAATAATGTTTACCTGAATTATCAGTCCAATTAATGTTACCAACCCAATTACCTTTTTCAAAATTAGTAATATCAATATCGGTAGGAATTGAATCACCAATTTGTACCTCAAAGGTTTTATCTTTGGTTTTATTAGCCAAGTATTTTAGGTTTAACTGTGCATTGCTAATTGCTTTATGAGCTATGTTTTTTAAACGTAAAACAGTTTGGTTATTAATATTAGTAACTTCAAATAGTATTAAACTATCAGCACCTTTATTTTCATCAATAGTAGCTTGATAGTTTTCGCCTTTTTCGTAATAATCGGTTTCAATTAATGCTACATCTTGTTTTACCATTTTTACAATCATAAAAACGATGAAACACATAAATAATACAGTAAGTGCTACCAATTTGGTTCCCCAGGTTATTTTCATTTTTTAGTTAATTTATTTTGGCCAAAGTTAATTAACAGGAGCCACAAAATTTGATTTTACTTGTTCAATTAATACACCATTACTTTTTACATTAATCAATACTTTGTTTTGATTACTTGTGATGGCTTTAGGGTCAATTTCAATAAAGAAACTAGTTTTACCTAACTCGTCTTTTGGTATTTTTATGATTTGTTTATCAATCAATTTGATGCTTCCTTTTGGTTCTATTAATTCTAGTTCAATTGGAATGGAATCAAAGGTTTTATTTACAAACTCAATATTGTATAAGTTACTAATATTGCCATTGGCTTGTGTTTGGTAAAGCATTCCAGCAGTTCTGTTTAAAGTAGTTTCAATTTCTTTACGGCTAGCTACCAAATAAACCAATAGAGCTAATAAGCCAACTAAAACAACTGAGTAACCAACATTACGTAAAGTAAACTTAAAGGTTTCGTTATTATCAATTCCGTTTTTAGAGTTAAAGCCTATTAAACGTGTTGGTTTATTTATTTTAACCATTACTTCATCGCAGGCATCTACACAAGCTGTGCAATTGATACATTCTAGCTGTGTACCATTCCTGATATCAATACCAGTCGGACAAACCTGAACGCATAATTTACAATCAATACAATCGCCTTTTGGAGCAGGAGTAGCAGTATCTTTTTTACTTGCTTTTCCGCGAGGCTCACCACGTAAATAATTGTATGCAACTACTATGGAATGTGGATCTAACATCAAACCTTGTAACCTACCATAAGGACAAATAATTACACAAACTAACTCACGTAAAAAAGCAAAAACAAAATAAAATACAGTAGAAAAAATGAGTAATGAAGCAAACTTGCCAATATGTGCCAACGGTCCATCGGTAATAAGTAATTTCATTTGGTCAATGCCAATAATGTATGATAAAAATGTATTGGCAATCAAAAATGAGATTAAATAAAAAGCAACATGTTTACCTCCTTTACGCAGTATTTTTTCAGTATTCCATTCCTGAGCAGCTAGTTTTTTTTGTTGGTTAAAGTCACCTTCAATTAAATATTCAATTTTACGAAAAAGCATTTCCATAAAAATGGTTTGAGGGCAAGCCCAACCGCACCAAATGCGGCCAAACAAAACAGTAAATACAATAATAAATAGTATGAAAGTGAGCATCAATAAGGCAAACAAGTTTAAATCTTGTGGCCAAAAAGGCATTCCAAAAATAATGAATTTTCGCTCTAGGATATTAAATAACAATAACGGATGTCCATGAAATTTAATAAAAGGTGTGGCAAAAAATATAATGTATAAAAACCATGCAAAAAGCGTTCGGTATTGGTATAAACTTCCTTTTGGTTTTTTTGCAAAAATCCAAAGACGTTTTCCATCTTTATTTACATTCGATAAACTATCGCGGTAATGCTCGCCATCTAGCGCCTTTGCCTCTTCTACTTCGTGCATAATCTTTTTATAAATGCTATTGGTAAATTAATTTTAGTGATCACTAAATTTTAATTCTATCCTAAAAAAATGAACCACATAGACACATAGTTTTTATAGCTTTTTTGAGCATTCTATGTTTCTATGTGGTTATAATGTATTTTATTTTAATGCAGTTGCCAAACTATCGGGGGCTACTGTTGTGCTATCGGTTTTTGCTGTTTCACTTTTTTCCTCCACTTCGGTTCCTTGTGGAGCTTTTGGTGATGGAGGATTGGTGCCACCAATTGATTTAATATAACTTGCTAATTGAGCCATTTGTAAACCATTTAACGATTTTTCCCAAGCAATCATACCCTTACCAGTTACACCATATTTAATGGTTTTGAATACATCGCTAACTTGGCCTCCATGTAACCAATATTCATCGGTTAAATTAGGTCCTACATTTCCTCCACCATCTTCTCTATGGCACACTGCACATTTAGCAGTAAAAAGTTCTTTACCGGCAGTTAAATCTTTAGCATCGGTCATTAATTTCACATTGCTTTCGTCAATTGAATTGCCTACTTTTTTCAAATAGGCTGTTTTGGCTACTTCTGCATCGGCTAATTGTTGTTCGTATTCTGCTGTTTGTAATTTACCTAAATTGTCAGAATAGTGATACCAAAATCCATAGAGAATTGCAAATACAATGGTAGTGTAAAACATAAAGTTAAACCATGGTGGAGTAGGGTTATCTAACTCTACAATTCCATCAAAACTTTCATCTAATAAAAGCTTTTTCTCATCTTTTAACGAGTGTAAAGAAAACAGTTTTTCAACTGTTGTTCTTTCTTCATCGGCTTTTACCAATTCAGGGTTATTAATTCTGCGTAATGCATTTAGTGTTAAGTATAATAATCCTACTATGATAAGGATTAAAATACTGATGATAACTCCCATTACTTTTAAATACAGCGTATCAAAATCGCCATAATCAAACGTTGCGGCTTCGGCTGCCATGCTTCTATTGCTAAGCAATAAAATTATACTGGCTAAAAATACTTTTGTTTTCATTTTGTTAATCAATTTTTTGTTAAACATTATTCAAGCGGTTTATTGCTCATTTCATCAATGTATTCTTTTTTGGTTTTAAATAGCCATAAAGCTATTAGTACAAAAAAGGCTGTAAACACTAGTAGTGAGAACATTTGATAAATGCCAATACCGGTTACCTCGTGCAATAAGTTACGAAACATATTTTTATTTAATTAATGGTTAGTTAGCTGCCGAATTAGTTAATTTAATATCTGTACCTAAACGCTGTAGGTAAGCTATAATTGCTATTAATTCTCTATCGCTTTCAATTTTTATTTTTTCGCTTGCTAGGTTATCGCTAATGGTTTTAGCTTGCGCTTGCAAATCTTGTAAGGCTCTTTCTTCGTATCCTTTTTCGTAAGGAACACCTAGCGTACGCATGGCATTAATTTTATCCTTAATATTGCTTACATTCATACTTTGTTCTGCCAAGAAAGGATACGCTGGCATAATTGAACCTGGCGACATCGTTCTTGGGTCAATCATGTGGTTATAATGCCATGAGTTTGGATATTTACCACCTTCGCGCATTAAGTCAGGACCAGTACGTTTTGAACCCCATAAAAATGGATGGTCATATACATATTCTCCCGCTTTTGAGTATTCGCCATAACGCTCGGTTTCGCTTCTAAACGGACGAATCATTTGCGAATGACAACCCACACAACCTTCGCGTATGTATAAATCGCGGCCATGCAATTCTAATGGAGTATATGGTTTTACACTGGTAATGGTTTGAATATTTGATTTAATTAAGAAAGTTGGCAACATTTCTACCGCACCACCAATTAAAACAACAACAATTGATAATACCATAAATGTCATTGGTTTACGTTCTAAGGCTTTATGCCAGTATGAAGCATGACCAGTAGGAGCATAATTGCTTTCTAATGCTGGTGCTTCTGCATCTTCGTTAGCTACTAATTTTCCAGCAGTCATGGTTTTAACAATATTGTAAACCATAACAATGGTACCTGTTAAATAAAGTGTACCACCTATTGAACGGAACACATGTAAAGAAAGAATTTGTTTGGTTGTATCTAAAAATTCGTATTTTAATTGACCAGCTTCTGTAAACTCTTTCCACATTAAACCTTGGGTAAATCCACTCCAATACATAGGAACTGCATAGAATAAAATACCTAAAGTACCAATCCAAAAATGGAAGTTAGCTAATTTAGTAGAGTGTAATTTAGTTTGGTAAATGCGAGGGATTAACCAATATAAAATACCAAAGGTCATAAATCCGTTCCAGCCAAGTGCACCAACGTGTACGTGGGCAACTATCCAATCGGTAAAGTGAGCAATAGCATTTACATTTTTTAACGAAAGCATCGGGCCTTCGAAAGTAGCCATACCATAAGCAGTAATACCTACCGCAAAGAATTTCAATACTGGTTGGTCTCGCACTTTATCCCAAGCACCACGTAAAGTTAACAATCCGTTTATCATACCTCCCCACGATGGAGCAATTAACATAATAGAAAATGCTACACCTAACGATTGAGCCCAATCAGGTAACGAAGTATATAACAAATGGTGAGGGCCAGCCCAAATGTATAAGAAAATCAAAGTCCAAAAGTGTAAGATAGATAATTTGTAAGAATACACTGGTCTATCTACTGCTTTAGGCAAGTAGTAATACATCATACCTAAGTATGGAGTAGTTAAGAAAAATGCTACTGCATTATGACCATACCACCATTGTACCAAGGCATCTTGCACACCTGCATAAAACGAATAACTTTTGAATAACGAAATAGGTAATTCGAAAGAGTTAACAATATGTAAAACAGCTACCGTAACAAATGTGGCTATATAAAACCAAATGGCTACATACATGTGGCGCTCTCTGCGTTTTATAATAGTACCAAACATGTTCCAGCCAAATACTACCCAAATTAAGGTAATAGCAATATCTATTGGCCATTCAAGCTCGGCATATTCTTTTGAGGTAGTTAAGCCTAAAGGCAATGTAATAGCCGCAGCTACTATAATTAATTGCCAACCCCAAAAATGAATATTACTCAACACATCGCTATACATTCTACTTTTACATAAGCGCTGCAACGAGTAATATACACCCATAAAAATGGCATTACCAACAAAAGCAAAAATAATTGCATTGGTATGCAGTGGGCGAATCCTTCCGAACGAAGTGTACTGATTTCCTAAATTGGCAGCGGGCTCATAAAGTTGAATGGCCACAAGCAAGCCAACTAACATTCCAACAATACCAAAGACCATGGTGGCTATGGCAAAGTTTCTTACGATTCGATTATCGTATTGAAATTTTTCTGTTTGCATATAGTGAGTATAATTTTATTTTACCCAACAAACGTACTTTCAATACCTGCGCTTTAATATGACTATAGGCAAATGCTATTTTGAGAGATTTTAGCCCAAATAGTGACTAGGGTCAGTAATTGTCATGAAGAAATTGACAATTGAAATAATGATTTGTCCTCGGTAGGTTTCCTAACCAACCGAATAAGGTGCGGAGAGGAACTGACCTTGGTCAAACTTGTCTGTTTTATAAAAATTTAAGTATCCACGATGGAGGAGCTAGTATTTATACAACATCGTTTAAAAAAATTATTGCACCATTTCAAGTCATTTGTTTAATGCTTAACAATGGTGTGTAATTACTTTATTTTAAGTTATGATAGATGGTTGAAACAAATTCTGTTTGAATGTTTTTATTGGTTTTCGATAGTATACCAATCCGTACTCCATTTTCATTTAGTGTACCATACAAAAATGTTCTTTGGTAAGTAGAGTCTACATATTCTCCCACTAAATATTTGTTTGAAACTCTTTGAACAATTTTAGCTTTTAAATTTGGGTTATTTGCTAAATAATATTCTGAATCCCATTTATAAAAAAGATCAATAAAGTCGTCTCCGTCTAAATTGTTTTTATTAAATGAAGACGTACCGCGTCCCCCTTTAAATATGAATAGCATTTGGTTTAAAGAATCTCTAAATGTGAAGTCTCTGCTGTCATTATTGAAACCTATATATTTCCATTTCCCAGGAATTTCAACATTAATAGAATAGTCTCCTAAGTAATAAAAAGATGTAGTGTTTGAATCTGGGTTATACTTGTCACTGGTAAGCGCTATGTGTTGATTATGTTTGTTTGTAAAGCATGAAGTTACAGCTACTATAACTAAAGTTGTTATGATTAAGATGCTTATTTTATTCATGTATTGATTTCTGTTTGGTTGTTAATAATCACTAAATGTATCTTGTGAATCCGAATGAATCAGTGCTATTGATAAACTTTCGGTAAACATGCAAATAATACATAAAAAATCAAAGTAAAATTTGAGTTATAGTTGCACAAATAGGAATTTGCAAACCTTAAGTAATGACTTTGTCCTCGGTTGGTTTTCTAACTAATTGAATAAGGTGCGGAGAGGGCTACGACCTTGGACATAGTTTATATGTACAAGTTAACACAATTAAAATTATATAACAATGATGTGGTTTAGCCATATTTTTATGGTGGTGAGCTATTTTCGGATGGTGGTATATGATTTTTTGGTGGTGGATATGGTTTTTAAGCGGTAGTGTTAAAAATTTTTATCCTCTGTGTGTTTTCTCACCAATCGAATAATGTGAGGAAATGACATTGGATAAATATTTACCTGACAATGTGTTTCCTTAAAAACAACAATACTGACAATTTTATCTTTTGCATGAACTGGAAACTATTTCGTTATTTTAAACAATATTTTTTGAAATGCTTCAAAACGCTCATTCTATAAAAATTAACCGTAATAAAATACATAAGGAAAGACCATCTGATTTAGATGGTCTTTTTTAAACAAGTGATGATTCTAATTTTTAATGAGTTTCTGGTTATAAAAGTTACCATTATTATCTAATACCTGAATCAGGTACACCCCTGTTTTTAAATCTTTCGCATCTATCTCGTTTTTATTGGTAGTTATTATTTCTTTTCCTAATAAATCATATAAAATGGCTTTATTTATTATTAGGTTATTCTGTAGTATAATATGTATTGTTTCATTGAATGGATTTGGATAAATAAGTAAATTGTTACTTGCCTTAATTTCATTTATCCCTATGGAAGGACTAATATTAACAGAAAATGTTTTTTGAATGCCAACACATCCTTTGCTAGAAGTCTCAGTAACTTTAATAGTATCAAATCCAGTCACATTCCATTTTACTTGTATTTTATTAGAACCAGTACCTGATTGAATTGTTCCTTTAGTGACAACCCAATTGTAAATTGAACCAACTCTTTCAAACACTGAATAAGAAGCAGTATCTAATTTTCTTGCAATTGCATAAGGAACGATACTACTGGTAACAGGTATTTGATTTAAGGTTAAATTTAAGATAGCTGAACTATCACAGCCCACAGAATTAGTGAAATAAACTGTATCTGTTTTAGTAGTGTTATATGTTCTTCCATTCCATAAGAAAGGTAAATCGTTTGGACAAATGTTCAAATTTGAGGTTGATGTACTTATTGCTTTTATGGTTAGTTTTAAAACTGTTACACTATCACAGCCCACAGAATTGGTTAAAAATACTGTATCTGTTTTAGAAGTATTGTAAATCTTACTATTCCATATATATGGTAATACGCTTGAACAAACACTGATAGTTTTTGTGGATGTACTTGTTGGTTTTACCGTAATAATTTTGGTGATTGAATCTTTACAATTATTATTGCTAGTTTCAACTAGTTTAACAAAATAGTTATTTGCATTAGTATAAATCTTGCTAGGGTTGTTTAAACTTGAAGTATCATTAATTCCTTCTCCAAAACTCCATTTTTTAGTGAAAGTGCCGGAATAAATTGAAGTAGTATCTGTAAACAAAAAATTGTTTACATTAATACATTGACTTGAATTATTTACAGTAAAACCAACTTTAGGGGAAGGAAAAATCGTTATATTTTTTCCGTTATTACTTCCAATTACTGCAGGACTGCTGCTTACTACCCTTATTCTATAACCAGTATCCAGCAAAACATTATTTGGTATTGTGGCAATGATTGTATCCGAAACATTAGAAGAAATTGTTCCAATGGAAATTGGATTTGAGAAATTGCCAACTGAATTACTAAGTTGAACTGAAAATAAATTGTCTAAATTAAAAGGACCAATTGTGGAATAAGAAACTTTAATTTTTGAATTTCCACAAAAAGTAGCACCTATATTTGTACTAGTAAATATTGAACCCACAGCTGAATTACTGCAAACATAAACAATACTATTTGTGGTAGTATCATTTCCTAGCTGCCTATAATTATTGTAACCTGTGGCACAAATTGTATTTCGGTCTGGTTTAATTATTAAACTATGATTAGCATTACTATTACTATTAATCGCAACTACATTGATTGGAGTTCCTATTTGAATTGGGCTGTTTTTTTTACTGGTTGAACTATCACCCAATTGACCATAGGTATTAGAGCCCCAGGACCATAATTGGCTATTCGATTTTATTGCCAATGTATGGCCATCACCAGCTCCAATATTTAGCCAATTGCTCGAGGTACCAATTTGAATAGGAATTTTTTTGTCTAAATAAGTACCATCACCCAATTGTCCTGAGTCATTTCTCCCCCAAGCAAATATAGTCCCATTTGACTTTAAAGCAATTGTATGATTTGCGCCACAAACTACACTTAACCAATTGGTTATATTATTTATTTGTACAGGACTGCTTTTATCAACCATGGTACTATCGCCTAATTGCCCATAGTCGTTTTTTCCCCAACCCCATATGGTTCCATCCGATTTTTGTGCAATGGTGTGAGAATTTCCATTAGCCACACTCACCCAATCAGCAGATGTACCTATTTGTGTTGGGATGGTTTTATTTATTATTGTTCCATCGCCCAATTGTCCATTGTTATTATTTCCCCAGGCCCATAATGTACCATCCGATTTAAGTGCAAAAGAATAATAAGCGCCACACGAAATACTTACCCAATTGGTAGAAGTACCAATTTGAGTAGGACTGGTTTTACCTATTAAAGTACCATCACCTAATTGCCCAAAAGTGTTATTTCCCCAAGCCCAAAGCGTACCATCCGATTTAAGTGCAATGTTATGAGAATTTCCCCCAACAACACTCACCCAATTGTTTGATATTCCTAATTGAACACTTTTTACTTTGTTTAGAATAGTACCATCTCCTAATTGTCCCTCATTGTTCCTACCCCAAGCCCATAAAGTACCATCCGTTTTTAGACCAATAGTATGAAACTGTCCACAAGTAATATTTAACCAATTAGTAAGTGTATTAATTTTAGTAGGTATATATTTATCAATATTAGTTCCATCGCCCAGTTGACCTGAACCATTTCCACCCCAAGTCATTAAGCTACCATCAGCTTTAAGTGCGAGTGTATACGCATACCCACAGGCAACATTTACCCAGTTGGTTGAAGAGCTAATTTGAATAGGACTAGTTATATTTGCCGTTAGCCCATTTCCCAATTGTCCATAATTATTCCAACCCCAAGCCCATAAGGTGCCATCTGATTTTATAGCCGTAGAATGATAAGCCCCACACGAAATATTTACCCAATTGTTAGAAGTGCCAATTTGATTAGGAATACTTTTATCTACAAATGTTCCGTCACCCAATTCTCCATCATAATTGTAACCCCAAGTCCATAAAGTTCCATCTGATTTGAGTGCCATTGTATGATCAGCTCCACATGCTATACTTGCCCAATTGTTGGAGGTACCAATTTGAACAGGGGAATTTATAAAAGAAGTTGTTCCATTTCCTAATGCTCCAGAACCACTAAAACCCCAAGCCCACAAAGTGCCGTCTGATTTTAAAGCAATGGTGTAATTTGCACCACAGGCAATACTAACCCAATTAGTACTTGTGCCTATTTGAAGAGGGTAAAGTCTGCGTGCATTATTAGTTCCATCTCCCAATTGGCTTAAAGCATTTTTACCCCAAGTCCATAGGGTACCATCTGATTTTAGACCTACAGAATGATCAGTTCCACACGATGCACTTATCCAGTTTGTGGATGAATCTATTTGAATTGGACTAATACGGTATGACGTTGTTCCATCACCTATTTCTCCGTCATTATTTATACCCCAACCCCATAGGGTACCATCTGATTTTAATGCAAGATTATGAGAATATCCACAAGCTACACTTACCCAATTATTAGAGGTTCCTATTTTAAAAGGGGTTAACTGAACACCTCTTAATTGGCCTATATCAATTACTCCCCAAGTCCAAAGTTCACCATTTCGAATTTCGAATGAGGAATTAGAATTACAAGAAGAAGTCATTCGCTGATAATTGTTACGGTATATGACAGATGATTTGTTTTTTGCACGAGAAAATTGGGCATTAGCATTAAAATACAAGGATATTAATGCAATTATTATAGTTATTTTATATTTCATATTTTTTTGTTTATGGAAACACTTTATTCATTTCAAATTATTATTTAATTGCATACTTAAATGAAAATCTTTAATGAAAAAAGTGGCTATATGCACTAGAAATAAATCTGAATTTATTATGGCTTACTGTATTTAATTTAGTATAGTATATTTTTTGTTTTGATAATTATGCCCATGTTAACAATAATAAAAAAACTTTAACAATACTCAACTTCCATTTTGGTAGTAACTTTCTTTTAAAAAAGCATCTAGTCATTTCAATAGTTTGTTTCGTTATTCATTTATTAAAAGGCTCACGCCTTACTTATTTTACAAGATTATATAATTTTATTTATTTAACATTACTTTTATTATTTTAATTAGTGGATGCCCACAACTCGATGCTAATAAATCATTAATATAAATTTTCGCCCTTGGTAATTTAACGTAGCGACACCAACAATAAATACCATTTTAACCAACTTGTAAATTCAATATTGGTTGCCAAACAAAGGAGATACGCTGATGACGATTTTTTTTGAACAGCAAAATTGCGTATACAGAAACAGTTAGATGGTGCCATATAACCTCACTATCTAGTCCGATAGCTATCGGTCGCTACCGTATACTTTAAATTTAGTGTTAAATGTTTTTATAAACTAAAATACTATTTTTGATTTCAATGACTAAACTAATTTACGCTTTATTTGCCATATTATGTGTTTCGTGTAATTTATGCGAAAACCGCACTTGCGATTGCTTTGACGAAGGTGAATCTTCTATAGGAATTAGGTTCAATACAGATACTACTACCACCAATTATTTTAAAAGAGGTGAATTAGATTCTTGCTTGGTAATAAAATTAGAGAAAAAACAAGGTAATTTAATACCAATTGATACCACTATCATTTACAGGTATAGTAACGACAACCATTACCTATATGATTATAATATCTGGAATTTTGAAGCTTTAAGAATTGATAATTACACCAGCAATTTTGCCTACAGAATTTACAATAAAGAACCTAAGGTAGATGTGTTAATTGATAATATTGTAATCAAAGGAAAATACAGCGGCACCTGCGATAACTGCCAATGCTACGAAAACGAATCAATCTATTTTAAGGCAAACGGAATTGCTTTAAGTAAAGGTAATATTCCATTAATTATCAATAAGAATTAATCTACCTCACCCAAAAAGGAAAGTTGGCACAGGCTACTTGCTCGTGGGTATCGTAAATGTAAACGAATAAACGATAAGCTCCTTTTTGAAATGGTGCTTTAAAGTTATAGCCATCTTTCAAATTACCTCTAACTGCTATTGGCACTGCATCTGGTCGTTTTTCGGCATCTCCCCCACTTTTAGTAAACTCGCTTTCGGGTAATAATTCCCATTTGTATTTTAAGCTTTCCAAATTATTGTGTGTTACATTTAATTGTAAATTGACATTGGCACCTTTTCTAAACTCCAAACTTTGGTAAGGCAATTGTTTATTTAACAAAAACGAATCAATTTTAGGAGCCCAATATTGCGGAGCACTTCCACTCCAAACTTGCTGCAACACATTCACCGCTTCGGTTTGTTTTCCATCTACAAACACACCATACCAAGTAGGTGTGGTTTCTTGTTTTTGTCCCCATAAAAAGGCATACGAACCCATACACAGAACACTATCGTTTTGTATGTAATTTACATAACGGTCTTTATAAGTAATGGCTTTTTCAGTTGATGTTTGTTCAATAGCAGCACCCCATTTGGTTTTAGCTACTTCCCAATGACCGTTTGGCCCCCACTCGGTAACCAAATACGGTTTTTCCCAACCAAACAGTCTAATTTTTTCGGGCAATGCAGGTAAATCTCCATAAGTGTTAACACCTAAAATATCAATATCAGGGCAAGTTTCTTTAATTAACGAAACCTCAGGCGCATCAATACCAGCCGTAACCACACATGTTGGATGGTTTTTATCTTCTTCGTGAATCATGGCTGCAATGTTTTGCACTGCTTTCCAAACCGAAAAATCGGTGTATTCCAAATCTACTTCATTGCCCACACCCCAAAGTAATAAAGCAGGATGATTTTTAAACCTATTTACAATGCTTTTAAATTGCTCTACTTGGTCTTGGCAAGCCCATTTATCGCTGTAATCAAAACCATGACGCTCAGGAGGCATCCAAAGGCCAAGCATTACGGTTAAACCACGTTTTTGTGCTTCGTCTAAAACTGCTTGTGCATTTTCGGCACCCCAAAGTCTAACTGAGTTTCCGCCAGCAGCTAAAGTTTTATCCATAAATACATCGCCACCTGCACCTTTTACATAAAATGGTTTTCCACCTCTTAACAATTGAAAATTACCCGTAGCTGTTTTAGTAATTTCCACTTTAATAACTTGCGCCCATACAGTATTTACAAGCACCAACAAAATCCATAAAATTGACCCTTTTTTCATATTAACTATGGATTGTTTTTTAAAATTTTAAAATAAAAATATTGCCCTTCATTTTCTAATCGAAGCATATAAGTTCCTGCATTTAACAATGGTAATTGTTTGTTTAAATCATCAGTATTTTGCACTGAAATCATTTCTTTTCCAACCAAATTAAACAATGAAATTGAACTTGGAACAAAAGGCGCATCTACTTGAATATGGTTATTAAACGGATTTGGATAAGCCTTCACATCGTTTTTATCAAAACCATACTCTTTAACACCAGTTGAAACAGTTTTGCAAGGTGTTTCTTCTAAAGCAAATTCATCAAAATAAAACACATCGGTATTATTGGTATTTGGTGCAAATAAAACAACCAATTGGTTGATACTTCCCTCAAGTGTATTGCCATCAGGTTTTAAAATCAATTTAAAAGTCAACTCTTCCCAAGCTCTGGTTTTAGTGGTTTTAGCTTGCAATACACAACGTCTTCCTGAAGGATAATCTAATTGAGACAAAGCCCTGTTTTCAAAGTTAATATTTACTTCAGTGCCAATTGGTGCTGTAGTGTATAATTTCATTTTTAAAATCAATGTACCATCTTCAAATGCTTTTGCATTGCGAATAACATCGGTAAAAACAGTTAATGCATCGTAAGTAGTACTTCCGCTTCGGTAATACCTATTGCAAAGCAACGTATTGTTTACACTATCCTTAGCGGGATTGGCAACTGCTGCTTTGTAAGTACCATTTCCCCCTACCCAATAAACAGTTCTTAATGTTTCAATATTATCAATCACGCCTTCGCAAGTATCGGGCAAGGCTTTAACAAAACGACTGATGGTTTTGGTAGTTGATTGGTAATTAATGGTTACTTTAATGCTATCGCTTTTTAAGCCCCAATTTACTTTTACATTAGGTGTTCCTTGACCTGAAATTATTTTAGCATTGACAGGAACTATCCAATTATAAGTGGCTCCATTTAACTTTTGCGTATAAAAATCTTTTTGCAAATCAGCTCTTAAAACTGCCTCTGGACCCGAAATAAAAATATCGTTTAAATTTTGATAAACCCTAATATAATCAACTTGTAAAGAAGCTGTATCAGGCGTTGAAGCATTAGGATAACCTAAAAAATAACCACCCACAGCCAAGTTAACAATAAAGTGAAAATTGCGGCTATATGGCCACCAAAAATCGGGTAAATCTTTTTTGGTTTTGGTACTATAAACTACATTATCAACCAACCATTGAATGGTATCGTTTTTCCAAATCAATGAAAAATTATGAAACTCAGATGTTAAATTACCTGAGGGAATAGTATAACTAGCGCCAGTATATTTGTTGTTTGGCGTATACGCACCATAATGAATGGTTCCATAGGTATTTTTTGGCTCTTGTCCTTTGCCTTCTAATAAATCAATTTCGCCACTTAAAGGCCAACTTCCATAATAGTTTTCGGTTGGTAAAAACCACACTGCTGGCCAATATGACTGACCTATTGGCAAACGTGCTCTTACATCAATTCTACCCGAAGCAAAATCAAACTTATTCATGGTTCTAATTCTACCAGAACTGTAGGCGCTATTTCCAATATTCTCCTTTTTAGCACTGATATTTAACATACCATTAGCAACAGTAATATTTCCTTTTTGGTATGATTGGCGTTCATCATTGCCCCAACCGCACAAGCTTGGGCAGCCATCACCAATTTGGTATTCCCAAAAATTGGTATCTAATTGTGTCCCATTAAACTCATCGGACCAACGCAAAAAATCTTGCGCAAATAGACCTAATGGTGCTACAAAAAGAAGGGTAAGAAATAATTTATATCTGTTCATGTCGAAAGCTTGATTTGTTATTTTCATGGTATTTTATTTAATAAAAATAGAGTCTTGTAAGTTTGCCACCGTAATAAAAAATTTACCCGGCTCCACTATAAATTTATTTTCAAGACCTACAAAAGCAAGGTCGGAAACAGCAATTTTAAAGCTCACTTCTTTCTTTTCGTTGCTATTTAAATCAATACGTTTAAAAGCACGCAATCTTTTAACAGAAGGTGTAATGCTTGCATATTCATCGGCTGCATAAATCAATACTGTTTCAGTACCATTTTTTGCACCAACATTTTGCACATTTACGTTTATTGAAATACTATCGTTTGCACTTAAGTTCCTGTTAGCAATGGCTAAATTACTATAAGTAAAATTGGTATAACTTAAACCATGTCCAAAACTAAACAATGGGTTAAATCCTAGAGGTTTAAAATCATTGTTTAAGGTTTCTGTAAATTTACAATCGTAAGTGGTATGAGTGCCTGCATATCTTGGGAAAGTAAATGGCAATTTACCACTTGGATTTACCTTACCTGATAATATATCAGCAATGGCTAAAGCTCCTTCATTTCCTGGCAAATAAGCATATAAAATAGCATCGCACAAAGGCTCAGTTTTAGCAAAAGTTCTTGGCCTTCCTTCCAACAAAACAACCACTACTTTTTTACCAGCTTTTTTATATAATTTGATTAAATTTTGTTGTGCTTCATCTAATTCCAAATCGTTTATATCACCGGGCTTTTCAGTGTAAGTATCTTCGCCCAAACATAATACCACAGTATTGGCATTTTGAGCTGCATTTAATAATACATTTTCAGGTAAATGTTGCGTATAAGTATTGCCTTTTAAATAACTTACTTGTGCATTGCCCATTACATTTTTTAAAGCATTTACTACTGTAATAACTTCAGGGTTAAAGCTAGTATCTCTGCCTTGCCAAGTATGTGTCCAACCACCATTAAGCGCATTGATATAATCAGCATTTGGACCTGTAACTAATATTTTTTCGTTGCTTGAAAATGGTAATACATTCCCTTCATTTTTAAGTAAAGTAATACTTTGACAAGCCAATTCGTAACTTAATTTTTTACTTTCAATTTGTTCTGGCTCTTTAAAATTTTCAACCGGAGTATTTGGTTGATCAAATAAACCTAATTCGTATTTTAAAGTTAAAATTCTTAGTGTAGCCTCATCTATTCTTTCTTGTTTTATTTTACCCTCTTTTACATTTTCAATTAAGAATTGTGTAAACTCTAAATCGAGCGGAACCATTGCCAAATCAATACCTGCGTTGATTGATAAAGCAATTGCTTCTTTATAACTTACAGCCACTTTATGGCGTGTAGTTAAGTTTTTAATATCTTCCCAATCAGTAACAGTTATTCCTTTAAACTTTAACTCATCTCGTAAAATTGTTTTTAATAAAAATTTGCTCGCATGAACAGGTTCACCATTTATTTCTGACGAATTGATCATAATGGTTTTAGCGCCTGCGGCAATGGCTTTGGCAAATGGCAATAAATAAATTTCGCGTAATTGGCGCTCTGGAATATATGCTGGTGTTCTATCGTGTCCACTTTGTGGATTACTATAACCTACATAATGTTTCAAACAAGCAGCAAAAGGTTTAACAGTTCCATTATTGTTGTTTTGATAACCATTCACCATAGCTACGCCCATTTGCGATACCAAGAAAGGATCTTCGCCAAATGTTTCCCAAAACCTTGGCCACATTGGATTACGAGCTACATCTAACACAGGCGAAAAGTTCCAAGGAATACCACTTCCTCTTACATCGTTAGCTACCAATTGAGCCATTTTAGTAGCCATTTCAGGATTAAAAGTAGCTGCCAAACCAATTTGTTGCGGATACAATGTTGCTCCAACGGTATAATTAGCGCCATGTATAGCATCTATACCATACAAAACTGGAATTTTTAAACGTGATTGTTGGCTATATTTTTCAATATTGGTAATAATTTCTTTCCAATGATTTATATCGTAAGTATGTCCACCAACATTTAAAATGGAACCTACACCAAGGTTTACAATTACATTTTGCAATTTAGCAGTATCCAAAGCATGAGGTTCTCTGATAGTTAAACTATCGTAAGCCGAAATCATTTCAATGGTTAATTGAGTCATTTGACCCACTTTTTCCTCTAAAGTCATTTGACTTAAAAGCTCCTTTGCTTTTTGCTCTGCAGTTTTATTTTTATCAGTATTGCATTGCATAAGCAATAACGAAAACAAACCTACTAATACTAAATATTTTTTCATGTTTAATTGCTTTTTTGTAAAGATATTTCGTCTAACCAAAGCTCGCCTGAGCCAGTAAATTCAACTAAAAATTGCTTAAATCGGTTTATGTCAAAACCACTTGTTTCAAAATTAAATTCGCTGAAAGGAATGGTTACTTTTTGCCAATTACCATTATTGCTAATGCTTAAATAACCTTGTTTTATTGGTAATAAAATTACTTTTCCATTGTATGATTCAAAGCCAATTTTTAAATTATTGATTGTATTAACTTCATTGGTATTGATATAAAATTGCAAGGCATAAGTTTGTACAGAATCAGGTAAACCAATGGCTTGCCAATGCTCCCAATTCATTCCAAATTGTCGTAATTGCTTACCACTTTCGGCATCATTCCATTTTAAATGAATGGCTTGATTGCCACCAAAAGTTGGATTGCTCACCATTTCAATTAGCTTACCTTTATAGTTACCAAATCCCCACGAATATGGGGCAGCGTCTTTAAAAATAAATGCGGGGAAATTTTGAGTAATGGCTTTACCAAATTTTACGCTGCTTCCATTGCTGACATTGGCTCCGCCCACTTCAATTTTATCAATTAAAAAAGCACCTTCACCTTGGCATTCTACATTCAAACTTTTAATATTACTAAAATCACTTAAGGGTTTTGCAGCTTGTAAAAATGTACTCAAAGGAATGCTTACTTTTTGCCATTCTTCATCAATTGGATAATGTGTTAAATGTTTGGCCTTAAGCAAAGCCGCAGTTTGCACACCTGAATAATCTTCTAATAAAAATATAAGCGTTGGAATAAACTGTTTGCCTTTAATGGCTCTGATGTAAAAATCAATACTTCCTTTTTCCATTACTTCGGTTAAATCTTTAGCAGCATAACCGTTCCAACCAATTCCAAAGCCAATCCAAGGGCACTTACCTGTTCTGTTCCAAGTTAAACTCAAACACGATTTTCCACTAAATGAAATGGTATCAACTCTTGAAAAGTTTTTACAATCGGTTTGTTCCATTCCCCACACATCCACTGTTTGGTCGTTGTAAATTTCTTTTTCTTGAAATTCTTTTACCGCATTGTTGGCGTAAGTTCCTCCCCATTCATCAGTTAGTTGCTGAGTTTGCATGCGTATACCACAACCAACAGTAATGACAGAAAGAAACAATATATAAATAATTGCTTTTTTCATTATGGTTGAAATGGCGTAAAGTAAGTGAATGAAGCAAAATCTAACCCAACGCGTGTAGCACCCGAAGTACCAGGCTGAGCCAATAACAAGAACTGAACATTGCTAATTCTATCCAATTCTTTTTTACCGTTTCTATCGGTATTTCCAAATCCTCCAGATGTTGAAATTTTGGTATCATCATACGAGAAACTAACTAATTTCCATCCTAACCAATCTACTTTCATTCGGTAATTATATGTTCCTTCTTCAGCTGGTTGGTAAGTGCCATCTAAGTTATCATCTTCTTGAAACTCTACACTTAACTCCGATTTGTTATCGCCCCAACCATATACATAAGCATTAAAGAAAACTTTTTTAGGATTATCGGTTGCAAACTTAAAGTAGTTATCGGTTGTACCTTGACTAATTTTGGCGCTTAAAGCCATTCCACAAATAAATAAACTGGCAGTTGGCCCATGATTTCCAGCTAGCACAAAAAACCTTGTTTTCTCTGCAGGCGATGTTCCAGAATAATTAACTGATGTAGAATTATATGATTGTTGACCTTCTGTAAAGGTATTATAAGCGCGTTGTGGACTTTCAAAATCATCAATTAAAATATCAACTGTGGGAGTTGGCCTAGCGCCAATAACTGTAATGGTATCTGAATACAAAGTATCAGGGTAATCTTCAAAAGTCATTCGTGCTACTACAGGTTCATTTTTTCTAAAAAATGGTGCAAAAGTAATGCTGCCATTCCAAGTAATTTGGTTAGCTGAAAAATCTTTATCGTTACCTGTAAACACTTTACGTGCACCACTATTTAAACCAATAATTTCAATAGTCCAATTAGTTCTTATAGACAATTTAGTAGCATAAACTACTGTGTTTCCAACGCTAAAATCAGGTGTTTTATTTGAGGCCCTTAAAGGCTCAAGCACTTTAAATTCACCAAAAATATCAACCAACTCAGGCCCTTCAATGGCGGTTTCTTTTTTACACGATGATATAGCTATCAAAGTAAATAGGGCTATGTATAATATATTTTTCATGTATGTTTTTATTAAAAGAATAAGTTATAAAGAACAGCTAATTTGTTAATGTTATATTGGTTATCGGCCAATAATTTATTGTTCCAATCAGCTTGCTGGTATTGAACTTTTAAACAATTGTTTTTGCTAAATTGATAATTGACTCCACCTAACAAAATGGTTTCTTGTAAATCGGCATTGAATGATCTGTAGAAAATAA
This sequence comes from Bacteroidota bacterium, assembly GCA_027491085.1. GTDB lineage: Bacteria > Bacteroidota > Bacteroidia > UKL13-3 > UKL13-3 > JAAFJM01. The sequence continues at coordinate 99,119 of JAIXWW010000009.1, forward strand.
TTTCATTGTACGAATTACGTTGCGCCAAGAACTCATTACCTTTTGCATTTAATAAAATACCTGCTAACTGAATTTCAAGATTTGGTATAATTTCATACTCAGCACCTACTTTTATTTGTGTTGATTTCAAATCAATTTTATCAATCCCTTCAGTACCTATTCTGCTTGTATTTTGTTGTTTTGCAAATACACCTACATGTACTTTCTTTTTACCTTTGTATAGTTCATTTAAACCTAAATCAACCATTATTTCTAAATTGGTAAAATCTCTTAAAGCAGTAGTTCCTTGTCCTGTAATTTCGTTATAAACAGCAGCACTTCCATTTACTTTTAGTAAGTTTTTATTACTATGATTCCAACCAAATTTAACATCAGCACCTTGGCGATTTGGAGTTGCTTTTCCGTAAGGTAACATATTTTCATAAGCAGGGTTATAATCTCTTAAATTAGGACTCAAAAACATGTTGTAATAATTACCATCGGTTAAAACTGAAAGAATGGTTACTGGCCTAGCCGATTCACGGTTGGTGTAATAAGGATATTCGCTGGCAATAGCATTAAAATCAACTCTTCTGCTTTGTGCTCCAACACTTCTAAAAGTAGTTTCAACACTGCGAAGGTTAACACCAATATTCCAAGTGCTTTTTTTGTTTTGAACTTGAATACCTCCATCCATAAACATACCATCTTTAACAGTTGGTGCATTAGCCATGTTTTTAAAATTAACATTCGATTGACCAAACTCGCCACCTAAGTCAACTTTATAGTTATTCAATACTAAATTTTCTTTTATTTCAAAAGAGTTCACGCTATTGTTAAACAATGCATTGCTAAACATAGCCGAGTTTTCTACATCAAAAGTATTGGTATAATTATAAGCTATACTCAATTGTTTAAACATTTTTGCTTGAATGGTGCTTCCTGCAAAAAGTCTGTCAGGACTACTAAAATAATCCGTTTGGCGATTTTTAGTAATTAAACCTGTTACATGAATATGGTTTAGGTATTTGTTAAAATCAAAGCCCACATCGGCAGTTGCTCCTTGTTGGCGCCATGAGTTTTGACCATAAAACTTATCGTAATTAATTACTTCGGTAAATGTATTGAAAGCCGCAGGATTATTTTGACTTAACTCACCATTGTTATTAAACAAAGTATATTCAGTCATACGGGTGTTTAAATCGCCCACTTGGTATTTTATGCGGTTAAACATCAAGCCACGTAAATACAGCTCACGTAGGTTAAAAATAATTCCACCACCCCAAAATCCATTTATTTCGTTTTGAACACGGGTGATGGCTTTTATTTCAGTATTTTCTGATGGGCGAATATGAAAACCCAAATCAAATAAAGTTCCGCCAACCATTTGCTTGCGGGCAGTAGTAGTATCTTTGTCAATTAATTTACCACTTAAACTACTATTATTTAAAGTAAACCTTCCTGAGCCAAAAAAATCTATCTTTTTTTCTTGCGCTTTTATTGCCAAAGGCAATAAACCCAAACACAGAAATAGGTATGTATAAAAATGCTTCATGTTAAAAATATAATTTAAGTTCAATGGTTGTTTCTGTTCCTTTAATATTGTCTTTTACAAAACTTTTGTCTTCTTGGCTAAACCAACGTCTTCTAATGTATAAGTTGGTATTTTTTGCTACTGCTAAATCTAATCCCAAGCCAAATAAATTAGATTCTTGGTTAATGGCTGCGTTAACTGCGCTTCCCAATTTTCCATCCACATTATCACCCTTGTTTAATTGACTATTTCCTGTAATGTATTCTTTACCAAATGTGGTTATTAAACTGATGTCTTTATTTACCAAAAAAATGGCATCAAACTCGTGGTAAGTAGTGCGTAAATAAGCCTTGCTGCTAAATTCAGGAATAAAGCTAAAATCGGATTGTGCTGAACCAAATGAACCCACATATAACAAATAAAAAGGGAGCAAAGGAAAGTTCACTTTTTGTTTTACTTGAACTTGCAGCATGTTAAAGTTGGTAAGTGTTTTAGGCATTCCCAACGAGTTGGTATCGGTTATTTCCATTGATTGAGAAAAACCTCGGAAGTAAGAAGTCCAATTGCTATAAGCGCCCACATTATTTACAAAAGGTACAAAACGCGAAAAAGGCAAAGCATTAATTTTATGACCAAAAGCCAATGAGCGTCCCATTGATTTTATCTCGCTCGAAACCATATTGCCCACATTAATTTTGGTGCTTTTTGTGATATCTAACCAAAAGTTAAAACTAAAACCTTTGCGGTTATTACTTATTTGACCAACATCGGTAATAGAGCCTGCAAAGTTGCTTATTCCGCCACTTCCGCCAGTTGATGAACCCGTTTGGTTAACTGAAGCTGAACTTAAAAATGCAGTATTTGAACTTAAAAAATTACCATAATAATTTACAAACTGAGGACTCATATAAAATCCTTCAATATCAAAAGGAATTTTTGTGATTTTAGCAGGCGTTTTAATTTTGACTCTTACTGCCTCGCCCCAACCATCGTTTTGAATTTTTGAATACAATTGTCCGCGACCAAACTCAGCAGATAAATCAAAACCTTTGTAAGTTAAATCGTAAGATATGGTTTGCAATTGAATTCCTGCCTCTTCGGTAGCCAATGAATCTAAAAACGAAGTGTAGTTCATGGTATTGAAGCTAATGGTTTGGTTTTTCATTTGTTTGCGCAATCTAAAACCAACAGTGTATGCTGGAATTCTACTACCAATTACTGCTTGTGTTGGAGTAACACCATATAAAAAACGGAAAGAAAAATTATGTGGCAATTCATTTCCATCTATCATCATTCCTTTAAAAGCTTGCATTCCAAAACGCATATCGCGGCTAATATTTCCATTTTCAAAATAGTTGGAAGCCCTATCGAACGATACTGAATTATTTTCCCAAGGATAACGCTCGTAAATGCTGTAACGTTGATAACCAACAAAACTACTAAAAAGCATTCCGCTCATATCAGTCCAATTGATACCGCCCATGTGAGCCGTAAATTTACCAACATCAGTTTGAATACTTCCTGTTAAGTTAATTCCTAAATTTAAATTAATTGGGCTATTGCCTGGATTGCCTGAAAAATTGTGGTATAAAGCATAGTCCATTCCAATATAAGTTTTTGAAGTTGGCTGAACCGACAAGTTCAATAGCATTAATGGCGGATCGCGGTAAACATCGCCCGATCCTAAAATAAATGGTGGAGCACTAGCGTATGCATTTCCTGGAATTACCACAAATGGCTGCTCAAGGTCTCGATTGATACCAAAAAATCGGTAGTAACCACTTACATTTAATTTTTTAAGCGGAGCCAAACCCGGAGGGCCACTAGCAATTAGCTTGCTTAGAAAGCTGCTATCGCTGGTTTGAGCAAAACTATAAAGGTTACCAAGACCTAATAGCAGCAAAAACAAAAGGCATAAAATTCGGTTGAAATTGTAAAATGTTTTCAAATTCTATAATTTATGAAAAACGAATATATCTTGTAATTTAACAAAACAAATTTTTAGGCACCCAACTAGCATACTTCACCCAATGAGCACAAACCAAAATGCTACAACATTGCTACTACACAAACTCGCAAATAATTGTAAATAAATAATTTAAATAAATTTTATTTTTCCAATATTTTATTATTTTTGACCAATTAGCATGCATAAATTTTACTCGTTTTTAAACAAAAAATTATTCGTTTTAGGATTTATTCTTGTTTTGTGGTTCCCCATTTGGGCTCAAAACATGACTGCTATTCCTATGATAAAAAATTATCCTAAAACCACTTACAATGGTGGCACACAAACTTGGGATATTTGTGAATCGAACAATGGCTTGGTGTTTTTTGCGAATAACGATGGCTTGTTACTGTTTGATGGGAATAAATTTTCAAAACATCCATTGCCTAAAAATACCATTTTACGCTCCATTTACTTCGATGGCAATAAAAACAGATTGTATGCAGGCGGCCAAAACGAAATTGGTTATTTTCAAATAAATACAAATGGCTCACTTCAATTTATTTCATTGGCAAATTTATTACCTATTGGTTTTAAAGGCTTTGAAGATGTTTGGGGAATTAAAGAGTTAAATAATAATATTTATTTTCAAACCAGCGGACAAGTTTTTATTTACGATGGACAATCCATTACAACTATCAGTCCTTCAGATAATTCACTTGAGAACTTGTATAAGGTTAGCAACAGATTATTACTTACAGATGTATTAGGAAATATATTTGAATTAAAAGGCAGCAAAGTGCTAAAACTAATAAACGAAAGCCGACTTGATATTTCATCTATTTTACCTTATCAAAATAATAAATTACTGATTACCACCTACAAAAATGGCGTTTTCATTTTAAACAACAATACTATTACAAAAGCAAATTTTGATGACAACATACTAAAAACCAACAGAATATACAGAGCTTGTGCTTATGGAAATTTTTATATTTTAGCAAGTAATAGAGCTGGGGTTTATTTTTTAGATAGCAGCGGAAAAATATTGAACAATATTGATATCAAAGATGGCTTACAAAACAACAATGTGCTATCGGTTTATAAAGATAAAAACAACAATATTTGGCTCGGACTAGACAATGGAATTGACTTAATACGACTCAATTATCCATTTGGATACATTCAACCTGATGGGCTGCTAAAAGGCACTGGATATACTTTAGCCGAATACAATAACAACTATTATTTTGGAACCAATAATGGCTTGTATGTTCGCGCTAAAGCAGATAATTCGGCAGATGCATTTCAATTAGTAACCAATACTGAGGGACAAGTTTGGTGGGTGCAGCAAATCAATGGAAAACTATTTGCCTGCCATCATGAAGGTTTATTTGAAATAAATGGCACTTCAGCAATAAAAATAGCAGATACCCGTGGTTGTTGGAAATTAGTTTCTCTTGAAAAACATCCAGGCTACTATTTAATGGGTACTTACAATGGTTTGAGTTTGTTTAAATGGGAAAATAATAGTTTGGTTTTTGTTACCAAATTAAGCAGGTTTAAAGAATCGAGTAGGTTTATAGAAGAAGATGAAGCTGGAAATATTTGGGTTGGACATCCATATAAAGGAATTTACAAAATAAAGATTAGCAATGACTTACAAAGTGCGCAACAAGTGCGTTTGTATAACAGTAAAGATGGATTGCCAAACGAAACAGAAAATTATGTTTTCACTACCGATTTGGGTTTAAGCTTTACCACAAGCAAAGGCGTTTATAAATACAGAGCTGATTTAGATAAATTTGAATTGTTTAAAACCTTTGCTTCGCAACTTGATACCTCAAAAGCTTACAAACGCTTATTCAATGGTAAAAACGGAAATATTTGGTTTATTAATGACCAAGAAATTGGCTATTTAAAACCTAATTATAATGGTGTGGATTACGCATATTCGAAAGTAGTATTGCCAAAATTAGATCAAAACTTAGTAGGTGGCTTTGACTTTTTAAACGAATGTAGTGATGGTAATTTATTTATTGGCGTTGAAACTGGTTTTGTAAATATTAATTTGAAGCAAATAAAAAAGTTTGTTCAACAGCCTCCAACAGTTTTATTGACCAATATTTCATCGTTAACTCAATTAGATTCAGTTTATTACAGGTATGTTTCAAACACCTCAGAAGTATTGGATATTAATGACCGATCAATTGAATTTTCGTTTAGTTCGCCCAATGCTTATTTTTATAAAGATTTATCTTTTTCGAGTTATTTAGAAGGTTGGGAAAAAACTTGGTCGCCTTGGAAACCAACCGATTCGAGGGAATTTAGCCGCCTTTCTTATGGCGATTATGTATTTCATATTAAAGCTAAATGTATGGGCTTAGAAGGCCCGGAAACGGTTATTAAAATACACATTCCGGCACCATGGTATTGGACCAAATTCGCTAAGTTCTTCTACATGTTAATTGCCTTATTTGTAGTACTTTTAATCGGTTTTTTCCCCCAAATGTTGGTGCGTAAAAAAGCCTCAAGAGTTATTGCAGAAAAAGACAACCATTTTAAACAACAAACCGAATTATTGCGCTTAGAAAAAGAACATCAAGAAAAAGAATTGATTGAACTAAAAAACCAACAATTACAACGAGAATTAGAACACCAAGCTAAAGAATTGGCTTCTAGTACCATGCATATTGTTCAAAAAAGCGAAAAATTGCTTTCTATCAAAGATAAACTGAAACGAATTTCGCAAATAAGCAACGACCCTAAAATAAAACCAGAAATTAGTGAGTTGATTAAAGATATAGATAACGACACTTTAATAGATAAAGATTGGGAAAAATTTGAGTTGTATTTTAACAATATACACGAAAGTTTTACCAAAAGTTTAAAAGCCAAATTCCCAGTACTTTCGGCCAACGACATAAAAATGTGTGCTTATTTGCGAATGAATTTATCAACCAAAGAAATTGCTTCTATATTAAATATTTCTACCCGTGGTGTTGAAATCAGTCGTTATCGATTACGCAAAAAAATGGAACTTGATGCAGGGACCAATTTAACCGATTATTTGTCAAGACTTTAAAACAAACAACTATTACAGTACTAACTCTTCAAATAATCGTTGGGCAGTTTTTTCTAAATCAGAACATAAACCTGGGTGTGGACGTGATAGCTGAATAGCTGAGCTTCTAACCGCTGTAAGCCATCTAAACCTTGATGGCACATCTAATTCAGCAATAGGACTGCTATTTTTTATGCCATGTGCAATATTAGCTAACGATTGTAAATTCAAGTTAATTTGTTCAAAATCAATTTTTTCTGAAAAAACTAATAGTTTAGCTTCATTTACGGCATAATGCACTTTTATAAAATTGGCTTTTTTACAAAATAAAATAATGCCCACGTTTACAAATTCTTCGCGTTCAATAACCGGCAAAACACGAATTACCGCATATTCATATATGTGATTATCTTGCATTTTGAGCTTCGTTTATAAAAATGTGAGAATGATTTAAGCGAGTAACCAAAAACTGTAAATACATGTTTTTCAACTCATCAGGAGTTTTATGAGTATCGTTCCAAATCAACCATTCGGCAGGAATTAAATTTACAATTTCAGTAAGTTTACCAACCGTTAAAACCTTTTTTATTTCCTCGTCAACTTGGGTTAATTCTGTAGCCTGTGGCAATAAAACATGGCTTTTAATAATGGCAAAAGGTGTTTTAGCAGCATTTTCCCAATCAGTTCCTGAATGGTGAAAATAAAAACTTGCCCCATGATCAATTAACCATAATTCCCTATTAAACAGCAACATATTAGTATTTCTAAATGTTCTATCCATATTGGTAATAAACGAATCCAGCCAAACTATTTTGGAAGCTAAGTGGGGTTCAATGGTTTTTACTGCTGGATCAAAATTAATGGAACCTGATAAGAAATGTAAGGCTAAATTAAGCCCTTTGCTAGCCTTCAATAAATCTTGAATTTCTTCGTCAGCCTCGGTTTGTCCAAAGGCTTCATGCAAATTAGCAAACACCAATTCTGGCACTTTTAAACCCAAGGCACGGGCAATTTCGCCACCTAATAACTCGGCTACTAACACTTTGGTACCATGGCCAGAACCATTAAATTTGAGTACATATTTAAAATTGTCATCTGCTTCGGCCAAAGCTGGCAAAGAGCCTCCTTCACGCAGAGGCGTTATATAACGTGTAATAGTTACAGTTCTCAGAATAGGTATAGTCATTAAAGATTGGTGTATATAAATACGGTGTCAAAAGTAGTATATATTTTAAAAAGAAAAAGGCCGGATTGCTCCAGCCTAATTCTTACTATTATATATAAAACTTGAAAACTAGTCTCTTTGGAATTTGATAGTTTTAACAGCATTACCTGCTTCCACTTTCAATAAATAAATACCTTGTTTTAAAGAACGAGTATCTAAGTTAATAGTTCCTGTTCCGTTGTTTTGAATATTAGTTTTGGTAATCATTACCTCGCCTAACATATTGTAAACATAAACTTTAGCATCTTTTTCTGAAACTGTTCCTAAATCAATAAATAATGATTCAGAAGCAGGATTTGGATAAACTTTCATGCTATTTAAAGCTTGCTCGTTAACGCCAATTGCATCGCAAATGGTACAAGTATTCCAGCAATAAGTTCCAACAATTTTAGCAGCTGTATCACTAACTTGAAGGAAACGATTAGTAAAATTACCGACTGTTTTTGTACAAGGGTCAGAAGCACTAAATTGCTCTTGATCTAACCAGTTACCAATTGTAAATTTAAAGTCGTAAGCACCTGTATCTAATGTCAAAGTAGTAGCCCAAATATTGTTACCAATTGGAGTCATTTTAGTACAATCACCACACCAACCGTTAAAACTACCATTTAAAGTTACTCCCTTAATTGACAAACTATCATCCACAAAGTTTTTCATGTTAACCTTAAATGTAACTTTTGCCTTAGGAGCAGTGTTTTGGCAGCTTAAGCAACTTTCCCAACATACAGTAGGTAATGTATCGTTTAATTTAGAAACAGTAATTGTTCTATTAGTAAAACCAGATTTAGTGGTAGTACAAGTTGAACCTTCTTTCAACAACTCTTGCGATTTCCAAGCACCAATTACATATTTAAAGTCGTATGTAGAATCTTTATCTAATAAAACTGAGGCTCTCCAAACATTGGTATTACCAACTTTAACCATAGGAGTACAAGCACCACACCAACCGTTAAATGTTCCATTTAAGGTAACTGTATCGCCAGCAGCAGGAATATTTTTGCTCATATCTACACTGAAAGTAACATAAGTTTTAGTTGGACCACCTGTATTGCTGCAAGCTGAACAACTTTCCCAACACATCATTGGAATTGAATCATTGGTTTTGGTAGATTTATAAACACGATTTGTAAAAGCACCAGTTGTTTTTGTACAAGCAGTTAAAGCAGGATTTAAAGTTTCTGATGATTTCCAAGCACCAATTACATATTTGTATTCATATTCAATGTTGGTATCTAATTCAATGGTAGTAGTCCACATTTTTGTTCCAACAATATTTGTCATTGGAGTGCAAGCACCGCACCAGTTGTTAAAAGTTCCATTTAATGTAATGGTATCGCCTGCATTCATTGGTAAATTTTTTGTATCTACAGTAAATTTAACGCTTACTTTACTACTAGCTACAGGACCACCAGCAGCCCCAAATTTAACATCATCAAAATAGTAAGTTTTTTCGCCTGCTGTTGCTCCGGTTGTTCCAAAATTACAGAATATAGAAACTTTATTAAATGGCGTAGCTAAATTAAATGGATTGGTTCCTACAACCACATTTGCAAAGTTAAATTCTAAAGTTTGCCATCCAACAACCGTAGTAACAGCTTCTGTTTCTGCTGTTTTGGTATTGTCTGAACTCATCTCAACCTTTAATCTTATTGGAGTACCAACAGTTGGTGACCAAAAACGTAGGTTCATTCTTTTTTCGTTAGTAGTAAAAGGAATAACTGAACCAAAACCTGGTTCTGGAGTTCCAGCAACAGAAATAGTAGTACCAGCCCATAACTCAGCCGTATTGCTTTTAATAACCTTAGCAACTTTGTTATTCGCATCAGTAGGATCAATTACAATGGTAGAGTTTGTTCCTCCAAACGATACCAATCCATAATCAACTGTAGTTTCATTGAAATTAACCGGTAAACTCATTTGAGCTAATGGCGGAGGAGGTGCAGCACCAAATTTAACATCATCAAAATAATAAGTTTTTTCACCAGCAGTAGCGCCACTTGTTCCAAAATTACAGAAAATAGAAACTTTATTAAATGGAGTTGCAATGTTAAACGGATTGGTTCCTACCACCACATTTGCAAAATTGAACTCTAACGTTTGCCATCCAACTACAGTAGTTAACACTTCAGTTTCAGCTGTCTTAGTATTATCTGTGCTCATCTCTACTTTTAATCTAATTGGCGTACCAACAGTTGGTGACCAAAAACGTAAGTTCATTCTTTTTTCAGAAGCTGTAAATGGAATTGGTGAACTAAAGCCTGGCTCAGGAGTGCCAGCTACTGAAATTGTTGTACCAGCCCACACTTCAGCAGTATTTGTTTTAATTACTTTCGCAACTTGATTATTTGCATCTGTTGGGTCAACAACTATGGTAGAAGCAGTTCCACCAAAAGATACTAAACCATATTCTACAGTACTTGCGTTAAAAGTAATAGGCAAGTTCATTTGAGTTAAAGGGCCAACTGGAGCTGCACCAAATTTTATATCATCAAAATAATAGGTTTTTTCGCCAGCAGTTGCTCCAGTTGTACCAAAGTTACAGAAAATAGAAACTTTGTTAAATGGAGTAGCTAAATTAAATGGATTAGTCCCTACCACAACGTTACCAAAATTAAATTCTAATGTTTGCCACCCTATTACTGTTGTAACAGCTTCTGTTTCTGCCGTTTTGGTGTTGTCAGTACTCATTTCAACTTTTAATCTTATTGGAGTTCCTACAGTTGGAGACCAAAACCTTACATTCATTCTTTTTTCTGTTGAAGTAAAAGGAATTGGAGAGCTAAAGCCTGGTTCTGGGTTTCCAGCTACAGAAACAGTGGTTCCTGCCCACAATTCGGCAGTATTAGTTTTAATCACTTTTGCAACTTGATTTGCAGGATTAGTTGGGTCAACAACAATTGTAGAAGCGGTTCCGCCAAACGATACCAATCCATAATTTACATTAGAGGAATCGAAAGTAACGGGTAAATTCATTTGTGTTTGAGCATTTACCATTTGTGCCACAAAAAGCAGCAGAAAAAGTAATTTAATTTGTCTAAGTGTTTTCATCTCTTTATGTTTATTTTTTTTTGATTTTGTAAATTTACTCTTAACCTATTTACTTCCTAACTTACCGCCCCCTACTTAACTTTCACCAATAAAAACCATAAATTAAAACCATACTACATTGCTACTACAAAAGTATATAATAATTTGGTTGTCAAATACATGAAAAATCAAAAAAGTTAAAATTTAGGCTAATAAATTTCGTGCATTATTAACAAAAATAATTCGATTTTCAAGAAAATTTGACTCAAAACTAATCTAAAATTGCTTTATTATACATTAATAATACCTCCATGGGTGAAGCAAAAACATAAAATTTTAAGCTGATTTAAGAAATAATAAAAAAAATAGCTTTATTTGCCTAAATAACACTTTAAAGCAAAGCCAATACAAATTTTGACTATAGAAATACTAAATACTTTATTAGAAAAAAAGCAAAAAAAGCAAAAGCAATTGGCTGTGTTGATAGACCCAGATAGTGTAAATGAAAATCAGCTAGTTAACCTTTGCAACTTGTGCAATCAAGCCAAAGTTGATTTAATTTTAGTTGGTGGCAGCTTAATTACTAATGGATTTTGGAATAAATGTGTTTCTTTGATAAAATCGTTAACACAAATTCCTGTATTGCTTTTTCCTGGAAATATTATGCAGGTACATGATGACGCTGATGCTATGCTTTTTTTAAGTATGATTAGCGGACGAAATGCAGACTTATTAATAGGAAAACATGTATTGGCAGCACCTGTACTTAAAAAATCTGGAATTGAAGTGATTCCAACTGCTTATATGATAGTAGACGGTGGAAATATTACAAGTGTTATGTATATGAGTAATACCATGCCAATTCCACACGACAAAAACAATATAGCTGTTTGTACTGCAATGGCAGGCGAAATGTTGGGATTAAAAGTCATGTACATGGATGCTGGAAGCGGTGCAAAGCAACCTATTTCGTTCTCAATGATAGAAGAAGTGGCAAATAATGTATCAGCTCCTTTGTTTGTTGGTGGAGGTATCAAGACAGCAGAACAAGCAATAATAAGTGCTCAAGCAGGTGCTGATATTGTAGTTATAGGAAATGCTTTTGAAAAAAATCCGAACTTGATATTAGAAATTTGCAACGCCATCCACAGTTTGAACAATACAAAAAATAACTAATAAACTTTCTAAAATTATAATATAATGTAGAAAATGTATCAAATACTTACAAACTTTACTTTTTTTGTGGGTAATAATCATTTGATGTTTTCATTGGTAATTATATTTTTGAACTAAATAATTTTAAAACCCATTTAATATATGAAAATAGCAGTTATAGGTACAGGTTATGTTGGCCTAGTTACAGGAACATGTTTTTCTGAAGTTGGTATAGACGTAGTTTGTATTGATGTTGATCAAAAGAAAATTGATAACTTAAAAAAAGGCATCATGCCAATTTACGAACCTGGCTTAGAGGAAATGGTTTTGCGTAATGTAGAAAAAGGACGTTTACAATTTAGTACTAATTTATCTGAAAGTATTGAAGGTTGCGATGTAGCCTTTATTGCTGTAGGAACCCCTCCAGGTGAAGATGGTAGTGCTGACTTAAAATATGTATTGGCTGTTGCAAGAGAAATTGGTCAAAACATTGACGAATACTGCGTAGTGGTTACAAAAAGCACAGTACCTGTGGGAACTGCTCAAAAAGTAAAAGGCGCAGTACAAGAAGAGCTTAACAAACGTGGTTTGGATATTCCTTATGCAGTAGCTTCAAATCCTGAATTTTTAAAAGAAGGTGCTGCTATTGATGATTTCTTAAAGCCAGATAGAATAGTAATTGGTGTTGAAAGCAAACAAGCAGAAGACATGATGCGCAAATTATACAAGCCATTTTTATTAAATGGTCATCCAATTATTTTTATGGATGTTCCAAGTGCTGAAATGACCAAATATGCTGCAAACAGTATGCTTGCAACAAAAATTAGTTTTATGAACGATATTGCTAATTTATGTGAAATAATGGGTGCTGATGTGAACATGGTTCGCAAAGGAATTGGAAGCGATGGACGTATTGGAAATAAATTTATTTACCCAGGTATTGGTTATGGAGGAAGTTGTTTCCCTAAAGACGTTAAAGCATTAATTAAAACTGCTAAAGACAATGGTTATACCATGCAAATTTTAGAATCGGTTGAATCAGTTAACGAAGCTCAAAAATCGGTTTTATTCAATAAAATTATTAAACACTTTAATGGCAATTTGAAAGGTAAAACTTTTGCTATGTGGGGCCTTTCTTTCAAACCAAAAACTGATGATATGCGCGAAGCTCCATCGTTGGTTATTATTGAAAAACTATTGGCAGCAGGCGCTAATGTTAAAGCTTACGATCCAGTAGCTATGAAAGAGGCTAAACATATTTTAGGTGAGCAAATTGAATACACTAAAAATGAAAATAATGCTTTAATTGATGCAGATGCATTATTAATTGTTACTGAATGGCCTGATTTCCGCTCACCAGATTTCCAAGTAGTGAAAAAATTAATGAAAGGGAGTGCTATTTTTGACGGACGTAATATTTATGATATTGCAGAAATGAAAGAATTAGGTTTTGATTACTATTGTATTGGTGTAAAAACCAATTAATAAAAGATAAACAAATAATTGCAATGATTATTAATAGTCAATAAGAAAAACAACATGAGTAAAAAAAGAGTATTAATTACAGGCGCTGCGGGCTTTTTAGGCTCACATCTTTGTGATAGATTTATAAAAGAAGGATACCATGTAATTGGCATGGATAATTTAATTACTGGTGATTTAAAAAACATAGAACACTTATTTAAACTAGAAGCATTTGAATTTTACAACCACGATGTAAGTAAGTTTATCCATGTTCCAGGTCAATTAGATTATATCCTGCATTTTGCAAGCCCTGCAAGCCCAATTGATTACTTAAAAATTCCTATTCAAACATTAAAAGTAGGTTCATTAGGTATTCACAACTGCTTGGGTTTGGCTAAAGAAAAAGGTGCAAGGGTGCTAATTGCTTCTACGTCTGAGGTTTATGGTGATCCGTTAGTTCATCCCCAAACAGAAGAATATTGGGGAAATGTTAACCCTGTTGGCCCTCGTGGTGTTTACGATGAAGCTAAACGTTTTCAGGAAGCAATTACCATGGCTTACCATACTTACCACGGATTAGAAACACGTATTGTTCGTATATTTAATACTTACGGACCACGCATGCGCCTAAATGACGGTAGGGTTTTACCTGCATTTATTGGCCAAGCTTTACGTGGTGAAGATTTAACCATGTTTGGTGATGGCTCGCAAACACGTGCGTTTTGCTATGTGGATGATTTAGTAGAAGGTATTTACCGCCTATTATTAAGCGATTATCCTCACCCTGTAAACATTGGCAATCCAAACGAAATTACCATTAAAGAATTTGGAGAAGAAATAATAAAACTAACTGGCACAAACCAAAAACTAGTTTCAAAACCACTTCCTAAAGACGACCCAAAACAACGCAAACCAGATATTACCAAAGCTAAAGAAATATTGGGTTGGGAACCAAAGGTAAGCCGAGCAGATGGTTTGAAAATTACGTATGAATATTTTAAATCGCTATCGGCTGATGAATTAAAAAAATCGGCTTATCATAAATTTGATTAAATAAGAATAACACGCTTAAAGGCGTGTTTTTTTATGTTACATTTGTCTTATGTATTTTGTTTCTGAACTATTTATTTATCCAATAAAATCTCTAGGCGGAATTGCTTTAAACCAAAGTAAAATAGAAGCACGTGGTTTACAATACGACAGAAGATGGATGTTATGTAACAAACAAAACGAATTTATTACACAACGAGAAAATAAAAATTTGGCTTTATTTAAGACTCAGATTTTAAAAGATGGCTTTGCAATACATTATAAAAATGAAACCAATTTTGAAATTCCATTTTCCATAATTGGCCATACAGAAACCGTTAAAGTTTGGGATGATGAATGTGAGGCAATTGAATATACTTTAGGTTCAGCATGGTTTAGCAAAATGTTAAATTTTACTTGCAAGTTATTCTACATGCCCAATCAATCAGAAAGAAAAGTGAGCGAAAAATATGCCCATAACAACGAAATAACCAGCTTTAGCGATGGTTTTCCTATTTTGATAATTGGTCAGGAATCGCTAAATTTTTTAAATGCCAAATTACCAAAACCAATTGGTATGGATAGATTCAGGCCAAACATAGTTTTTACTGGAGGTAAACCTTTTGATGAAGACCATTTTAAGGATTTTAGTATAGGTAAAAATTTACTAAAAGGAGTAAAACCTTGCAGCCGTTGTGTAATTACTACCATTGACCAAAACACCACAAAAACTAATTCTGAACCACTGAAAACATTGGCCACTTTTAGAAATATAGACAATAATGTACTATTTGGCCAAAACCTCATCACCTCAAAAATTGAGCATGAAATTAAAATTGGTGATGAAATTATTTTATAATTGTATAGCAATGTGAAAATTTTTAACCCACAGATATTATTAAGTAAACTTTCAGCAATTTTTGCTTTGTTATTTTACTTTTTCAAAAATAATAGTCAAATACTTAATAGTTATTGGATTGCAGCTCTAGTTGGTTTGATTATTAGTTATGTTATTTACGACTCCATCATCTTTATAAAAAGTAAATTCAAAAAGTAAAATTCTTATCTTTTTGATTGGCATTTAACAGAACAAAGTGTATGCTAAGTGTAAAAATTATGAATAATTTGTTGTGAAAATAAAAAGGTTATAAAAGTTATTGAATTTAAAATTGACAAATCCATTTTATATTGTTCCTTTGCTGCGTGAAAAATAGAACTGCACGTTTATTTATGTTATTAGCATCGGTTTTGATGTTAAAAATATGTTTTGGACAAAGCATGTTTTCGGCAAATACTAAAGTTGAAAACAAATCGACCATTCACGCCTCAAATCACAATCATAATATTTCGTTAAACCTTGCCAATAGTGAATTTGACGAAGATGAAACCGAGGAAAACAACACCAAAGATTTATTTATTGAATTACACTATTTAAGTGTGTTGTTCAATCACGTTAACTTAACTACTAACTATTTACTTACTCATCAAATAAGTTATTCGTACCCGTTAAGTTTATCAATTTTTAAGGCAATAAACTGCTTTAGAATATAGCATTCCTTAGCCTTTCAGGCAATTTTTGGCTGTTATCGTAGCCAATATTTAAAAAATCAACCATTTTATTAAACATTTTTAAAGCAATTAGCCTTGTTGCAATTTTTTATTGCATTTAAGACTGCTTGTTTTTTATTGTAAAACATTAAAACAAACATGACTAAACATATTGATTAGCATGTATTTATGTAAAAATGAAAAATAATCAATCAAACTTCAACGAGCATGAGGTTTTGCATGAGTTAAAGCATTTTTTGCCAGCTCAAGCACCATTAAAAGATTTTATTCATCACAATACACTTCATTCGTTTCAAAACTTAAAGTTTTACGATGCTTTGCACCAAGCAGCTAAAATATTTGGTTTTAAAACCACCCTTTCACTCAACGATTATAGGAACTTATACCAAAGTGGTAAAATTGATAACCAAGTTCTTGAAACCATAATTGCAGAGCAAAAAGGAAAAGATGAATTGGTATTATGGAAAGATAAATTATTTAACAAACAATTTGACTATCAAATTGATTCCAGAATAGGAAAACTAAAAGCCAACTGGAAAAACAATTATAAAACAGATATGGATGCATTGGTTCATCCGTTGTTATTCAGAATTGTTTGCAGTTATTTAGATCAAGGAATTGCCATTTGGAATTTCCCAATTGAGCACAAGGGTTTTCTTTCATCAATCAGAGAATTTGAACGCATGAGTTATGGTAGTATTTTTAACTCCAAAAGAGTTAGAGATTTACTTCTCAATAACAACTGTTCAATGGAACACTTGCTTGAAATATTGGTAGGCGATAAAACTTTATATGCTCAATACTTATACGACCAACAGTTTGCACACCAAGGTTGGTCAGGTATGGTATCGTTTATTGAAGATAATCCAAATGCACTATTAGATACTAAAAAAATTACTTTACATGATTTTATAGTATTTGAACTTTTATTAGAAATAAATGCTTTGGACAGTCAATATGGAGACAATTGGAAACCAATAAAAGATACTTTAAAAGAAATACCTACACCATTATTTGCTCCAGTAAAAGTTACTGAGCTTAACGAGGTAATTATGCTTTGGCAAGATGCTTACGAATGGACGTATTACGACCAAGTATTAGCTGGCGCGCAATTAGGATACGATAACAACACTCCTAAAACTGCTAAAAGTTTTCAAGCACTATTTTGTATTGATGATAGGGAATGTTCCATACGCAGATATGTGGAATTAAACGATGAAAACTGCGAAACATTTGGCACACCAGGATTTTTTGGAGTAGAGTTTTTTTATCAACCTAAAAACGGAAAATTCCATACCAAATTGTGCCCCGCGCCTGTTACTCCTAAGAATTTAATTAAAGAAATAAATACCAAAGGGAACAAAGATAAAGATGCTCATTACAGCAAAAAAAGTCATTCCCTTTTTCAAGGTTGGATTATATCTCAAACGCTGGGTTTTTCGTCTGCATTTAAACTAGCTGTAAATATTTTCAAACCAACCATGAGCCCTGCTACAACTTCATCGTTTAAGCACATGGATAAATTTTCGCAATTAACCATTGAGAACAAAAATATAAACCAACGCGAAGGTGATTTACAAATTGGTTTTACAGTAGATGAGATGGTTATTCGTGTTCAAAATTTATTAAACAGCATTGGCTTAATTGAAAATTTTGCTCCATTGGTTTATTTGGTTGGGCACGGTGCAAGCAGCATTAACAATACACACTACGCAGGTTACGATTGCGGAGCATGTTCAGGCAGACCTGGTTCGGTTAATGCACGTGTAATGAGTTTTATGGCTAATCATAAAAAGGTAAGGGAAATACTTGCAAATAAAGGATTGGTAATTCCCGAAACTACTCAATTTATGGGTGTTTTACACGATACTACCAGAGATGAAATGGAATTTTATGATGAAGATTTATTGAATGAAACCAATAAAATGTTTCATGAGCAAAATAAAAAAACGTTCGAAAAATCGTTGGATGAAAATGCAAAAGAACGCTCACGTAGATTTATACTAACCAATACCAAAGACAGTGCTAAAAAAGTGCATGAAGCTGTAAAATTACGTTCTGTTTCATTATTTGAACCAAGGCCAGAATTGAACCATGCTACCAATGCTTTGTGTATAGTTGGGCAGCGCGAGCTAACCAAACATTTGTTTTTAGATAGACGTTCGTTCCTAAATTCTTACGACTACAAAATAGATTTAGATGGAACTTTTTTAACTAATATTTTAAAACCTATTGGGCCTGTTTGTGGAGGTATCAATTTAGAATATTATTTCTCAAGAGTAGATAATCAAAAATTAGGCGCAGGAACCAAATTACCTCATAATGTAATGGGTTTAATTGGTGTAGCCAATGGAATTGATGGCGATTTAAGATCAGGATTACCAAGCCAAATGATAGAAGTTCATGACCCTATTAGGATGCTAGTAATTGTAGAGCATTTTCCAGAAATTGTTTTAAAAGCTATTAGTCAAGCGCCCGAAACTTACGAATGGTATGATAATGAATGGATGCATTTGGCATCGGTTAATCCTGTTACCAGGAAATTGCAGGTTTTTAAAGATGGTCAATTTGTGCCATACAAACCTTTAAAAACTAAATTAGAACTAGCTCCAAACTTGAATCATTTGGTAGAGTCGACCGAAGAAAACTTCCCAGTTTATTTATTTAATAATTAATTGAAAAAATGGAAAAAATAATTCAACTATTCATACTTATTCCTTTGCTTGGTTTTATTATTAGTTTAATTATTCCAAGACAAAATGAAAGGCTCATATCATTAACAGCATTTACATCGGTAGGCATTAATTTTATTGGCTTTGTAGTTTTTGTTATCTACTGGCTTTTTAATGGATTTCCAATACTTAACTTAAAGGAAATTCTTATTTATAAAACCACCAACTACGAATTTTTACTCGATTTTTATTTCGATAAAATTACTGTTGTTTATCTTTTTGTAGGCTCGTTTCTTACTTTTTTAGTTACCATTTATAGCCGTTATTATTTACACCGCGAACATGGATACAAAAGGTTTTTCAATACCATTTTATTCTTTTATGTTGGTTATAGCATTACGGTGCTTTCAGGTAATTTCGAAACCTTATTTTTAGGTTGGGAAATTTTAGGTATATCATCGTTTTTACTCATTAGTTTTTACCGTGAAAGATACTTGCCTGTAAAAAATGCCATTAAGGTATTTAGTATTTATAGAATTGGCGATGTAGGTATATTATTAGCCATGTGGATGAGTCATCATTTATGGCACGAAAACATTACTTTTTTAAAATTAAACAACTACGAATTAGTACATGAACATTTGCAAAACCACAGTTGGATTGGTGTTTTTATTTCGTTAATGATTTTAATATCAGCAGCAGCTAAATCGGCACAGTTTCCATTTTCATCTTGGTTACCGAGAGCCATGGAAGGGCCTACTCCATCGAGTGCCATATTTTATGGTTCACTATCGGTGCATATTGGTGTGTTTTTATTGTTGCGTACATTTCCGTTTTGGGAGTATCAATATTCGGTTAGGATAATAATTGGTTTATTAGGATTAATCACAGCTATTATGGGTTCATTAACTGCAAGGGTTCAATCATCGGTTAAAAGCCAAGTAGCTTACGCATCTTTAGCACAAATAGGTTTAATTTTTATAGAAGTAGCAGCGGGTTTCGAAACTTTAGCATTGATTCATTTTGCAGGAAATGCATTTTTAAGAACGTACCAATTACTGGTTTCGCCATCGGTGGTTAGTTACTTAATTCGTGAGCAATTTTACAACTTTACACCTCGTGTTCATTCGTCAAAATTTGCACTTCCAAAACGTTTGCAATACACCATTTATATGCTAAGTTTAAAAGAATGGAACTTAGATTGGTTTGTGTATCAATTTATTTGGATGCCCATAAAATTAGTAGGTAGAAAAATGAAGTTTTTAAACTTTAAAGCTGCCTTGGTTTTATTTACACTAATACTTATTGGTGCCATAGCTGCTTTGCAAAACGAAACTGCTATACCTGCACAAGTACATCGTTTTTTACCTGAACTTATAGGATTATTTGGATTATTATTAGTAGCCAAATCGTTTGCCGAACGCCAAAGTGTAATGGTAAGTTGGACATTGGTATTAATGAACAATATAATGATTGCTTTAGCCATTTCATTTAACGAACACTTTGAATTCAGCCATATTGTTTTGTATTTAAGTGGAGGTTTAATAGCTGGTGCACTTGGCTATTTTTGTTTTATAAAACTAAAACAACTAGAAAAAGAAATAGACCTCACACAGTTTTATGGTCATTCTTATAAATATCCGCGTTTAGCCCTTTTGTTTCTATTGGCTTGCTTAGGTTTATCGGGCTTTCCAATAACGCCAACTTTTATTGGCGAAGATTTAATTTACACCCATATCCAAGAACATCAAGCACCATTGGCCATTATTGTATCACTCAGTTTTATAATAGATGGTTTGGCATTGATACGGATTTACTCACGTTTGTTCTTAGGACCACATATTAAACGTTTCCATGATTTAGGGTTTAGGTCTTCTTAAGGGTAACTGGCTTCTGGCCTCTAGCAATATAACAATAAAACAATTCAACAATATAATGGTGAGCGTAGTCGAACCATAACAATTTAAAAATTCCGATTTATCGGATAACAATTTAAAAAAATACAAAAATGAAAAATATAAATTTATCAGTACCCAAAGATTTTATAGCGGGTTTAAAACAAAATTGGAAAGACGATTTACTTTCTGGTTTTATTGTTTCTTTAATCGCATTACCATTATGTTTAGGCATAGCTATGGCTAGTGGAGTTCCTCCAATGGCAGGTATTATAGCAGGTATAGTTGGTGGTATGTTTGTATCCATGACCAGTGGTTCGCATTTAACCATTAACGGACCAGCAGCAGGCCTTGCCATTATCGTTTTAATGAGCATGGAAGGCTTTAAAAAAATGGCTCCTGCCGGATTATCGCCTGAGCAAGTAGAAATGTTTGCTTACCAATGTACTTTAGGTGTTGGTATTGGTTGTGGAATACTACAAATGCTTTTTGGTTTAGTTAAAGCAGGTGTGTTAAGCAACTTTTTTCCATCATCTGTAGTACATGGAATGCTTGCAGCCATTGGTATCATGATTTTTGCAAAACAATTTCATACAGCAGTAGGTGTTAAACCCGAAAGCAAAGAAATGCTGGAAATTATTGCAGCTATTCCTCATAGTCTTATGAACATGAACCCCGAAGTAGCCATTATAGCTGTGGTTAGTTTAATTATTCTTATTGGCTTACCAATGATTAATAACAAATATGTAAAAATGCTTCCTGCACCTTTGTTAGTAGTATTAATTGCTATTCCTTTAGGTCATTATTTCGATTTAGAACATGAGCACAAATATTTATTTTTAAGCTCACACGAATACACTTTAGGACCTAAATTTTTGGTAACCTTACCTGCTAATTTTTTAGATGGAATTGTAATGCCTCGTTTTGATTATTTACTTACCAGTTTTGGTATTCAAATGATAATTACCTATTCGTTAGTAGCAAGTTTAGAATCATTGTTAACTGCTGCGGCTATTGATAAATTAGATCCATTTAAACGTGTATCTAACTTTAATAAAGAGTTATATGCTAAAGGTTCGGGAAACATGATTTCGAGTTTCCTTGGTGGATTACCAATTATAGCCGAAGTAGTTCGTAGTTCAGCTAATGTTACCAATGGTGCTAAAACACGTTGGGCAAACTTTTTCCATGGTACTTTCTTATTAATATTTGTGGTATTTTTAGGTCAAATCATCCATCAAATACCTTTAGCAGCGCTAGCAGCTATGTTAATGGTAACAGGCTACAGATTGGCATCGCCAAAAGAATTTAGAAAAACTTATATAGCAGGAAAAGAGCAGTTACTTATTTTTGTGGCTACCATTATATTTACACTTGCTACCGATTTATTAATTGGTATTGCCGCAGGTATATTAGTAAAATTGATTATTCACCTTATAAATGGTGTTCCATTAAAAAGTATTTTCAAACCATTTTTAACCATTATAACCGAAGATGACGAAAACTACTTAATTGATGTAGAACATTCGGCTATTTTTAGTAATTATATTGGTTTAAAAAAACAATTAGATGCATTGCCAAGAGGCAAAAAAATTACGGTAGATTTTACCAAAGCATCGTTAGTAGACCATACTGTAATGGAACACATTCACGAAATGGAGGAAAAGTATAACCACGAAGGTGGAACCTTTAAAATTATTGGTTTAAATAACCACAAGCCACTTTCAGAACATCCTCATGCTACCAGAAAAAAAGTTTCAACCATTTAATCATTTCAAACAATGAAAAAATATAAGATATTTAGCTTAATACTTGCTTTGGTAAGTATTGGTAACCTAGCTTTAGCACAAACAAAACCAGATAAAGAACTAAGGTTGAATTTAAATGATGAGGGAACGCATTATTTAAAAACTACTTTTACTGCGCAACTTTGGGGTAGATATACCGATATGAACCCTGGAACAACCATTGGAGGATATAACAATCCTGCTAGTTTTGATATTGGAATTAGGCGCATGCGCCAACAAATATTTGGAATGGTAACCGATAAAGTTTTCTTTTACTCGCAGCTTGGTATTAATAATTTTAGCAATATTGGCGATAGAAAACCTGGTATTTTCTTTCATGATGTATTGGCCGAATATTATGTAACTCCCAAAACATTACAAGTAGGTATGGGCTTAACTGCTTGGACAGGTTTCTCGCGCTTTGCATCACCTGCAGTAGCAAGTATTATGGGTTACGATGCCCCTTTATCTGAGCAAAATACCAACGATGCAAATGATCAATTTTTGCGCAAACTAAGTATTTATGCCAAAGGTAAAATAGGTAAATTTGATTACCGTTTTATTTTATCAGACCCATTAGATACCATACAAGAAGACATGTTAAACTTTGCTGTTGATGCTTATTACGATGCGCCAATTGGCAACAAAGGAATGGCCATAAGTGCTTATGCCACTGCCATGCATTTGGGTTATGGTAAAAATTATATTCGTAATTTAGGAGTAATGAACCCTGGAGATGGAGTAGCCACAGGAACCAATACCATTAATGGTGCAGGCAATGCTTTCCCTATGATGGGAACTGGAAATATTATAGCAGGACAAGTTGGTTTACTATTACCTAAAAATGTATTAGGCGAAAAAAATGGTCAATTGCAACCTTATATAATGGTGATGCATGGCAATTTTGATAGACTACAACAAGGCATGTTACAATACGATGCAGGGCTTAATTGGTATATTAATGGTTACCGAAGTAAGTTAACTTTAAACTATCAAAACAGGCCTGTTTTTAGCAGTACCGATTTAAAAGAAAGTTATAGAAAAAGCATGGTAGTATTGCAATTTCAAATAGCTATTTAATAAAATAAAATTTAAAAGAGATCATGTTTACATGGTCTCTTTCACTTTAAAAAAGCCAGTTTTATTTCAGCAGATTTCTGTTACGTTTGCACCATTGTAAATCAACCACACCCACTTCATTATTCCATGAAAAAAAGCAGCATCACCATTGTAATAACTTTTATAACCTTAATTTCACTAGCTCAAAACAAAAGCGATTCCAGTAAAAATTGGTTAAGTTTCCATTTTCAGCAAACTACTGTTTACCAAATGCAACCGGGTGTTAGTGGTAATTACAGCAGCGATTTTAGTTTAAGTCCAAAGGAAGAAGATGCCATATCGTTAACCACTACTTTGTTTTTAGGAGCCAAATTATGGAAAGGTGCAGAGGTTTACTTTAATCCTGAATTGGCAGGTGGAAGCGGCTTAAGTGCAGCACGAGGAGTAGCTGGTTTTACCAATGGCGAAACATTTAGAATTGGTAATCCTGCTCCTCAACCTTATATAGCAAGGGCATTCATCACCCAAAAGTTTGCCTTAAATAATAACAAAGTGTGGCAAGCCGATGGTGCAAATAAAATAGGTGCGTATCAACCTGAAAAATACATTTCAATTACCGCAGGAAAGTTCAGCTTAGCCGATTATTTTGATAACAATAAATACTAACACGACCCTCGCACTCAATTTTTAAACTGGAGCTTGATGAGCACTGGTGCTTGGGATTATGCAGCCAATACCCGTGGTTATACCGTTGGTTTGGTTTTACAATATGTGTCGCCTATTTGGAGCGTTAGGTATGCCGCAGCTTTGGTACCTGAATATGCCAACGGACCAACATTAGAAACCAATTTTAGCCAATATAATTCGCAAGTGTTAGAAGTTGAAAAAACAGTAAAAGTGCATAACCGCAGAGGAAGTTTAAAGCTATTGGCATTTAATAATTTTGCCAATATGGGTAGTTACAAACAAGCCATAACACCAAGCACCACTCTGCTAACACCTGATATAACCAAAACTAGGAACGGTGCACGCACCAAATATGGATTGAGTTTAAATTACGAGCAAGAATTAAATGATTATATTGGTTTATTTGGCCGAGTAAGTTGGAACGATGGCTTAGACGAAACATGGGCTTTTACCGAAATTGACCAAAGTGTAAGCCTTGGGTTTTCGGTAGATGGTAGCAAATGGAAACGCAATGAAGATGTATTGGGGATTGCATTTGTAGCCAATGGTATTTCAACAGACCATCAAAATTATTTAAAAGCAGGAGGAAAAGGCTTTATGATAGGCGATGGTAATTTAAACTATGCGCCCGAAATGATTTTAGAACTATTTTACAATGCCTTATTACACGAAGACCATTTTTGGCTAAGCCCCGATTACCAATTGGTAATGAACCCAGCTTATAACCAAGATAGAGGCCCTGCGCATGTATTTGCCATCAGGCTCCATGCCGAGTTTTAGCTTTTCAATTATCTCTAATTAACATCAAAATAAATATTTTAATTCAAGGAAAAAGTTGCTTTCAAAATATCCCTACTACTGTACCTAACTAATTTTAAGTTATTTACAGAACCAACATTTAAGAGAAAAATCAAAAAAACAGTATAAAAAAATAATTTCTAAACAAAAAATAAACCTTACATTTGTGACCTAATAAATTTAAAAAATTATGTTCGGACTAGGTGGATCAGAAATGATTGTTATTTTAGTGGTTGTATTATTGCTTTTTGGAGGTAAAAAAATTCCTGAATTAATGCGTGGTTTAGGTAATGGAATTCGTGAGTTTAACGATGCTAAAAAAAATGTGAAAGAACACATTGAAGAAGGCATGAAAGGCAAAGACCAAAAAGAAGCAGAATAATTCCTTTTTTAAAATATTTCAATATAAAATTCCTCTTGAATTAGAGGAATTTTTTTGTTTAATAATAACTGCTAATTATAGCACCTAAAACCAATTAAATCTGTTGGAAAATTATATTTCTTACTCACAAATTATCGAGGCTTTAAATAGTAAAAAAACTACCGTTACTGCTTTAGTTGACCAATATTTAAAAAATATTGACCATAAAAAACATTTGAATGCTTTTTTAGAAGTTTGGGCCGAGGAGGCCAAAGCAGCTGCCCAACAAATTGATAAAAAAATAGCAGACGGTACTGCAGGAAAATTAGCTGGAATGGTAATTGGCATTAAAGATAATATTTGTTATAAAAACCATAAAGTTTCTGCTTCCTCAAAAATCATTGAAAACTTTACTTCGCTTTATTCAGCTACTGCTGTAGAACGTTTATTGGCAGAAGATGTCATAATAATCGGCAGATTAAACTGCGATGAGTTTGCAATGGGTGCATCAAACGAAAATTCAGCTTATGGAGCAGTTTTAAATGATTCTGACAATACCAAAGTTTCAGGTGGAAGTTCAGGAGGATCTGCAGTAGCAGTGCAGGCTCACCTTTGCCATGCTGCACTTGGAAGTGACACAGGTGGTTCTGTTCGTCAACCAGCTTCTTTTACAGGAACATTTGGCTACAAACCAACCTATGGAACTATTTCGAGGTGGGGTCTCATTGCTTATGCTAGCAGTTTTGATATCATTGGTCCAGTAACGCAATCAGTTGAAGATGCACAACTTTTGGTTTCAATAATGGCTGGAGCTGATGAGTATGATGCAACAGCTCTTCAAGAATCTAAAAAAGATTTTAACTTTGATTTAGGCAACAAAAAATACAAAATTGCATATATCCAAGATGCTTTAGATTTGGCTGGAATTCAACCAGAGGTAAAACAAGCAACATTAGATCTAATTGAAAAATTAAGAGACGAAGGACATACAGTTGAAGTTATAAGTTTACCTGAACTAAGTTATGTAATTCCAGTTTATTATACTTTAACCACAGCTGAAGCTAGTAGTAATTTATCTCGTTATGCTGGCATGCATTATGGCTTACGAAGCAAAAATGCTGTTGATTTAGAAACTACTATTCGCAAATCAAGAACTGAAGGTTTTGGAGCAGAGGTAAAACGCAGAATTATGTTGGGTACATTTGTGTTAAGTTCAGGCTATTATGATGCATATTACACGAAAGCCCAAAAAGTTAGAAGAATAATTGCAAATAGGACAGCAGAAATATTTAAAGATTTTGACTTTATACTTTCGCCTACCGCTCCAACTACTGCATTCAAAATTGGTGAAAAAAGTAACGACCCCATTCAAATGTATTTAGCAGATATATTTACTGTTCACGCCAATATTGTGGGCATCCCTGCGGTTTCATTTCCTTATGGAAAAGATAATCAAAATATGCCAATTGGCCTTCAATTGATGGCTAATCACAACGAGGATGCTAAACTTTTATCAATGGTCAAATTTATAAGACCAAATATACTTTAAGGTGTTCACATCTTTATTACTTATTCTCATTTCATTTAAATTTTAGGCTACACTTGCATTCAATCAAGTGTAGCCTATTTTATTACCTAATTATTGTATGACTATAATATCAAAAAATATTACCACAAATTTGTTCAAACCGACTAAGGTATGGGCCTTTTTGCTAACTATTTTTATTCCAATTTTCAGTTTTGCTCAAGATCAATTGTATATACAACGTTTGGCGGCTTTACGTTCTCAAACAGAATTAATTTATAACCCAGAGGTAAAAAAACATATTGAATATTATATTCAAAATCCGGCTAAAACGCGTGATTTGATAAGTTTGAGCAAATATTATTTTCCTATTTTAGAAAAACATCTAAAATCAAAAGGATTGCCTACTGATTTAAAATATTTGGCTGTTTCCTCTTCTGAATTAGACCCTACTTTTTCAAATTCAAACGGAGCTAGTGGTATTTGGACCATGAGTTATACCGTTTCAAAAATGTATAAACTCAAAGTTAATACCTATGTAGATGAGCGAAAAGATATTAATAAATCATCTATGGTATTTGCACAGCATTTTAAAGATTTATTTAGCATATACAAACAATGGCCTTTAGTTATTGGAGCTTATGGCTGCTCACCAATAGCAGTTAATAAATGTATTAGAATGGCTGGAAACAGCTTATACTATTGGGATATTTTTCAATATTTACCTACTAATTGCCGTGATTTATACCCACAATATGTGGCAGCTACTTATATTTTAAATTATTATAAAGAACATGGTATCAAAGCATCCAATATTGAACTAAATTTTGATAGTGATAGCGTTTTGGTTAATAAATGGCTATCATTAACACAAGTATCCACCACCTTGGGAATTGAAATAGATGAACTAAGGAAGTTAAACCCAATGTTTAAAAAAGATATCATTCCAATGAGTACTGATGGGTATTATGTAAAAATACCTAAGAATAAATCAAAATTATTTTATTTGCTCCGTGATAGTGTTTATAAGCCTATTAATACTGATGTTGCTCCAATTATTATTCAAAAGGAAGAGCCTGCTGAAGTGCAAGACCATACCAATGTAGAAACTGATACACCTCCAGAAACTAGCATAAAAAAAGGAAAAACTTTTAAAGAAAAACCGGAAGAAATAGACCAATCAGAAAAGCCAAAGTTGGTTAAGGTTTTTTATGTGGTAAAGAAGGGAGATATACTAAATGACATTGCTGATTTATTTGATTGTTCTGTTCAAGATGTAAAAAAATGGAATAAACTTAAGTCAAATAATGTACAAAGAGGAAAAAAACTGACTTTATTTGTAGCAGCAAACAAAACAGGTTACTACAAGCGTATTAATAAACTTCCAGCCAAGCAAAAGAAAAGATTAAAACGAAAAGACTAATTAAAAAAATAAGTACCTAAAATTTTAATTAAAAACACCTTGTTAAGAATTATTTTTAGCAATACTTTTGCCAAGCAAAAAAAAACATAAAATGAGCAATATTACCTTCACCATGATAAAACCAGATGCAGTAGCTAATGGTCATATCGGAAAAATTTTAGATCAAATTACAACAGCTGGTTACCAAATTACAGCAATGAAATACATTCACTTAACAGAAAAAACAGCTGGTGAGTTTTATGCAGTTCATAGTGAGCGTCCTTTTTACAAGGATTTAGTAAGCTTTATGGTAAGCGGACCAATTGTAGCAGCAGTATTAAAAAAAGAAAATGCTGTAGCTGATTTCAGAACTTTAATAGGTGCAACTGATCCTAGTAAAGCTGAACCTGGTACTATTAGAAATTTGTATGCTAAATCAATCGATGCAAATGCAGTTCACGGAAGTGATAGCGATGAGAATGCAGCAATTGAAGCATCTTTCTTCTTTTCAAACCTAGAAAGATTTTAGTTCAAAATAATAATCTTATGATTGAAAGCGACTTAATTTTAAAATTAGGTCGCTTTTTTATTTCACGTCCAAAATTCAGTGATTTTAAATGGTTAATATTAAAAATATTTTTATGAAAATATTCAAAAAATCAGCCTTAAATATTATTTTTGGTCTAAACAAATTTAATCTTGCAAGTAAATTAATTCTTGGCTCATAATTTGTACTAGCTATAATATAAAAATAATTACCATGAAACAATTAAGTTTTATTTCATTACTATTTCTGTTTTCATTTACCTTACAGAAGAACAGCCAACAGCCAATACTAGATGATGTATTAACAAAAATGAAAAAGGTCAATTCTGCTTTTACTTATGGAGAGAAACTTACATATAGGGTTCATTACGGGCCACTTGACGGTGGAAAAGCATACTTTAGTGTAGATGCAAACCCGCAAATAATTAATAATCGTAACACCTATTATGTTAAGGTTAATGGTAAATCAGCAGGTTTGGTAGATATGATGTTTAAAGTAAAAGATGAATTTGAAAGTTATATAGACCAAGAAGCATTAGTGCCATTAAAGGCTACCAAAAAAATAAAAGAAGGTAAATACACAGATAGTGACTTCATCATTTTTGATCATGCAGCAAAAACTGCATCAGGAAGAAGAGGGAAAACCGAAATATTAGCTAATACTCAAGACATTATTAGCGCAATTTACTATGCAAGAAGTTTGGATATGACAAATGCAAAACAAGGTGATGTTTTTCCTGTTCCATTTTACTTAGATGGTAAAACATATGAACTCCGTTTTAAATTTGAAAAAAGAGAGGTTTTAAAAACAGATATGGGTACCTTTAAAACTATTAAAGTAAAGCCTCAACTAATAGAAGGTAGAGTTTTTAAGGACAATGAAGCACTTACATTATGGGTAACTGATGATGACAATAAAATTCCAATCAGGGTTGAAAGCGATATTTTTGTTGGTAGCGTAAAGGTTGACATTGCAGAAATGAGTGGAATTAGAAATCCCTTAACCTCCAAAATTAATTAAAGCAAGTATTACCGAAACATAAAAAAGAGGTTGTTTTCTAAATTGAAAACAGCCTCTTTTCTTTAATATTCAATAATTATTTTGAAACTCTTGTTATTGTATAACAACTTTCTTGCTAACCATTGTATTATTTGCCTTTACTAGGATAAAATAAACGCCTGAATTTAGATTACTTGTATTAACCAATATGTTTTGATCACCTGCATTCAATTCAGTATTTAGCAATTGAATATTTTCTTTTGCATCTAGACTAACGGCAGTTATTTGCACTTTCGATTTCTCTAACAAGTTCAAATCAATAGCTATTTTATCAGTAGCTGGATTTGGATAAACTGAATTGATTGTTAAGGCTTTTACCACATTAACCGAGGTAGGATTGTTAGTGGTTTTAAAGGTGTTTACTGCACCAAAGGTTGAATCACCAGTATTCCATGCGCATGCCTTAAATAGGTATGTAGTACCAGGATTTAAGTTGGCTATGGTTTGAGAAAGATTTGTATTAGTTGAACCAGATATAGTGTTTGGATTGGCTAACACTAAAGTCCAATTAACTGCAGCAGAATCCTTATAAAGAAATGATGCATTATAAGTTTTTCCATTTGCATTGATATTAGCACTTAAATTAACTGAAGTGTTGGTTAATGAAGCAACTGTGGTAGCTGATACAGTTGGTGTTGTTATAGTAGAAGTTTGCTCATTTACAGTTATTACTTGTTTTGTAGTATTCAATTTCCCATTTACAAATGCACCATAAAAATTAACCGCACCAGTGCCAGCAGCAGGGGCAGTCCAAGTAAAGGTCCAAGTTCCAGGATCACTTGTTTTAGCCCCAGTGTGAGTGATATACTTATTACCTACAATTTTACTTCCACTACCAGCTGTTAGTGCACCCATTAAAACTCCTGAATTATTTTGTGGCGACACTTCAAATCCTTTTCTTGCAGATGCTCCTGCAATTGAAACTGTAATAGTATAATTTGTTCCAGGCACATAACCCGCAGCAGGTACATTAGTAGTTAACACACCGGCATTAAGTGTAGTTGTGGCTGTTCCGCCATGGCAATTTGCACATGTTTGACCATCAGCAGGCGAGCCACTGTATCCAGCAGGAGCGCCATTAGGTTCTGATATTAATTGATTATAGCCAATAAAAAATATAGCTAAGGCAAAAGTGGTGAGTATTGTTTTCTTTTTCATTAATGTTTTTATTTGGGCGTAATTTAATCATTTATCTTACGCCATTACCGAACATGCGAAAAATTAACAAATACATTAACAGCTTTTAAGTTAAATAAATTTAAAACTCAACAGGCCATGAGAAATAGAACTTAGCACCTTGTCCTTTTTCAGAATCAATCCAAACTTTGCCGCCTTTATCTTCTACAATTTTTTTAACAATTGCTAAACCAACTCCTGTACTTTCATAAGTATCGCGCGATTGAAGGGTTTGGAAAATAACAAATACTTTTTCATGGAATTGTTTTTCAATTCCTTCTCCATTATCGGCCACACAAAACTCATACATTCCCTTATTGATAGTATAACTAACCTCAATAACTGGATTAGGATTGTTATTGTATTTTATTCCATTACTAATATAATTGGTAAAAATTTGTTCAAACGAAATGCGCTCAGCAGTAACTTTTGGTAAGTTATCAGGTATAATAATTTTTATATTTTCAGCAGGGCTTAAGGATTCAACCAACTCATCTAACATAGGTTTTAACTCAAAAGTTGCAGACTCTTGTTTAATACGTCCTGCGCGTGAGTACTCCAAAATACCATTAATTAAAAGTTCCATGCGCTTTACCCTTCCGCGCATCATATCAAAACTTGCTTTAATTTCACCTTCTATTTGATCGCCTAAATCTTCTTCAATCCAAAGTGAAAGATTATTGATACCGCGTAATGGGGCTTTTAAATCATGCGAAACAATGTATGCAAATTGATCTAATTCTCGGTTTTTTTGTTCTAGTTCAACAGCATATTCTTTAAGCTGACGCTCTGCTTCTTTTTCTTTGGTAATATCTTGAAAAATACCTCTTATACCTTTTACTTTTTCATTCTCAATAACGGGTACACCTTTGGTTCTAATTTCTACAATATTGCCTTTGGCGGTTTTTATTTTTGCTTCTAATTCAAATTCCTCTAAATTATCGATAGCTGCTTTAAATTTCTCCACTACTAAAGCTCTTGTATCATCTGTATAAAAATCGTATGAGGTGGCAATAGTTGGAACATAATCTAATGGAAGTTCATGTATATTATACATTTCGCTGGTCCATGTAATACTGCGTTTCTCCCTATCAATTTCCCAACCTCCTACTCTAGCTATATGCTGAGCTTCTTCAAGTTCACGCTGTGCTTTTAATATTTTAAATTCGGCTAGTTTAGTTTCGGTAACATCAAAGTTAACACCAATCATACGCCTAGCGGTTCCATCTTCATTTCTAAACGTTTTTGAAAAAGCGGCTATGTATTTTACATTTCCATTTCTATCTAAAATTCTAAAATTATCAATATAATCATCAGGACCGGCAAGCGCTTTAGCCACACCTTCGTTTACTCTTTCTTTATCTTCAGGATGAAGCGTTTTTTCAAATGCATCGTAATGACCATTAAAATCTTTAGGATCAACATCAAAAACTTTGTACATTGAATCGTCCCAAATCAATACATTACTTTGGAGGTTCCAATCCCAAATACCCAAATTGGCCGAATTAATGGCAAGCGATAAGCGCTCTTCACTTTCTTGCAATTTTAGTTCTGATAATTTCCTATCAGTAATATCTAGCCCAAAACCAATAACATTGATAACATTTCCAAGTTCATTGATAACAGGGAACATACGCCTCAGCATCCAATTCTTTTTGCCATTTTCTTGTAAAACGGACTCTTCAAACTCAAATTGTTTTTTACCTTTAACTACATCTTTAAATAATTCCCTTCGTTTATCAGCTATTTCCTTAGGTCTATTTCTGTACTCACAGTACTGATAGTCATCTTTGCCAATCATCCATTGCCTTAATTCTGGGTTTTTAATACTTAATGGATTTATAAATAAATAATTATGGTCTTTATCAAAAACCACCAAATCGGCAGGAATTTCATTTAATATTTTTTCGTAAAATTCTTTAAGATTTTGTACCTCTTCTTGTGCTTTCTTTCGCTCTGTAATATCGCGTGAGTTAATTACAATCCCATTTATACCTTGTACATCAAGCAAATTATTGCCAATGGCTTCAATATAAACCCAGCTGCCATTTTTATGCTTAAATCTAAACTCAACAGCATCAGAAACTCCGCCTCTTTCTAAACCTAATTGAAACTCATTTTGAACTATTCCAAAATCATCGGGGTGAACAAATTCAAAAATATTGTGGCCTATAACTTCATTTTCTTCATAACCAAAAATTCTAAAAAATGAGGGGCTTTCATAAACTGTAACACCATCAGGTTTTAAAATGGTAATAATATCGCTTGAGTTTTGAGCTAATGACCTAAATCTGGTTTCGCTTTCTTGTAATTTGGCTTCAATTAATTTCCTATCGGTAATATCTAGCGCAAACCCAACCAAACCATCTTCTTGGGTAATATCTTTAAATGTGAAATTATCAAAGAACCAATGACCATTGGCATCATTACCTTCCATAATACTATAATTAGGTTCAAGCGATTTTAAAGCATGTTTAAATTGTTTGTTAACCTCTGGGTATTCATTTTCATTAAATACCTCAAACACATTTTGACCTAAAAGTTGACCATCAACCATACCCAAGCGCTTAATTCCAGCACCTTGCAATTGAGTAAAAATTCCATCTTTATTTAAACGAAATAATACCGAAGGCATTTCTGTTAAAATAGCGTTTAATATTTGACTCTTATCTAAAATTTCTTTCTGTTGTAACTTACGTTCTTTTATATCTCGAACGGCTGCTACAATCAGTTCGTTGCCATCAACATTTATGTATTTAACACTTGCTTCTATTGGGTATTCGCTGCCATCTTTTCTGATATTAATACCCTCAATTAACAGCTCCCCTTTTTCTTTTACTTCATTAAAATGTTCGCGCCACTCATTTACAGTTGGAAAAAGTTTTTCCATTTTCATTACAGTGGTATTCATCATTTCCTCACGAGTTTTACCTAAAACCCTAGCCCTACTTTCATTTACATAAATCATTTTACCATCGTAATCAGCTACCGAAATGGCATCGCTAATTTGCTCTGTAATTTTATTTAATAAATAAATTTCGTTTTGCTGTTGTCTAATTTCACTAATATCGGTAATAACTCCTACCAAAAATTCCTTTTTATCATCGGCAGAAAACAAGGATTTTTTTATAAATAAGATACGCTCATCTTCTTCTCCATTTTTAAAAGAAGTCTCATATGAATCTTCTAATTTGTTTTCAAATAATTTTTCATCTTTATCTAAGAAATATTCTGCCTCTTCGGCCGCTAAAAACTCTCTATCTGTTTTACCAATTATTTGTTCTTTTGTTAAATTTATTAAATTAGCGTATGCATCATTTACCAATACCCATTGGTGTTTTTTATCTTTAACAAATACAGGGTTTGGAATTGCATTTAAAATATTATTCAAGAAATTTTTCGAACTAATTAATTCGTTTTGTGCAACCTTTAAAGCTGTAATATCACGAGCTATAGCTTGTACACCCGAAAATTTTCCATCATTATAAATTAATTGTACATTTTGTCCTACCCATATCTCTTCGCCTTTTTTGGTAACAATTGGAAACTCTAAATAAGTTACGTTATTAACTTTATAAGCTTGATTTAAATAAAATGCTTCAACTGTTTTTTTATAATCGGCCCTTACTAATTGAATATATCTTTTATCAAGCAACTCTTCTATTTGAAAGCCAGTAACTTTGGTTGCTATTTCATTTACATAAGTAAATTTACCTGAGGCATCAGTGTAATAGAACATATCAGTTGCACTTTCAATAAGTAGCCTAAACTTACCTTCACTCTCTTTTAGTTTTTGCTCGGCTTTGTGGCGCTCCAAAGCACCACCTATATTATTGGCTAAAGTTCTTAATACACTTTCATCAGTACTAGTCCAATCGGTAGCTATTGTACAATTATCAAATCCAATAAAACCCCAAAATTGTTCTGCTATAAAAATAGGAACTACTATTAGCGATATAATATTTTGTGGTTCTAATAAACTTCTTTCTTCTTCAGGAAAATCTTTAACCAATCCTTTTATAGCTTTGCCTTGAACCAATGAATTATACCAACGTTCAAAACCAGTTTCAATATAAGGAAGATTTTGTAAATCTGGATTATCAATTTGTGGCTCAATTCCATCTTTACTCCATTCATATCGCTGACTCAAAGCATGTACATTTCCGGGCAATAAATGGTTTTCAAATATATACACCCTATCTACTTTTACTTCAGAACCAATACACGCCAAAGCATTAATTATAGCCTCGTTAAAATCAATATTGGTAAGCAACATAGAAGAGGCCTTATTGATGGCCTTTAACAACCTATCGTTTTCAACCAATTTGTTTTCTGCCAATTTTCTATCAGTAATATCAACCACAAATTTTACAATTCGTTTAACATTACCATTTTCGTCAAGAACAGGATTATAACTTCCTATTATCCAAAATATCTCCCCATTTTTCTTTATTCTTTTATATTCTCCACCAACTATTTTCCCTCTACCAATTTCTTCCCAAAACTTATTATAATCCTTGTTTTCTATCTCACTATCATGCACAAATAATTTATGTTGCTTACCAATAATTTCTTCTTTGGTAAAACCCACTAAATTTAAGAAAATTTGATTTGCTTCTATAATTGTTCCATCAGGCTCAAACTCAATTACTGCAGTAGTTCTGTTAATAGCAGTAAGAACTTCGGCTAAATTTTTCTCACTTTGAATTAACTTTTCTTCAGCAGTTTTACGTTCAGTTATATCAAATCTAATGGCAATAAATTGATGCGGAACACCATTATCATTAACTAATGGGATGATATTAGCATTAGTCCAATAAAAAGTTCCATCCTTCCTTTTATTCCTAATTTGTCCTTGCCAAACATTTCCACTTTTAATGGTTTGCCATATATTTTCGAAAAAACTTTTGGAGTGAAAACCTGAATTAACAATATTATGATTTTGACCTACTAATTCACCTATTGAATAACCTGAAATATCGCTAAAATTTTGATTGGCAAAAACTATAAGACCTTTTGCATCGGTTATAGATACAATGGCAGCAGTATCTACAGCTGATTTAAAATCGGCCAACTCCTTAAACGACTCTTTTGAACTTAACTCAAGTGTTCTTTCTAACTGGTTAAAGTCATCTTGATATGATTTGTAAGATGAATTGACCAATTCAATAAACTCCAGTAACTCTCTTGAGAATTCTGGGTTATCGCCAAACATTTTTTTAATTTGTCGTTTCAGTAATCTATGCATAATTCACTTAATGAAAACATGAAAATGCTTTTTAAAGCATTAATTAGGTAAATATTTATTTTTAAAAACTATAACTCTTTAAATGTGGTAATAGTCATGGTCTGGTTATGCAACTCACACTTGGCATCTTTTGAAAAAGGAGATATTTCGCCATATGAGTAAAATCCGCAAAGTGTGGTATTATCACCTAAAACTTCTCTTACACCTTCTACTTCCTCTTCAACCAATTGTTTTAAAACTAGTTTTCGTCCAACACAACTAATAAGAATTGCCAAATCAGGGTTAGTAGTATTATTTCCTAGCAATGTGCTATTAGCCGCACCTACTGCACCATCAATTAGTCTATCAAAATTAGCTTTCATTAACCTTACATACGAACCTTCAGGAATATCGCCTGCAAAGGTCAACGATTGCTCTTCTTCATTTACTGCTAAAATAGTTCTTACAACAGGTGTATCTTCCTGTTTAATACGTAAGTTTAATGGAAACAATAATCCCGATGCAGGCAACTCTTTTACATAATCGTCTCCAAGAAAAGATTTATATAAATCTAATGCGGGTTTGCCATCCAATTCAAAAAGCACATTGTTTTTTGATTTAGAAACCAAACGCTCAATTCCAAAACTATCCCAACCACCTAGAGAGCCGTAACCAATGCTAATATTGGAGCCATAAAAACCCAAAGCAGCAATAGTCTTACTTTTACTATTGGCATTTTCAGTTACTATAAAAGTTTCTTTAAAATTAGGCCCATCACCTGCTAAACCACCTGTTACACTAACACCTTCGGGCAAATGAGCTCTTAATCCTTTTACTAGTTCAGAGCCATTAACATTTAATCCATCAGACAAAACAAATACGTGAGCCAAATTTTGTTTATCTAGCATTTCAATTAATTTACTTCCTGCTTCATAACTATTTGAAGAGTCTGTAATTTCTATACTTTTGTATTGTAATTCTGTTTCTTCAAACAAAATAGCAGTAGCTATAATGGTATCGTCAAATACGTTTACATCACTAATTTCACCAGAGGTAGAGCCTCCTAAAAAGATAGCCTTTGAAAACTTGTTTTTGATTTCATTTAAGTTATCAGCATTTTTAATATTAGAGCTGGAGCCAAAAACCAACACCAAGTTGGCATTGTTAATTGAATCATCACCATTAATAAAATTCCAACCTTGTTCTGGGGTAAATTTGTATTGAGCTGTTTTCATAAGTATATGTATTTAATTCAAATGTAATTTATTTGAATTATTTAATAAACTTATTTTACCTCAAATTTTAAAATATAAATCGCCTAGTGTATAATTTACTGTATCTTGATCACTAAGTACTGATAATGATCCATTTTTTAAGCCGAAACCCTTGTATCCCAAAGGTTTTAATAAATCTAGAATTTGCTTTCTGTTTTCGGCATTGCTAATTTCTATTTGAATTAGCGGCTTAAACTTACTTATTGTATTAATTAAGTGAGGGAATAAATGCACTTCATAACCTTCTACATCGCATTTTATGAAGTCTAGTTTCTCCATATTGGCAAATAATTCATCAGGAATTTTCATTTCTGCCTCAAATGTTGCCAAGGCCGAATTATCATCTTTCGAATCTAAAACATGGGTTAATCCATGTCTAAAAACACCATCAATTACTGGTGTTCCCATTTCAATTTTTTTATTTTCTGCACCTAATGCAGTTTGATATAAAGTAATATTATTTAAAGCAAATTTATGTGAATTGCGTTTAAAAACATTCGCAAATAAAGGCACTGGCTCTATGGCATAAACCTTACCTGTGGAGCCACTTAATTTTGAAATATTGGTACTGTAATAACCCACATTGGCACCTATATCAATGCTCACAAAACCTGGTTTTATAAGTTGTTTTAAAAAAAACAATTCTGGATATTTTGCTTTTAAAAATCCTGCATTGGTAATACGTAAATACGCATCGCTAACTATGGCTAAGTAACCCTCTAAACCAAGGGTTTTTAATAAAATACTGCGTATTGCTTTCTCCATCTGTACTACTTTATCTCTTCAAAATCAACATACTCTCCAATGTTTGAGCTATTGGTTTTGGTTTTACTTTTATTTGAAGTTTGTTGATCAGGTTTTATTTTAATTTTACTTTCTTCCTTGTTTGAATCATCATGAAAGTTTTGTGTATTAGAACCTGGTTTAAAATTTAGCAAGGTGCCAAATAACAAACGTGATACCACATAAAAAAGAAATAAATACACTAAAAATTTAAACATAACAATTTACAATTATTGATTGAATAACTGTATTACAAAAATGGTACAATTATTTATATTTTGATGTAATTATTTATGATTCTTACTTACAAAAACTTGCAAAAATCTGATATACTGATAATAACCAAAAATAAACTAGCTGCTATTTTGTCAAAAAAATGGCAGCTAATTTATTTTATAAACGCAATAAGGTTATTTTTTATCAATTAATTTATACAATTCATCTAACTTAGGAGTTAAAATAATCTCTGTCCTTCGGTTTTTTGCTCTGCCTTCAGGTGTATCGTTACTTGCTTTTGGCATGTATTCACTACGTCCTGCTGCAGTTAATCGTTTTGGACTAACCTTACTTAAATCGCTTAAAATACGAACTATATTTGCTGCACGCTCTGTACTTAAATCCCAATTATCCTTAAAATTTATGGTGCTGCGCAATGGCACATTATCGGTATGGCCTTCAATCAATACGTCAATATCAAGGTTTTTATTTAACACCTCGCCCAATTTTTTAATGGCTTCCTGTCCTTTTTCTTCTATATCGGCACTTGCTGACTTAAACAATAATTTATCGCTTAACGAAACATACACTTTACCATTTTTCATTTCTACAGTTAACTCTTCACTATTAAAGCTAAGCAATGCACGTTTTACAATTTCGTTCAAAGCATTTGTAATTGAATCTTGTCTGCGAATAATGGCTTCTAATTCAGTCAACCGTTTTTCGCGGGCCGAAAGCATATCTTCCTTTTGCTTAAGTGCCAAATTCAATTGCTCTGTTTTGTTAAGTGATGATTTTAACAAATCACTGTATCGTTGATTCATTTCGGTATAGTCAATTTGTAGTGCTTTATGCTTGCGATTTAATTCATTAAACATGGCCATTAGTTCATTATAAGCCGAATCTAAAGTGCGGTAAGCAATACCACGCTGAGTTGTATCTTGATTAAAAACTACATTAATGCTATGCAATGTATCGCGCTGGCCAGTAGCCTGCTTTAGCCTTTTGCTCATAAAAAAATTATGCGATTTTTCTTTAAATCCTTTGGGGTTTTGAATTACACCTTTAGGATTATCAACTTGCGCAAATAATGGTATACAACTTATAAGTAAAATGGCAGTTACTATGCTTTTTTTCATGTTTATTAGTTAATGATTTTACAAGCAAAGTACTCAAAAGCAACTAACTTATACAATAAAGCTATTACACAAATTTTGATATTAAAATGTGGGCAGGAAAGGTTTTTGGACAA
The DNA here is from genome assembly GCA_027491085.1 of Bacteroidota bacterium. Lineage (GTDB taxonomy): Bacteria > Bacteroidota > Bacteroidia > UKL13-3 > UKL13-3 > JAAFJM01. The sequence continues at coordinate 138,833 of JAIXWW010000009.1, forward strand.
AAATCCCAAACTCTAAATTGTAATAAAGGACATAAAATTTAAGTAAAACTTACAAAACATTAATATGCTGAATTTGGTTTATAATTATACATTTGCATTGCAAAAAATAGCATTTTGCTAAATTCAAATATTAAATATTTAAAACCTTAAAAATAAAATTATGTCATTCGAATTACCAAAACTAACTTACGAATACACTGCGCTTGAGCCAAATATTGATGCTCGCACAATGGAAATTCACCACTCAAAACACCACCAAGCTTATGTAACTAATTTAAACAATGCAATTGCTGGTACTGATGCTGAGAATTTAAGCATAGAAGATATTTGTAAAAATATTTCGAAATACCCTGCACCTGTTCGCAATAATGGTGGTGGACATTTTAACCATAGCTTATTTTGGAAAGTAATTGGACCAAATGCTGGCGGAAGCCCGAGTGGTAAATTATTAGAAGCCATTAATGCTGATTTAGGCGGAATGGATAAATTCAAAGAAGAGTTTACTAAAGCTGCAACTACACGTTTTGGTTCAGGCTGGGCTTGGTTATGTGTTAAAGAAGGTAAACTTTGTGTTTGCTCTACTCCAAACCAAGATAATCCTTTGATGGACATTGCTGAATGCAAAGGCGCTCCAATTTTAGGATTAGACGTATGGGAACATGCTTATTACTTACATTACCAAAACCGCAGACCTGATTATATTGGTGCATTTTGGAATGTAGTTAATTGGGCTGAAGTTGAAAAAATGTATGCTGAAGCAATTTAGTTTTTAAATAAATTATTTTTAAAAACTCAAAAAGAATACCCATTTAATTAAGAGGTTGTCCTTAAAAGGCAACCTCTTTTTATTTGGGATAACAAGAGAATTCCAAATCTTAAATGTTCCGATTCGAACAATAAAATGAAACTTACTAAACCAAACTGTTCAGCCAAAAACTAAAACGGGTTTTTTTATTAAGAAATGTAAGTTATTTTAGTATTAACCTTTTATTACTACTTATAATGCTTGTAAAATGTTTGCAAGCCGGTAATAATTAAACTTCTAACAGGATTTATTATTTTTTACCTATTCTTCAAATATCGACCAAGGCCCACCTATTCTGATTGATTACATTTAAAAAAAATTTAAACATCGCTGAGCTATCAATTCCAATAATAATCATTGACTTTTACTTTTGAACGCATAAAAAGTCGAAATGAAATATTCATTTAAAATTTATTTCACCTACCTTTTTTACCGTTTCACCTACTTTTTTATACATTACACCTAAATTCTATTTTTTGTTTAATGAATGAATTTACATTTGTTAAAAAAATAATTAAAAATGGAAAATTCAAATAAAAATAGCTTTAGTAATTCAGGAACTTACGGACGTGTAATGGCCGGAGTTATATTGGTAATTGTTGGTATGGTATTGTTTGCCAAACAATTAGGTGTTGAACTTCCTTATTGGCTTTTCAGGTGGGAAATGTTTTTAATTGTTCTAGGTATTTTTATAGGCGCCAAACATTCCTTTAAAAGATCAGGTTGGATAATTCCGGTTTTAATAGGTGTATTTTTCTTACTTGATGATTGGATAGTTGATATTAATATCAAACATTTCTTTTGGCCTACCATCATATTATTAGTTGGAGCAACTATGATATTATCTCCATTAAAAAAAAAGTCATGGGAAAAGAAATATTATGATTTAAACGGAAGCAGCGACAGCAGTGATGACATAATGGATACTACCTCCATTTTGGGTGGGGTAAAAAAAAATATCATAAGTAAAAATTTTAAAGGTGGTCAAATATTTAATGTATTTGGTGGGGTAGAAATAGATTTATCGCAATCAGACATTGACGGGCTCATTGTGATTGATATTACTCAAATTTTTGGCGGTACTAAACTAATTTTACCTGCTCATTGGGAACTTAAATCAGAAATTACTTCTATTCTAGGTGGTGTTGAAGACAAGAGAAAAAATTATTCTGCCTTAAATATTGCAGAAGGAAAAACATTAATAATAAGAGGCACAAGTGTGCTTGGAGGCATTGATATAAAGTCATTTTAAGTAAAAAGGTATTAATTATGGTATTTTTAGCAAAACTTGTTTTCAGCATTTCATCTACCAATGATTGTTTTCATTACGATGACCAACTAAGAGTAATAATGGCCAACAATAAGCACGAAGCCCTGATGAAGGCTAAAATTTTAGGCATAAAAGAAGAAGAGCATTTTATGCTTGAAAGCATTACTTCAGTTTCCTGGAAATTTGTAGATGTTATGGACATCAAGGCGCTTCATGATTTGGAAGATGGTATGGAACTTTACTCACATACTCGCGAAAACGAACCCAATAATGCATACGAAAACTATGTAGTTCAAACTGCCAATAGTTTAGCTGCTGAAACTATTTTATAATTTACTATTGTGAACGTTAATCTTAGGGTAATAGTTGTTTTTTTTGTTTGGTGTACCCTATTTGCACTGGTGCAATTTTGGTTATTATTGGATTTTAATTGCAATACCTATTTTAAAATATATGATTCATTAATTAGCCATTTTATTATTGCATTTATTAGTTGTGGTTTATATTTTATTTCTAAAAATCTAAATCCAAATTACAGCCGATTATTTCAACCGTTAGCCATATTAATTATTGGTATTGGGTCTTCTTATTTATTGCAAAAATATATCATCAGTATTGTTATAGACGACAGTGCCTATAATCTTTTTGTAACCCAAACTTCTAAATTAAGACTGGTATTTAATACCTTACTCATAATTAGCGCTACTCTTATTGGTTTTGTATGGAATTATAAATCGAATAAACAAATTGAACAGCAAAGATTAAACGACAATGAGCAATTACTTAAAGAAGCTGAACTATTAAACTTAAGACAACAAATACAGCCTCATTTTTTATTCAACAGCTTAAATTCTATTAGTGCGTTATTGCTTTTAAATCCTAACATGGCTCAAAAAATGATTCAGGAGTTAGCAGATTTTTTGAGGGGTACTTTAAAAAAAGATGCAAGCGCCTTGGTTACACTTAAGTCCGAAATTAACCACCTGCAACTATACCTAAATATCGAAAAGGTAAGATTTGAACATAGGTTAACCACTGTATATGATATTGATAAAAATACTGAGGAATTGCTTTTACCATCGTTACTTATTCAACCAATAGTTGAAAATGCCATAAAATTTGGTTTATATGGAACCACCGAAAAAATTATATTATATATTGCTGTAAAAATCCATCTTGATATGCTTATGGTAAAAATAACCAATCCTTTTGATAAAGACGCAATGACACAAAATAAAGGTGCTGGTTTTGGTTTGAATTCCATTTCAAGAAGATTATATTTACTTTACGGAAGGCATGATTTGCTCAAAATAAGTAAAGAAGAAAATACTTTTATAACCCAAATTTTAATCCCACAAAATGCCAATTAAAGTAATAATTATAGATGATGAGCCTTTAGCAAGGAGTATTATTATTCATTACTTATCTTTCCATAACGAATTTGAAGTAATTGCAGAATGTGGAGATGGATTTGAAGCAGTTAAGGCTATTACCAATCATTCACCTGATTTAATTTTTTTGGATATTCAAATGCCAAAAATTACGGGTTTTGAAATGATTGAGTTAATTGAAAATAGGCCATCAATTATTTTCACTACAGCATTTGATGAATATGCCATCAAAGCTTTTGACCAAAATGCAATAGATTATTTACTAAAACCTTTCAATAAAGATAGATTTGACAGGGCCATCCAAAAATTTTTATTAATTAATCAAAATCCTATTCCAATAAAAATGGAAGAGATTATGATTAACACCAACCATCATGAGCTGGGAACGCGCATTGTTGTAAAGCATTTAGGAAATATAAAAATAATCCCTATTCAAGAAGTAATATGCATTGAAGCTTATGATGATTATGTGAAAATTCACACAGACGAAAATATATTTGTAAAAAAACGAACAATGAGTTTTTTTGAAAAAATACTGAATCCACTTTTATTCACTAGAGTGCATCGCTCCTTTATTGTTCAAGTAAATAAAATCACTAAAATAGAACAAAATGATAAAGAAATATTGATGGCTGTATTAAAAAACGGGAACAGAATACCTTTAAGTAAAACAGGCTATCCGAAACTTAAAACAGTACTAGAATTTAAAAGTTAATTGATAATATATACTGTAAATCCTATAGGTAATTGTCCTGGTTTTTTGGGTCTAACCCCTTTTAAATTAGGCCCATCTAAATCGGTAATTGTTAAGTCAACTTCTGTAAAAGTTAAAACACTTTCTTGAGGCAACTTTGCAATAGCTTGACTACACTCTTTACCTAAATACGCCCCTTTAATAATAAATGTATTTTTGTCTTTACCCGCATTCATCCCATTTGAATTAGTAAGTAACAAAGAGAATCCTGTTAAACAATTCTTTTTTGCATAAGGACCAATTTTGGGTGCTAATACCAATCGAGGTGTTCCTACTTTAAAAAAATTTCTTTTTACTTCTATCGATTTAAATAAATCAATTTGCTCTAGCCCATTATCTAAATAAAGGTAATAACCCGCCTTCATTTTCGTTAATGTTGGATGCTCCTTTTGAGCAAAAACATTTAAACATAGTAAAGTAGCGAAAATCAAAAATATATTCTTCATTTTTTTCATTTAAATATTGGTGCAAATATAATATTCATTACAGATTGTTTTTATTAAAAATTTCTTACTAAAAGCCCATATCCATGTTCTCAACTGGTGCTGATGCAGGCTTTTTCTTGGTAAATGGATTTTCGTTACTTCCAAAACGATATGTTAAAGAAAAGGTTAAAACCCTACTTTCACGTTTACGCATTCCTTCGTAAGTAAAATTATCCCCATCTTGCCTAATGTTAAATTGGCGAATATTAAATACATCGCTCAAATTTAAACCACATTGTAATTTACCCGCCATAAAATCTTTACGAACACCTGCATCAAGTCCATTCATACCGCTAATGGTATTTTGTGCAGAACGCATAGGAGCCATGTACATGCCATTAGCCTGAAAGTAAAACGCTTTTGGTAATGGTAAATTATAGGTTAAACGGGTGTTCCAAGTAGTAATTTCCGATTGCAAATCGCTTTGAACATTACCACCATTTACCACATTTTTATACCAATTTCCACTTAACATGATATTACCCAATTTTACAAAACTGTATCTAATAATTACTTCAAAACCTGTATTTTCGGAAGAGTTAAAGTTATAAAAACTCATTATTGATTGACCAGTGATTGGATTTACATTACGTAACCTTGCTATCATATTATCAGTATAACGGTAATATAAAGTAGCACTAAAGTTCAGTTTCTTAATTTGTGTTTGGTAATTTAATTCCACACTATGAATGTATTCTGGCTGGATTTTAGGATTACCTTGGCGCAAGTTTACCGAATCGCTATAGTCTATAAATGGATTCAAACTTTCAAAACCTGGGCGATTAATCCTGCGACTATAACCTAATTGTAAATCTTGGTTTTTCGATAAAGCATATTTTATAAAACCACTTGGAAAAAAGTTAAAATAATTATTGGTAAAAACGGTATTGGTTGTTTTTGAATTTCCATCAATATTGGTAATTTCGGTACGCAATCCAAGTTGATAATCAAATTTTTTAAACTTACTAGCAAAAGTAAAATAACCAGCATTTACCATTTCGTTATAAATAAAATGATTGCTAATGAGAGAGTCTTGCCAAAACTCATTGTTCCCAAAATTATACCTAAAACCTTGTTGGTTATTATCAATAATACGGGTAGTGGTTTTTGCACCTGTTTCTATTTTTCCATTTTTTAATGGCAATACATAATCAACCTGAGCTATAAAATTGGTAAAAGTAGCCGTATTTTTATTACGTTGACTAGGAATTTCAAAGCTTACAGCATTTGAGTTTTTATAATCTTCGTTGGCGTTTTTAGCATTAGAATTGATGGATGCACTAGCAGTTAATTCAGATTTATTTTTTCGAGCCGAACGTTTGTAATCAACTGTTGCGTCTAAAGTTAAATTATCATCAGTTGAATAATTATTACGCTTAAAATTTGAAAATTGAGTTCCTACACTATCAAAATAATAAAAATTAATAAAATCGGGTTTACCCGAAATATTACTGCTAATTCCTGTAGAAAAACTTACTGTATTGTAGTTATTTATATAATAATCTATTCCAACTCTACCCGTATGAAAGTCGTTTAAATTATAACCATTGCTATTGTTTTTAAATGAATAATTATTGCCTACAAAACGGTTAAACTGTTCACCATTTCCATTATTATCTCTGCGCTCATGGCGATACGAATAATTACCAAACAAGTTGTATTTACTGGTTCTGTTATTCAATCCAATATTAAACGAATACTTGTCGTTGGTACCCACTGTGGCTTGCGTATTGGCGTTAAATCCTTTCAGTTTATCCTTTTTGGTTTTTATATTTATAATTCCCGCCATTCCATCAGCATCGTATTTGGCCGAAGGATTGGTAATAACTTCTACTTCGCTTATGGCATTGGCAGGTAATTGTTGTAAAATAGCTTGTCGGTTAGCTCCTGTTAAAGTACTTGGTTTTCCATCAATTAAAATGGTTACATTTTCGCTTCCACGTAAACTTATTTTTCCATCAATATCAACATTTACCGAAGGTATATTTTGCAAAATATCGGTAGCCGAACCTCCAATATTGGTAATGTTTTTACCTACATTGTATGTTTTTTTATCTAACTGATTGGTAAAATCGGCTCTTTCGCCCGTTACTTCTATAGCCTTAAAATTTTTATCGTAAGGAGTTAATTTCAAAATACCTAAATCAACCACCAATTCCTTTGGAGAAACCATAAAAACTTGGCTTTGCAACGTTTTATAACCAATAAAACTGGCTTTTAATTTGTAAGCTCCAAAGGCTATATTTTCTAGTTTTATCTCACCTTTTTTGGTAGTGGTAGTTCCGTTTACAATAGCCGAGTCTGCTACTCTAATTAGCGAAACTGTAACATATTCAACTGGTTTATTGGTTTTTAAATCAATATAAGTAGCTAAAATAGTGGCTGGCCCCGTATTGCCTGCTGCTTTGTTTGGAAAATTTTGTGCCATTAAGCCATTTATCAAAGTAAATAGTAACACAAAAGATAATAATTTAATTTTCAATTTGATATTGGTTAGGTAAAATACTAGTTGTAAAAATTTAAGCCTTTTAAGTAGTGTGCTTTTAGCAATGGGCAAATTTTGTAACGTTCATCTTTGGTATCTTCATAAACTGCTTCTAAAATTTGGTAGACATTGGTAATTCCAATTCTATCGGCCCAATCAAAAGGCCCAAAAGGATAATTGGTTCCCAATTTCATGCTTATATCAATATCGGCCATGTTTGCAGTGCCTTCTTGCAAGGTGTAACAAGCTTCATTAATAATCATACAAATAACCCTTGGAGTAACCATACCTACTCTATCTTGCACCAATTTGTAATCCCAATTAAGAAGTTGCATGCAATTTTTCAAAATAGCTTCATCGGTATTTTGGAAAACACTTACTTCAGCTAAATTTCTGTTTATAAAAGTATCAACGCTATTAATTCCAAAAAGTGGGAATGAAATTTGAGCATTTTTGTTGTGCACCATTTGCGCTAAACTATTTTTTACAGCACAAACAAAAACAGGAGTTTTTGTAATTTCTTTGTAGTTTAAGAAAAAATTTTGCGCTTCGTCATCAAAATTTAATTCAAAAATCATATCAAAATTGCCATCTTTTACCAAATAAGTTGTATTTTCGTCAATACAAACTAGCTCACAATCAAGCAATGAAAGTTTTTGTTTAAATTCTTCCATTCTTTTGCTGTTTCCTTTTGCCAAAATTTTCATATTCGCAGCAAATTAAATCTAACAAAACTAAAAAACATATAAAATGGAAAAGAAAATAATTACAAGTGAAAATGCACCAGCCCCAATAGGTCCTTACAGCCATTCAGTATTAATTGGAAATACCTTATACACAAGCGGTCAGGTAGCTAAAGATGCCGTTTCAGGGCAAATGATTCAAAGTGATATTAAAGCTGAAACAGCTAAGGTAATGGATAACCTAAAAGCTATTTTGGTAGAAGCAGGTATGGATTTTACTCATGTAGTAAAAACTACTATTTATTGTACCGATTTAGGTAATTTTGCTCAAATTAATGAAGTGTATGGAAATTATTTTACCTCAGATTTTCCAGCAAGAGAAACAGTTCAGGTGGTAAAATTACCCCTTAACGCCAATGTAGAAATAAGCGTAGTAGCAGTTAAATAAAAAAATGAATAAAAAAACACAGCTAATTATATCAACGGCATTTCATCCAATATTTGTAAATATTGCATCGCTTTGTTTGTTATTTGCACTTTTCCCATCGTTATCGGCTTTAACCTATCAAGCCAAAAGCACTATTATGGGTGTAATTATTAGTTTGACCATTGTGCTACCATCGCTGGTAGTGGCAGTTTTAAAACTAACGAACCAAATAAGCAGCATTCAATTAACGCATTTAAAGGAACGCAAATGGCCTTTCGCTTTTACAGCCTTGGGTTATATTTTTAGCTTTTACTTGTTAAACAAAGCAGGTGTTTCTATTATTATTTTAAAATACTTGTTAGCTGGCAGTTTAACTGTAGTTTGTATTGCCATAATTAGTAATTTTTGGAAAATAAGTGTACACATGGCGAGTATTGGGGCATTATTAAGCCTTTTGGTATTGGCCAACTACTACACCCATGTAGATTTAAGAATAGGAATTGCCATTGTTATTTTAATTGCCGGTTTAGTAGGCTCAGCTAGGCATTTTGCTGAAGCACATAATATTCCACAATTATTAGCTGGTTTTGCTTTAGGCTTTGGATCAATATATTTAGTTTTATAAAATTTTTAAAAATATAAACAATGAGAAAAAAAATTATTGCAGGAAATTGGAAAATGAACAAAAGTTATGATGAAGGAATGGCTTTGGTTTCGGAATTAAGTAATATGGTAAAAGATGAATACCATGGTAGTGCCGAAGTAGTTATTATCCCGCCTGCTTTGTATATACACTCGGTGAGCCGTATGACTGCCGATTTTGGTAATATTAACACAGGTGCTCAAAACTGCAGCAACCATGTTAGTGGCGCTTACACAGGCGAAATTAGTGCTTCCATGGTAAAAAGTTGCGGTGGTAAATATATCATTATTGGGCATAGCGAGCGTAGACAATATTTTGGCGAAACCAACGATTGGTTGGCTAAAAAAATTGATGCTGTATTAACCGAAAACTTGAACCCAATTTATTGTGTTGGCGAAACCTTAGAAGAACGTGAAGGCAATACCCACTTTGAGGTATTAAAAACACAGGTATCAGAAGGATTATTCCATCTTTCGGCCGAGCAAATGGCTTCGGTAGTTATAGCCTATGAACCAGTTTGGGCAATTGGTACAGGTAAAACTGCTAGCACCCAACAAGCACAAGAGGTACACGCCTTTATTAGAAATTTAGTAAAAGAAAAATATAATGAAACAGTGGCTGATAATTTAACCATTCAGTATGGTGGAAGTGTAAAAGCTGATAATGCTGCCGAACTTTTTGCTGCTCCTGATATTGATGGTGCATTGGTTGGTGGTGCTGCTTTACAAAGTCGTAGTTTTGCCGATATTGTAAAAGCAATGGCTTAATATTTTATTTTTTTGTTCTTTTAAAATTAATGGCTCAAAATAATTGACTGATTTTGAGCCATTAATAAAATAATTAAAAAATCATTTGGATTGTTAAAGTTAAATGGTACTTTTGCGAACCCAAAAATGGCCCGTTCGTCTATCGGTTAGGACAAATGGTTTTCATCCATTAAAGAGGGGTTCGACTCCCCTACGGGCTACCAACGAAGGTAACATAAGCCTAACATTATTGAATGTTAGGCTTTTTTGTTTTTATTATAAACTCAAATTACTTAAAGTTTGGATAATTAAACTTTATTTATATTTTCGCAGTCCCAAAAATGGCCCGTTCGTCTATCGGTTAGGACAAATGGTTTTCATCCATTAAAGAGGGGTTCGACTCCCCTACGGGCTACCATACAGGACAACTCCAATTTATTTGAGAGTTGTCTTTTTTTGCTCCTTTCAAACCCCTGTCAATGCTCAATGTTTAGCGTAAAAGTTCGTTTATTCTTGGGGTTCGACATTTGATTCCATCAAAACTGAACTTTTCAGGGAAAGTAAAAATCCAAATTCATGTAGTTTTTTAGTGTTATTTTATAAAGAATATTTACATAAATTTGCCACCATTACATTCTAATTATATGAAAGACATGAACTTGAAAAAAAAATTTATAGCTTTTTTATTCCTAACTTTTTTGTCTATTAATCTCTTGAGTAGTCAAAATATATACAGCTTAGAACCTATTCAAGTAGTTGGACAAATGAATGGTTATTCTACTTCATCAAACTCAAATACTACCTATCGTAAAATTAGCACATCAGCTGCTGGCAATCCTACTGATGGTAGAGGGCAATGGATAAAAACATATAATGTTCAATCAAGTGGTGGAGATTTCACACCACGTAATATGATTGGAGGAAGTGGAGCTGGATTTTTATTTGTATCAGGACCAAGTACTAATAGATTTGCAAATAAGTGGGTATTTAGTGGAGTTGCTCAAGGGTCTGTAAATGCTGTAAATGTTTGTAATGCCTATAATTCTGGTAACGATATGGGTTTAAATATGAATACTGTAGGTAAATATACTTTTGTATTTAATGATGCAGGTTATTCATCAACCAATGCAAAATATTATGTAGCATATACATCATCAACTCCAATAACTGTTAGCAGAACAAGTGAGATTTTGAACATTGATAGAAGTGCCAATATTTCAATTACTACCAATACAACACCTTCATTTGGCGAAAATATTTTTGTTCGTTACACTACTGCCAATGATTTCTCCTCAGCTAATACAAGTTCAGTTGTTCAAGCTACTGGATTAAATACTTCTTGGTCGGCAAATATTCCTGCTCAAGCAATTGGCAGCACTGTTAGTTATTATATATTCACTTCCACCATTAGTTTAGCTACATTAAACAGCATGTCAGAAATTGACAAATCGTTAGCAACCTTAAATTATGATGACAATAGTGGAAGCAATTATGCTTATAATTTAACATCAAACTTTACCTCCGTAACATCCGGTAATTTTACTGATTTGGCTACTTGGGGTGTAAGTCAAATATTCAGTGGCGCTTCTTATACAATTACCAACTCAAACACTGTTAACTTAAATCAAGATTTTACGGTTCAAAATTTAACCCTAAACTCTGGAGGGAATTTTAACAACAACTCCTTTACTTTAAATATTGCAACAAATGGTAGTATTATAAACAATGGGGATTCAAGCACTTCATTTAATGCAAATTCAGGTAAAATCAATTTCATTGGAACTGGATCAATTAGTGGCAGTAAATCAACTATATTAAATAAGTTAACCATTAATTCGGGAACAGTTACATTAACAACTGTACCTTTTATCAATGATACCTTTCAAATCAATGGAGGAAATGTTTCAGCTGCACCTATTTACTCAATTACCTCAACCCTTTTATATAACACAACCTATAGTAGATTTAATGAATGGAATTATGTTGGAGTAGGAACGATTGGAACAAGTGCTGGATACCCTAATAATGTTACCATAGCTGCAGGCACTTTTAATTTGGCCAACTCAAGTACAGCCGCCAGGGCAATATATGGCTCATTAAATATTAATTCGGGAGCAACATTAAATGTTAACTCGGCTAATATGCTATTAACTGTTGGAGGAAATATTGCTAACAATGGAACATTTAATAGTGCCACAACTGGAACGATAGCGCTGGCAAATAATTCAACTATAACTGGGAATGTATTAATATTAAACAATTTAACCTTAAATGGAATAACATCATTAGGCCAAACAATAATAAATGGACAATTAACCTTAAATAATGGCTCAAACATTATTTCGGGAACTCCTAATTATGGTTCATCAGCTACATTAATTTATAATTTTAATAAAAATATTGGACTAGAGTGGCCAACAGCTAATGGCCCTTTTAATGTAACCTTAAATGCTTCAATTGGACTATTAGAGCTTGATGGAAATAAAACGATAAATGGCACCTTAACCATAAACAATGGTTCAACTTTGGATGTAGGTGCATCAAATTATACAATAACATTTGGCAACAATTCAAATTTTATAAATAATGGTACTTTCAATTCAAACTCTGGTACAATAAATTTTAATGGTTTATCAACCATTTCGGGAAATATTGCCTTTTATAAAGTAAATATTTTAGGTGGTGTTAATTTTGGAACTCTATCAACTGTAAATGATAGTTTAAACATTAAACCCGGTGGCTATATAATAAATAACCCACCAACATATGGAAGTTCATCTACACTAAATTATTCATCAGGTGCCACTTATATTGCAGGAACGGAATGGACAAGTGGAACGGAATCAGGAAGAGGCGTACCGAACAATATTTTAATAAGCAATAATACCAATCTTTCCTTTGGAACTACAGCTGCTTACAGACAATTATTAGGAAATATTATTATTGAAAATGGTTCAACTATTACATTATCTAGTAATATTGGTGGTGATATTAAAATTAAGGGTAGCTGGCAAAACAACAACATTGCTATAGGAACTGGTTTTGTGCATAATAACAGGGCTTTGATTTGTAATGGTTCAGGGAATCAATATTTGAATAATTTATCAGGAAGATTAACTATAGGTTATTTGCTTATCAACAAAACAAATGGATCATTAATTCTAAATGATAGCTTATTTTTAAATGGAACCGCAACCGGAACTGCACAAGTACTTCAGTTATTAAATAATGGAAACTTAGATTTAAATGGAAATGTTTTAACAATAAATGGTGGGCAAGTTCGCTCTATATTATGCAATAACACATCTAACTTAATTACTGGATCTGAAAATAGTCAAATAAACTTTGCGTCAGGAACAGGAATTGCCCTCATTGAAGGAACAGAAAATTTAACAATTGATAGTAATATTTACTTAAGTATTAACAAAGGAGTAAATTTTGGTCTAAATAAAACCACTGTAAAAGGAACACTTGAAATAAATGAAGGTTCATTTTGCAGTGTAAATTCACCTCTTTATACTTCGTCATCTACACTAGTTTATAAAACAGGAAGCTATACACAAAGTAATGAATGGACATCATCAAATTATCCTTCAAATATTAAAATTAATTTACTCAACTCCTCAAACTCTATTACTTTATTAGGTAATAGATCTATTTCAGGTACTTTATCATTATTAAGTGGAAACATTAATACCAACAATGATACTTTAAAATTACAATCAAATTCGTCAATAATTAGAACCAACGGACACATAATTGGTAATTTATCGAAGTACTTTCCAACAGGAAGTAATATTTCAAAAACTTATGAAGTTGGCACAAACCTAGGATATACGCCAATAACACTAAATTTTCCAAATATTACAACGGACGGATTTATTACCTTATGTTCTAAGGATAGTGACAATGTGAATATAAGTTCGTCTGGTTTAAAACCTAACAAAAGCGTTAATAGAAATTGGTTAATAAACAGTACAACAGTTGTACCTATATCTTATAATATTGAATTAAACTACCTAAATTCAGACAATGACACGCTGGTTAATTATTCAAATTATAAACTTAATACATTTAACTTTGGTACGTGGGTTGGCAAAGTAAATGCATCTGGAACACCAAATGCTACAAAAGCAACTTATAGCGGCATAAGTAGTTTTGGCTCAATTCAAATTGCAGAAGATAGCACCACTTCTGCTGGAGCAACGCTAAATTTAACGGCTTATTTACAAGGCTTATATATAGGTGCTGGAACAATGACCTCAGCCCCATTTAATTATGATGGCGTTAGTCCAAACTCAATTGCCGATACTATTACAGTTGAATTACATGAAGCAGCATCGCCTTACAATACTGTATTTTCAGTTACAGGTATATTAAGCACTACAGGTAATGCAAATTTGCTTTTTCCTTCAGGAGCCATAGGAAACTACTATTATATAGCAGTTAAACATAGGAACTCAATAGAAACTTGGAGCTCAGATACTATTCAAATGACCTCTGTTACTAATTATGATTTTAGTTCAGCAGCAGGACAAGCTTATGGAAATAACTTAATTGATGATGGTACAGGTATATTTTTATTATATAGTGGCGATATTAATCAGGATGGATCTGTTGATTTTGCAGATTACCCCGATTTAGATTTAGGAAGCAGCAATGGAGATATTGGATATCTTGCAACTGATTTAAATGGCGATTCTTCAATCGATTTTGCTGATTATCCATTGATAGACAGCAATAGTAGTTTAGGAATTATTTTATTTAGACCTTAGCCGCATAAAGAAAAGGTGTCTCCGTTAAACAATCCTTTGTCGCTCAATTTTAAATGAGGAATAACTAATAATGCCATAAATGATAAACTCATAAATGGAGCTCGCAAGGTTGAACCTAATTCTTGCTTACTAAAATTATCCAATTGAGTATAATCTTCGGCTACTTTCCACGCATCTTCGTTGCTCATTAAACCGGCAATTGGAAGAGGTAAAATTAATTGGTCAGCACTATTCACTGCACTTAAGCCGCCTTTATTGGCTATTATTAAATTTACAGCATTACAAATTTCTTCATCGCTAACACCAACAGCTATAATATTATGACTATCGTGCGCAACAGACGATGCAATAGCACCTTTTTTCAAACCAAAATTTTTAATAAATGAAATAGCAATAGGTGCAGCATGATACCTATTAACCACAACAATTTTTAAAATATCATTTTGGGGGAATACTTCATGTTTAGGAAACGAAAGTTTATTGGTAATTAATTGCCCATCCAGACATTCAATAACTAACTCATTTTCTTTTATTTCGTAGGCAAAATCCAAAGCCTTTTTAGGTTCTATATTAAACTGATTAATGGGCTCAATTGGAACTTTTTCAATGAGCGTTTTACCATTTTCGGCTACTAATTTTCCTTGTATAAAAGTGCGTTCTGCAATAAAATCAGTTAAATTATTTACTACAATAAAATCGGCCGAATCGCCAATATTTAAAGTGCCTACGGGCAATTTATAATGCCAAAAAGGATTTAAACAAGCTACTTGTAAAACATCAAACAAACTGTACCCTAAAGCAATTGCCCGAGCAACTAATTGATTTATGTGACCTAACAATAAACTGTCAGGATGTTTATCATCGCTACAAAACATCAATTGCGAAGCATGTTTTTCCATTAAAGGAATCAGTGTATCAAAATTGCGGGCTGCACTTCCTTCACGGATAATTACCTTCATTCCAAAACCAATTTTTTCCAATGCTTCTTCTAAAGTAAAACATTCATGGTCGGTACTCATGCCTTCGTCAATGTATTGCTTTGCTTGCGCTCCATGCAATCCAGGAGCATGTCCATCAACAGGTTTATGGTGTTTTTTAGCACTTGCTATTTTAGCCATTACCTCTTCATCTTTGTATAAAACACCAGGAAAATTCATCATTTCAGCCAAATACAATATTTCTGGTTTGGCTAAAAGTGTATCAATATCTTGGGCGTTAATTACCGCACCTGCTGTTTCAAAAACAGTGGCAGGAACACAACTTGGCGCCCCAAAAAAGAAATGAAAAGGCACTTGTTTACCATTTTCAATCATAAAATCAATGCCTTGTAAACCTAGCACATTGGCTATTTCGTGAGGATCGCTAACTGTGGCTACAGTGCCATGAATAACAGCCATTCTTGCAAATTCGCTTGGCGCTAACAAACTACTTTCTATATGAACATGCGCATCAATAAAACCAGGAAGTGCATAGTTTTGGCAAACTTCATTTATCTTTTCAATAGCAGATATTTTTCCATTTTCAATAGTAATTTCAGATGCATAAATTTGCTTATTGACTATATCTACGTAGTTCGATTTTATTTTCATAATTTTATTAAAGATTGAAAGATTAAAAAATTAGAAGATTATTTTGACTTCGCTCACGCCTTGCGTGATTGTCACTCCGCACTTTGCATTAATATTGTTTACCATTAATAACAACCCTATCAACACAATCATTGCCAAAATTATAAGGTATAAATGCAAGTGATGATATTGGTTTGGTAATAATTAAATTAGCAATTTTTCCTTTGGTAATACTTCCATATTGATGGCTTAATTCCATAGCGTAGGCACCATTAATGGTGGTAGCATTTATTGCTTCTTCTGGGGTAATTTTCATTTGGGTGCAAGCCAAACTTACCACAAAACCCATGCGTCCGTTAGGCGAACTTCCCGGATTATAATCGCTTGCTAAACATACAGGCAAACCTGCATCAATCATTTTGCGAGCAGGCATGTATGGAATTCCTAAAAAGAAAGAACAATTTGGCAAACCAACTGGCATGGTATTGCTATTCAGCAAACACTCAATTTCTGCTTCGCCTGTATATTCTAAATGATCTACACTCAATGCATTGTGCTTTACCCCTACCTGAACACCGCCTGTGTATCCTAACTCATTAGCATGAATTTTTGGTTTTAAATGATACTTGGCTGCTGCATTTAAAAGCAAATCTGTTTCTTCTACCGTATAAAAACCTTGGTCGCAGAATACATCAAAATAATCAGCTAATTTTTCGTTAGCAATATTGGGCAACATTTCGTTCAAAATTAAATCAATATAACCTTGACGGTTTTGTTTAAACTCAGTAGGAATAGCATGCGCACCCAAAAAAGTAGCCTTAATTGGAATTAGAGAAACTTGTTTTAATTGCTCTATTACTCGCAACATTTTTATTTCATCTTTCACCGTTAAACCATAACCACTTTTTATTTCAATAGCACCTGTACCTTGGCTAATTACTTGTTGCAAACGTTCATGTGCTTGTTCAAAAAGTTCGGCCTCGCTCATGTTTTGTAACTTTTTAGCCGAGTTTAAAATGCCACCACCTGCTGCAGCTATTTCCTCATAACTTTTTCCTTTTATGCGCATTTCAAATTCTTCTTCGCGCCATTTTGCAAAAACTATATGTGTATGACTATCCATAAACGATGGTAAAACCATTCCGCCTTTGGCATCTATTTGAGTTGAAATAGTAATATTTTTAGTAGCGTTGGCCAAATCTTCCATCTTGCCAAAACTAAAAATGGTATCATTTTCTATGATTAAATAAGCATTGTCAATACTTTCTAAATGGGCCATTTCTGACCCTTTTTTTAAAAGAATTTCAGAAGCTAAAATTCCTTTTAGCGATTTGATATTTGAAACTAAAGTATAGGTTTTCATAAATGTCAAAATTAATAATTAAAACGAATTGTATTACACAAAAACCAAGACCGGTTAATGAGTTAAATATTTAGTTCATGTGCAAGGCATAATGTTTTGTTTTTTATGCATTATTGAAAAATGATAACCTATTACGTTTTTGCCTCCTGTTACGGCAACGATTTTATAATTTTATTTAGTAATGGAAAGCACTCATTTATAGCAAAGAAGATGCCTTCTGCATGACTTTGGTAGCAAAGCAAAAATCAACAAGTCAACAAATCTCTAAATCAACAAATCAATTTAAATCCAGCCTTTTCTGCTAAACCATTGGTAAATAATTATAGTAAGCAAAAGCATAAAAATTAACACGGCCGGATAGCCATAATGGTGCGTTAATTCAGGCATAAACTGAAAATTCATTCCATAAATTCCTACTATAAAAGTTAAAGGTAAAAAGAATGCTGAGAAAACAGTTAATACGCGCATCACCTCATTCGTTTTTTGGCTTGAAAGCGAAATATAAATATTTAATAAACTGTGTATACTATCGTAAATTTCTTCAGTAATGGTTTCTACACGCACATAAGTATCTTTTAAATCCTCGTAAATGGTGTTGCGTTTGTGCGAATTTCCTAACTGTTCAATTACAGCCTTGGTTAAAGTAAACAAACGCTTTTTTACATAAATTTTTCTCTTAATTAGGTATAAGTTTTTTAGTAAATCGGGTATTTTACTTTTTAAAAATATACGCGTTTCGTACGAGTCAATTTCAGCATCCAAGGCCGCTAAAGGATTTTCAAAACTTTGCAACGAATCTTTAATTATTTTACAAATAATATCGAAAGGACTTTTACAAACATTGGTATTTGCATACTTTTTAGCTACTCCATCTATAACTATTGAATCATGTCTGTGTATGGTTAGCAAAAAATCTTTACCCCAAAAAACAGCAATTTTACGAGTCAATTTTTGAAAGCTATCTGCTCCAATATCACACTTATTGTCATAATTTCTAATAATAATAAAATGCTCATTATCGAGTTGTTCAAATTTTGGTAAATGTCCAGGGTCTAAACAATCTTTAATGGCTGTTTCAGGCAAATTGTATTTTATAGCCAAGTCTTTTAACTCTTGCTCAGTTGGTTGGTTTACATCTACCCAACAAAACGAATGTTCTGAGGCCTCTTTCAGTATTTGTATCATGCTTTTTGAAAGTATAAAAATACATATTTTTACTTTTGAATAAAATTAATTTACTCACTTAATTCCAAACAATTTAAATTTTAAGGATAAAATTAATTACCTGACTAACAATTGATTGTAATTAATTTTAAATTATTAGAAACTATTCATCTCAATTGGATGTTTTTGTAAATTAAGTGAGTAAATTTTTTCATAATTAATGAAGAAACCTTTGGAAACATTGGGCAAAAAGCCGGGGGAGCCCGGCTTTTTTGTTTTTATTGGTTATATAAATTTTATTTTTAATATTTAAGTATGCTGCTTTATTCTATTTTTGTGTTGAAACATTAAGCTTTGATAAACTACCTTAAACATACTGAAATAGATAAAACAAAGTGGGATTATTGCATTTCTCACGCTAGCAATACCATTATTTACGCCTATGCTTGGTATTTAGATATAGTAAGCCCTAGTTGGGATGCATTGGTGCTTAACGATTACGAGGCTGTAATGCCATTGACACACAGAAAAAAGTATTTCATTTCCTACTTGTTTCAACCTTTTTTTACCCAACAGTTAGGAGTATTTTCAAAAAATGAATCACAAGCTTTATTGGTTCAAGATTTTTTAAACGCCATTCCTTCCAAATTTAAATTAATCGATATCAACTTAAATGAGGAAAATAGTACTGAAGGATTAAAGCCTCGTAAAAACTATTTGCTTCCTATTGATGAAGGTTATAAAGATATTTACACCGGATACAAAGGACAAGCAAAACGCAATTTAAAAAAAGCCAAAGATGAAGGTTTATTTTTACAAGCTTTGCCTTATAAACAAGTGATTGATTTTTACCAAAAAAATAAAGGTAAAGAAACTAAAGGAGTAAAAGAAAACGACTACAAAACCCTTAAACAATTGTATAAAATTTGTAACAAGCAAAATAATCTATTGGCAGTTGGCGTTTATAGTAATCAGTTTGGTTTACTAGGGGCTGCAGCTTTTATAATTAATGGAGATAGGGCCATTTTTCATTTAGGAACATCAAACGAAAAAGGTAAAAAAATGGGTGCTATGCACTTTTTAATGGATTCCGTTATTATGCAATTATCTGGCAAAAATTTATTTATTGACTTTGAAGGTTCAGAAATTGATGGAATTGAACGATTCTACAAATCGTTTGGTGCTTATAAGAAACCTTACTTTAAATACAGAAAAAACAATTTGCCTAAACTTTTAGCTTGGATAAAATAATGAAATTAAGATATTTATACTTTGTAATAGTTTTTGTTTTTGTGATGGCTTGCGAAAAGGACAAAAGCGCCTCACAAAACAATGATTTTTTTCCTCCAGTAAATTTTGATATCAATATCAATTTATTGTTGCCAGATGCAGCGCCACTTCAAAACATGGGAGGTTATATTTATCGTGATGGGCAAGCTGTAGGTTACAAAGGCATTATAATATATAACAATTTTGAAGAATTTGTGGCTTTTGACAGAGCATGTCCTTATAAAGTTGATAGTGCTTGCAGCCGCATTTACATGGCCGATAATAATTCAAAATTTCAATGTGGAAGTGGTAATAACCGCTGCTGCGCAAGCGAGTTTTTTTTAACCACGGGTACACCAAGTAAAGGCCCTGCCGATAGAGGATTGCGCCAATATTATGTAACCAGAAATGGAAATTACTTAAGAGTTACTAGCTTTCCACAATAAAAAATCATTTTTAGGTGCTATGTAGCCATTAAATGATTTAGTATTATTGCACATGCAATTTGAAAATACCTTAAGTTTTGCTCAACAATTAGATGCAAACGATAAACTAGCCCATTTTAAACATCAATTTCATTTATTAACTCATAACAATAAACATGTAGTTTATTTATGTGGCAACTCATTAGGCTTGCAGCCAAAATCAGTTCGCGCAGCTATTGATCAAGAGTTAAACGATTGGGCAAAATTTGGCGTAGAAGGACATTTTGATGCAAAAAATCCTTGGTTTGGTTACCACCATTTTTTAACCGAAAATGCTGCAAAGGTGGTAGGTGCAAAGCCTAGCGAAGTAGTTGTAATGAATAACCTTACCGTAAACTTACACTTAATGATGGTAAGTTTTTACAAACCAACTGCTACACGCTATAAAATAATTATGGAAGCTGCTGCATTTCCAAGTGATTTATATGCCATGGAAACGCAAGTTAAACACCACCATTTAAATCCAGATGATGCCATTATAGAACTTAAGCCACGCGAAGGTGAACATACTTTACGCACCGAAGATATTATTACAACCATCAATGCAAATGCCGATAGTTTGGCATTGGTAATGTTAGGTGGTGTAAATTATTACACAGGCCAAGTTTTTGATATGAAAGCCATAGCAGCTGCTGCGCACGCTGTTGGTGCTTATGCAGGTTTTGATTTGGCGCATGCTGCAGGAAATTTACATTTACAATTACACGATTGGGATGTAGATTTTGCAGTTTGGTGTACTTATAAATACTTAAATAGCGGCCCAGGAGGAACAAGTGGTGTATTTGTTCATCAAAGACATGAAAACTCTGAATTAAACCGTTTTGCAGGTTGGTGGGGACATGATGAAGGCGAGCGTTTCCAAATGAAAAAAGGCTTTAAAGCCATTCCAGGTGCACAAGGTTGGCAGTTAAGCAATGCTCAAATTTTTCCAATGGCTATTCATAAAGCATCATTAGAAATGTTTGCGGAAGCAGGTATGGAAAATTTAAGAGCGAAAAGCGAATTATTAACAGGTTATTTGGAGTTTATTTTAAATCAATATACCGACCATTTAACTGTAATAACTCCAAAAAATAAAGACGAAAGAGGCTGCCAACTTTCAATTATTGTGAAACAAGATGGCAAAAAATTATTTGATTATTTGGTAAGTGAAAACATAATGCCCGATTGGCGCGAACCCGATGTTATACGCATGAGTCCGGTGCCTATGTATAATACCTTTGAAGATGTTTATTTAATTGGCGAAGCTCTAAAAAAATACTTTGCTTAATGATAAAAATTGAAAAAATAACCACCCCAACTGTGCAACAAATAGCTTGGGATATAAGGCACGAAGTGTTTGTTATTGGGCAAAATTGCCCAAAGGAAATAGAATATGAGTTTGAAGAAGAAAGCATTCATTTTATTGCTTACTTTAACAATGAACCTGCTGGAACTGCAAGAATTCGTCAAACAGAAAATGGTTATAAATTAGAACGATTTGCAGCATTAGAAAAATTTAGGGGCAATGGAATTGGTTCTGCTTTAGTAGCTTTTTTGTTAAACGAAACCATCCCATTTGGTAAAAAAATTTATTTGCACGCACAATTAACTGCTGCTCCTTTATATGCCAAACATAATTTTAAACCTGAAGGAGCAAACTTTTGGGAAGCAGATATTGAACATGTAAAAATGGTTTACAGTAAACCATAAAAAGTATATGAAATTTTTAATTGTAGGATTAGGAAATATAGGGGCAGAATATGCACAAACCCGCCACAATATTGGGTTTGATATTGCTGAAGCATTGGTAAAAAAACACTTGGGAAATTTTACCGTGCAAAAGCATGCGCAATATGCACAAGTAAGCTTACGAGGCAGGCAAATACATGTAATTATGCCAACTACTTATATGAATTTAAGTGGCAAAGCAGTGCGCCATTGGATGACTGACTTAAAAATTCCTATTGAAAATATTTTTATTTTAGTAGATGATTTAGCCATTGATTTTGGCAAACTACGTATTAGAGGAAATGGCAGCGATGCGGGTCATAATGGACTAAAAAGCATCAACGAATTACTCGGCACCCAAAATTATCCAAGGCTTAGGTTTGGCATTGGCAATAATTTCCCAAAAGGCCGTCAGGTAGATTATGTTTTAGGAAAATGGACTACTGACGAAATGAAAGAAATGCCTTTTTTAATTCATAAATCTGTTGATGCCATTGAAAGTTTTGTAATAAAAGGATTGCCATTAACCATGAACCAGTATAATAAATAATGCGTTTATTTATTAATCATATTGCATATAAAATTGAATCAATTACCGATTTAAATTTAATTGATAAAAGCCTTTTGAACGATAACGAAAAAAAGGCTTTTTCT
Organism: Bacteroidota bacterium; assembly: GCA_027491085.1. Classification (GTDB taxonomy): domain Bacteria; phylum Bacteroidota; class Bacteroidia; order UKL13-3; family UKL13-3; genus JAAFJM01. Next base: position 161,510 of record JAIXWW010000009.1, read on the forward strand.
TTTATTGAAAAATGGTTTACCAATCAAGATTTTAACTTTCAAAGTTCAGGAAGTACAGGCGTTCCCAAACAATTTATATTTACTAAACAGGAAATAATTTGGTCGGCTACACAAACCATTAATTACTTAAATTTAAAGCAAGAAAAACAACATTTTTACATTTGTTTAGACACGAGTTTGGTATCAGGAGCCATGCTTTTAGCAAGAGCAATTTTGTTAGAGGCAGATATAACCATAGTTAATCCTAGTGGCAATCCTTTTACATTGTTGCCACAAAACCATCCATACACTTTTTGTTCAATAGTCCCCTTGCAACTGCAACAAATAGTAAATAATGAATATGAGAAAAAAGTACTCAATCAGTTTAAAAATATCCTTTTAGGAGGGGCACCAGCTTCTAATTCACTTATTTCAACATGTGCAGATTTAAAACCAAATATATGGGCTACTTATGGCATGACAGAAACTTTAAGTCATATAGCATTGCGCAATTTAAAAACTGAATCATATTTTAAATTATTACCCAATAATGAAATTGCCTTAAGCCAAGAAAATACCTTAAAAATAAAAAATACAATTACCAAAAACCAATGGTTACAAACCAACGATTTAGTTGAAATTACTGATGATGGTTTTTGGGTATTGGGTAGAATAGATTTTGTAATAAACAGTGGAGGATTAAAGGTAAATGCACTAAAAGTGGAGGATGAAATTTCTAACTATTTTACAGATCAAAATATTTTGCCCTTCCCCTATTTTATTGGCAGTTTTCCCGATGAATTTCTTGGAGAAAGGGTGGTTTTATTTGTTGAAAAACAAAACAAAGATTCTATAAATTTTGATAACTTAAAATCATATTTATTGAAAAACTTGAAACATTATGAGATACCTAAACAAGTTCAAATTGTTGATGAATTCTATTACACCCCAAGCCAAAAAATTGATAGGAATAAAAGTAAATAAAAAAAGTTATTCGTTAAACGAATAGCTTTTTCTATTTAAAAATATTTAACCTTTACACAGCCATTGGTTTTTCAGCCCAAAGATGTAATAAGATGCTTAGTTTTTGTTTCAATTCTGTTCTTGGAACAATGATATCAACAAAACCGTGTTCTAGTAAAAACTCTGAGCTTTGGAAGCCTTTTGGTAAATCTTTACCAATAGTTTCGCGTATTACACGTGGGCCTGCAAAACCAATTAATGCTTCTGGTTCAGCAATATTAATATCGCCAAGCATAGCAAACGAGGCTGTAACACCTCCTGTGGTTGGATCTGTTAATAAACTAATGTAAGGAACACCCGCTTGACCTAACAAAGCCAATTTAGCTGATGTTTTAGCCATTTGCATTAAGCTAAATGCAGCTTCCATCATACGTGCTCCTCCCGATTTTGAAATAATCATTACAGGAATTCTGTTTTCACGGCCATAATCAATTGCGCGAGCAATTTTTTCACCAACTACACTTCCCATACTTCCACCAATAAAACCAAAATCCATACATGCTATTACCAATGGTAATCCATCTACATTACCTACACCAACACGTAAAGCATCTTCCATTCCTGTTTTTTTAATGGTTTCGGCCAAACGGTCTTTGTAAGCTTTGGTATCTTTAAATTCTAAAGGGTCAGTAGGTTTAATATTACTGTAAAGTTCTTTGCAAGTTCCTTCATCAAAAATTACTTCAAAATATTCTCTTGAACCAATTTTATCGTGGTAATTGCAATGCATACAAACATATTTGTTTACTGCATGATCAGAACTTAATGTGGCTTTTTTGCATCTTGAACATTTATGCCACAATCCATCTGGCACCGATTTTTTATCAGATGTAGATGTTGTAATACCTTCTTTTACTCTTTTAAACCAACTCATTTTTTGCTACTGACTACTAGCTTCTAGCAACTAGCTGTAATCCTTTAATAAGGCACTAGTAGCTAGAGGCCAGAAACATATTTATGCTATTGTAATACTATTATCTAAATAAACATCTTGAATGGTATTTAATAATTGAATACCTTCATTCATTGGTTTTTGGAATGCCTTACGACCGCTAATTAAACCTTGTCCACCAGCACGTTTATTAATTACTGCTGTTGTAACTGCTTCAGCTAAATCACTAGCTCCTTTGCTTTCACCACCTGAATTAATTAAACCTTGACGACCCATGTAGCAATTTGCAACTTGATAACGAGTCAAATCAATTGGATGATCAGTAGTTAATTCACTATAAACTTTTGGATGTGTTTTACCATGTTTTGTAGCATTGTAACCACCATTGTTTGTTGGTAATTTTTGTTTAATAATATCAGCTTGAATGGTTACACCTAAATGGTTAGCTTGACCTGTTAAATCAGCTGCTGTATGGTAATCAACACCATCCACTTTAAATGCATTGTTACGTAAATAGCACCATAAAATAGTAGCCATACCTAACTCATGAGCGCGCTCAAAAGCAGCAGCTACTTCTTGAATTTGGCGACCTGATTCATCAGAACCAAAATAAATAGTAGCACCAACTGCCACTGCACCTAAATTATAAGCCTCATCAACCGAACCAAACATAATTTGGTCAAATTTATTAGGGTAACTTAAAAACTCATTGTGATTAATTTTTACAATAAATGGAATTTTATGAGCATATTTTCTTGACATTGAAGCCAGAACACCATAAGTTGAAGCTACAGCATTACAACCACCTTCAATTGCTAATTTAACAATATTTTCAGGATCAAAAAACGCTGGATTAGGAGCAAAACTTGCACCAGCCGAATGTTCAATACCTTGGTCAACAGGTAAAATAGACATATAACCTGTATTTGCTAAACGACCTGTCCCATATAACTGAGCTAGACTGCGCAATACTTGAGGGTTTCTGTTTGTTTGAGCAAAAATGCGATCAATAAAATCGCTACCAGGTAAATGGATGTTTGATTTGCTAATAGTTTTACTTTCGTGATTTAAGTAATAATCGGCTTTATCGCCTAATAGTTCAACAATTTTTGACATAAAATTATAAATTTATTGTGAGTGTTTTGCTGCGCAATTTATGTTTTTTTATCAATTTACCATTTTTTTGATAAGATTTAGTTGATAAGCGCTGCTGTAAGATTCTGTTTAATTACCTAATATAAAAATAGTAGGCTTCTTGTGTAAATCTGGTTTTACTTTGGCCCACTCTTTAATTGGTTTTGTTTGTATCAATTCATCATTTGCCGAAATATGGCAAGCAATACACAACAATACATTTCCATTACAATTTTTCACCAAATCATCAAAAAGATGGTTGTTACGATATGGCGTTTCCATAAAAATCTGAGCCTGTTGTTTGAATACTAATTCTCTTTCCAACTCCTTAATCCTTTTTACTCTTAAATTTTTATCAATTGGCAAATATCCGGTAAAAGCAAAATTTTGACCACTAAAGCCGCTTGCCATCAATGCCATAAAAATAGATGATGAACCTGGCAAAGGAATAACTTTTATATTTTTTTGATGTGCTAAAGCAACAAGCTGAAAACCCGGATCGGCCACGCAGGGAAGGCCTGCATCACTTATTATTCCGGCATCTTGGTCGTTTTCCAAAGCCTTTAATAATCGATGATAGGTATTAGCCTCTGTGTGTTCATTTAAAATAAAAATTTGCAGTTCATTTTGAGGCGTATTTAATTGCAATTTTTTAATTAAGGCTCTTGCCTCCTTTTCACTTTCGACCACAAAATTTTTTAAATGATGGGTCATTCTTTTCACCATTTCGGGTAAAAAATCATTTTGGCTATCATTTGCCAAAAAATTGGGAATTAAGTATAATTTTCCGTAGGTCATTTTTATGCAATTTATGTAATTAGCTGATTATATTGCGAATGTAAAAATAAATAACATTTGCCTTGTATAGTCATTGCGCTTATTTTTGCCACTCTTTAAAAAAATCGTATGGCAATATTAACCAAAATAAGAAATAGAAGTGGCATAGCAATTGGATTTGTTGGATTAGCCTTAGTTTTATTCCTAGTTTCTGACGCATTAACTGGCAGAAACAGCTTTTTAAATACAAATTCAAATAATGTTGGAACCATTGATGGTGACGCCATTACTTACAAGGAATTTGAAATGGAAGTGGCTAAACAAGAAGAGCTTTTCAAAGAGCGAGCGCAAGGTCAACCACTTGATGATAATACTCGCAATCAAATTAGAGAGCAAGCTTGGAATACTATCATTCAAGAAAACTTAATGACCAAAGAATATGGTGATTTAGGTGTGGCATTAACAAACGAAGAACTTACAGATTTATTTGTTGGTGACAATATTCACCCACAAGTTAAACAATCTTTTACAGATCCTAAAACAGGAATCTTTGATAAAAATGTTGTAATTCAAAATTTAAAACAAATTACTGAAAAAGGTGATGAAAAAACTAAAAAGCAATTGCGCGCTTTCGAAGATTACCTTTTACAAGAAGGATTAAGTAGAAAATATGCTAGCCTTGTAAAAAAAGGAGTTTACACTACAAATGTTGAAGCTAAGAAACTTTATGAGGGTAGAACAAAAACTGCAGAATTAAATTATGTAGTTATGCCATTTAATACAATTGCTGATTCAACAATTAAGGCAGAGGAAAGCGATTTAAAATCGTACTTCAATAAAAACCAAAACAAATACAAAGAGCGCGAAAACAGCCGTAAAGTTGATTTTGTTGTATATAATTTTTCTCCAAGTAAAGAAGATTCAGCAGAAATGCAAAAATGGGTGAGTGAACAAGTGGTTTCATTTGCACAATCAAAAAATGATACTCAATATATTGATGCAAACAGTGAAGTAAGATTTGATCCAACTCCTCGCTCTAGAAAAGATTTCCCTGAAGATATTGTTGAAAAATTATTTTCTGATTCAGTTGGTGCATTAGTAGGACCAATGTTCAAAGACAATAAGTATCAAATCTATAAAGTTTGTGGTGTTAAAAACGACACAACTGTATTTATGCGTGCAAGCCATATTTTATTTAAAGTTGAAGGAGCTACTGCTCAAGATACTTTAAACAGTAAAACAAAAGCAGAAGAAATTTTAGTTCAATTAAAAAGCGGTAGTGATTTCGCGATGATGGCTAGCCAATACGGAACAGATGGAACAAAAGATAAAGGTGGAGATTTAGGTTGGTTCCAAGATGGCCAAATGGTAAAAGAATTTAATAGCTTTTGTAAAAGTGGCAAAAAAGGTGATATTGGCTTAGTTAAAACCCAATTTGGATGGCATATTGTTAAAATAACAGAAAATAAATCAAGCAAATTAATTGTAGCAGGTTTATTAGAGCGCACTTTCAAAGCTAGCGAAAAAACTGTTGGTATGGCCTTTAATGAGGCGAGCCAATTTGCTGCTTCAAGCAGAAGCGCCTCATCGTTTGAAGAAAATGCTAAAGCAAAAAAATTAGAAATTAAAACTGCTGAGTACGTAAGAGAGAATGATAATTTCTTACCTGGTTACCCTGAGGCTAGAGAGGCAGTAAAATGGGCTTACAATGCAGAAGTTGGTGATGTAAGTGAAGTAATAACTATTGGCGATAAACATGTAATTGCTGTTGTAAAAGATATTCGCGAAAAAGGAAAAGCTAGCTTTGATGCTGCAAAAGCAAGAGTTGAAGCTGATTATAGAAAAGACAAGAAAGCAGAGCAATTAGCAGCTAAGATGAAAGAAGCTGTTGATGGTGGAGCAAATACATTGGATGCAATTAGCAAAAAATTAAACTTACCATTAACTCCAATTGGAAGTCAAACTTTTGAAAATACCAATATTGCTTATGTTGGCCAAGACAATTCTTTTGTAGGGGCTGTTTTAGGCTCAACTCCAAATAAGTTTGTATCTTCTTTTAAAGGTGATGGCGGTATTTACGCATTTCAAGTTAATAAATTTGTTGATGCTCCTGCTATAAAAGATTATACTCCATACAAAGCTGAGTTAAAACAACCTTTAAGCCAAAAAGTAGAGTATGGTTTCATGGAAACCTTAAAAGATTTACACAAAGTAACAGATTTACGTTATAAATTTTACTAGTATTTAAATCAAAACACAAAAAGCCATTCGGAATAAAACGAATGGCTTTTTGTGTTTTATAACCTTTTATTTATGCTAAAACACCAATTTTATTTCTCTAATAAAAATGAGACCATTGTTCTTATCCACGGATTTTGTGAGAATAGCAGATTATTTGATAAACAAACTGATTATTTGAAAGATAATTTCAATATACTTACACTTGATTTGCCTGGATTTGGTGGAAGTAAAGTTATCAAAAATTTAACTATACCCACTATGGCAGCCAAAGTGAAGGAGCTATTAGATTATTTAAAAATAAAGAACTGTTTTATGTTTGGACATAGCATGGGGGGGTACGTTACGTTAGCATTTGCCAAAGAATTTAGCTTTATGCTAAATGGTTTTGGACTTATTCATTCTACAGCCGCAAAAGACAGTTTTGAAAGACTGGCAAAACGAACTCAATTAATTAAATTTATTCAAAAAAATGGCACGAGTCCATTTTTTAAAACTTTCTTTCCTGAGCTTTTCTTTGATAAAGAACTAAATAAGGAAGCTATCAATCAATTAATAGAAAATGCTCAATCAACGGCACTACAAGGCGTTATTGAGGGCATTAAAGCAATGATGATGAGAGATGAAAGTATTCCATTACTAGAAAACACAAAATTACCTGTGTTTTTTGCCATTGGTAAATACGATAACATAATTACCGATAAAGAAATGTTTGCTCAAGCCGCATTGTGTAGTCACTCGCAAATTTGTTATCTCCAAAACTCAAATCACATGGGAATGATTGAAGAATGTACAAAACTTAATTTATCGATTGAGCATTTTGTGAAAATAAATATTAAAAGTGTCCATTAAAAATTTATTATTAAATACAGTCAATTGATGTGTTTTATAGTGCAAAAAATTATATTGCAACATATTTCAATAATTAAATAATCATAGCTTATGAAAGGAATAATTTTAGCCGGAGGTAGTGGAACTCGTCTACATCCATTAACATTAGCCGTTAGCAAACAATTAATGCCTGTTTACGACAAACCGATGATTTATTATCCTTTATCGGTGTTAATGTTGGCAGGTATCAAAGAAATTTTAATTATTTCAACTCCTCATGACTTACCTGGTTTTAAAAAATTATTAGGCGATGGATCACAAATTGGCTGTCGTATTGAATATGCTGAACAACCAAGTCCTGATGGACTAGCACAAGCTTTTGTAATTGGTGAAGAGTTTATTGGTAAAGATAAAGTTGCATTGATTTTAGGTGATAATATTTTCTTTAGCTCAGGTTTAAAATCCTTATTGCAAAGCAATAATAATCCCGAAGGTGGTGTAGTATTTGCATACCATGTGAGCGATCCTGAGCGTTATGGGGTTGTAGAATTTGATGAACAAATGAAGGCTTTAAGCATTGAAGAAAAACCGGCTAGTCCTAAATCAAATTATGCTGTGCCAGGTTTATATTTTTATGATAACTCTGTGGTGGAAATTGCTAAAAATATCAAACCCTCACCACGTGGCGAATACGAAATTACTGATGTAAATAAAGTATATTTAGAACAAGGAAAACTCAAAGTTGGTGTTTTACAGCGCGGAACAGCTTGGTTAGATACTGGTACCTTTGCTTCCCTTATGCAAGCTGGTCAGTTTGTGCAAGTAATTGAAGAGCGCCAAGGATTAAAGGTTGGTTGTATTGAAGAAATAGCTTACAACATGGGTTATATAACTAAAGAACAACTAGAAACAGAAGCCAAAAAATTAGTAAAAAGCGGTTATGGTCAATATTTATTGAACCTAATAAAAAAATAATAAAAGAAAAATATGAACGTACAACACGAAGCATTAAAAAAATTCAGTTATCAAATTGAATTTGCGCTTAATAATTACAGCGCACATGGAATGGACATTACTAAATATACCAATGTAATGATTGGTGGTTTAGGTGGAAGTGGTATTGGAGGGAGATTAGTAAAAAACATTTTTATGGATGAGTTCCCAGTTCCTGTAGAATGTATTGCTGATTACACTTTACCTTCATATGTAAATAAAAGTACATTGGTTATTTTAGGTTCGTATAGCGGAAATACTGAAGAAACATTATTTATGTTTGATGAAGTAAAAAAACGTGGTTGCGACATGATTATTTTAACCGGTGGCGGTAAATTAGCTGAACATGCTACTGAAAATAACTTAAAAAGATACCATTTAGAACCTGGATTCCAACCTAGGATGGCTTTAGGTTTTTCATTGACTTACTTAGTACAAATTTTTGCTGAGTTTATCAAAAAAGATGTTGTTTCAACATTAAAAGAAATTGCTGCTAAGGTAAAAGATACCGCTCCATACGAAGAAGAAATGACAAGAGCTTTTGAAGCAATTAAAGCTAAGGTTAACAACAAATTTATTATTGTTACCGATGGTTATTTTGAATCAACAGGAATTCGTTTTGCACAGCAAATACAAGAAAATGCTAAGCACGAAGCATTTGTTAGTGTTTTACCAGAGGCCAACCACAACATGATAGAAAGCTATTATGGTGATTTACCATCATTATACATCTTATTAAACTCAAATAGCAATCCTAGAGTTGGTGCCCGTTTTGAATTTTTAACCAATTTATTGGAAGTTGAAAACCATAAAGTAATTAATATGGCTGTAAACAAGTTTAATTTAGAAGCGGTTTATGAAATGATTCACCGCCTTGATTGGTTAAGCTTATATGTGGCTGACTACAGAAAAGTAGATTCATTAAATGTTCCAAACATTGCTTCGTTAAAAGAATACTTATCAAACGTATAATTTGGGATTTTTAAATAAAATATTTGGTAACAAAGAGGCAGCTAGTAAGGCTGCCTCTTTTATAAATCCGGTAAAGGTTGAGCTTCACTCGCACTTAATTCACGCTGTTGATGATGGGGTACAATCGCTTGACGAAGCAACAGAAACACTTAAATTATTTGAGAAAATGGGGTATACAAAAGTGATAACTACGCCTCATATAATGAGCGATTATTACAAAAATGGACCCGAAAATTTATTGCCCAAACTAGCTGAACTTAAAGCCCATTTAATAGAAAAAGGAATAAACCTTGAAATGGAAGTGGCTGCCGAATACATGATTGACGATGCATTTGAAGCAAAAATTAACAACAATGAAATTTTAAGCTTTGGTGGCAGCAAAAAATATGTTTTATTAGAAATGCCTTTTTTAGAAGAAGCTCGTAATTTTAAATCTGCCATTTTTGAACTACAGATAAACGGTTTTAACCCTATTTTAGCTCACCCTGAGCGTTATACTTACTACCATCAACAAAAAAACAAGTACCAAGAAATGGTTGATAAAGGTATTTTATTACAATTAAATAACCTTTCATTAATTGGCTATTACAGTCCTTATGTACTCAAAGCTGCAGAAGGAATAATTGAAAAAAAACTACATAGTTTTGTAGGAAGCGATGCACATAATATTAAACATGCAAGTATTATTAACGAAAGAGTAATTCAGTCGAATTTATACCAAAAAGCATGTAGTAGTGTAGAGCTATTAAATAATAGTTTATAATAAAAGATATTAAAATCTTAACCTTTATAATTCATTAAAATGCTGCCAAAAATTTTCAGAAATAATGGTAAACCAAGCAGTGTAGTTATTTGGATTTTTCATCATATCTTGTTTTAACCAATCAATTGCTACCCATTTATAGCTAGCCACTTCTGTTGGGTTTATGATAACTTCCCCATTAAAATTACCAACTAAAACATGGTCAAATTCATGTTCAGTTAGTCCATTGTCAAAGTCAGCTTTATAAATAAAACTAGTTTTAACTTCCAAAAAACAATCAAAGCCCATTTCTTCCTGAAGCCTTCTATGAGCGGCCTGAACAATTGTTTCGTTAACTCTTGGGTGACTACAGCAGGTATTTGTCCAAAGGCCAGCGCTATGATATTTAGTTAATGCTCTTTGTTGTAAGAGAAGCTCCTTTTGGTCATTAAAAATAAAAACTGAAAAAGCACGATGCAATAATCCTTTTTCGTGCGCTTCTTGTTTTTCCATTTTACCAATTTCTTGGTCATTTTCATTCACCAGTATTACATATTCCAAACCCATTAATTGGTTATAACATAACTTTATTAATATAGTTTTCCAATATTTTATTGCTTTACAAAAGCAGCTTTTCCATCATCTAAAAATTTAACAAACGCAGCTTCATCAGTATCGTAAAAACGAGGACCAGAAAGTTGTTTTTCATTGCCATCAATAACTACATACTGTGGTTGAGCAGAAAAATTATACTTCGAGATTTGTAAATCTTGATTTTGCTCTCCAATGGTTTTTTTAACCTTGTTGTCTCTAGCGCTAGTGTACCATTCATTTTCAGGTAATTCTTTTCTTTCGTCAGCGTATAACGACACAATAATAAAATCATTTTGCAAACGCTTAAGCACTTCTGGTTTTGCCCAAACATATTCCTCCATTTTACGACAATTAACGCAAGCATGGCCCGTAAAATCAACAAATATTGGCTTTCCAGTAGCTTTAGAAGCTGCTAATGCTTCTTTATAATCAAAATAACCTGTTAAACCATGAGGTAACTCTAAAAAGTCAGAATGTTTGGTTTTAGGTGCTGAATTGCTAGATGGTTGAATGGTTGAATGGTTGTTATTATTTCCCAAAATAAAATCCTGTGTACTCATTGGAGGTAACAAGCCCGAAAGTGCTTTTAAAGGAGCACCAAATAAACCAGGAATCATATAAACAGCAAAACAGAATGAAAGCACTGCTAAGCCAAAGCGAGGCACACCAATATAGGGCATATCGCTGTCGTGACTAAATTTAATTTTACCCAACAAATACATTCCCAATAAAATAGCAATTACAATCCAAATAGTTAAATAAATTTCTCTATCTAAAATTCCCCAATGGTAAACCACATCGGCAGTAGAAAGAAATTTAAATGCAAAAGCTATTTCAACAAAACCTAAAACTACTTTTACAGAATTTAACCAACCACCGCTTTTAGGTAAATTTTGTAACCAACTTGGAAATATAGCAAATAAAGTAAAAGGTAAGGCTAAGCCAAAACCAAATGAAGCCATTCCAAGTAAAGGTTTCAAGAACTTGCCACCTACAGCTTCAATTAATAAACTACCTACCACTGGGCCGGTGCAACTAAACGAAACCAAAGCCAAGGTAAAGGCCATAAAGAAAATTCCCATAAAATTACCCATGCTACTTTTGGAATCCACTTTATTTACAAATTGATGTGGTAAAGTAATTTCAAACATTCCTAAAAAAGAGGCGGCAAAAACCAAGAAAATAACAAAAAATAAAATATTCGGTAACCAATGGGTACTTAACCAATTTCCGAAATCAGGGCCTAAACCAAAGAAGGCAAAAACCAAACCTAATGAAGCATAAATACCTACAATTGATAAGCCAAACGTAAAGGCACGTGTAATTCCTTGTGAACGAGTTTCACTTTTTTTAGTAAAAAAACTAACTGTCATAGGTAGCATTGGGAAAACACATGGCGTTACAACAGCAATTAATCCTCCTAAAAATGCAATTATTAAAAAACTAAAAAAACTATCTTCACTTTTATTTGGTGTAGCAACAGTAGTTATGGCTTTGGCTTCCAAATTAATAGCAGCATTAGTATCTTTAACAACATTATCTATTTTAGTTAATTCAGCCGGTTTCGTTTCGATAGATGCTTCAATCACTTCTGGGGTAGTTTCAGTTGACGCAGGTGTTTCGGCAGAAGCAGTTATTTGTAATCCTTTTAATTCATATTCTTGCTCATACGGAGGCATACACATACCTGTAACCTCTGAACACTCTTGAAAGTATATACCAACTTTTACATTTGGTTTAGCCGAAATCAACTTAATTTTTTGAATGAATTTAGCCGTACCTTTCATTACACTTACAGTACCTTTCCAAACTTCCTCGTAATGTTTGTGGCTACCTACAGGCTTGGTTTTACCAACCAATACATAGCTTTTATCTTTTTTCCAGCTAAACTCAGCAGCAATTGGGCCTAAGTTAGGATCCATATCATTGCTGTACATATACCAATCTTTTTCAATTACACTTGTTAATACAATCTCCACTTCATCGCCAATTTTAGCAGTTGGTTTGCTGCAAACCATTTTCCAAATAGGTTCTTTTTTTAGCTGCGCAAATACACCATTTGATGAAACAGTGAATAACAGTACTAGGAGTAAAAATTTGTATCTTAAACGAATCATATGCATTTTATTAAAATATTGGGTATGGGCAAATGTAAAAGTATTTTTTTAAACACAATTATCAATATTTGCTTAAATTGACATATAGCTGTCAAATCATAAAAAAACCCCGAAAATTCTCAAATTCGGGGTTTAATTTTTTTAATGGATAAATTATTTCTTAGGTGCAACAGGCGCAACAGTTTTAGGTGCAGGTGGTGCATCTACAATTCCTAATTTCTTTTTTACCAATACAGTAACATCGTCACCTTCTGGTTTGTAAAGCATACCAGCAGTATTACTATCAAATACATAAGTGTAGCCTACTTCTTTAGCTACTTGACCGATTGCATTCTTAGCTTTTTCTACTATTGGTTTTAACAATTCTGCTTCTTTTTTACGGCTATCCTCTTGAGCAGTTTGTTGAAATTCTTGGATTCTTTCTTGTAATTGGCGTAATTCTTTTTCTTTAAACTCACGCATTGTTGGAGAAAGTTTAGTTCCTTCTTCTTCGTATGATTTATACTTAGTTTGAAATTCTTGTTGTAATTTTCCTAAGTCATCTTCTAACTGCTTTTGATACTTTTCCATATCAGTGTTTGCTTTTTTGTATTCTGGCATTGCTACCATAACCTCTTGCAAATCTACATAACCTAATTTTTGAGCATTTGCTACAAATACCCCACCGCAAAGCGCAAATACCATTGCCAATGCAAACTTTCTAATGATGCTTTTCATTTGTATTCTTATTTATTTTATTTTTGTTTTATCTTTTTTCGTTACCCTCGTTTGTTTTGGGTGCAGGATTTTCAGGCTTCAATTGGTTTTTACTTGGTTTATCAATTGCTATGCCAAGTTCAGTTAAAACCTCATTACTCATATCATATTTGGAGTTGGTATAAAGCATTACCACTTCCCCACCCTTTGCAAATATAAAGTCGTACGCTCTTGCTTTTGCCACTTTTTGTACTGCGTCAAAAACTTTATCTTGAATTGGTTTTACCAATTCTTGACGCTTTTTGAACAAATCACCTTCAAAGCCAAATTTTTTATTTCTATAATCTCTTAATTCATCTTGCATTTGCTTTAGTTCAACACTGCGCTTTTTTTTCATTTCATCACTCATTAGCACTTGTTCAGCACTAAATTCCTTTTCTGCTTTTTCTAAATCTTGCATTTTAAGCTCAATTTCTTTTTGCCAATCTTCGCTTAAAGCATTTAATTGTTTTTGTGCTGACCTATATTCTGGCAACAAATCCAAAATATATTCCGTATCAACGTAAGCAAATTTTTGAGCAATAACGCTATTGCTTGCTAAAGCAAACAAAATTGTAAAAAGAACTACTATTTTTTTCATAATAACTAAAACTAATATATGTGTTTTTAGTATAAATAATTTTAAAACTGTTGGCCAATTAAGAAATGAAAATTACCTCCATTTACGCCTTGACGAAGTGGCACATCATCAATACCCCAACCGTAATCCAAACCAATCATACCAAACATTGGTAAAAATATACGAACTCCCATTCCATAACTTCTGTATAATTTAAATGGATTGTAATCTCTAAACTCAAGCTGCGCATTCCCCGCTTCAGCAAATACTAGCGGAAAAACAGTAGCTTGTGGATTCAATGAAATAGGGTAACGTAATTCCATTGTAAACCTATTGTACAATGCTGCGCCTTTAGGGGCTGTTTGGCCTGTATTAGGATCGGTGTATAGAGGAGTCAAAGTATTATCTTGATAACCACGCAAAGCTACTAATTCCCTTCCATCTAAATTAAATCCAGTTAAACCAGCTCCTCCAACCCAAAACCTCTCAAATGGGGTAATGGCTAAATTTGAATTATATCTTCCTAATGCACCAAAATTAACCCTTGTCATAAATACTAGATCACCCAAAATTCTGTTAAAAAATGTTGCATCAAATTTCCACTTATGAAATTCTAACCAACGTGTATTAGCAGCATCAGTATTCGAGAACAGTGAATAAGGAGGAGTAGCTTGTAATGAAAGTGAAATATTTGAGCCAGTTCTTGGATATATGATTTGATCGGTAGAGTTACGGCCTAATACAACCTTAAAACTTAAATTATTAGAAACACCCCCTGCAATTGATGAAATATAGGGTAATCCAGCTGAACTGTATTTATGATCGTATTGCTGAAAACTTCCTTGGTATTGCAAAACAAAATAATCATCAGGCCATTTCAATCGTTTTCCTAATCCCACTGTTAAACCAGATGTAAACAAACCTGTACTTCTTGAATCTTCGCTAGAATAACCATTTGTTTGACGCGAGTGAAACACTGAAACACTCAATGCATTCGGTTTTTTACCTCCTAACCAAGGTTCAGTAAATGATGCTGAATACGATTGAAAAAAGGAACCGTTAGTTTGAGCTCTTAAAGAAATTCTTTGTCCATCGCCACTTGGGATAGGGTTCCATGAACTTGCTTTGCTTACTTTTCTAGCTGAAAAATTATTAATAGTTAAACCTAATGTTCCTATTATCATTCCGGCTCCCCAACCACCTGAAAGTTCAATTTGATCGTTAGCTCTCTCTTCTACCTTATATTCAATATCAACAGTTCCTGTAGCAGGGTTTGGAACAGGATTTACACCTAAAGCCTCCGGATTAAAATAACCTATCTGGCTTAGTTCTCGCAAACTTCTTGTAATGTCACTTCTACTAAACAATTGGCCTGGTTTAGTTCTTAACTCTCTTAAAATTACATGGTCACTTGTTTTTGTATTTCCTTTAACTGTAACTTTATTTATTCGAGCTTGCTCTCCCTCGCTAATTCTTATTTCTAAATCAATACTATCATTCTCTATTAATACCTCTACGGGTTCAACCCTGAAGAACAAATAACCATCATCCATATACAAAGTACTCACATCCAATCCTTGCTGACTCATGTTCAATCTTTGATCGAGCATTGTTTGATCATAAATATCACCTCGCTTAATATTTAAAACTTTGCTTAATTCGTCATCTTTATACTTTGAATTTCCTATAAACTTTATGTTTCTGAAATAGTATTTTAAGCCTTCATTTATAACAATTTTAATATTTACATTTTGATCTTTACCTCTCCAAACAGAATCAGACACAATTTGCACATCACGGTAACCCATGCTCAAGTACTTTTCAACTATCTTCTGCTTGTCATCAGAGTAGTTTTCCTCAATAAATTTTGATTTAGAAAACAACCTATTTTTCCACTTGGTTTCCTTCATTTGCCCTCTAATTTGCTTATCGGTTAAGGCAGTATTTCCTTCAATAATAATTTTATCTATTTTTATTTTAGGACCAGGAGTAACAAAAATTTTAAGTTTATTGGTGTTTTTTACTGCATTGTAATCAACCATTTCAAACTTCACCTTGGTATCTGAACGTCCTTTATCATCATAAAATTTTTTAATTTCACGTTCAACTGTTACCAATAAATTTTGATTGATAATTTGGCCTGCCTTAATAGTTAATGCTTCGCTAATATCTTCGGCTTTACCTTTCCTTACACCTATGATACTAAAAGTAGATAAACGGGGTTTTTCTTTTAAAGCCAATTCTAGCCAAATGCGTTCCCCTTCAATTTTTTGAACCTTTAATTTTATATCATCAAAGAGTTTTTGTTTCCATAAAGTGGTAATTGATTTTGTTATATCATCGGAAGGTACTTTAATTTTTTGACCAATTGATATACCAGCTATAATCTGAATGACACTTTTATCATAATAACTGGTTCCTGTAACTTCAAATCCAGCTACTATATAGGTTTTTGCAGCATTATAATCTACAACAGCATAGGTATTGGCACTATCAGTTTGTGCAGAAACAAAACTTGTAATACCAAGAATAAGTGTTGTAATAATTGCAATCTTTTTTATCATTTGTTTATAACGAAAACAGTCTATTTATGTTACTTTAAAGTTTAAATTCAGCTTTCTATTTTTAATTAGTTATAAGTTGTTCCGAAGTTTTTCCAAATCTTCTTTCTCTTTGTTGAAAATCAATAATCGCATCATACAAGTCTTCTTCTTTAAAGTCAGGCCAAAGTTTCGGTGTAAAATAAAATTCTGCATAGGCCAATTCCCAAAGCAAAAAATTACTTATTCTGTGTTCACCACTTGTTCTAATCATCAAATCAGGATTTGGTATTCCATTTGTTGAAAGGTGCTTATCAATTACTGAATCATCAATATCAGATATGGCTAACTCATCATTTTTAACTTGAGTAGCAATATTTTTTATAGCGTTTATAATATCCCACTTAGCACTGTAACTCAATGCTAATACCATTGTTAATCCACTATTGTCTTTTGTGGCATCAATGGTTTCTTGTAATTGAAGTTGGCACTTGGCAGGTAAATCACTTATATTACCAATTGATTTCAATCTGATATTATTTTTTTGTAAAGTGGGGGTTTCCTTTTTAATGGTATCAATTAAAAGTTCCATCAAATCGTCAACTTCTTTTTGGGGCCTATTCCAGTTTTCGGTACTAAAAGCGTATAAGGTAATATATTTCAAACCAATCTCTGCTGCAGCCTCTACCGTTGTTTTAACAGCTTTTACACCATTATAATGTCCAAAAATACGAAACTTTCCAAAACCTTTGGCCCATCTCCCATTTCCGTCCATAATAATTGCAATATGCTTTGGCAATTTAGTTATATCTATTTGGTCTTTTCTCGACATGTACTGTTTTTAGCAAAATCGGACGAAAATAACTAAATTGTTTGAATCAAAAAGTATAAATACAGCAAAATAAATTTCTAAATAAAATAATTTAACCGTTTTACAGCAATAGAAACAAAAAAGGGCCGTCTAAACTAATTTAGACAGCCCCTTTTATTAGAAAACAATTCTATTGTCTTATTAAGGTAATTGAACCACGAACTGTTTTTTCTGATTCACCTCTTAATTGGTAAGTGAATAGATAATAATAAGTTCCTGCTGGGTTTTCACCACCATCATTGTTGGTTTTTCCATTCCACATTTTAAGAGCATTATCGCTTTCAAAAACTGTATTACCCCATCTGTTCCAAATTACGATGCTATATTTTTGATATCCTTCAATATCAATTTTAAACACATCATTTTTATCATCACCATTTGGAGTAAACACATTAGGAATATTTATTTTCCCTTTTGGAATAATTACTTGAATTACTTTACAAACCGAGTCAGGACAGCTATTTGTACCAGCCACATCAGCTACAATACAAACATTAAATGATCTGCTTGAATCAATATCAAATGTTTGAACAAAATCATTCAAATCACTTGCTTCATCAAAATCTTTTGGAAAGCCTGTATATAAAGAACCATCAGGATTGTAAATTTTCCAAGTATATTTATCAGAAATAACTGTATCAGATGTATTTACTAATCTAAATTGATTTTCACCTGCTTGGGTAGCGGTAAAGTCGGCTTTAGATTTGGCAGCAACCATTGTTACAGTATCGTGGTTTGGACAAGGCGAATACGCTCTGTCAAACTTAGTAGATGAAAGCACAAGTTTATACTGTCCTACTTTGTTAAACTTATACTGCCAAGCAGTATCTGCCACAAAGTTAGTTTTCAACACCGAATCAAGTTTATTGCCAAATGTTCCATCAAATACATCCATTCTGTAACGATTAATAGTATCTCTATCAGAAAGATTACGAACTTTAAATACTTCGCCAACACAAACTGTATCTTTTGAAGTAACTAAATCAACCTTATATGGAACATTAATTACTATTCTAATTGGCTTTTGGTTTCCAAATGCCGTATCAGGAACTATAGCTGGCCTACAAGCACTAGCGCTACCATCTTCTGTATTGTAACCTTCAGCTGTAATATAGAAAGTTCCTGGTTGGTCGTAATAGAATACAGCAGTATCAATTACAGAATATTTGTAAGTATATGACAACCTATCAGGGCGACCAGAACGAATAATAGTTAATTTGGTAAATGTATCTTCTGGTAAACTCCAATTTTCTCTTTCCGGAATATTAACCACTCTTACTCTTTGAGGTGTACATCCTAAAGTATCATCAAGCAAAATTAAATGTGGACGAGGACCACTCAAAATTATATCTTTTTCTACTTCACTCTTACATCCTTGCTCTGTTACAATTTCTAATCGTACTCTGTATTTTCCATATAACCTGTAATCGTACTGAGGATCTTTTAAGATAGACTGAGGCGCTTTTGGATAATATTTTCTATCACCAAACCACCACTTCCATTGTGCAATTCTATCTAATGAATCTGTACCTGTAGAAGCTGCATAACCATCCAAAATAATGGTAGAGTCTCTGAAAAGGTATTTATCACCACAAATAAATATGTCTTTAGAAGCAATTTGTGCAATAGGTTTTACCACATTCACAAATTGAATACAAGTATCCCATCTTCCAGTACTATCTCTAGTAATCATCGATACTTTATATCTTCCCCACTTATCGTATGTATGAGATACTGAAGGTAATTTTCCAGGAATTAATTCTGTATTTGCTTCCAAATGATCAATTACACCATCACTTTCAAAATCCCAATAAACACGCTCATAGAAAAATTCATTCAATTTATTTTTGAAACACTTGGTAAGTGTATCCCCTACATCATTTATTATAACCGTTCTGTTAAGGTATCCTAATGGGCAAAAAGGTGCAACCCCTTTTAAAGTAATGTAATCCCAAGGAACCCAAGTAATATCTGTTCTGATTGAATCAATAGGATACGAATGTTTAGTATATGCCCACTGATGCATATTGCCATGGTCATGATTATCCAACCAATTTTCATTAGCAGGAATATTTAATGGACGAGAACATGCTGATGATGGATACCAATACCTCACGGAATCCCTGAAATAAACGGTTTCTCCTTCACAGTAAACAGAATCAATATCACCATTGCTGTTTAGCATATCAAAAGTATCTATAACACCTATAACCACATGGTAACTAGCTAGTGTTTGACATCTTGAAAAAGTATTGGTTACCATAATATGATCAACCCTTGTTATATCGCCTACTCTAACCAATTCGCCATTACCACCAAGGGTCATTTGTTCATACGATGATTTTTCGTACTTATGAGTAATTGGAAGTAACATGAAACTCGTATCAACAATAGTAGTTACAGTATCATATTTAGGATACAATTTGTTAATATCCCAACAATCATACTTCAATGTAATTGTTTTATATTGAGACATACGAGTCCCTACAGGGAAGTATTCAATACTAGAATTACTCCATGGTAATGTTAAGGTATTAAAATGGTACCTAATTCTATTATTTGGGATATCTGAACCTGGGTTATAATAAAAAGAATCTATGGTAGCTGTTCCATCACCCCAATTCCAAACATCGGCAATTACATTGTCTTGCATTGAATCTAGGTAATGGAAAGTTACATTATCGCCCTTTCCGCGTAAATAACAGAAAGAAACTTTATTGTCCATAATTTCATTTTCATAAGTGTAATTATCAATTTTAAAGTCAGCTTGTAACTGAATAAAACGGAAGAAGTTATGGTACCAAACAGTATCACTCATACCACAAATAGCATCAGGTATGGTACAATCTGTTGGAGATTTACATCCAGTACCTACTACCAAACCTAGAGTAACCCATCCTTTTTTGGTATCGAAAGGCATATTAGTAAACCCATAAGAGTTTGAGCCAGCAGGATAATAATGTACATTGGTACTAGTACCTGACGGACCAGTCCAGGCATTTGGTGGTGGTCTTCTGTTTGGCGAATTCCACATTGGAGGCATCACTAAACCTCCTCTAGTTTGTCCTTTTCCAACCTTTCCTTCAGCTGAGAAATCTAAATTAGCCGATCCATCAAATGGTACAAAGTTATCTAACACACAAGGTGTCATATCATTTCTATCCAATAACGAATCATAATTAATTTGTAGGAAAGTTCTGGTATTGCTAGGCAAAATACCTGCACCTTGTGTTCTTTGTAAGGTATCGGTAAATCCGTTATTATCAAAAATTAACCTTGCACTTCCACCAAAATCTTTACTAATAAACTCACCCGGACAAACCTTTCCATCTTGTAATAATCCAAATGCATCCGGACGTGTAAATGATAATAATACGGTAGAAGATCCATTACAATCCCAATCATCTAAAAACAAAGAGTCGGTAATAATAGAATCTTTAAGACCTTTAGTAATTGGATTGTAAATTTTAATCGTATCAAACTTAACTTTTACTTTTCTATAATCTGGGTCTGCAGAAGCATTATTCAATGAATCTTTCATCCTCAGTGTTACAGAAATATCTTTAATTACATCTCGCTTAAATGCATATTCGTATAAAGTCATTGGCGGATTAATACCCGGAATGATATCTGAACCTTTGTACCTTCTTAAACGACCATCATTAGCAACAGGCAACACAATATTTAGTAAACCAGTATCTATTCTTGTTCCTACCCTAATCAAATCCATCCAATTTCCTCGGTATGCCGATATTGGATCTGGAATAGCTTTACTTAAAGTAATTACTCTATTTGGATTGATATCAGCTGGCCAAATATTTGCCATGGTGTCTAACCTACTTTGAACCGCTCCGGTTGCTCTTACTTGTTTATTCCAACTAGATGTGTCTACACCCGAAACCCAAAACTTACCTGTTGGAGGTGCAATAGGTGGCGGCCAACTTACATAACTAGTTGTCCAACCTTTAGACCATCTAGCCGTATCATATGGAGGGAAATCATGTCCATATTTATACCAATTTAGCATTTTGTCCCAATTGGTAAAATTATGAGTAGGAATACTATCGTGTGAGAAATTACAACCATTGAATCTACCCAAATACCTTTTACCATTAGCTATAAATGCACCATAAGTTCTTGCTTGTTGGTCGTATGCATTTACATAAGGAGGTTCGCCATTAAAAGCAGTGGTTGGATTTGGAATAGAATAAGATGTACAAGCAGGAGCAAATTCATCTTCGGCAAAATCCCAACGAATCCATAACCTGTCTGACTGGTACGCTACTGATGTATTTACAAATTGCACATCGTATTCAGGACCACATTGTACCTTTTGCCATTGTAGAATGGTTACAGGAGGAGGCGAGGTTTTCTCAACCCTAACTTGGGGACCCAAAATATTTACACCAAATCCTACCAATAAGTCACCTTCAATTACCTTCCAAATACCGTTTATTAAAGTAATATTGGTTGTGTCTTTCGGTCTAAAATATAACTCTCCCTCTACAATATCTATAGGAGCAGCTCCATTATATGAAATTTGTTCACCTGCTAAATTACTGTAATTTCCAGTTGTACCAACCCCATTTACCAATGCTTCATTATTAACTAAGCCTGTTGCTAAATTTTTAACTCTATATTTAATCGGAGAAGAATACTCGTAAACAGCTGGAACAGTATTAAATAATCCTGTATATGGATTTTTAAATGTATAAGGAACAGTATCCCAATAATTAGGAATAAAAGTAGTATCAGAATTAAAGAAGCCGTAACTTCTTGATGTAAAGTCAGCATTCTTTTGATGTCTGTAATAAAATCCTAAAAATATGGTTGGATTAGTAGGATCAACAATAGTATCAATTTTATAGTTAGATACTTGTCCGTTATAATTAATCAATAAATATTTTTGATTAGTTAAAAATAACGGATTTCTTAAGAACTTCCCTAATCTAGTGGGTATTTTTGGAAATAACCTATAAGATTCTGGATTTAAAGAAGAAGGAAACATGGCATTAGGCGCACTGAAATAATTTTCGTATTGGTACCGCTTCCTATCTTTTGGTAAAGTATCTATTTTTGAATAAAAATTGTAAACAACAGGCTTAGGTGGCGTTCCTGGACAAATTACAGTTAAAGTTGGATAAAACTGACCTAATCCTAAATATTTATAGGTAGGTTGATCATCCAAAAATCTATCTGATACTCCTGGTGTTGTTGCATTAGGATCATTAAAATTCCAAATAATACTAAGCCTAGTACCGCCTTTACCAATTAATTCTCTGTTATTATATAAAGTAACTGAGCCATCTTGTGGTTTTAATAAACAAACAGAATCGGCTATTGTATCATTTTGAAGTTCTCTCTTTGTTAAAATTTCAATTTCATAAATAATATTTTCGGGTAAAGGCAAACCTGTGGTTCTATAGTAAAAAGTGTCTGCACATCCCAAAGGTTTATTTACTACTGTTAATGAAGGATAAAATACATTGTTTTCAGTATATAAATGTGTGAATGATTTAGTCCAAGCATTAAAATCTTCAGTTACTGTATTTGGCGCTCCAGAAACATACTTTGTACCATCTCCAAAATCCCAAACAAATGATTTTACATAACTAAAACCTAAATCAGTTTTATTAGTGAATATATATGGAGTTGTATCACAACGGGGCGAACCTGTAATTGTGAATTTAGGATTGATATCAGCAGCTAAACTTATTACTCTTACACTTTGAAAATCTCTTGTAGGGTCTGTTCTACAACCCACAGAATCAACAACCGTTAAACTAACTTTATAAGTAGGGTTTACTAAATTATAACCATGACAAACATTCCTAATATTTGTATCAGTAATTAGCCTGGCATTACCATCTCCATAAACCCACTCGTAGCTTAATAATGGGGCATCCCCTTGAGTTGTTAGATTATTAAAACAGTAGTTATTGTTTTTGAAACATTGTGTATCTCTACTTGTTAAAGTAATGATTGTTTTAGGTCTTTCCCAAATTTTTCTTTGTTTTGTTACAATAATATCAGGTCCACTTGTTCTTTTTACAACAAGAGTAATGTTATAAACACCCCCTTTATTATAAATTTTAGAGAAAAAAGTACTAGGTGGATTAGGCCCATTCCTTGTTAACATGGAAGTGTCGTTAGGAATACCCCATCTTACAGTATAAGAAATTACCTCAGATGAAGGAATACCAGGTGTTACATTGATTTGGGTTAAATCAACTTCCGAACACGCTATTTTAGGTGTCATTGTAAAGTCGGACTGGGCTTTAACCAATACAGACATAAACAATAACAAAATTAAAACCGCTTTATGTTTTAATTTGTTGGTTGATAGTTTAAAGTACATATATTTCATTCTTTATTTTTTGTTTTAAACAGTTTGCTAACATAATATTTTTTAATTCAATTACAAATTTTAAATCTTTAACGTATGAGCTTGATTTTGGTCATTTGTGTTTGTAATTTATCATTATTAATAAATTTAAAATTCAAAACTCCATAGTAAATGCCACTATTACAAGCTTGTCCAGTTTTTTGACTAACTCCATCCCAAGTGAAATTTTTATCATTACTTTCAAAAACTAACTCATTATTAAAATTATAAATTTTTAAATTAAACAGTTTTTCACCTTCAATTTCTATTACATACCTATCATTTAAGCCATCATTATTTGGTGTTAACACATTCGGTGTTTTTATAAATGCTGACTCGTTTTTATTTATTTCGGTTGCTTCAAAATTATTTTCTATATTTTCAATTGAATCAATTTTATCATCCAAATCAATCTCAGGTATGGTTGGATTTGAAACTATGTCATTAACAATTACCGGTGTAGAAGTCTGTTCAAGATTTCTATTTGATAATCCTTCTTGCTGTTTATTCTCCACATTTAACTTATGCTCAATAAAGTTATCATTAATATAAGCCTCTTGGGTTTGAATTAAATTATTAGAAACATACTTTTCTTTGTTTGTAAAAGTTTCTTTTGGCTTATCAGTTACCTGCGTTTTGTCTAAACTAATTTCTGGAGAATTTACTGCAATTGGTACTTTTAATTCTGAAACTTTTGATTCTCTTTCAATATTTTCTTTTTTACTATTATTAGTGTAAAAAAAAGTAGCTACTGAAGCAGGAATTGCCATAATAGCCGTTACTTTGATAACAGTTAAAGCCAATTTGCTTAATACAACCTTACTTCCAGCTACACCACTTTGAGCAGATGCATTGGCTTTCATACCTTGCTCAATTCCGGCCCAAATATTAGGGGCATCTGGAGCAAAATCCTGCATTTGTTGTTTTAATATTTCGTCTAAATTATTCAATTTACTTTTTTATATTCTTTTATAAAAGCTGCTCTTGCTCTTGCAAGTTGGCTTTTTGATGTTCCTTCATTAATTCCAAGCATTTCTGCTATTTCAGCATGTGAAAAACCCTCAATGGCATATAAATTTAAAACTGTTCTATATCCTAAAGCCAATTTTTGCATGGTTTCCATAATTTCTTTTTGACTGATTCTGTCAATCGTAAAACTATCAAAACCTAAATCAAACTCTTCTGATATATCAGATGTTTCAGTATAAAATTTATTTACCCTAATATTTTCCAAAGCACAGTTAACAAAAATCCTCCTCATCCAAGCTTCAATTACACCTTTGCCTTCAAATTGCTTCATTTTTCCAAAAACCCTAATATAACCTTCTTGCAATGTATCTTTGGCGTCTTCGGCATCTTTACAATACCTCAAACATATTCCATACATTTGCTTAGAAGTAAGTTCATACAACTTTTTATGAGCATTAGAATTCCCTTGTATGCACTTTTCAATTAAATCTTGAGTTACGTTTTGGCTCACTTTTCTTTTGCTTTTGTTTTGATTAAAGAATCAATTTTTTAGTTGCATGTTATGGTAAAAAAAACTTAATTTTTTCTAAACACTTTTATTACCCTATATTTCAATTACATTTTTACTTACTTTGTATTTATTACATCACCCGCTTTGATTGCTAAAAACAAACATATAATATTCGTTATAACCTTGCTTCTAAGTTTGGTATTTAACATAAAGGCACAAGTGTTTAAAGTAAATGAAAATAAAAACAACAGTTTTTACCTTACAGAAAATAAAGGACAATGGGATTCCGATATAAAATATAAATATACCAACTCAGTCAATCATATATTATTCAAACCAAATCAAATTAACTATTACTTTTTAAATGATGAAAATGTAAGCAAAGCAAACCATCATTTAAAAAAAGGTGAAAAAGAAATGGGTTTAATAAATGGCCATTTAATAACCCTTAATTTTATGGCTGCCAATTTTAACTCCATAATTTCACCAAGCGGGCAAGCTGCTCCATTTTATAAAAATTATTTTATTGGAAATAATCCTAAAAAATGGCAATCAAAGGTTCAATCATTTTGTCAGATTACCTATCAAAATATTTATCAAAATATTGATTTAAAAGTTTCTACAAAAAGTGATATTGGGTTGAAATACGATTGGATTATTAAACCTAATGCTGATTTAAATAATATAAAACTTAGTTTCCAAGGGGCAGACACCATTTACAGTGAATACAACGAATTATTCATAAAACACAGTCAAGGCATTTTAAAGGAACAAAAACCTTTTGCTTATCAAATAATTAATGGCAAGCGAGTTACAGTAAATGTAAATTATGCTATTAACAAAAACATAGTTAGCTTCAATGCTGACTCTTATAATAAAAACTATGAACTAATAATTGACCCAGATTTAATTTTTAGCACCTACAGCGGAGCCACTGATGATAATTTTGGGTTTACAGCCACTTACGATAGTGAGGGGAACTTATATGCAGGTGGAGTTACCACAGATGCTTTTGGAGGTGAATATCCAGTAACTGCAGGAGCATTTCAGTTAACTTATAAAGGTGGAGACTTAGAAGCACCCGTGAATTTGGCATGTGATATAACCATAAGTAAATACAGCAGTGATGGTAAACAATTGATTTACGCTACTTATTTGGGTGGCATAAAAAACGAATACCCGCACAGTTTGGTAGCAGATAATAACGACAATTTGGTAATAATGGGAACCAGCAAATCGGTTGATTTTCCAATAAGTGCAGATGCTTACGACAATTCTCAAAATGGCAATATTGATATTATTGTTAGTAAATTAAGCAAAGATGGAACAACACTTTTAGGCTCTACATTTGTGGGTGGTTTGGGTAGCGATGGACTAAATATTAAACCTTTTTTAAACACATTTTATGCAGATGAATTTAGAGGCGATGCTATTATTGACAAGCAAAATAACATCATAATTGGCAGTTGTAGTTTTTCAACTGATTTCCCAGTAACTTCGGGTTCATTTGGAGCTGCTATTCCTAGTGCTATTCAAAAAGGTGTCGTTTTTAAACTTTCGCCTACTTGCAATAATTTGATTTTTAGTGCTGCCATGCCTGGAAGCAGCGAAGATGTAATTTACAGTGTGGATTTAAATTCCACAAACGATATTTTTATTGCAGGAACTACAACGGGTAATATGCAAATTCCAACTGCAACCAATTCATTTATTGGAGGAAATTCTGATGGATTTTTTGCAAAAATAAAATTTGATGGCTCCACCATTTTAAAGGCAAAATATTTTGGCACTATTCAAAACGACCAAGTGTTTAGTTTGGAATTAGATAATAACGAGGATATTTACATTGTTGGAAATTCATTGGGAAATATTGCACCAATAGGTAATGTGTATTCAGTTGCAAATGGAAAACAATTTATTAGTAAGATAAACAACGATTTTAGCACCATCAATTTTATTAGCACTTTTGGGCGAGGTTCAACAGATGTAGATTTAAGTATCAACGCCTTTTTATTGGACGACTGTGGACGCTTATACATAAGCGGCTGGGGTTGCAGTGATGCCCGATTCAGATTAGGAGGAAACACAAGAGACTTACCAATTACAAATGATGCTTTTCAAAAAACAACCGATGGAAACGATTTTTATTTGATGGTGTTAGGACAAAATGCTGAAAAAATTTTATACGCCACATTTTTTGGGGGAAATAGCTCGCCCGACCACGTAGATGGCGGAACTAGTAGATTTGACAAAAAGGGATATATATACCAATCGGTATGTGCAAGTTGCCCTGCAAGTGGCAGTTTTTTGAGTGATTTTCCAACTAACGCAGATGCCGTTTTTAAAACAAATGTAAGTCCAAGGTGCAGCAACGCAGCTTTTAAAATGTCGTTTAGGTTTAACCAAGCCACCATTGAAATGAAAATTGATACTTGTGCAAAAATTGTAACACTGGGCACTCCAATAGAAAACGCCCTTAACTATTTATGGCTACTGCCAAATGGAAAAACAAGTATTTTAAAAAACCCAACGGTTACCATTGATGAAATAAACAATAAAGAAATTGTTCTGATTTTAAATGCAAATACCAATTGTGCCGATACTGCCAAACAAACCTTAAACTTTAATGAATCACTTAATAGTGTAAAATTTAGCAATGTATTTACCCCTAATAATGATGGAATAAATGATTTGTTTTTTATAGATGGTATTAGCCAATGTGGTGAATATGAATTGACCTTTTTTAACCGTTGGGGGCAAGAAATTTTTAAAACAACAACCAACCAACCAAAATGGGACGGAAAAACCAGCAATGGGCAGGATGCTTTAGCAGGAGTATATTATTATTTGGGTTATTATAAAAAACAAAACGAACCAAAAGTAAAATTGCATGGTACAGTTACTTTAATTAGGTAAAATAAATTTTATTTTCGAATTTTGATTTTTAATCTTTTACTTGAAATCGATTTTAAAAATAGTATTGCTAATCATTGTATTCCAAAAAGTGAATGCTCAAATAGTGCACGACCCAATTGGTGCCAAAGCCTGGAGTTTAGGAGGAAGCAGCACAGCGGAAAGTAATGTATTTTCTGTAAACAATAACATGGCTAGCTCAGCCGAATTAAAAAACTACCAATTAGGCATTTATAACCAAACTCGTTTTGGTGTAAAAGAGCTTAACTTGATTAATTCAAGCTTTGTGCTCCCAACTAAATTTATGCATTTGGGTTTAAGTTTAAATCACTACGGGTATGAAAAATATAACCAACAAAATTTTAGCTTCGGAATTGCGAAAAAGCTTAACAATAACTTTAACCTAGGTGTTACCATAAATTACCTAACCATAAACATTGCAGAGCAGGAAAATACAGGAGCTTTAACAGGCAGCTTAAGTGCTTTTTATAAAATTAATAAAAACTTACAGTTAGGTGTATTAATGTTCAATCCTACTCAAAGCAATTACCACATAAAAACCTATGGAAAAATAAATACTTTTGGCAGGATTGGTGTAAAATATCAAGTGAATAAAAGTGTGTATTTAATAGGCGATTTGGATAAAAGCTTTGAACAAGAAACCATTTTGAGAGGTGGCATTAATTATGCTATTCACTCTCATTTTGACTTAAGTTTAGGATATGCTAACAACCCTAATTATTTAACTTTTGGATTTAATGCCAAAGTAAAACAAATGGACATAGCATTTGCAGCAAGTATTCATGAAATATTAGGTTTTACACCGCATATAGGTTTGGTATTTTATGGCAAATAAAAGGTTTATTTTTATAAAATATTTAGGTGCTTTGGCAATAGTATTTTATGGCAAAATATTGCTTGCACAAAAACTACAGAACAAAACCGAAATTATTTCAACCATTATTGAAAGATTAGTTGAAAACACAGAATCTACAATAGATTACACCGATTTACAAGCCCAACTTGAAAACCTATACGACAATAAAATCAACCTGAATAAAGCTACCGATAATGAACTAAGGCAGCTTATTTTTTTAAAGCAAACCGACATATTAAATATTTTAAAACACCAAAAACTATACGGTAATTTTGAAAGTATTTATGAACTACAAGCCATTGATAATTTAAGTGACGAAAGCATGTATTTTTTAAAACATTTTGTAACTATAAACGAAGGCAATAAGCAACTAAAACTGAGTGAGCTTAAACAAGTTGGCAAAACCGAAATTGTATTGCAACATGAAAACGATTTTCAGCAACGGTTAGGTTATAAAACCGATGAGTTAAAAGCACAAAACAAGCAATATTACTTAGGTTCGCCCTACCGATATGTGGTGAGAGCTAAACAAAAATTAGGTAAAAATATTGATTTGGGATTTACAGCTGAAAAAGATGCTGGTGAACAATTTTTTGAAGGTGCACAAAGCAATGGTTTTGATTTCTATTCAGCACATATTCACATAAAAAATGTGTGGCGTTTTAACCAAATAATTATTGGCGATTACCAAGCTAATTTCGGGCAAGGTTTAACCTTTGGTAGTGGCCTTTCTGCACGAAAATCGGCTTATGTATTAAATGTAAATAGGTATTTTCAAAATATTAGGCCTTACCGAAGTGTAAACGAATTTGAGTTTATGCGCGGATCTGCCATAAACTATCAATATAAAAATTGGACCATAATTGGTTTTATATCAAGCAAAAAAATAAATACCAATTTTCAAACAGCTGATACCAACCAAATAAACACTTTTGACGGTTTTACTGGTTTTAACGTAACTGGTTTGCACCGCACAGCTGATGAAATTGCTGATAAAGAAAACGTAAATCAAACCATTTTAGGAATGCATGTTCAGCGTGATTTTAATCTTTTACAATTAGGTTTTACAGGTATAAAAACCAATTACAGCAGTCCATTTTTACCAAGCAATGCCTTGTACCAAAAATATAATTTTACTGGAACACAACTTATGAATGCTGGTGTAGATTACAAGCTAACTTTAGGAAATGCTTTGTTAAGTGGGGAATTTTCGAGCAGCGATAATGGTGCATTTGCTACTACACACTCACTCTTAATAGCTTTGGACAATAAACTAGATCTTTGTTTGTTATATAGAAATTTTGATAAAAACTACCAAGTAACTTATAATAATCCATTTGCTGAAAATAGTGATGGACGAAATGAAACAGGATTTTATTTTGGCGTAAGTTATAAACCTAAAAAAGCTTTAGTTTTTAACCATTATATTGATTTTTACCAATCAAAATGGTTACGATATTTGGTAGATGCACCGAGTAAAGGATATGATGTTTTGAATGAAGTACAATACAATCCTTCCAAAAGTCTAAATACGTATGTAAGGTATCGATTTGAAAGCAAAGAAAAAAACGAAATCAATAACAATGAAGCACTTAACGATGCTTTGTCAGTGCAAGAAAAACAGCAATTTAGGTTTCATATCAAATACAAACTGAGTCTTATGTTAGAAGCCGAAACGAGGTTAGAACAATCTTATTTCACCACAAAAAATATTAAACCTAGCAATGGAACATTAATTTACCAAGATATAAAATACAAAGCTAATGGAGGAAAATGGACCTTAAGTGCCAGACTTGCCTTATTTAGCATTGATGATTATAATGCCAGAATTTATTCATACGAAGACAATTTACCATATACTTTTACTGTACCTTTGTATCAAAACAGTGGTAGCCGATTTTACTTAATGGCCAAATACCAAGTAACTAAAAAAATAAAATTATTTGCTCGGTATGCCCAAACAAAATATAATAATATAAATAATATTGGCACTGGTTTAGAACAAATTAGTGGCAATACGCAAAGCGATTTAATTATGCAATTACACCTCAGTTTTTAAAAAAACAAATGACAGAAGAACAATACAATGCCATTACAACTTGGCAAAAAAATACGTTTAAACAGGCTACTCCACTTTCAAAAATTGCGCATTTAAGGCAAGAAATAGAAGAACTAGCCGTTGATATCAAAAACAACAATCCAAACCAAAACTTGGAATTTGCTGATTGTTTTATTTTACTTTTTGGAGCAGCTAATTCTGCAGGAATGAGTTATCAAAATATTATTGATGCGATTAACCAAAAAATGGAAATCAACTACCAACGAAAATGGGGCAAACCCAATGAAGATGGAGTAGTTAATCACTTAAGAAAATAACAGAAAAATATGAAAAAACACGCAATTGCCATTCATGGCGGGGCAGGAACTATTTTACGCACATTAATGACCCCGGAAAAGGAGGCTCAATATAAACAAGGCTTACAAAATGCGTTATTAGTTGGTAATGAAATTTTAAGCAGAGGCGGTTCAAGTTTAGATGCTGTAGAAGCTGCTGTTATGAGCCTTGAAAATTTTCCATTATTTAATGCTGGAAAAGGTGCAGTTTTTACCAATAAAGGAACGCATGAAATGGATGCCTCTATTATGGAAGGTAAAAACTTAGAAGCTGGTGCTGTTTCAGGAGTTAGCAATCTTCAAAATCCAGTGCATTTGGCTAAAGTTATTATGCAAAAATCAGGTCATGTATTTTTGCAAGGTGCCGATGCAGAATTGTTTGCCAAAAAAATGAATTTACCATTTCAAGAGAACGACTATTTTTATACTGAAGAGCGTTACAAACAATGGCAAGATGTGAAAGATACTGAGGGGTACCAATTAGACCATACGGTATTAGAAACCGGTGAAAAAAAGTTTGGAACTGTTGGGGCTGTTGCTTTAGATGTATTTGGAAATTTAGCTGCCGCTACCTCAACTGGAGGAATGACAAATAAACGTTTTGGCAGAGTTGGAGATAGCCCAGTAATTGGAGCTGGAACTTATGCTAATAATCATACTTGTGCCATCAGTTGCACTGGACATGGCGAATATTTTTTACGTGCTGTAGTGGCCTACGATATTAGTTGCTTAATGGAATACAAAGGTTACACCTTGAATCAAGCTTGTAACTTTGTAATAAAAGACAAATTGGTAAAAATGGGTGGAGAGGGGGGCTTAATTGGTATCGATACCCATGGAAATATTGAACTATGTTTTAATTCAGAAGGAATGTACCGTGGTATTTTGCGTCAAGATGAAGAAATGTATTTGGGTATTTATGAGTAATTTCTCGGAAATTTTGCAGATTAAAATTCATTGAAAAATATTTTTATTAGATAATTATAAAAACATAAAAAAGATTGCAATGAATTATGTTAAATTGCAACGTTTTTTATAAAACAAACAATTTTCATAATTCAATTTACCCAAAAATAAACGAAACGAGTAGCATAAATGGGCGTATTTAGTTTTTTAACACAGGATTTAGCCATAGACCTAGGAACGGCTAATACTTTAATAATTCATAAAGACCAAGTTGTGGTTGATGAGCCGTCAATTATAGCTATAAACAGACGCAACGGAAATGTAATTGCTGTTGGTAGTCAAGCACAACAAATGCATGGAAAAGTTCATGAAGATATTAAAACTATTCGTCCGCTTAAAGATGGAGTAATTGCTGATTTCCAGGCTGCTGAACATATGATTCGTGGATTAATTGGGATGATTCCTCAGGCCAATAAGTTTATTAAACCTCAGCAACGCATGGTAATTTGTATTCCTTCGGGCATTACTGAAGTTGAAAAACGTGCAGTAAAAGACAGTGCTGAACGTGCAGGTTCAAAAGAGGTTTACTTAATTCATGAGCCTATGGCTGCTGCAATTGGAATTGGGATAGACGTATTTGAACCAATGGGTAATATGATTATTGATATTGGTGGTGGTACAACCGAAATTGCTGTTATTGCATTAGCCGGTATTGTTTGCGATCAATCAATTCGTGTGGCAGGTGATGAATTTACTGATGATATTTTAGACTATATGCGCAGGCAGCATAATTTACTTGTTGGAGAACGTACTGCTGAAAGAATTAAAATTGAAGTGGGTTCTGCTTTAAGTGAATTAGAAAATCCGCCACAAGATTATGCAGTAAATGGTCGCGATTTAATGACAGGTATTCCTAAACAAATTAGTGTTACCTATTCTGAAATTGCTGCAGCTTTAGATAAATCTATTTCAAAAATTGAAGAAGCTATATTACGTGCATTGGAATTAACTCCTCCTGAACTTTCTGCCGATATTTACTCAACTGGCTTGTACTTAACCGGTGGTGGTGCTCTTTTACGTGGTTTAGATAAACGTATTTCAGCAAAAACTAAATTACCTGTTCATGTGGCTGAAGACCCATTAAGAGCAGTAGTAAGAGGAACAGGTATGGCGCTAAAAAACTTAAAAAGTTACAAGTTTTTAATGACCTAATTGAAAGCATTCTACAAACCAAAGTATTAATTAACCTAAAAAAACCAACGAAATACCCAATTAAGTAAAACATGAAGAACCTAATATTTTTTATATATAAGTATTATGTATTTTTTATGTTTTTAGCATTTGAGGTTTTTGCCCTAATTGTATTATTTAGGTTCAATAATTACCAACAAGCTAGTTTTTTAAATTATACTGCAAGTACTAGTTCAAGTATTTATAATGCTATCAATAGTACAACAGGATATTTTAACTTAAAAACATTGAATGACAGTTTACAAGCTGAAAATTCAAGACTTCGTTCACAATTACTTCAATCTTATTACCAACATGGTTACACTACCACAACGGTAAATGATACACAGTATAAACAACAATATGTTTACATATCTGCGCAAGTTGTAAACAATTCCATTAGTAAAAAAAACAACTTCATTACCATTGACAAGGGTTCACTTCATGGGGTAAAACGTTTTGATGGTGTTATTTGCCCAAATGGAGTTGTTGGCATAGTTTGGCAGGTTACACCATATTATAGTTTAGTTCAATCTGTATTGAATAGCAAAAGCAATACTGGTGCAAAAATTAAAAAAACAGGTGACATTGGTACCGTTACTTGGGATGGAAGCAATGCACTTTTCGCGCAATTAAGTAATGTAAACACTTATGTTCCTGTAGCCATAGGTGATGAAGTAGTTAGCACCACACAATCTGCATCCTACCCTGAGGAAATTCCAATAGGAAAAATAGTTAAAATTGACCGTAATCCTGAGAAGAACGCTTATGATATTACTATTTTAGTTCATACCCCTTTTAGCCGTTTAAAAAATGTATATGTGGTTCGCAATTTATTTAAAGAGAGCCAGCAATCAGCTGAGGTTAAAGTATTAGAAGAGGAGGCAAAAGACCATGATAATTGATATACTTAATTACCTTACTAGGTTTATTCTACTTGTTTTTTTTCAAATTGTAATTGTAAATAATATCGATTTAAGTACTTATGTAAATCCATATATTTATGTAGTATTTATTATTGGTTTGCCTTATAACACAAAGCCATGGATTGTATTGGTATTAAGTTTACTATTAGGAATGACAATGGATAGTTTTAGTAGTTTACCTGGACCACATATTGCTGCAACAGTTTTAATGGGCTATTTTAGAAGATTTTACCTGATTTTTAGTACTAACAAGGATGACTTAAGTACTAAAATAGAACCGAGTATAAGTACGAAAGGCCCAATTGGATTTTTAGTGTATGCGTTAATTATGGTGTTCATTCATCACTTTGTTTTATTTTACTTAGAGGCATTTAGCTTTAATCAATTTTTTTCAACTTTAGCACGTGTATTTTTTAGTACCATTTTTACAATTCTACTTATTGGTTTAGGTCAACTTCTATTTTATAGAATTGCTAAAAAAGCATAATTCACTTAAGATATCTTATTATTTTTTAACTCTTTACTCCAGGCCAAATAACCTTTTATTGATAATATGGTGTAAATAAGCATAAGCAATGCATAAATAAATAAGCCTGATTGCAAATAAAGTACAAAGCTAGCTGCGTTAAGTATTATCCAATAAATCCAAGCGGTTACTATTTTATGGGTTTCTTTAAAGGTAGCTATAAAACAAAAAATAGTTATTAAAATATCGAGTACATTTATATTTTCAATAAACTGATTAAGAACAAAATAACTCAAAACAAAACTGATGATAAAACCAAAAGCAAGGGTATAAGCTTGCATGGTAATGGTCCATTTTTTTACTTTTAATTCTTGTTTGTTTTTATCCCAAATATACCAACCATACACAGCCATTAATGCATAAAACACATGCAAAATTACTTGCCCAATTAATTGTTTTTCATAAAAAATAACTAAGCCAGTTACAGAAGATAAAAAGCCAAAAAGCCAACAGATTATTTGCTGTTTAATTAAAAAGTAATTGTAAAGTAAAGTGGTTATAATCACTATTATTTCAAGCAATTCAATTAAAGTAAATTTCATGCTTATGCTTTTATTTGAGCAATTTTTGGGTGCATGATTTTAAACCATAATGGAGGCACCGCAGCTACAAAAAACAATCCTGCATAACCTGCAGGTAAAATAGGACTATTAGGGTAAGTTATTAATGTATGATATGGTTTTGAAGCATAATAATGATGGTCGGCATGGCGCGATAAATCAACCAAAACAAACCTGCTTATAAAACGGTCGCTTTGCCAACTGTGTTCTTCGGTTACACGTTCTTTATAATCGCGGCTCAAACCGTAATGCTGAATATAGTTTACATACTCTAGTAAAAAATTAGCAAAAAAACATTGTAAGCCCCAAGCAATAATAGCATCAACACCAATAAAATAATAAATGCTTATGAGTAACAAAAATTGTAAAATTATTTGGCGGATCACATAATTCTCAAACCCGTATGCCATTTTATTTTCGGTTTTTAAACGTTGTGCTTCAATGGCAATGGCTCCCCAAAATTGTCCTGAAACAGAGCGGATAAAAAATTGGTATAGATTTTCTCCGTACTTAGCTGTGGCATGGTCTTTATCAGTACCAACCCATTTGTGGTGAACTTTTAAGTGGTCGATATAAAAATACATATTGCCAGCTGAAAACAATAAAAGTTTGCCCAACATGCGCTCGTATTTTACTTTTCTATGAATGTATTCGTGCGAAACTATAATGGCCGAGGAACCAGAATTTAAACCCGTACTTAAAGCTGCTCCAATTATAAAAAAACCAGTCAACGATTGGCTATAAATTCCATAAAATAAACTGCCCACTGAAATAAGTTGCAAAGGAATATGTAGCAGTAAAATAAACTTAGGAATTACATCGTCTTTTTCGGAAGCTTGATTCGATAAAAATTCTTTTGTTATCCATTCAAAAGTGGCCAAAACACCTAAAGAAAATACAAAATTGCCAAAGGCAAAATACCCTCCAATTAAATTGCCATAAATGGCAAAAAAACTTGGTAAAAAACTTAATAAATAAAGCCAATTTCTACTACTTGAGTTCATAAATTATTGCAATTTTTGTTTATACATTTGAATGGTATTGTGCAAGCCTAAATAAATAGCATCGCATACAAGGGCATGTCCTATAGAAACCTCTGCTAGATTAGGAATGTTTTGATTAAAGAAATGTAAATTGTGTAAATCTAAATCGTGGCCTGCATTTATACCCAAACCTAACTCATGCGCCCTGATGGCTGCTGCTGTATATGGTTTTACAACTGTTTCTTTATTGGTGTGATAATGATGGGCGTAACTTTCGGTATAAAGTTCAATTCTATCAGTTCCGGTTAGTTTGGCTCCTTCTATCATTTCTAAAACTGGGTCTACAAAAATAGAAGTGCGGATTCCAGCATTTTTAAAAACTTTGATGATATCATTTAAAAATTGATAGTTTTTAATCGTATCCCAACCGTGGTTGCTGGTAATTTGGTTTAATGCATCGGGCACTAAAGTAACCTGAGTTGGTTTGGTATCTAATACCAATTGCACAAATTTATCTTCAAGTGGGTTGCCTTCAATATTAAACTCTGTTGTTAAAACTTGTTTTAAATCTACCACATCGGCATAACGAATGTGGCGTTCATCGGGCCTTGGATGAACAGTAATGCCATCGGCTCCAAATTTTTCACAATCTATGGCAACCTGCACCAAGTTTGGGTTATTGCCACCTCGGGCATTTCTAATAGTAGCAAATTTATTGATGTTAACGCTTAACTTAGTCAAAATTATTAGTTTTATGGGTTAATAGTGTTTACAATTTTACTAAATAAAATGAAGTAGGCTGTATAATTTTAAATAGTTTTGAAAAATATTTCAGAATAAACATGATTCAATTAGGTGTAGTTAGCAATTTAACAGTAAGCAGAGGCAGTGCTGTAGGATTTTTTTTAGTAGATAACGATGGCGAAGAAGTGTTGTTGCATAATAAATATGCGCCTGCAGGCTTGCAATTGCAGGATAATATTGATGTATTTGTTTACAATGATTCAGAAGATAGGTTAATAGCTACTACCCAAACACCCAAAATTTTACTAAATACTTTTGCTTTGCTAAAAGTGGTGGATGCTGCTAGTTTTGGTGCTTTTATGGATTGGGGTTTAGATAAAGATTTGCTAGTTCCATTTAAAGAGCAGGCAAAAAAAATGTACACTGGCAAGTATTACGTGGTGTATTTGTATCATGATGAAACTTCGGATAGGTTGGTAGGAACTACCAAAATTAACCGTTATTTAGATAATACTGATTGCGATTTAAAGCATAACGATGAAGTAGATTTAATGGTGTATGAAGATTTTGACTTGGGTTATTTTGTAATCATAAATAACAAATACAAAGGCTTGGTTTATAAAAACGAAATTTATACCGATGTTCAAATTGGCGATCAATTAAAAGGCTACGTAAAGCAAATAAAAGAAGGCAATTTGATTGATGTGAGTTTGCAAAAAATTGGTTTTGAAAACGTGGATATTAACTCACAAATGATTTTAGATTTGCTTAAAAAACAAGGCGGAAAACTAGCACTTCATGATGGTAGCGATCCCGAAGATATTAAGCGCCAATTAGGAATGAGCAAAAAAACTTTTAAAAAGGCAGTAGGTATTTTGTATCGTCAAAAGCTAATTACGTTAGGCAATAATCAAATAATATTGGTTTAAAAAATATTTTTATTATTATTGAAACGACTACTCCACTTGATAAAAAAAATATACATATTATTCGCTGTTTTATTGTTATGGGTTAGTGCCCAAGGCAATAATGGGCTGAAAAAGGATAGTATTGTAAATATTATTTTAAGCAATACCGATGTTAAAACCAAAGTTGATTTATTTAACAAAGACCTTAGTTTTTTTATTAATAATCCTTCGGAATTAATAGAATATGCACAGAAATTATTGGTAGAGGCAAAAAAGGAAAAATACAATACCGGAATTTATAATTTGTATTTGAGTTTAGGAGTAGGTTACTGCGAAAATAGGCAATTTGACTCAGCCATTAACAGTATATACAATTCATTAGGGCATTTTATTCGAGAAAAGAATGTAAGACAACGAATTCGATGCAACAACTATTTAGGAATTTCGTATGAAGGCAAAACCAATTATACAAAAGCACTATGGCATTATTTCCAGGCATTAAACCTTTCAAAAGAAATAAATGATACTGCTTTTTTGCTGAGGTCACTTAATAATATAGCTGTAGTATATATTGTTAAAAATGACTACAATTTGGCAGAAAAAAAATTATTAGATGCACTTCCTTTAGCCATCAACCATAAATCTGAACTAAGTTTAATTAACTACAACTTAGCTATTATTTATTTAGAGAAAAAAGAATACACAAAATCACTAGCTAAATTCGAATTGGTGCTAGATGATGATATAAAAAGCAACGATTTAAAGAACATAGCTGAAACATACAATAATATTGGCGCTTGCTATTTAGGCTTAAATCAATTATCCAGAGCGGAAGATTTTTTAAATAAATCTTTTGACATTCGAGAAAAAATTAACGACAAAAATGGACTTCGTAATTCATATACTGATTTAGCAGAGTTACACATAAAAAATAAAGAATTCAAAGTAGCGCTTTTATACCTAGAAAAAGCTGAAGAATTGGCTAAAAAAGCACAAAACCTCGAAGCTCAAGTTAGTGTTTACAACGCATATATTAGCTTCTACAAAGCGCAAAATGACTATAAAAAAGTGCTAATTTATACCGAACTAAAAGTGGATATTCTGCAAAACATAAGTAATTCAGAAAATTTAGTAAAGTTAAAGGAGCTGGAGGCACAAGCACAAGCAAGACAAAAGGCTGCTGAAACAGAGGTGTCAGCAGAAAAACAAAAAAATGAATTAACAACTAGAATTCTTATAATAACCATAGTTGTTATTGTTCTTTTGGTTTTAGTGTTCTTAAGTTATTCCGTATACAATTTTAGAAAAAATAATGCAATACTTATAAGTAATAAAGCTGCATTGACCTTAAAGAATGAAGTGCTAATAAAGCAAAATGAAGAAATATTAAGAAATCAAGAGCTTGCCAAGCAGGCTGTAGTTGCAAAAGCTAGCTTTATTAGAAATATAAGTCATGAAGTTAGAACTCCGTTAAATGCAATAAATGGAGTAGCTGATTTGATTAGTCAAGACAACTTAAATCAACAGCAAATTGATAATATTCAAATTCTAAAAAAATCAACTTACAAATTAATTAATCTGATTAATGATATTCTTGACTTTAACAATCTTGAAAGCGGAAATATTGATTTTAACTCAACAAATTTTAAAATACAAGAAATAGTAATTAACCTTAAAAATCTTTTTGCTGATAAAATAAAAGACAAAGGTTTAGAGTTTATTATTGATAATTTGGTTGATCATAAACTAGTATTCAAATCAGATTCTGTAAGAATATCGCAAGTATTAGCTAATTTAGTATCAAACTCGCTTACTTTCACAGACCAAGGCTTTATTAAACTTACAATTAAAACAATCCAGTCAAGCTATGTTAAAGCACTAGTTAGGTTTGAAGTTCAAGATAGCGGAACGGGTATTGACAAAGATAAACTAAATACCATCTTTGAGGCCTTTACACAAATTGATGCATCAAACACCCGTAAGATTGAAGGTGCTGGTTTGGGTTTATCTATTAGCAAAAAAATAGTTGAAGGTTTTAACAGCCAACTTGAAGTAATAACAGAACTTGGTAAAGGCAGTACCTTTTATTTTGATGTATCATTAAATTTGGCAGATACAGAAACCTATGATAGTAATGAAGCTGTGATTATTAAAAATATTACTTCACTTGAGAATAAAAACATATTGATTGTAGAAGACTCAATGGTAAATGTAATAATTCTAAAGCAATTTTTAAAGAAATGGGGCTGCACCTTTACCTGTGTTGAAAATGGTTTAGAGGGACTAAAAGCAGTTAAAGAACAAACTTTTGACCTAATATTAATGGATTTGCAAATGCCAGTAATGGATGGTATTACTTGTACAAAAGAAATCAGAGCATTAACCGATATTTATTATAAAACAGTACCCATTATAGCCTTAACTGCGGCCAATGAAAATACCATGCGCGATGCTGCCTATGCGGTTGGAATGAACGATTATATTTTAAAGCCATTCGAACCTCAAAACCTCCAAGAAAAAATGCTCAAAGCCATCAATGAATCATTGGCATAAAAAGCTAATGGAAATTATTTAATTTTTTTACAATTATTTAAACTAATAACCTTAAACTTGCACCGCAAATAGAATACCTATCTTTATTTGCCATGCTTAATCAATCTGATAAATTTTACACCGAAGGTTTAACCTACGATGACGTTTTAGTTTTACCCGCCTATTCTGAAATACTACCGCGCGAAGTAAATACTACTACCCAACTTTCACGCAATATTCAAATTAAAATTCCAATTGTTACTGCTGCTATGGATACAGTAACCGAAAGCAAATTAGCTATTGCTATTTCGCAAGAAGGTGGAATTGGCATTATGCATAAAAACATGAGTATTGAGCGCCAAGCTGCCGAAGTACGTAAAGTAAAACGTAGCGAAAGTGGTTTAATACTTGACCCTGTAACATTACACGATTCAGCTACATTGCGCGATGCACATAAACTAATGACCGAAAATAAAATTGGAGGTATTCCAATCATTAACGATAACGGTAAATTAGTTGGTATTTTAACTAATAGAGACTTACGATTTGAAACCGACATGAACAAATGCGTGAGTGATATAATGACCAAAGATAAAATTATTACTGCACCTGAAGGTACCGACCTTAAACAAGCAGAATTAATTTTACAACAATATAAAATTGAAAAATTACCTGTAATAGATAAAGACAATCTTTTAAAAGGATTAATTACTTACAAAGATATTTTAAAAGTAAAAGCACATCCATCGGCTTGTAAAGATAAACATGGACGCTTACTTGCGGGCGCTGCTGTGGGGGTAACTGCCGATACTGAAGAAAGAATACATGCATTGGTTAAAGCTGGAGTGGATGTAGTAATTATTGATACAGCGCATGGACATTCAAGAGGTGTTTTAAACGAAGTAGCACGTATCAAAAAGTTATTTGGCAATATTGATATCATTGCAGGAAATGTAGCTACAGGCAGTGGCGCACGTGCTTTGGTTGATGCTGGAGTTGATGGTGTAAAAGTAGGTGTTGGTCCTGGTTCTATTTGTACCACACGTATTATAGCAGGTATTGGCGTTCCGCAATTAACAGCGGTTTATGAAAGTGCAAAAGCCATAGCTGGCAGCGGTGTTCCAATTATAGCCGATGGTGGAATAAGATACAGTGGCGATTTGGTTAAAGCCATAGCTGCAGGTGCAAGTTCTATTATGTCGGGTTCTATTTTTGCTGGGGTAGAAGAAAGCCCAGGAGAAACTGTAATTTACGAAGGACGTAAGTTTAAATCATACCGAGGCATGGGAAGTATTGAAGCCATGAAAGAAGGTAGTAAAGACCGTTATTTCCAAGATACTGAAGATGAAATTGCTAAATTGGTACCAGAAGGTATAGTAGGTATAGTTCCGTTTAAAGGAACTTTAAAAGAAGTAGTGTATCAGTTTGTGGGTGGTTTACGTGCAGGTATGGGTTACTGTGGTGCAGCAACTATAGCTGATTTGCAACAAGCTAAATTTGTAAAAATTACTTCAGCAGGTGTTAAAGAAAGTCATGCACACGATGTAAAAATCACCAAAGAATCACCCAATTATTCAAGAAATTAATTGATAATCAAATATTTAAAGAAGCGGCTAAAGCCGCTTTTTTTATTTAAGTTCAGATTGTTTAAATTGTAAAGCATATGTATAAATTCATTTATTATTTTGTTTATTGCTTTATGAAAGATAAGGAAATACGTTCAACAAACTCTGCATCTATGTTTGTTTGTGTGGCTATGATTTTTCATTTCTTTTTGTTTTTACAAATGTTTAAGCTGGTATTTAATTATGAGCTTTTACCTATAAATAATCTACCAATGGCAGTACGAAGCTTTGCGCTAATTGTTTTCTTTTTACTATTCTTTTATATTGTAGATTATTATTTTAGAAAAAGACTAAACTATATAAAAGAATTTTATAGAGGTAAGCAAATATTAAGCTTTAGAAATGGCATTGCTGTTGCTGCACTTATAGTGATGCATTTGTTGTTATTTGCCGAATTTTTAAACAATTATATTTATTGGAGGATGTTGTTACTCTCTTTTTATTATGGATATTAGATGTTTGCATGGCAGTGCAATTTTTGTAAACTAAGGTTTTTTTCAATTTATTTAATATAATTGTTTGTATATCTTTATTGAAGTAAATTTAGCAAGTCAAAAAAACAGAATGAAATTACAAAGACCAAAAATTAAAAAATGGGATCTAATTGGAAGTATTTTATTGGTTATTTTCTTAGCAAAGATGTACCCAATTGCTAAAAAATG
Organism: Bacteroidota bacterium; assembly: GCA_027491085.1. GTDB lineage: Bacteria > Bacteroidota > Bacteroidia > UKL13-3 > UKL13-3 > JAAFJM01. The sequence goes on from JAIXWW010000009.1 coordinate 204,179, forward strand.
GGATGAGAATAAAGTTAATAAATATGTTAAAAATGGTAAAACTGCTAAAGGTTTAATAATAAACAAAATCTTTGAAGATAATGGACCAAGAAGAGGCGGAACAGATATTAAGGTTTTTTATTTTTACGTTGTTAATAACGATACAATTGAAGGGTTTAATAATGTGGATTTTGAGTCGTATAAAAAATTAGATATAGGCCAGTTTTATGAGGTAAAATACATTAATGACCATTCTATTATTTTTCCAGATAAAAAGATAGTAAGAAAAGATTCACTTATTTATTATAAAGGAAAATATTATTAATTTAATTTTTTAGTTATTACTTAAATACTTGCCACAACTGTTTTGTAAACCTCATTTCATATTATAAGTATTTGTAATACGAAGAAAGCGAATTTGTTCAAGTTATAATTTTTAAAATCCATTGAAAAACGAACAGAAAATATTTACCCATGAAAATAATCTTTAAAGTTTTATTAGCCATATTTGGGAGTTTGTTATTATTTGTTGCTATAAAATTTTTATACGAAGCCAATAAAATAAGACCTAGCAGGGCTGTTCATATTTGTTGGCAAAATGATTCTTTAAGAATAGAGCTTATGAATTCCGCACAATACATTAAAGAAATTGAGGTTTTGTCTGGTAGCAATTCAGATACATTGGTTATTGTTCCTTATGTTACCTCTTGCATGTCTATTTTTTATGGAAAGTTAAGCTATTTTGCTACTTTAAGAGTTGAGAAAAATGTGAAATATTTAAAACTAGGCAACGACTCAATAACTTATGATTTACATAAAGATATAAAAATATGTAGGCTATTATACCCATAAATTTAAGAAAGCTAAGAATTATGAAGTATATATTTTTTTGTTCTTTTCTGTTATTGCTTAATTGTATGTTTTTGTGCAATTTTAAAAGTGAAAATCACCATAAACACAATTCAGTTAATGACACAACAATATTTTATAAAAACAATGGCAACAAATATATTTTAGATAAAACCCGAACAATAATAAAAGCAATTGATAAAAACGGTAAGTTACTTTGGAAAACTAATCCATATAAAGATTCGTTTTTGGAAGCATACCGTGTAAATAATCCAATTATTAAAATGTTTGCTTTTGGGAAAAACCCCCACTATTCGTAGTCTTGTGCGCTTGGGCTTTGCAAAGGAGACTACGAATAGTAAATGAAAAAAGAGTTTGTAACTCTGAGTACTACATTTCATTATAAATCCACAGAATGCTTTCCTAACTCCATGAAAAGTGTTTGTAATATTAAAAACTTACAGTTTTCAAGCTGTCAGCCCTCATATTTTATTTATTCCCCTAACAAAATAATAGTAAGCCTCACAAAATCTTGAACAGATAATTCTTCAGCTCTTTTATCGGCAAATTCAGTTATTAAACTTTTATCTTGCACTAGCGAGTTAATGGCATTGCTTAATTTTTTTCTTCGTTGGTTAAAAGCCAGTTTTACCACTTGTTTAAACTTTTTAGGGTCGCAGCCCAATTCCGTATTTTTGCGCATTAATCTCACCACTCCCGATTTAACTTTGGGTGGTGGTGTAAATACTGTTTCAGGCACTGTAAATAAATATTCTACATCAAAATAAGCTTGGGTTATTACACTTAAAATACCATAATCTTTGGTGCGTGGTTTAGCTCCAAGGCGCTCTGCTACTTCCTTTTGAAACATTCCTACCATTAGCGGAATTTTATGGCGTTTATCAATTAAAGTAAATACTATTTGGCTTGAAATATTGTAAGGGAAATTACCAACTAAACTGAATTCTTCTTTAAAATAATTATCAAAATTAAGCTGTAAAAAATCGGCTTCTAGTAACCTGTTTGCTAATTGCGGATAATGTGTTTGCAAATAAGCTATCGACTCTTTATCTAAATCAATGGCCCAAGTTTTAAATTTGGTGTTCTGTAATAAATACTTGGTTAAAACGCCCATTCCTGGCCCTACTTCCAATATATCAGGTGTTTGGCATTTTTCATTTAAGGCGTTTACTATATTAAATGCAATGTTTTCATCATTTAAAAAATGCTGTCCTAAGTGTTTTTTTGCCCTTACATCGGAGCTTTTTTTAGCCGATAAATAGAATTTTTCCATATATAATTGTCAAAGCTAAAAATAATTTGCATTTATAACTACTAAAGTTATTTTTGAGGAGAACAATTAATAAAAAATGTAATGAGAAATTTAATGAAAGTATTAGCGCTACTTATGATGGTAGCATTTACAGCACCTACATTTGCCCAAACTAAGCCTAAAAAAGAGGAAGCTAAAAAAGAAGAAGTAAAGTTAAAAAAAGATGGTACTCCTGACAAACGTTTCAAGGAAAACAAAAAAGCAGAAGTAAAATTAAAAAAAGACGGTACTCCCGATAAAAGATATAAAGCCAATAAATAATTGGCTTTTTTTTATACTAAAAATACAAGCTTTGTTGTTTATCCTATTCAAATGAAAAAAATAATTGTTTATCTTGGCTTGACCGCATTGCTTATAGCTTGTGGTAAAGACAGAATTTTAGATATTACTCCTGTAGTTAACTTATCATCTGGCTTATTAATTGATATTCCTTTCGACAGCAACACATTGGAGTTGGTTAATAACCAAACAGGACTAAATACCAAAGCTTCTTATTGTCCAAACAGAAAAAACATTGCTAATAAAGCTATACATTTCAATCGTTTAGATTCAGCCCAAATAAATTTTGGCGATTTGGAAAACGCTTCCTTTGTCAATGGGATTTTTAGTATAAGCTGTTGGGTGCTATTAGAAGATACAACTTTACCATGCGCTATTATAAGTAAACGCAGTGCTAGTGGTGGTTTTGAATATTCTTTAGATAATCATTTTAGAAGTAAGGAGTATTTTAACTTTGACAATTGGATAGAAAATGGAACTAATTCGGTTTATGGAATTGACCCGTTAAATGCCTCTGCAACTATTGATTTGAACCAATGGCAACATTTGGTATATGTGGCAGATGGGACTAGTTTAAAAGTCTATGTAAATGGTGTTTTGCAAACTGGAACCGATTTAAAAAATAGTGGTCAATCATTTACCAATACCGATAAACCATTGGTGATTGGTAATGGAGGCGGTTATGGCAAAAACTATTATTTTCAAGGTGCTATTGACGATTTGAAAATGTATAACCGAGTTTTAAATGCAGATGAAATTAAAGCATTGCTTGCTCAGTAATTTTACAATTTATTTATTAATAAAAAAGGCTACCATAAAATTTTATTGTAGCCTTTTTTGTTATTTTACAATATATAAAACATCGTAATCCCTGTATTTTTCTTTATCTTCATACCAGTCACTGTAAAAATCGCCTTTGCTTTTTGCCCACTCTGCAAAATAACTGTAGGCTTTTACAAAATCAATTTTTTCTATAGTGTATGGTATTTCAGCTGGAATATTTAATGCCCAAGGTAAGTTGTTCTTTGTTCTGTAATAATCTCCTTCTTTGCTATTGTCATCATAAGTACCAAACAATTTTGGATCAGCTTTACCTGAAGGATAGTAACCAGCTAGATGTAATTCATTTCCTCTTTCTTGATTTATAATAATAAATGGATTAAATTGTTCTGGTGAAAATTCTTTGATTGAAACATATCCATTTGGTGCAATTCCTTTTTCATCCATAAATTTTATTGTAAACGATAAAGTATTAGGCTTAACGTAAGTTGCTTTGGGGTCAACATTTACACCACTTGAACCACCTGGATTTGGCAAAATTTCGTTAGCACTTGTAAAAGCAATGATGGTTGCTTCCTTTTGGTCTGCTTCAGTTCCATTATCATTTAAATTTAACCATTTGGCTTCAGTTTTCAAACCTTCTATTGCATAAATTTTATCGCTAGCAATGCCATTTAACATAAAACCAAAACCATTATTAAAACTAGCTCCTATTGCTTTTGGCGTAATTTCAAATTTTATTTCTACGATATTATTTTTTGAATCAGTTATGGTATTCATTCTGTATGCCACTACTAAATCATTAAAATCATAATCACCCACAGATGGCCATAAATCTTCAAACATTAACGTTCCATTTTCTTTTTCTGGATAATAATTATCATATGCTCTTAGTATATCATTTGGATAAGCATCATCAATATCTTGAACGCTATCTAAATCAGCATCTACAATGAGTGCCATTGGTAAGCAGCTATTAGTAGGGTCTGCCCAATATGTTCCGGGAATTTCCAAATCATCCATAAAACATCTTCCTGTTCCACCTGTACCCATAAAACTTATCATTACTTTATATACATTATTAGTATTGGCAATTGAACTTGGAATTGCGTATGACACATTTCTAACACTATTAGAGCCAGCACCGCTTACAGGGGTAGCAAAGTTATAAGTAAATGAATCTGCAATGGCTGCACCTTCTTTGTATAGGCCTGCATTGGCATTGTAAGGTATGAATCTAATTCTTAAAGAACGTGTGGTTGCAGCATTTCCATCTAATCTTACTTTAAATGTTATGTTTCCGCTAGCAAGTTTTAACCATGGCGATTTTATCCAAGTTGATGTTGGTAAGCTGCTAGTAAGCTGGTTTGTTCTAGCTGAAAGACCTCCACTAATTACCGTATTTGCTGAGTAGTAGCCAGTCATAGCCCCCATAGCCCAGCAATTGGTGTTACTTGGTAAATTATTGGGCTCAAAATCCATAGTTACCTGAGCTTTTAGGTGAATTGATAACATGGTTATTACTGCAATTATAAAAATATTCTTTGTTTTCATGGCTTTATGTCTATTCAACTATGGTGGTTTCGGTTATAAAATTAAAGTCTATTTTGTTGTTACTTATATCAATTGTTTTTACAATACTTCCATAACTCACAACTACTTTTTTAAGGCTCGTTGGTACTGTTAAATTGGTAGTAAAAGCTTCATTCATTCTTTGAAATTTTTTATAAATTATAACTCCAGTTTCTGTTTTCAAAACAAGGGTGTTCGTAATGGTTACAGGAGTATTGGCTGCGGCAATATTAAACGTTACATTTCTTGTCGACTTCCAGTTAAATGAAGGGTCAACTTTAATTTGTTTAAAGCTCGTAACTGTTGGCACTATTAAAGTTTTGGGTTCTACGTCTTCTAGTTTTTTACAACTTGTAAATGTAACTTGAATCAAGGCTAATAATACTACTGCTAAAAAATATTCTTTTTTCATTTGTTTATTTTTTTAAACGATATTCATAAGTAAACAAATCTTTATCCATATTAATAAGTATTTGATAATTAGATTATTATAAGATTTTGTCTTTTTGTTTTTCGTTTTTTTATTCCAAAACGAACGTTTGTTGTGTCATTTTGAAACATAATTACAATACAATTCTAATATATTTAATTTACAATCAATTAGCTATATTACAGGTTTATGCACTATTCTTTATTAATGAACTATTTTGTTTTAGTAGCAGTTTGTAGTATTTAAACTACCATATTTTGTATTAAGACAGTAATTAGTTTATGCTAGTGGAAGTAGAAACAAAAATTTATTAACTGCGAAATTAAGTAATTGTATTTCAGTGCATAAAAAAAGCCTCCAAATGTTTTGAGGCTTTTTTAAATTTATGAATTTTTATTTTAGTAAATAAATTCACCATGCTCGGTGGTAACAATTAATTCGTTTTTTTCGGCAGCCTCTACATGCCCAATAATTTGTGCATCAATATTAAATTTAGCGGCTAAAGCTATTAAATTTTGAGCAGTGTTTTCATCGGTATAAAACTCTAATAAATTGCCCATATTAAATACTTTATACATTTCGTACCATTGGCTATTGCTTTGGCTTTGAATCATGCTAAACAAAGGTGGCGTTTTAAATAAATTGTTTTTTATAATGCGCAAATTTTTTACAAAATGTAAAACTTTGGTTTGTCCGCCACCAGTGCAATGCACCATGCCATCAATCTTATCAAAATGGTTTTCAAAAATTTCCTTGATAATTGGGCTGAAAGTGCGGGTTGGTGAAAGTATCATTTTGCCCACGTTCAAAGGGTTTTCTGCAAGTTGTTCAGTAAGTTTTAAACCACCAGTGTAAACCAAATCTTCAGGCACTTGTGGGTCAAAACTTTCGGCATAAGTTTTATAAAACGCTGAAAGTACATCGTGGCGAGCCATGGTTAAACCATTGCTTCCCATGCCAGCATTGTAGCTTGTTTCGTAAGTGGTTTGTCCGTAACTGGCAAAGCCAACTATTACATTTCCAGGTTTAATATTGTGGTTTGAAATAACTTTACTTTTTTCAATTCGCGCTGTTACAGTTGAATCAACAATAATGGTGCGAACCAAATCACCCACATCGGCCGTTTCACCACCAGTTGAGTGTATATTGATTCCATACGATTGCAACATGGCAATAAACTCTTCAGTTCCTTCAATAATGGCTCGAATTACTTCACCTGGAATTAAGTTTTTGTTTCGGCCAATGGTGGATGAAAGTACAATTTTATCGAAAGCACCTACACAAAGTAAATCGTTTGTATTCATTACAATAGCATCTTGCGCTATGCCTTTCCAAACCGATAAATCGCCTGTTTCTTTCCAATATAAATAAGCTAAGCTTGATTTTGTTCCAGCACCATCGGCATGCATGATATTACAAAAACGGTCATCTCCACCCAAATAATCAGGAACTATTTTACAAAAAGCTTGTGGAAATAATCCTTTATCCATGTTTTTAATAGCTGCGTGTACATCTTCTTTTTGCGATGAAACGCCACGTTTCATGTATTTATCGTTAGTCATGAGTGGTAATTTTTACTGCTGCGAAGATGATTAAATTATTTTACTAAATAAATAGAAAAAGGAAAATCAGTTACTTTCGAACTTTCGTTTATTAATTCGAATTTATCTTAATAGGTTCTACTTTATACTCAGGCGCAATCATTCCCATGGTATGTATTATCTTGTCTGGGTTGGTTCTTGATGTATCTGGCGGACTTATTTTTACCTTTCCCTTTAATACCTCTTTAGGTTTGGGAGGAATCACGGTATCGCCCATTATTTCTTCTTCTGTTACCTCTACTTCTCCTTGTAATTTAACAGAAGGATTTTCTTTAATAAAATCAACAGGATGTTTTACATGGTTTGGTTCAATAATAGGCCTTCCAATTGATGCTGTATCTATTTTGGCTTTTGTGCTATCAACAAGTTTAACTTCTCCCAAAGTGGCAGGCTGTCCTTGGTTATCGGTGCAGCTAAATAAGGTTGTTCCAAAAACTAGGAGTAATGCCAAAGCAAATTTTCGGCTGGCTGACATTTGACTAAAAATGGTATTTGAAATTTGAATGTCAATTGGGTTTAGTTGTTGTTTTTTAAACCTACCACATACTTTTTGCCCGTAGTGTTTGGTAAAATAATTTTGAATGTCTTCAGCAGAAAAAGTGGTAAAATCAACTACTGTTTTTTGGCAGCTCCCGCAAAAACGGCCTTGTTCGTTTGGTGTCATAGTGCCCCAATTTTCGTGGCAGGGTTCTGGAATGGAAATTTTCATGTTATTTTTTTATTTAACTAATACCAAGATGCATTTAGCTTTAGTTTTCCATAAAAAATTATTCTCAACAAATCTCATTGATCAATAAACCCATTTTCGTAAAACCACTTCCATGAATTAAATGGTGATTACTAACCAAAGGAGATGCGCTGCATGACTAATTAAATACTCAAAATGTCATTCAGAAGGAAACTCCTTTCCATGGCAACCAACTATGAAATATAAATATTGCTTGCCACCCAAAGATGATGCGATGCACGACTAATTAAAAAAAGCCATTGAAATTTTGATTCCAATGGCTCTTCTAGTTGTAGTCCAAATTTATCAATCCTTTTTGGAATACTTCTTAAACAAAAAAATCATTCCTACACCTATTGAAAATATCAATATATAAAAAAATATTCCCATGGTTTTATTTGGTTAATTCTGATTGTAAAGCAATCATTTTTAAAGCAGTTTCTGCAGCTTCTACACCTTTGTTTCCATGCTTTCCACCACTACGTTCTTTAGCTTGTTTTAAATCGTTTGTGGTTAACACACCAAATATAACTGGTAAACCGTAACTTAATCCTACTTGCATTATGCCATTTGCACAAGCATCGCTTATAAAATCAAAGTGAGGTGTATCGCCTTTAATAATGCACCCAATCGTAATAACTGCATCGTATTTATTGCCCAATGCTACCAATTGTGCACCAAAAGCCAACTCGTATGCTCCGGGCACATAGCTAATCAAAATGTTTTTTTCTTTAACACCCATTTTGGTTAAAAACTCAATTGCTCCATCGCGCAAAGCAAAAGTAATCTCGCTATTCCATTCAGCCACTACTAAACTAATTTTAGTTTTAGTAAATGCTTTGCTGTTCTCTAAGTTAGTATCTGATAAGTTTTTTAATTTAGTTGCCATATTATTTTTGTTTGTAAATAAAAAAACCATCCATTGTTAACGGATGGTTTTTAAATATTTTTATTAATTAATTGCTTTCTTTAGCAGCTTGTGCACGTGCAATATATTTATCAATATCGCCTGCTTCTGTTGCGTCAGGATATTCACTTTTAATTTTTTCGTACATGCTTAAAGCATTACTCCAGTCTTTTTGCTCTTCATAAACCAATCCTGCTTTCTTTAAAAAAATAGGTGCAGTTAATTTATTTTTGCTCATATTAGCTGCTTTGGTATAGTTTTTAATAGCTTTATCAAAATCATTGGTTTCACTGTAAGCATCGCCTAATAAACCAGTGGCTAAAGGACCAACTAATTTATTGTTAGTACTAAAGTCTTCTAATTGAGCAATGGCATTGGTAAAATCACCTTTTTGCATGTAACAAATACCTGCATAGTAGTGAGCTAAATTAGCAGTTTTTGTCATTCCGTATTCATCAGCAATGGCTAAGAAACCTAATTTATCGCCTTTTCCATTTAAAGCCAAATCGAACGAATCAACCTCAAACCAAGCTTGCGCAGGGAAAATAGCCACTTTAGCAGCCTCTTCTTTAGGACCAATATAGAATTTAGTAAAACTCCAGTAACCAACTACAGCTACCACTATTACTCCAACTACTGTTAAAATGTTTTTTTTATTTTTATGGTAAAAATCTTCTACTTTATGGGTAGTTTCCATAAGTTTTGCATCTAAATCTAAACCCGACTCGTTGTGTTTTTCTGACATTTCCTTTTGTTATTTTATAAGTTCTTAAATATTTTACTTTTTTTATTCTGTAATAAATGGATAGTTTGGCTCTGAGTAAACATCCTCCCACAAAGCTGAACCTTCTGGATAAGGAGAGTTTTCGCTAAATTCAACCGATGCTAAAACCTCCACCATTACCTTTTCTTCAACAGCTTCTAAGTCTGCTTCTGTAGCCCAATTATTATCTAAAATTGTTTTTCTTACTCTTTCCAAAGGATCACGCATTTTGTACTCCTCTACTTCTTCTTTGGTTCTGTATTTAGCTGGATCGCTCATAGAGTGACCACGGTAACGGTAAGTTCTAATTTCTAAAAATGTTGGTCCATCGCCTTTTCTTGCTCTTTCGGCTGCCTCAGCAATTGCCTCATGAACAGTTTCAGCTTGCATTCCATCTACCTCTTTGCAAGGCATATCGTATGCTAAACCAATTTTATAAATATCCATTTGGTTGGTTGTACGCTCCACAGATGTTCCCATTGCGTATCCATTGTTTTCACAAACAAAAATTACTGGAATTTTCCAAAGCATAGCCATGTTAAAAGCTTCGTGTAATGCACCTTGGCGCACAGCACCATCGCCCATGTAACAAACAGTTACTTGTTTTCCACCTCTGTACATATCGGCAAAAGCAATTCCTGCACCTAATGGAATTTGACCTCCAACAATACCATGTCCACCAAAAAAGTTGTGCTCTTTACTAAACATGTGCATTGAACCACCTTTTCCTTTTGAGCAACCAGTAACTTTACCATAAAGCTCTGCCATAACAGCATTAGCCGAAATACCACAAGCCAATGCATGAGCATGATCGCGGTAAGCAGTAATGATTCTATCATCACTATTTAATGCACTCATAGTTCCTGCCACTACAGCTTCTTGGCCAATATATAAATGGCAAAAGCCCTTTATTTTTTGTTGCCCATAAAGTTGAGCAGTTTTCTCTTCAAATCTGCGCATAAGCATCATCTGCTCAAACCAACGCATGTAAGTTTCTTTTGTAAAGCTTGTCATAATTTAAAAGGAATGCAAAAAAACGAAAAAATAACTAAGTTAAAAAGGTATTCTATTAAAATAATTAGCTGATAATCAGCTCCAAATTTTTGATTTTTGATTTTTGATTTTTGATTTGATTGAATTCTTTGCTTTTAAAGGTTCAATTTTTTGTAATCAATCTCCAACATTTATTAATCAATTTTTTAAATAGAAATTCATTACTGCTTTTAGAAAAATAATATAAAACAGCAAATTATACATTTGGTAGCTTAGTAAAACTAATTATTTTCGCCCTTAAATTTATAATTTACTCATAAAAATATGACAAAAATAAAAGTTGCCAACCCTGTGGTTGAATTAGATGGTGATGAAATGACTCGCATTATCTGGAAATTTATTAAAGATAAATTGATTTTACCTTACCTAGATTTAGATATAAAATACTACGATTTAGGAATGGAATATAGAGACGAAACTAACGACCAAGTTACTATTGATGCTGCTGAAGCAATTAAAAAATATGGCGTTGGTATTAAGTGTGCTACCATTACACCTGATGAACAACGTGTAAAGGAGTTTAACCTAAAACAAATGTGGAAAAGCCCTAACGGAACTATTCGTAATATTTTAGATGGTACTGTTTTCCGCGAACCAATTGTATGTAAAAATGTGCCTCGTTTGGTTCCAAACTGGACTGCTCCAATTTGCATTGGCCGTCACGCTTTTGGAGATCAATACCGCGCTACTGATTTTGTAACCAAAGGAAAAGGAAAACTAACCGTTAAGTTTGAAGGTGAAGACGGAACTGTTCAAGAATTTGAAGTTTACAACTTTAAAGGCGATGGTGTAGCAATGGCTATGTACAATACCGATGAAAGTATTCGTGGTTTTGCTCATGCTTGTTTCAACCAAGCTTTAGGTAAAAAATGGCCTTTATACCTATCTACTAAAAACACCATTTTGAAAAAATACGATGGTAGATTTAAAGATATTTTTGAAGAAATTTACCAAGCAGATTACAAAGCAAAATTTGTAGAAGCAGGAATTGTTTACGAACATCGTTTAATTGACGATATGGTAGCATCGGCTTTAAAATGGAATGGAAATTTTGTTTGGGCTTGTAAAAACTACGATGGTGATGTTCAAAGTGATACAGTAGCACAAGGTTTTGGTTCATTGGGTTTAATGACTTCAACTTTAATTACACCTGATGGAAAAGTAATGGAAGCAGAAGCAGCCCACGGAACGGTAACTCGCCACTTCCGCGACCACCAAGCTGGTAAACCAACAAGTACTAACCCAATTGCAAGTATTTTTGCTTGGACTCGTGGATTAGAGTTTAGAGGTAAATTAGATAGCAACCAAGAGTTAATTAATTTCTGCCATGCATTAGAAGCAGTTTGTATTGAAACTGTTGAAAGTGGCAAAATGACTAAAGATTTAGCTGTTTGTATTCATGGAAATAAAGTTAATTTAGGCGAACATTACCTAAATACACAAGACTTTTTAGATGCAATTGATACTAACTTAAAAGCTAAATTGGCTTAATAAGTCATAAAGATAATTAGTACTTATAAAAACAAAAAAGCCTCGAAATTCGAGGCTTTTTTGTTGGGTTTAAATAAAAATTATTGCCCAATATAATTTACAGTTTTATACTCTCCGTTTAACTCAACTTTGGTTAAACCATGACCTGCTAAACCTTTCATGGCTTTATCCCATTGCTTGCCACTTAAGTGCGAAACCGCTTGTTTCAAATCGGCCAATGGCATACTGATATTGGGTTTCAAAATTTCTAAAATTTGTTTCTCCTCTGCGGTTAAATCCAATTGTTTTTTCTCCGGACGCATTTGAGGGAAAAACAACACATCTTGAATAGAATGTTGGTTGGTTAATAACATGGCCAATCTATCAATACCAATACCAATACCGGCTGTAGGTGGCATTCCATATTCTAAAGCTCGTAAAAAATCATGGTCAATAAACATGGCTTCATCATCGCCACGTTCCATTAATTTTACTTGCTCTTCAAAACGTTCGCGTTGGTCAATTGGATCGTTTAATTCAGAATAAGCATTGGCTACTTCTTTTCCATTTATCATCAATTCAAAACGCTCTACCAAACCTTCTTTGGTGCGGTGTTTTTTGGTTAACGGACTTAACTCTACCGGATAATCAGTAATAAAAGTTGGTTCAATAAAATTGCCTTCACATTTAGCTCCAAAAATTTCATCCACCAATTTACCTTTACCCATACTTGGTGCGGTTGGAATACTTAATTCTTTACAAACTTCGCGTAATTGGTCTTCGTCCATATTGCTTACATCAAAGCCAGTAAATTGTTTAATGGCATCGTAAATAGGCAAACGCTTGAATGGTGCTTTAAAGCTGATGTTTTTATCGCCAACAGTTATATCGGTAGTTCCATGCATTTCTAAAGCAACTTTTTCTAATAATTGCTCCGTAAAATCCATCATCCAATTATAATCTTTGTAAGCCACATAAAACTCCAATACAGTAAATTCTGGATTGTGCGTTCTGTCCATTCCTTCATTACGGAAATTGCGGCTGAACTCATACACAAAATCAAAACCACCAACTATTAATCGCTTTAAGTAAAGTTCATTTGCTATTCGTAAATAAAAAGGAACATCTAATGCATTGTGGTGCGTGGTAAAAGGCCTTGCAGCTGCACCACCAGGAATATTTTGTAAAACTGGTGTATCAACTTCTAACGCGCCATGGTTATTTAAAAAATCGCGAATGGTTTTTACCATTACACTGCGTTTGTAAAAAGTATCTTTTACATGCGGATTAACAATTAAATCGGCATAACGCTGACGATAACGAAACTCAGGATCGGTAACGGCATCAAAGGTTTCACCATCTTTTTCTTTTACAATTGGCAATGGCTTAATTGATTTGCTCAATACCGCCAAAGTTTTGGCATGCAATGAAATTTCACCCGTTTTGGTAGTAAACATATAACCCGTTACACCAATTATATCGCCAATATCAATTAACTTTTTAAAAACGGTATCATATAAAGTTTTGTCTTCTTCTGGGCAAATATCATCTCTGCGCACATATACTTGTAATTTGCCTACACTATCTTGCAATAAAACAAAACATGCCTTACCCATATCGCGTACACTCATAATACGGCCAGCAAAAGTAACCTGTTTCATTTCTTCACTTTCCTGGTTTGCACTATACTTGCTAGTTGCTTCTACCGAGGTGTGAGAAATAGGAAACAATGCAGCCGGAAAAGGGTCAATACCCAATTGGCGCATATCGTTAAGTTTTTGTCTGCGTAATAATTCTTGTTCGCTTAATTGATTGCTCATAAATGCTTTTTATTGATGCTATTTTTATAAAAAAGAACGCAAAAGTAGCATTTAGGAACTTTAAAAGGGAATTTTTAGGAAAATAAAATAATTATCTTCCACATGTTCCGAAAGCTTTCGGAACATGTGGCAATTCATCATTCATAAATGGTGTTGAAACAAATGATGAATTGCACCAATATTTATGTGGGGATTAAAAGAAAAATGCACCCAAATTGGCTTTAGCCAAATAGTTTATTGATAGTATTGTTTTACTTTACAATAATTTAATTGAATCGATACCTAGCACCTATGTTAGTATTAACAAAAGACATCATTTCAAAAAAACGAAAACCTACATTTGCATCGGCATACAACCCTAATTTAGGTGTTAGATTATACTGATAACCAAAACCTATATCGTAACCTAGTGAAAACTGTAGCGGGTCTTTATAGGTAGGGCTAAGATATTTTATTTCATTCCCATTCCCATAATAAGGCTCTTTACTAATAAATGATACTGCATCATTTCTTAGGGCAAAAAGAAATGCATTTTTAAAGTAAATATGCGACTTAAAATCAATTTCGTTAAAAACCCTCATAGTGCCTATTCTAAATAAAAACGAGGTGGCACTATGGGAATAATTTTCTTTTTCATCAACAGAATTAGGTACATTATTGATATATGAAAAATCTTTATTTATAGTGCTAACTTGAAGTGAAATAAATTTCATTTGCGAAGCAGTGGCCCAATCAAAATAACCAATTTTAAAACCATAATGCACTCCACTATATAAATTACTCCTTCCATTATCATCTAAATCGGCTCTTTTATTATAGTCAATCGGAACAAGTGCTATATCAATCCCACTTTGTGCTTTATTATTACCAATAAAAACCATTAAAAATATGAATATATATATTTTTTTCATCACTTTAAATTTAAGTTATTAGTTAAGTATTATTTTAGAAGTATTTAATTGAGTACCTAAATCCGTTATTTTTAGGTAATTATTCCAATCTTTGGCTTCATGTTTAAAGCTATTTACTTTTTTAACAATAGTCCAAACAATATAACCATTTTCTAATTTTGCCATTGAAACAATTGACCCAACATTATTGCTTTCACTAATATTTAAATTTTCAATACCAACAGGGGTTTTTCCCTCTGGCATCTTAATTTTTACATTCAGAGTAAAGGTTTTATCGAAACCAATAAAAAATGGCTTTTTCCTATCTGTCCTATCCTCATTATCGTTTATTAATGCTAGTTTACCTAGCACTCTACCAATTTCCAAAACATACGATTTACCTGCAGGTTGTAAAGTATTACCAATAATAAATTGTTCTTTCCAACTAGTTGTAGAGTTGCTCTCTTTCCTTCCATCACTGATGGGTTCAAACTTTTCGTACTTTAAAACATAATATTCACTTCGAGCATCATTTTCTAAATTTTCTTGCTTGTTTTTTTCTAATTCAGCATAAAAATCTTTTTGAATTCTTTCTTCCTCTTTATCAAAAAAAGTGCGATTGATACCATAATAATTGGCATCAGTAAAAAAGTATAATTTAGTATTTTTTGAAATGGCCTTTTTACTTTCCAAAAATTTATAATATTCCTTATAATATTCTTTGTTATTTATTAAATTAAACCTCGAGTCACTTCTTTGGTAGCCAGTTGCTACAGTTAAAATATTTAATTCTAAACTATCTAAGCCATTTTTATATTCGGCATTAATCGTTATTGAATAGGCATTATCATCATGTGATGTTTTAGGTATTACAATTGTTTTAATACCCATTTTACTTATACCTTTATTGATATTGGTAAATGCATACGCCTCAGTATTTTCAAAATTTTCACTTATATCATCTAATTGACTAACGGAATTAAACATGGTTAAATAATGATCTTTACCATTAATCTGAAATTTAATTCCCCAAGACAATTCATTGGTGTTAATCAAATTTTTTATTTCAATATTTTCTTTAGAAGTCATAGCTAAAAATTCGTATTCAATTTTTCGCTTATCTAAATGTGTCATAAACTGAGTTAAAATATTTAAACCATAATTTTGTTGTTTGAAATTAAAAGCTAAATCGCACAGATAGGCTTGTTCTCTACAAAAAATGTAATATTTTTTTATGTAGTCTTCATCTGAAAGGTTGTAAACATCCACTGATTTTAGAAACTCCATGTAATGTACACTTGGCGATTTAGCTTTCTTAACAGTATTATAAACATAAGTTTTTATATCATCTTCTGTTAATTTACTTTTTATTTCACTGTTTTTGGGTTTATCGTGAAATGGATAATAATAATTAGTGTTAAAGTAAATTCCCAATCTATAATAGGGATCACTTTGATTTTCATTGCTCATTATCTCACTTTTTCTTTTATCAATCATTTCGCTTTCAAAAGAATACAAAACCTGTTTACCAGCTACTTTCTTTGTGAGGTCTTTAGCACCATTAAAACTTTTAAAAACTAAAACTGTGTTTTCTTTATTTATTTTAAATTCGTTCTTCAAATATACAATTGGCATTCCTTCCACATTAGTGAAATAATTACTGTTTAAATTGTTGCCAGAATAATTGCTTAATGAGCTATAATCAATAATATCTCCAATTTCTAGATTTTTAATAGCAATCTTTCTCCTTTTATCATTCAAAAAAAGGTTAACAAATTTATTGCTTGTTTTAACATTATTCGCATCTACTGCATCCTTTAAATCTACCACTAAACTTTTGCCATTTGGCTTTACAATTTTTACCTCAAATTCATCCCCATCTTCAAAAGTAAAATCGCTGTAAGTTTCAATTGCATTAATATCGTTTAGTTTTATTCTTGTTCTTGAATATACAGAGTAGTCATAGTAGTAATTGGTATTGGGTATTTTAATGTTTGCTTGAATTAGTTTTAGTTTTTCATACAACATTACCATCGACTCATTTTTAAATTTATCAGGAACTATTAAATTAGAGAAAGCTGCTTCCTTATCTTCCTTTTGAAGCTCATACAATGCCTTTAAATCTTTCTTTTTATCGTTTTGTGCTAATATACTACTGCAAGTAAAAGCTACCATTAAAAATGCGAAAAAATGTTTGTTTTTTATTGTAAATATTTTCATAAATAGCCTTATTATTATTTGTTTAAAACAATGTATTGGTTGTAGTTATTTTTTAATTTATCAATCATATCATTCCATTGTTTAAAGTTACTTTTACTAATTTTTCCTTTCTTTAAAGCAATAGATTTTGTATATCTAATGGCATTGCTAGTTTGCTCATACTTTAAAATCAAACTAAACTCTGCATTATCAATAATTAAATCTTGTGGGGTTGTCACCACTTTATAACCTTTTGGAATAACATAAGTTATATCGTAAACATAATTTATTTTATGATTAAATTGCATATCAAAAAAACGACCTGTATCGGCTTTATTACCAGAAAACTCTCTGTTAAAATCAGGCTTTAACATTAAAGTATTTCCTACGGTAAATAAATGGTTATTTACCATTAAATCGTAATTCAAATTTATATCAATATTTCTATTACTTAAGTCGGTTGAATTAATATTACTTGCATCAATATCAATATCATCAGGGTCAACTATATTATTCAAAACTATATTTTTTTTATTTAAAGGGGCATAATGAAAAGCCCTTAAAATATTTGTTTTGTTTTCTCCTTTAATGGTCTCATACATTTTACCTTCTAAAGTGTTTTCATTTAACAAAAAAGTGGCTTTTCTTAAATGTAAGTTTCTATCAACAGGCAAATCAGGAATTGTGTCAATAAAGTAGCTAGGTCCATTTTGAACCAATACTTGTCTACCTTGAATTCTATCAGCATAATCATCAATTCCAATAAAGCTCTCTGTTGCGTCTAAGTAGTATTTCTTACCATTTAATACAAGGGTACAAATCATATGATTGTCAACAATTATGCTTGGGATAGAATAATCATAATTCAAATGTTTTGTTCCAACCCAAGTTAATCGAGCATCGTAACCTAGAGCACAAAGCATATTTTTTAACAGGTTAGCCATACCTTTACAATCGCCAAATCTATTATTGAAAACATTTTGACAAGCATCAGGTTTAAACCCTGCAATACCATCTTCAAAAGCTACGTATCTTATATTATCCTGCACCCAATAAAAAACAGATTCAATTTTTTCCAAATCGGTTTTTTTTCCTTCGGTAATGGCTTTTAACTTTTCCATAAAAGGCGTGCTGTCGTTTTCAACTGTGCTTACTATTTGTGCATAATGAGCGTATAAATCGTTGGTATTTGCAATTAACGGAATCGGTTTTTTATCTTCTTTTTTCACTGAAGTTTTCGCCTTCACTTTTGATTTTTCCTCCACTTTAGTGTCTGTTTTTTTCTCTTTAGGAACAGCTTTACTATATGCTTTAGCTAAATCGTAGTTAATTGATTTAACCAATACTACTATATGTGGTAAATTGTGGGAATTACCGGGCATATTACTTTCTTTATTTACTGCTTTTGTGTCTTTTAATATATAAGTTATATAACTAACTTTTTCATTACTTTTTTCTTTTTTAAGAAGGCTTTTAACTTCCTCATCTTTTATCAAGTATTTTTTATCTGATTTTTCAATATTAAATCCTGCAAAATTCTTTTCTATAATTTCAACGGTTAAATAACTTGGAATAGCCAATGTAATAACCTTTTCTTTTTGAGGAAAACCTTCTAAAAAATATACACTGGTTAAATATTTGGCATCTTTAAAATACCTTGAGTAGTTTATGCGCAGGTTTGTTCCTAATACTGGTAAATCTAATGCTATTTGCGCTTGCTTTGCATCTGAGTAAAATATACCCCCACTTTGAAAATTGGTACTTATGTAATCTTGTTTGTTAAAAGTAGATGAAGGTTTTGTTCCTAATTTAACATTAAAACCATCAAAGCTAGTTTGATCATTATAAAACTCCAGTTTTTTAAATTTTACAAAATCTTTTGTGGCTATGTATTTTTCAAACACTTCCTCTTTAACACCAATTGGATTTCCTTTTTTTAAATTATCGGCATAATAATCAAAATTGTACATGCTAACAATGTATTCTGCAATATATTCAGGGTTATCAGTATATTTTTTCTTTAGCTTAATCCCTTCCATTACATCTTTTTCTGTAACAAAACCATAATTACTTTCAATTAATGGACTTTTGCCATGTGGTGGAATATATTTTGATTTACATGAAAAAAACAATGTTACAATTAGTGAAATAGACAGTAATTTTATTCTCATTTTTAGTACAATTTCTTCAAATAAATAAAAAAAAATTCATTCTCAAAACTTTAGAATAAGTATTTTTAGAATTGAAGCAGGTTTTTTCTAAAAAAACAAGTCATAGAATCAAATAGGCTTTATATAATAGGCAACTACCTATACTTTTTTGGCGTTTTGATTTACTCACTAAATTCTTTCCTCATTCAAAATCCAAAATTCAAAATCTTTAAAAATCGGCAGTTATGTCAGTATTTTAACTTGGTTGTTAATTTGTATATTGCCAACTATATTTTTTAAACAAATAACAATGAAAAAAGGAACGATTATTTTATTAGCAGTGCTTGGCGGAATTGTTTTATTATTAATGAACGGATGTTCAAGTTATAATAATATGGTTTCGAAACAAACAGCAACCGAAGGTGCTTGGGCCAAGGTTCAAAGTGCTTACCAACGCAGGTTAGATTTAATTCCAAATTTGGTAGCTACTGTTAAAGGTGCAGCAAATTTTGAACAAAAAACCTTAACCGATGTAATTGAGGCAAGAGCAAAAGCTAGCTCTATTCAGGTAGATCCTAACAAATTAACACCTGAAAATATTAAGAAATTTCAAGGTGCACAAGGTGAGTTAAGTCAAGCTTTAGGCCGCTTAATGGTAGTATCGGAGCAATATCCTCAGTTAAGAGCTACTCAAAACTTTAGCGAGTTACAAAGCCAAATAGAAGGAACAGAAAACCGCATTAAAGTAGAAAGAGACAACTTTAACGATGCTGTTACTGACTACAATACTTATATCAAAAAATTCCCACAAGTAATTTTTAGTGGTATGTTTGGTTTTGATAAAAAAGGATTTTTTGAAGCTGACGCTGCTGCCCAAAAAGCTCCAGAAGTTAAGTTTTAAAATAAATTATATGCGTCATTGCGAACAAAGTGAAGCAATCTCAAACAATAAGAAAGAGATTGCTTCGTGCCTCGCAATGACGTTTTTAAAAATAGGTTTATACAACAAACATGTCAGAACAATTTTTTAGTAATCGCCAACAAGAAAGCATAGTTAGAGCCATTAAAAATGCTGAACTAAATACTTCGGGCGAAATTCGTGTACATATAGAACCTCATTGCAAACAAGAGGTAATGGAGCGCGCCAAACAAGTATTTGAAGAGCTTAATATGCACCAAACGGAACTAAAAAATGGTGTTTTGTTTTACCTTGCCTATTTAGATAAAAAATTTGCCATACTTGGCGACAGTGGCATTCACCTAAAAGTAACTGATGCTTTTTGGAATGAAGAAAAAGAATTAATGAAAACTCATTTTGCCAAAGGGCAATTTACCGAAGGCCTTTGCCTAGCAATTGAAAAAGCAGGGCAAAGACTAAAAGAACATTTTCCTTACCAAAAAAATGATGTAAATGAATTAAGCAACGATATTTCGTTTGGAGGTAACCATGAAGCTTAAATTAGCCCTGGTTTTTAGTTTATGTTTGCTGTTTACACAGTTATTTGCCAAAGAAACTCCTCCATTACCCAACCCTCCTACTTTTGTAAACGATTATGCAGGTGCTTTGCAAGCCGATGAAAAAGCTGCATTGGAACAAAAATTATATACTTATTTCAAGCAAACATCTACCCAAATAGTTATTGTAATTGAACAATCGCTGGAAGGTGATGATGCTTTTGGATACTCGCAAAAACTAGCACAAAGCTGGGGAATAGGCGAAAAAGACAAAAAAAATGGTTTGCTTATTTATGTAGCTTTAGCTGAACGCAAAATGCGTATTCAGGTTGGTTACGGATTGGAAGGAGCCATGACTGATGCCATTTCCAAACGTGTTATTGATGGCATTTTAAAACCTAATTTTAAGCAACAAGCTTATTATAATGGCTTTAACGAAGCCACTGATGCTATTATTAAAACCTTAGCTGGCGAAGGTTTTACCAACGATAGAAAAGCCAATAAAGAAAAAATGCCTTGGGGCTTAATTATTATTATTGCCATTGTATTGATTGCAGTATTTTTAAGAGGAGGCAAAGGTGGACGCAGAGGCGGTGGTGGTGGCGGAATAGCCGAAGCATTACTTTGGGGAACATTAGCCAATGGCGGATTTTCTGGCCGTGGTGGTTCTGGAGGCGGAGGTGATAGTGGTTTTGGTGGATTTGGTGGCGGAAGCTTTGGTGGTGGCGGTGCCGGTGGCGATTGGTAAATAAACCATTTAGTGATGAAGATTACTAAACCTATTTGGCTAAAAAACTTTTTTATTCGATTTAACAACATTTATAAGTCGAATAAATTTATTAGAAATGCGGGTATTATTTGGACAGCAGTTGTTTTATTCTTATTCATTCCAGAAGAACTTATTAATTTGTATGTAAGTGAAAATGGCACCATAGTAAATGCTACAATTACTGAAATGCCAGATAATTGCGGTAGCAGAAGAATGTATGCCAATTTTGAATTAAATAATAAGGTAATCAATAAAAGAGTCGGAAAATTATTTTGTAACGATTATAAACTTGGCGATTCTGTGCCGATGTATTTTCATCCTTCATTTCCAAATAATTCCTTACTTGAAACAGAAAGAGGTTTTAATATAAAAATAGAATTGTTTGCGTGTTTTGTACTGCTGCTATTTGGAATGTTGATGATAAAATACGCTTACAAAAGTTCATGATAAATATATGATTTGGTAAGTCTTTTTACTCGTTTTGATATTCGTTTCAACTTCGCTCAACGACCGCGGACATTGAGCGAATTCAAAAAGCTTTCGGACGAAATGTTCAAAAAGAGCATATTAATTTCTCTATTTCTTTACCTTTGACATGATTATATAACAAACTATTTTTCATTAAAGTATAGAAACAAATAAAACATAGCTATTGTTAAAGAAAGCTAAATTACATTTCAATTATTCCATTAAAGATGTGCGTGGGGTCGGCAAAAAAGCCGGCCAGCTCAAGCCCGTGGGTGGAAGCATTTTTTTGCCTTGATTTTTTGTTTCTTTTTCATCTAAGGAAAAAGAAAGCAGAAAAAAAGAGATAACTTACCCATCAGCTAACATGGTTGCCATTTGAATGTCATCGCTCGAGCGCTTTAACTAAATGACCCAACTTCATTTTATAATAAATTTTTAAATTAACCAATGATAAATTACGAAAACGCTTTAGCTGAAATTCAAACCATTTTTGGGCAACATAGTTTAAATGAAAAACCATCAGGCATTGCTAATTTGCAAAACTATATTGGTACACAATATCATTTTTATGCCTTAAAAAATCCAACTGTTCAAGCCATTTTTAAAAAAGGATTTACCTTTAGCAATGAAACAATGGCGGCTCAAATGGAACTTTACACGCTGCTTTGGAACCAAAGTAACTGTTACGAAATAATGTACCTTAGTTTAATGTACTTAACCGTTTTTAGTAAAAAGAATAAAGGTCTGATAGCACATGAAACCGCTAAAAACTTTTTGCCAAAAATAGATAATTGGGCACATAGTGATTTCCTTTCGAGCATCATTGGTCGAAACATGGTATTTGATGAAACTACTATTTATAACGACCTGAAAATACTGAATAAAAGCACAAACCTTTGGGAAAGACGCACATCGTTAGTGCCTCTTGTTTACCATTTAAAAAACAAAAAATATACCTTGAATGAAACCGATTTCATTCAATTAATTAACCCGCTTATAAACGATAAAGAATATTTTGTGCAAAAAGCAATTGGTTGGTTATTGCGCGAATTTGGCTTGCGTTTTCCAAACGAATTATTGCAATTTTTATATAAAAATGCTCCTCAAATAAGCAGTGTTGCATTTGCCTCAGCTACCGAAAAAATTAGCATTCACGACAAAGAACAATTGAAAAAAATAAGAGCCGATTTTAAGAAACTCAAAATTTAACTGATTTTATTGCAGGGTTTTTATATTTTCGTTTTACTTAAAATAATTACCATGCTTGAACAAACCGATTTAACCAAAATACTTGTTTTAGATATTGAAACTGTTCCGCAATTTGCAGCCTATGACCAATTACCTGAACGTTGGAAAGACCTTTGGGAAAAGAAAGCTGCAACCATAAAAAAAGACAGTTTACAAACTACCGAAGAACTTTATCCTCGCTCAGGTATTTATGCTGAGTTTGGTAAAATTGTATGCATATCGGTAGGTTATTTTGTAAAGGGCAACAGTTACCAATTTAGGGTTAAATCATTTTATGGCCATAATGAAAGTGAATTACTCACCAATTTTTGCCAAATGCTAACGCGCCATTTTAACGAACCCGACCATTTATTGTGCGCTCATAATGGCAAAGAGTTTGATTTTCCTTATATTTCGAGAAGGTGTGTGGTAAATAAAATTAAATTGCCTGAAAGCATCAAAACCGAAGGCAAAAAACCATGGGAGGTAAAACATTTAGACACCATGGAACTATGGAAATTTGGTGATTATAAAAGCTATACTTCGCTTGATTTATTGGCCGCATTATTTAACATAGAAACACCAAAAGACGATATAGATGGAAGCCAAGTTTGGAAAGTTTATTGGCAAGAGAACAACTTAGAAAGAATTAAAAACTATTGCCAAAAAGACGTGGTTACAGTAGCCCAAATATTACTAAGTTTTAGAGGAGAAAATCTTTTAAGCGAAGCTGATATTATTACTTTATAATACCAATATCATTTTACAATCATAATTTACTTTACTCAAAAATGGTTACTATAAGTCAATTCGAATTTAGATTATTAATAGCTCTAGTTTTAGGCACTACCATTGGTTTTGAGCGTCAGTGGCGACATAAAATGGCAGGAGTAAAAACCAATGCTTTGGTATCACTAGGTTCGGCTTTGTTTATACTTTTAGCTGCTAAAATTACTGGAGATAATTCTAGTTCAGCACGTATTGCTGCACAAATTGTTACTGGAATTGGTTTTTTAGGTGCTGGAGCCATTATGAAGGAAGGTTTTAACGTTTCTGGATTAAACACTGCTGCTACTATTTGGTGTAGCGGTGCAGTGGGTTGTTTGGCAGGTTTAGGCTTTTGGTACGAGGCCAGTATTGGAACTTTTTTTGTTATCATTTCACATTTGGTACTACGCCCAGTTGAGAACCGAATTGAAAAACGCACCAATAGCAAAAATGGAAATAGCCTATATAGGCTAACTATCAAGTGCAGCTTATTAGTTAAGGATGATGTACGAGAAAGTATTTTTAAATCAATTGCAGTGCATCATAACTTAAAAGTGAGCACTTATAATGTGGAGTTTGTAACCGAACAAAATGTAAACATCGAAATTATGCTCAAAGTAATTGATAAACCCGATGAAGACATTTTGCTTATTAACAATACCATCAATCAATTGAAAGATATTCAATTAATCAAATGGGAAAACGTTGATTAATATTTCTTAGAATGTATAAATCACCAGTATAAAGTTATGTAAGTCAAGAAGTTCATACGGCCATAATTTTGGGACATTTTATTCTGCTTCCTGATGTTGTTTTATCTCAATAAAGTAAAGGTGCCTTTAGTTTCAAATTCGAGTAACTTCTTCTTTTGGTAACCTTGGTATTTGGTGATGTAGTAATAGGTATCAACTGGACAAGGGGTATTGTTATAATTCCCATCCCATTTTTCATTTAAGTTATTGCTTGTAAAAACTTCTTGCCCCCAGCGGTTATATATACGCATAGTAAAACCAATAATATCATTGCCAGTTGGAGAAAAGTAATCATTTAGTCCATCATTATTGGGGGTAAAACCATTAGGAAAATACACTGAAAAATCGCAGATTCTTTTTACTTTGGTATTATCCTTTGCACCACAGCCTCTGAAGTCTTTAACAACTACAAAATAATCCCCAATTTCTCCAACTATTATCCATTGGGTGGTGTCGCCTGTAGGACTCCATTTGTAACTGCTAAAATTTTTTCCAACATCTAATTTCACCAATTCTTTTTCTTTATCGCATATAAAGTACTCATCACCCAGTTCTGTAAATAGCGGAGGATGGTACTTTATCTCTATTTCGTCTTGAGCAATGCAAATGCCACTTTGAATTTTTAAGTTGAATTTGCCAGGTTTATTTACATAAATTGTATTGGTAGAATCTCCAGTATTCCATAAGTATTTTTCAGCTGTAAGTGGACTTTTTAAGGTAAAAGTGTCTCCAGTGCATAAAGTGGTATCATTGCCCAAGTTTAAATTTAGTTTTTCTATAATTTTGATGGTATCAATAATTTGGAATTTATTGTTGCAAACAAACCAATTGAAACGAACCACGTATTTGCCTGCTGCATTGTAAATATATTTTGCTGCAATTGTTTTTGCTGTACCTCCATCACCAAAATCCCATTCCAATGAGTCGTAAATTAAATCTGTAGGATTTTTTATTTCAAAATTAGATTCTGATTGCGCACAATTAGCAGTTAGCTTTAGTTCAGGTTTTCTTGAATTAGGAATAGTTTCAGATATATCTGAAATGAAAGTAGGGAATTTTTCTGCACCAATACTTCCTAAAAAGGGGTTTCTGCTTAATTCAATTGAATTAAATGAAAAATTACAACTAGTGCCAGCAATGGAAGGCGCATTGATAACAGATATTTTGGATGTAAAGGTTCTATTTTCAGAACTAGCCACATAAATTTTTCCATTGGGACCTAATTGTAAATCGCCTATGCTTTCATATAAGTTTGCTACGAGTATTCTGCCATTATCACTGGCATTACTTTTCATATCAAACTGAACCAACGAATTCATATCATTGCTTCTGTATGATGAAAAATACAAATACTGCCCAGTTTGGTCGTAGCTAATGGAGCCTAATTTATCATAGGTGGCAGTTGAACCTAAATTTACATTTTTATTCAATGAAATTGTTCCGCAACGTTTATCAATAGAAAACTCTTGTAAAATACATCCGCTACTGGCATTTATATCAGAATCAAAAAACAAATAAGCCAATCTTTTGCCTGTGGCTTCTGTTATCATTTTACCATAACTGTATTGTGTATTTGGAAAAGTAGCTGAACCAGTATATGAAACAACAGGTAAAGAACTTACTTGTTCGTTAAT
Organism: Bacteroidota bacterium; assembly: GCA_027491085.1. GTDB lineage: Bacteria > Bacteroidota > Bacteroidia > UKL13-3 > UKL13-3 > JAAFJM01. Next base: position 230,054 of record JAIXWW010000009.1, read on the forward strand.
AACAGCAAAGGAATTGAATTCGTTGGTACCTTTTTTATGTGTAATTACCCAATAACCTCCGCTATTTAGCATTTTAACAGCGGTAAACTGTAAGTCCATTTGGGAGGCTAAAAATTTCTTTTTATAAACTACATCCCCATTTCCATTATTTAAGTTTAAATCCACTAATGAATAGAATATTTTGTCTGATTGATCGCAATAAAATACAAAATACTTTTTAGGTGCTGTTTCAAAAATGATAATATTAGGACTTTGATCACTTCCAGTACCTAGATAAAGCACACCATTAGGCATCAACTCTTTATTTCTATCCCAAATATTTCTTCCATCAGTAAACAAAAGCAATGCTCCAGTAGTTTTATCAGACATAACCGAAGCACCTAACACAGAATACATTGGACTGGCTTTGTCTGGTATTGGAAACATATTGCTTCCACTAAAACTCATACCTAAATAAGTTCCAAAAAACCAAGTGTTATTTTGGTTTTGTGCCAAAACATAGTTTGAACTAAAAATAATTGATAAAAACCAAAATTTCATGTGAGTATTAGACCATCATTCATTTATAAAGGCTGCATCCGAAAAAAGTTTTTAATTGAAAAAATTAAATAAATAACCAACAATTAGCCAATAATTCAACAATTGCCTTTCAACTCGTAACTAATTGCTAATTCTTTGCCTAACTGTTTCGTATAAAGCTATACCCGCAGCCACACTTACATTAAGCGATTGTACGCCAAACTCTAAAGGAATTTTAGCCATTTCGGTACATTTTTTTAAAATATCTGGACTAATACCTGTTTCTTCATTACCCATAATAATGGCTACAGGCGCAGTTAAGTCTATTTCATGGAAATTCTTTTTGGCCTTTTCGCTACAAGCTATGGTTAACACCCCACTTTGATTTAATAATTCCATTACTGTTTTGTAGTTTTTTTCGCGGCAAATAGGAATATGCATCAATGCGCCTGCCGATGTTTTAACTGCATCTTCGTTAATGGGTGCATTATCGTTAGTTGGAATTACAATGGCATTTACTCCTGCGCAATAAGCTGAACGTGCAATGGCTCCAAGGTTACGTACATCGGTAATTCTATCAAGCACCAATATAAAAGGAGTTTTACCTTCTTCAAAAAGTTGTGGAATAATGTCTTCAATTTTTTGAAAAGTAATAGGCGATAAATAGGCCATTACTCCTTGGTGATTTTTTTGCTGTAAAAAAGTAAACTTTTCCTTTGGCGCATACTGAAAAGGCACATCCAATTCCTTGCATTTTTTTAAAATATCGCTCAATAAATCGCTTTTAACTGCTTGTTGAACTATAATTTTATTAATGTCTTTGCCAGCCATTAATGCTTCTAAAACTGCATGTTGGCCGTATATTAACTGACTTGTATCTATTGGTTTTGAATTGTGTTTTGGGTAAAATGCCATAACTGCAAATAAAAGCTTTTTAAACCTAATTTAAGGCTTTAAAAATTAAACCTTAATTTCTATCATTGCCAACCCAAAAACATACTCATGGAAACTAAAATGGTAATTTGTACTCAAAAGCACAGAGCGGTATTAACCGATATTGGTGCTACTACTTTTTACGATTCTTATAGGCACGAAAATACTGAAGCCGATATGCAGGCTTATATAGCCAATACTTATACCATTGAAAAATTAGCTCAAAATTTAAGTAATCCAAACATTGTTTATTTTTTGGCTTACAACAATTTAGGCGATGTAGGATACATCAAACTTTTATTGAACCAAACCAATGAAAAACTGCAAGGCACAAATGCCGAGATTGAAAAAATATATGTGCGCCAGGCTTTTCACGGCAAGGGTGTGGCTCAGCAATTAATGCAATTTGCCATTGATTATTGTAAACAACAAAATTACAATAACTTGTACCTTGGCGTTTGGCAAGAAAACCATAAAGCCCTTAAATTTTATGGTAAAGTTGGCTTTAAAACCTTCGATACGCGCACCTTTCAACTTGGCGATAGGCTTTGCGATGACTATATGCTCAATTTGGAGTTATAAGCTTGCTTTATTATGTGTATTTAGTTTACCCTGTTTTGCTTTTTCTAATAATTCTAGTGAACGTTTTATACGTGTATCAATACTTTTGGTTGAAGTGATGTAGTGCATCAAACTTCGTTTATAGCCTGTTGTAAACGAATCAAATATAACAGCAGCCTCTTCATCCAAAAGCAATGCTTCCTTAAATTCTTCAGGAATTTCAAGCAATTCAGAATCTACTAATTGAAAAAAAACTTGAACCAAGTCTCCTTCTTTAATTTTGGCTTCTCTGCGTAATTGACTTCCAATCATTAAATATTTAGGACCTTCTTTTAAGTTTAAAATAGCCAAGTTAAAAGGGGTAACGTCATTTAGTTTACCTGCTACCCTCACCCTACCTTTTTCGGGTAGTTGCGCCACAATTTCATAAGGCAAAAACAACGCAGTATAAGACAAATTACTAGGTAGCCTTTCAAGCTTGGCTGTAAATGAAAAATCTATCATTTTAAACTTTTGATAAAAAAGGTTTAACCCAAGTGTAAGCTACCACACCAATTAAATAAGCTACTCCAAAACCTGTTGCTATATTTGTGTTAATGAAATAACATAAAAAAGAAATAGCTGCCAATCCTGCCAAAATATAACAATAATATAAAAACCGAGGTGTTTTCTCATGCTCTTCCGAGTCAAAATAATTTGAGAAAGGAATAATTAACGTGAACGATACAAACGACAAGTAAAACAAAGCAGTACTTTCGGTAAAAGCACCACCTGCCAAAAATAAAATTCCTAAAACTAAGCCCGCACTAACAATATTAACCGCCTTGTCTTCATCTTTGGTTAAAAGGTATTTTCCAAATGCATCGAACTTTAAAATTAAATTGGATATTGGATTGATTATCCAACTTAAATAAATCAAAAAGAATAACACCAAAAACAGCAAGAAGAATATTGGAGAAATGGCTGTTAACAATTTCAAAAACCTTGAAAAAACAAAAATTCCTATCCCTATTCCCCAGCCTATGTTTCCTTTGTGGTTATTTATACAAAACGAATACCTTAGCACCAAACTGTATAAAAAATTACTACCCTTAATGGCATTTACCATACCAACCCTGGCATTATTAGAGTTTGGGTCAAGGCGCAATGCTTCTGCAAAATGTTTTTGTGCTTCTTTGTAATCTTTGGTTTCTAACTTACTCCAACCAATGGTGCTGTGCGAATATGCATTATCAGGATCAGCAGCTAAAACTTCATCTACATGGGTTAGAATCTCCTCTTTCCTATTCAGTTTAGTTAAAGCTGTAATTCTATGATTGAGCGCTTGTGTATTTTCAGGGTCAATGGCCAACGCTTCGCTGGTAACTTCTAAAGCTTTTTCCCATTCCTTTTCATCAATGTACAATGCCGCTTTGTAAGCAAAATAATCAGCATCCCATGGTTCAATATTAATGGCTATATCAATGTTTTTAAATGCCAAAGGATAATTATCCATAGCACCATAATTAATTGCCAAATAATAAAAACCTAAATCAGATTCTGGATTAATACCAATTATTTTTTCGGCCAATGCCATCGACTCTTTGTTATTTCCTAAATCGTAATAACAACCGCAAAGCATCAATAAAACATACAAATTTTCAGGCTCATAAACCAATGCTTCATGCAGCTCTTTAACAGCTTCCTTTTTTCGATTTAAATCAATAAGTATACGCGCCCTTTCAATGAATTTTTCTATATCCATTTACTTTTTAAGGTTTAAATATTTCAAAATATCATCGTATTGGCCGCCATCGTTTGAGTATAAAGCATAATTTTTTGCACTGCTAAACCATTCTTTGGTAGGCGATTTAACCATAGAAACTGCTTTTTTTAAATCAGAAGTATTAATAGGAATAACCCTATTTTGTTTAATAGATTCAGGTAATTTACTTTCAATGGCCACATCAATTAATGCTTTCATATCAGCTCCCGTAAACTCTTCTGTACTTTTTACAATGGCTTTAATATCTATTTGTTCTGTTGGCTTATCTTTCAAATAAATATTTAAAATTTCTTCGCGGGCAGTAGCATCAGGTGGCGATACAAAAATAATTCTATCAAACCTTCCTGAACGCCTAAAAGCCGAATCTACATACCAAGGACTATTAGTAGCAGCCATAATCAAAACACCTTCATTCGAGTGTTTTACACCATCCATTTCTTCTAAAAATTGATTGATTAAAAACCTTGAACTATTGCTGCGCATATCAGAACGACTAGCACCCATAGCATCTACTTCATCAAAAAACAAAACACATGGGGTTGAGTTACGAGCTTTTTGAAACAATGAATGTAAATTCTTTTCACTATTTCCTTGCCACATATCTAACACATCGCTAATACCTACCGAAATAAAGTTTGCTTTAATTTCGCCTGCTGTAGCTCTCGCAATATGCGTTTTACCACATCCTGGAGGGCCATAAAGCAAAATACCTCCACCAATTTTTTTACCAAATGCTTTGTAAATTTCAGGATTATTAAGCGGATGAATTACCTTTAAAGCAATCTCCTCTTTTACTTTATCCATTCCACCTACATCACTAAAATTAATTTTTGGTTTTTCAATATCGGCAAAAAAGTTATCATCGTTTTCGTTCAAATCATCGGCTAAGTTAGCCACAGCCATGCCACTTTCGCGCAAATTTTGATTTACCTGAAGTTCAAAATCTTCATCCTCAAAATCATCATTTAAACTACTGGCTATATCGTACGAAAGTTTGGCTTGTTTATAATCGCCTTTCAAAAAACTTGCTTTGGCAAAATAATAGTTAGCCTCAGCATGGTCGGGTTCTTGTTTTAATATTTCATCTAATAAAATATGTGCTGCTTCTACTTTTTGTAATTGGTAAAAACATTTAGCTAAGCCTGTTTTTATATCGGCACCCGAATCAATATCAAGCAAAGTTTTATACTCATTTTCGGCCTCTTGGTAACGAGTTAAATTAAACAAAGCTTCTGCCAACATTTTACGCAAAACGGTATTATTAGGCGAAAACTGCAATGCTTCTTTTAAATTATTTATTTGTTCGTCAGTCATAAAATTTTTAAGTTAAATAAAATTAACTTTTCAAGTATATCAATACAAATTGGTTTTAGCAAAGGTGATTTTTTTAAACGTTACCTATCAAAAAATAACAACCTTGTTTTAACCAACAAGCAAACAAACAGCTATATTTGAAATAAATAAAAATTATGAAACAACCTCGCACCATTAAACACTTCATTTTACTTTCAATATCATTATTGAGCATAAATGTTTTTGCACAAAAAACTGAGACAATTAAACACAAACATGCCTTAGGCGCTGGAGCTGGTTTCACCACTGGTTATGGCCTTTCGTACAGATACACTCCTAATAAATTTGGCGTGCAAGTTAATTTTGCTCCATACAAATCAGAGTCTATAACAAGGTTTAGCACAGGCTTAACATTTTTACACCAATTAATGGAAACCGACAAAACTGCCTTGTACTTATACCAAGCCAACCATTATTACAGCAACAGCAATTCAGCAGCCTATAACCAAGTCAACGGTTTATACGACAAAAAAGAAGAAGAAGCCTATTTTAATAATGGATTAGGCTTTGGCTTTGAAGTAATTATTGTTAAAAACATCGGCTTTAACTTAATGACAGGTTATGCCCTTTACCAAAATGCCAAAAACTACAATGTAACAGGCGAAGCGGCATTATATTTTAAATTTTAGTAAGTCAGTTGTTAAATCCAATAAATTAAACACTCAAAATCGTTTACCACCCAACACATATTACATTTTATTTGAAATTTGTTCTTTAAAATTGGAAATTTAAACACAAAGGAAAATATTTACCTTGAAAACTATATTTACATTTTTTTTGCTCGCATTTGGCTTAATTGGCTTCGCGCAGCAAAACTTTATCAATGTTCCTTCAGCAGAAGTTACTGCTAAAAATAAATTGTTTTTCCAGCAACAAATTAACATTAATGAAATTATACAATCAAACAGTACTTTAGCTTTTGGTTTAGGAAAAGGTTTTGAAATTGGGGCCAACGTGTTGGGCTTAAACTTTAAAACCAATCAACAATTTTTAATAGAAAACGATAGCTTAGATAAAGATCCTTATAACCCATTAATTTTATTAAACGGGCTAAAAAGTTTTAAAATTAACAACCAACAATCCATTGCGCTTGGTACTCAAGTTGGCTTTAATTATACAGAAAGAAATAGCAACAAGCCCGCATCATTAACTTATTTAAATTACTGATTTGTTTTTGAAGCATAGTGTTTTTGTACTTGGCAGTTATTACAATACTTTGCATTATGGTGGCGAAGGCGATAGAATAGGCTTTTGGCTTGCTTCAGAAATAGTGTTAACCGAAAAATTTCACGTGATGGCCGAGAGTGTTATGGGCAAAAATGCCTTAGCCTATACCTCACTTGGGGTAATATATTATCCTTTAAAATACATGCCATTAACATTTGGTATTCAAATTCCAAACACCGAAAATAATGCTTATTCGTTTGTTTTTGAACTAACCATTTTACCTATAAATGATGAGAAATAGTTAGTTCATTAACAACATTAAATTAACTCCTCATTTTTGTTCATTCCGCACTTCGAACTCCGCATTATCTTAAATGCTTCCGTTCCATTTTCTAATAAACCACTCCATGCTCAATAACAACAAAATAATAAAGAAAATCCATTTGTTATTGATTAACTCATCTAGCTTCGAATTAGTATAACTTACTGCTTGAATATTTTCATTTGCAGTAATATTTTCTGGTATTTTATCCATATTGACATATGTGTAAAATTGACCTTTGGTATCGTTTGCCAAGGTATTCAATAATTGGTAATCAGCGCGCGTTTGGGTTAATTCAGCTTGCAATGCTTGTACTATAAAATTACCGGTTTTAACTTCTTTTTGATTAACGCTTTTAGCACTGTAAGTATAAGTTCCCACAGGCAATTGACCTAAATTAGCAGTATATGATTTATCAATTTTACTAAAGCTGTAATCAAACTGTTTGCCTTGTGCATTTTTTATAATTAACGAAATGTCTTCTGTGTTTTGCAACTCATAACTTTGGTTATAAATCTGTGCATCAAAAACTATGTTTTCGCCTTCATCAAATTTTTGTTTAATGGGTTTTACTTTAAAAAAACTTTTATCGGCTTTTAAAGCTATGGATTGAATAACTTTGGCTATTAAATCGCTGGTTATTAACTGAGAGTTATTTTTATCAAAATCAAACAAACGCCATTTCCAAAAACCTTCACCCATTAAAAACGCCAAATTGCTAGCATTATCAATACTTAACATAGGCTCGTTGGTTAATACATAACCAATTTGTTGTTTCAAAACCAATTGCGATTGTGCATTTAAACTGTATTTTCCATAAGCTACTTGCAAAGGTGGAAAATCTGCAATTTGTTTAGCTGTTGTTTCATCGAAATAAAGCGAACTGTTACCGGCATTAAACCCAGCTGTAGCGGCTGTAGATGTATTTTGTGAGGCCGAAAATTGCAAACTGTTTTGAAGTTGATTCAACTGCGCAAATCCTGTGCGATTGGTTAATACAAAAAAACAAGGTGTTTTACTATCAATCATGTATTTTACCAAAGGCATAGCTTCGTTCCTAAATCCTGGTAATTGATGGGCAATTACCACATCATATTTTTTTATTAAATCATTGCTCGCATCATTAAACAAAACAATGCTTGCTTCATAATTTTGATTTTGATTGATAGCTTGTTTTAAAGCACTTAAATCAGGATGCGGACACAAGCCCACTATCAATATTTTTTGTTTCGATTTGATTACATCCACAAAAAAATCAAACTGATTATTTACATAACTGATTTCATTGTTTTGTTTGGCAATATTTACTGTAAAATGCTGCGAACCTTCTGTACTAGTAGGCAGTTTAGCTTTTATGGTTTTAAAAAATGTTTTATTGTCAATGGTAATATTTTGTTTAAAAATACTTTGTCCCTTATGGCTAATTTGAACCAAACTAGGTTGATTCAAAAAATCGAAAGCAGCCAAATCAATTTCTAATTCAAACTCATTTCCAGCAAAAACTATTTGGTTATAACGTACATTTTTTATCAAAGCATCGCGCTGTTGATTGCTATCCCCTAAAGCCACCGTATAAAAAGGAACTTTTAAGTTTTTAGCACTTTCAAGTGGACTATTTCCTTTGGTATAAATTCCATCGGTTGCCATTATTACAGCACCTAAATTTTGGTTACTATAGTTGTTTTCAATTTCATTGAGGACAGCCTCTAAATTACTTTGTTTTTGTTTAAAAGTTAAAGCAGAATCAGGTTGAATTTCATTACCAAAAGCAATGGTTTTAACCTCGTAGTTATCTTTTAAATTATTAACCAATTGGTTAATTTTATTTTGCAAATTGGCCTTGTATTCTGCACCAAATTTATTGGTAATAATAGATTCGCTATTATCGGCAGCTATTACTACTATTGGTTTTTTTACTTGCTTGTTGGTCGATTTAATTAATACCCCTAACAATAAAAAAAGCAACACAAATACACTTAAAAAACGAAGTCCATTTAAACTCCATTTTATCCATTTATTTTCAATATTTAAAGGATTTTTAAAATATAAAAACCACGATATACCCGCAGCCAAAACGAGGCATAAAGGAATAAACCAAAGTGAAAATTCTGCGCTTAAATTGTACAATGTGTTATTGAATTAATTTTAAGTCATTGCGAATGATAATTATTTGAAATATCAATTTGAAATGATAAGTGATGTTTATTTTAAAAAATTTGAACCACATAGACACATAGAAAACATAGCTTAACACTATGTAACCTATGTAACTATGTGGTTTTAAAATTCATGAAAATAATTTGTTATGTATTATAAAACTACATCACCATACCACCACAAACATTAATAGTTTGGCCGGTAATATAGGCTGAAAGTTCGCTTGCTAAAAATGCAACACAATTGGCTACATCTACCGTGGTTCCGCCACGTTTTAAAGGAATTCCTTTAATCCATTCTGCTTTTACATCAGCATTTAATGCATCAGTCATTTCGGTTTCAATAAAACCTGGAGCAATGGCATTGCAACGGATATTGCGGCTTCCTAATTCCTTAGCTACCGATTTGGTAAAACCAATCATACCTGCTTTTGATGCAGCATAATTAGCTTGGCCTGCATTTCCTGTAATTCCAACCACCGAAGTAATATTGATAATAGAACCTTGTTTGGCTTTCATCATATATTTGGTAGCAGCTTTGGTCATGTTAAATGCCGATTTTAAGTTGGTGTCTAACACTTCGTCCCATTGTGCTTCGCTCATTCGCATTAATAAGGTATCGCGGGTAATACCAGCATTGTTAACCAATACATCAATTTTACCAAATTCTTTTACCACTTCGTCTACCAAAGTTTCGCTAGCAGCAAAATCAGCCGCATTACTTTGATATCCTTTTGCTTTAACGCCTAAAGCAATTAATTCTGCCTCAAAAGCATTGGCTTTTTCAACCGAACTAGCATAAGTAAAAGCTATATCAGCACCTAAATTAGCTAAATAAGTGGCTATTCCTTTGCCAATTCCACGACTAGCACCAGTAATTAAAATTGTTTTGTTTTGTAATGTTAACATAAAAATGAGTTTCTATAAAAATTGAGCAAATATATTAAACTGTTTTAAAGCAATTTATAATTCATAAAAATAGCTTTCACTGAAAACATAATACATTGAAATATTGAGTATTATAGTTTAAAATTACTATAAAACACTGCATTGTAGGTTTTTTATTAGAAAAACATTGCCTTAGCTCAATATTATTTTTGCAGATGTAGTTAAAACAACCAATAATTGTATAGGCAAAATACTTAAATCAATTTGTGCTTTTTTAATTAATCAATTAACTTATGAAAAACCTATTATTAACTTCATTACTTGTATTGCTATTCATCAATATACAATGCAGTAAAACACCACCTGACACTAACATGCAAAGTACCGTTACTACATGTGATAGCGCAAACACCGTGCTAATACCAGCAGACATGAAAGCCCGCTTTTATTTTAAAGAAGGAACTTATTGGATTTTCAAAAATATTGAAAGTGGCGAAATTGATAGTATTTGGGTTTACATTTCAAATAATGGAATAGGGCCTATAAGCAAAAAAATACATGCTTACGGCTGGAATAAATGCTATGAATCATTTATATATGAAATGCATAATAAAACTTACAGTCAAAATAATTATTATGTCAATTTTGGCATTTCATTATTTCCCAAAGATGGAAATAACCTTAACAATGAACTTTTGGGAATACAACAGTTATCTCCAATGAATAACTATAAAGGAAGTTACCATATCTATATTGAAGGGGAAAAATATTCAAATGAGCAAGGTGCAGATATTAATTTTATGGACTCTATTGTTACCGATGAAAACATTACATATAAAAATATTTTAAACATTTATTATCCAAACGGTACTTCTAATGATATATATAGCAATATGTATTATGCAAAAAACATAGGCTTGGTAAAATTTATTAGGAGTAATGATAATAGTACTTGGGAATTAATTAGATACAACGTAAATCAATAAAAATATGAAAACAAAAATTACTTTAAATGACAAGTGATTATTTTAAAAAACATTTTCTTCTCACAATGCGAAACCTATTGGTTATTAATGTATTTATTAAAAGCAAATTGAATAACAATTACTATCTTTTCCTTTCAAGAACTATTATCATATTAGCATAATTTTTTTTGAGTGGTTCTATTTGTTGTTTATTGTTTTTTATATTGCTGCCATGATTTATTTAAAAAATATGCTTTCAAAAGTTAAAAGGTATAAATTGGTAATTGCATTTGCATTTTTAGGGCTTATTTCATTTAAAGCTACCGATACTTATTTTGAAATATCGAAAAACATGGACTTGTTTTCATCGGTTTTCAAAGAAATAAATACGTATTATGTAGATGAAATAGATGCGGGTAAATTAACCAAAAAAGCGATTGACGAAATGTTAAATACGCTTGATCCTTACACTAATTATATCAGCGAAGCTGAAGCCGAAGATTTTCGTTTCCAAATGACAGGTCAGTACGGTGGTGTAGGTGCACAAATTGGCATGAAAGGCGATTATGTGGTTATTACCGATCCTTACGAAGGTTATCCTGCTCAAAAAGAAGGTTTATTACCGGGCGATATTATAGTAGAAATTGAAGGCAAAAGCAGCAAAGGTAAAAGCACTTCCGAAGTTAGTAAATTACTTAAAGGACAAGCGGGAACCAAAGTAAATATTACCATTAAACGCAATGATGTTGAGATAAAAAAATCGATTTTACGTGAGGAAATAAAAGTAAAAAATGTGCCTTATTATGGCATGGTAAACAGCGAAACTGGGATTATTAAATTAACTGGTTTTACCAACGATGCAGGCAAAGAAGTGCGCGATGCTTTGTTGGAATTAAAGAAAAATAACAATCTTAAAAATGTAATTTTAGACGTACGAGGTAATCCGGGTGGTTTACTACACGAAGCAGTTAATATTGTAAACATATTTATTCCACAAGGGCAAGAAGTAGTATTTACCAAAGGAAAAGTAAAAGAATGGGAAAAATCGTACAGAACTTTAAACCCAAGTACTGACGAAAATATTCCATTAATAGTATTAACCAATCATGGTTCGGCTTCGGCATCCGAAATTGTAAGTGGGAGTATTCAAGACCTAGATAGAGGAATTGTAATTGGTCAAAAAACTTTTGGAAAAGGTTTGGTTCAATCAACAAGGCCATTGAATTACAATGCCCAAATAAAAATTACTACTGCAAAATATTACACACCAAGTGGCAGATGCATTCAAGCATTGGATTATTCGCATAGAAACGAAGATGGAAGCGTAGGCAGTGTAGCTGATAGTTTGAAAAAAGCATTTAAAACCAAAATAGGACGCAAGGTTTTAGATGGTGGCGGAGTGGACCCAGATATTAAAGTAGAACAAAAGCCATTATCAAAAATTGCTGAAAGTTTAATTTACAAACAACTTATTTTTGATTTTGCTACACAATTTAGAAACAAAAATTCGAGCATTGGCGATGCCAAATCGTTTAAACTAAAAGAAAGCGATTTTGCCGATTTTAAAGCATTTATAGCTAACAAAGATTATGCCTATAACACCGCAACTGAAACAGCCTTGCTTGAAGTGAAAAAGAATGCCGAAGAAGAAAAATATTTTGAGGCTATTAAAACACAATTTGAAGCCATGAAACAAAGTGTTAACCACGATAAAGCGGCCGATATTGAAAAAAATAAAGATGAAATAATTGAGCTTTTAGAAGAAGAAATAGTGAGAAGGTATTTTTACCAAAAAGGCAGAATTGAAGCAGGTTTTGACAATGACCAAGATGTGCAAGAAGCCTTAAAATTATTTGCAGATAAGCAGCGCTACAACCAAATTTTAACTACTGTAAGATAACAATCAAATCCCTAAAAAATGTTATCAATTACAGATTTTATCATTCTATTTTTATTTGGATCTTTGGGTGGTTTTATGTCAGGATTTTTAGGAATTGGTGGCGGCATTATTTATGTACCCATTCTTGATTATTTTCTTTCAAAATATTTTGGAACAGGCAACGAATTGGTAAAAGCAGTGCTAGCAAATTCGTTATTTATCATCATATTTTCTTCAGCAGTAGCCAGTTACAAACAGTTTAAAATGGGCAATTTCTTTTTAAAAGAAACCCTACAAACCATGTTGCCTGGAGTAGTAAGCGTAATAGTTTTACATACTTTAATTAATAATGGAACATGGTATAGCAGAAGTGTATTTTTATATTTTTTCCTTACCATGTTGGTTTTTGTGGTAGTAAAAATGTTTATGCCTAAACCAAAAGTGGAAGCTCCTACTGAAACAAAAGCAAACAATTACAAATACAATATTACAGGTGCATTCGCGGGTATTGTAACAGCTATGTCGGGCTTAGGAGGCGGAGTTATTATGACTCCCGTTTTTACAGAATGGATAAAGCTAGATATTAAAAAAGCGAGTGCTATTTCTACAGGTGTTATATTTGGTTTTGCCATTGTAATTGGCATTTTAAACTTAAACGCCAAACCCCAAACTTATATAAGCAATTGGCAATTTGGATACATATTTTTACCCATTGCATTTCCGTTAATTGCAGGTACTTTTCTTTTTGCCCAATTAGGTGTTAAAACTGCTCAAAAATCAAAATCACAAACCATCAGAATTACTTTTGCGAGTTTCGCATCCATTATTTTAATAAAAGTTATATATGAAATACTTCGTCTCAATTCTATTATTTAGCATATTTGGCAAAGCTTTTGCCCAAAAAATTATAAAATCGGATGAGGATATTATCAATTCCCTTGAGCAAAATTTAAGTTACTTAGCCAGCGATAGACTAGCAGGACGACTTATGGGTAGCCATGGTGAAAAACTAGCCTATGAGTTTTTAATTGATAATTTTCAATCGTTAGGTTTAATAGGAAAAGGCAATGATGGCAGCTTTTTACAAACATTTACTTTAAATAAGTTATCGTTCAATAATGTTTCGTTTGCCATTAGCAAAAAAAGCTTTGAACTAACATTAGGTGGCATAAATCCTACCAATTTTTACCCATTAAGCCAAAGTAATGTAGGTAAGGTAAAAGGTAAAACCATTTGGTTAGGAGCAGGCAATGATGTTGATTATGTAAACAAAAAAAGCTTAGATGGCAAAATATTGGTTTACAAACTAGCTGACCCCAATAGCGAAAACAATAAAGTGAGTTTGGAAAATAAAATAGATACAGCCATAGCTTTAGGAGCCAAAGCTGTAATTATTATTAACCAACACCAAAACGTGCTAGAGCCTGATTTTAAGCCATTTTTCAAAGCTAATTTTTATAAAATTCCAGTTTATTTTTTATCGCATTTAAACAAATTGGATACACTAAACTTTGACAATGCATCGGTTGAATTAAATATTGAAACAATTACCAGAACTTTAACTGGTCATAATGTAATTGCATTTTTAAATAATAAAGCTGCCCACACAGTAGTAATTGGCGCACATTACGATCATTTAGGTTATAACGAATTAGGTGGCTCAACTTACCGAAAAACCGAAAACGAAAAACCACAAATTCACAATGGAGCTGATGACAATGCAAGTGGAACTGCTGCTTTAATTGAATTGGCCGAAATTATAAAAAAAGCACATTTAAGTAAATACAATTATTTATTCATTGCCTTTAGTGGCGAGGAAGAAGGGCTTTTAGGTTCTAACTATTTTTGCAAACATCCAACCATTGATAGCACCAAAATTAATTACATGATTAATATGGATATGTTAGGAAGATTAGATAGCACTAAAAATACTTTTGCAATTGATGGTGTGGGAACTTCACCTACATGGAATTCAGTTTTAGCTAAAATAAATATTGATGGTATTAAGCCGAAAACTTCAGAAAGTGGTGTTGGCGCAAGCGATCATACTTCGTTTTATAATATTGGTGTACCTGTACTTCATTTCTTCACTGGCACACATTACGATTATCATAAACCAAGCGATGATGATCATTTAATAAATTACAAAGGCGAATTAGCTGTTTTAAAATACATATATAACCTAATTAATAATTTAGAACAAGAACCACGATTGGTATTTACCAAAACCAAAGATACCCATTCAACAACAGGCGGAGGAGTTAGTTTTAAAGTTACTTTAGGCATTATGCCTGATTATTTACACGAAGGTAAAGGAGTAAAAATTGATGGAGTTACTGAAGGAAAACCTGCTTCATTAGCTGGTTTAAAACGTGGTGATTTATTAATAAAACTTGGAGCTGATGATGTTGTAGATATGCAAGCCTACATGAAATGTTTGGGTAAATACAATAAAGGTGATAAAGTAAAAGGTATAATAGTTAGAGATGGAAATGAATTGGAAGTAAATATTACCTTTTAACTAAAAAATGTGCTAAAAATACTTCTTTTAATTTTAGGCAGGCAACTTTCCTTCAAAAACTTGCATTATAGCAGATATAAAAAATAAAAATGCAAGTTACCAAGGCACATACTAAACTACTCAAACAAAGAGATGCCTCAACCCAAAAACTAGTTTTTGAAAAGTGCTTTGGTGTCATGTTTCGTGTTTGTCAGCGGTATATAGCGCAAATTGACGAAGCAGAAGATTGTGTAATGAAAGGCTTTTTAAAAGCTTTTCAGCAAATCGAAAAATTTGAATACCAAAACAACAGTAGCTTTATGTATTGGTTAAAGCGCATCATGGTTAACGAAGCATTGATGGCCCTGCGCAAGCAAAATAACTTTAGCCTAGTAGTTAGTATTGACAAGGCGCCAGATATTGGTTTTGACGATGATTTTATAAAACAAATGGATGCTCAATATTTATTTGACGCTATTTTAAAACTGCCAATTGGTTATCGAACAGTATTTAACATGTTCATTATTGAAGGATATAGCCATCAAGAAATAGCGAAAACACTTGGTATTACAGAAAGCACCAGTAAAACACAATTGGCTAAAGCTAAAGCCAAACTCAAAAATTTAATTAACCCAAAACAATACGGTTATGGAAATGCATAGTAACAATATTATTAAGCAAAAAATAGATTCAATTAACAGCCTACCTCAGAACTATGAACCTAATTTGGAAAGCAAGTGGGAACTTTTGGAAGCAAGTTTAGAATCTAATAAACCAAAACCAATTGTTTTTTGGTTTAACCGAATTGGTTCTGCAGCTGCTGTACTTTTACTATTTGGAGGTATTGGTATTTATGTTATAAAAGTAATTAAACCCGCAAACTTAAAAAAGCCCGCAACTGCACAAGTTCAGAGAATTGAAAAAGAAGACTATGTAAAGCCAAGTTTAAAAAAAGATTCAATGGCCAATGCTAAACAAGATGTAATTGTAAAGCCAAAAAGCTTAAAGAAAATTACTGAAGCAGAACCATTGATGATTACTGAAAATAAGCATATAGATACTCCAATAATTTCAGTAGCTATTGCAGAAAACATGGTGATAGAAAGTGTTAAAAAATACAAAAGATTTACAGAAATTGATTTTGAAGAACCCCTTTTGAAGAAGCCTTTAGAAATAAAAGTTGCAAGCATACAAAACCTTAAATTTAAAATAGGAACAACATTACCCAACAAATCGTTAACTGGAGCCTCAGCCGATAACTTGAGCTTCAGTTTCACCAAACAAATTAATTAAAACCATTAACCAATTTATGATTATGAAAAAATTACTGCTATTAGCTTGTGGGCTTGTTATGGCCTGCACCAATCCATTATTTGCACAAAAAGAAGGTGTAACTCAAGTAGATTTAGATTACACCGATGAAACCCCTTCGGACACATTAGTTATTAAACTGAGCGGAAGCGATAAAATTTTAATTATTGGAGGGAATTTAAAAAACATACATAAATACAAGCAGGCCGACTCCATTAAAACCTTGTTTTTATCTGATATCTTACTAGCACAAGCCAATAATTCTTTAAATGCAGAAGCTACTAAAGTTTATTATTTTGTAACAAATAATGGCAAACGTAGATTAAAAGCTGAAAATGTAGATTTAACTGAAAATGCTGTAAACATTGCTTATGAGCTAAAGCGTTTGCAACTCGATTTGCCCAAATACGAATACCATTTATTCGATTTAAAAAATGAGTATCAAATTCAGATATATTTGAGTGATGCCAAACAATTAAAAACTCAACTTGAAAATACCAATATTGAAAGCGCTATCAATTTTGTAAACACCAATGCTAAAAAGGATTTTAACCGAACTTTTAAACTAGAGTTAGCTACCGAAAATGGATATAAAATTACTAACAAAACCCAAGGAAGAACGGATGCGTTAATTATCAATGGTGCATTTGGAGTAGGGATAATTGGTAATACAATTGCCCCAATAGCAGGTATTGATATGTTACTTTATTTATCAAACAAATATTCTGTTGGAAAGTGGAGAACGGGTTTAAGTTATAATGTTTTTCCAATTGCAAATACCTTAAACAATGAAGTAAAAAGTGTTTCATTGGTTAATTCTCTTGCATTAAAAGGTTTATATAATTTAAATGAGGAGAATAAAAACAATCCCTTCTATATTGGATTCCAAATAGGTTTATTGAAAAGTAATGATATAAAATCATTTGACAATGCATTTAAATGGGGTATTCTTCATTCAGGAAAAAACCTAAATTACTCATTCGATATTATTAACGATACAAATAAAAATACTTTATATGGTTTAACCATTTATTTGCCATTTTAAGGAAACAAAAAAGCCGACACAAAAATGAGTCGGCTTTTTTTATTAGAGATTAGAATTATTTACTTATCATCATTTTACCTGTTTGGCGGTTGTTATCGCTAGTTACAGTGTAAAAATAAATACCTTCTTTTAAATTAGAACCATCAAAATTTAAAGTTATTTCACCTGCATTTTGTTTTCCTAAGTTTTGCGTAAATACTTCTTTACCATTGATATCAACAACAGTTAAATTAACATTTTCTGAAGGAATAGCCAAGCTATAATTAATTACAGTATTAGACGCAAAAGGATTTGGATAATTATTTAACAATGGTTGATCAACTGCAGTTACTGTAGTTTCTAAACCCGTTCCCCAAGAAGTAAACTCCACATCATCAATTAATAATTCTGTTGAAAATGAAGAGGTAGAAGTACCTTGAGCCATATTACCTGTTGAGAAAAATTCAATTGTACAACTATCAGAAATGGCATTTAGAAAATTATTATCCCAATAATCATAATTTATTGGTTTAGAAATTTGTAACCAACCAATTTTATTTCCTGTTACAGAACCTAACAATGGACCTCTTTGTGATAATGCTACAAAGTCTGTTAATAAAGTATCTCTTCTACCATCGTTAGATTGAAAAAAAGTAACAAATGCAAAAAAACTTTCTGTTGTAACTGACGTTAAATAATTCATTTTAAACTTAAAGCCTGCAGGTCTTCTTTTCATAGCCATAGTAGTATTTACTCGTCCTATGCGTAAAGCACCATTTACAGTATCATTTAAAACACCTAAAAAATTTGTTCCCGTTGCTGCTGTTAATGAAAAAGTAGATCCATTTGCAGTTAAATTCAATGTTGTTCTTACTTTTGTTCTTCCACTTAAACGTACCCAACCATCCGCATTGTCGCCAGTTGCTGTCTCAAAACTGCCATTTGGAACTAGCTGAGCAAATGTCAATGTACTAATTGCTACAGCTGCTATTGTTGTAATTATTTTTTTCATATTATTTGTAATTGTGATTGCGATATTAAAACATTTATGTTGTTTAATAAAAATTGAAGCAATTTTTTTTGGTAAAACTTTTTAAAATCTGTTATCAATTTTTTTAACGGCAAATATTAGCAAAAACTAAAACTCCAATTAATCTTTATTTTCATGGTCAAAATAACCACGTGATTTGATATTAGTAGTAAAGAAATTTAAAAACAAAACAATGAAAAACAGAAACAGAAAAGCTTGTGTACTCACTAAAAATTTGCCCCAAGTTGTGGCAGGAAAATAATCACCATAACCTATGGAAGAAGAGGTAATGGTACTAAAATAAATGGCATCAAACCAATGCAAAAAAGGTTTATTTAAATAGTTACCTAATGAATATAGAACGCCATACGCAAAAATTATTTCAAGGTAGTTTAAAAATAGTAGCATCATAGATCTTTTATATGAACGAGGTCTTGAGAAGGAATCAGAAGCAAAAATTAAGGTGGGAACATAAAGCACAGTTTCTAGTAATAGATAAACCATTGTAAAGACTAACCAATTATAAATTAACCAATTATTACTTAAAATAATAATTGGAAAAACAACTTTTAACAACACGTATATGTCTAGGTAAAGCTCTTGGTACTCGTGCCCTTTTTTGCTTGCTAATTGCTTAATATAAATGCCAGGAAAAAATAGTTGAGAAGTAGAGAGTATTAATCTAATTATTTTCTCAATGCCATTATCATCTTGGTGATGGTTATGCCAAATAGAGTTTATGTTATTAATCCTTTTTTGAATTGGACTAATAGCTGATTTGGTTTTAGCATTACTACCTAAAAGTAGCTTTTTGAAAATACGTTTCATATTTATAGAACTAAATTTTCGGTTTCTTTTCCTTAATAACCAAATAGCGTTCATCCACACCTTTTCGAGTTAAATAAACAAAAGTATTTTCGGCTTTGGTACGGGCCCAAGGTGTTTTACGCATAAAGGTAAGCGCTGATTTAATAGAAGGATTTACTTTAAAACAATTTGCAGGTATTTGTTCATATAACTTTTCCCAGCCATAATATAGTTGCAAATAAGTTATTATAGTTTCTAAAGTATAACCATGTAATGGATTGTTTTTTTGAGGTTCTGTCATGTTTTAAAAAAATCAATAGCAAATATAACCATAATATAGAGCTACTTTTAAAAATAATACACATCATTATTTTTCATTAATCGAATCAATAAAATTTAACTCTCGCCATTTGCTCAAATTGCTACATTTGTTATAATGAAAATACAATTTTTAGGAGCAGCACAAACTGTTACAGGCAGCAAGCATTTGCTTACTACTATTGATAACAAAAATATTTTATTAGACTGTGGTTTATTTCAAGGAAAAGGAAGTGGCGAAGGTGACAAAAACCGAATTTTAGGATTTGAAGCTAGTAAAATTAATTACCTAATTCTTTCACACGCACATATTGATCACTCAGGAAATATTCCAAACTTGGTTAAACAAGGCTTTTCAGGACCCATAATTTGCACACCTGCCACAGCAGATTTATGTAAAATAATGCTTTCGGATAGTGCTCATATTCAAATAAACGATTTAAAGTTTGTAAACAAACGAAGAATAAAAAGAGGTGAAGAACCGCTTGAACCACTTTATGATATTGATGATGTAGAGCAAGCGTTAAAGCAAATTGTATGTGTGCCTTACGGGCAAGAATATGAAGTTTGTAATAATGTTTGGGTAACATTTACCGATTCAGGACATATTTTAGGAAGTGCTGCTATTAATTTAAAATATAAAGAAGGACATAAAATCAGGCATTTAACTTTTACTGGAGATATTGGCCGATATAACGGTTCTATTTTAAAAGACCCTCAACCTTTTCCTCATGCAGATTATATCATAGCTGAATCAACTTATGGCGATAGATTACATAGCAATAATACCATGAGCGAAGAACAGCTTTTAGAAGTAGTTCATAACACTTGTGTAGTAAAAAAAGGCAAGCTAATTATTCCAGCCTTTAGCCTTGGTAGAACGCAAGAAATAGTATATGCACTTGATCAATTAGCCACACTTAAAAAACTACCCAAAATAAATGTGTATGTAGATAGTCCATTATCCATAAACGCTACCAACATTATGCGTGAACATGAAGAATGTTTTAACGAAGATATATTAGCTTATATGAAAAAAGATGATGATCCTTTTGGATTCAACAATCTTATTTATGTTCAGAGTGTGGAAGATTCGAAAAAACTAAATGAAGTAAAAGGACCTTGTATTATCATATCGGCATCGGGTATGATAGAAGCTGGACGCATAAAACACCATGTAGCAAATAATATTGGTAATCCTAAAAACACTATTTTAATAGTAGGTTATGCTGAGCCGCATTCTACTGGAGGTAAGCTACGCAATGGAGATAAAACCATTAGAATTTTTGGAGAGGAACATCAAGTGTATGCCGATGTAGTTATCATGGATTCTTATAGTGCTCATGGCGATTATCAGGAAATGATTCAATATTTAAGTTGCCAAAATAAAAGTAAAGTTAGAAACATTTTTTTAGTACATGGCGAATACCCAACGCAAGTTCACTACAAAGAACATTTATTAGATGCAGGATTTAAACATATAATAATTCCCGCATTTGGCGATAATATTATTTTAGAATAAATTAGTTTTGCCCAATAAAATTTATGTAGTTTAATACGCTTAAATGATTTTATATTTGAATTTTTAATTGGTACAAAAATTTATGAAATTAGTTACATATATACGCAATAAATCCTCTCAGTTAGGTATTATTCACGATGGTAAAATTTGGGCGCTTAAAGATTTAGATTCTTCCTTTCCTGATAAAATGCGCAAATTTTTATTTGCAGGTGAACAAGTAATGGAAAAAGCCAAAAATTGGGATGCTCAAATAAAATTAGGTAAAGTAGAAAAACCTTTTACCTTAGAATCAAATGTTATTTTAGAAGCTCCAGTTCCACAACCCACTTCTTGTAGAGATGGGTATGCATTTAGGCAACACGTGGCTGCTGCAAGAAGAAATCGTGGAGTGCCAATGATTGAAGAGTTTGACCAATATCCAATATTTTATTTTACCAATCATAATGCCATTCAAGGTCCTGGCCAAATAGATTGCATGCCTGATCATTTTCAAAAGCTAGATTTTGAATTGGAGGCCGCAATTGTAGTTGGTAAAAAAGGCCGTAATATTAAAGCAAGTGAAGCAGATGAATACATTGCCGGTTATATGATTATGAATGATATGAGTGCTCGTACTTTGCAAATGGAAGAAATGCTATTAAATCTTGGGCCGGCTAAAGGAAAAGATTTTTCAACTGTTATAGGGCCATATTTTGTTACCCCTGATGAACTAGAGCAATACAAGGTACCAGCTAAGACTAACCATGTTGGCAATGCCTATAATTTAAGCATGAAATGTTGGGTAAATGGTGTTTTAGTAAGTGAGGGAAATGTAGCTGATATGGACTGGACGTTTGCCGAAATACTAGAACGTTGCGCCTATGGTGTTGATATTTTACCTGGAGATGTAATAGGAAGCGGAACAGTGGGAACAGGATGCTTTTTAGAATTAAATGGCACAGGTTTGCTGAATGATAAAAACTTTAAGCCTCAATGGCTACAAGATGGAGATATAGTAGATATGGAAATTACTGGCCTAGGAAAATTAACTAATAGTATTAAAAAGGTAAATACCGATTTCTCAATTTTAGCACTTAAAAAAAGTAATTAACTATTATAAAAAAAGCCTGCTTAAGTAAACTTAAGCAGGCTTTTTAATTTAAAATTATTTGATAATTATTTATTTATATCAAATGTATTCATAAAAGCAGTAGTAAAATTACCTGCTTTAAAATCTTCGTTCTGCATTAACTTCATTTGCAAAGGAATAGTGGTTTTTAAACCTGGCCCTTCAATAATAAACTCACCTAATGCACGTTCCATTTTAATAATTGCTTCTTCGCGCGTTTGCGCACTTACAATCATTTTTGCAATCATACTATCGTAGTTTGAAGGAATGGTATAACCTGCATAAACGTGAGTATCAACCCTTACTCCATGTCCACCTGGCTTGTGTAAATAGTCAATTCTTCCTGGAGTTGGTCTAAAGTTATTATAAGGATCTTCTGCGTTAATACGAACCTCAATACAATGCTTAGTTGGATAATGATCTTTACCACTAATTGGTTGGCCAGCCGCAATTAATATTTGTTCTTTTACCAAATCATAATTAATTACTTCTTCAGTTACAGGATGCTCCACTTGAATACGTGTATTCATTTCCATAAAATAGAAATTGCGGTGTTTATCAACCAAAAACTCAATGGTACCTAATCCTTCGTATCCAATAGCTGATGCACCTTTTTTAGCTGCCTCACCCATTTTTTCTCTCAATTCTGGAGTCATAAATGGTGATGGAGACTCTTCAATTAACTTTTGATGTCTGCGTTGAATAGAGCAATCTCTTTCACTTAAATGGCAAACTTTACCGTATTGATCTCCCGCTAACTGAATTTCGATATGACGAGGTTCTTCTACATATTTTTCCATGTAAATTCCATCGTTTCCAAAAGCCGCCTTCGATTCTTGTTTGGCACTATCCCAATTCTTTTCAAAATCTTCCGATTTCCAAATAATACGCATACCTCTACCACCACCACCTGCAGTTGCTTTAATAATTACAGGATAACCAATTTCCTCGGCTAACTTAATCCCTTCTTCAAAACTGCTTAATAAACCATCAGAACCAGGAATTACAGGAACTCCAGCTTTTTTCATGGTGTCTTTGGCGTTCGATTTATCGCCCATAGCATTAATCATTTCTGGACTTGCACCAATAAATTTAATACCGTGGTCTTTACAAATTTGACTAAACTTAGCGTTTTCACTTAAAAAACCATAACCCGGATGAATTGCATCAGCATTGGTAATCTCGGCTGCAGCTATAATATTAGCCATATTCAAATACGATTGTTGCGATGCTGGAGGCCCAATACAAACCGCCTCATCAGCAAAACGTACATGTAAACTTTCTTTATCGGCAGTACTGTAAACAGCTACTGTTTTAATGCCCATTTCGCGTGCAGTTCTTATTACACGTAAGGCTATCTCGCCTCTATTGGCAATTAGAATTTTTTTAAACATAAAGTTTTAGTTTAATATTATTTATTAATACAATTAGCCCATAATCAATTGATTAAAGGCTAATGATAAGAGTTTTATCTATGTAATTGAATTACATAGGTTCTACTAAAAACAATGGTTGATCATACTCTACAGGAGAAGCATTTTCAACTAATATTTTTACTATTTTACCTGAAACTTCTGATTCAATTTCGTTAAATAATTTCATTGCTTCAACTATACACAAAACTTGACCAACTTTAATTTCATCGCCTATATTAACAAACGCAGGTTTGTCAGGGCTTGGTGTTTTGTAATAAGTTCCAATCATTGGTGATTTAATAGTAATTAAATTACTAGCTGCAGGAGCTGGAGCAGAAGTAACCGCAGGTGTATGCAATGTATTTACAGGTGCTGTTGCCACTGGCGCAGCAGGAGCAATTGCTTGAACAACAGGAGCTGCTGCTTGTTGAATAATGGTAGTTTTTTCTTCTACTTTTTTAATAGATACTTTAAAATCACCACGCTCTACCTCAACCTCTGATACACCACTTTCTGAAACTAATTTGATTAGTTCTTTTATTTCTTTTAATTCCATGTTCTTCTTTTTATTTCTAATTGTAAAACTATTTTTTAAAATGTAAATATCAATATTTTTTACAAAATACCTATATAATTATTTAATAATGAGCTCGCTTTAAATTAATAAGCCCACTTTAAATAAATAGCCCCCCAAGTAAAACCACCACCAAAAGCAGCTAGTACCAAATTATCTCCTTTTTTCAATTTATTTTCCCATTCCCAAAGTAATAAAGGCAATGTTCCATTGGTAGTATTACCAAAATGGTCAATATTTATCATTACTTTTTCTTTATCAAGGCCCATTCTGTTTGCGGTAGCATCAATAATACGCAAGTTTGCTTGATGAGGAACTAACCAAGCCACATCATCTGCAGTTAGGTTATTGCGTTCCATAATTTCAGCACTCACATCAGCCATTCCTCTTACCGCAAATTTGAACACGGTTTGACCTTCTTGATATACAAAATGTTCGCGAGCATCAACTGTTTCGTGGCTAGCAGGTTTGATACTTCCACCTGCTTTTTGGTGTAAAAAATGACGACCTGAGCCATCTACTTTTAAAACAGAGTCTATTAATCCTAAACCTTCTTCATTTGGCTCTAATAGAATACATCCGCATCCATCACCAAAAATTACACATGTATTTCTTTCTGTGTAATCAATAATGGAAGACATTTTATCACCACCAACTACCAAAACTTTTTTATAGGCGCCACTTTGTATGAAACGACTTCCCGTTTCTAAACCAAACAGAAAGCCAGAACAAGCAGCTCCTAAATCATATCCGAAAGCATTTGTTGCTCCTATTTTATCTGCCAAAATACAAGCCGATGAAGGAAAAACCATATCAGGAGTAACTGTACAAAAAATAATTAAATCAATATCCGTTGCACTAATACCCCTTTTTTTAAGTAAACCATTAACAGCCTCTACCGCCATATCAGAAGTTCCTAAGCCTTCGCCTAAAATTCTTCTTTCTTTAATTCCTGTTCTGCTTACAATCCATTCATCATTAGTATCAACCATTTTTTCCAAATCCTTATTGGTTAGAACTTTAGGTGGTACATACCCATTAACTGCTGTGATTGCTGCTGTAATTTTTGTCATTAGTAAATTTTTTGCTAAAATAATCTTTGTATTCAATTTTTATGAATAAAGTTTAGTTTAGCTTTAATGAAAAACACCTCATTTTATTGAGGTAATCTTATGTTTTATTGAATTGGAACTAAATTTTTAAACTGTTCGCGAATGATATTGCACAAATCTGATTTTACAACATCACGCGCAGTAAAAATCATATTTTTAAATGCTTTTGCATTCGAAATTCCATGACCAATTATAACTGGTGCATTAACCCCCAAAATTGGAGTTCCACCATAATTTTCATAGTCAAATCTATCTAAAAAAGCATCTTGAACGCCTCGTTTTTTCATTACATAATAAAAAGCTTCATAAGCTTTTAGGGTAACATTTCCAGTAAATCCTTCGCAAACTATTACATCCGACTTGTCTGACAATAAATCTCTACCCTCTACATTTCCAACAAAGTGAAAAGCATTGGATTCGTCCATTAATTGATGGGCTGAGATAGTTACTAAGTTACCTTTTTCTTTTTCTTCGCCAATGCTCAATAATCCTATTCTTGGGTCAGCATAACCATGAACATGTTTCATCATTAAACTACCCAATACTGCAAATTGATATAATACATCAGGTTTACAATCTGCATTTGCTCCTACATCTAACAATAACCCAAACTTACCATTAGGTTTTGGAATTGTGGCTGTTATAGTTGGGCGTATAACACCTTCAATTGGCTTTACTGTAAACATAGAACCAACTAACATTGCACCAGTATTACCAGCACTAACAAAAGCATCTACTTGCTTACTAGCAAGTAATTTAAAACCAATAGAAATACTTGAATCCTTCTTTTGAGAAATTGCCTTAGTTGGGTGTTCACCCATTCCAATAACTTCGGTAGTATGCACAAATTCGAACCTTGAATCGCTCACACCTTGAGATTGTAATAACTTTTCAGCCTGTTCTTTATCGCCAATTAGCACAATGGTATCATCAGCACCAAGTTCCGCTAAAGCTAAAACAGCACCTAAAATAGCTTCTTTGGGCGCAAAATCGCCACCCATAATGTCAAAACCAATTTTCATTTGCTAGTTGTTTGGGGTTAATTTAAAAAACGAAAAACGAAAACGCTTTAAAAAAGCACTTTCGTTTTTAGTATTTGATTTTAAGCTAAATGCTTAAACATCTGATTTCATATCAGGGAAAACATGTTTTCCACGGTAGAAACCATCAGCAGTAACGCGATGGCGCATGTGAACTTCACCCGATGTTGAATCGATTGACAATGTTGGAACAGCACCTTTATAATGTGTTCTGCGCTTATCGCGTCTTGCTTTTGAGATTTTTCGTTTAGGATTTGGCATTTTACTTCTCTCCTCGTGTTATCAGTTTTTGTTGTAAAAAATTTTTAATGCATCCCAGCGTGGGTCAGATTCAGGATTTTCATCTTCTTCATCATCGCCTTCATCAGTTTTTATTTTATCAATGAATGCTTGGTTATGTTCTTTATCAGCATCCTCACAACTAATTTTAGTTGGAATGGCTAATAAAAAATAATCATATATAAATTGCTTAAAATCAAATTCATGCAAACCTTTTGGCAAATAAATGATTTCATCATCATTTAAATTTTCGGGACCATCAATTAATTTTATCAATAAATCATATGTCTTATCTAAAGGTAAATCAAAATCATCTAAGCAAGTATCGCAAGTAGTTAATACGCTGCCAGTAATTTTAAACTGCATTTCGTACATACTCTCCTTTTTATCGAGCGTAACCTCACATTGAACATTCGCGCTTTCAAATGGCTTATCTGCAACTTCTTCGCACAAATCGGTACCAATTGGAAACGTAAATTCGTTTTTTCCAAAACGGAGTTTATTGAACTCAACTATGTATGTTTTTGTTTTCAACCTTAAAATAAAGCCTACAAATGTAATTTTTTGTGAATAAAATATTAGCTTTTTTTTTAAAAAATGTAAAAAAACTTGTTAATAGCTACTTTATACTTCTTAAATTGCTTTTTCTCAACACATTACCCATTTTATCCAATTATGATAATTAATTTAACATAACTTGGTCGAATGAGATGGTTTGAAAACAAAAAAGCCGAAGTTTGGTACTTCAGCTTTTAAAAATTTTATACTAACTTATTTTTTAATTATTTTTTGAGTAACCAATCCTTTGTCACTCATTGCATTTAAAACATAAATTCCTGCTGGTAACGTTTCAATATTAATATGGTTACTTGGTATATTTTGATTTAAGACCACTTTACCCATTAAATCAATTATTTGAATGTTTTTGCATTCAACTCCAGTTACATAGATATTATCTAAACTTGGATTTGGAAATATAGTAAACATTGATTTGTTAACCCTTGGAATTCCAATTTTACTACCATCGTAATCAATTACTACAGTAAAATCTTGATGACCAAAAAGTAAATCAGATTGAGTAAAATTTTCTAATGCACTTAGATTCAATTTAAACATCCTTGTCCCCCAAAAAGAATTATCAAGAATTGGCTTTATTTTTACCAAAACTTCATTTCTAAAACCTAATTGGCCAATCCCAAATTCAATTTTCTGTTGAGCAGTCATGTTGAAATGAACACCATTGGTTGCTGTTAAGCTAGGGTCAGTTGAATTATCTTTTACAGAAAGTATAGCTGAATAAGGCTGTAAAGTACTATCCTGGTTATAATTATACATGGCGATTACAACAGCAGAATTTTGATCTTTATGGGTAAAGTTTTGATAATTATCTTTATAGTCGAACCCAAACACAACTTGTGCATTTGCCCCTATAAACATTAAGACACTAATTATTGATAAGTATATTTTTTTCATAATTAAATACGTAAAAGGAATTACAATGATAATAATTTGATTGATTTTAGCAAAGCAAATTTAGTTGCAAGCTACAAATAAAATTAAAATTACCTTATCCTAATTTTTTCTCCGATTTTCAATTGTACCATATTGCTATTTAATTCCTTTAAATTTATTACTGATACATTGAATTTCCTACTAATTGAAAACAAAGTTTCACCTTTTTCTACCGTATAGTAAATTGAATTACTTCCAGAATTTTTTTCTGAATTTTTAATTGGAACTACTGTTAACCTTTGGTCTATTTTAATATTGTTATTTTCAAGTACATTTATGGCTTTTAAATCATTAACAGAAATGTTATAAAGTTTCGAAATGCTAAATAAGGTTTCGCCATGACGAACAATATGATATCCCGGAACTGGCTGAGGCTCTTTTGTATCGGCACTTGGCAAATTAGGATTTACAATAAGTCTTTGGCCTATTTCAATATTATTATTTTTCATAGCATTTAAAAACTGTAAAGCATCTACTTTAACATTGTATTTTTTTGCAATACTATAAAGTGTTTCACCTGTTTGAACTGTATGAAAAAAGGATAACTCTGATTTTTTTTCTTCCAAAGTATCAAAATAACTCAACGTGGTTTCATTAACAGGAAACATTGTTTCAATATTCTTTTTGGGATCTTCATAAACAGTCTCATTCAAAATAATAGTATCAACTTTAATTACATTTGGAGCTGTTTGAGTTTTTACAATTTCAACAGAATCGCGTTGTATAGCAGTATCAGCAATTATTATTGCGTTGGTTCGTTTAGTATTTAAATAAATTATTTGACCTACAGCAGGTTGCTGATTTAAAACCAAGTTATTACGCGAAAGAATTTTCTCTAATTTTATTGCGAAACGTTGAGAGATTTTATGGGTATTATCGCCTTTTCCAAAAATACTTGTTTCTACTTCTGCCTTATTTTTTTTGCTCTTTAAAAATATGGTATCACCTTCATGGCACTCATCATCTTTTTGCAAATCATTATATTTATATAGTTGAAATACTTTAATATCATAATTCAAAGCTATTTGAGCAAAGCTTTCATTAGCTTTTGCTGTAATGGCTGGCACTCCATTAATTATAAATTCTTTACCATAAGTTTTTATTACTTCCGCTTTCTCCTCTGCCTTTTCCTTTTCTTCTTCCTCACTTATTTTTACTTCATCATATTTATGCAATTTATGCTTTTCAATAAACGTAATAAGCAATTCAGGGTATTGGGGGTTGGTTGCATAGCCTGCTTTTTTGAGTCCATAAGCCCAACTTTTATAGTCCTTACTATCTAAATCAAATAGAAAAGCATATCGCTTATTATTCATCAAAAAATCAGAGTGATCTCTGTAACTATCTATTGCAGCATCATATTTTCTAAAACATTCTTGAGGAGCATCGTCATCTTCATATAATGTTTTTCCTGTCCAAGTAGCTTTACACTTTATTCCAAAATGATTGTTTGCTTCAGTTGACAACCTACTGTTTCCATTACCACTTTCTAATATGCCTTGGGCCAAAGTAATACTAGCTGGAATTCGACTTCTATACATCTCTTCAATGGCCAAAGCGGAATATTTTTCAATATATTGTTCAACTGTAATTTTGACCTTAACTTCCTCTTGGGCAAAACTATTAAGCGTAAAAATGCAGAATAATGTAAAAAAAATGTACTTCATAAAAATGTTTAATAATGCTAATTAACAAAACTAATGCCTAAAATATTTATGTAAGTATATGATGTTCCATGCTTTACTAACAATTGCCAACAGTTGTTCAACAAAATATACGACAAAAAAAGCCATTAAGTAAAATTTGTGTTTTACTCAATGGCTCCAATTTAGATATTTATAAAATCCTGGTTGGTATTAATGCCATAGATTCCAAAAAAGGCATTGTTTAACTCATAAATTCGTTATTAAACTAAGTTCATTTTTATTCTTTTGCCAATTTCTTCAATGTCGGCTCTGAATTTCTTGTCAGTTTCCATTAAATCGTTAACCGTTTGGCAAGCGTGAATAACCGTTGAGTGATCACGTCCACCAAAGTGCATTCCAATGGTTTTTAAAGATGATTTGGTTAAATCTTTTGCATAGTACATGCTTATTTGACGAGCTTGAACTATTTCGCGTTTTCTGGTTTTTGATTTTACTTGTTCTACTGGAATGGTAAAATAATCACAAACCAATTTTTGAATAAACTCAATTGAAATTTCACGTGTATTGTTCTTCACAAAGTTTTTCAAGATTTGTTTAGCCAAATCAAGCGTTACTTCTTTTTTGTTTAACGATGATTGTGCTAACAAACTAACCAAAGCACCTTGTAACTCGCGCACATTGGTATTGATATTATGTGCTACATATTCTACCACATCACGATGTAAGTTGATACCATCATTATACATCATATGTTCTAAAATAGCCAAACGAGTTTCAAAATCAGGCGACTGTATGTCGGCCGACAAGCCCCATTTAAATCTGCTTAACAAACGCTCGTCCATTCCTTTTAAGTCTTTTGGAGCTCTATCACTGGTTAAAATTAACTGCTTACCTTGTTGATGCAAATGGTTAAAAATAGTAAAGAAAATTTCTTGTGTTTTTTGTTTGTTTTCTAAAAACTGTACATCATCTACAATCAAAACATCTACTTGTTGGTAGTAGTTTAAAAAATCTTGATTTGAGTTATTGCGAATGGCTTCTACAAACTGATTGGTGAATTTTTCAATAGGTACATACAATACAATTTTATTTTTATTGTTTTGTTTAACCATATTACCAATAGCGTGTACTAAGTGGGTTTTACCCATACCCGTTTCACCAAAAAACATCAATGGATTAAAGGCAGTTCCACCGGGTTTAGAAGCCACCGACATTCCCGCTGCTCTTGCTAGGCGGTTATTATCTCCTTCAATATAATTATCAAAAGTTAGGTTATGATTTAAGTTGGCATCAATATTTACCTTTTTTAAACCTGGAATTACAAATGGGTTTTTAATATTAGCATTCATAGCCATCCCTAAACCGGCTTCTTGCGAGTCCATTTTCGAACTTTGACTACCTGGTAAATTTACTATATAAGGATTTGAATTAGAGGTGCCGTTTTCAACTATAATGTTGTATTCTAATCGTGCTCCTGTACCTAAAATTTGTTTTAAAGTTTTTTTCAATAAACTTACATAATGTTCTTCTAACCATTCGTAAAAAAACTGGCTAGGAACTTGAATAGTAAGGATTTTATTTTCTAATTTGATGGGTTTGATTGGCTCAAACCAAGTTCTAAAGCTTTGAGGGTTCACATTATCTTGAATCAATTTCAAGCAATTATTCCACACTGTTTCACACGACTGTTCACTCATAATATTCATACCTTTTTCCGACTGTAAAAGTGTGTTAAAAAGTTTACACAAAAAAGTTTTTTTCAACAATATTATCTGAATTGTGGTAAAAAAAACTTTTGGTGCTGATTTATAGCCACAAATATTTTTACGTTATTTTTTTGTTGCAAAATAGATAACAATTTGTTTGCAAAATGTGCATTACCCAATGATACAAATTAAATATAAAATATGATAATCAAACAGTTGCAAAGCCTTGACAACACTATGTTTTCAACATTATATGTTTGTATCTACAATATCAACATTATTTGAAGTGTGCATAAACCCGTTGATTTGTTGGTTGTTGAAAATGAAATCTATTTTACCTAGTGCCAAACCTGCCCAACCAACTTGGTTTACTATCACCTCTTTTCCAACTGCGTTTTTTACCAAGGTTGGTTCTTTTAAAAATGTGTGTGTATGACCACCAATTATTAAATCAACGTGTTTGCTTTGTGGTGCTAAGCTTAAATCGCCAATTTTACCTTCTTTGTAGTTATAACCAAGGTGCGATAAACAAATTACCAAATCACACTTTTTTTCTTGTTTTAAATAAGCAGCTACTTTATTTAAGTTTTCTACAGGGTCGTTGTATTTAATTTTGCCATATAATTTTTCAGGAACCAAGCCTTTTAATTCGATTCCAACTCCGGTAACGCCAATTTTTAAACCACCTTTCTTATAAATTTTATAAGGCAAAACTTTGTTTTCAAGCAGTGTGTCTTTAAAATCGTAATTGCAGTTCACAAAATCGAAGGTAGCATGTGGCATTTGTTTAAATAAACCATCTATTCCATTGTCAAAATCGTGGTTTCCAAGTGTTACACAATCGTAACCCATTTGACTCATGAGTTTATATTCTAATTCACCACCATAAAAATTAAAGTAAGGTGTGCCTTGAAAAATATCGCCAGCATCAAGTAGCAAAATATTTTCGTTTTCTGCTCTGTATTTTTTTATCAATGCAGCTCTAAATTCTGCTCCACCCATACCTGCATTGTTTTTATCTGTTTTATCAAATGGTTCAATGCGGCTGTGCCAATCGTTGGTATGTAAAATGGTTAATTGGGTAGTGCCATTAGCTGCCAATAATTGGTTAATTGGCGAAGCCATAAAAGCAGAACCTGCCAATAAAATGCCCGATTGTTTTATAAAATCGCGTCTATTTGATTTGTTTAATTCTTCCATCTAAAACTGCATTTATTGTTTGTTTGTCTCTTGTTCTACCTCGTAATTGTTGTATCAATGCCTCGCGCACCATTAAGTTTAACGATGTAACTGACTTGGCATATTTCATTGGTTCTGTTTTATCGCCACCGCTGGCCACGTAATCGTTTGTAAGTATATTATATACTACATTCTCATCAAATGGTTGACCACTTATGGTAATATTCACAGCTTTGTTATTTTCAATATCAAAACGCAATTCTTTAGAGCAAGGAGCTCCATTGTTTTGAGCCATTAAATCAAATAATTGTTTACAATATTTACCATCTAAAGTTACCACTACTAATTCATTATCAAATGGTGCTAATTCAAAAATTTTACCGACTGTTATATTGCCTTTGGCAATGCTTCCAACGCGTAAACCCCCATTATTATAAACACAAAATCGAGGTCCTATATTGGCATTTAGTTTATTTGTCAGTGATAAAAAATTTATTTGTTTATAAGCAAATGCCATCAATTCATCGCAAACAAAATTACCCAACGTTCCTTCAGGTAAATCTTTTTTCAAGTCTTGGTTATTGTAACACAAAACTTCATTCATAGAGCTATCAAGCCTAGCCTTGTATGGTGCAATAGTTTTAAAAGCCAACTCATCTCGCATTTGCAGCGAGTCTTTGTTAATTTTTATGTTTTGGGTTTGGGTATTGGTAAGTGTAAGCTTTGGCGTACAGGCGTTAAAGCTAAAAACCAATAGCAATGCTATAAAAAAGGTATTTTTCACAAGGCAAATATATTGATAGTATATAAACTAGTTGTTAATTAAATAGAAGTATTAAAATAATTTGCCAAATAATAACCTATGCTAAGGTTAGCTTGTAATAAATAACCTCCTGTAGGCGCATCCCAATCAAGCATTTCGCCCAAACAAAAATTATTTGGCATTTTATTTAACTCTAAGTTAGCACTTACTTCGGTTAGTGCAATCCCACCAACAGTTGAAATGGCTTCATCAATTGGCGCTGTGCCAGTAATTTTTAAAGGAAAAGCCTTGATGTTTTCGGCCAATTGCTCAGCACTTAAAAATGCTTCTTTACTCAAATAAGTTTTGAGCAATGCAATTTGTGGCGCAGGCATATTTAAGTCGTACTTTAAAATATCGGAAGTTGGTTTTGACTCATTGCTCAGTTTTTTTTCAATTGCATAAAGCTGTAAGGTTGGTTTAAAATCAATGAGTAAATCTGCTTCCTTTTTTGCATTTAACTGAGTTCTAATTTTATGGCTTAAAGCATAAATGGCGCCACCTTCTAATCCCAATTGTGTAATGGAAAGCTCCCCTTTTTTAGTTAAACTGCCACAAGTTGCAGCAATATTTTTTAGGTATAAACCTTCGTTTTCATTGATAAATTCTTGAGGCCAATCAATTTGAAAGCCACAATTAGATGCTTGAAAAGGCACGGTTTTAATACTTTTATCCTTAAATAAATTTATCCAACTACCATCAGAACCTGTTTTAGCCCAACTTGCTCCGCCAAGCGCAAAAATGGTGTAATCTGGTTTAACCATTATGTTTTCGGTAGGTGATTTAAACATAAGGCTTTCGTTTTCCCATCCTAACCATTCATGTTGTGTTTTTATAGTTACATTATTGGCTGTTATTTTACTAATTATAGCATTTAAAACCTCTATAGGTTTGATTCCCTTTTCTGGAAAAACCCTTTTGCTACTTCCTACAAATGTTTCAATACCAATATGGAATAACCAGTCTCGCAAATCATCGTTATTAAATAACTCAAAAAAAGGTTTAATAAATTTATTGGGAGTATATTTTTGAATAAATTCTTGAGGAACTTCGCTATGCGTAATGTTTAAACCACCATCTCCAGCTACCAAAAATTTACGTCCAACTGCAAAATTTTTTTCAAATAAAGTTACCTCAAATTTTTCAGTGTTTATACTAGCAGCAAGCATTAATGCCGATGGTCCGCCTCCAATTATGGCTATCGTCTTTTTTGTCATGAATAAAAAGATGCAATTACGGTAAATATTTTTTGTAAATAGAACCTTTATTTTTAGTTATAGTTATACTTTTGATATACAAATTATTTTAACTCAAGTTTATTGTCTTCAGCTGACAAATCAATAGTTGCCACTTTAGATAAAACTAAACTATATTTTTTATACGTTAAAAAGCCGTTTAAAGGCTTTAAAACTAATATATTTAAATCTTAGCAATGAGGTAGCATTTTTGTAATCAAATTTTAGCCATAACCACTTTATTATACCGCTTATAAAAATACATTGTATTGAATTAAGCAATGAATTAAAAATAAACTTACTTTTCGCCTTTATTTAATATTGTTTATTGCAATTTATTTAACCTAATTTCATGAAAAAATCGAATAACAAACTGTTAAAATGGCTTGGTGGAGCTGTAGTCTTATTGATAATTATTGCGCTTATTGGAAAAAGTAAAGGTTGGTTTGGCGGTAAAAAAGAGATTAGTGTAAGTGTTAGCACCACCGAAATTACAACCATCATTGAAACAGTTAGTGCTAATGGTAAAATCCAACCTGAATCGGAAGTTAAAATTAGTTCAGATGTAAGTGGAGAAATAAGAGAGCTTTATGTGAAAGAAGGAGATTCGGTAACATACGGACAATTATTGGCAAGGATAGACCCCGAATTGTATGCCTCAGCTCTTGACAGAAGCAATGCGTCTTTAAGCAACGCAAAGGCCAATTTAGCAACGAGTAAAGCTAGATTAACTCAAGCAGAAGCTCGTTTTGCTGAAATAGAAAAACAGTTTAATAGAACCAAAAAAATGGCAGAGCAAAAATTGATGAGCGAAGCCGAAGTTGAAACCGCCACCTCAAGCTACAAAAATGCAAAGGCTGAAGTAGAGGCCATCAAACAAAATGTTATTGGGGCTGATTATACTGTAAAAAGTTTTGAAGCAAGTTTGAAGGAAAGCCGTAAAAATTTAACCAGAACTGAAATCTTTGCACCTGTTAGTGGTATTGTTTCGGCATTAAAAGTAGAAAAAGGAGAGCGTGTGGTTGGAACTTCACAAATGGCAGGAACGGAAATGATGCGAGTAGCTAATTTAAATGCTATGGAGGTTAGTGTGGATGTAAATGAAAATGATATCATCAAAGTGGGATTGGGCGATACTGCCTTAATTGAAGTCGATGCTTATGGCACGCGAAAATTTAAAGGTATTGTATCGGAAATAGCCAACAGTGCAAGCGCTAACGGAGCTTCTACAAGTGATCAAGTAACTAATTTTGTTGTAAAAATAAAAATATTACGCAGCAGTTATACCGATTTAACGGCCAAATTTGGCAAACGTAAAGCTGTTTTTCGCCCTGGTATGAGCGCTAGTGTTGAAATTCAAACTGAAGTTGAAACAAATGTATTGGCAATTCCAATTGAAGCAGTAACAGTTAGACAAGCTAAAGATTTGGATACCGCTAAAACAGATAAAAAGGACATGGAGGATTTTAAATTAAGTACCACTGATTCGAAAAAAGATGAAGTAGAGGTAGTATTTATTAATGTTAATAACACTGCTAGCATTAGAAAGGTAACTACAGGCATACAAAACGATAAACTTATAGTAATAACAAGTGGTTTGCAAAAAGGTGATAAAGTAGTAAGTGGACCTTATGCTACTGTTTCAAAAAAACTTAAACACGGTGACAAAATAAAACAAGTAAGTAAAGAAATGCTTTTTGAAGTAAAAAATTAAGTTTGGATTTCAGGGTCTTTACTTTCCGTAAGGAACTCTGCTTACTATGCTTCGTCCTAATGTAATTTCATCGGCATATTCTAATTCGCCACCAATTGAAATTCCTCGGCTTATGGTACTAATTTGTATAGGTAAATGTGCTAATTTTTTTGAAATATAAAATGTGGTAGTATCGCCTTCTGGATTAGCACTCAAGGCAATTACTAATTCTTTAATATTTTCGGTTTCCGCGCGGCTTACCAAGGAAGCAATTTTTAATTCATCGGGTCCTATGCCGTTAATGGGCGAAATTACTCCACCTAAAACATGGTATAATCCATTGAATTGAGATGTGTTTTCAATCGCCATTACATCACGCAAATCTTCTACCACGCAAACCAATTCACTATTGCGTTTATGGCTTTGGCAAATATTGCATAATTCTCCATCGCTTACATTATGGCATCGTTTGCAGTATTTTATCAAAGTCCTAACTTGTTCAACTGCTTGAGCTAGTTTAATTACATCTTGAGGTTCTTGCTTTAAAATATGCAATACCATACGTAATGCCGATTTTTTACCAACACCAGGAAACTTCGATAATTGATTTACAGCCTCTTCAATTAAGGCAGAAGGAAAGTTCATATTTAAACTGCTACCGCTCCTTTTATGGCTGGATGTGGATTGTAATTTTCTAGCTCAAAATCCTCGTATTTAAAATCAAAAATGGATTTTACTTCAGGATTGATTTTCATGGTTGGATAAGGCCTGATATCTCTGCTGAGTTGCAATTCTACTTGTTCAAAATGATTGCTGTAAATATGTGCATCGCCAAAAGTATGAATAAAATCGCCTGGCTCTAAATTACAAACTTGAGCTATCATTAAAGTTAATAAAGCATAACTTGCTATATTAAAAGGTACGCCCAAAAACATGTCTGCACTACGTTGGTACAATTGGCAACTTAATTTGCCATTGGCAACATAAAATTGAAAAAATGCATGGCAAGGCATTAAGGCCATTTTAGGTAAATCAGCCACATTCCAAGCACTTACTATAATCCTGCGACTGTCAGGATTTGTTTTTAATGTTTCAATTACTTCACTCAATTGGTCAATGGTTCCACCATCAGTTTTAGGCCAATTGCGCCATTGGTGACCGTATACAGGCCCAAGATTTCCATCTTTATCAGCCCATTCGTCCCAAATTCTTACACCATTATCCGTTAAATATTTTGTATTCGTATCGCCTTTAATAAACCAAAGCAATTCGTGTATAATTGATTTTAAATGTACTTTTTTAGAGGTAATTAAAGGGAATCCTTTACTCAAATCAAATCTTATTTGAGCCCCAAAAACACTACGTGTACCGGTTCCAGTTCTGTCGCTTTTTTCCGCTCCAGTACTATATACATGCTTTAATAATTCTTCGTATTGGTTCATTTTTGAATATTATTTACAAATAAAATGAATAAAACGGATAGAACACATAAAAGTCAAAAAAAATATAGAATTACTTATTTTACAATAATAATTACCATATTCGTGTTTTAAGTAATTATAAAAACTGTATTCATGATAAAAAAATACTTACCAGCTTTGGCATTAACTTTAGCTACATTTTGGGGTAATGCGCAAGTAACTCAAACCAATAAATTATCGGCTAATTTAATGCAATTGCTTAGCAAACCAAACGCTGTAAATAGCAGTAATAAAGCTGTTTTATCAAAAATAAAAGGGGAAACTTTTATTAGTACTTTAATAAAAGTTACTCCACAAATAAATGAAAAAAGCATTACACAATTAGGTGCGTTTATTGGCACAAAAGCGGGTAATATTTGGACTGTTCAAGTTCCTGTTTCGCAATTACAAAAATTTATTGCCATAACTCAAATTGATTATATTCAACTAGATGAACCCATTGCAAGTAATTTGGATGCAGCTATTAAATCGGCAAGAGCAGATTCTGTGCAAAATGGCATTAACTTGCCTTTAGCATATTCTGGTAAAGGGGTGGTTGTGGGTATTATTGATGCAGGTTTTGATTATACGCATCCTACATTTTACGATACATCAGGTACCAATTTGCGCATAAAACGCGTTTGGGAACAACATAATGATGGTACGCCTCCAGTTGGTTATAATTATGGAAACGAGATAAGAGATACAGCAACTATGTCAGCCAAAGGTTTTGAAGTAAATAGTTTTTCGCATGGAACGCATGTAGGCGGAATAGCTGCAGGTTCGGGCTATGGAACCAATAAAAAATACCGTGGTTTAGCTTATGAAAGCGATATAGTAATAGTAGGTATTAAACCTGAAAAAACGGAATGGAAAACCTCTGGCATGGCCAGTATTTTAGATGGTATGAATTATATTTACAACTATGCCAAATCGGTAAATAAACCTGCTGTAGTTAATTTAAGTTGGGGTAATTCTATCGGACCAAATGATGGTAGTTCATTATTCAGTCAAGCGTGTAATAATATGGTTGGAGAAGGTAAAATATTTGTATTGTCAGCAGGGAATAATGGCGATGAAAATATCCATGTTCAAAAAACATTTACAAGTACCGATACTGCTTTACATAGCTTTGTTACTTTCCCAACTATCAATGGCGAAAAGCGCAACTGGATTGATGTTTGGGGCGAAGTTGGCAAGCAATTTTGTTTAAAAATTAGTTTATATAATGGCTCAACAGTGAGCAGTACAACAACTGATATTTGTTTAAATAACAATACATTGGATACATTTTTAATTGGTTCAAAAAATGATACCTGCTTTTTAACCATAACTGCCAAAGCTGCTGATTACAATGGCAAGCCACATATTTTAGTAGATGTATTTAGTAAAACAGCTGATAAGTTTTGTGTAAGTGTATTAGGACAAAATGGATTGGTACACATGTGGCAAGGTTTTGTAAACGATTATAATGGTTATTATGGTTCATTTACTGCAGGTGGTTTTCCTTGGGGAACCGCAGGAAATAGTAATTATACTTTGGGCGAAATGGCAAGTACACAATCAGCAATTACCGTGGCGGCTTATGCTTCTAAAATTACTTTTAAAAACTTAGCAGGCTCTAATCAAAGTTATTCGGGTTACGCTTTTCCCGGTCAAATCACACCATTTTCAAGTAAAGGTCCTACGGTAGATGGCAGAATTAAGCCAGATATAACCGCTCCAGGAATGACCATTGCTTCTGCTGTCAACTCATTTGATGTTTCTTATTTATTAGGTGGAAGTAATTATGCGCAAAGTGTAGCCAAGTTTACTTTTGCTAAAAATAACCGCGATTATTATTATGCCGAGGCAAGTGGTACATCTATGTCATCGCCAATGGTTGCTGGAATAGTGGCTTTATTGCTCCAAGCAAATCCTAAGTTAACTCCAGCATTAATTAAAAATATCATTTTTAAAACAGCCATTACCGATAGTTATACCAAACAACCTGTTGATTCAAGCCGATGGGGTGCAGGTAAAATTAATGCTTATGCTGCCATTAAACGCACCATTACTAGTATTGGAGTAACCGAACAAAAGTTTACTCAAACCCAAGTTAATTTATTTCCAAATCCAACTTCGGGCAGTTTTCAGTTGTATTGCAAAGCAACCCAAAACAACGATTTGCAAGTAACCATTACCGACATTATGGGTAAAACCATACAACAACACAATTGGACTGCAAGTGCTGCCAATAATACCTTGACCATTGATTTAGGAAATGAAAACAAAGGAGTTTATTTTGTAAGCATAAGCAATGGTTTTAACACAGAGGTACGCAAAGTATTGGTTTATTAATATTAAAAAATATGTCAACAATTGAATCATTTATAAAAAGATACGCAATAGGTAAAGGAATAGTAAGTGGCTATTTATCGGTATTTTTTAGTTCTTTAGCCCTTGGAGGTGTTTTATGTTTTTATTTTCCTGAAATATTAACCACACCTGAATTTAGGGAAGTGTATACAGCCAAATCAATGAAGATTTTACTAACAGCTACGCTTATTATTTCAATGCTTTTTGGCTTAAGTAATGTGATATTGAGTACCAAAAGAGCCAGAGGTATTTGGGGAATTTTTATAGCTTGTGTAACCATAATTATTGGTGGATTTGATGTACAAGGAAGGGCAGTGGAAAAAGCTAATTGGCATTTAGGATTAGATTGGCTTTTACTAGATTTATTGCTAATGGCTATTATTTTTATTCCCATTGAAATGGTATTTCCTAAACGAGAAAATCAAGATAGGTTCCATACTGAATGGAGAACAGATTTAATTTACTTTACAATTAGCCATTTACTCATTCAGTTTTTTGGAGTAATTACCCAAAAGCCTGCCGTGATATTTTTTGGTAAAATGAATTTAGAGTCATTCCAATTGTGGATTCAAAATTTGCCGTTGGGCCTTGAACTTCTTTTTGCTTTTTTTATTACCGATGTATTCCAATATTGGGCACATAGAATATTTCATTCTCACCAATATTTGTGGCGTTTTCATGCTGTTCACCACTCTACACAAACCATGGATTGGCTAGCAGGAAGTAGGACTCATTTTATTGATATTTTCTTTACGCGCTCCATAACTTTTATTCCTTTGTATGTATGCGGATTTTCGCCATTGGTATTTAATGTTTACATTGTAGTAATTGCCATTCATGCGGTATTTATTCATGCCAATACGCGTATTAATATTGGTTTCTTAAAATATGTATTTACCACACCTCAATACCATCATTGGCACCATTGTATTGAAGAAGATAAATATGGAAAAAACTTTGCTGTATTTTTCCCAGTTATTGATAGGATATTTGGCACTTATTATTTACCCGAAAACGAATGGCCAAAAGGCACAGGACTAAACGAAGCACAATTTCCCGTAGGATATACCAAGCAATTAATTTATCCATTTAAAATAAATCCTTTTGAAGCCAAAATAGCTGACAATAAAGAGAGTAAAAGGTAATTGCAATAAATAATTGTAACATGAAAAGATTAATATTCATCATTCCTTTAATACTACTTTTGTTTAAAGCTTGTAAGCCTGATAAAGGATGTGTTGATAATAATCAATGCCAATATCAGTTAGAAGAAGATTTAAATGTGGTGCCTTATAAAGACTTTTCTGAACTGACTTTTATAAACAAAACAACGCGAGACACCTCTGTTTTTGTTGGGCAAGGATATGTATATGATTGGGGGAAATATGTAGCCCAAGAAGAATGCCCACAAACCTATAACCTGCAACGCAGGTATATAATATTTAACTGTACAAAAAATACCGATCAAATTAGTATAGAAAATACGTTTATACAACCAGGTATTGAAACGATGCGAATTAGTTATAGAAGCAATAGTATTAACATAACTCCTTTTGTTCTTTATTCAAAACCTTATAGTTTTGATAGTCTTTCAATTGAAAATAAATTATATAGAAACATTAATGAATATCCTCAAAACAACCTCACTGTTTTTTATAACGCATCAGAAGGAATTGTAAAAATAATTTATCCATCAACTAAAGACACGTTGAATTTAGTAGACCTCAAATTATAAAAATAAAGTTTGATAGCTAATACTTTATTCCTAGTCTTTGGTAAACAAAGCCTAAAAGCCAAGCCGGCCCAATCAGTAAAAATTGTACATCTTTTAAAAACGAAGGTTTTTTGCCTTCAATTTGATGTCCGTAAAATTGGCCTAACCAAGCCAATATAAAAATGCCTAATGCTGTTTTCCAAAGTGCTACAGGCAAGTGGCTTAAAGCAATGGCTCCCATAAAACAAATAAAGTAAAACAACAATAAACCAATGGCCAATTTAGGCGATAATCGGGCATAAAATACAGTAGCAAATATCATTAATATGCCTGCTAAATTGAGCACTCCCGCCACAGGAACCAACGAAAATAAACACACAATACTAAAAAATATACTTGGCACACATATCCAATGAATTAATTTATTAGTTGGGTTTTGATGGCTTTCGCCATATTCGTTAAACCAATCTTGTATTGTTTTTTGAGCCATAAATTTTATAGGTACTAATTAACTATTTCTATAACTTTCAATTATCTCGGTAAGCGAAGTAGCTTGCTGCAGTTTGGGTAAAATTTCATAAATCAAAAAATAATCGTCAAACTTTAAAAGTAAGCCTATTTCTAAGTGCTTTTTAGCTTCTTCTATTTGCCCGTTTTCATATAAGTAGCAAACCAAACGGTAATGATATTGATGGCAATCGTAATTTGTCTTTGCGGCTTCCAATATCATTTCAATGGCTTCTTTGGTAAATCCTTGAGTATATTTTACAAAACTCCAATCTAACCAAGCTTCC
Source organism: Bacteroidota bacterium (assembly GCA_027491085.1). Taxonomy (GTDB): domain Bacteria; phylum Bacteroidota; class Bacteroidia; order UKL13-3; family UKL13-3; genus JAAFJM01. Next base: position 272,701 of record JAIXWW010000009.1, read on the forward strand.
ATCATGGTAGCATCTAATTCTACCAATTTAGCATAAGTTTCTTCGCAATTTTCTATTTGATTTAAGCGGTATTGTGTTTCACCCAAAACCAATAAATATTCTGCATTATCTTGTTCCAACATACATGCACGTTGGTAAAAAGGCAGCGCTTCTTTGTTTTTATTTTCTTTTTCAAAAGTTAAACCAATGCCAAACCAAGCCTCCGCTATATTTGGGTTTAAATCGGTAGCTTTTTTGTAATTGGCTCTAGCTTCCTCGTTTTTATTCATACGTTCGTAGCAACCACCCAAATTACAATAGGTAATCGCATCAGCACCATCTTCGGCTATGGCACTTTTATATTCAGCTATGGCTTCATCGTAACGCTCTAACTCTACCAAAACATTGGCTTTATTAAATTTAGCAGCAGTAAATTCTTCATCAATTGCTAAGCAAAATTCATAAGCATCCAATGCTTCTTCAAACCTTTCGGTTTTATAATAAATAATGCCTAAATTATACCAACCTGTAGTGCTGTATGGGTCGTTATCTATTAATTGTTTGTAATAAAAAATGGCATTTTCATAATCGCCTAATTGGTTAAAACAATGGCCTATTTCGTAATACGATTGTTCAATTTCGGGAAACTCTTCAATTAATATTTTAAAATATTCAACCGCTTTGGCATACATATCACAATCTTCGTAAACATAAGCTATTTCAAATAGCATATCCAAACGTTCATCTGTGTATTGCAGCGCTTTTTCAAAACAAATAGCAGCTTCGTTAAACTGGCGAAGATTAATTAAGGTTTCGCCTTTTAGCAAATGCAAATCGGTATTAAATGGTTCAAAATTTTCTACTGTTTCTAGTTCTTCTAAAGCGCTTTCGTAGCGTTCGCCTAAAATATAAACTTCGGCTTTTTGTAATAAAAACTCGCTATGCAATTGGTATAAATTTAAAGCATAGGTAACAGCAGCAAAAGCTTTTTTTAACTTATTGGTTTGTATATAATAATCAATTATTCCTTCAAGAGTTTCAGCATCAAAGTATTCGGTGGTTTTGTTGCGCAACATCTTTTCGTAACGTTGTACATCATTGCTCACATCTTCACTTAAAAAGTCTTCACCATCCATCATACGCAAAATTCAAATTGGTTTTACAAATATAAGTTCATAAATTATTTAAATGGTCTTTTTCAGGTCAGATATTTTATAAATATTTGAAAACTTGATTAAAACAAACCTTTCGTTCATGAGAAAATTATTTTCAATTATTTTTTTACTTCCAATTTCGGTTCAATTAATTGCACAAAGTGCACCCAAAAAACTGAATCAAGCTAACTGGCAGCAACATGTAGCTTATACCATTTCTGTTAAGCTTGATGATAATAAAAACGCCCTAGATGGACAAATTAGTATGGTTTATTCCAATAATTCTCCTGATGTACTAAACCAAATTTACATGCATGTATGGCCAAATGCTTATGCCAATAGAAATACTGCATTTGCCAAGCAACATTTAGAAAACGGGAAAACCGATTTTTATTTTGCCAAACCTCAAGACCAAGGAAGCATTGATAGTTTAAATTTTATGGTTAATAATTCTTCTATAAAATGGAATTTAACCAACGATATTGATATAGCTTTACTTACTTTAAACCAACCTTTAAAGCCAGGTGAAAAAATAACCATTAGCACACCTTTTTATGTTCAGTTACCAAAGGTTTATAGCCGTTTAGGTCAAGAAAAACAATTGTATTGCATCACTCAATGGTTTCCAAAACCGGCAGTTTACGATGTAAATGGATGGAACCCCATACCCTATTTAGACCAAGGTGAGTTTTATAGCGAGTTTGGCAGCTTTGATGTAAGTATTACTTTACCCAAAAACTATGTTTTAGCAGCAACAGGTAATTTACAAAACAAAGAAGAAGAAGCATTTTTAAATAAACTAGCTGAAAGCAATGCTAATCAATTTGCAGAAAGTCCCCTTTCAAGTAATGAATTTAAAACTGTTCGTTATTTACAAGATTCAGTTCACGATTTTGCGTGGTTTGCTAGTAAAGAATTTAATGTAAAAAAAGGAGAAGTAACCTTACAAAATGGCAAAAAAATAGCCACCTGGTTATTTGCCAAACGTATGAATAACAGTGGTATTGGTTATATAAACGAGGGTGTAAAATATTACTCTGACCATATTGGAAATTACCCCTATAATTTAGCTCAAGTAGTTATTACTCCGCTTGAAGCAGGTGGAGGAATGGAATACCCAACCATTACCAATTGCGCCAGCATTGATAGAACAACCATTATTCATGAAGTAGGACACAATTGGTTTTATGGAATTTTAGGAAGCAACGAACGCGAGTACCCTTGGATGGACGAAAGTTTGAACACTTATTACGAAAGCCGTTGTACACAGGAAAAAGAAGACGAAGCAAGAGCTAAAACGGCAGGACAAAAAGACTTTTTGAGAGATGTTTTCAATGTAGATTTAAAAGGTTTTGGCCAATCAAGATTGCTTTATGGAATTACTGCACGAAAAAATGAAGATCAAGCTGGAAATTTGCCTTCTACCACTTATACAGACTTTAACTATGGCGCGATTATTTATGCCAAAAACCCCTTGAGTTTTTATATGCTGCAAAATTATTTAGGTAATGATAAGTTTGATGCCATGATGCATGCTTATTACGAAAAATGGAAATTTAAACACCCATTGCCAAACGATTTCAGGCAACATGCCGAAGCATTTACCAACGAAAATTTAAACTGGTTTTTTGATGAAGTTTTAGGTTCTACTAAAAAAATGGATTACAAAATAATCCGCGTTAAAAACAACCAAGCCAAAGTTAAAAATGTAAGTGGTTTAAATGTTCCTTTTAGTTTGTCATCCACCAATCAATTCAATACACCCATCAAAACAAAACAATTGGAAGGATTTATAGGTACGAAAACTTTTGATATTACCTCGCTCTTAAATAATAATGGTGTAGCCAATAATATTCAAATAGACCAAAATCAATCGAGTATTGAATTATACAGAAAAAACAATGCGCTTCACAAACCTTTGAGTGTTCGTTTCTTACCTGCTTTAGAAAATCCTAATAAGCGCCAAATATTCTGTATTCCACTTTACGCATGGAATAAATACAATGGAAATATGCTAGGCTTGTTTATCAATAACGATTTTTTCCCTGACCAAAAAACAGAGTTTAACTTTACGCCATTGTATAGTTTTACTACCCAAGATTGGAATGGTTACTTTGGTTTTGCAAAAAATTTATCTATTTCCAGCCATTTTATCAAGAGTATAAAATTAGGTATAAATGTCGCTAGGTTTAGTACCATAGGTTTAATCGAGAATGGATTTGCCTTCAAGGATACAAGTGGTAATGATTCAGCTTATATGGATTTTACATCTGGAACCATTTATGAAAAAATCGCTCCTTTTATTGAAATTGACTTCAAGCAAGCCAATGCAAGAAGCTTGTATAGTAATAAATTGCTTATTCGTCATGTATCCATATTAGAAAATAAGCGAAATAGCGGTTACTTTAACAATTGGGCCAACCAAAGTATCTCAGCATTTGATGCAACACACACTTTCAAACATGATTTAGCTACCTATCCTAGTCAATTAAAAACCAACCTTCAAATAGGTACTGGTAACTTTGATTACACAAGAATAAGCTCAGAATTTATTCAAGAGATTTCTTATAGTACGAGTAAGAAAAAAGCAATAATTAGATTATTTGCTGGTACATTTTTACGAAGTAAATCAAATGATGGTTTTACAAGCACTAATATGGAAAGAACTTTTTTTCAGGCTGGTGGAACAAATGGCAAAAACGATTACTTTTACGATGAAGCCATGTTTGGAAGAGCAGAAGCAAAACAACAAACTTTTTTGGCTCGCCAAGTGCTAAACAGAGATGCTGGATTTAGAAATTTTGTTAGCATTGGCAATACCAATACGTGGCTTACATCAGCTAATTTAACTTTGCCTTTTCCATTTAAATTGCCAATTGGGTTTTATTCAGATATGGTTTTTTGGGAAGGCCCTTCTAGCAGTATTAATGGAGGTTCAAACGAATTAGAAACCAAACTTAGCTACAGCGGAGGAGTTTACATTAGCATAGCTAAAAATGTGTTTGAAATTTATTTGCCATTGTTTGCAAGTGGAGATATAAAAAACTCATGGGAACTAAATAGCGGATTTGACAATCCATTAAACAGAGCAAGTTTTATTTTAAACTTAAATGCAATCAACCCAATAAAATTGGCAAAAAATGCCATGAAATAATCCTATTTGGAATAAAATGAATAGCTTTGCAACGAAATATTGAATAGGCAATAGGCAATAGGCAATAGGCTAGAGGCGATAGCTAGAGGCTAGAGGCTAGAAGCCAGAAGCAAAATAACTAAGAACTAACTAACTATAAACTAAGAACTAATAAAAATGAGTGCAACACAAACCTTTTCTCTTGATTTTTTAAAAGAGTTAAACTTAAAAGAAATAAACGAAGGAACATCAACAGGGCAAAATCATTTTGCTGATGCAAACGCTGAAGTAAAAGAAATTTACTCGCCAGTAGATGGAAAATTAATAGGTAAAGTAAAATTTACCACCGAAGCTGAGTACAATAAAGTTATAGCAACTGCCGAAGAAGCTTTTAAAACTTGGCGTAAAATGCCAGCTCCAAAACGTGGTGAAATTGTGCGTCAATACGGAAATTTATTACGCGATTATAAACAACCTTTAGGCCAATTGGTAAGCTACGAAATGGGAAAAAGCTTACAAGAAGGTTTGGGTGAAGTGCAAGAAATGATTGACATCTGCGATTTTGCTGTGGGTTTAAGCCGTCAATTAACTGGTTCAACCATGCACAGTGAAAGACCAAACCACAGAATGTATGAGCAATACCATCCGCTTGGAATAGTTGGAATCATTTCAGCGTTTAATTTCCCTGTTGCGGTTTGGAGTTGGAATAGTATGCTAGCTGCTGTTTGTGGCGATGTGTGTGTTTGGAAACCCTCTGAAAAAACGCCACTTTCTGCAATTGCTTGCCAATTATTAATGGCTAAAACTTTAAAAGAAAACAATTTGCCAGAAGGAATTTTCTGTTTGGTAAATGGCGATTATAAAGTAGGTGAATTAATGAGCAAAGACGAGCGTGTGCCATTGGTTTCAGCAACTGGTTCTACCCGTATGGGCCGCATAGTTGGTGCAACTGTAGCACAACGTTTTGGAAAAGCCTTATTAGAATTAGGTGGAAATAATGCCATAATTTTAACGCCAAATGCCAATTTAGATTTAGCCATGGTAGGTGTAGTTTTTGGTGCGGTAGGGACAGCAGGTCAACGCTGCACAACCACAAGGAGATTAATTATTCACGAAAGTATTTACGAAAAAGTAAAAGATAAATTGGTAAATGCCTACATGCAATTAACCATTGGAAATCCATTAACTGGCAATTTAGTTGGACCATTAATTGATAAAGATGCAGTGTCTGCTTACTTAAATGCTATTGAGCAAGTAAAAGCCGAAGGTGGAAATGTACTTTGTGGTGCTGAGGTTATGCAAGGCGAAGGATACGAAAGTGGTTGTTATGTAAAACCAACTATTTGCGAAGCTAAAAACAGCTTTAAAATAGTGCAACACGAAACTTTTGCTCCTATTCTTTATATCATGAAATACACAGATTTTGATGACGCTATCGATATGCAAAATGGCGTTAAACAAGGTTTAAGCTCAAGCGTATTTACCGATAATTTGCAAGAAGCAGAAGCATTTTTAGCTCATTGGGGTAGCGATTGCGGAATAGCAAACGTTAATATTGGAACCAGTGGTGCTGAAATTGGTGGTGCATTTGGTGGCGAAAAAGAAACAGGCGGGGGTCGCGAAAGTGGCAGCGATAGCTGGAAAGCTTATATGCGCAGACAAACCAATACCATTAACTACGGTAAGGAATTACCATTAGCACAAGGCATTAAGTTTGACCTTTAGTTGGTAGTTGTCAGTTGATAGACCACAGACGATAGTCAAAGGCCCGGGTTAATAATTCGGGCTTTTGTGTTTTTGTACTTGGTTGGTATCAGCACCAATCCCCTTTTCGATAGTTTTGAAAAACCTTGTTAAAGTTTATTGCTTTAACAAGGTTTTTTTTTGCATTATTGTTTCTTAAAATAAAAGTAAATTTCAAATACCATTTAACTAAATGCTTTTAAAAAACAATTCATTTCCTGAGATTATTTCAGCACCAGAAGCTGATTATTTATTTATAAAAACCTCGGGAATTGAAAATGCTGGATTGGGTTTGTTTACAGCCATAAATATTTATAAAAACGAAATAATCGCCATTTACAAAGGAGAAATAATTGGCACAAAAGAAGCCGAGGCAAGAGCACTTAATAAACAAAACGCTTACTTTATGAACTTACCCAATGGCAAAATTTTAGATGCGCAACAAACAGATAGTTTTGCCAAATACGCTAACGATGCAAATGGCAGTTTACCTTTAGTTTATAAAAACAATGCTTTTATTACTTTAAACCATAAAAACGAGGTTTGTTTAGTAGCCTTAAAGAAAATAAAAGCATTGTCTGAAATATTTTGCAGTTATGGAAATGCTTATTGGCAAAACCTCGTGCTCTCAAAGGAAAGCTAGTTTTTAAGTATTTTAGCAGTAAAAATTTCATTTTTACCTATTAATTTAATTATATAAAAACCACTTTTAAATCCACCTAAATCAACGCTTTCTATAGTTGAATTTTTATGCCCAAAAAGCACTTCTTTTCCACTAAAATCATATACAATATAATCAAGTTGAAGTTCTGAATCAATATTAAAAATCCCCACTGTTGGGTTTGGATAAATCATGATTTTAGTATCAGCATTAACACCACTAATAGAAGTATATTTAAATTCAAATTCATTACTTAAAGTTCCGCAGCCATTAGAACTATCAATACGCACGCTATAAAATCCAAAATTAGTGGGTTGAAAGGTTTGTAAATTAGCCCCGGTAATTGGAGAACCATTGAAGTACCATTGATAGGCTTGTCCAATACTGGCTTTCAGAATATTGCCAGATATTAACGAAACGGTAGGCTTTATAGGTCCACTAGTTACCGAAACTGCTTTAACCACTGTATCGGTACAGTTATTGGCAGCAATTACTTTAAGTTTAATAAAGTATTTACCAGGATAGCCATAGTTCTTGGTTGTGGGGAAGGTAGCGGTTGAAAAAGTGTTGTCGCCAAAACTCCATTCGTTGCCAACAACCCAACTTTCTGCACCTCCGTTTGAAGTATTATTCAATTCAAAAGCATTATTTAAAAAACATTGATTTAAATAATTTACTTCAAAATCGGCCTTTGGTCTTATATTATTTACTACCGTATTTTTATATAATACTTCCGTACAACCTACATCGTTAGATGCAACCAATTTAACATTAAAAACGCCTGTTTTTTTGTAAATATGTCTTGGGTTGGCTAGTGTAGATGTTGCTGTACTGTCACCAAAGTTCCATACAAATGTATTACCTGAACTTAAAGTCGTATTTATAAATGCTACAATCGAAGAGTCGCAAGTATTATTCACCGTTTCAGCTTCAAAATTTACTAATGAATCTTTAAAAATAACATCCATGGTATCTTTTGCTGCAGGACATGGCCCCAAAGGATCATTGGTGGTCAATACAATAGAAACTAATTTGGTTGCAAAATCAGAAGCTGTAGGTCTATACTTAGTGCTCCCTGTATCTGTTTTGTCAAAAGCACCTGTTCCATTAATGGTACTCCAATTAAGACTACTAGCAGTGCCACTTATATTACCTGTTAATTCAATTCTGTTATTAGTTGCACACACTGTTTGGTCTAATCCTGCATCAGCAAAAGCGGGTTTAAAAAACGTAACAGTTATGGAGTCTTTAGCTTCTTTACAAGGCCCAATAGGGTCGCTCGAAATTAAGGTAAAAGTTATTTTCCCTAAGTTTATATCAGTTTGTGTAGGGTAGTATGTAGTAACCGAATCAAATGAAATATAATTAATTGAATTTGATGAAAGCCATTTGGCAAAAACAGCGGCACTATTATAACTTCCGTTTAAATTAATTGGACTATTACCACAAATACTTTGATTTTGACCAGCATTCACTATTGGTTTTTGGTATAATAACACATTTAAAGTATCACTTACTGAACTACAAGGACCTGAAGGATCGTTGGTAGTCAATATTAATTTAACTAGCCCACTTTGTTTATCATTATTACTAAATGTGTATATAGTTACCAAAGAATCAGAATTGTTAAATGAGCCACTGCCCGTGCTGCTCCATTTTGCTGAAGAGGCCGAGCCATTTATGGAACCAATTAACAATATTGAATTATTTGAATTACATATTGTTTGGTCTAAACCTGCATTTGCAAAGGCCATTCTATTAATTACTATTTTAGTTGAATCTATAGAATTAGAGCATGAGTTGAAAGGATCATTGGTAATAAAAGTAAAACTTACCTGACCTAAAGTTTTATCATTTTCACTTGGAAAGTATATTGGAGTAAGTGATAAATTATTATTTAAAACACCTGAGCCATTTGTGTACCAAACGGCATTTCCACTAACATAATTTGTATTGGCATTGAGGTATATTAAATCATTTTCGCAAATTGAAGTGTCATTAACAATGTTTGAAACTGCACTTAGATTGAAAGATAACTGTATGGTGTCAAAAGCACTTTCGCAAGGACCAATTGGATTATTTGTACCTAGTATTAACTTTATACTCCCCAACTGCTCATCGGCATTACTCGGAAAATACCTTGGGTTTAGTATAGTAGAATCACTGAAATAGCCCGTACCTGTTGTTTTCCATTTTGCACTAGTTGCTGCACCGCCAATAGCACCATTAAGTAAAACACTTGATTCGCTAGTACAAATGGTTTGGCTGACTCCAGCACTTACTGTTGCCAAAGAGTTAATAGTAATTAAAATAGAATCGCTTACTGATTTACAATCACCTGCAGGATCATCAGATTTATATTTAACATAAAAAAACTTATTACTTAAATCAATTTGATTAGGCATATAAGAGGCAACTGTATCAAATGAAATAAAAGCGGGATTGTTTGAAACTGTCCAACTAGCAAAACTTACAATATTATTAAAAGAACCTTTTAAATTTACCAAATCGTTTTCACAAATTATCTGGTCTGGTCCAGCATCAATTTGGGCTGGATTTTCAAAAGTTATTTTCAACGAATCTACCCCAAAACCGCAAGGTCCAGAGGGGTCGTTGGTTGTTAATTTTAGATATACAAAACCATTATTTTTATCTAAAACAGAAGGGTAATAATTTGTGTTTAAAACATTAACGTTATCAAAAGTTCCGCTACCTGAAGTACTCCAAGTTGCAGAAGTTGCGGAACCGCTAATTTGTCCATTCAGAGAGGCAAATGGTGTTGTTTTACAAATTCCAATATCATTTCCAGCATCTGCTATTGCCAAGGAGTCGATTGTTACCTCCATACTATCAACTGTGTTATCACAAATGAAATTAGGATTATTTGTTTTAAATGTAAACATAAGTTTTCCTAATAATACATCTGAATTGCTAGGGTAATAAACAGGATTTACTAAGGTATTATTTGAAAAATAGCCCGTGCCATTGGTTGTCCAAATTTTTGAACCTGAATTTGCACTGGTAGTAGCATTTAAAAACAGAAAATCATTTTTACAAATTCTTTGATCGACCCCTGCATTTGAAATGGCAAGTGGATTAAAAAAAACCTCAACAGTATCGGCAACAAAAGAGCATGGACCTGCAGGGTCATCGGTCGTTAATATTAATTTTACAAAACCATTTAATATATCATTATTGCTAGGTATATAATTTGTATTTAAATTAGTTGAGTTATTAAAAATACCAGTACCTAATGAGCGCCAACTAGCACTAGATGCCGACCCTCCTATACTTCCATTTAAATTAACTGAAGTTGTATTATTACACAAATTTTGATTTATTCCCGCATTTACTAATGGCTTTTGTAAAAAATATACAGTCATGGAATCTAACGCTGCTGCGCAGGGACCTGCGGGGTCATTGGTTGTTATTTTTAAAACAACAGAACCATTAGCAATATCTGCTGTGCTTGGTGTATAAACGGCATTTAGGTTTGAGGAATTAACAAATGAACCACTTCCCGAAGTTGTCCAATTTATGTATGGTGCCACACTATTAACAGTTCCATTTAAATTAATTATACTATTTGCGCATACCGTTTGATTTGTTCCGGCATCTACAAAAGGTCTAGCATTGATATTAATATTGGCCCCGTTGTCAGTGCCAACTACAAAAGGATCATTAGCCAAAACCCTCACTTTGTATAAATAACTTGTACTACAATCAATTGGTAGTGTACACAAAATGGTTCCGCTACTAGTTGATGATATTTGACCAATATTTATTGGCGAAATAAAATTTCCGTTAGTATCACTTAATTGTACCGCAAAAATATTTGATGGATTAAAACTGCCATTAATGACATAACTAATGTTTACGGTTTCGCCAGCACAAAATGAATTAACAACCAAAGAATTAGTTGTAATTGTTTGTGCTTTTATTTTGAAACTTAATAGTGTTGTAAAGGTTAAAATTACTATAAATAGAATAGAATTTATATGAGATTTTGTTGGCATTTGTCTTTTTATTAATTAAAAACTAACTTAAAATTACTTCTAAAGTATGGCTTTTTGTTTTAGTAACAAAAAAAATAGGTAGTCCGCAGTTAAATGAATTTTAATTGCCAATATTTTTATTTAACCTGCATTGAGTTTTAAACAGATTAAACTAACAGGTTTAATGGTTAAAGTAACCAACATTAAAAAACTAAAATCAACAAAAAAATCAAAATTGATAGTTTGGGTTTGCTTTTTTATTCGCAAATTTGCAGCTTACTTTTCAATCATGAATCAATCTATTCCATCGGGCAATTTAGCCACACTTGAACAAGCACAGCAATTAGGTCTAAGACCAGAAGAATTTGAAAAAATCAAAGAAATTTTAGGCCGCACACCCACTTTTACCGAAATGAGTATTTACTCAGTAATGTGGAGCGAGCATTGTTCTTATAAAAATTCAATTGTTTGGTTAAAAACTTTGCCGAAAAAAGGGGAAAAAATGTTAGCTGAAGCAGGCGAAGAAAACGCAGGTTTAATTGATATTGGAGATGGATTAGCATGTTGTTTTAAAATTGAAAGTCATAATCACCCAAGTGCCATTGAGCCTTATCAAGGTGCAGCAACGGGTGTAGGTGGAATTAATCGTGATATTTTTTCGATGGGCGCTCGCCCCATTGCCCAATTAAACTCATTGCGTTTTGGAAACATTGACAATGAAAGAACCAAATGGTTAGTTCGTGGCGTGGTTAAAGGAATTGGAAATTATGGAAATGCTTTTGGCATTCCTACCGTAGGTGGCGAAGTATATTTTGATGATTGCTACCAAATCAACCCATTGGTAAATGCCATGAGCGTTGGAATTGCTAAAGTAGGAAAAACGGTTTCAGCTATTGCTGAAGGTGTTGGCAATCCTGTTTATATTTTTGGTTCAGCAACTGGTAAAGATGGAATTCATGGTGCTGCATTTGCTAGTAAAGACATTACGGAAGATTCAGCAAAAGATTTGCCTTCGGTTCAAGTAGGCGATCCTTTCTGGGAAAAATTGATTTTGGAAGCCAGTATGGAATTGCTTGAAACGGATGCCATTGTTGGAATGCAAGATATGGGTGCTGCGGGTATTACTTGCTCAACGAGCGAAATGAGTGCAAAAAGTGGAACAGGTATGAAAGTGTGGTTGGATAAAGTACCTATGCGTCAGGAGGGAATGAAAGATTGGGAAATTCTTTTATCAGAAAGCCAAGAACGTATGTTGGTGATTGTGAAAAAAGGAATGGAAGCCCAAGTTGAAAAAGTATTAGAAAAATGGGATTTAACTTATAATATTATTGGAGAAGTAACTGATTCGGGAAGAGTTCAATATTACATGAATGATGAATTGCGTGCTGATATTCCAGGAGAAAGTTTGGTTTTAGGTGGTGGTGCACCCGTTTATCACCGCGAATACACCGAGCCTAAATACTTTAAAGAAATTGAAAAATTTGATATTAACAATGTTTCAGGTTGTACACCAGAGCTAGCCATTGAAATAGCTAAATTCTTAGCTGCACACCCAAATATTGCATCAAAAAGATGGGTGTATAACCAATATGATAGCATGGTAGGAACTATCAACCAAACTACCAATGCGCCAAGTGATGCCTCTGTAGTAAAAGTTAAAGGAACCAACAAATCAATTGCTATGACAGTGGATTGTAACAGCCGTTTTGTTTGGGCAGATCCTTTTGTAGGCGGACAAATTGCAGTGGCAGAAGCAGCTCGTAATTTGGTTTGCGCTGGTGCTGAGCCTGCGGCAATTACCAATTGCTTAAACTTTGGAAATCCATATAACCCTGAAGTGTATTACCAATTTGTTTATGCTATAAAAGGTATGGGCGAAGCTTGTAAAAAGTTTGATACGCCTGTAACAGGTGGAAACGTAAGTTTTTATAACCAAAGCAGCGACAATGATGCTGTTTTCCCAACTCCAACCATTGGTATGGTGGGTTTAATTGGCGATAACAAAAAACACATGACCATGGATTTTAAAAATGCGGGTGATGTAATTTATATGCTAGGCAATAGCAAAAACGATATTGGTTCATCGCATTATTTAGCACACTACCATAAAGTACAATATTCGCCAGCACCATACTTTAACTTAGATGAAGAACACCAATTACACAAAGCTTTGTTAGGTTTAATCAATGGTAATCATATTGAATCTGCTCACGATGTAAGCGAAGGTGGATTGTTTATTACTTTACTTGAAAGCGCCATGAACAGAAATCTTTCATTCAACATTCAACATTCAACATTCAACATTCGTTTAGACTCTTTCTTATTTGGTGAAGCACAAGGACGCGTAGTAATTTCAGTAAATGCAAATAATTGTGCTCAAGTTGAAAGTTTCTTAAGTGGATTAAATATGCCGTTTGAAAAACTTGGAACTGTTACAGAAAATGAAATTCAGGTAAATGGAGTTAACTTTGGCAAAACAGCTGATTTTGCAAACATTTACAATAATTCTTTAGCTGAAAAATTAGCTTAATTTATTCTACTACTATTTCAAAAAAGCTTGACATTGAAAAGTGTCAAGCTTTTTTATTTTACAATTTCCCAAATTCTTCTTTAAAAATCTTCTAAACTACAAACCCAATATTTTTTATAAATGCGAAATTATGCGAATGAACCATAAAAACAGCTTTATTTGTAATGAAATAACATGATACAAAAACACTTTTTAACTGTTCCCAAAACTGCCAGATACTTCACTAAAGGAAATTTATCTGTAAACACGCAATACATTTGGGTTATAATTCATGGTTACGCTCAAACAGCTGATTCTTTCTTAAATAGCTTTGAAACATTGGGAGATGAACATTTTATTATAGCCCCCGAAGGTTTAAATAAGTTTTACTCACGTGGATTTAGTGGAAGCCCAGTTGCCAGCTGGATGACAAGCCTTGAGCGCGAAAATGAAATTATAGATTACAATAATTATTTAAACCAATTAGCAGAAAGTTTAAATTTAAAAGCTTATACCAATACCAAATTAGTGCTATTAGGTTTCAGTCAAGGAGTTTCAACTCAAACACGTTTTTTAAACCAAACGCCCATAAATTTTAATTTTTCGGTAATGATTGCGGGCGAAATTGGAAAGGAATTTCAAGAACATTTACCCGAAAGAATAGCTAAAACAAATAGCCTCTATTTGGTCGGTAATCAAGAAAATTTAATTAAACCCGAAAAGATTGAATTTCACCAACAGTTGTTCAAAAATAGTGATTGTGCTTTTAACATTTTTGATGGGAAACACGAAGTAAATGAAAATACGATAAACACCATTTTACAATGGTTAAAACATAATGCTACAAACCAATAGCTAGTATATCGGCTAGATGCATAAACTTTAAATTGACTCCTTGTTTTTCGGCTATGCTTTTTAAGTGAATCAAGCAACTGTAATCGGTTGAAACCACAGTTTGAACCCCTGTTTCCTTTATGACATTTAGTTTTTTATTTCCTAAGTGAATAGCTATATCTGAATTAGTAACCGAAAAAGTGCCACCAAAACCACAGCACTCATCTTGGTTTGGCAGTTCCACCAATTCTAAACCTTCTATTTGCTCCAACAATTTACGTGGTTGAGCTTTTATACCACATCCATTTAAACCCGTGCAAGTATCCATAAAAACTACTTTACCGCTAAATTTAGAACCTAAGTTTTCAATTTTTAACACATCAATTAAAAATTCACTTAACTCAAAAGTGCGCTTTTGCAATTGCCTAAACTTATTATGATACGAAGAATTTTGAAACAATAAATCGTAAGAGTTTCTAATCATTCCAGTACAAGCTGAACCTGCGCATACAAAGTTTCTATCTGGCGTAATTTCGTTTAGTAACTTTTCGCTTACTTGACGTGCTTCATTCCATTGTCCAGCGTTAAAAGCGGGTAAGCCACAACAAGTTTGTTCAATATTATAATTAACCTGGCAGCCTGCCTTTTCTAGCACCTTTACCATGTTAAATCCCGTTTGTGGATTAAACTGATCAATAAAACAAGGAATAAATAAATCTATCTTCATGGGTAATTTTTTACTGTTTATGCCTTTGAAACATGATAGCTTTTAAAGTTTTTTATTTGAACCACAAATATTAAACCTATTAAAAAATAAATAGCTAACGCCACTACAGAAAGTCGCATATTATGGGTAATTCCGTTTAACAACCCGTAGCTAAAAGTTCCTAAAACAATGGCAAATTTCTCGCACACATCAAAAAAACTAAAATATGAAGCAGTATCCTTGGTGTCTTCTGGAATCAACTTGGCATAAGTGCTTCTAAACATAGATTGAACACCACCCATAACCATTCCCACTAACACCCCTAAACCCATAAAATGAATTACTACTTTTTTTACCTGCACCCCTCCTAGTGTAAAATATTCGGGCGTATCGCGTATGCTGTATGCTAAAAAGCATATGATCATCCAAATAACAATGGTAATAATAAGCGTATAAATATTGCCAATGGCAGCCGAAATGCGCGAAAAAGCCCAAGCGCCTAAAATGGCTATCAATTGAATAACCAAAATAGTTCCAATTAATACGCCAGTATCTAAATGCAACTCTTCTTCACCAAACAAACTTGCCACATACATAACAGTTTGCACACCCATACTGGTAAAAAAGAAACCTAACAAATATTTTAACATGGTGGGTTGTTGTTTTACTTGTAACCACACTTTTTTCAATTCTTCGAAACCTTTGTTTAAAATATTCCCATCGTAGGTTTTATTGCTATGCACTTCGGGTACGTTTTTAAACATGATTTGAGCAAAACCCGCCCACCATAATCCAACAGAAACAAACGATAAACGGGTAGCAATACCAGCATAAAATCCTTTGGCTTCTTCAGTGGCTAATTCATTAGTCAAACTAGGATTGGCAGCTATTAGTTCAACAGCTTTGCTCTGAATAGGAAAAAACATATCAGGCAACATTATTGTTAATAAGTTAATAATTAACAATATAACACTACCAATATAACCCATCGAAAAACCTTTAGCACTTACCTTATCAAGCATGTCTTCACTTGCAATTTCAGGCAAAAAGGCATTATAAAACACTATACTTCCTGCAAAACCAACCAAACTCAACATAAATAAAATTACACCCAAACCAATGGTATTGGCAGTAAAAAAATACATACCTATACAACTAGCAGATCCCATATAACAAAAAACCCTTAGGAAGAATTTCTTATTTTGTTTAAAATCGGCAATACCTGAAAGTAGCGGACTTAAAAATGCTACAATTAAAAAACCAGCAGAAACCACAAAAGAATAAAGCTCAGCTCCAATAACCTTCATACCCCAAAAATTGAGGTAATAAATGCCATCAGCCATAGAATCTTGCGCCTCAGAGGCTACTTTACACATTTTATTAAAATATATGGGAAAAATAGCTGTAGCTATGGTTAATGAGAAAACCGAATTGGCCCAATCGTACATAGCCCACGAGTTGATAATTTTTTTATCGTTTAATACAATTTTTTGCATGTTAAGATTATTGTAGTGGGTGCAAGATATTTTTTTAAATAAATAATTCTAGCATATTTTAAAATCAATTATTTAATCCAACAAAAAACCTTTTACTTTACTAAAAGTTATACTATTCAAATTACCCTTTTTATATTTTGAAAACACAGCAAAAAAAAGCCATTGTAATTGGTGCAGGTATAGCCGGAATGTCGGCAGCAAGTTACTTAGCCAAAGGTGGTTTTAACGTTACCATTTTAGAAAAAAACAGCAGTATTGGCGGCCGTGCGCGTCAATTTACAGCCGAAGGTTTTACTTTTGATATGGGCCCAAGTTGGTATTGGATGCCCGATGTGTTTGAAAAATTTTACAACGATTTTGGCAAAACTACAGCCGATTTTTATGAGCTCATTCGCCTAGATCCAAGCTATAAAGTGGTTTGGAAAAATGGAGAAGGAATTGACATTCCTGCAGATATGGTCGGAATTGAAGCCCTTTTTGAAAGATTTGAACCAGGAAGCAGCAAAAAATTACAAAAGTTTTTAAAAGAAGCTGCTTATAAATACGATGTAGGAATTAACGATTTAGTTTATAAACCAAGTTTAAGTTTATTAGAATTTGCCGATATTAGGTTATTGAACGGATTGTTAAAAATGGATGTGTTAACCAGCATGAAAAAACACATCCGCCAGTTTGTTTCGCATCCTTTCCTTATTGAATTACTAGAATTTCCTATTTTGTTTTTAGGTGCTTTGGCAAGCAATACACCAGCCCTTTATAGCTTAATGAATTATGCGGATATGAGCCTAGGAACTTGGTATCCTAAAGGAGGCATGTTTAAATTTGTAGAGGCATTTGAACAAATTGCATTAAGCCAAGGAGTTGATTTTAAACTAAACAGCAATGTTGTAAAAATTAACAGTACAAATGGAAAAGCTACTTCAGTTGAAACTGAAAACGAAACTTTTGAAGCAGACGTAATTATTGCCGCAGGCGATTACAACCACATTGAACAACAAGTTCTAATCCCAACAGATAGACAATACTCACCCAAATATTGGGACGATAGAAAATTGGCACCAAGTTGTGTACTTTATTATATAGGTTTAAATAAAACAATTGATGGTTTATTGCATCATAACCTGTTTTTTGATACTGATTTTAACCAACATGCCGATGAAATTTACACCAATATCAAATGGCCAGAAAATCCATTATTTTATGCCTCATTAACCTCAAAAACTGATGACACAGCTGCTCCAGAAGGACACGAAAACTTATTTTTATTGGTGCCCATTTCAACCGAATTAACAGACGATTCAGAAGAAAAACGTGAAATTTATTTTGATATGATGATGGACCGATTGGAAAAACATACAGGTCAAAAAATAAAAGAACATGTTATTTACAAACGTAGTTTTGGCATAAATAATTTTAAAAGCGACTACCACTCATTTAAAGGAAATGCTTATGGATTAGCAAATACATTAACTCAAACTGCCATTTTAAAACCACGTATTAAAAGCACTAAGTTAAAAAATTTATACTTTGCAGGGCAACTAACTGTGCCAGGACCAGGAGTTCCGCCAAGTATTATTAGTGGTAAGGTATCAGCAAATTTGGTTATCAAAGAAAATTTGTTGTAAGGTTTAAAACAATTTACAAACAAAATCATTGTTAATTATAAAAAAAGTCATAGATTTAAAAAATGAAACCCCTATTCGACAATATATCGCGTAAAAGTAGCAAAATGGTTACTAAGGCATACAGTACCTCATTTTCTATGGGAATTAAGTTTTTAGCCAAACGTTTTCATGACCCAATTTATGGTGTTTATGGCTTTGTAAGGCTGGCCGATGAAATTGTTGACTCGTTTCATGATTATGACAAACGCCAATTATTGACTGAATTTAAAGTTGATACATATAAAGCTATTGAGCAAAAAATTAGCTTAAATCCAATCCTAAATTCATTTCAAGAGGTGGTTAATACCTACCAAATAGACCTTTGGACCATTGAAACTTTTTTAAAAAGTATGGAAATGGATTTAGACAAAAATACTTACGACCAACACGGTTATGAAGAATATATTTTAGGCTCGGCAGAAGTTGTAGGTTTAATGTGCTTAAGTGTATTTACCGAAGGTAATAAAACCATGTACGAAGAACTAAAACCTTATGCCATGAAATTGGGTTCGGCTTTTCAAAAAATTAACTTCTTACGCGATTTTAAAGCTGATGCTGATGCCTTGGGTAGGTTATATTTTCCTCAATTGCGCACCCAAGCATTTGACCAAATCACCAAAGAAGAAATAGAAAACGATATTATAAAAGATTTCAAAGTGGGTTTTGAAGGCATCAAAAAACTGCCTAAAGATGCACGTTTTGGTGTTTATGTAGCCTATATTTATTACTCGCAATTACTGGCTAAAATTATGGATATGCCAGCAAGTGTGATTATGGAAGAAAGAGTTCGCATTTCTGACAAACGTAAATATGCATTATTTTTTGGTTCATACTTTCGTCATAGTTTCAACTTACTTTAATTAGCGAATTTGACCTCGTAATTTTTCTTTTCAAAGTTATCTTGCGCGCCAAATAACATGCTAAAAAAAAGTATCCAATTTTTTGTTTTTTTATTAATGGTGGTACAATTAATTGCCAATATTGATTTAAGAAATCAATTTGATAAGGCCATTTACAGTAAAAGTATTGCAGAAAGTTTGAAACAAACTTTGCAACAAAAAAATAACTTAACACCAACAGAACTAGGTTATTTAGGTGCCACCAAAATGCTGTTAGCCAAACATTATTTCAATCCATTTAACAAACTCGAAATCTTTAACGAAGGTCGCGCAGATTTGGATAATGCTTTGAAAAAAGATAAAAACAATGCCGAGTTGGTTTTTTTACGTTACAGTTGCGCTAAAAATGCACCCCATTTTTTAAATTATTATCAAAATATAACTACTGATAAGCTGTTTTTAGAAAATGCCGTCACAACAATGACAGACAACGATTTAAAGTATAGAATTATACTGTTTCTAAAAAAATAAAATAAAGCATTTTGATTGTTTTACACCCTCATAAAATACTGATAAAAAAAAGTGGGTTTCATTTACACAAAAACGTTATTGTTGCACGCAAAAAAATTTTATAACCATTATAAAAAATAAAATGTCGACACAAACCATGTATCAAACCATTTTAACCGAAGTAAAAAACAATATTTTTTACATAACCATTAATCGCGAAGCAAAATTAAATGCTTTGAATATTCAAACCCTTACCGATATTAAAAATGCAGTGTTAAGCATTTACGATAACGCAGAAGTAAGGGGTGTAATTCTTGCAGGAAGCGGAAAAAAAGCTTTTGCTGCTGGTGCTGATATTGCAGAGTTTGCAGAGTTTAATGTAGAGCAAGGAACTAAAATGAGCGCTGAAGGGCATGCGGTATTGCGCGCTATTGAAAATAGTCCAAAACCTGTGGTAGCTGCTATTAATGGTTTTGCTTTAGGTGGTGGAAATGAGTTAGCTATGAGTTGTCATATTAGAATTGCAGCCGAAAATGCACGTTTTGGCCAGCCAGAAGTTAACTTAGGTATTACACCAGGTTACGCAGGAACCCAGCGTTTAGCGCAATTAATTGGCCGTGGTAGAGCTTTAGAATATTTAATGACTGCCGATATGATTGATGCGCAAACAGCATTAAATTTAGGTTTGGTTAACCATGTAGTTCCAGCAGATAATTTAATGGCAAAATGCGAAGAAATTTTAGAGAAAATTAAAACCAAATCGCCACTAGCAATAGCTAGTGTTATTCGCTGTGTAAATGCTTACTACGAAAAACGTGCTGATGGAAACGAAGTAGAAGTAAATGAGTTTGGAAACTTTTTTGGCAGTGAAGATTTTATGGAGGGTACCAAAGCCTTTATGGAACGAAGACCTGCTAATTTTAAAGGAAACTAAATATAAATCAAAAAGCTGCTTTTTAAGCAGCTTTTTTTATGTTTGCCGCTTAATAAATTAAACCATGAAACAAATAGCAATTATAATGGGCAGCGATAGCGACTTAGAAGTCATGAAGGAAGCTGCCAATGTATTAGACGAATTTAAAATTGAATACGAAATTACAGTGGTTTCAGCACATAGAACCCCTGAACGCATGTATAACTTTGCTAAAGAAGCAAAGGGCAGAGGCATAAAAGTAATTATTGCAGGTGCGGGTGGTGCAGCACATTTACCAGGAATGGTAGCAAGTATTACTACTTTACCCGTTATTGGCGTGCCTGTTAAGTTAAAAACCATGGATGGACTAGATTCATTGCTTTCCATAGTTCAAATGCCTGCTGGCGTTCCTGTGGCAACTGTAGCAATTAACAATGCTAAAAATGCAGGGATTTTAGCTGCACAAATTTTAGGAACACATAACGAAGGAATTGCAGATAGCATTCAAGCTTTTAAAGATAAAATGAAGGTTGAAGTAGAAAAGAAAGCTGAAATAGTAGAAAAAGGGCGCAAAATAATTGGTTATTAAAGATCTTTTCAAAGCCTTGTAAGGGTAAAAACTGTACTTTTATAAGGCTTTATCTATTTTGTTTTTTTAAATAGCTCCTTACCAAAAGTTAAAAATTTAACCTCCAAGAATATTAGTAGTTAACTCAGAATATCTACCTGTAGTAATATTCAATTCCATGTAAAAAAAACACTTTCCACCATCACGTACTCTAATATTAACTTCTACTTTAGTCCAATCTAAGCCAAAGTCTTGACAAAAACATCCAATCCAAATAACTTTCTGTCCTTTTTTATTGTAACAAGGAAAATATTGTCGCTTGTATTCTTTTAAATCAATTAACCAATACTCCCCTAACTTATCAATTTTTACTTGTTTATTATAAGCAGCAACACTTAAAACCAAAATAGATTCAATTTTAGCCAACTCCTGCTTTGATAAAGAAACTGGCTTTTTTTCAGAATTTTGTATTACTGCAAAAAGGGTATCTCCTACCTTTTTAACAGGCGCAATTGTTTCTTTTTCAAGAACCACTTCTTTCTTTTCTGACATTCTATAACAGCCAACTAAAAAAAGCGAGATAAAAAATATTTGTACTCCCTTTTTCATAAATAATCTAAATTCTATAGTTAAAATAATTTGCTGTAAAACAGTTCTTTGAACAGTTCCCAACTCCAAAACTACTTTTCAACACCTCCATGGTCTATGAACCATTGTCCATCTACTGTCCACTATCAACTGACAACTAACTGCAAAATCTCTACTCGCCACATCAAAATAAACACACCTACCAAACTTAGCAATGCTGCAAAAATGGACTCTAGTTTAATTTTTTCTTTGCCCATAAAATGTGCTGATACTATTACTGTGATTGGTAAAAACGAAAAAATGGTTTGCGCTAACGATACATCCATATTACTAGCCGCAAAAAGCGACATGCTCACTCCCATGACTGGCCCAAATACTGTTCCAATTATGATGGGTTTAAAATACAATTTAGTAGTGCTAATTTCTTTAAGCTCTTTCCAAACATTTACTTTAAAAATGCCCATGGCATAAATAAAAATAGTTCCTATAAAAAGCCTTATCCAAGTGGCATGTATAGGCGAAAGTAATTCACCACTGGAGTTTTGTAAAACCAAACCTTTTTTAGCAAATACCAACCCAACTCCTTGGCATACTGCCCCTAAAATAGCGAAAATTATTCCTTTGGTAACGTGTTTTTTATCTAAAACTTCGTTGTTATGGGCATTGCTTTTTATAAACCAAGCTATACCTGCTATGGAAATAAGCATTCCCAAAATGCCAATTATATTAATGCTTTCGCCAAGCATAAGCACGCCACCTATTAAAGCTGATGCTGGCGCAAATGAGTTAAACAAACTGGTTCGGCTGCTGCCTAATATTTTAAAAGCTGTAAAAGCAAAATGATCACCAATACTTAAACCAATAATGCCCGAAACACCTAACCAAACCCAATGCATTGGCAGCGGACCACTAAATAACTCAAAAATGGCTAATTGAGAAACATGGCTAAACGAAATAACTACACAAGTAATTACACTTAACAAAATGCAGGCGTAAAGCAAACGCACCCTATTAACCGAAACTGGTGCATACAGTTTAGATGCTTTGGTAAACGAAAACGTTCCAATTGTCCACCCCGTTAAAGTTATCAATGCTGCTATTATTCCTGTTGTTTGATTCATTTGGTTATTGAGTGTTTTTTGATTTAACGACTTGTTAATTAGATGGTTGAATGGCTAAATTGTTGAATTGTTTTTGTTTCGTTTATAGCCAATTATGATTACATCCCCCTAACCCCCTTCACCAAAGCACAAGTCCATTCCACAAGGGGGAATTTTTCCCGAACTTTCCAACTATCGTCTTTGGTCCATAAACTATTTACCAACTGCCAGCAGCTAATTAAGTCTTCTTCCAATAATTTCTTTTATACGCTGGTATAGCTGAAATGGACTTAAAGTTCGCCAAGGCATATTATCAAACTCACCACCAAAATTAAGGTAATAATCAATATTGGCATGTTTCATTTCATCAAGCACATGTTCTTGAAAATTTAACGCCACAATCCAACCTTCTTCCTCAATGTCTTGAAACCATTCTTCATAATAACTGTCATCACTAGCATGAAAATTCAAAACATTTTCGCCAATCAATATAAATTTATCAATACCCGCTGCGTTAAAAACTTCCATTACATCGCGCTTTAAAAACATAATATCGTTATGCAAAGCATCGTTCCATTCGCCCAATAATTCAGCTACTAGAAAACCTTTGTTATAATCTGCAAAAATTATTTTAACATACAGAGTTGGTGTTCCAAAATCGTCCCACTGCGGGTGAATTAAATAATTGTATATTTGATTGGTAAAATCAAACTCGCTGTACTCTCGTTCATAAAAAGGCGAATTTTCATCGTCTTCACTTTTATACATATCGCGCCATAAGTAGTGTGGCTCAATGCTTTCCATAATTTTCTATTTATCGTTTGTAATCGGTTTTTAAAACCCTAAAAGTAGTGCGTCTGTTTACTTGGTGTTCAGCCTCGCTGCAATCAATTCCATCGCTGCAATCGTTTAATAATTTGGTTTCACCATAGCCCACAGCCACCATTCTATCTTTAGCAATGCCTTTACTAATTAAGTAAGTTAAACAACTTTGCGCACGTTTTTTCGATAATTCTAAATTGTAATCAGCGGGTGCACGGCTATCAGTATGCGAACCAATTTCAACTGTAATAGTTGGGTTGTTTTTTAAAATAATGGCCAACGAATCTAAAACCACTTTCGATTCAGGGCGTAAATCGTATTTATCTAAATCGTATAAAATGCCTTGTAAGGTAAAATCAACCTCAGGCGCAGGAATCGCATCTAAATAAATAGTTAGCTCCACCACCGAGTCCTTTTGCATGCCCATACTCGAAATTTCTATTTGGGTACTCGCAAAATAACCGCTTTTGTTTGCTATTAGCGTTTGCAATGAATTCAATGGAATTTCGCCACTAAACTCACCTTTATCGGTAGTATTTACAGTAAAAATATTCTTTCCGTTGTTATTGGTTAAGGTAACCAAACTTTTGCTAATAGGCGAATTGGTTTCGTGTTCCAAAACTTTTACTTTTACCAAAAACACAAATGGTTTTACCGTGATGCTGTAAATATCATCATCGCCCAAGCCATCCATTCTATTCGATGTAAAAAACGCAAAAGGTGCATCCGGTTTTTGCAAATGTTTTGGTAAAAAAGTAATCCCAAAATCATCGCCACCGCTGTTAATGGGGTATTGCAAATTTTGTGGGACTTTGTATGTGTTGGCCGAATCTTGTGTTTTAAAAATATCTAATCCACCTAAACCTATTCTGCCTTTGGTCGAATAATACAATTCATTGCTTTCACCGATGTATGGAAACATGTCATCGTCAAAAGTATTTACCACAGCACCTAGGTTTTTGGGTGTTTGCCAAGTTGCTTTTACTTCATCAAAATTACTTACATAAATATCTTTTTCGCCAAAACCTCCAGGCATATCGCTGGCAAAATATAATTTTTTACCATCGGCACTTAAACTTGGTTGGCCGCAACTAAAACTATCAGAATTAAAAGGCAATAAACTTGGTTCACCCCACACATTATTTTGTTTGTAGCTTACATATATTTTGCAATTAATTCCTTTACCATCTGTGCCATTACACTGGGTAAAATACATGGTGTTTTGTGTTGAATCCAAACAAGCCACACCATCGTTATAATTGGTATTTACTTTGCCTAACACATTGGTTGGTTTGCCATAAGCATTATCGTAATTGGCTTCAAAAATATCGCACATTTTTTGGCCAGTCCATTCAAATATTAAACTTCCGGTACTTTCTTTTCTGCTCGATGTCCAAAACATTTTTCCATTGCTGTAAAATGGCGCATAATCTCCAAACTCGGTATTCCAATCTTTTACATTATTTACATTAAACTTAAGCGGATTGGATTTCCATTGTTGCGCCAAAGCGCAAGACTGTTGGGCGATTTTTCCTTTCGCATCCTCTGGCAATTCAAATAAATAATCGCTAAAAGTTCGGTTTGCATCATCGTATTTTTCAAAGTATTTTAGCAAATTACCATAACTGTATAACACAATGGGGTCAGGATATTTTGAATTAAGTACATCTTCAAACCACTTAATAGCTTGACCATAATTATCGCTTAGTCTATAACTTTCAGCAATGCTAAAAAGCACTTTCTGCTTTAATTCAACATCTTTTATTTTAGGATAAACTTTTTTATAAATGCTTGCTGCAGTATTATATTTTTTTAATAAAAAAGCATTATTGGCCTTGTCTAACTCAAACTGATAAGGTAGTTGATTTTGCTGTGCAATTAAGTTGTTAACTCCAAATAGCACCAAAAATAATAAAATGATTTGCGTTGTTTTCATGAAAATGTTGAGTCAAAACCAATTGTTCAAATATAATGAGCCTTTGTTGAGCAATGCAATAGTAAATATTACTATTAAATAAATGACAATTAAATAACAGATTTGGCTGCTTACATATTCATTATCTTAACGCGCTCATACCCCCATCTACTTGCATAATTTGTCCGGTAACCCAAGTTGCATTTAATAAATACATAACTGCATTGCTAATATCCTCCACATTTCCGATTTTTTTTAGAGGATGGCGATCTTCAGCGCCTTTCAATTTGGCTTCTGCATTAATTAATTTATCAGCAAGTGGTGTAGCAGTTAACGATGGGGCAACTGCATTTACCCTAATTTTCGGTGCAAACTCTGCCGCTAAACTACGTGTTAATCCTTCAACTGCACCTTTAGCCATAGCAATACTTGCATGAAAAGCCATTCCTGTTTGCATGGCCACTGTACTAAAAAGCACAATATTTCCATTGCCAGCATTGGTTAAATTTGGTAAATATTGCTTTATGGTTTTAACAGCACCTAAAGCATTTATATTAAATTCATTCAAGTAATCTTCAGGTTTTAAAGCCCTAAATGGTTTTAAATTAATGGTGCCTGGGCAATAAATTAATCCATTTATACTTTCTTCAATTGTAGGAAAACTTGGGCTTTCTTCGCTTACATCTAATTGATAATAAGTTAGATTATTTAAACTTGATAAATTATTATTACTTCTACTCAATGCAATAACTTTATTACCATTTTCGGTTAAATTTTTTGCTAATTGAAAACCAATTCCAGAGCTTGCTCCTACTATTAAATATGTTTGCATATAAATAAAACTCCCATATAGGTTTTTAGTTTTAGCCATTTTTTGAAATTAATTCAATTCATTTTTTACCTTCTAACCTTTTAATGATTCCTTTTGTGTAAGCAAATTGTTTATTTGCAATCAGAAGCATCTATATTAGCCAAATAAAATATGTTAAATAAAGCAAAAATATATTGGTATTGCCAGTTTGGAGGTTGGTTCATATTTATTTTTATTGAACTTATTACCTATATCAATGTGTTTGGTTTTTCAGTTGGCTTATTAGGTAATGCTTTAGTGAATTGGCTGGCTGGCATTATTTTAACACATTGCTACAGACTTTTTATAATAAAAGCCAACTGGTTAAATTTACCCTTGCCAAAGCTAATACCACGTGGAGTCATCATGATTATTTTGATTTCAATTCCACTAACTATTATAAATGTAGTTTTAGATTTTTATACCATTTCCAATAATTCAGAAAGTATTGATATTGAGCATGAATTATTGGCAAAAATAGATTTTGCAATTTTACCAATTTTCTTTTTCAATTTGTCAAAATACGTATTTTTATGGGCAATTATGTACCACTTTTTTGTGTATTGGGAGAAACTACTCAAAACCGAAACCGATAAATTTGAATTACAAGCGGTTTTAAAAGAAACACAATATAATAATTTAAAAACTCAGCTAAATCCACATTTTTTATTTAATTCATTAAATGGAATAAGAACTTTAGTGGATGTTGATCCTGAAAATGCTAAAGAAGCAATCACGAGATTAAGTAGTCTTTTACGCGGTTCTTTAAAAATGGAAAAACATAAAACTGTTTCGTTGGCCGATGAATTGCAAACTGTTAACGATTATTTAGCCATAGAAAAAATTAGGTTTGACGAACGCTTGAAAACTGAGTTGGAAATTGCACCTGAAACTTTAAAAACAAATTTACCACCCATGATGCTTCAAACATTGGTAGAAAATGGCATTAAACATGGAATAAGTAATTTAAAAAATGGTGGCACCATTTTAATCAAATCATTTATAAAAAATCAAAATACAGTAATTCAAATAATTAACAGTGGCCAATACAACCCGAAACATGAAAGTTCTGGACTTGGAATTGAAAACACCAAAGAAAGGTTGCGCATTTTATTTGAAGATAAAGCCTCATTTAGCATTAGAAGCCTTGACGAAAAAAACGTATTAACCGAAATAATTTTACCATTATGATAAAAACAATCATTATAGACGATGAAAAATTAGCCCGCGAAGGCTTAAAAAACCTTTTAAAAGAGTTTAACGAAATCGAGATTATTGCTGAGGCAAGCAATGCAGATGAAGGCTTAGATTTAATTGACAAACTAAAACCACAATTAATATTTTTGGACATTCAAATGCCAGAAAAAACTGGTTTTGAAATGTTAGAAGAGCTAATTGAAACTCCTGCTATTATTTTTACTACTGCTTACAATGAATTTGCCATTAAAGCTTTTGAGGTAAATGCGCTTGATTATATTTTAAAGCCGATAGAAACCAGCCGATTACGTGAAGCTATTTCTAAAGCTAAAAAACAAATTGCTGCTGATGAAGAACAAAAAGGAAATGGAAAACTGTCGGAAGATAGCCAAGTTTTTATTAGAGATGGCGACCGTTGTTGGTATGTAAAATTAACGGATATTCGGCTAATTGAAAGTAACGGAAATTATGCCAAGATATTTTTCGATAAATACCAGCCGTTGATTCACAGAACTTTAAATTCGTTAGACGAACGATTAAGTCCAAAAATGTTTTTTAGAGCCAATCGCCAACAAATTGTGAACTTGAACTATATTGAAAAGATTGAGCCTTTCTTTAACAGTGGACTTTTGTTTTACATGAAAGATGGCTCTAAGGTTGAAGTTAGCAGACGCCAAGCTGTTAAGTTTAAAGACATGATGAGTTTATAGCATGAACGAACAATTTTTAGTAAGTGTAAAAAAGCAATTTTTATACTATAAATCTTTAGCTGAAAAATCGTTTGATCAAATAGAAGAAAATCAGCTTTTTGTTCAAACAAATGATGACACCAACAGCATTGCGACAATTGTGAAACACATGTCTGGAAATATGCTTTCACGATGGACAGATATATTTAACACGGATGGAGAAAAACCTTGGCGCATGCGCGATGCTGAGTTTGAAAATAACTTAGAAACCAAAGAACAAATGCTTCTAACTTGGAATAAAGGTTGGAGCTGCTTTTTAGAAACGTTAAATTCTTTACAAGCATCTGATTTAGAACGAATTATTTATATCAGAAACGAAGGACATACAGTAATGGATGCAATTAACAGACAATTAGCACATTACAGCTACCATGTAGGACAAATAGTATTTTATAGCAAGCAGTTAAAAACTAGCACGTGGAACAGTTTATCCATTCCAAAAAATAATTCGAACGAATACAACTCTAAAAAATTTGCTCAAGAAAAAAGCATTAAACACTTTACAAACAATGAATTGAAGTAATTGTTACTTCAGTTCATCTTCAAAAATTATCCTACTTTCGCCTTCGGGCAAATTATTCAAACATACATTTCCTATTCTTACTCGCTTTAAGCTAGTAACCAAATAATCAAGCTTATAACACATTCGCCTAATTTGGCGATTCAGGCCTTGAACTAAAATAATTTTAAAGGTGAAATCCTCTATTTTTTCCACCACACAAGGCAAAGTAGTTTGTCCTAAAATTTCAACTCCCCTACTCATTTTTAAGATAAAATCATCTGTAATTACTTTATTTACAGTAACTATATACTCTTTTTCTACCTCACTTTTTGGATTAATTGTCTTGTTAAACATATAGCCATCATTAGTCAAAATAAGCAATCCTTCTGATTCTTTATCAAGCCTACCAACTGGAAAAAGTTTTTCATCATAACTGATTAATTCCTTTAAATTATTGGGTATTTCGGGATTTAAAGTACACTCTATTCCGCGTGGTTTGTGTAGTGCGACATATATTATTTTTTTGCCTTCTTGAATGACTTCTCCATTCAGTTCTACCTTATCTGTTTCTTTTATTAAAATGTTATCGTTCACATATTCAGCATTTACCAATACTATATTGGCCGCGATTATTTCTTTAGCTTGAGCATTTGAAATCTGCCTTTTTTTAACCAATAAATACTGCAATTTATCTCTGTACGACATTTTAGAAAATCTTTAATTACTCAGCAAAATAAAAGCAAAATTTATAGGAAAATGCATTATTGCTAAAAAGTAGTGTTATTATAAATAAAAACTCTAGACCTCAATTAATAATAAATTTTACAATTGCTAAAACACGTTGATACAACAACTTTGAATAATTACAGAGATATTTTTCACACTTTTTATTTAGTAGATGCTTTAAAAACTTGTTACCTCAAACCAAAATTCATACTCAAATTAGGCATTTAAATGCTTTTAATTAACGTCTGATTACAAATTTCTAAGTTGTATCGAACACTATCAAAAGGAGTCTTAAATCAAAGAAAAAAGCATGTGAAGTTTCGTTAATCAGATGATTTTCTTAATAGCGACATTTAAACATAAACTTGTTAGGCTAGATGGGCAAATTGATCTCTATTTAAGTTTTTATTTAAACTAAATTACCAAAACAACTATTTCATTCATTTTGTGTTCATTAAGTAAATTGTATTTGAAACGTAAAATTTTCAATAAAAATATACACGTTTTAAAAATGTGCGTTTAAGTGTTAGGTAATCCATGCGCATATTGCTTTTATCACCACTATTTTCGCATATTACATAAAGAAAAAATATTTTGATCAAGTATAACCAATATCAATTGCCAAATGGCTTAACTGTAATTCATAATTTTGATGATAGCACACAACTTTGTGTTCTGAATTTATTATACAACGTAGGTTCAAAACACGAAAATCCTAATAAAACCGGCTTTGCACACTTGTTTGAACATTTAATGTTTGGTGGTTCTATCAACATTGAGGATTTTGACACAGAGCTTCAGGATGCTGGAGGAGAAAGCAATGCGTTTACTAGTAACGACATAACCAATTATTACTTAACTCTGCCTGCAAATAACATAGAAACAGGCTTTTGGCTTGAGAGCGACAGAATGTTGAGTTTGGATTTTAATCAAGAAAGCTTAGATATTCAACGCAATGTAGTTATTGAAGAATTTAAAGAAAGATACCTAAATCAACCTTATGGAGATGTGTGGTTGAAAATATTACCATTGGCGTATAAAGTTCATCCATATAGTTGGCCTACTATTGGCAAAGAAATTAGCCATATTGAAAATGCGACACTTGATGATGTAAAAGCCTTTTTTAAAAACTTTTATTGCCCAAATAATGCGGTATTGGTTATAGCTGGAAATATTGATTTTGATAAGTGTAAAGCGTTGGTTAGTAAATGGTTTGAACCAATTCCTACACAAAACTTTATAAAGCCAAATTATGAACAAGAACCTGTTCAAACTCAAGCAAGATATGAAACTGTTTATGCTGATGTACCTGCAAACATGATTGTAAAAGCCTATCACATGCCTGCAAGAACGGATGAAAAATATTATGCAGCAGATATGTTAACCGACATTTTAGGTGCTGGAAAATCATCAAGATTTTACACCGAATTGGTTAAAAATAAAAACCTGTTTAGTGAATTAGATGCTTATATCAGTGGAGATGTAGAAGCTGGATTATTAATGATTGAAGGAAAAATAAGTGAAGGTATTTCGGTTGAGGTTGCCGAAAAAGCGATTTTAGATTTACTTAAAAACTTTAAACAAAATGGGGTAGGAGAGGATGAATTGACTAAAATAAAAAACAAATCAGAAACGAATATTCGTTTTAATGATATGACTGCACTTAACAAAGCCATGAAATTGGCTTATGCTTGGGTTTTAGGCGATGTAGAATTGGTAAATAAAGAAATTGATTTATACTTAAAAGTTACTCAAGAAGACATTTTAAAAGCAGCTAACGAAATAATTACACCTAACAATTGTTCAACCCTTTATTACCTATCAAACAATGCTAAATAGAAAAGAAGCACCATTTGCTGCCGAAATAACCAATATAAAAATTAAAGAGGCAGTACATAATACCTTACCAAATGGTATAAAAGTTTATGCATTAAATGCAGGTAATGAAGAAGTTTTAAAGCTTGATTTTATTTTTAACGCAGGGGCAATAGCCCAGCAAATAAAGGGGCAGGCAAACTTTACAGCTAAAATGTTAAGTGAAGGAACCAGTAAATATTCTGCAGCTGAAATAGCCGAAAAACTAGATTTTTATGGTGCCTATTTTCAAGCAAAAAGTGGCACTGACGAAGCCACATTAACACTATATTGTATCAACAAACACCTTAATAATTGTCTTCCATTTCTTGTTGAAATATTAACGGATAGTATATTTCCTGAAAAAGATTTAGATATTTTGAAGAAAAATACCATTCAAAATTTAATAGTTAATGAAGAAAGAAATTCTTATTTAGCAAGGAGAGCATTCAATCAATCAGTGTTTGGAAATACAGTATACGGCAGTTTTTCTACAAAAGAAGATATTCAGAATATTAACAGAAATGATTTATTTAGTTTTTATAAAAGAAACTACCAGCAAGGAATAAAGTACATTATTGTTTCTGGTTTTGTTGATGATTCAGTAATAAAAACTATTTCAATTAATTTCGGAAATAACACATTCTCAAAAAATTCTGATTTAAATACTTCTTATCAAGGTAAAACATTTGTAAAAGAAAATATTTTCATTGAAAAAACATCATCTGTTCAAAGTGCAATAAGGATTGGTAAAAAATTATTCAATAGAAATAACCCTGATTTTAGAGAAATTCAATTATTAAATTTAATTCTTGGTGGATATTTTGGATCTCGATTAATGAAAAATATTAGAGAAGAAAAAGGGCTTACTTATGGCATTTATTCAGCCATTGAAGCTTATCCAAATGATGCATGTTGGTATATTGACACTGAAATGAACAACGAATTATGCGAAAAAGGTATTGAAGAAATATACAAGGAAGTAAAAAAATTACGTACTGAAAAAATAGGAATTGATGAATTAAGGGTTGCAAAAAATTATCTTTTAGGATCATTTTTAAGAAGTATAGATGGACCTTTTAGCTTAGCTGATAGATTTAAAATATTACAAGATTACAATTTAACTTATCAATATTATTACGAGTATATTGATATTATAAAAAACAGTACGCCTGAAAGATTGATAGAACTTGCTGATAAATATTTAAATGAAGAAACTTTTACAAAAATAAGAGTTGGTGCTTATTCTAAATGATAAAAAAACTTTACATACTACTTCTATTATTTATTACAGCAAATATTGCTCAGGCACAGTATTGCTCAAAATTAAGAAGAATATGTAGAGCAAATTTAAATAACGATATTTTTTGGAACTATAATCAAAGTGTTCCATGTGGAACATTTAAAGAATATCGAATTTATGGACGAGATAAAACATCTAATCCATATACCTTATTAAATACTGAAATAAACCAAAATATAACTAATTGGAGTCATTTAAATGCAAATGTACCGAGTAATAAAAACTGGGATTATTATGTAGAAACGGTGTTTAATTGCTCAGGTATAGATAATTTATGTTATTCAGATACTCAGAATGTATCTGAGTTTTACTTACCAAAAAGTAAGATTGCATTTGTATCAATAGATATAAAAACCAATATACCATTTATTGTTTGGGAGCAAAATACTTTTCCTAGTTTTTGGTATGTAGATATGTTTAATGATAATGCAATAAAAACGGGAATAATAGATACATTCTTTATTGATAACATAACAGGTTTAGACCCTAAAATGGGAAGTTTAAAATATGTTATAGCTGCAGTTGACAGTTGTACCAAAAGATGGGACTACCTACCAGAAGATTATCATTATACTATTTATAACACAGCTACAATTGATACATGTTTTAATAGAGTAAGCCTTAATTGGACAAAATACATAGGTTGGGGTAATAATATTAAGTATTACTACATTTATAAAAATGTTAATGGTTTAGGTTTTCAATTAATAGATAGTGTTTCAGCATTAACAACAAATTATATAGATAAAGTAAATAGTGGAGAAACTATAGAATATTATATAATGGCAGTAAATACAGTAAATGGAAAATATAAAAGTAATTCTAATTTAGTATCATTAGTATCAGGTAAAAGAATATCCAATCATAATTTAAAAATAAATTATATAACCTTAAATAATAATATCAATATCAATATCAATATTAACTTTAATTCATTATCTGATATAGATTCAATTCAAATATTAAAGTCAAATAATAATCAAAACTTTCAATTATATAAAAAAATAAAAACATTGACTTCTCCATTTAATGATGTAGATATTAATGAAGATGGAAATAGAAGAGTTTATTATTATTTGGTATCGAAAAACTCATGTAATGAATGGACAGATACTTCAAGTGTTTCTAGTAATATTCTTTTAGAACAGAAGGAGAACATAGTTGAAAATAAATTATGGTGGAATCAATATTCCACGTGGAACAGTGGGGTAGAAAAATACGTAATATACAGAGAAACAAGGCTTAACGCACAAATATTGAATCCGTTTTCACAAAGATACATTGGACTAGATTCATTCTATTCAGATAATACTACTGATAATATAATTGATGGAACTACCTTATGCTATAAAGTGATTGGAACTGAAAACACTACAGGTTATACAAGCGAATCAAATACTGTATGTATTGTAGGTGGAATGAAGGTCTATTTTCCAGACGGGGTAATTGCAAGAAACCAAACAAATGTATTTAAACCTATTGGAGTTTACATAGATTATAAAAAGTCTAAAATGAATATTTATAGCAGATGGGGTAAGTTAGTTAAAGAAATAACTGATTTAAATATTGGATGGGATTTAACAGATGAAAATAATAGTTTTGCAGAAACTGATACTTATGTATACGATGCACAAATTATTGGATTAGATGGTAAACAAATAAACAAATCAGGTACAATAACAATAATTAGATAAATGATATACTATAATAATATAGACAGTAAGTATTTAATTAAAGAAAAAAGAAATATTAGTAATTGGATAAAATCGTGCATTACTGAAGAAGGAAAAATAATTGATAATATTTCATTTAACCTATGCAGTGATCAATATATTTTACGTTTAAATAATGAAGCTTTACAACACGACTATTATACTGATATTATTACCTTTGAACTAAACGAAAAAGATGAACCAATAGAAGGAGATATTTATATAAGTATTGATAGGGTAAAGGATAATGCTAAAACTTTAGATATTCCTTTTATTACCGAATTACACAGAGTACTAATTCATGGAGTTCTGCATTTATGTGGTTATAAAGATAAAAGCAAAAAAGAAGAAGTTTTGATGAGAGAAAAAGAAAATTATTATTTAAATAAATTATAGTTCCACGTGGAACAAAAAATAAAATGTTAGGAAAATACGATATAATAGTAGTTGGAGCAGGACATGCAGGTTGTGAGGCAGCTGCCGCTGCTGCAAACATGGGCAGTAAGGTTTTACTCATAACAATGGATATGAATAAAATAGCACAAATGAGTTGCAATCCCGCAATGGGCGGTGTGGCTAAAGGTCAAATAGTTAGAGAAATAGATGCATTAGGGGGTTATTCGGGAATTGTTACAGATAACTCTGCTATTCAATTCAGGTTATTAAATAGGTCCAAAGGCCCTGCCATGTATAGCCCAAGAGCACAAAGTGATAGAATGTTATTTTCACAATATTGGAGAGAACATTTAGAACAAATACCAAATGTAGACTTTTGGCAAGATATGGTAAGCGGCTTACTCATAGAAAATGGAAAACTAGTTGGTGTTAAAACTGGGATGGGAATGAATATATATTCAAAAGCTGTAGTTTTAACAAATGGAACATTTTTGAATGGGATTATTCATATTGGACAAAAACAATTTGGTGGTGGAAGAATAGGAGAGAAGTCTGCTAGTGGAATAACAGAACAATTAATAAGTTTAGGCTTTGAAAGTGGAAGAATGAAAACTGGAACCCCACCAAGGGTGGATGGAAGAACTTTGAATTATGAAGCCATGGAGATTCAAGAAGGGGACGAAAATCCAGGGAAATTTTCATACACAAAGACTAAACCTTTAACCAACCAAAGACCATGCTGGATAACCTATACCAACGAAAAAGTACACGATATATTAAGAACTGGATTCGATGATTCACCAATGTATGCAGGCAGAATAAAAGGTTTAGGGCCAAGATATTGTCCATCAATTGAAGATAAAATAAACAGATTTGCAGAACGAGATAGACATCAAATATTTGTGGAACCAGAAGGTTGGAACACAGTAGAAATTTATGTAAATGGCTTTTCAACTTCATTGCCAGATGAAATACAATTAAAAGCCATGCGATTAATTCCTGGATTTGAAAATGCTAAAATGTTTAGACCAGGTTATGCAATTGAATATGATTATTTTCCACCTACCCAATTAAAGCTAACTTTAGAAACCCATCTAATGGAAAACCTATATTTTGCAGGTCAAATTAATGGGACAACAGGTTATGAAGAAGCTGCTTGTCAAGGATTAATGGCTGGAATAAATGCTCATTTGAAAATTAAAGAAAAAGAAGAATTTATACTTAAGCGATCAGAAGCTTATATTGGAGTTTTAATAGATGATTTGGTAAATAAAGGAACTGATGAACCTTACAGAATGTTTACCTCTAGGGCTGAATATAGAATTTTATTACGTCAAGATAATGCAGATATAAGACTAACTGAAATTGGAAATAAAATTGGTTTGGCAAGTGACGAAAGATTGGAAAATGTTAAACTAAAAATTGAGCATACCAATGAAATAGTTAAACATTTTAAGAAAACTTCTGTAACACCCGATGAAATTAATCCATTATTGGAAGAATATAATACCACACCAATTCCTCAAAATTATAAATTAATGCAGATTGTCACCAGGCCACAATTAGACATACATATTTTGAAAGATAAAGTGGAATCAATTGGAAACTTTCTAAATAAGTACAATGAAGATGAAATACTTCAAGCTGAAATATTGATGAAATATGAAGGTTATTTAGAAAAAGAACAATTGATGGTAGAAAAAATGAATAGATTAGAAAACGTAAATATCAATGAAGATTTTGACTTTACATCAATTCATAATTTAAGCAGTGAAGCAAGACAAAAATTAAATAAACAAAAACCTAGAACTTTAGGCCAAGCAGCAAGAATTAGTGGAATATCACCTTCCGATATTTCAGTTTTAATGATACATTTGGGCCGATAAAAATATGGAAAAATTAACTACCTGTTTAGTTTGTGGAAACAGTGAATTTACCACAGAACTAACATGCAAAGATTTTGTAGCAACTAATGAAAATTTTGAGCTGAAGAGATGTTCGAAATGTAGTTTTTTATTTACTAATCCAAGACCAAATACTGAAGAGATTGGTAAGTATTATCAAAGTGATAAATACGTGTCACATGCTGGCAAAAAAGAAGGTTTTGGCTTAATGTATAAAGTTTATGATATTGTAAGAAACTACAGCATTAAAGAAAAACTAGACTTAATAAAAAAATACAACACAACAGGTAATTTAATGGATTTAGGTTGCGGATTGGGTTACTTTTTACATGGAGCTGTGGTAGATAAAACATTTAATTGTATTGGTGTAGATGTAAGCGATGATGCAATTAATTACGTGAAATCAACTTTTGGTTATGAAGTAAAAAATGAAAACGAATTAGATACTTTTGAACATAATAGTTTTGATGTAATAACTCAATGGCACGTATTAGAGCATGTTCATTATTTAAACGAACGCATGATTCAATTAAATAATCTATTGAAAGATGATGGAACCATGTTTATTGCTGTTCCAAATTCAGATAGTTGGGATGCTAAAAATTACAAAGAATTTTGGGATGGTTACGATGTACCAAGACACTTGTATCATTTCAATCAAAAAAGTTTAAAATTATTAATAGAAAAACATGGCTTCAAAATTGTAGAAACAAAACCATTATTGTTTGATGCACCATACATTTCAATGAGAAGTGAGATACATAAACAAAATAATTTTACGATGATAAAAGGAGCTATTAATGGAATTATTTCAAACAATAATGCAAGTATAAAAGGTGATTATTCTTCATTACTTTTTGTGGTAAAAAAAGCTTAATTCATACATATTAATAATGAAATTATTTAATAAAACACTTTTATTTGGTTTAGTTATATTGGCTAGCTGTGCACAAATTGTTGCGCCAACAGGTGGACCAAAAGATGAAATAGGACCAAAAGTGTTAGAAGTATTGCCAAACGATAAAACTGTTAAATTTTCAGCTATCAATCAAGATGTAAGAATAAGGTTTGATGAGTTTATTCAACTAAAAGATCCTAGTAAACAAATAGTAATGAGCCCACCTTTAAAACAGGCTCCAGAATATTTAATAAATGGAAAAGAACTAAGAATAAAATTCAAAGAACCTTTAGCTAACAATACAACATACACCATTAATTTTGGTAATGCAGTTATAGATAATCATGAAGGAATTGTAGCTAACAACCTGCAATATACATTTTCTACAGGAAACTATATTGATAGTAACTTTATAAAAGGAAAAGTAAAAAACGCTTTTACTGATTTACCAGCCGAAGGTGTAATTGTTTCGCTGTACAAAAAATCTCAATTTACTGATACTACAATTTATAAATTTAACCCAACCTATTTTACTAAAACAAAAGCAGATGGAACATTTATAATTGAAAATATACCATCTGATGAATTTTACTTATATGCCTATAAAAAGGAAGGAATAGATTTAAAATACGCAAAAAACGATAGTGTCTCAATAAGCAAATTAGAAGTAAATACTGGTAGTAACAATGGTTTTTATAATTTATTTTTATTTAAACCAAACGAATATAAACTTAATAAATTATTTGATACTAGCTCTAATCAAATTGGAGTATATAATTTTACAGTTTATAAGCCAACTTCATTCCACGTGGATTTAGGTAATGGAAACAAAGTATTTCAAAAAATAATTAAAGGAACAAATTTTATTGACACAGTGAAAGTTTTTGTAGAAAATTATACGGAAGTACCAAAATTTAAAATTAATGCATTAGACACGAGTTTTTCTATCAAAATAACACCAAAAAAGAAAAGTAGGCTTCCTGAATTGAATTTAAATGCTAAAACAGACATCAATCCTTTAGATACATTTTTGGTAGAAGCAACACTTCCAATAAAAACATTTATTAAGGATAGCATTATATTCAAAGAAGATACAGTTGTAATTAAACCACAATTATTTGATTATCAAAACAATACATTTAAATTTAAATTTTATACTAATTGGAAAGAATCAACAAAATACAACATTATATTCAAAGATTCAGCGCTACAAGATATTTATGGAAAGTACAATAAATCAACTACTTACAACATAAATATCAAACAATTTAAAGACTATGGAAATTTAGTATTAAATGTGGAATTAGCAGGTGCAAAACATAATTATATCCTACAGTTACTAAATAAAAATACCAATGAAGTAATTAGAGAATTTAATGTTAACAAAAGCACTCAATTGAAATTAGAGTATTTAAATCCAGTAGAAGCAAAAATTAAAGTAATAGAAGACTTGAATAACAATGGATTATGGGATAATGGAGACTTGGAAAAGATGATTTTACCAGAAAAAGTATTTAACTACAATCAAGTGTTTAATATCAGAGCTTACTGGGACTTGGAACAAAACGTTAACATTAACGATATAATTAACCAACAATAAGGTAATAGTTAGCCACATTTTTAAAATAAAAAGTGGATAGCAGAACAAAATATTTGTGGATATGTAATAACTACCAATTTATGCCAATTACACTCACAGTAAACTAACAAATTAAGTGCGACATTTTATAAACAATACAATGTTAATGTCGCATTTAACATGCTGTTTATAAATAGCTAATCACATAGTTTTAAGTACTTTATAAAAAGCACAAAATGTTAGTTAAATTTGATAAGCTATAAAACAAGTATTTTAAAAAAAGTTATTCCATAAACTAACAGCATATACTATTATTACAATTATATCTTTAAAATAATTTATAATACATTTACGGTGTGGGTATCCCGCACCGTTTTATTTTTAAATGGAATACTTATGTTTGCAGTGTTAAAATTTCAAAATTAAAAACTCCTGCATCCCGCACCTTTGTTTACTAATTTTGAAAAGAGAAAAATTTATATTTTAAAATAAAAAATGAAACAAAAGTTAGAAGATATTCAGCAAAAGCTACATGAGTATAAAATAAATTCGAGCGAAGATTTAGAAAATTTTCGTTTAAAATATTTGTCGCGTAAAGGTTTGATGAATGATTTATTTGAAGAATTTAAACAAGTTCCAAATGAAATGAAGCGCGATTTAGGCAAATTAATGAACGTGGTAAAAACCAGTGTTCAAGCAAAATTTGACGAAGCAGCCGAAAAATTTAAAACAGATAAAAGAGGAAATAATAACCAAAATATAGATTACACATTACCAGCCGATTTAACAGAATTAGGGTCGCGCCATCCGTTAAATATTACTGAAAATCAAATTGTCGCAATCTTTAATAAATTAGGTTTTACAATGGCTGAAGGGCCAGAAATAGAAAATGATTGGCATAATTTTTCTGCTTTAAACTTTCCGCCTAATCATCCTGCGCGCGATATGCAGGATACGTTTTTTATAGATGAAGAAATTGCATTAAGAACCCATACCAGTAGTGTACAAGTTAGGTTAATGCAACAAAAAAATCCGCCCTTACGGGCGATTATGCCAGGTCGCGTTTATAGAAATGAAGCAATTTCGGCTAGAGCAAACTGTTTTTTTCATCAAATAGAAGGAATTTACATTGACGAAAAAGTGAGTTTTGCCGATTTAAAGCAAACTTTATACGCATTTGTGAAAGATATGTTTGGCGATGATGTAGAAGTTCGTTTCAGGCCAAGTTATTTTCCATTTACAGAACCAAGTGCAGAAATGGATATTAGCTGCCAAATATGCAAAGGGAAAGGCTGTAATATTTGTAAACACAGTGGTTGGGTTGAAATTTTAGGTTGTGGAATGATTGATCCAAATGTGTTGGAAAATTGCGGTATTGATTCAGAGAAATACACTGGATTTGCTTTTGGAATGGGTATAGAACGCATTACCATGCTAAAATACGATGTTAAAGATTTAAGAACATTTTTTATAAACGATACCCGCTTTTTAAAGCAATTTAGCAACGTTTAAAATATTTAACGATTTAAATCGGTTTGTTTCATAATTATTTTGTTAATTCACATGTAATTAATAAAAAATACAATTATGAAACAGACCTTTTACGATGCTGAAATAATTAACATAATTGACGAAACGGCTACTACCAAACGTTTCTTTTTTAAGGTTCATCATTTACCTCAATTCCAATTTAAAGCAGGCCAATTTGTAATGATTGATTTGCCAATTGAATCAAAAATTACCTATAGAAGTTACAGCATAGCTTCTGCTCCAAATAATACCAATGAGTTTGAATTATTGATAGTGCTTAATCCACCAGGAAAAGGTACACCTTATATGTGGGAAAACATAAAAGTTGGCTCTATAGTAAAAGTAGCAGGCCCCATTGGCAAATTTTTATTACCTGAGGAACGAGATCGAGAAATTTGTTTTTTATGCACCGGAACTGGTATTGCGCCATTGCGAAGCATGTTGCACGATTTGGTAAATAATAAAAAATTGCACCATCCGGTAAAAATAATTTTTGGCAGCAGATACAAAGACGATTTGCTGTATAAAGAAGAAATGTCGCAGTTACAAAAAGAGTACAGTAATTTTGAGTTTATACCGGTTTTATCGCGAGAAAAGGATGAAAATTGGGATGGTAAAAAAGGATATGTACATGAGGTGTATGAAGATATTTATGCTGATAAAAGACCTTGTTATTTTTACTTATGTGGCTGGAGCGCCATGATTAAAGAAGCACGAGATAGATTATTAGTCTTGGGTTATACCAAAAACGATATAAAATTTGAATTGTACGATTAAAAAAATGTATAAATCTGAATAAAATTAGTGTTGTACAGCATTTTTATAAAAATATATTTGAGCCAATAAAAATTAAGAAAAATGACAACTAAAATAACAGTGTTAAGCAAGTACAACGAAAAGTTAAGTACTTTAATGGTATGTAATAAAAAAACCAAGTGGGCAAGTTTAGGCTTTTCGAAAGCTGAAGTGAGCTATATTGATAAAAAAATAAAAGCCGAAGATAATTTTATTACCATTAACCAATTTGAAAGATTGGTTTTTATACAATTGGTAGAAGAGTTTGAAAAGAAAAACGAAAACCAAATATTGGAAGCTTACAGAAATATAGGAAACAAAGTTTGCGCAGCTGTTAATGCCCATAAATACGATACCATACAAATAGCTGAAACAACCGCAACCGAAGCCCAAGTGTTGGCTATAGCCGAAGGAGTAGCATTAAGCAATTATCAGTTTATAAAATATTTAACAGATGGTAAACCTAATAGCCTTAAAACCATCAACGTAGTAGGGTCAAAATTTAATAAAAGCGCGGTAGAACAAACCAATATTTTGGTAGAAGCAGTTTGCGAAGCACGTAATTTAGTAAACGAGCCACAAAACGTAATCGATGCAGAAACAATAGCAGCAGAGTTTAAAAAATTGGGTAAAAAAGCTGAATTTAAAGTGGAAGTTTTAAATAAAAAACAAATAGAAAGTTTAAAAATGGGTGG
Organism: Bacteroidota bacterium; assembly: GCA_027491085.1. Classification (GTDB taxonomy): domain Bacteria; phylum Bacteroidota; class Bacteroidia; order UKL13-3; family UKL13-3; genus JAAFJM01. Next base: position 314,520 of record JAIXWW010000009.1, read on the forward strand.
ACTTTTGGCCGTAAATAAAGGAAGTCAAACACCACCAACTTTTACAATCATGGAGTACAAGCCAGCTAAGCCAAAAAACAAAAAACCTCTGGTATTAGTGGGTAAAGGCGTAGTTTATGATACAGGAGGATTAAGCTTAAAACCAACTCCAAATAGCATGGATACCATGAAATGCGATATGGCGGGTTCAGCGGCAGTGGCTTGTGCTATTTATGCAATTGCTAAAGCAAAATTAAATTACCATGTAATAGCTTTGGTGCCAGCTACTGACAACCGTCCGGGTGAAAATGCTTATACACCTGGGGATGTAATTACCATGTACGATGGACAAACAGTAGAAGTATTAAATACCGATGCTGAGGGTCGTATGATTTTGGCTGATGCTTTGACTTATGCAAAAAAATATAAACCAGAAATGGTAATGGATTTTGCAACCTTAACAGGTGCAGCAGCAGCAGCCATTGGCCAATATGGAATAGTATGTATGGGCACGGCTGACGAAACACAAAAGGCAGACTTAAAAGAAAGTGGTAATGCTACGCACGAGCGTTTGGTAGAATTTCCGTTTTGGGATGATTATGGCAAATTGATTAAATCAGACATTGCAGATATGAAGAATATTGGCGGCCCAGTTGGAGGAGCAATAACAGCAGGTAAGTTTTTAGAAAAATTTGTGGACTACCCTTGGATGCACTTTGATATAGCGGGGCCAGCTTTTATTTCGGCTAACGACAGTTATCGTTTAAAAATGGGTACTGGAGTGGGCGTGCGTTTAATTTTTGATTACGTAAAGAAAAAAGCACAATAAAAGCTAAAGGGAAATAAAAAAGCCTAGTTTATATTTTTAAACTAGGCTTTTTTTATGCTGCTTGAATTGTTTTGTATTTTAATGCTTCAATTTTACTTTTTGCATACTCCAAATCAATTACAATTTTGCCTTTATTGGCTAAATCGGGCGCATCGTACATTAAGTCAAGCATGATGGCTTCGCAAATACTTCGTAATCCACGAGCTCCTAATTTGAAATCAAATGCGGTATCAACAATTAATTCAACTACTTCATCAGTAAATTGCAAGTCAATTTTTTCTAAATCAAACAAGTGTTTGTATTGTTTGGTTAAAGCATTTTTAGGTTCAGTTAAAATATTGCTAAGCGCCTCCTTATCTAAAGGATTTAAATGGCATAAAACTGGCAAACGACCAATAATTTCTGGTATTAAACCAAAACTTCTTAAATCGGCCGGACTAATGTACTGCAACATATTTTTGTCGTTTACTTTGCCCAAATCATCTTCGTTTTTAAAACCAATTGCTTGAGTTTGTAACCTGCGTGCAATGTGTCTGTCAATTCCATCAAAAGCACCACCACAAATAAATAATATATTGCTGGTGTTTATTTGAATCATTTTTTGATCAGGATGTTTGCGGCCGCCTTGTGGAGGCACATTTGCAATGGTTCCTTCTAAAATTTTTAGCAAAGCTTGTTGAACCCCTTCGCCACTTACATCGCGAGTAATGCTCGGGTTATCGCTTTTACGGCTAATTTTATCAATTTCGTCAATATATACAATTCCACGCTCAGCTGCTTCTACATTGTAATCAGCTGCTTGTAATAAACGGCTTAAAATACTTTCAACGTCTTCGCCTACATAACCGGCTTCGGTAATTACAGTAGCATCGGCAATACAGAAAGGCACATCTAAAACTTTGGCTAATGTTTTAGCTAATAATGTTTTACCCGTTCCTGTTTCGCCAACGAGCATCACATTGCTTTTTTCTATTTCAATATCGCCTTTTTTGCTTTTTGAAAGTAAACGTTTAAAGTGATTATAAACCGCCACACAAAGTACTTTTTTGGCTTCATCTTGGCCAATTACGTATTCATCTAAATGTGCTTTAATTTGAGCAGGTTTAAGTAAAACTAGTTTGTTTAATGGTGTTGATGACTTAACATCGGCATCTTCACTAATAATTCTATAAGCTTGTTTGGTGCAATCTTCACAAATTAGTGCATCTAATCCAGCAATTAAAAATTGCACTTCATTTCTTCCACGTCCACAAAACGAACATTTATCTTCGGTTTTCTTTGCCATTAATTGTATAGAGCTATGTAATTTTAATAAATATAGTCTGCAAATATAGTACAATGAAATGCTATTTTTGTTTGTTTTTAAAACGTTGCAAAGATTAATTTGTTAATTTGAAGTTATTTGAGAGAATTAATAAAGTAACAAACCTAAACAGGGTTTTCTTAAATGTAATAAACAAAAACATTATTTAAAGGATTTTGAAAAACAGGATTTGTTCAAAGTATTAATAATATTTTACGAATTATAGGTTATAAAAAAGGCCGAGTCGCGTTAAAACAACTCAGCCTTTTTGTGGTTTAAAAAAATTTATTCTTTTACTATTTTAGTTATAAATACTTGGTTTTGGCTAAGCACTTTTATTAGATAAATACCATTAACCAATTGTTCTGTATTTAATAAAATTTCATTTTTACCAAGGGTATTAAATGTTTGGTTCATTATAACTTTTCCAGTTAAATCAATTACTTCTACTTGTATTGTGTTGCCAATATTTTCAGGTAACTGAATATTTAATTCTTTGTTAGTTGGGTTGGGGTAAACCAATAAGTTTGCGCTATTACTAGTATTGACACTTGCAGGATAACCCAAAGTAAATTTAGAGTAAATGGTATCTGAATATTGAGTAAACACGCCTGATTTAGCCACTACTCTCCATCTTAAATTTTTGCTTTGGCCGTTGCTTAAACCTAAAAGTGTAAGCGCATTTGCTATTTGTCCGTAAGTGGTAGTTATTATAGTGTCTATTCCCATATTGTTAGATAATATCATGGCATTTGCATTTAAAAATTGTCCGTTTACAGAATCTAATTGCAAAGCATAAATAGGATTATTAATGGTAGCTTCTGGTATTGATTTACTCCATTTAATAGTAAGCGTTTGGTTGGTATCGCCATTAATTGCCCAATTATTATAAGCACTTGGGTTATTTACATAAAATCTGCTCAATGGTTCAAAAATGCGAACGTCATTTCCATTGCGAGGGCTTATATAATAGCCTGTAAAGGCATATGGTGCAGTTACATTTGATTTTTGACCTCCAATTCCAACTAAATGAAAGTATTTGTCTTTAGGCAATAAACTACCCACTAATTGGTTTTTTTCTTCTAGTTTAATGTTAAATTGTTGGTTGCTATCGTTTATAACTTGGTAAGTTAAATTACTTGACCAAAACCTTTCGTTGTTATTTAAATTGATGAAACGTAATCTTTTTATTTCTACCAATTCATTTTCTGTATTTTCATCTAGTTGGGCAGTAATAAATGGCTGTTTTAAAGGTTTAAATTGACTTATTAAACTAATGCTATCTACATCTAAACAAAGTAATCCTCTCATGCTTATTATTTTACCTAATACCAATATGCTATCGCCAATTTGAGGTTGGTAGTTATAAGTGCTAGTGTTTGAGTAAATATTGATACCACCAGTATGGTCGTTTATAACAAATTGAATACCTATTGGATATGGGTTAATTTGGCTGGTTTGATAAACCAAACCTTTTAAAGCTACCCTTATGTTATTTGAATCGGGTACACCTGTTACAGTGTTAATTTTATTAATTTGATTGATGAAATATAAGTTAGGCATAGGCAAGTTTGGAGTTGCTGTTCCAACTCCAGTTGCGCCATTTAACGAGTAGGTTGAATCTTGATTGCGAACCACAAAAACTAAAACATGGTAAGTGGTGTAATTATTTACACCATAAAGCATTACAAAATTGGTGTCGCCCATATAAACACTATATGCATTTGAATCGCTTGGAAATTTAGAGCCTTTATTATTAATCATTGATTGACTTATAAAGGTATTACGTCTTATATCTCTATTGGTAATTTGTGCATCAATTGGGCTACTAGCTTTTACATAAACTATGGTGTTATAATTGTCGTTATTATAATTAATAGGCTTAGTCCAGTTTATACGTAAAGTGGAATTGGTTAATCCTGTTAACGTTACATTTGATACATTACTTGGTGACACATCTTTGGTAATTCCATTTACAATACGTGGATTTGAGTAGCTTGTATCCATAGTATTTATTACATAAACTACCGCATAATAATTGGTATTTGCTACAAGATTATTTATCAAAACTTTGTTTAGATCTCCTTTGTAAACACAATAAGCCAAAGTATCGTTTTGGTAGGCAGAGCCACTTCCAAACATGGCATTAGCATTAATGGTACTTGCGTCTAAATTTGGTGTACCTAAATTAATGGCACTTCCTTGTTTTAAATATACCACAGTGGTATAATCATTGTCATTGTATAATCCATCTTTTTCCCAACTTATTTCGCTTAAAGTGTTGTTATAAGCATTCCATTTTGGAGCTATTACGCTGTTAGGTCCAATGTTATTTGTAAAGTCAGATGTTACAATTGCTTCCGAATAGTTAGAATCTAAATCGTTAATGGCAAAAGCTGCAATAAAGTATTCTTTTCCTGGGGTTAAATTAGTAAGAAATACTTCTGTATCATCGCCTTTATAAACGCATTTAGCATCAGCATCATTTTGAAATACACTAGCTGTTGCAGCAAAATCGTTGTTGTTTATTATACTACTAGGATTGGTATTTGGTGTGGTTAAATTATTTATAGCTGCATTTTCTTTTGCATATACAACTGTGGTATAATTTGTATTCGAATAATAGTTTAACTGTTGATCCCATTTTACCCTAGCTGTTGTTTTTCCTGTGCCAGTAAATGTCAAGTTAATTAAAGGTTTTGGAGCAGTAGTGTTAGTTGTAAAAGCAGTTTGCAATACCAATGAATACGAATTATTTAAAGTATTGTAAGCATAAATAATGGCATGATAACTGGTTTTTTGTTTTAAACCGGTAACTGTAATATTGGTACTATCTGTGTTTAGTACACACTTAGCGTTAGCATCATTTTCGTAAAATGAGTTGGACGTTAAAAAGTTCGGATTTGGTATATAAAAACTTGCATTGATATTGGGGCTACCAATATTTATGGGATTATTTTCTTTTATAAAAACCAAAGTGGTGTAAATCGAATCAAAATAGGCACTGTTTTTCTCCCAAATTAGTTTAATTGAATTGGTTGTTATTTCTCTTGGATTAAATAGGCTTAAAAGTTGAAGTTTGGTAGGTTTGTTTAATTCACTCCAGTCGTTTGTGCTTCTAATACCATCAATAATTAATTTAGGTGCTATGCTATCGTTTCCTTGTATCAGTGCCACTCCACTTATTTTCGATAAATCGTTATCAGTACCTGAATTTATTTGTACCAAAGGCATTGGTTCCGAAATTGGAAATCCAGATTTGAAATTGAAAAGAGAAACCACATCGTTATCATTGCCAATTACTGATTCATATTTTAGCACCACTAAACTTGTAGTATTTAAATCGAAACTATCGTTTCCATAAACTGGAGTTTCATTGTTTTTAGCTATTCCAATTTTATAAAAATTTGCACCTGCAGATTTTATATAAACCATTGTTTTTAATTCTTCATTGAGGTTGCTTGTAGTGTAAGTAAAAAAGTAGTCACCAATTAAAGTTGCTTTATTTACATTTAGCATAAAAGCGGTGTAGGTTATTTTGTTTTGCAAGAATGGAGGACCAAAGCTCATTTTTAAATCTTGTCCAACAGAATCGATTTTGGCAGCATTGCCAATATTTGATAAAACATAATCGGTATAAGTTAAACCCGGACTTACTGTTTTAATGGGATTAATATTTCCATTGGTATAAAGCGAGCTCCATCCATAGCTTTTCAGTTCTCCTATAAAGTTAAAATTAGCGGTTAAAAGTTGCTGTGCATGAGCACTTAGCAATAAAGCTAAAAGGGCAATTAAGGTTAGTTTCGTTTTCATATTTGTAAATGTTTAAAGTTATTGAGCTAGAATTTATTTAAACGTTGCAGAAAAAATGAAAACGTGATATTTTAAGAAAACGTTTAGAAAATTAAAAATCTAAACCAAGCGCAAAATAATAAACTGGTTTTGAAGCCATTTCTGCATCTTGAATTCCCCAAGCAGTATCAAAGCGTAAAAAATACCCCAAAACCTTTGTCCTTAATCCACCTCCAAAACCTGCCACTAATGGATCTCTTACATTAGTAACTCTAGCCAAAACAGGAGCAACATTAATGGTTTTCTGATTAAAAGTATTATCGTCACCATAAGGATTAGAGCCAATCCAAGCGGTCCCCATATCAAAGAAAGGAACCATTTGAAAATTATTTAGAAACTCACTTCTCAAAGGTCTGTTAAAAGCATATTGAAAAATTGGAATTCTAATTTCCGTATTTAATAAAGCAAAATTGTTACCATTTCTAATGTTCTGTTCAAAACCTCTAAGATTAGAGGCCAGCGCTTGAAAAACATAATTTTCGGATGTAGAGGTACTAGATTCATTATTAAAACGAGGCAATATCCAATTTTCAACTCCACCTAAATAATATACTACTTTAGCTGGTCCAAAAGAGGAATTGGCAGTTAGGCGTGTGCACCAAATTATTTGTCTATGTATTTTTTCATAATGACGTGCATCAAAACCAATTGCATTTAATTGAACATTCCAATCATCCAAATTAGCATAACGCTCATAGAATACTTTTAAGCGTGTACCATTCCATAAGTTTAATCCTTTTGGTACAGTATTATCAAAAACATATTCTGCCTTGGCTCCTATCCAATTAGTAACCCTATCTGGCGTTTCTAAAGTTGCGTTGTTAGAGCCTCTTAAAATATCTCTATCTGTGCGTCCAAAAATGTTTAATCTTAGACTGCTTGTTTGCGAAATTGGATATTTCAAAATATAACGAAGTTCGTGACTATAGCTTTTTACGGCAGTATTATTTTCGGGCACACCGCCACTTCTACTTTGGCGATAGAAAACAAATTTATGGTCTAGGCGTTTTTTTAATGTTTCGAACGATGCAAAATAATCAAAGCCTGTGCCATCAAAGCTTACCCGAACACCGCCTGTAAATCTATAATCCTCCAAAAGATCAATCATTCCAAGTTTAAACATTCCGTTTAAGCCAGGATTAAACATTTGAGCAGCGGCTCCACCTATTGGTTGATAGTAAGTATTTATTATTGAATTGTCAATTTGAGTTACTACTTGGTCGGCAAAGAAAGTAACATCGTAAAATTTTGGTGTACTAATCTTTAGCGTACGTTTTTGTGTTTCATTAGCTCCTATTTTAGGTATTAAAATAAATGCAGAACGCTTATATTCTTCAGGAGTAAACTCACTTATAAAGAAAAATTGTGTAGTATCTTGCACAACTTTTATTTCTGATTCCGCAGATTCATCTAATTGTTTACTATAAAACGTATCAGGTGAATTTATTTGCTCTGCAAAACTTCTGAATATGCGTAATCCGCTTTCAAATTGTTTATTGGTAACCCCACTTTTTAACCTGAACATATTTGGATAACTTTCAATCGTTTTACCCCACTCTTCAATGCTTCGTTCTTGTGGACTCATTTTTATGTAATACTTATTTTTGTAAAGCATTAAATCGTAAGTAGTTTTAGATTGAACAGACACATCGTGGGCCAAGATTCCACGCTGGTAGTTGGTAATAGGGTAGGTGTAAACCAAATCCTTGTTATAAACTAAAGTATCTATTTTTTCTACAGTGCTGTCTATTGTTATAAGTTTTCCTCTATAGGTAAATTGTGAGCCATTCCATGTTGGCTTTTCTACGTAGCATAAAGTATCTATAGGCTTTTCAGTATATTCAAAGTATTTTATGTATATGGCAGTATAATCATATTCTTCCTCCAAACGGCTGGCATAGCGATTTTTCGTGCCATTATAATCGCTTAAATAGGCGTAATAATTTCGTTTATATTCAATTGGATTTGTTTCGTTTATATAAGGTGTTTTAGTAAGTCTTTTTAACATTCTTGTTTTCATTGACTCTTCTATATCGTATAAATAAACATCATAATTATTGTCGGGTCTTAAACCGCTCATAATTCCAGCGTTTAACGAATCGGTTGGGCGATTTGAGCTGAATATAATTTTACTTGATCCGTCAGTATAACGAGGGTTGGCATCATCATAAATATCGTTTGTTAATTGTTTTTCCTTTCTGCTAGGTATATCAAAAGTGAAAATATCAGACTGCCCCTTTCTAATGGCACTAACCACTAAGGTTCTGCCATTATCGCTGTAGTCAAAACCAGTAATTTTATCAAATTTAAAAAACTCAACTGTTTCTTTACTTTTATTTACCAAATCAATTGTTTTGAGCAACAGTTTACCCTTTTTTTCGTATACCATGGCTAATTTATCACCTCCTTGTTGCCAAGCTAATGTTGGAAAGCTATAATCGTATTCAAGTTGATAATATTTTATGCCACCCTTTAATATTTTTTTTAGTTTATTGGTTTTGGTATTTAGCAGCCAAACTTTGTATTTTCCGTTTTTGTTGGATGTAAAACTAACATAATCACCCTTGCTCGAAACCTTCATTTGGGGTTGAATATATTGTGCCACTCTTCGTTTAACTTTTATATCGATTAAGGGCATGTTCCTGCCCACATCCTCGCGGCTATACATTTTTTGGTAATACTCAAACCAATCTTTTTGAATTTGTTTAAAGGTTTTATCATTACATACGTAGCTTAAAGCACTTTCATAATTGCGAGTAACCCTTATGGCATATATAACTTGTTTTATAACCTCTTCGGGTCTTTCATTATTGTCTATAATATATTTCCAAATACTATGTCCTGCAAAAACAGCATCTTTTTGGTTTAGGCGATTAAACTTTTTAAACTTTTTGGTAAGCACACCGTCCTTCATTCGGTTATCCATATCGGCATCCCAATCCTTACTAATGTATGAGGTTAGACCGTGTAAAAACCATTCAGGTAAATTAAGCAAGGCGGCATTTTGAATTCGCTCTTGTAGGCTTCCGCCATAAAGAACCTCATTAATTATTACTAAAGCTATACCTTCGTTAAGTTGCCTTGCCAAATCGGCATGGTCGCCATTAAAATAAACATAAATTTTATTACTATTAACCTGCGTGTAGCCACCAGTATTTTGTGCTAAATCTTCTAAACCAAAATTACTTTGTTTTAAATCCGATTGCGTGTTGTAACAAATAATTTCTATTCTACCGCTTAATGGATGCTCTAATCTATCTTCTAAAACGGGTAACTTGTCGGTTACATATTTTAAACAATAAGTTGCCAACTCTTTACCTCCACTGTAGTAATATGCATCAAAATTTTCTACACGCAAATAATTCCAATCAAAGCGACCATACTGTACCCTGTTTTGGCCAAAAGGGGTATTAATACCTTGGCTAAACAATGATTTAGTTAACCCTAAAGAAAGTATTATTAAAAGATATTTTATTAAGCGCATTTAATTATTTTACCGACACCAAAAATAAACGCATTTTTATAATTACAAAGTAATATTATCATAAACTTTGGTTGCTTGTGTTTTACCAATAAATACATTTTATGATAACCTTCATTAATACTAATTTCAGTGAAGTTTTTACAAGATACCAGTTACAAATAAACGGTTCGAAAACGAATAAAAGGGGAAATCAGTAACTAACTATGGTTTTAAGAAAACATCATTCGAAGAGGTAGCTTCCTAATATTTTAGGCTATAAAATTTAATATTCTTAAAAAGATAATTTTAACATTTGTATCTTAAGTAGCAAAAACCAGATTGGTTCATATAATTTGTGCACCCGAAGGGAATCGAACCCCCATCATTAGAACCGGAATCTAACATTTTATCCATTAAACTACGGATGCATTTTGAGGCAAATATACCGTTTGAATAATTTAAAACTTTAAATAATTAATTTCGTTTTTATTAAATGTGGGCTTTACTAACTTGCACGCTCATATTTATAGCATAAAAATGGAAATTATTAAATCGACAAAGGAAAGCCACACCATTATGAATGAGTTGGTTTTACCCAACGACACCAACACTTTAAACAATTTAATGGGCGGAAAATTATTGCATTGGATGGATATTTGTGCGGCCATTTCAGCGCAAAAACATAGTGGCAAAACGGTGGTTACAGCTTCGGTTGATAGTGTTAGTTTTAATAAAAATATTCATTTAGGCGATGTAGTAACATTGGAAGCGCAAGTTTCAAGAGCGTTTAATACTTCTATGGAAATTCATATTGTGGTGCATGCCGAAAATATTCCAAATGGCGAACGTTTTAAGAGTAACGAAGCCTATTACACTTTTGTGGCCTTAGATAGAAATGGTTCTCCTCTAAAAGTACCCGCTTTAAAACCCGAAACAGAAGAAGAACAAAAACGTTTTGATGGCGCATTGCGCAGACGCCAATTGCGTTTGGTTTTGGCAGGTAAAATGAAAGCTAATGAGGCTACCGAGTTAAAAGCATTATTTATAACTGAATAAATAAAATTCATAATCAAACGTCTCCTAATTATATTAGTTCAGTTGGTAGGTTTGTGCTGTTTTCTAAACGCTACAAGCCCTTATACTTTTGTGCTTTCGCCTAATTTATTAGAAGCTCAAAAACATATTGCCGCTTTGAGGTTAGATAAAGGAAAAGCCTTGGTTGAAGCCGAAAAGCAAGCCAATAAAATGAATATGGCTGTTCATTTGTTTGATAACTATATTGATTTTTACAGAGTGCTTTGTTTGCAAAAAAAAGAAGATTTTGATGCGGCAGAAAAGGTAAAATCAATGAGAATAGAGGCCATTAAGCGCATTGATAATTCAAATCCGTATAAACTTTTTGCGCAAGCTGAAATACATTTACAAAATGCGTTTTTAAAAGGGATGTTTGAAGAATACCTTGGCGCAGCTTGGGATTTTAAAACATGTTATTCTTTGTTAGAGCAAAACCAAAAAGCATTTCCTAATTTTATTACCAATAAAAAAGACATTGGGGTTTTAAAGGCCATTTTGGGTACAATTCCCGATTCTTACCATTGGATAGTTGGCATTGCAGGTATGAATGCCGATTTGAACGAAGGCTTGGCTTTAATGAAAGAGTATGTAGAAAAAGCCGATGACAAAGAAATATTGATGGAGCGCAAAAATGCACAATATTTTTATGCTTTGTTTAACCTCAATTTTTTAAAAAACAAGGCTGAAGCGTGGAAACTAGCCGATAAATATACAGCTGATTATAAAACCAACTTAATGAGCGTTTGTATCAGGGCTTTTGCGGCTAAAGGAACCGATAATAACGAAGCTTGTGTTGAAACATTAACTCAACGCCCCACAGGAAGCGATTACATTTCGTTTCCATTTTTAGAAATGATGCATGGCTCGGCTTTATTACAAAGGTTAGATTTAAATGCAGCAATTCATTTTAAAAAGTTCATAGCCTCCAACAAAGATAAAAACGATAACAAAGAAGCATATCAAAAACTAAGTTGGTGTGCATGGTTAAAAAACGATACAGCCAATTATTTACTTTACAGAAATATAGCTGTAAATATTTCGGAGAAAGGCGAAAGAAACCAATTGGCTTCAAGTGGAGGAAAAGACCGTTTTCCGGAAAAAACTTTACTAAAAGGCAGGCTTCTTTTTGATGGTGGATATTATGAGCAAGCCGAGCAAATTATGTTAGCGAAACCTATTGGCACATTTAAAACAGATTTAGAAAAAGTGGAGTATTTGTACCGCATGGGCCGTATTTACCATGAGCACAATAAGCTAAGCAAGGCCATTGAATATTATGAACTTACTGTAAAAACCAATTTTAAAGGAAATGAATATTTGGCCGCCAACTCTTGTTTGCAACTAGGATATATCTACCAAAAGCTCAATTTTAAACAATTGGCCAAAACGCATTTTAACAAGGTTTTTGAATACAAAAATTACGATTACAAAAACTATTTACAACAACAGGCCAAAGCAGCTTTGGCTAAATTATAAATTGTTATTTTACTTTGAAAAATTTTAAATCAATCAATCCATTTACCGAAGAAGTAATAGGAAATTACGACTTTATAAGCAATGAACATTTAAATATAGCACTTAGCAATGCTGATGCTACATTTGGCTTTTGGCGCAAAACTACCTTTGCCGATAGGGCAAAATGTGTGCTAAAACTTTCAGAACTTTTAAAAGACAATGCCGATGAGTTAGCTTTAATAGCTAGCACAGAAATGGGCAAACTTAAAACCGAAGCCAAGGCCGAAGTTTTGAAAAGTGTGCGCCTTTGCGAATATTACGCTACCCGCAGTGCTGATATTTTGCAAAGTAAATTGAGTCAGTCGGAAACGGGCGCCATGGTTGAAATTAAGTACGAACCGCTTGGTGTGGTTTTAGGTATTTTACCTTGGAATTTTCCTTATTGGCAAGTATTGCGCAGCGCCATTCCCATAATTATGAGCGGCAATTGTATTTTAATTAAACCCGCACCTAATGTACCTCAAAGCAGTTTGGCATTACAAAATTTATTGAATCAGAGTGGTTTTGGCAATGGAGTTATACAAACCATTTTTGCTAGTGAAACACAGATAGAAAGTCTTATCAATGATTCAAGAATTGCTGCAACTACCTTAACTGGCAGTGAAAAAGCAGGTTCGGCTGTAGCAAGTTTATCAGGAAAAAACATTAAAAAATCAGTGTTGGAACTAGGAGGTAGCGACCCATTTATTGTAATGTCTGATGCTGATTTAGATTTTGCAGTAAGCAATGCTATGATGGCTCGCTTTCAAAACAATGGTCAAAGTTGTGTGTCGGCCAAAAGATTTATTGTACATCAAAATATAGCCGATGAGTTTTTAACAAAATTGACCCAGAGCATCGAAAAATTGACTATTGGAAACCCAATAAATGAAAATATTTCCATTGGTCCATTGGCTCGAAAAGACTTACAAGAGTTGCTGCAAAACCAAGTAAATGATTCGGTAGCTGCTGGCGCAAGTATTTTATATCAAAATAAGAATATACCTGATATAGGATTCTTTTATCCGCCAACTATTTTAGGAAATATTCCCAAAACAGCCAGAGCATTTTCTGAAGAGTTATTTGGTCCGGTAATAAGTTTTTACACCTTTACCGAAATTGATGAAGCCATTGCTTTAGCCAATGCTACTAATTATGGATTAGGTGCTAGTATTTGGAGTAAAGACATTATGCAAGCCAAACAAATAGCCAATAACATAGAAAGCGGCATGATTTACATAAATCAAATAGTAAAAAGCGATGCAAGGTTTCCGTTTGGAGGTATTAAAAAATCGGGTTTTGGTCGCGAATTGGGCGAGTTTGGCTTAAGAGAGTTTTGTAATGTGAAGACCATTTGGGTGTAGTTGAATTGGCTACTGGCAGCTAGCTTCTGGCCTTTGGCATTTAGTTGATAAACCATAGACGATTGATTAAATAGAAAACACCAAGCATGAAAATCGAATAGTAGCCAACAAAAACGAACCCGAAAACTATGTTTCTATGTTCTTTTATTAGTATAAGTTTTAAAAACATTACGGATTTACCTAATTGAAGACAACTATTGATAGTAATTATTTTGACTTATCATACATCAAGTAAACCAACATTATTAATCAACCCAAAAATATGTTTGCATTAAACCTTAAGAAATATGTACTCAGTCTCATTATACTGTATGGTTTTATAAATAATAGTTTTGCTTGTGGGGGCTACATAGCACCATTTGCCGAACGCATTGCAAATGGAGATATTGGAACAGTTTTTTTATGCAAAGTAATCAATGTAATAAAAGAATCAGATAAATTAAAAGAATACAATCTAAAAAACGAATCTGGTAAAAGTGGATACCCAACCCAAAATCATTTTATAGTCTCAAATCGAAGAGATTGGAATGACTCTACCCTCGTTGAATTAATCACTGTTTATTTAGGAAAATTAGATACCAACTATTTTTACATTTTGGGAACTAGTTATTATAGAGCGGGGTATAAATATTTAATGTTTAGAAATGAAAAACGAGGAATTTACATTTATAGATTTGTTGAAATAGAAAACAACAATCTAGATTCTTCCGTTGAAATTCAATCGGTGAAAAGGTATACCAATATTTTAAAACAAAAACTTACTGACATGCTTTATTATAAAACCCAAAACGGTAATGTTTTATGCGAAGTTGAATTTAAAAAAGGCGTCCCTGTTAATACTTGGAAAGAATATAATAGGGATGGTTGGCTAGAAATCACTTATAATTTAAATAGCAAAGTTAAATGTACATATTACCAAAGTGGCTTATTGCAATTAAAAGATAGCACTTGTAATAAAGATTATTTTAGGTGGGCTTATTCGGATGAAAAAGAAAGTAAATTGTACTACAAAAGTGAACAAATTTTTTTAAATGATTCAAATTGGAAGTTTAAAGAGTGTAATTATTTTGATGAATTAAAAGAACTTAATTGGCGTTTACACAATTATTACTTGCCACAACTAGATGAATTACCTGATCAAGCATGCTTACATTTTAATGACGGGAAAATTGAAGGAATTGAATATCAAAAAGTAGAATTATATAGTAATGATTCGTTAATTAGAAGATGGATTAGATCTATAGAAAATGGTAGGTATAAATTTGGAGACTAGTAATTCTAGGATAAAGATATTTTTGTAATGTGAAGATTGTTTGGGTGTAAGTTCTTGGCTTTTGGCAGCCAGCAGCTGGCCTTTGGCATTTAGTTGATAGACCATGGACGATAGTTGAATTAGAAAATTCGAAACGCGAAATTCGAACAGTGGCCAACGAAAAACGAACCCCAAAACTATGTCTCTATGTTATTCTATGTAATTAATTTTTTTATGTTTGTTATGCCATGCAACAAATGATAAACCACAAACCACATAAAAAATTGTACTACACTTCCGGCTTAATTAGCTTGTTGTTGCTGCCTATTTTGTGCGTTTTGTATTTGCAAAAAACTAAGGTTTTTGAACCTGAATATGTCATAGGACTTAATATGTGGACTCCTGAACAAGCAAAAAATTGGAGAGAACAAGGACGTAATTTCGACATTCACCCACAAAGAAACTATGTAAATATTGATTTAACTGGAAACGAAAAAGAAGATAAAACCAAATTGGATTTTATACAGCTACAAATGCGAGATTTGTTGAAAAACAAAGATACAGTTTCAGGTATTCACATTGTTTTTGGCAATCAATCCAAATATTTGACTTTAGTTGAAACGCTAAATATTTGTTTAAAAGAAAAAGCAAGAACCTATGTTTTAGTTGGCAACGACTTTTGGTTTTATAATTATTTTCCAAAACCAGTCATTGTAAAAAAAGTAGATATTGGTCCAATATTATCTTGTGGCACGGGGGACGCTAATTATTTAATAAATTTAAAAGAAGCACAAAAAGAAAAACAAATTTTGCGACAATTGAAAAAAACACCCCAAAGCTTAATTATATTTTACATCGTACTTTCAATCTTGTTTTTATTGATGTGTGGTGTTGAAATCAGAAAGATCATAAAAATAATTTAAGCTTAACAAAACAAATAACGTAATAGTTTTACCAATAATTTATTTTAGAATATTTTAAGTAAAAATATAGGCTTTACAAGGCTTTTGGTAAAATAATTGTCATAGCGCATTAATAAAAAAACTTATCATTTAATTATCATGTTTAAACGGGTATTACTTATTTAAACATATAAAACAAATGAAAAAGAACATTTTTAAAACGGCTTTATTAAGCTTAACCTTTGGTGCTTTATTAATCACTTCGTGCAAAAAAGATGATGACAAAACCACCCCAACTCCAACTACTCCTACATTAAAAAGCATTTATGAAATTGCAAAAGCCGATACTAGTTTTAGTATTTTGATTGCAGCGTTAGACAAAACAGGTTTAAAAGAAACTTTAACTAATGCAGGAACCTATACTGTTTTTGCTCCTAATAACGCAGCATTTAGAAAAGAAGATGTTAGTGTAGAACTAATCAACGCCATTACTGATACAGAGCAGATTTTAGCTTTAAAAAACGCTTTGCTTTACCACGTTTTAGCAACAAAAGTAAAATCTACTGAAGTGCCTAATGCTTATGTAGGAACTTTATATTTGGTAAATGGAAATGGAGTTTCACTACGCACAGCTAATAATCCAGTAAAATTAAACAATGAAGCAAATGTAGTGTCGGCAGATATTGCTGCAAGCAATGGAATTATTCATGTTATTGACATGCCTTTATCTCCACAATCGGTGGTTGATATTGCATTAAATAATCCTGCATTTACTTCATTAGTAGGTGCATTGGGTAAAGCTGAACTAGTAGGTACATTAGAAGATGCTCCAGCATTAACAGTGTTTGCACCAACAAATGATGCATTTAATGCCATTAATTTTAAATTGGAAGATTTTACCAAAGAGCAATTAACTCCTATCTTAACATCTCACGTTTTAGGTACACAAGTTAGATCATCGCAAATTAAAAATGGCGATATGGTTACTACGCTAAATACCAATACTAAGTTAACATTTAATACTACCGCAGGTGTTAAATTTAACGGAGGCGATGTAACAGATGTAACAGTTACCACTGCTGATATTCAAGCAACAAATGGTGTGGTACATGTAATTAACAAAGTGGTTTTACCAGGTAGATAATATTTAAATTAGTCATTTACTAATAAACCAAAAGAGGTTGTTTTCTATATTGAAAGCAGCCTCTTTTTTTATTATTTTACGATTTATTGTACATTCGTTTACTTAATTTTATGATAGCACAATTATTTATTAATCAAAATGCATAAAACCATAAATATATTAATTGTAGAAGATGAAGTTTTAATTACTGAAAATATTAAGCAAACTATTTAGTGGGTAGGGTGTCGAAATGTTTATAGGTAAAGAATTTCTAACGAAGTAATGGAAGTTATATACTATTGATTAGCTAATTTTATCCATAAGCAATAAAGAACAAGAAACAGTGTTGGCTTGTTTAAAAATGCAGGAGTAACTTTTATGTTTGCAGGGGCAAGGTTTACAAATGCAGGGGCTGGTTTTGTAATTGCAGGAGGTTAATTCATAAATGCAGGAGTAAGGTTTGAACTTGCAGTAGCAAGTTTTATAAATGCAGTAGCATTTTTTAAACTTGCAGGAGATAGATTTGAAAATAAGGAAGGTAAATTGGTAAGTTAAGATATAAAAAAGGCTGCATTTGGGTAAATGCAGCCTTTTTATTAACCATTAATGGTTTTGAATGCTATACTAGTTATTTGTTTGTATTTAGGGTGGGTGGCTCCATATACCGATTTTACATAACTTTTTACTTCTTTGGCTATGGTAACTAGGCCTGTGGTTTCGTTGTAAAGGTCATCATTGCGAGTAATGCGGGCGGTGCTTAGTGGCCCAGTGGCGTTTATTACTGCTGTGTTTTTTAACCTCATGTTGGCTAAAAGCGCTTCGAGGGTGGTTACTTGTAAGTCGGTTTCGTTAGGTTTGTATTTAGGCTCGCCTTTCAGGGTTTCTATTAGTAATTCAAAATTTTTTATTTGGCTATCAAAACTTAATTGCGAAACGGAGATGCCATCATTTTTTGGTGCGGGGTTTGGATTTTTTGGGTCTTCTGGTTGATTTTCTTTAGGGTTAATGCGTGTGCCTTTAACTTTAGCAGCATAGGTTTTGGCATTATCGAGTGTGTTTGCACTTGCTTTGCAGGCTGTAAAAGCATTGATAAGGCGGGTGGTTAAAGGCTTTATGGGTTTAAAAACCAAATCGCGCTCATCAATAGCTTTGCTATATGGAACTATTAAAGTACTTACTGCTTTTAGGCTTGCTTGGCAAGTAGTAAATTTTTTTTGTAGTTCAGTAAGGGTTAGGGTTATTTCTGAAGGATTATAATCTGCGCCATATCCTTTGCAAAAGGCAATAAGTGATTCGAAATTACTTACGTTTTTGTTATGTCCGGTTTCTGAAGTAGATGCCATGTTGTTAATAGTTAAAGGTTTATAATTTATTTAAAACGAAATAATTAAAGGTTTTTTGAAAATACAAATTATTTTTTGAGGAACTACAGTTGATAGTTGTCGGTTGATAGCAGATGGTTTTAAAAAGAAAATTATGGGGAGATGGCTTCGGGATTTTTTTTGTGGGTTGTAATTAGTTTGTTTAATTAACTTCTATTCTTGTTGATGCAGGGCATATATTTTGTTTTAAAAAAATTACACTATTTTTAACCCCACTTATGAGCATACACGCAATAAAGCAATACCAATCCGAAGTTGAAAAAATAATTCACTTTGGTGGAACTAAAAAAGAAACTGCAATACGCAATGCCTTTTATAATCTGCTAAACGACTATGCCAAAAGCAAAGGCTTAATGTTAGTACCCGAAGTTACCATTAAAACCCCAAGTGGTAAAAATGTTACACCTGATGGAACACTTAAAGACAGCTTAAGGCAAGACTGGGGATACTGGGAAAGTAAAGACGAAGCCGACAAAATAGACGATGAAATAAAAAAGAAATTTGATAAGGGATACCCTAAAGACAATATACTTTTTGAAGACAGCAACAACGCTGTTTTGTTCCAAAATGGCATTGAAATAATGCGAGTACAGGTAAGTAATGCCGAAGAATTGGACAAACTGCTTATAGCCTTTATTAACTTTGAATGACCCGAAGTAAAAAACTTTCGCAAAGCCATAGAGTTATTTAAACAGGATGTGCCAAAGGTTACCGATACACTTAGGGACTTATTAGAAATACAGGAAAAAAAGAACCCTAAATTTGTTAAGGAACGTGACAAGTTTTTGAAACTTTGCCACGATAGTATTAACCCCGAAGTTACCAAGGCCGATGTGCGAGAAATGATAATTCAGCACATACTTACCGAAGATATTTTTAACACCATTTTTGACGAAACACAATTTCACAGAGAAAATAATATTGCCCACCAATTAGAGGGGGTTATAAATACTTTTTTTACAGGGGCAACTAAACGTACCGCCCTTTCTACTTTGCAGCACTATTCGCAAGCTATTAATGCAGCAGCAGCAGGAATAGCCGACCACCACGAAAAGCAAAAGTTTTTAAAAGTGGTGTACGAAACATTTTATAAAAGCTATAATCCAAAGGCAGCCGATAGATTAGGAGTAGTATATACACCTAATGAAATAGTAAAGTTTATGATAGAAAGTACCGACTATTTATTGCATAAACACTTTGGCAAATTTTTAGAAGATAAAGGGGTTGATATATTGGATGTTGCCACAGGAACAGGCACTTTTGTTTGTGACATTATAGACTATATACGAAAGGAAAAACTAGAATATAAATATAAAAATGAACTTCATGCAAACGAAGTTGCCATATTACCTTACTACATAAGCAACCTAAATATTGAATTTACCTATACTCAAAAAATGGGTAAATATTCAGAGTTTGAAAACCTTTGTTTTGTAGATACTTTGGATAATATGGGGTTTGCTTTTAGGGGCAAGCAAATTGATATGTTTGCACCATTTACCGAAGAAAATAGCAAACGAATACACAAGCAAAACACCAAGCGAATTTCAGTAGTAATAGGCAACCCACCATACAATGCCAACCAAGTTAACGAAAACGAAAACAACAAAAACAGAGAATACCCCGAAATAGACAAGCGAATAAAAGACACCTTTATAAAATATAGCACAGCCCAAAAAACAAAAGTATATGATATGTATGCACGTTTTTATCGTTGGGCAATGGATAGATTAGATGACAATGGAATAATAGCCTTTGTAACCAATCGTTCTTTTATTGATAGCCGAACCTTTGATGGATTTAGAAAATGTGTACAAGATGAATTTGATTATGCTTATATCATAGATACTAAAAGCGATGTAAGAGCAAACCCTAAAATTTCGGGAACAGGGCATAATGTGTTTGGCATACAAACAGGTGTAGCTATTTTAATATTGGTAAAAAAAGCAAGCAAAGAAAAAAAACTTCCTTGTAAAATACACTATACCAACATGCAAGACGAGTGGCGCAAAGAACAAAAGCTACATTGGTTTACCGAAAACCCTTTGCCCAAAATTTCCTTTGACAAAATACAACCTGATAAGAATAATAATTGGATAAACCTTACCGATAATGATTTTGACACATTTTTACCCTTATGTTCAAAAGAAGTTAAAAGTGATAATAGTAAAAAGGCATTATTTAAAATTTATTCAACTGGCGTATTGTCTTCACGTGATGAATGGGTTTATGATTTAAATAATAATAGAATAAAAGATAAGGTAGATTATTTTATAAATTTCTATAATAAAGATATAGATATTTACAAAACATCGGATTTATCAAAGGAAACATTATTGAAGATAAGTAAAGAAAGTAAAATAAAATGGAGTGATAGTATTAGAAATGGTGTTAAAGCAAAAAGAGAATTAGTATTTGAAGCAGAAAAAATTAGACGTGTTCAATATAGACCATTTTCTAAAAAATGGTGCTATTTTGATGAAACATTATGTAATACAATTTCATCCCAACCAACATATTTTTTTGATAAATATTCAACAAATTCATTAATAACAATTACACAAATTGACCAAGTACCTTTTACTGTTTACAGTAGTAACCAAATTATCGACCATGGTATTGGTTCAAGGTTATCTCAAAGTCTGCCTTTAAGTTGCTTTGATAAGAATGGAAATAAAATTGACAACATAACCGATTGGGGATTAAACCAATTTGTAAAGCAGTATGGTAAAAAAGTATAAGCAAAGAAAGCATTTTTACTTATGTGTATGCTGTATTGCATAATCCTGCTTATAAAACCAAGTATGAGTTAAACCTAAAGCGAGAGTTTCCAAGAATACCATTTTACACCGATTTTAAGCAATGGAGCGACTGGGGTAAGCAACTAATGGATTTACACATTGATTATGAAAATGTGAAGCCATACAACCTAAAAACCATTGAATACAATGAAATAGAAAACCCTAAGTGCAAGCTAAAAGCAGATAAGCTAAACGGCATTATAATTTTAGATGAAAACACAAGCCTTACAGGTGTTCCAAGCGAGGCATGGGAATATAAATTAGGCAACCGCTCTGCTTTGGAATGGGTATTAGACCAATACAAAGAAAGCAAGCCAAAAGACCCCACCATTGCCGAAAAATTTAACACATATAAATTTGCCGACTATAAAGACCATGTAATTGATCTGCTTAAGCGAGTATGCACTGTAAGTGTTGAAACTATGAAAATTATTAAGGCTATGGAACGTGCTAATTAGTTAGGTACGATTATCTAAATTCGGTATTTTCACCAACTTATATAAAACCATTCGGTAGGAATACTTACTACTGACAATAGCTAATGGAAAATAATCAGTTAAAGCCAAGGAGATGCTTGCAGCATGACTTGGTGTTGTTGGTCTTATGCAGATAGCTATCGGCAGCAATAATTAGATGTAAAAGATGCTTTCAGCTTGTCTTGGTTTTTTTGAAATTATTGCTTTTAAAAAGGTTTGCAAAAATGAAGTTTGAAAAGAAAGTATAAAGGCAAAGTTATTAGATTTAAATAATTAAATAAAAAAGAGCGCTCAATAGTTTAAACTATTGAGCGCTCTTTTTATATATTTTGTTTACTTATAATTATTTTTTTCTAGCTATGACTTTCATAGCTTTTTCTACAATAGCATTAGCAGTTAAACCATATTTTTCCATTAGTTGGTCAGGTGTTCCGCTTTCACCAAAACTATCGTTAACCGCCACCATTTCTACTGGTGTTGGGTTGTTAATAGCCAATAACTGGCAAATACTATCACCCAAGCCACCATTCATTTGGTGTTCTTCGGCAGTTACTGCGCAGCCTGTTTTGGCTACACTCGCTAAAATCGCAGTTGCATCTAATGGTTTAATAGTATGAATATTAATAATTTCTGCATTGATTCCTTTTTCTGCTAAAATATGTCCAGCTTCAATTGCTTTCCAAACCAAATGGCCTGTAGCAAAAATACTTACATCAGTTCCTTCGTTAAGCATTAATGCTTTTCCTATTTCAAATTTTTGATCTGCTGGAGTAAAGTTAGGCACAGCAGGACGACCAAAACGTAAATAAACTGGCCCCTCATAATCAGCAATTGCCATGGTGGCTGCTTTGGTTTGGTTAAAATCGCAAGGATTGATAACTACCATATTTGGTAACATTTTCATCAAACCAATATCTTCTAAAATTTGATGTGTTGCACCATCTTCGCCTAATGTTAAGCCAGCATGCGATGCACAAATTTTTACATTTTTATTTGAGTAAGCAATCGATTGACGAATTTGATCGTAAACACGACCAGTAGAAAAGTTGGCAAAAGTTCCTGTAAAAGGAATATGTCCGCCTATGGTTAAACCTGCTGCCACACCCATCATATTAGCTTCGGCAATACCTACTTGAAAAAAACGATTTGGATTATCTTTAATAAAAGCATCCATTTTTAAAGAGCCAATTAAGTCAGCACAAAGCGCAACTACGCGTTCGTTTTGTTTTCCTAATTCGTGTAGTCCTTCGCCAAATCCACTTCTTGTATCTTTAATGTTTTGAATTTCAAACGTTTTCATGTGTAGGGTTGTTGTATTATTGTTATTGGTAATCGGTTCGCAAAATAATCATTGAAATGCTAAAACAAACCTAATTTATTGCTATTATTATTAACAATTAACACAAAAAAAGCCGCCCTTTTAAGGCAGCCTTTAACAATTAACAATTAAATAAATTAGTTTTGACAAATAAAAACAACTTTTGTAGAACGTTAGTATCAGAAGAAATAGTTATTGCAGAGCCTATTGCTAAGGTGGTAACTTTTTCGGTTGCACCCGATGCAAAATCAATATTTCCAGAGTTTTTGTTTATAGTTCCAATTAAACCAGCTTTATAATTCTCAAAAATATTGGAAAGTCTTAAAAATTTGTACGGAATATCTTTAAAAGTAATTGTTGCTCCAATAGGAAGATTTTCGTTAAATCTAGTTTTGGGGTTAGAGGTAATTGCATCAAATGTAGAACATGGAAATAACGTTCTATTTATTTTAATGAAGGAAAGAACAAAAAAGGTTATGGTATCAGATTTTCCCAATCAGTATTATGTGTAATACTATTCTTGGAATTATTGATGCAGCCTTGATTGTTTCATCATCGAGCACGTTATTAGTGCTAAAAAATTGCCTATCCTTCAATTTCAATTGATTTAAATATTTTGGATTTTACTTAATCTTAAAAAACGAGCTAAAACACAAAAATTAATTTAATGTAATGTTAGTAGCTTGTCCAGAGCTAATTTTCAATTCTCTAATAAATGTATTATTACTTCTATTAGCACCCTTTGCTCTGTATATTATTTTATAGTCACCTGGTTGAATAATTACAGTTTGCCTCTGGATGTCAACTGGAAGTTTATGAATCCAAATTAATTCACCCCTTATTACTTGGTAAATATCGGCATAAAATGTTTGTATAGGACAAGTTATATTCAGTTTTCCCGGCTGCGGAATTTGAATAGTTGTAACCATATTTTGGTCAACAGAGGCATCTTTAAAAAACATTCTTGGTAGCGTTAGTACTTCTAAATCGTATTTTCCAACCAAATATTTTTCTTTGATATTAGCACTTTGTACATGTAAAGTTTTGTTTTGATTGCTAGGGCGCACAATAAATTTTAAATTGTCGTAATTAGTAACACCTTCTATTTTAACCAATAACTCACCTTGAGGAGCATCAACACCAATGATTGTATGTTTGCCAGCAGTAACTGATATATTTTCTTTTACTACAGGCGGAATGGTATGCACTACCATTTTATATTTATATAATGGATCCAATAAAATAGTATCAGGATTACCTCGCTCATTAATGGTATGCATGTAATTATACATCATGGTTCCTCTTTCTGTTTCGTAAAATGTCATGTTTACATTTGTTTCAGTAGGACGGCTGTATATATCTAATAAATTAACTTGAGCAGTAGTATTGTTAAGTGCTTGTGAAACAACCATATTTAACACATCATTAAATTGTTGTTCTGTATTGGCATCGTAATAACGGCCCACACATTCAAAAGCCTTTTGAAAATCGGCAGTGCTACCTAATCCAATAATAAAAGGTTTTAAAACGACTCCTTTGCTTTGCAATGCTTCTGAAATAGCGCAAGGATCGCCTTGACATTCTTCAATTCCGTCAGTAATCAAAATAATTACGTTTCTAGTATTTGGCTCTAGAGGAAAATCGTATGCAGCTTGTTGTAAAGAATAGGCAATTAAAGTTGTTCCTTTTGGCGATATAGACTGAATGCGTTTTTTG
The DNA here is from genome assembly GCA_027491085.1 of Bacteroidota bacterium. Lineage (GTDB taxonomy): Bacteria > Bacteroidota > Bacteroidia > UKL13-3 > UKL13-3 > JAAFJM01. The sequence continues at coordinate 338,848 of JAIXWW010000009.1, forward strand.
ATGTCATCGTGGTTATTTTTTCTAAATGGAACTTCAAGTCTTGTGTCACGGCAATCGCGTTTGGCAGGAGGCGATGTATGGCCATAAACTCTTAGTGCTAACTCTACGTTGGTAGCACCTTGTAAACTATCTACAATATTGGAGAGCAGTTTTTTAGCTACATTAATCCTTGTGTCGCGCTCCATACGGGCAAACATACTTCCACTAGCATCTAACAAAAACAATATGCGGGTTTTTGCTGGACGGTAAATTTGTTGCGCATTTACAAAGCTAGTTTGTAAACCATTTAATAAAAAAACAGCTACCAATATTAGTAGCCATTTTTTATTCCAAATATTTTTTAAATTATCTGTCAAGCGTGTTTTTAATTAATAATGTTAACTTTTATATATTAGTAGTCGCCCAGTGTTTCTGGCAATTGGCTTAATGCGTTGGCAAGTTCTACGTCATTGGGTGATACGCCATGCCATTTGTGGCTTCCCATCATGAAGTCTACCGGATAGCCCATTTCTGTTTTCATCATTATAAAAATTGGTTGACCCTTTCCTGTGGCATTTTTAGCTTCTTCCATGGTGGCTAATATACTTTCAAAATTATGTCCGTCCATGTGTAAAACTTTCCAGCCAAAAGCTTTCATTTTATCTTCAATATCAGCACCAATTCCCATTACTTTTTGGGTGCTTCCGTCAATTTGCTGTCCATTAAAATCAATGGTAACAATTAAATTATCTACTTTATGGTGAGTGGCAAACATAAATGCCTCCCAGTTTTGCCCTTCTTGAATTTCGCCATCGCCCATTAATACGTAAACTAAATTTTTATCACCATTTAGTTTTTTAGCTAATGCTGCTCCTGCAGCTACCGAAACACCTTGTCCTAACGAACCACTGGCCATTCTAATTCCTGGTAAATGTTCTGCTGTAGCAGGATGACCTTGTAAACGGCTGTTTAATTTTCTAAAAGTGCTTAGTTCACTTACTTCAAAGTAACCTGAACGAGCCAATGCACTATAAAATACAGGAGAAATATGTCCGTTCGACAAAAAGAAAACATCTTCTTCTTTAGCATCCATATCAAACGATGGATTGTGTTTCATGATATGAAAATACAAAGCCGCAAGAAAATCAGCGCAGCCTAACGAACCTCCTGGGTGACCCGATTTTACTGCGTGTACCATTCTTAATACGTCTCTGCGCATTTGACTTGAAATAGCTTGAAGTTGTTCTATGTTTGCCATTTTTTAAAATAAATTTTACTAAAATAATGAGTGCGAATGTAATTAAGCTAATTTGTTAAGCCATATTTTTGTTTACATAATTTTACCCATTTTTTGCCATAGTGTAATAAAATGTAAATAGAACTCCATTTAAAGGGTATAAACTAGTTTTAAATTCCCACTATTTTTAACCAAAATGGTATCTTTGTCAAGGGTGTTTTCCAATTCAAAATCGGTATTGATTTTGTGTTTGGTTAATGTTTTGGTGTTAAACAAAAGGCTTTGTGGAGGTGTTTCACTATGTAGCTTAAAGCCAATTTTTAAATAGGCTTTTCCTTGGCTCCAATCTTTATCTACGTAAGTCATAATATCGCCCGGTTGCAAATCGGTTATAAATGCTTTTAACAATTTGCTTAATCCACCTGTAACCGAAATATTTTTTTTGCAACAAAAACTAATTAATTCAAAACCTCGCTTTTCTGGGCTTAATCTGTTCATTTTGCGGCCTTTGCTAAAAGTGGCTAAGGCTACTATTTCATTGTCAAAAAATAAAGCATATTTATAATAAGCATTTAAATAACCGAGTAGGTGATTTTCGTTTAAAAAGGCTTCAGCAAAGGCTTTATCTACTTTTTTTACTTGGCAATTTCGAGCAAAAATAGTTTTGTTTTTTCTTAAAATAGAAGCAATTATGCTTAATACAATATCGTTTTTATGAAGCCAATCGTCTAACCAAAAGGATATTCTTGAACTATTCACTTCAATAAAAATCTGACATTCAGATTTGCCAACACTTAGGTTAGCATCTGGAAAACGAGCGAATAACTTTCGGCTAATTTTTTGATTACTTATCAAATTGTTATTGAAAAATTGAAAAGAACTTGGTGTAAATATTTTTACCCACTAATTTTAGTAATAAGTATTTTAGTTTGGTTTTAAAATGGGCTGATGGCTTAAAATCTTTCCAATCAGTTAAACTTAAATATTTGTAATACTCGTTTTTAAATGGATGTATATTTAAATAATCCCAAGGTTTTGATGAACCGGAATAATGAACAATAGCGGGTGATGTTTTTAGTATTTTAATTTCATCAGCACTATAAACTTTTAGTAAAGTGTTGTTATTAATTTCAAATACCGGACTTAACTGATTCCATTGGGGATCAAGTACTAATCGTTTATTGAACAAATTGGCATTTAAAGCGTCTTGGTCCCAAAAAGTCAACTTGTTACTATTCAATTTTATATAAGCAAAAAGTGTTTCTTGTAAATTTTGTGCAACCCAATTCTTTGCATTTATTAATAAAATACCCGCATTAAAATATTTGTATTGTTCGTCAAATCCCAATCTTGATGGACCGTCAAAATTAATTTCGTTTGTTGCAGCTATGGTATAATTTTCAATGTTTAAATCCCAAAGTGGCTTAAGGTTTTTGCATACCACAATATCAGTATCTAAATACAATATTTTGCTGGTTTGGTTCACTAAAATATTTGGAATTACAATTCTATAATAAGTAGCGAACGAAACATGGTTTGACACATAGCAGTTTTTAAAAAGTTCAGAGTCTAAAGGATAAAACGAAAATTTTTGTTGGTATTTAGTAACCGTTTTTTCAATTATTTTTTGATTTTCTATGTTAAAATCAGCACTAAAGAAATGTAGATGTATTTCGTTTTCCTTGTTGTTTTCAAACAATGAAGTGAGCATCACAACAGTGTGTTGCGTGTATTTGTTATCGGCCGCACATGCTATGTGAATCACTGTTTAGCTTAATTTATAAATGGCACAAGTAGCTGAAATATTTTTAAAATTGGCAGCTAGTCTTTCATGTTTTTCTTTGTTTGTTATGGAAGCAATTGCGCTAGCCAATGAAAGTTTAAAGAACGAAACAAATTTAGTAACAGGGTCTAAATGTTTGGTTGAATAGTTAAAGTAAGTACCGCAATCAACAATTTGACCTTCAACTAATTTAAGGGTTGGAAAAGCTTGTTGCAATTCATTTAAATTTGGGCGATACATGGTATCAATTGGATCTTCGTGGTACGGAAAATTATACGGAACCGAAATGATTAATTGGGTATCGGTATTCATAATTTTTACCAATGCTTCGCAAAAGGCAGTTCTTTCTGTTAAATGCTCCAATAAATTCGAACAGATTATAAAGGAGGCATTCAAACTTTTAAGTTGGGCTATAAATTCAGGATCTGTTACATCTCCTACCAAATCAACACCCTCTGCTTGTTTGATATCAATGTTTTTTACTACACAGTTTTTTTTAGCAAATTCATCAAAAAGGTTTGCTTTAATATATGGCTGAGTTACCTCAATAAACTCCTTTGTACTAGAGCCAATGTTTAGTACTAACGAGCCAGGCTGCGCATGCTTCTGAATAGTGTTTTTAAACCAAAGCGATTCTTCGTAAAGCATAATTTAGTATTTAATTCCTATTCTACCTGTATAATCTATTCTGTTCAATAATATTTGAACATTTTGCTCTTTAAAATATTGGTCAACGGCTTCTCTAGCTCCTTTCCAATGTCCGTAATCGTCAATTATAATTACACCACCTTTCACTAATTTTGGAAACAAATGTACCAATTCATGGTAGGTAGATTCGTACCAATCTGTATCTAAGCGTAAAATAGCAATTTTTTCAGGAACCGTATTTGGAATTGTATCTTCCACCTTTCCTTTTACATAGTTAACTAAATTAGCAGGATAATTGGTTTTTGCTACATTATTTTTAACATCATCAATTGGTGCATAACACCACATAACATCTTCAGTAGTTTTTTCCGATTGATTTAATAAGTTTTTGGCATCTTTACCCAATAAATCGGCATCCATTTCGGTGGGTTCGCTCATACCTTCAAAAGTATCGTAAAGGTAAAATTGGCGATTAGCAGCATTTAATTGCGATAAACTTAGCATGGCACACATAGAGCTTCCGCCTTTCCAAACGCCACATTCTACAATATCGCCTTCAATATTATTTTTTACTATGTATTCAACTGCTTTGTTAAAAGAATAAAGCCTTTCTTCAGAGGTCATGGTGTAAGGTTTACACATTTCCATTATTTTATTGAACGAAGGTTCAAAATCGGGAAAGTTATTTAACGTTTGATTGGTTTTTATCAGTTGAAAATTAAATGGCTTAAGTAGTTTGTTTATCATTTTACAAATTTCAAAGTGCCAAAAATAATAGAATAATTTGGTTAATTAATTCATTATGGCATTACTCGTTAAAATAATTATTCAAAAACGAAATCTTACCTTATCAAAGTAACAGTTCCGTGGAAGTTAAATTTTTTTCCATTTATTCCTTCCGCATTTATTATGTAGTAATAAACACCTTCTTGGCAATCGTTTCCTTCAAATTTTCCATCCCACCATTTTCCATTAGGCATTTGGTATTCATAAACGAATTGTCCCCATCTGTTCCAAATGCTTCCATTTAGGTACTTAAGAAATTTAAAATTATTTACTTTGTTTTCAAAAAAATCGTTCAGATTATCTCCATTGGGAGTAAACACATTGGGAATTTGAATAACTATTTCACCTTCAGTAATAATGGTTAAGCTAGCAGTGTCGATACATCCAAATTTACTAATAGCAGTTAATACAACATTGTAATTCCCAACATTTTCAAAAGTATAAGAGGGGCTCGTTTGGGTAGAATTGTTATTGCTTTCAAAATTCCAAATATACTTTGTAGCATTGATACTATTATTTGTAAACTGAATGGTTAAAGGGATAAATCCATTTGTTAAATTTGAGCTAAAATTGGCAATGGCACTATCCAAAGTAATTTTTACCGAATCTGCTGTTTTACAGTTTCCATCACTATTTTGAACAGTTAATTTGTAAAAGCCAGTTTTAGGAGTTGTTAAATTAGGGTCTAAAATACCAGGATTGCTAACTAATAAGGCAGGTTCCCAATTAAATATATCACCTTTGGTAGCAGTTCCTTTTAATTGATAATTAGTTCCAATACAAATGGTGGTGTCTAAACCTGCATCTACGATTGGTTTTTGTTTTACAATAACTTTAACTGTATCGAATGCTGGGCAAGCTGTGTTAAAGCTTTTGGCAACAAATTCTGTTGTTATTATTGGAAAGGCTTTTGTAATTAAGTTTGTGGAGTCAGTTAAATATTGTGGATTTAACCAACGAATTTGGCCTGTACTTGACACACTTAATGTAGCCGTATCATGTTCGCAAATTGTTTGATCAACGCCCGCATTTATTGGAATGATATTATTTATTTTAACTTTAACACTATCGGTGTTTTTACAAAATCCATTATTTGAGGTTAGATAAAAGGTAGTTGTCAAACTAGGTTTGGCATATGTTACAAAAGCAGTTGAATCAGTAACAAAAATTCCTGGATTCCATTTGGCGACTCCTTGGCCTGAACCATTTAGCATAAAACTGTCCTTTTCGCATATTTGCCCACCTAAACCTGCATCTACCATTGGCAATGGTCTTACTAACACATTTACAGTATCGTAATAAGTACATGAACTAAATCCACTTTTGACAATATAATCAGTGGTTATACTAGGTTTTACAAATGGGTTTGAAATTGTTGAATCACTTATGTTTATTGCCTTTATCCAATTATAATTAAAACCACCAGTTGCATCAAGCCTAACAGAATCTCCCAAACATATTTCAAGGTTTGTTCCTGCATTTAGTGTTAAAGGTATAGAAACGGCCACATCAACAGTATCGTGTTTTACGCATGAACCTGCAATGGAGGTTAATACATAATACGTTGAAATGGTTGGTTTTACATACGGATTTAAAATAGTTGTATTAATAAGACCTGTTTTTGTTTCCCAAAAAAATGAGCCAATGGCCGAGCCACTAAGTTGAACACTATCACCAGGGCAAATTCCTTTGTTTGTTCCTGCATTTGCAGCAATTTGAGTCACTGTTATTTTAACAGTATCGCGAGCAAAACAATTTCCATCCTGCGCTAATAAAATATAATTTGTTGTAATTGTTGGTTTTGCAAAAGTGTTTGCTATTAAACTGTCCGTTAATCCTAATTTAGGATACCATTTTAGTGTATTTGCTCCAGTACCATTTAATTGAATACTGTCGCCTAAGCATATAGTTTGGCTCGTTGAAGCATTGCTAACTGGAGCAAAAACCGTAATGTTAATGGAATCGCGCTTAGTACAAGTTCCGCTTGTGGATTCTAATATATATTGTGTGGAGGTTTGCGGTTTAACGTAAGGGGAAAGCTGATTAGGATTAGTTAAACTTGCATTTGTTTGCCATAAAAAGGAACCCAATGCTGTTGCATTTAATTGAATGCTATCACCTTTGCAAATTGAGGTGTCTTTATCAAGTTGAACAAATACTTGATTTACTAAAATTTGAATAGTGTCTCTTTGAACACACCTGCCAATTGTTGCAATCAAATAGTAGATACTACTAACGGTTGGTTTAGCAAATGTTACAATATTTGAAGTATCTGATAAGTAGTTTTTTGGTGTCCATTGTAAACTACCTGTACCAGTGCCGTTCAACAAAATGCTATCGCCCAAACAAATGGTTTTATCAATACCTGCATATGCTGCTGGACTATTAACAGTAATTTTTACCGTGTCTATTCGTGTGCAGCCTAAATTGGTAACTTTTAAAACAAAATTGCTTGTAATGTTTGGTTTTATGAAAGTGTTTAATGCGTTGCTATCTGTTAAAAATGGCGTACTTTCCCATTTAAATGTGCCAATGGCGGCTCCGTTTAATCTTATACTGTCACCCTTACAAATAGTTGAATCATTCCCAGCCAAAGCTAAAATAGGCTTTGTATTAACCTTTACCGTATCGTAGGCAATACAACTTCCAATAATACCCTTCACAATATAATTAATTGTATCTGTTGGTTTTGCAATTGGGTTAAAGATAGCTGTATTGCTTATTCCTGTAGATGGTGTCCAAAAGTAAAAAGTGGCTCCAGAGGCAGTAAGTTGAACACTATCGCCTCTACAAATGGTGGCGTCAATGCCTGCATTAACTGAGATATTTGTTAAAGTTAAAGTTATTTCTTCCGATGAATCTATTTCACTACAATTATTGGTTACCTTAAGTTTGTAGGTGCCCGATGTTTTTGCAAAATAATTAAATTTAGTAGCTCCAGCAATTGCAATATTGTTTTTAAACCATTGAAAAGAAAGGCCACTCATAGAATCAAGGGGTTGTAGTAAAACACTATCACCACTGCAAATATTTGTATTGGTTGGTTTAAGTTTAAATGGAGCTGTTGGTGCTAATTTTGCAAAATATGAATCCTCAGTCCCTGAACTTGTTAGTGTATTTGTTCCAAAAGAAGCAGTATTTGAAAAGAAACCACAAGTGAACAGGTTACCTGTTTTATCGCAAACTGTTGAGTAACAATAATCATCTCCACTACCGCCCATTTTAAGTGCACTTATGGTTGAACCGCTCGATGGATCAATTATACTAATAAACCCATCTCCTGATCCGTTTGAGCTTAGAATTACTCCGCTACCAAAGTTAACAGTATTATTAAAATATCCAGAGGCAACTATATTTTTTTCATTATTTAGACAAATACCCCAACCATATTCTGTTCCACTGCCACCAATCACTTTTACCCATTTTAATATACCTACACTATCATAAGATGATAAACAAGCGTCATAACCTCCATTATTAGTCAATGTTAAATTTGTACCAGGGAATTTTGATGTAAATGAAGAGTTGCTTTGTCCAAAATGCCCCATAGTATAAATATTTCCATATTCATCAACGATGCAGCCGGACAATCCTTCATCTGCTGGCCCCGTCATGCCGTTTGCCCAAATCCAACTTCCTGTATTATTTGCTTTGGCAATATAACCTCCCCATAAATTAGGATTGTTTAATGTTATTGTGCCAAATGTGGCGGAAAAACCAGAATACCCAAAATTACCAACGACATAAATGTTGTTTTGGCGATCTACTGTAATGTCTATTGCAAGCTCAAGTCCTTGTCCCCCTGCAGTATTTACCCATTGTAAAACACCTGCCGGAGAATATTTAGCAATAAAAATATCGTGACCTCCTATACTTGTTTTGTTTATGCTTGATCCACTTTTTGTTCCAAACGTTGCGGTATTGCTGAATAAACCACCACATATAACATTTCCATCATTATCAAAATTTAGACTACAGCCTTCATCTGTGCCAAATCCACCAGACTTAATAACCCATTGTAAAACGCCAGAGGTATCATATTTAGCTATAAAAATATCATTTCCCCCGTTTGAAGTTATTGCTTGTGCAGTTCCTGATGTGGTTGAAAAAGTTGCTGTTCCACTAAATGCCCCGGTTGCATAAATGCTCCCCTTTTTGTCATATTTTATTTTTAAGAAACAAAAATCACCGCATTCGTTTCCTGTTCCACCAATAGAGTTTTTCCAGATCAAATTTTTGTTACAATCCATTTTAGATAAGTATATGTCAACTCCTCCCATTGAATTGATTGATCTAGATGCTAAAGATCCAGTACCAGGAAAAACGATTGATCCACTGAATCCTCCAATTAAAAAAGTGTTACCACTATTGTCAGTGTCTATCGCTCTCGTAAAGTCAGACAGATTACTTCCTACTTTTTGAGCCCATTTAAAATTCTGGCCTTGAACAATATTGAAATAAACTATATAAAAAAATAAAATAAAAAGCCTTTGAATCATTTTTAATTAGATGTTTATGCAATGATAGGAAATATATTTTGATTACAGATTTTAACAAAGTTTTTTAAGTCTTTGTTATTTATTAAATTCGAACTCGAAAAAAGATCTTATTGTGTTTAATACTCCAATTTTGTTTTTAATTTTTAATAGGCCAGATACCACAAAGCAAGTATTTGAAAGTATCAGAAAAGCGAGGCCTAATAAACTCTATTTGGCTGCTGATGGTCCTCGGGCCAGCAAACTAGGAGAAGTTGATTTGTGTATGCAAACTAGGAATATTGTGAGTCAAATTGATTGGGAATGTGAATTAAAAACGCTTTTTCGAGACGAAAACTTAGGTTGTAAAATAGCTGTTAGCTCAGCTATTGATTGGTTTTTTGAAAATGAAGAACAAGGCATTATTTTGGAAGATGACTGTTTGCCTCATGAAAGTTTTTATGGTTTTTGTGAAACCTTACTAAACTATTATAAATTTAATGAAAGAGTGATGCATATTTCGGGCGACAATTTTCAAAATGGAACGATAAGAGGAAATGGAACCTATTATTTTTCAAATTATAACCACATTTGGGGTTGGGCAACCTGGAGAAGAGCATGGAAAAATTATCAAGTTGATTTAGATTTTTTAACTGAAAATGAAATTCAAAGTTTGATAGACAAACAATTTGAAACTAATAAAGAACGTTTGTTTTGGAAGCAAATATTTAACAAAGTGATTGGCTCAACTATTGGAACATGGGACTATCAATGGACTTATGCAATATGGAAACAAAATGGTTTAAGTATTTTACCTAACAAAAACTTGGTTGCTAATATTGGTTTTAGCGCTAGTGGAACACACACATCTGGTATTGATATTCTTGGCTTAAGTAACATGGAAACATTTTCAATTCCTAACATTATCCACCCAACCGAAATTGAAATTAATAAAAAAGCTGACAAATTTGGTTTGGATCATTATTTCAATCCTAGTAAATTCTTTTATCTTTACAAAAAAATTATCTACCACATAAAAAATTGAGCAATTGAAAAAAATTATTCAGAAATTTCTTGGAGTTTCCAAGTTCAATAAATACCTAACACAAGAATTTGACAAAGTTAAATTATTATCTGCTTTGCCAATAGTAAACCAAATAAAAGAAAAAGCTGGCAAACTTGTAAATATTCAAGATGCCGAATTTTCCGTTTTTTCACAATGGGGCGATGATGGAATCATTCAGTATTTAATTCATACCATTGGAATTACCAACAAAACTTTTATTGAGTTTGGAGTTGAAAATTACAGAGAAGCAAATACTCGTTTTTTATTAATAAACAACAATTGGAAAGGTTTGGTTATTGATGGGTCTGATAATAATATACAATTTATTAAAAACGATGCAATAAGCTGGAATTATAGCTTGAACGTTGTTGCAAAGTTTATAACCAAAGAAAACTTAAATTCATTGATTGAAAACAGTGGTTTTAAAGGTGAAATAGGGTTGCTTCATATTGATGTTGATGGAAATGATTATTGGTTATGGGAATGTTTAAATATTGTAAATCCAGAAATTGTAATTATGGAATATAACAGTGTTTTTGGAAATAAATCAGCTATTTCAGTTCCTTACAAAGCAGATTTTTATGTAACCAACGAACATTATTCTAATTTATATTTTGGTGCTTCATTAAAAGCCATGGAGTATTTAGCCATTCAAAAAGGTTACACATTAGTTGGAAGCAATTCGAATGGGAATAATGCCTATTTTGTTAGAAATGATAAAATGAATGGCTTGACAAAAATGACTGCTAATGAAGCCTATGTGCAATGCAAGTTTAGACAAAACAGAGACTCAAATCATATGCTAACTTTAAAAGATGACCACAATATGATTGACGCTTGTGGGCATTTACCAGTAATCAATGTAATTAACCAAGAAACGAGTAAACTAAAAGACTGTTTATAATGATTAACCAATTAATATTTAACAAACTAATTAACCCTTCTGTTGGAGGATTGTATTATAAACTTTTACTCAAAATAAGAAGTATACTTTTAAGTTTAAATCCGTCTTCTACCATACAATATCCTTATAATAACTTTGACTTAACTTTTCCGTTTTCACACGATTATCCATTAAACAGAAAAGAAGTTCCGCTATATAGCGAAAACTTAGGTGTGGTTTCTAAACTAATTTTATCAAAATATAAAGACGCTGTTGCCATTGATGTTGGAGCAAATATTGGTGATTCAGCAGCAATTATTAGTTATTACAGTAAAATGCCTGTTTTATGTATTGAAGGAAACCCAAAGTTTATTCCTATGCTTGAAAAAAATAGTAAACAAATGCAAAATGTTACTATAGAATGTAGTTTTGTTGGCGAAACTAATGAAACTGTGAAGACTATAAACTATGGGGGAACTGCTAGAGTTGAAAAGGCAGAGACAGGGGTTGAGGTAAGAACTGTTGAAGAAATTTTAAATAAGCACACTAATTTTAAACACGCTAAACTTTTTAAGATTGATACCGATGGGTTTGATTTTAAAATACTTAGAGCAGCTGAACAATTCTTATTGAATTCCAAACCAATCATTTTCTTTGAATTTGACCCGTTTTTTTTAATTAAACAAAACGAAAACCCAGCCAACATTTTTCCATTTTTAAACAAATTGAATTACACATTTTTGATGTTATTCGATAATCAGGGAAAGTTTATTTGTGAAGTTAAAAGTGACCAAACAGATTTACTACAAGACTTTATTCATTACTATAATAATAATGGTAATACCTATATGGATATCTGTGCTTTACAAAGTGACGACCATGATTTGGTTTTAAAAATAAAAAAGGAATTTCAACAATAAAAAGATTTAGTCTTTAAGTTTCTTCTCACAAATTGACATTATCTAATTAGAAAATATTTCAAATAATTAAAAAAATATATTTTTGTCAACAATAAGTATTCAGTCTAGGTGGAAACACCTAACAGCAAATTATCGATTTAATTAAAATAACATATTTAGTTTTTTATTTCAATGGAAATGGTTTTAATTGCTTAATTAAAGAAATGCTAATGTGTTTGAGAAATATTATTATTTTTATTTTTTTTACTAATAATTTGTATTCACAGTGCATCAGCTGCACATCTATTGAGTCCATAAATAATGGTTTGGTTTGGTGCCATAATTTTTCAGGCGATGTGATTGATGCTACTGGCAATGGTTATAATGGTTTATATAATGGAACTACTTTTATAAGTGATAGATTTGGTAATTCAAATTCTGCTGTTACTTTTAATGGAAATCCAAACTGTTATATTGAAATTGGACAAAATTTGCCAGATATGACTTCGTTTTCAATAAGTTATTGGGTAAAACAGAACCCCACGTCAATAACTGGAGGGCTTTTTTGGGAAGGAGATAATGCTTGTGGTAAGGATAATTATATTGATATGGGAAACCAAAAAATTACCTCAAGTAAGCAAAACTCAACGCTAGCAGATGCTAATGTAAATTTATCTGTTCCTTCAACCGGGTGGGTACATTTTGTTTGGACAGCAAGTCCTACTCAATCAAAAATATATAGGAATGGTGTTTTGGTAAATACAGTTAATTCAAGTGCAAGTTTTGTTGGAAATCATCATACTCCTACATACGGCTGTTGGAATGATGGAAATGGTGGAGGTTGTGGTTTTCCAAAATCATATTTCTATACTGGTTGCTTAGATGATGTTAGATTTTATAATAGGGTATTATCCGCAACAGAAGCAACATTTTTATATAATTTGAATTCCAATCCATTAACTTTAAATGCTGGCTTAGATAAAACTATTTGTGAAGGAGACTCAGTTGTGTTAAATGGAAGTTCTTCTATGGGAGCAAATATAACATGGTCACCAAAATATAAAATAGACAACATAAATTCGTTAACCCCTAAGGTTTATACAGATTCAACAATAAATTACATAATGAGTGCTAGTAACAATAATTGCACATTTTATGATACAGTAAAAGTTTTTGTAAATAAAACAATTTCAGATGCTGGTTCTGACAAATTTATTTGTAAAGGAAATGCTATTCAATTAAATGCTTTTAAAAGTTTGAATGCAACTTATTTTTGGTCACCCAACACTAATATTGATAATATTTTTCTACCCGATCCAACAGTCAATCCAATAACTAATCAAAAGTATATTTTAAAAACCACCATCAATTCATGTTCAAAATATGATACCGCTGAAGTTTTTGTTTCTGGCTCTTTTAGCAATGCAAATAAAGACCAAACTATTTGTTTAGGTGATTCAACACAATTATTTGGAAATTATTCAGGAGTTTCACATTCATGGTTAGATGAGTTTAATAATTTTCTTGATTCTAGTAATTTAGTGATTTGGGTAAAGCCAAATTTTAACACTAAATACATATTAAAAGTTAAATCAAATTTCAATTGTTTTTTGTTTGACACTGTTGAAATTAAAGTGGTCTCCTCTTCATTATGCTATGCAGGCTCTGATATTTATAAATGTATAGATGATACTGTTAATCTAAACGGAACTAGCAATTCAACTACAAATATTTGGTTAAATAATAATTTTATGTTTGATTCAACTAATTTGAAGACTTCAATTTGGTCAAAACAAAATGAAAAGTATATACTCAAAAGTGGAAATGGAAACTGTGTAGCATTCGATACCGTGGAAGTATTTATTAAAAACCAACCAACCATAAATTTGGATAGCATAGTGTTTAAATGTCAAAATGAAAAATACCAAGTTAACTTAAATTTTAAAGGGGCAAATTGGTTTTTATGGAATCCAGATGAGGCTGTGAGTAATATTCGTATTGCCAACCCAATTTTTAATCCATCGAAACCAACACGATATACAGTTATTATTAAAGATTCAATAGACAATTGTCCAATTAAAGCCAATTTCCAAATAAATATTTCAAAACCTAAAGCCATTTTTACGGCTTTGCCTTCGAATGGAATTGCACCATTTTTTGTAAATACGGACAATACAAGCTCGGGAGGAACTCAATATAATTGGGTGTTGGACGATAAAGTAATTAATAATAATTTTAATACTAAATTAGAATTTAAAGATAGCGGTGAATTTTTATTAAGTTTAATTGTAAAAGATTCTATTGGATGTGCAGATACAGCTTCATTAAATATTAAATCAATAATCAAAGGCAGTTTATTCATTCCTAATGTGTTTACTCCCAACGGTGATAATATCAATGATCAATTTGAGGTTTCATATACTCAAAATTATTTTAGCCACTTAAATATGAAAATTTATAATAGATGGGGACAGCAAATATATGAAACTAGCACACCAAATATATCTTGGTGGAATGGAACTTATATGAGCAATCCGTGTCCTGATGGTGTTTATTTTTATATTTTGGAGGCTACAGATATTATTAATCATACAAAAGAGTATCATGGAACGGTAACACTGCTTAGGTGAAATTTAATAAAGTTTAATTGAATGAATATACTAATTGATGATGAGGCTTTTATAATCCAAAGATATGGTGGTGTTTCAAGAGTTTTTTCTGAACTAATCAAAAGGATTACAAAGGATAAAAACCAAAATTTTTTTTTCAGTAATTTTTACAGTGAAAACGAATACTTGATTAATCTAGGTTTGAATGGAACAAAACCATATTTATTAAATATACAATTTCCTCTAAAAGGAAAATTACTAAGAGCCGTTTGTAGAGCAATAAATAGGTCTGTTGAACTGAAAATAATAAGTCAAAATAAAGTAGACATTTTTCATCCATCGTATTATTCTAATTATTACTTTTCATCTTTGGAAAAAACTAGTAAAACAAAATTGATTTTTACAGTTCATGATTTGATCCATGAATTAATGCCACAAGAAAAAGGAAATTCGGAAATCGCATTAATTAAAAAGCAAAATTTACTTAGAGCAGATGAAATTATTGTTGTATCGCAATCCACAAAAAACGACTTACTAAAAATATATCCTTTTGTAAAAAAAGAAAAAGTTACGGTGATTCATTTAGCAAGCTCCTTCAAAATTGAACCACAAGAAGTAAAAGGCTTGCCTTCTTTGTTTGTTCTGTTTGTTGGCGAACGAAGAGGATATAAAAACTTTACGACATTTTTAAAGGCATTTTCTAAATTAGTTGAATGTTTACCCAAAATAAATCTAGTGTGCACAGGTAGCCAGTCATTTTCGAATGAAGAAAACGATTTGTTTTCAAAACTTAATATCAAGGGGAAAGTTTTACATATAAAATGTAGTGAAAGAGAATTAAAGTATATTTATGAGAAAGCTTTAATGTTTGTTTTTCCTTCCCTTTATGAAGGTTTCGGAATTCCAATTTTAGAGGCATTTGAGAGCAATGTTCCAGTAGTTTTAAGCGAAACAAGCAGTCTTCCAGAAGTTGCTGGCGATGCAGCAGTATATTTTGACCCCAAAGATGAAAATGATTTATTTTGTAAAATGTTATTAGTTGCAAATAATTTTAAACTAAGAAATGACTTAATAGCTAAAGGAAAAAAACGACTTAGATATTTTTCTTGGGAAAAACACTATAAATCAACTATTGAAGTATATAAAAAGGCATTACATTAATACTCAATAATCCTAACATACATAAAGATTATTTGTAGTAATCACTAACAAGGTGTTTGTTATTTTGGAGCGATGAAATTACCATTGCTGAAATAGATATGTTAAATTTTGATGCGATAGTCATTTAAATCAGTCCAAAACTAAATTATGGCAAACTTTGTCAGAATTGTATTCTTTTAAGTTTTTCATGTTTCCATACCAAGTATTTTTTTTAAAATGCTTGCCTTAAAACTTGGTGACTTAGTATTGAATACTTTGGTTTTTTGATTAAAGATTTTTGACAAAAACATCAATAATAGTTTTGAGTAATAAAGGCAATTTGCCTGTGGTTGGATTAAATGCAGCCTTATATTATTAGCCGAATAATGTGGGGCGTACTCGAGAAAAGGGTATTAATTAACCAAGATAATGTTTTGCAAAACACCTTAATTGACGTTGGAATTCAGAGATTAAAAGACTTTTCTTGGGATAAATATTTTGAATCTATATTTTTGATTTATCAAAATATTGATTTTTTAAAATAAGGTAAGTAGTTTTCTGAAATTTAAGTACAATTCTATTTAACACCCTCACAAACCCTATCTTAATAATGTTACTGTTCCGTGGTATTCAAACGTTTCTCCAAATATTGTTTTGATGTAAAAAATGTAAAAGTATACACCCTCGGGACAGTAGTTTCCATTATAAGTTCCATCCCACCAAGTGTTTGTTGGATAGCCAAATTCATATATTAAGCCTCCCCATCTGTTCCAAATTGTGCCTTTTACATATTCTATTTGGCTTGAATCAGAGAAAACTATTTTGAAAACATCATTTAAATTGTCACTGTTTGGGGTAAAAACATTTGGTATATTAAATTTTACACTTCCATTTACTATTATTTCATCAAACATAGTGTCTTTACAATTATTTGAATCGGTTACAATTAAGATTACTTTGTATTTACCTGCTTTGGTATAGGTAATAAATGGGTTAGTTAAACTAGAAGTTTCGCTGTTTCCAAGGTCCCAAAAACTATTTATGTTTTTTGGTGTGCTTTTGTTATTAAATGTTACTTTTAATGGAACAATACCTTCAAGAGTGGAGGACTTAAAATCGGCAATGGGATTATTAACTGTAATTTTTAATGTATCAAAGTTTATGCAAAAATTGGTTGAGTTTTCAGCTTTTACTAAATATTGTAAACTAGTGTCTGGCGTTGTTTTAGGACCTTTGAGTAAATAATTGTCAAGAAAATAATTTGGAGCCCAAGTAAACTTGTCTGCATCTGAAATTGTGTTGATTAAATAGGATTCTCCTTTGCAAATAATTTTATCCAAGCCGGCATCGATAGTGGGTTTTTCATTAACGGTAATTGTGATAGAGTCTTCTGCCAAACAACTTCCTGAGGTAGATTTTAAATAATATTTGGTGGTAATACTTGGATGAGCTATAGGATTTGGGATATCATTTCGGCTAAGCCCTGCGCTTGGTGTCCAATTAAAATTTGTTCCACCTGTTGCCATTAATTGGATACTATCATTTTTACAAAGGCTGGTATCTTTTCCTGCGTCTGTAATTAATTTGCTGATTACAAAAACTTCTACCGAATCCATTTTTCGCTTACAAATACCGTTACTTACTAAAATATAATATTTGGTATTGGTGGTTGGTTTTGCAAATGGGTTGTAAATACTAGTATCACTCAGTGTGTTATTGCTTAACCATTCATATTTTGTTCCGCCTGTTGCACTTAATTGAACACTATCACCAAAGCAAATACTTTTATTTAATCCAGCATCTGGAGTTAGTGTTGATGTAATAATATTAATGGTATCTTTATTGGAGCAAGAACCAATGAATCCTTCAACAATAAAAGTAGTATTGGCCTTTGGTTTAGCTATTGGATTTGAAATGGTATCACTGTTTAAATAAGTTCCATTATTCCAAATAAATTTATTGGCACCGCTTGCATTTAATTGAATACTGTCTCCTAGACAAATTAAATTATTACCCGTAATTTTTACCGATGGTTTATTATTTACAGTTATTTTAACAGTGTCTTTGTCTTCGCAAACACCATCCGAAACAGTTAAAATAAAGTCTTTTGTATTCAAGGTTCTTGTAAAGGGGTTTGGAAGGGTATCGTTACTTAAAAAAGTTCCGCCATCCCATTTGTATTTTGGACCACCTGAAGCATTTAATTGAATGCTATCACCAATACAAATGCTTTTATCTGTTCCAGCGTTGGCATTTAATGAATGTTGGAAGTTATATAAAGTAACCACTTCGCCATAGCTTAATGCCCTGTTATAAATTCTAATATCATCTATTTTTCCAGTATAGTAATCGAGCGTTCCTGCATCATCCCTTCCAATATAAAGTGGATTGTTGCTGCTTAGTGGAAATGCTATTGGACTTGAATTTTGGCCACTTAATACACCATTTTTATAATAAGAAAGGAGATTACCATTGATGGTAAATACAAAAAAATCCCATTGGTTTAAATTATTAGATCCATTTACATAATACCATTGTTTGTTATTTGAAATACAATTAACTGCATTGTCCATTATGGTTATCCTGTATTGGCAGTTGGTGGTTGAATTTGACTTACACATTATTGGGCCAAATGCGTATCCAAAATCGTAAAACCAAGCTGAGGTATTTGCCCAAAATGCAATAGTTATGCTTGAACTTGGTGAAGATAAACTTGTTGAATTAGGAACTAAAATATATGAACTTCCATCAAAAGAATAAGCAGAATTAATATTTCCAAATCTATCAGTTGTTAATGTTGCTCCATTATTTGTTCCATGGTTATTAAAACCTGATTGGTCCTGTGCATTTCCGCTGAAAGGATAGCAGGCTACAAGACCAGTATTAATAGGGTTTGCTATGGCACATTGATTACAAATAACTTGCGCTGTTATATCATTTTGTAAAAACATTAAAAATAATATTGTAGCTATGGATAATAATTTCATTTTATATTTGGCAAATATTAAAATCATTCAATTATATTGAAAACACTTTGAAAATCCTATTGCTCGATAACTATGATTCGTTTACCCATATGCTTAAAGATTATATTGAGCAATGTGGCGCTGCATGCATGGTTTTTCGTAATAATGAAATTTCTCTTACTGAAATAGAGTTGTTAAATTTTGATGCTATTGTTATTTCTCCAGGTCCTAAGGCGCCAAAAGATGCAGGTATTTTAATGGAATTAATCGCTTGCTATTACAATAAACTTTCAATTTTGGGGGTTTGTTTGGGTCATCAAGCTATTGCTGAATATTTTGGTGGTCAACTTACCAAAGCGCAATTGCCAAGGCACGGAAAAGTTGATTTAATGGAACATAATGAAGATGAAATGTTCAATAATGTACCATCTCCATTTTTTGCTACTCGTTACCATTCGCTAATTATCAATAATTTGCCCGAAACCCTTGTTCCTACTTCTTTTTGCAATGGGGAGTTAATGGCTTTTAGACATAAGTATTTACCTATTTGGGCAGTGCAGTTTCACCCTGAGAGTAGCCAAACTGTTTTTGGAATTGAAATTATTAGAAACTTTGTAAATCAGGTGGCAAAAACTAAATTGTTGCAAACCTAGTTATAGTAAGTATATTTGTTTAAATTTATTCATGTTTGCATATCAACTCATATCTAACGAAATGTTTGCCTTAAAGCCTAGCGACTCTGCATCGAGTGCATTGGTTTTTATGGAAGATTGGCTGGTAAAAGATTTGCCTGTGGTGCAAAATGGTAAGCTAATAGGGACTGTTAACGAAAAAGTGCTTTATGATAATGAAGACGAAAAAGTGGCTAATGTTTTAAATCCGAATTCTGCTTTTTGTTTTGAAAATACTCACTTTTATGATTTGCTCAAATTGCTTTTTATTGGAAATATATCAAGTATTTCAGTTTTAGATAAAGAGCAAAATTTTAAAGGAATTATAGCTGCTAAAGATTTAGCCAAACAACTTTTTGACCACAGCACATTGGCGCAAGATGGTGGAATAATAGTATTGCAAATGAATGCGCGTAATTATTCATTGGCTGAAATTGCTAGAATTACCGAAGTAAATAATGCTAAAATTTTATACCTTCATGTAAATCCTTTGGCTGATGCTGAAAATAATATTCAGGTTTCGTTAAAATATAATATTACTGACCTAAAATACATCATTGCTACTTTTGAGCGATTTAATTACCAGGTAATATTTAGTAGTCAACAAATGGATGAGGATGATGCTTCAAGCAAAAGGTACGATTGGTTAATTAAATATTTGAACACATAAAAAACTATGCATTTAGCCATTTTTGGTAGGTATTTTAAAGAAGAACGCTACACTGAATTGCAGCAGTTTTTTGATTATTTAAAAACAAGTAAAATTAATTTTACAGTTTATAGAAAGTTTTTAGAAGATGGCTTGCGCAATGGTTTAAACGTTTTGCCAAATACCAAAACATTTGATACTTACGAGGATTTTAACCAAAGTAATTTTGATTACGTAGTGAGCATTGGTGGCGATGGAACCATATTGATGTGTTTGGAATTTGTGCGTGAAAAAGAAACGCCCATAATAGGTATTAATACCGGTAGATTAGGGTTTTTGGCTGGAGTTGCGGCTAAAGATGCATGCCAAATGGTAGATGAATTAGCCAAAGGCAGGTATACCATTGACTCCAGAACGGTGCTGAAACTTGATAGCAATAAATCTGATATGTTTGGTGGTGTTAAATACGCTTTAAACGATTTTGTGATTCATAAAAAAGACAGTTCGAGTATGATTACTATTCATACTTTTATAAATGGTGAATTTTTAAACTCCTATTGGAGCGATGGTTTAATTATATCAACTCCCACAGGTTCTACTGGTTATAATTTAAGTTGTGGTGGACCAATTTTGTATCCATCGTCTGCTAGTTTGGTTATAACGCCAATTGCACCACATAATTTAAATGTAAGACCAATTATTATTTCTGATAATAATGTAATTTCATTTCAAGTTGAAGGACGCAGCACCTCGTTTTTAGCTACTTTAGATTCGCGGTCAGAGAGCATCGAATCCAATACCGAATTGGCGGTAAGTAAAGCAGGTTTTAAAATGAATCTTTTGCGTTTAAATAACGAAAACTACCTGAAAACGCTTCGTGAAAAGCTAATGTGGGGAATTGACAATAGAAACTTTAAAAATAGTTAGTCAATCCTCAAAAAGTCTCTGGCCTTTCTTTATAGATTAATTTCTATCGTTTTACTTGCAGCATTTGAACTTCAGTTAATTCACTAAATTTTTAAGACATTTTTGAGTGTTACATATTTATAATTGCAACAGGAATAGGATATCACACTTTCCTTAAAAATACATTTTACAAACAAAAATTCCTGCTATAACACAAACAAAGTCTACCAAAAGCATAATGCTTAAAGTATAGCGACTGTCTTTAATATTTACAGAACCAAAGTATAATGCTACCACATAAAAAGTGGTTTCGGCAGCTCCTTGAAACAAACAAGATAATTGGCCAGTAAGACTATCAGGACCGTAAGTTTTCATAGCATCGAGCATAAAACCACGCGAACCACCTGCACTGAAAGGACGCATAATGGCAACAGGAATTGCATTGATTACTTGTGGGTCAACTTTAAAAACGTTTAACAACGAAGTAATTCCGCCCATTACTATATTCATTAAACCTGAGTTACGGAAAATACTTAAAGCCACCAGCATGGCAATCATGTAAGGCAATACACGCACACCAGTAGTAAAACCATCTTTAGCACCATTAACAAACGAATCGAAAATATTAGTATTATTGGCTTTAAACACTTTTTCGTTTAAAATACCATACCCAATTATTGCCAAAATTATAAATAACAAAACACCATTACTCAAATTGCCCGTAAAGTGAAATTTTTCAATTCCATCTAATTTATTTACATAAAATAAAACCAAACCAATTAAAGCACTAACTGCTGTTACAAAACCTATAACCACTAAATTAATCAAATTAATTCGTTGTTTGATACTCACAAAAATTAAAGCTGCCAATGTTCCTACAAACGAAGTAATAATAGTTGGCAACATAATATCTGAAGGGTTTACCGCATTTTGCGCAGCTCTGTAACCAATAATGGAAGTTGGAATTAAAGTTAAACCCGCAGCATGCAAACACAAAAACATAATTTGACTATTGGAAGCCTTTTCTTTATCGGCATTTACTTCCTGCATGCTTTCCATGGCCTTTAAACCAAAAGGAGTGGCGGCATTATCCAATCCTAAAAAATTAGCAGCAAAATTCATGGTCATAAAACCGTAAGCCGCATGTCCTTTGGGCAATTCAGGAAATATTTTAACAAAAAATGGTGTTAATACTTTAGCCAATTTGGTAATGGCATTCGAATCGTTTAACAAATGTAACAAACCACAGAAAAAAGTTAAGTAACCAATTAAGGGCAACCAAATATCAATAATGGTATTTTTACAGGTAACAAAAATGCCATCTGCCGATTGTTTGCCTTTACAAACCTCTACTATTCCGTTGTCTAAAAGCCTGTAAACAGTATCGTTTTGAGCAAAACCCGCAGCTTTATTTAACTGCATATTGGCATATAAAATCGAGTCAGTCTGCTGAAAATGGCTTGCCTGAAACTCGGCCACCACCAAAGCATCGTTTTGTTTTCCATTAACCAATTGGCCAAGGTTATACATTTGGTTGCTGCCAAGCATATAAAAAATAAAAATAATGCTTAACGCTATAATGAAAGACCAAAATCTACTTAATGCCATGCTGTAAAAGTTTATTGAACAATGCTAATGTTTTTAACAGAAAGCTAAAAACAAAAATTCTAGGCAATTGTGGATATGTAAATTAATTAGATATTCAAACTATCTTTAGTTCAATGGTTTTCCGCTGTAAAAGTCTAAAACTTTTTTTCTAAATACCAATTCGTATTTAGCTTGTAAGTAATCGGTTTCGGCTTTTACATAACTATTTTTTGAAGCTAAATAATCAGTTAAGCTTAATCCGCCTAATTCAAATTGTTTTTCGCTAATATCAACCGCTTCTTTGTTAGCCTCTAATGATTGCAGGGCAGCTGTGTGTCTTAATTGCGCATTCTTAAAGTTCAATAATGCTGAATTGATGCTTTTAAATAAATTTTGTTGAGTTTGTTTTTCGGTAAGTTTAGCTACTTCCATTTGTATGGTAGTTTTTTGAATATTGCTATTCACACTCCAACCGTTAAAAACAGGTATGGAAAGCGTAAAACCTAAACTGGTACCAAAGTTTTTACTCATTTGGCTGCTAAATGAAATAGTTTCTGTGTTTGGATAAACAACCCTTACGGTGTTTACCGCCTGATTTGTTCCTTCTACTGTTCCAATTTGAAATGGTGAAAATGTTGGGTTTCCAACTCCTTGAGTATTCAATGTGGTATAAAATGAACTCAAACTTCCATTCAAGCTAATACGAGGGCTTCGGCCTCCAAGTGCCACATAGTGTTGTAAACTTGCACTGCGTTCGCGTTGTTTTGCAGCTAATACATCAGGGCTTTGTTTTTCAAAATCAGTATAAATAGCTAGAGGTGTGCGATTTTCATCCTCTATTACCACTTTGTTTACATCTAGTTTAACAATTTTATTTGCTGTGTCAGGTTGTAAATCTATTAACTGCCATAGGTCTAAATAAGCACTGTTCAATAAGTTTTGTTGAGTAATTAAGTTTAGCTCTTCACTTGCTAATTGTGCTTTCAGTTGTAATAATTTGCTTTTATTTAAACCACCTAAATCATACAATTTTTGTTGACGATTAAGTTGGGTTTGGGTGGTTGCTATTTGGTTTTTTGCAGCATCCAACGCCTCATTTTGTTGAAGAACTCTTAAGTAAGTATTGGCCACATTTAATTTTAAAGTATTTCGAGTATTTTCCAAGTCGTGTTTACTGGCTTGGTAATCGCTCTCTTTTAAACGAATGGTATTAACAGTTTGGAAACCATTAAATACAGGCATACTGGTAGATGCACCTATACTATTGGTTCTAAAAGCCAAATTTTCTTCAGGAGTATTGGTTCGTGGGTTAATGTTAAAACCTGTTTGCCAATTATTGGTAGCTTGTGCATTAAGGTTAGGCAAAGCATTTAGTTTGCTTTGTTTAGCATCTATCTGTGCATTTTCAGTTTGTAGGTTCTGCTGTTTGGTTTGTATATTATTTTGCAAAGCAATGTTTACACAGTCTTCAAGCGAGTATGTTTTTTGAGCAAACACGCTGCTTTGTGTAGTTAATAATGCAATACTAAAATAAAAAAATACTTTGACATTAACTTTTAACATATACTATTTTTTAGAAAAATTATTAAAATAAAAACCAAACGAAGGTTATTTTGCAGGCGCAAAATAATGTTTAAATACACAATACCACATTTACTTCGTTGGATTTATCCAAATTATACATGGAAGGTAAAAACCTCAGAAAAAGTGGTTTATTTTACTTTTGATGATGGTCCTCATCCCGAGATTACACCGTGGGTTTTGGAGCAATTGGCTATTTATAATGCCAAAGCCACTTTTTTTATGGTTGGTGATAATATGGTAAAGTATCCTCAAATTGTTAATCAAGTTCAAAAAGCAGGGTGTAAAATAGGAAATCACACTTTTAATCATTTAAAGGGGTGGAAAACAGCAACTGAAATGTATTTGGCTAATTTCAGAAAAAGTGAAGATGTATTAAAAACTGAACTATTTCGACCTCCTTATGGCCGAATAAAAACTAGCCAAGCTAAGGTTATTTTAAAATCACATCAAGTAATAATGTGGGATAGGCTTAGTTGTGATTATGAAGCACATTTGAATATTCAAGATAGTTTAAACGCCATGAAACTTCTGCCTGCAACTGGTTCCATTTTTGTTTTCCATGACAGTGAAAAGGCCTTTCATAATTTAAAAATATTACTACCTCAATTATTGCATTTTTATCATGAAGAAGGATATTCTTTTGATGCAATTTAGTTAAAGAAAATTACAAATTTTTTTACTGCTATTCGCATATTAATTTTATTGCTTTAAATCGTTTTTTTCAATTTTTCCCCAAAATGTCGCAGCTAATAAAATAGATAATTATGCAGTTTAAATAAATATACTGCTTTCTAGGTTATTTCATCTTAGCTTAATATGAGGACATATATTTTTGATTGTTGTATAATGTGTAAAAACTCACAAGTTTTCAACAAATCCAAAAGTATAAAATAAAACAAAAAAAGTACATGAATTCATTTTTACAAAACAAAAGCTTAATTAGAGTCGCCTCAATCGTTCTCTTTTTGTTTCTTTTAGGTACTAGTAATTTCAATCGATTGTATGGTCAAACTGTTGACAACTCAATCACCGGAGGTACCAATTATAATGGAACCGCTGTAGGTGCAGGTGGCACAAACGCCCAAGCCTTCACTGTAACAACAACTGGGATCCTTTCAAGGATTGATTTGCCAATTAGGCTAATTGGTTCTGCAGGTGATGCTGTAGTAAAAATACATAGTGGAAGTGGTATTGGCGGATCTGTTCTTTATACTTCTGCTTCACAAAACATTTCTACCCCGAACACTACCTACCAATTTGCATTAAATTTATCAGTTACAGCTGGTGATGTGTTAACCTGGGAATTTGAAATTTCTTCTGGAAATAATATCCAGAATATTTATTCAAATGTGGGTTCTGGAGGAAGGGGTTATGGTGGTGGAACACTTTGCCCAACATGTGATTTTAATTTTACTACCTATGTGACAGCTGGAGCTGTTGTAGATCAACAAAACACATCTCAAGCAAATTCTAATAGTATTTATTTCTCACCAGGCGGCAGTATTCAATATATTAACCTTAATGGACAATCATTTACAGCAGGCATGAGCGGTACTTTATCTAAAATTGATTTAGATATTGGAACAGTTTATAATTCTGGTGGTGGTTATTGCGTGGTTGAAGTGTACAGTGGAGATGGTCATGGGGGAAGTTTATTAGCTACTTCATCGCCTGTTTTAGTAAACACTAGCAATCAAACTTATTCTTTTCCATTAAATTGCTCTGTTACTTCAGGACAACAATATACTTGGTATATGAGTTCTACAACAGTTGGAGCTAGGATTGATAATTACATGAGTAATTCTGATGTTTATGCTGGAGGCCATGGATGGACAAGATATCGATATATTCAATTATCTTCATCATTTACGGATAACTCAATTAATAATGATTTTAGTTTTAAAACATATATAGGCGGTGCTGCGGCCTCATCAACAGATGCCACCTTATCAAATATGACATTAAGTTCGGGTACATTAAGCCCTAGCTTTGCCTCAGCTACTACAACTTATACGGCAAGTGTTACAAGTTCAACAAGTTCAATTACTGTTACGCCAACTAGAAATGAGGCTCATGCTACCATTCAAGTTAGGGTTAATGGAGGTTCATACTCAACTGTTACAAGTGGCAGTGCTTCTTCAGCATTAAGTTTAAACTTTGGAGCTAATACTATTAATGTAAAGGTTACAGCTGAAGATGGTTCTACAGTTGTTACTTATACAACTACTGTAACACGAGCAAATTATACATCAGTAAGCGATGGTGATTGGTTTACTGCTTCTATTTGGGATGGCAATGCAGTTCCACCAACTGGCAGTGATGTTATTATTGGATCTGATGTAACATTTAATTCAAGTGTTACAGTAAACAACCTTACTATAAATTCTGGTCATTCTTTGATACACAATAATAACACTTTGACCATTCAACCAGGGGGAACCATTACTAATAATGGAACATTTACAAGTAATTTTATAATTGACTTTTTAGGTTCGGCCACTGTAACAGGTTCAAGTACCTCTTCTTTTAATTATGTTTTTGTTGATGCCGGAAATGTTAATTTCAATTCAAGCTCATCAAGTATTACTGGTTATTTAAGAATTTCAGTTGGAGCATCTATTTCAAACAAACCAACTTATCCAAATGCAATTAGTTTAATATATGCTGGTAATGGAACTATTACCATTGGCGAAGAATGGCCAACTGGTAATGCCAACATTGCTGGTGTTACAATTGAATCAGGAACAACCTTAAGCTTTGGTTCAATTTCATCAAGCAGAACAGCAGGTAATGGAAACAATGATGTTTTCACCCTTGATGGTACATTATCACTTTCATCAGCAAGTGGCGGAGATTTAATTTTACAACATACCTATGCTAATTTCAATGGGACCTTCAACGCCAATGGCAGAAAAGTGACTATTTCGGGTGGTGGAAATCATCATTTCGGACCGAATTCGAATTCAAACCCTATCACTTTTTATGATTTAGAAATTTCTGGTGTGCCTCAATGTGGATTCCAATTTCCTGTAACCATCACTCATGATCTTAAATTAACTTCAGGAGTTATGTACATAGGAGGTTACGACTTTACAATTAATAGTGGAGCAACATTAACTGGTGGTTCTGCTAGTTCTTATATTTTTCACAATGGTTCTGGTAAATTGGTTCGTAAAAACATAGGTAATGGTGCTACCTTATTTCCATTAGGAATTTCTTGGAGCAGCTATACACCATTAACCATTACCAATGGCGGTAATTTTGATTATGCTGTTAGAGTATTAAACACAGCTCCAAGTGGAACAGGTGTTGTTTTGCCAAGTAAAGTATTAAATCGTGAATGGGATATTACACCAAGCGGTGCTGCAACTAATGTTGATTTAACTTTCCAATATAATACAGGAGATGGTAAATCAGGTGGTTCTTTCTCTGAGACAGGTTCTATGAAAGGTATCAGTTATAATTCTTCTACATCTTCATGGTCTAGTATTGGAACTGCATCTGCTGTGGGAAGTAATCCTTACACAGTAACATTTACAACACCAAACTTTACAAATTCGAATTTATATTCAGTATCGAATTTTTATAGTTCAGATGCCACTTTGTCTAGCATGACTTTGAGCACAGGAACATTATCTCCTAGCTTTGCTTCTGGTATAATTTCGTACACAGCAAGTGTAAGTAATGCTACTTCAAGCATAACGGTAACTCCAACACGTACAAACGCTAATGCAACTATTGAAGTAAGAGTAAATGGAGGAAGCTATGCATCAGTAACGAGTGGAAGTGCAAGTTCGGCTTTATCATTAAATGTTGGTAGCAATACCATTGATGTGAGAGTAACTGCTGAAGATGGTACTACACAAAAAACTTATACCACAACTTTATGCCGAGTTCCAACGGTTAGCATATCTTCGACTAATGGCCCTCTGTGTTATGGTGAAGATGCTTCATTTACCTTAACAGGTACTAGTGGTGCAACTGTAACTTATAACATAAATGGGGGTTCAAATACTACTACTGTATTGACAGGAGGTACCTCAACCATAGTAGTTACAGGTGCTACAGCCAATCAAACTTTAAATTTGGTTTCTATAACTGATGGAACTTGCTCACAAAATTTAAGTGGCAATTCAATCATTACTGTAAATGCTTTACCAAGCATTACTTATAATTCGAATTCGGTTACATCATTAACTACTCAATATTCAAATGGTTCTACCTATTATAAAGGTATTGCTTTCCAAACAGACGTATTAAATACCATCAATATTGATTCATTTGATGTAAATTTAAGAGCTGGTGCTGGTGCGAGCAGAACAGTAAATGTTTATTACAAATCAGGCGGATATAGTGGATATACCAGTTCAACTTCAGGCTGGACACTTTTAGGTAATTATACTGTTACAAGTGCTGGTATTAACCATGCCACTCGTATAGCTCTAAGTTCAGTATTAACATTAACACCAGGAAACTACTCATTCTTCTTTTATGAAAATAATGAAGGAGTTGGATTTTCAGCTTCAGCCCCTACAGGTACTATTTCGGCTCAAAATTCAGATATGAAAATTAGAGTAGGTACTAGTATTTATCATTTCTTCGACAATGTTTTATTTGCTAGCAGAAATTTCAATGGAACTTTCTACTACAGCAAATCAGGTGTAGTAAATATGACATTGACTGGTGGCGGTTCATTATGTGCAGGCAGCCCTGGTCAAACATTGACATTAAGCGGATCTGAAGTAGGTGTTAATTACCAATTGGTTCGTAACGATAGTATCAATGTGGGCAGTCAAAAAGCAGGCACAGGAAGTGCGATTAATTGGACATCCATTTCAACTGCGGGTACTTATACAGTAATTGCTACCAATGCAACCACAAATTGCCAAGTCACTTTACCAACAAATATCTCTATTCAATACTACGCAGTACCTTCTGCAATAATTTCTGGAAGTACCGTTGTTTGTCAAAATTCACCTTCACCGCTTATTACCTTCACTGGTTCTAACGGAACCGCACCATATACATTCACATATAATTTAGATGGTGGAAGTGATTTATCGGTTACCACTTCAACAGGAAATAGTGTTACTATACCTGTAAATACAAATAATGCCGATACTATTTATTTTAAATTATTAAGTGTTTCCGATGCTAGCCCTGCTGGTTGTCCTGCAGTTTATGACGATAGTTTATTTGTAGTAGTAAAACCTGTTCCTACATTTAGTTCAACTGCAGCACCGGTAGCAAATACTATTTGTGAAGGTACTTCAACAACTATTACTTGCACAAATGGAGCAACCACTTTAAATGCTGCGGTATTTACTACTGCTTACTCAAATAATTTTAGTAGTTCAATTGGCAATGCTTGGACATTCCCAGCAATTATTCCAGCTAATGTTCCTTCAATTCAAACATACAATGGTGGTTCAGTTTTAGGTTATTTAAGTAATCAACAAGCTAAATTAAATTTAACTAGTTTACCATCGCACGATTCAATAACAGTTGATTTTGATTTATATATTCATGATACTTGGGATGGAAATAGTACCGTAAGTGGTCCAGATATGTTTAGAGTAATTTTAGACAACGATACTGCTTTGAATACCACGTTCTCAAACGAAACATGGAATTCAACAACACAATCATATCCAAATAATTTCTCTGCTAGTAATGCAAGCTTTACAGGTTCTTTAACAAGAACATTACCTACGGCTTGTAATTTTGGTGGAGGATCATTAAGTGCAAAATACCATATTACTAAAAAAGTTGCTCATACAGCTTCAACATTAGAAATGATTTTAGAAGCAGCGGGCTTAGAAAATGTTTGCAACGAAAGCTGGTCAATTGATAATGTAACTGTTCAATACAGATCACAATCTTCTAACAGCAATGTTACTTGGACAAATCCATCAATAAACAACAATTCAATTACAGTTTCTCCTATAGTTAATACCTATTATGTAGCTACTTTAAATGGATGTTCAGATTCAATTCAAATCATTGTTAACCCAACACCAAGAGCTGGTTTTACAATCAATACTGTTAACCAATGTGTAACTAACAACAGTTATAACTTTACTGATACATCAACTTTAGCTGGTGGTGGTGCAATGACTTATGCATGGACAATGACTGGTGCTACAACTACCAATGCCACAACTCAAAATGTAACAGGCAATACTTATACTAACCATGGTAATTATAATGTAAGATTAGTAGCAACTTCTGTGATTGGTAATTGTAGCGACAGCAGAGGAAGAGTTACTAAAACAATTAATGTTAGCCCTCGTGTAGTTATAACACAATCTTCTCCAAACCCTATTTGTGCTGGTAACTCAGTGCGCTTAACAGCAAATCAAGTTATTGGAGGTTCAAGCACAGTTGTTTATACACCAACTTACACTGAAAATTTTGAAACTGCAATTACAAATGCTTGGTCTTTCCCAGCAATTACTCCTGCAAATGTTCCAACAGTACAATCATACAATGGTCAAAATGTATTAGGCTATCTAACCAACCAAAAGGCAGTTTATAGTCAAACCGGCTTAGCTGCTCACGATTACGTAAAAGTTGAATTTGATTTATACCTACACGATTCGTGGGATGGAAATTCTACTGATTCAATTGGTGGAAGTTTAATTGGTAAAGACATTTGGAAAATGAGTGTAAATGGTTCAAACGTTATAAATACTACATTCTCTAATTTCTCTTATAGAACACAAGCTTATCCTAATAATATTTCTGCTGTTAACTTAAATGGAACAGATGCTGTTTCAAATACATTACCAACTCTTTGTAATCATAATGGTGGTGCTTTAAGTTCAGTATATCGTATCTCAAAAATTATCCCACATACTTCGGGTTCATTTAACCTTGAATTAGAAGCTTTAGGTTTGGAAGAACTTTGTAATGAAAGCTGGTCAATTGATAATTTTAATGTTGAATTAGGTGTAAATACTGCAACTCCGACTTTATTAAGCGCTTGCAATGGTTTACCTGTTAGTGGCGGACCAGTTGTTTATACGGTAAATCATTCAAATAATTTCCAATCTTCAATTGGTTCAGCTTGGAGCTTCCCAGCTGTCTCTCCTGCTAATGAGCCTACCATCAGCGAATTTAATGGTGATTCAGTATTAGGTTTCTTAACTAACCAACAAGCCATTTATACTCAAACTGGCTTAAGTACTCACGAATATGTTAAGGTTGAGTTTGATTTATACATACACGATACTTGGGATGGAAATGACGTTTCTACTGGAGTTGATTCATGGAAAATGAATGTTGATGGTAATAGTGTAATCAATACAACTTTTTCTAATTTCTCTTATAGAACTCAGGCTTATCCTAATAACACACCTGCTGTTAATGCTAATTTTACTGGTTCAGTTAACTCATCGTTACCAGCTCGTTGTAATTTAGGAGGCGGTGCTCCGAGTAGTAAATACCGTATTTCAAAAATTATTCCTCATAATACTAGCACTATTTCAATTGTTTTAGAAGCTTTAGGCTTAGAGGAATTATGTAATGAAAGTTGGTCAATTGATAATTTCCAGTTATTGCTTGGTGCAGGAAGTGCACCAGTTAGTTCAGCTACCTGGAATGGTGGAGCTATAACTGGAGCTACAAGTTGCTTTACAGACATTACACCAACCACTTCAACTGATTATACAGTAACAATTGGAGCTTGTACAAGTCCAATTACCAATATTGATGTTAGACCTGCCCCAACCCCTGCATTTACTATTAGCAATGCATCTTGTAGTAAAACGGTTTCATTTACTAATACTAACATAGAAGCAAACGTTACTTACTTATGGAATTTTGGTGATGGTTCTGCTGTTTATTCAGGAACTACTGCACCGAATCATACTTATAGTGCAGTAGGAACTTATACTGTTACCTTATCGGCAAATATTTTAGGTGGTTGCACACAAACAACAACTAGAACAATTAAAATTGCTGATGCTCCAACAGCAGGTATTGCCTTCACAGGTGGAACAGGTTGTGGTAATAGCGTTCAATTTACCAATACTTCTACCATACCTTCAGGAAATACAGCAAGTTACTTATGGAGTTTTGGTGAAACACCAGTTGCTGATACTTCTACTCAAGAAAGTCCATTACATAGTTATGTTGCTGATGGAAATTACATTGTAACTTTAACAGTTTCTACCGGCACAAATTGTAGTTCACCAACAACTGTTTCTGTTAATGCAATAGCAGCAATTACTGGCAATCAATCTATATTCACAGCTTCAGTAGGAAGTTCTTGTGGTAATATGGTTACTACCACTAATTCTTCTACTGGTACCAATAACCAATACGCTTGGGATTTTGGTGATGGAAGTGTTTCTAGCGAAGTAGCACCAACACATTACTATACTGCAGGTGGTTTTAAAACAATTACATTAACTATATTAAATGGTGTGGGCTGTGCAACCACTTCAACCAAAATTGTTAATATTTCTGATAATTCAGGAGCTAACGGTAGAGTTGGTGTTGATTTTGCCATAACGCCAAATACAAGTCAAGTTTTATTAACCAATGATTTTGGTTTTGAACCTACATTTACTAATTATCCAAATAATGTTCCTGTTGTTTATTGTGCAGGTGCACCAACATGGACTTATGGAGATGGAACAGGCTCTAGCAATACCATTATTTATAGTAAACGATATGCCGCAGCAGGTACTTATACTGTAAGAATTGTACAACAAACTACTAATACAGGATGTTTTGCAGAAGCAAGTAAAACCGTTACAGTTTTACCTAATCCATTATTACAAAATAATCCGATATCATTTAAAGATGGAAAAATTGCTAGCTTAAACATTGAATATAGCACTGGCTTAATGAACGTAAATAATAACAACAATAATTTAACTTTATATCCAAATCCGAATAAAGGAACATTCAAGTTTCAACTAAACAGCAATGAGATAATAAACGGTGAAATTAAAGTTGTTGATTTATTAGGTAGAGATATATACAAAGCTAATATCAACGGAAATACCAAGACTGAATCTATTGATTTGAATAGTCTAAGTATAGCTCCAGGCACATACAATCTAGTAATATTAAACAATGGAAATGTTTATGCTAGAAAAGCTTTTGTGATTATTGCTGATTAAGGCAAAATAAGAACATCATAAAAAAGGCTCACTTTATATTTTAAAGTGAGCCTTTTTTATTACTACTAGTATATGTTTCTACAATTTCTATTAGAATTTTACTGTCGGTCGGATCAGTTAATATTCCGGTTATTTCTTTTTGATTTTTAGCCTTAATCAAATCCTCATTAGAAATATGGGCACTTATTAAATAAATATCTACCTTAATCGGGATATTTATTTTAACAAACTCGGTTAAAAAATCCCATCCGTTAAGCACGGGCATATTAATATCTAATAATATGATGTTTGGGATACTCGAATTAGGTTTTTCAAATTCTTTTATTGCTTCATCACCATTAATAAAAGAAATAACTTCATCACAAATATTTAGTTTAGTTATACTTTTTTTAAGAATAAACGTAAAAATATCATCATCATTAATTATACAAATTGTCCTTATTTTGTTCATTATTTTAGCGCTACAAGCCTTGCAAATTAAATATTAAAAGTCAAATTGCATAAATTAACATTGCTTTAAATTAAATAGAACTTTTATGGAATCAATTTTGTTTTCGGATGAATACTTTATGAAACAAGCTTTACTTGAAGCTCAAAAAGCTTTCTCAATTGGGGAAATCCCGGTTGGATGCGTTGTTGTTTCCAATAATCAAATTATTGGGAAAGGACATAATCTAACAGAGCGTTTAAACGATGTAACGGCTCATGCCGAAATGCAAGCAATTACTGCTGCTGCTAATTTTTTAGGAGCAAAATATCTGAATGACTGTACTATTTATATTACTTTAGAACCTTGCATCATGTGTGCTGGAGCTATATTTTGGGCACAGTTCAATAGGGTTGTTTTTGCAGCATCAGATGATAAAAGGGGCTTTCAAAAGGCCTTGGTAAATTTACATCCAAAAACAAAAATAGAAAATGGCATTTTGGCCGGTGAAGCTTCTGACTTGATGAAACGGTTTTTTAAAAATTTAAGGTAAAAAATTACCTAATGTTTTCAGTTTATTTTCAGTTTCAATCCACTCTGCATTTGCATCTGAATTTTTTGTAATACCACAACCTGCATATAAATCTATGTGCTTTTTAAAAAGCTCCATGCATCTCAAGTTCACAAATACATTTGTTTCCTTTTTATTCATTACGCCAACAAAACCGGTATAAAACCGTCTGTTTAAGTTTTCATTTTTTTTAATAAAATCTAATGCTTTGTTTTTAGGTACTCCACCTACTGCAGGTGTTGGGTTCAACTCTTCAATAAATTTATTTAAAGCCTTAGCATCGTATTCAAATGTAAAATGAGAGTATAAGTGTTTTAAATGGCCTGTTATCAATTCCGTTGGCCCTTTGATTTCTTTTAGTTTAAAATGGTACTTATTAGCAATTTCTTCAATAAATACTTCTACTTGGTGGTGTTCATCTATTTCCTTCTCTCCCCATGTACCTTTCGAATTACTTAACATAGTTCCTGCTAAAGCTATGGTTTCAATAGTTGAATAGTTTGTTTTTAATAATATTTCTGGCGTTGCAGCTATCCATGTTCCTGTTACTGCACTTGATATGGCATAAACAAATGAGTTAGGATAGTTTAAACATAAGTTTAAAAAATAAGTATTGATATCTAATTCATAATCAATATTCTTTTTAGAACACCTAGCCATAACCACTTTACTCATTTCGTTTGAGTCCTTCATGTTGCTAATAGCTTCATTTGTTTTTAGGACGAAATCAAATTCAGTATCGTAATGGTTAATATTATTTTGCGAATATCCAATTGTTTCAAACTTTAAAATTTCCTCATTTAACTGGATAACATATGTTAAATTTCCACTGTTGTATGGTGAAAAAAGAAATAATTCTTCTGTAATATCATCAAATGGAATTGGCTTTAATACAGGGTCTATTATTCCTGTTTTTTTAACTATTTCTGTTTTGCCAGGAAGTTTGTAAAATACAGTTGCTTTATTCAAAATTTGCTATTTCCTTATTTCAATTACACTCATTGTTAACCTGCTAATACAACAAAGTTTGTCTTCATCATTTGTAATTCTAATCTCCCAAACCTGAGTAGATTTGCCTAAATGTAGAGGTAAGGCTTTACCATAAACCCAACCCTTACCTGCTGAACGCACATGATTAGCATTAATATCTAGTCCAAGTGCTACAAACTTATTTCTATCTATGCATAAATTAGCTGCCATACTGCCCACTGTTTCGGCTAATGCACAAAAGGCGCCACCGTTTACCACTCCAAGTGGTTGAACAGTTCTATGATCTACAGGCATTTTTGCTATTAGATAGTCTGGTGAAAGTTCTATAAACTCAATGCCTAACCATTCGCTCATCGTGTTCTTGTTTCTTGATTGCAGCGCCTCTATAGTTACTTCTGATGTTATAATTAATGACATATTGCGAAAGTACTTTTAAATATTTGAAAAATAAAAAGGCCATCAACATAATTGTTGATGGCCTTTTTATTTAAATTATACTACCATTCATCTTCATCAATAATTTTAGGTTCTTTCATTGAATTTTGAAACTTTGCTATTGTATCTTTTATTTCTTTATCAGCATATCGTAATATTGTATCGTTCCCTCTTACGTTTGTTGGTGAATTATAATAGTATTCAAAATAATTTCTATAAGGTTTTCCATTTGCAGGAATTGGCCCTTGGTGTACAAGATTTGTTATGGTATATTTATAACGACCTTCTTTTATAGAAACCGTCATTTTGAACTCGTATTTTCCAATATTTTTCTTATTATATTTATTCGAATACGAATAGGCTGTAATTGAACCATTCATAACCAACTTTTGACCATATTTTTGTACCTCAAATATGTTTTTATCTTTTCCAAAAAGTCTTTCTCCAAACTTTTTTGCTCTTGCGTACAAAGAATCACTTCCGCTTTCTTCTTGCTCCATAATTCCTGTATAAGTAATTAAATTAGTGTTCGAATCAAGATTTAAAACTATGCGCTTATATACCTCAACAGCATTTTCAGCATTTGCATTAGATGAGTCTGAAGTTGTTTCACTCCCTCCTGTGTTACTAGTGCTATCAGTGTAACTATAATCATACGTTGGTGAAGTTTGATCTTGACCTTGTGCATAGATTAATTGAGTAAATCCTAATAGAAAAATGGTGATTGTAATTTTTATTGTTTTCAATTTAGTTACAGTTAATTAATAAATTAGACATCAAAAGTATAAAAAAGCTTTGAAAAAAAATGTACTATTTTTTACTCCATGTTGATATTGTTATTTTTAGTCCATTTTTTAACATTTTTTTTTACATTGCAATATAAAAAACATCCTTTATGTTGAATATTTTATTTTTACATGGCGCACTTGGCTCTTCTGCTCAATTTAATGAAATCAAAGAAAAGCTTGGTAAAAATTATAACGTACATACACTCAATTTTAGTGGGCATGGTGGAAATTTTATGCCGGTGAATGGCTTAACATTTGAGGTTTTTGTAAATGATATTCTTAACTATTTAAATACTAATAAAATAGAAAAGATAAATTTGTTTGGCTATAGTATGGGTGGCTATGCTGCTCTTATGTTTGCAATCAAATATCCTGAACGGGTTAACAAAATCTTTAGCTGTAGTGTAAAATTAAAATGGGATCTTGAATCTGCAGCAAAAGAATTAGAATTCTTAAACCCCGATAAAATGATGGACAAGGTTCCTGGATTTGCAAATAATTTAATGATGATCCATGGTATCAATGTTTGGAAAAATTTATTGAAAAGCACAAGTAATATGATGATGGATTTAGCCAAAGGTAAACTGATAACCGATGAGGATTTTATGGAAATAAAATGCCCCGTTCTTTTTGCTATAGGTGACAGGGATAAAACCGCTAGTTTAAATGATACAATAGACATTTATTCTAAAGTGTCGAATTCGCAATTATTAGTACTGCCCAATTCACCTCATGATTTTAACCAATTGAATATTGATATACTTAAGCAATTCATAACAGGATTTTTTGACAATTAAAACAATATATACATGAAGAATATTTTTTTTGCCATTTTTGCTTTACTGCTTCTTACCTCCTTTACAAATACTGATAAAGAGCTAAAGTGGTTAGATTGGAATACTGGATATCCATTGGCTAAGAAAACAAACAAAATTATTTTGTTAGATGCCTACACCGATTGGTGTGGTTGGTGTAAAAAAATGGATAGGGATACTTATACCGACCCCAAAATAATAAGTGCTTTGAATAAGGATTTTATTATTATAAAATTCAATCCAGAAATTGCAGATGTTCAGTATGATTTAGATGGTGTAAAGATTTCCGGTCGTGAGCTCTATTCTCAATTAACACAAGGTAAGTCAACTGGTTTTCCTACTACTTATTTTATTCAACCCAATAAAAAACAGATACAATTAGCTGCAGGATATCTTGGTCCAGAAGATTTTTTAAAAATATTAGACCAAATAGTAGTAATTCTAAAATAAAAAGCCCCTAAGTAAAATACTTAGAGGCTTATAATGTTTTAATATTGAATATTTATGATGTCGCTTTTTTGGCCGCAACAGCATTTTTTAACCATTCGTAAGTTACAGATTTTGGTCTTTCTAAAGGCAATCCTAAAGCTCTATCCCAAAGTAATGATGCCATTACACCCAATGCACGGCTAACTCCAAATAATACAGTGTAAAATTCGTATTCAGCAAAACCGTAGTGTAATAACAATGCACCTGAATGTGCATCAACATTTGGCCAAGGATTTTTAATTTTTCCAGTATTTTCTAAAATAGGAGGAGCTACTTTGTATATTTTCCAAACTATATTAACCAATTTGTCATCAGGCATATAAGTTTTAGCAAATTCTTGTTGAGCAGTAAAACGAGGATCGGTTTTTCGTAATACCGCGTGTCCATATCCTGGTACCACTTTTCCTTCGGTTAAAGTTTTTTGAATATAGCTTGCAATTTGTTCTTCAGTTGGATCTTCTCCAATTTCTTCTTGCATGTCTTTTATCCAACGTATAACTTCTTGGTTAGCTAATCCATGTAATGGACCTGCTAATCCATTCATAGCCGCAGCTAAACTTAGGTATGGATCAGATAAAGCAGAACCAACCAAGTGAGTGGTATGTGCCGAAACGTTTCCACCTTCGTGGTCTGCGTGAATAACCAAGTATAAACGCATTAATTTGTAAAATTCGTTTTGGTCGTAACCTAACATGTGAGCAAAATTTGCTGCCCAATCTAGTTTAGGGTCAGTAGCAATATGCTCGTTGTTTTTATAAG
Organism: Bacteroidota bacterium; assembly: GCA_027491085.1. Taxonomy (GTDB): domain Bacteria; phylum Bacteroidota; class Bacteroidia; order UKL13-3; family UKL13-3; genus JAAFJM01. The sequence continues at coordinate 377,124 of JAIXWW010000009.1, forward strand.
TTCTGCGATAGATATAAGCTGCTACTTTTGGTAAACGAGCTAATAATGTGCAAACATCTTCGTAGGTGTAATCCCAATAATCTTTTTTATTAATTCCTTCTTTGTATGCTTTTGCAAATACCGAGTCAGTTTGCAATGCGTTTATTGCAATTGAAAACTGTGTCATTGGATGAGTAGTTATTGGCATTGCATCTAAAGCAGCAAAAACGTGAGCAGGAACTTCAGCGCGTTCAGCCCAATTTGCCTGAATATCCAACACATCATCGTAAGTTGGTAATTCGCCTAATAGCATTAAGTAAAACAAACCTTCAGGAAGTGGTTCTGTACCACCTGGTACTTTGGGTAGTAATTGTCTTAATTCTGGAATAGTATAACCACGGAAACGAATTCCTTCGTTTGAGTCCAATAAAGAAGTTTCTGTTAATAAGCCTATTATTCCTTTTTGTCCGGCATATACATCTTCTACTGTAAAATTACCAAGAACTACATCGCCATTTTCTTTTACAAAGTTTCTAATTTCTACTGCAAGTGGAAGTGCTTTATCAGCAAATTTTTTCTTTAAATTACTCATTTTTTTTATTTGGTGTGTTAGCCTTTCAGCCTACTAATTATATTAACTCTTCGAAATTACTATTTGTTTTTGTTAGCGCAAAAAATACACAGAAATATTACCTTTTTTGATGATAATCATGATTTATTCAGTCGAACCATGATTTCCTTCTGTAATTACCGTACCTTCTGTATCTATAATTTCAAGTTTGCCTCCTAGTTTAACTATAGCTCTTCCATTTTTAAAAGGACCGATATAATCAAACTTGCACTCAATTATCTCTTCTCCTTGTTCATTAATAAAGCCATATTTTGTATTCCTTTTTACTTTTGCAATTCCTCTTTCAAAAGGATAAATTTCTTCATATTTACAAGGAATAAATTCTTCTCCTTCCATGTTAATATAACCATATTTCCCATTTTTAGAAACTTTTGCTTTACCTTTTATAAACGGGTATATGGCGTCATAGCCTTTGGCTACAGCTTTTTTCTTGCTTTGTGCATTGCTATAGTTGTTGGCAAAGCAAAATATTATTAGGAGAATAAGTATTTTTTTCATAAAGGAGGGCGAATATGCTAATTAGTTTTAAATTTTCAAAGAATAGTTCGTTTAAAATTCAATTCGTTTAAAATGTTTATAACAAAATTAAGTCCTGATTCCGAAATGTCTAAATGTAAAACAAATCTTACTAAATTATTGCCCATAGTTACAGCAAGTATTCCATTTTGTTTTAAAAAATCTATTAATTGATTAGCACTTATAATTTCAGGGTTTAGTTTAAAAATAATAATATTGGTTTCAACGGAATATATGTTTTCAACAAAATGGCAAGTTCTTAAACAAGCTTCTAATTTTTTTGCGTTTAAATGATCAACAGTAATTCTTTCAATATTATTTTGTAGGGCAAAAAGGCCCGCAGCAGCCAAAAAACCAGCTTGACGCATACCACCACCCATTACTTTTCTAATTCTTGTGGCCTTGGCAATATGCTCTTTACTGCCAATTAAAAGAGAGCCAACAGGGGCGCCAAGTCCCTTACTTAAACAGATTGAAATGGTATCAAATAGTTGACCAAAAACTTTAGGAGACTGTTTCTTTTCTATCAATGCATTGAATAAACGTGCACCATCTAAATGAAGTGCCATATTGTTGTTTTGGCAAACCTCTTTAATTTTTATCATTTCATCAATTTCCCAACAAGCTCCACCGCCTTTGTTTACAGTGTTTTCGATGCTTACCAAACTGCTTATTGGAAAATGAATATTGTTTCTATCATTAATATTTTCTGCAACTTGTTCTGCTGTAAATCTTCCTAAATTACCTTCAAGTAACCGAACAGATGCTCCAGAGTTTGACGCAATTCCTCCACCTTCATAAAGGTAAATATGTGAAAGTTTATCACAAATAACTTCATTACCTGGTTGTGTATGTAATTTAATTGCAATTTGATTTGTCATTGTTCCGCTTGCACAAAACAAAGAAGCTTCCATTCCAAACATTTCGGCAACAAAATGCTGTAATTCGTTCACTGCTGAATCTTCTCCAAATACATCATCACCAACACTAGCCTTCATCATGAATTCCAACATTTCAGATGACGGCTTTGTAACGGTATCACTTCTTAAATCAATCATTTGTTTTAATTGCGTTATTTTCAAAGCAATTAATAAAAATTTTAGCTAATAATAAGTGATCAAATTCCTAATTATTCGCATAAAAAATTATATAGTTTCAATATTTTAACAAGAAAAGGTCATTAGAAATTTTTCTAATGACCTTTTCTTGTTATTTTCTTAAGTTTCTAAAATTTCCATGTTAAACCAACAAAAATATTTCGTGTGGCAGCTGGAAAAAACAACGGAACAGAGGTGCTTTTTCCTTTATCATCTAAATAATTAGTATAACCCATCACACTTCCTGAAGGAGTGTAAAGCTGATTAGCTAAATTATTTATTTGAACGCTTATGATTGGCTCACCATATTTAACCCATTTCTTTAAGTTCAAACCAAACTTTATGTCCATTAAATGAAAATTGGGAATACTTACATTTTTATCTTCACTATTATCTAAATATTGCATACTTACAAAACGATAATTAAATTCTGTAAAAAACCAATTGGTCGGAATAAATTTAATTCCTTGGTTAATAATAATAGATGGTGAAAGTGCAGTAGTGGCATTTTTCTTTGAAATTACTGTATCGGTGTAGGCATTGGTATTTTGATTTAAGTAAAAGTAATGTAAATCAATATTGTCAATAGTATTTTGGCTTAATGAAGAACTATTTGTTAGCCAAATCATTTTATTAGGTTTCCAAATAACTTCTACTTCTATTCCTTTACGCACACTGGCACCTACATTAGTGTTTATTGGCGCTCCATAAGCATTTAAACTACCGGTAGCCGCAATTTGATTTTCAAAATCCATGTAAAATAAATTAGTATTAAGTGTTAGTTTTGAGAACTTTAAATCAAATCCTAATTCCAAATCATTAACTGTTTCGTGCTTAATATCGCTTTGTTTTATTTCGCTGTAAGGATGCTCATCTTTAAAATAATCAATCCTAGCAGGTTCCCTGTTACTTCTACCAAACATAGCATAAACTTGAATATTTGAATTGAATTGATGCTTAACTCCTAATCTATAATTAATAAATGCCCAATTCATATTTTCAACTATAAGGTTGTCATTATTTAATCCGTAAATAGTTCTATATTCTTTTCTTTCGGGTGAATAAGTGAAACTAGCATTTCTAAACTGAATATCTCCAAAAGCCATCAACTTATTTGAAATGGAATAGTTAAGTTTAAAATTTAAACTAATTTCGTTTTTGTAGCCTGTGTTAAAAAATGCATTTTGTCCCGCTTGAAATTTAGGATTGAATTTATCGATAGATTGTACTTCTAAGAAATGGTCGCTTGAAAATGAATTAGCATGCATATTTGCAGTAAAGTCAAATTTGTTAAATTTATATTGGTAATTAATAAAAGCACCAACAAAATATTGATTTAAGCGATAGCTTGTCATTGCAGCATTACTAGCTTGGGTATCAGTTCCATTTATTATGGTTGGTAAATTCAAATATTCGTTTGCAAACACACCGTAGTATTGAAACTTTGGTGCTTCACCTCTCACAAAATAGGCAGAAGTGGTAATATTACTTTTACTATTTATTTGATATGAATAATGTAATTGATAAAATGTTTGTTTGTACTCATCGCGCTCACCATTTACTAAAGGATTAAAAACTCTATTAGTATTCAAAGTGTTGTAATCAATACCTAAATAAGCCAATTTGTTTTGGGTAAAACCACCAAACATATTGAATTTTAAAACAGCTTTTTTCCAAAAATAACCAGCACTAAAAAAATAACTTGTAACTTTTGCTCCTGAGTTATCTCTATAACCATCTGTTTGTAAGTTACTTATTCTGCCATAAAGAGCAAGTTTGTTTTTTAACAATCCGCTTTGATATTCCAAAGTAACTCTGCTAGAACCAAATGAACCTATTCCCAAATTAACAGTTGCAGACTGCTTTGGTGCCAAATTCTTAGTTAAAATATTTACACTACCTCCAAAACTTGCCACACCAGTGGTAGATGATCCAACACCCCTTTGAATTTGAATACTTTCAGCACTACTTGCCAAATCTGCAAAATTATTAAAGAATACACCCATATTTTCCGGATCATTTACGGGAATTCCATTAACTGTGGTATTTACCCTTGTTTGGTCCATACCGCGTAACCTAAAAAAACTATAACCAATACCCATTCCATTATCGCTATAGCCGTTAATGGAGGGTGTACTATTAATTAATGTTGGAATGTCTGCACCATAATATTTTAACTCAATTTGCTTCCTATCCAATGTGGTTTGAGTAATAGGTGAGTTTACATTTGCTTTAATTCCTTTCACTACCAACTCTTGTAAATCAGTTTTTGTTTTTAAACTGTCTGTTTGTGCTGCAGCAATTTGGCTTACAGCCATGAATGTGCTTGCGGCAATAATTTTTTTTAACATTTTTGTTAAATTGAAAGATTAAACAAAACCAAAAACAGGGGCTGTTAGTGGCTATAAATTGTTTATCTAACTCTGAATGAAAAACCCAAAATGCACTTTTGTGGCTAGCTAAATAATAAAAAATGCATTGGTGGTCTATTCCCTTCGCGAGCATTACCTCGATCAGGTTCAGAGGGTGTAATCTCAGGCCGTTATTACACGGCCACCCCTAAAGACATTGCAATATTAATTGAATAGTTTATTGCTGATGATTGATAATTATCAGTAACGGTTAGTTTTTAACTGGTAATAAAATTGATCCAAAAACATAAAACCACCAATAAAAGCCTAACACTCCTCCTACCATACCAGAAGCAGCGAAGGTAATCCTAACCGGTTTTGGAATAATTTTTAAAAATATAAAAGTAAAAATACTCAAACCTAATAGGCTTGTAAGAACAGAACTGGTAAATGGTGGAAGTGCTAAAAGAAAATCAATTTTGGCTTCATCGTTAGCATTTGAAAACTTACCCGTAATTAAATACCCTATTATTCCTGTAAACAAATTTGCAGGTTGCCTTAAACTAAATAAAGCAAAAAAAACCAAAAACCATTTGCTAAAACTCAAATTGTTTTGGTTCCTAAATAATTCAATGTTTATCAAAATTAGTATGAAAGCTATAATGCTTGTAAGCAATGTTTGAACCGGGCCTCCAAGAATGATTAATATATGATTTGCTTTAAATTTTGAAACTTCTAATTCAAATCTCTCCTTGCCCGGATAAGCTAAATCTGCTTTATATTCCTTTTCATATTTTTTCATGATGGTATCATATTGAGCACGAAGGTTGGCATCAGAATTATAAGTACTACCATAACTTATTTTAGCAGGATAGCCCAAAAACCTTGCAACAGCAAAGTGCCCAAACTCGTGCGACAATGTTCCAAACACTGTAAAAAACACAAAGCCAACCACTAAAAAAAGGAAAAGTCTTAAATTCATTTAATCAAAAAGTTTTTTTAGGTTCAATGGTAATGGGCGAACCAATTGCCACAAAAGCCGAATCGGGTTCTTGGTTTTGTAAAAATGCAAAATCATTTCCATAAACCGAAACAAAATTTACATCCACTTTATAATCTACTAATTTATATTGATTCCACTTTGGATGCGTTACTTCATATTCTATGGTTTTTACCTCATTGTATTTGGTATAACCAAAATAATGTTCGGTTATAAATTCTGCTTCAGAACCTATTTCTATTGGCAATATTTCGGTAGCCGTTTGCGCAGCAATTTCGTGCCATTTATTTCCTTTCTTCCATTTGTATGAAAAGGAGTTATTAAGCTGCGACTTTTCATTTTTATGGCTCATTGGCCTTGTTTCGTAATGCTCGTTATATAACAAATTAGCAACCCACGAAATGGCAAATTTGGGTACAATTTCTTTTATAAAAACCACACCCCTTTTCCATTTTCCATCCTCTAGTTTTTTTACATAAAACCTTAAATTTACTTCTTCAAAATTTACATGAAACGGAACTTTCACGCCCAACATTTTTACATTTTCGAACATAAAACCTATTAAACTTACATAACAGTTATTGTTCCATAAATCTAACTCGGTTCCTGTGGGAACATATTTTTCTAATATTTTTCTATCAATTTTATAATTAATCATTAGTAAATCGTTCCATTCGGCTGTTAAAAAACTCATGTTTTTAGTGTATTAATTTGTTGTTATTCAATATCGAAACGAACCGTTTTGTGAATTTGTTTTAAAAATATTTTTAAGCTGGTTTCTTAATATTGCTCGGTAAAACAAAACTTTGTATGAAAAAAATTATTGCACTATTGATTATTGCAAGTTGCTTCTGGGCTTGTAGTAAAGAAAGTTCAACAACTACCAACAATAACAATACTACTGACAGTATTAGATATGTAGTTAATACCACTAATGCACAAAACTGGAGTGGTTATTATTTAGACGAAAACAATCAAAAGGTTAATGTAACTGATAAACCAAGTGGTTGGGAAATAATCATTGTAAATAAAGCACCTAAACCCAGACCTATTGAAGTTTCTGCAATAGTAATGGCTAATAACCCCGGAGATACTTTTAGCATTGAAACTAAAATATTTGTAAAAACAGGTCAAATTGCATTTCATTATTACAAAGGAGTAAGTAAGTTGGCTGAAACTTCTACTTCGAAAGCAACATTAGAATAAGTATTTTTTAAGTTAAGAATCTACCATATTTACTCAAAATAAAAAACCGCTATTATTAGCGGTTTTTTATTTTAAACCCTTTAAACAAATTATATTTTATTGAAAAACAAATTTTTGAATAACTAAAACCTGTTTTTGAGGTAATTTATTTTTTTACCTAAATCCAACAAAATTTTATTTACGTAAGTGAGTCAAACAAAAAAATAAAATTATGAAAAAAGGTAAATTCTTTAAATTATTAATTTGGTCTGGCTCCATATTTTTGGTGGTAATAGCTGTATTGGTCACTCATATTTATTTGGTTACACGTATAAGTAAAAACCAAGATGAAAGAGTAAGGCAATTAAGTAGAATTGATTTTAAACAGAATATTGATTCCCAAGAGGCAGATAAAATCAGGGCTTTTGTAAATGGATTATCTGGTGTAGAAAACTCATACTTTAACTTAGACAATGATATTTTGGTGTATTCTTATTTGGTTGGAAAGCAAAACTCATTTAACGTGTACAATAAATTGATTGCCTTTGGAAATTATAAGGCAGTAAGATACGTGGTTAATGAAACTGACGCCAAATCAGGTTGCCCAATTGGAACCGATAAAACATCTTTAAGCTATAAACTAGCTGCTTATATATCAAAATTTTAATAACTAAAATAACAACTAAAAATTATGAAAAAACGTGTATTATTTCATACAGCAGGTTTAATTACTGCTTCATTTATGTTTTCATCTTGCTCAAAAGAGGAAACAGCAAAAACAGTTACTCCTACACCTTCACTATACGAAAGAGTGGGTGGCACAACCATGGTTAACGACCCTGTCAATTCAGGAAATATGATTGAGGCCGGCAGGCTAAAGCTAAGGGCAGTAGTTGACAGTTCTATCTTTGTAATAGCTGCTGATCCACAAATGGCAAAGTATTTTCCAGTTCTATTTGCTGAATTAGGCATGTCTAATAAATCTGGTTTGACTGCTTTAAGTAAAAACTTTACCGATTTTATGTGTACCGCAACGGGTTCAAAAAACAGTGGTTATGCCTACACAGGCAAAAGTATGAAAGCTGCTCATGATCCTGCTCAACATAGTAGAATTGCGCAAAAAATCGATAAGGCTGATTTTGATAAATTTGTTGGTGATATTGGAAAGGGTTTGGCTCAAAATGGTGTTACTACGGCTAATAATAAAGCTTTGGTTGACGATTTAGTAGCATTACTTTATACCACTCAAGGCGATATTGTTCAAAAATAAGTATTGCTTTTTATAAATGAATAAAGCCGTTACAAGTAAAATTGTATCGGCTTTTTTATTGAATAATTTAAGTCGTTGAGTTTGTTGAAACGAAAGGAGTTTTTTTAAAGGGTTGCACCCAATACATACATTTCTGTAAGTGTAGGATTTTCGCTTCCTCCTTCATTTTCTAAAGTAATGGCAAAAGCCTGTGCCGTTTCAAAACTATTCATTTTTACAAAACTAGAATCTGCGTTGTTTTCAATTATCATTCCAGCATTAACTGGTTTTCCATCCACAATAGCCCAAAGCTGATATTGTTTTCCAGCACTGGCAGTTGGAAGGTTTTTTACTTCCATAAAAACTTCTTTTGATTCTTTATTCCAATAAACCATTACAAGACTTTCAGGCGATTTTTCGACACCTTTTAATATTACTTTTTGAACATTTGGATTGCTCGTAATCAATAAATCTGCTTGTAATGTTTCTAACCTTACTTGGTTTTTTTTAAAATTATTTGCCAATGATGTTTTTTCAGCATTTAACGCTGTAATTTTTTCATTCGCCTCTTGATATTTAGTATATGTAATATAGTTTCCAATCAAACTTAAACCAAATAACGTAAGCGATGCGGCTACTGTAAAAGGATATTTTTTTGTTTGAATAGGAATTGTTTCAATTGGTTCTTCAAAATCTAATTGATTCAGCAAATTAGCTTTTATATTGGCTTTAGGCTTGGCTTGATGTAATTGACCATAAGAGAACACTGCAGATTGAACAGCTAAAAGTTCTGCTTTAATATCAGCATTTTCGGCACAAATTTTCTCTACCTCGGCTTTTTCAGCATCACTACAAATGCCCAATGCATAGTTTTCTAAAATTCCACTTTCTATGTAATCCTGCTTATTCATTTTCTTTCAAAGCCTCCCTTAATTGTAAAATGGCCGCTCTAATTCTTGTTTTTACTGTACCCAAAGGAATTTGAAATTCCTTAGAAACCTCATCGTGGGTATAGCCTTCAAAATAAATTTTATTAATTAATTCGAGGTATTCTGGTCTTAATTTATCAATTACCTTTTTTAAGCCAATAAAATCTTCTTTGCCAAAAACCTGTGTTGACTTATCAATATCATTTACGGAATCCTCAACACTTTGGTTTTGTGTGTCATTTTTGTAGGCCTTAGATCTCACTGTATCGATTGCTAAATTCCGACAAATATTTATCATCCAAGTATAAATACTTCCCTTTTCACTAGAATAAGAGTCAAGGTTTTTCCAAATTTTAACAAACGATTCTTGTAAAATGTCGTTTGCAATTTCATCAGATTGAACAATGCGATTGATAACACCAAAAAGAGCTTCGCTATAATTATCATACAAATAATCGAACGCATCTCTACTTTTAGCTTTTAAAGCAGCTACTAACGTTTCCTCTCTTCTGTATTTGTGTATTAATTTCAGGTTTTTATATTTTGGCTTGCAATGATAATAAATTTATTAATTTCTATTTATGCGGTAAAAAAGTTTCACGATATAAAACAATACTTTCCTCTATAATCCTTAGCGCTTCTTCTCTTCCTAAAAAATCTTCCACTTTAACTTCCTTATTTTCCAATTTTTTGTAGTCCTCAAAAAATCTTCGCATTTCTGTTAAGGTGTGTGGCGGAAGTTCTTTTATATCATTCATATAATTAACCGACATGTCGTTTTGAGCAACTGCAATAATTTTATCATCAGCTTCGCCTTGGTCTACCATTCGCATTACACCAATTACCTTGGCATCAATTAAACATAGCTGAGGTAACTCAATAGAGGTAATAACCAAAATATCCAAAGGATCTTTGTCGCCACAATAAGTTTGAGGAATAAACCCATAATTGGCTGGATAATGAACGGCAGAAAATAAAACCCTATCCAATTTTAACATTCCACTATCTTTATCAAGCTCAAACTTGCCTTTACTTCCTTTAGGTATTTCAATAATTGCAGTTACGTTATTGGGAGCATCATCACCAAAACTTACATCGTGCCATGGATTAAAATTTGACATATTTATATTTATTTATTACAAACATATACTTAATATGTGTTTTTTGGATGATTTGATTAAAATTATATAAAATTAAGGAACTGGATCGTAGCCGCTGCCGCCCCAAGGATGGCATGAACTTATGCGCTTAATAGCCAAAAATAAACCTTTAAAAACACCATGTTTATTTAATGCTTCAAAAGCATATTGACTACAAGTAGGATTATACCTGCAAGCATTGGGCAAATATGGTGAAACCACATGCTGATAAATTTTAATTAGCAGTATGAATGGCGCTTGTACTATTTTTTTCAATGTATTCAGCTAATTGTTTTAGTACTTTGATAAATGCTTGATTGGCCTTGGCGTATTCCAGCTCTGTTTTGCCAACAAATGCTATAGATAATGCCACTTGAACTCGTGAAGATTTTAAATCCTGTAAAAACAAATTTTTATTCAGGCGATAAATTTCTCTAATCTGTCGTTTTATCCTGTTCCTATCTACCGCTTTTTTAAAATTGCGTTTGGGCACAATAATCAATACCTGACATGAAACTTCTTGATTAGGAACGATTACTAGTGAGATTTTAAAGGGAAACACAAAAACACCATGTGCACCTTTTTCAAAGAGAGCATTGATAATTTTAAGCGATACCACTTTTTCTTTTTTGGGAAAACGATATTTCATCTTAAAACAAATGCTGTAAATTATTTAATTGGAAATGATTTGTGTATAAACAAAAAAAACACATGCTAATTACCATGTGTGCTTAATAAAATAAAAAACAAATCCCGAATTTGAAACCTAAGGTGTAAAACTCGGGATTAGGTTTTCTATTTTTTGTGACGTTTTTCGTCAGATACAGTTAGTCTTTTTCTACCACGTGCTCTACGTGCAGCAATAACCTTTCTGCCCGCAGCAGATTCCATTCTTTTACGGAAACCGTGTTTGTTTCTTCTTTTTCTTACCGATGGTTGGTATGTACGTTGTGCCATTAGCTTAATTTTTTAGGACTGCGAATATACTTTTTTTTATAAAAACAAAAAAGTTATTCGCAAATAATTCACTTTTTTATTAGTTGATAATCAAACGGGTATAAAATAAAAATGCCACACTTAAAAAAGTATGGCATTTTTGAATAATTTGTTTCTGTTTGAAAGAAAAAATTAGTGAGCAGCTTCAGTTGTAGCAGCAGCAGCAGTTGTATCAGCAGATACAGCAGTTGTGTCTACCATAGAACCTTCTAAAGCAGCTAATGAATCAGCAGCGCGAGTAGCAGCAGCGATTGAATCAGCTTGTTTTTGAGCTTCTAATTTAGCTTTTTCTTCAGCAGAAGGACCACAAGCTACGATAGCTAACATAGCAGAAGCGGCAACGATTGATAATACTTTTTTCATTTTGTTTGATTTTAAATTGTTTGATTTTCTAATTCGGGTGCAAATATATGAATAGTTTGTTAATAACAAAATTTAAACATAATTTTTTTTATTTTTCTCTCATATAAATAATTATTGGAACTCCCTTAAAGTCATACTCTTCTCTAATTTTGTTCTCAATATAACGCTTGTATGAATCAGTTACATATTGCGGATGGTTACAGAAAAAGGCAAAACGTGGGCTACGTCCAGGTAATTGAGTAGCATATTTTATTTTTACAAACTTACCTTTTACACTTGGTGGTGGGTAATGTTCTATTTTATCTAAAATATAATCATTGAATTTACTCGTAGTAATTTTACGTTTTCTGTTTTCTGCCACATGTAAGGCTTCTTCTATGGCTTTAAAAATACGTTGTTTGGTAACTGCCGAAGTAAAAACAATAGGCACATCATCAAATGGTTTCAGTTTTTCACGAATTACTTTTTCAAATTCGAGTGATGTTTTGGTATCTTTTTCTATCAAATCCCATTTGTTAACTAAAATAACAAGGCCTTTGTTATTCTTTATTGCCAATGAAACCAAGTTCATATCTTGGTTATCTAAGCCAACAGTAGCATCAATAACCAAAACAGTTACATCGCAATCTTCTAATGCTTTAATGCTTCGCATTACAGAGTAAAACTCTAAATCTTCAGAAACGCGATTTTTTCTTCTAATACCAGCGGTATCAACCAATACAAATTCTTTATCAAATAATTTATAATGCGAATTGATGGCATCGCGGGTGGTTCCAGCTACATCGGTTACTATATTTCTTTCTTGACCCAATAATGCATTTACCAAACTTGATTTTCCAACATTTGGCCTGCCAATAATGGCAATTTTAGGTAAATCAACTTCATCTACATCGGTATCCTGATCTTCAAAAGTTAAATGTTTCATGGCCTCATCAAGCAAATCACCGGTTCCTGAACCACTTGCCGATGAAATATTATAAATATTATCGAAACCTAAAGCCCAAAATTCGTGTGCATCTAACTGACGGTTACTATTATCTACCTTATTTACAACCAATAAAACTGGTTTTTTGCTTTTACGCAACATAATTGATAGCTCAGTATCTAAATCGGTTATACCAACTGCCACATCCACCATAAATAAAAGCACATCGGCTTCTTGAATAGCTATTTTTACTTGGTTACGAATAGCCGATTCAAAAATATCGGCACTATTTGGCACATACCCACCTGTATCAATTACATTATACTCTTTATCAAGCCACTCGGCTTTGCCATAATGTCTATCGCGCGTTACGCCACTAAAATCGTCAACAATGGCGTGCTTATTACCTGTTAAACGATTAAAAAGTGTTGATTTTCCAACATTTGGTCTTCCTACTATTGCTACTATATTTCCCATTAAAGGCGCAAAGGTAGGTTAATTTTAGTTTTTTTGGTTAAAAAATGTTGATAAGTGCTTATGATTTTGAAAATTACAAGATTTTGAAAAATTATAAGATTAAAAAGTTAGCAAAGGATTATTGCGCATAAAAAGTATTTTGTCCAAACTCGCTAGCATCTCTTAAGTGTGCAAATAACGTCATTAAGTCAATGAATTTATGACCTTGTAAAGGTCAAATATTTATAGCAATCAAAAATTAATTGACGAGTGCGACCCTGCCAATCTATTTAGTAGTGGTCTTATGTTCTGTGGCAAATATTTTCTATAAACATGTGACTCCGTTAGAGTCAATTCCTTAACTTAATAAAAACCGGATGCAATCGAGCGCGTGGCCATAACATTTTTAATAAATCTGCGGCTTTTGTGTAATCTGTGGCTAAAAACTTACTTTTGCCAACTATGACAAGCGATCAATTAAAAAATTTGGACGAAAGAGTGGAAGCACTAAGGAGGTATCTTTGACGTTGCTACCAAATTACATCAAATAGATGAGGAAGAAAACCTAACCCACGAACCTAGTTTTTGGGATAATCCCAAAAGAGCAGAATCGGTTCTAAAGGGCATTAAGCAAAAAAAAATATGGACAGATGGTTTTGCCGAAGCAAGGGCCAAAGTAGATGACTTAGCTGTTCTATACGAATTTTACCAAGCTAATGAAGTAAGTGAAGATGAATTAGATTTAAACTTTGAGCAAACTACCAAAACGGTTGAAGAGCTTGAGTTTAAAAATATGCTGAGTGCAGAAGAAGATCAGTTTAATTGCGTAATTAATATTAACTCAGGCGCAGGCGGAACCGAAAGCCAAGATTGGGCTGAAATGTTGATGCGTATGTATATTATGTATGCCGATAAAAAGGGCTTTAAAGCATCGGTGGTGGATGAACAAGCTGGCGATGGTGCTGGTATTAAATCGTGCAGCATAGAAGTTACTGGAGATTTTGCTTACGGATTTTTAAAAGGCGAAAATGGCGTTCATAGATTGGTTCGTATTTCTCCATTTGATAGCAATGCACGCAGACATACCAGTTTTGCATCGGTTTATTGTTATCCAATTATTGATGATACCATTGAAATAGAAATAAAGGATGCTGATATAGAAATTCAAACATCTCGTTCGGGTGGAGCGGGTGGTCAAAACGTAAACAAAGTTGAAACCAAAGTTCAGTTAACCCATAAGCCCTCTGGAATAGTAATTGTTTGTCAAGTAGAACGTTCCCAAAGTGCTAACAAAGAACGTGCTATGAAAATGTTAAAGTCCCAACTTTACGAAATTGAGTTGCGTAAACGCAATGAAGAAAAAGACAAAGTAGAGGCTGGTAAACGTAAAATAGAGTGGGGCAGCCAAATAAGAAATTATGTAATGCATCCATACAAATTAGTAAAGGATTTAAGAACAGATACCGAAACAAGTAATGTTCAGGCAGTTATGGATGGCGATTTGGATTTATTTGTAAAGGCATTTTTAATGGAAAACTCTGGAAATTAATCTGAATTTAAAATTTTATATGATTGATTATTATGTTTTTACACAAATGCCGCATGTTAAGAGCAAGTTTTTTTATGTGAGTGGTTGTAAATATGCTGCGAGTTTTTACATTTGTAACGGCTACTAACTAATTAAATAGTTTTTCATAGGCTTAAATTTTGTTCAATTAAAAACCGCTTGCTAGCCACACGCGGTTTTTTTTATTTTCAAGCCATTTTACTTTTAAGTTAATTTCCCAAATTTTGCCTTTGCCATTATAGTTATTTTTTGCTTATTTGCCATTATGCAATTTAAATCTATTGTTGGACAAAAAGCCCTCATAAGCAAGTTAATACAAACCACCAAAGATGGTAGAATTAGCCATGCGCAATTGTTTTTGGGAGCCGAAGGAAGCGGAAATTTAGCTTTAGCCATTGCCTACGCACAATATGTAAATTGTTTAACTCCAACCGATACCGATAGTTGTGGTGTTTGCGCAAGCTGCGTTAAATACCAAAAATACATTCATCCTGATTTGCATTTTACTTACCCAACTATTTCGCCAACTAAGCTAAGTATTGATGTGTTGGCCGATTTTAGAGAAGCCATTATTACCAATCCTTACATGAACGATTTTGATTGGCTTTGTAACTTAGATAGTGCTGGAAATAAACAAGGAAATATTACTGCCGAAGAATGTCGCGATATAATAAGAAAATTAGGCTTAAAAGCTTACGAAGCCAAATACAAAACGCTTATTATTTGGATGCCAGAGTATATGAAAGCCGAAGGCAATATTATTTTAAAATTGTTGGAAGAACCACCTGAAAATACTTTAATTATTTTAGTGGCTAACGATAGTGAAAAAGTATTGGCTACCATTTTATCGCGTACCCAGTTAATAAAAGTTCCAAAGGTTTTAGATGAAGATATTGAGCAAAGTTTGGTTCAAAATCATCAAATAGAAGCTGAAAAAGCGCAAGCCATAGCCCGGTTGGTAAGCGGAAATTACAATTTGGCTTTGAGTTTAATTGATATTGAGCATGGCGATTATTTAAATACTTTTATTGAATGGATGCGTAAATCGTTTGCTTATAACAAACCAATGCAAGTAGGTCAGCCAGATGATTTAACTGCTCTAATTGATAGACTTTCCATGGTAGGCCGCGAGCAAGTAAAAAGCTTTTTAACTTACAGCAGCCAAATGATTAGGTCGGCTTTTATTTACAAATATGGTCATCCATCGTTGCGCAAAAATACCGAAGCCGAGTTGGCTTTTTTAAATCAATTCAGTGCAGTATTTACGCCCAATAATTTGAGCTTAATTACTACCGCTATTGACGAGGCAATTTTTCATGTAGAGCGCAATGCAAGTGTAAAGATTATGTATTTAAATCTTTCTATGTATATTGGCAAACAATTACAAATGGCTATTATCAAAAAATAAACTTTTTGCCAAAGTATTATTTGTAATACTTTTCAGTAAAATTGCTTTTGCAATTTTCTGATAATCAATTTTTTAAATGTTAAATTATTTTTTAAAGAAATAAATATAAAATGGGATGTTCAAGCGGAGGATGCAGCACTGGTGGTTGTTCAAGCGGAGGGTGTAGCACCGGAGGGTGCAATAAATTAAATACTTACGATTGGTTAAGCGAGTTAGTAATGCCGCCTAGCACTCAATTATTTAATGTAGTTGAAGTTAGTTTTAAAGGTACACGTAAAGAATATTACCGCAATACCAATAATTTAGATATAACCAATGGCGATTTGGTAGTGGTTGAATTGGAAAATGGTTACGATATTGGTAAAGTAAATTTAAAAGGCGAGTTGGTAAAACTTCAGCTTAAAAAAGCAGGACTTTCGCCCGAAAGCGAGCATATTAAACGTGTGTTACGCAGAGCTAATGAGGCCGACATTGCTAGGCAAAAAGAAAACAAGGAGTTAGAAATTCCAACCATGTTTAAAGCCAGAACACACGCATTGCAGTTGGGGTTAAACATGAAACTAAGCGATGTGGAATACCAAGGCGATAGACGAAAAGCTACTTTTTATTATACAGCCGAAGATCGTGTAGATTTTAGAGAATTAATCAAAAAATTGGCCGATGAGTTCAAGGTAAGAATTGAAATGAAACAAATTGGTTACCGCCAAGAAGCGGGCAGGCTTGGTGCCATTGGAAGCTGTGGCCGCGAGTTGTGTTGCAGTACTTGGCTTACCGATTTTAAAATGGTTCATATCAATGCAGCGCGTTACCAAAATTTATCTATTAATCAACTTAAACTTTCTGGCCAATGCGGTAAGTTAAAATGTTGCCTAAATTTTGAGTTAGATGTGTACCAAGAATCGTTAAAAGATTTTCCTGATAAAGAAAATAACATATTGGAATTTGCGGGTGATGTACGTTACCGACAAGTTAAGAGCGATATTTTAAAACGTGTATTGTTTTTTGCGCCAATGGGCGAAATAGCTGGTGAGTGGATTGAACTTGGGGTAGATAAAGTAAACGAATATTTGGCCTTAAATAAAGATGGTGTTAAACCAGAATTGGTTATAAAACCTAAAGCCGAACCTAAAAAAGTAGTTGAGCTTGACTTTAAAAACGATATGGGAATGGATAGCCTTACCCGTTTAGATGATAAAGATAGAAAGCGCAATAACAATAACCGTAATAAAAATAATAACCGAAACAATGCTAACCGCAATGCAAATGCAGAAGGTAAGCCGCAAAATGCAAACAATAACCGACCTCAACAACCAAGGCCAGTTAATAATAACAACAATGCAAAACCTCAGCAACCCAATAGGCCCAACAACCTTAATAAACCTGCGGAGGAAAGACTACCAAATAATAAACCAGTAGCCGAAGGAGGCGAAAAGCCACAAAATAATAAGCCAAGGTTTAATAAAAACCGCAATAACAATAACCGACTAAATACACCAAAACCCAATGATAAGAAAGAGTAAATCTGTTTTTTCAATAATTGCATTGTTGTATGTTGTTTTTTGTTTTCAATCATGTGCTGAGCGACCCATTTTTGAAGAAAATAAAGACATAACCGAACATAATTGGGATTATAAAAATCCGGTGGTGTTTGATGTAAATATTGCTGATACTACTAAGTACTGCAATATGTACATAAACTTGCGTATTACAGGTGATTACAAATACAGCAATTTATTTATGTGGGTTACTGAAACCTTGCCCGATAAAACTACTCAGAAAGAAAGAATGGAATTTACTTTACAAGATGAGCGAGGCAAATGGTTTGGAAAAGGTTTAGGCGATATTTACGAATACCAATTGCAATACAAACCACGAATTAAATTTAAACAAAAAGGAATTTATACTTTTAGTTTGGAGCAAAACATGCGCGATGAAGTATTGGCCAATGTAGTAAGTGCAGGAGTAAGGGTAGAGTTTTGGAGCCAAGAATCAAAGGCTTGGTAAATACTTTTTATTAATTTTTTTGGATAATTTATTTAAAAATTAACCTGATGGAATTAAAAGATGGAATACAAACTTTTCATGCTACAAGTAGGAACGAATGGCGCAATTGGCTTGCAAATAATCATTTAACCGAAACCTCAGTTTGGTTAATTATTTACAGAAAAGAAAGTAAGGTAAATAGTGTGTATTATCCCGAGGCTGTGGATGAAGCACTTTGTTTTGGTTGGATTGATAGCAAGCCCAATAAAAGAGATGATGAAAGTTATTATCAATTTTTTTCGAAACGAAATCCTAAAAGCAATTGGAGTGCAGTAAATAAAGTAAAAGTCGAAAAATTATTGCAGCAAGGTTTAATGGCGCAAGCTGGTTTAAATGCAATAGAAATTGCAAAGCAAAACGGTACTTGGAATGCATTAGATAAAATTAGTAACTTAGAACTACCAACCGAATTGCAACAGGCATTTGATAATAATCCACAAGCTTTTTCTAATTGGGAAATTTTCCACCTTCAGTTAAAAGAGGAATTTTAGAGTGGATAATAAACGCAAAACAAAACGCTACCAAACAAAAAAGAATTACGGAAACAGTAGCTTTGGCTGAACAGAACATTAGAGCTAATCAATACAACAATAAAAAATTGAGTTAAAAGTAAAATTTAAACATTCAAAATGTTTGTGGTTCACCAATTGGTAAGGAATTAGGTAACCTTTGGTTTAAAAGTTATTTTGTTACATAAAAATAAGTAAATTACATTTTAAAATAATTCATAATGAAAAATAAACCTGTTCCCGAAGGCTATAACCGTTTTCAAATTCATTTAAATACTTTAAATGATACTTTAGAAGCTGCACAATTATCCAATGAACCCGCTTTGTTTATATTTAAATCTAATGCCAGGCAATCGCTTTTTTATTTGCAAGCTTTGGTTCGAATTTATAAAGAAATTCATAATAAAAAACGTTTTGAAAAAATGCGTTTAGCCTTTAAAATGCTCGAAGATCAATTAGGTAAAATTGATTATTACGATGGTTTTGTAAAATTATTTTCTAAAAATAAAGCTGTTCCTAAGTCTATTATTCAAAACCTAAAACAGCATTACAATTTGGAGTTGAATAACCTTAATGAATTGCTTATTGAATACAATTGGATAAATGCTGAAAAGCCTAAAATAGCCAATATTCAAAATGAATTGGCTACTGCAAGCTGGAAAAAAGTAGAGGAGGAGAGAAGCGCTATTGCGCAAGTTTTTATTAAGCATATAGAAGAAATTGAATATAAATACGAAATTGGTATTTTAAACTTTAACGATTTAGAACATGGAGTGCACGAGTTTAGAAGGCAACTGCACTGGATAAGTATTTACGCACAAGCTTTAAATGGCTTAATTCAACTAAAACCAATTGAAAATGTACACCCAAGTTTAAATACTTATTTAACCAAATCGGTTTTAGAAAGTCCATTTAATAAAATGCCCGAAGTGGCTTCTATTTCCAAATCAATTTGTTTTCAATCGGCTAGTTTTTATGCACTTAGCTGGATGATAGCGGAAAGCGGACAATTAAAAGATGAAGGTTTAAGCACCTTTTGCCTTGAAACAGCTATGGCCGAATTAGGTATGAGCAAAACGGAAATACAAGATTTATTTAAGAAAATATTAGTAAATACTAAACGTTCTCCAAAACAAGTAAAGGAAGAAATGGAAGTAATCACAGATACATTCTTATACGGTGCAAAAGTGCTATTTCGCTTAAAGCGTGATATTTTAAGAGAGTTAGGTAACTGAAATTCCCTTATAATTTATGCATTAACAGCTTCTTGTACTATTTGTGCTTTTGGTTCATCTTTTATTTGACTCCAGCCGCCCCAAACATTTTTTACATTGGTAAAGCCTTGTGTTTTTAATGCCGCAGCAGCCACCATGCTTCGGTAACCACCTGCACAATGCACTAAAATTTCTTGATTTTTTGCTAACTCACTATTATTGGTTAATATCTCGCTTAATTGAATATTTTTAGCTTGCATCAGGTGTCCACTTGCAAATTCAGTTGGTTTACGCACATCTAAAATTACTGCGCTTGGATTATGTAAACTATCTAAAACCAACTCTTCCGATGAAATGCTGATAATCATATCAAATTTTTTATTGGCATTTTTCCAGCTATCAAAACCACCCTCTAAAAAACCTTTAATATTATCAAAACCTACGCGTGTTAAACGTTCTACTGATTCTTGTTCAGTACCAGGTTTTGCTACTACAATAATTGGTGAATGTATATCTAGTAAGGTAGCAGCCCATATGGCGTACTGTCCATTTAAACCAAAATTAAATGATTTAGGAATAAAACCTAACTCAAAAAAATCGGCTAAACGTGTATCAATAATAGTGGCACCTTCTACGTAAAATTCTTCAAATTTATCAACCGAAAGTGGTTTTAAACCTTGCTCAATTACTGTTTCAAAACTGGCGTAACCCTGTTTGTTTAGTTTTGCATCTTTAAAAAAGTAACTTGGTGCTGGTGCAATTCCAGTTGTTATAGCTGTAATAAAAGCAGCTTCGGTCATTGGTTGTAAGGCGTAATTGCTAGCTTTTTGCTCACCGATAGTGCTAAAAGTTTCTTTACCTATGTTTTTGCCACAAGCTGAACCGGGACCATGAGCTGGATAAACAATCACATCATCGGACAACGGCTTAATTTTAGTATTTAATGAATTAAACATTTTAGCAGCCAACTCTTCTTTGGTCATAAAACCATCTAATAAATCAGGACGACCAACATCGCCAACAAATAAGGTATCGCCAGTAAATACACAATAATCTTTTCCATTTTCATCTGTTAATAAAAACGAACTTGACTCTAAAGTATGACCCGGTGTATGCAATACCTTTATTTTTAATTTACCCAATTCAAATACCTCATTATCGGCTGCTACATGAACAGGAAAATTAGTAACTGTAGTTGGGCCATAAATAATGGTAGCGCCTGTCTTAGCTGCTAAATCTACATGTCCACTTACAAAATCGGCATGAAAATGTGTTTCAAAAATATATTTAATTTTTGCACCATTGGCAGTTGCTTTGTCAATATACATTTGGTAGTCGCGCAAAGGATCTATAATAGCCACTTCGCCATTACTTTCAATATAATAGGCTGCTTGTGCCAAGCAATTGGTATATAATTGTTCTATGATCATGTTATTATTATTTAATGATTTTTTGATTTAGAGATTTAAAGATTTTTTTGAGTTGCTAAATTGTTGGAATACTAGATTGTTAGTTGCATTTGTTTCCGTTGGCTAAAGCCTAACGGCAATAGATTTTTGAATATTGCAATTAATTGTTTCAAATTGCCTATTAAACTTTGCCAATTGCAAGAAGCCAGAGGCCAGCAGCCCCTATCATCCGCCCGCTTTCTTAGCTTTATAACCTAATTTAATTAAATGTGCTAAAATTTTATCTCTAAACTCGCCTTGAATTAATATTTCACCATCTTTTACACTTCCACCCACACCACATAACTTTTTTAATACAGAGCCTAAAGCATTCAAATCATCATCAGTTCCTACAAAACCGCTAACAGCAGAAACAACTTTCCCCGCACGATTTTTTTTATCTAAAAATATTTTAAGGTTTTGTTGGTTATTAGGTAAGGTTTCGGTTGTTTCCTCCTGTTCAAAATCGTAACTAAAATTTGAATCTGTGCTAAAAACTACCCCACTAATTTTTTTGTTTTTATTGCTCATTTATTTTTAAAATAAAAAAAGATTTTTCAAAAATAATAAAATAAAGTGTTCAATAACTTTTAAGTTATTAATTTTTAAAGGAATTAAAAAAAATTACGTTTTAAAAAACAAGTTAACGTAAAAAGTGAATTTAAATTCGATATAATTTGTTAAATTCGCCACACTTTATGCAAAAACAATGGCGAGCAAAACCCGAACCCGATAAGAAGACCGTTGAGGCTTTGGCTGCTTCTATTAATGTAAATAAAGTACTTTCAGGCATTTTGGTGCAAAGAGGTATTGACGATTTTGAAAAGGCTAAGAATTTCTTTAGACCTCAATATGCACACATGCACGATCCTTTTCTTATGAAAGGAATGACTAAAGCCGTAGAACGTATAGATGAGGCTTTAGCAAAAAATCAAAAAATACTGATTTATGGCGATTATGACGTGGATGGTACTACTGCGGTAGCAACTGTTTACGATTTTTTTTCGAAACGCTTCAAAGAAATCGAATACTATATACCCGATAGATATACCGAGGGTTATGGGATATCATTTATGGCTATTGATTGGGCAAGTAATAATGGTTATAGCTTAATTATTGCGTTAGATTGTGGTATAAAAGCCAATGATAAAGTTAAGTATGCCAATAAAAAAGGTGTTGAATTTATAATTTGCGACCATCATTTACCAGGTGATGAACTGCCAGATGCAGTAGCTATTTTAAATCCAAAACAGGCCGATTGTCCTTACCCTTTCAAAGAACTTTCAGGTTGTGGAATTGGTTTGAAATTAGTTCAGGCTTATTGCATCAAGCATGAAATTGATTTCAAAGAGGTTGAAGAATACATGGATCTTTCTGCCATTAGTGTAGCTAGTGATTTAGTTCCAATAATGGACGAAAATAGGGTTTTGGCTTACCAAGGTTTGAAAAAACTAAAAACCAATCCTAATCGCGGTATTAAGGCTTTATTGGAAAATTACGCTCCTCGACCAGAATATTCAGTTAACGATATTGTATTTTTTATTGGACCAAGAATTAACGCTGCAGGCCGCATTGCCGATGCCAAAGATTCGGTTCGATTAATGATTTCGGATAAAGACAAAGACTCGCAGCAAATTGCTGAAATGATTAACCATCACAACAATGAGCGCAGAAACTTTGATAGCAGCATTACCGAAGAAGCTTTTAATATGATTTTGGGCGATAAAGATTTTCATAATCGAAAATCAACAGTTTTGTTCCATTCTGAATGGCACAAAGGGGTTATTGGAATTGTGGCATCGCGTTTAATTGAAAAGTATTATAGACCAACCATTGTTTTAACAGAAAGTAATGGAATGGCAGCTGGTTCAGCCCGCTCAGTTGAAGGATTTGATTTATACCACGCCATTGAAGAATGTGCTGATTTATTAGAACAGTATGGAGGACATACCCATGCTGCAGGTTTAACTTTACGCGTTGAAAATGTTCCAAAATTTATCGAAAAGTTTGAATCGATAGTGGTTAAAAACATTGAAACTAGAAGTTTAACTCCTGAAATAGAATACGATACTGAAATTCCATTTAGAGCTATTACGCCTAAGTTTTTTAGTGTGTTAAAACAATTTGCTCCTTTTGGTCCTGGTAATATGAGTCCTATTTTTATGACCAGAAATGTTTGGGATGTAGGAGATGTAACTGTAGTAGGAAATAACCATTTACGCATGAGTATAACCCATGAAGAAGGTGGAAGAATTTACAAAGCAATTGGTTTTGGATTAGGTGAACATTATAACAAAGTAGCTCAAGGCATTAGTTTTGACATTTGTTATTATATTGAAGAAAATTTCTTTAATGGGCACGTAAACTTACAATTAAACATAAAAGATATTTTATTCAAATCTTAACACTTACAATAAAATAATGACATTTTAATACGACTAATGTATTATAAATAAAATGAGGCTATCACTAAAGTAATAGCCTCATTTAAAGAGCAGTTTTATAGGAAAGACTCCAAAAAATTACTGGAAGAAATATTAAAATGTTTTTTTATTGACCTTGCGCCAAAGAATAACCTGGTTTATCACCAAATTTTCTAAGCAATTCAACCGAAGTAAGCAATACGTCTTTTGAAATTTTTCCTGCTAATTCATAAATTTCACTAGTGTTAGCTTCATAACCGTTCAAAGTTTCTATTCTCACTCTATATTGATCTACACATTCGGTAAATACCGAGCCTGTAGGCCAAACTTGAGTTCCACGATTTGAAATCATGATTAGTTTAAAATTTTCATTCAAGTGTTTTTGAACAATAGGTGCAATTAAATCAGCAGTGCTATTGAATTCCAAAAATAAATCTGCTCCAACAATACTTTCTTTTACTCCAGCTTCGCGTTGAGTAAACATTACTTTTTGGTTATTGGGGCGAGTTGGTAAATGGAATGTACTAGTTGAACTTGTTTCGCGAGCTTTATTGTTTTCAGGCTCCTTGCCTAAATTAGCTATAATGGTATTTGCAAAATCAGTTGTGTTTAAGCTTGGTTTAGATTTGTCACCAAAATCTCCAGTATGTGCACCTTGCGATAAAGTATATAATAAAGCATTTTCAATTAAGTTCGCTTTATCCATTATGCCTAAGTGGCGCAACATCATTAAGCCGCTTAATAATAACGAAGTTGGATTAGCAATATTTTTGCCCATAATATCTGGTGCAGTTCCATGTACAGCTTCAAAAATTGAAATATTTTCACCAATATTTGCCGAAGGCGCAAAACCTAAACCTCCTACTAAACCAGCGCATAAATCGCTCATAATATCGCCTTGAAGGTTAGTTAACACTACTACTTCAAAGGTTTGAGGATAAGCTACTAATTTCATGGCTAAATCGTCAACAATGATATCGTTTGCGGCAATTTCGGGGTAATCTTTAGCTACTTCGTAAAAAGTTTCTAAAAATAAACCATCTGTTAATTTCATAATATTGGCTTTGTGAGCACAAGTTACTTTTTTAAAGCCTTCTTTACGGGCCATTTCAAAAGCAAATTTATGAACTTGTAAACTGCCCGGGCGAGTAATAAACCTGCGGCATAAAGCCACATCTTGAGTTAACATATGTTCAATTCCACCATAAGTGTCCTCAATATTTTCACGAACTATGGTTAAATCAATTGGAATTCCTGCTTTGGAAAACACAGTATTAACTCCTTCTAACGATCTAAAATGACGTCTGTTAGCAAATGTACTCCATGTTTTACGAGCGGTTACGTTTATACTTTTTACACCTTTTCCTTTAGGTGTTTCCATTGGTCCTTTAAATAAAATTCCGTTGGTTTCAACACTATTTTTGGCCTCTTCGGTCATTCCTGTTCCAAAGCCTTTGTCGTAAATGCTTTTTCCCATGTCAATAAACTCGTATTGTAAAGGAACTTGCGCAGCATCAAAAATACTGATTACGGCATCCATTATTTCTGGTCCAATACCATCGCCTTTGGCTACCGAAATTTTAATATTACTCATATTTAAAGTTTGTGTTTTTATTTTAGTGCAAACTTAGCCTTTACATACTGTTTTTCAATGTAACTAGTCTTAACAAATAACTGATTTTACTTAAAAATTTAGTATATAAATTATGGCTAAACACTTTGTTGTAAAAGCATTTGGCAAACCAATTTGTCAATTGGAAATGTTAGCTGTTCAGGTTTTAAATTTGCTAGCTTAACCCATTTAAAATGAAGCGTTTCTGTTTTTCCGTACTCTTGCACGGTGAATGGCTCTAAATTTATTTCTACAGGAAATTGTAAAGGTTCAACTTTGTAATAAAGGGAAATGAGTTGATCTGTTGGTCTAAAAGCACTTTGTTGGAAAAAATCGGTGGTGTAATAATGAGCTTTAACATCAATTGCTAAATTACATTCTTCTATAAATTCTCTTTTGAGACAATCGGCAGTTCCTTCACCTAGTTCAAGCCCTCCTCCCGGAAATTTGGTAAATTTAAAATCATCTATTTGTTCATCAACCAAAAGTATTTCGTTTTGCTGATTAATTAATAAACCATAAACCCTGATATTTAGTCTATTTATCATTTCTTCAAATCGTCAAGCGAGTAAATAACACCAAAGCTGATATTAAAATACCAAGGGCGAGCTTCCAATTGGTTACTGCTAACCGATAGTGGAAAATAACCAAACATGGGCTGACAAATGAGTTTAATTTGTTTTTTGTAATCGTAATCTACGCGCATTCCAAGCATTAAATTGGCCGAAAAAGTATTCGCTTTGAAACCTGTGCTATCAATTGAAAAACTGCTTTTATCGTCAATTTTAAAACCACTATTCAATACCGCATTGATATCGTGTTTTAGTAATACATTAAATCCAACTCCTCCACTTAAGCTTGCTTTTACTTTTTGACCTACTGATTTTGCATTTAGATGATAATTAAATAACAAAGGGACTTGCAAATATTGGTACCTGTAGTTTAGTTTAACATTTCTTTCTACATTAGTACGTTCAACTATTTGCCCGCTTGTGCTTCCAACTCCTGGGTAAGTATAATCTTGAAATTTTAAATTATTTAATTGTCTTTGATGGCCTAAAACAATATAACTTAAACCACATTGTAAATCAAAATCGCGGTTTATTTGGTATATAATTCCAATTTGTGGGCTAAAGTTGAGTCGCCAAGTTTCTTCGTTCGAGGTTGAATCTTGGTATTGTTTAAAAGTTTGGTGGCTATTTGCCATTTCGCTACTGATTGAAGAATTAAATGAACCGCTAAACACTGCTCCAATGGAACCATATAACTCAACGGAGGATGTTTTAATTTTTTGGGCGTTTGTTATTTTTATTGCCAATAAAAGTAATATAACTGTACTAATCTTTTTCAAATTCAAGTTCATCATTGTCATTTTGTTTTTCTTTGGGTTTGTCGGTGGTTTTGGTATTATTTGGTGTAATTCCCACTTCTTTTTTTAGTATTTCAATTATGCTTTTACCTTCCACCTTGGCTTTTTCTTTTATGTTCTGTTTAACGGCAGATTTATTGTAAACAAACTTCAAATTGTCTATTGGCCCACGCATATTTATAAATAAATTAATTCCTTTTTTCTTTTCGTCTTCCTCACCAAATTCATTGTCTTTAGCTTTCAGTTTTTTTCTCAATACTTCACTTAAATTTACCTTTAAATCATAATCTATAAAGTTATCAAAGTTTTGACTGCCGCTCAGTGTAATATTCACTGCATTATTTTCAATGAGCATTTTAGGAATGGTAATGGTTTGCTCCCTAATTTCAATGGTATTATTCAATTCTGCAAACTTTAAATTTTGTAAGTCAGTTAAACTTACAAATTTACTTAAAGCTGCCAGTGGTTTGTAGTTAATCAGCTCACCATTTAGCAATTGAATTTTTATTTGCGCATAAATTTTATCTGTTTTACAATTTAGTTTTTCATCCCAAATGCCTGCAAAATCAATAGTTCCATTATAAATTCCTTTTAAATTTTGTGCAGTAATATTGGTTTGTCCAAAATTATTACATTGCTTAAAAGCCTCGGTTACGTTTATGTTTTTTAGGTCAATTTTACTTTCTACAAAATAGTTACCTTGCTTGCTATTGAGCACTTTAGTTGCAAAATTTATACTGCCATTAAGTGCATTTAGTTTGGCTTGATTAATAATAATTTGCATAGGTAAAACCTGAATTTTGCACGATAAATTATTGGCAATAAAGTTATTGTATTTAAATTTATCAATGTTGGCGTTAATCAGCAAATCAATGTTTTGTGGCAAGTTGTATTTACTTTCAGTAGTATTTGCTTTTTTGGTTTCAGGTATAAAAATTACGTGTTCCATATCTACATAATTACTGTTGTAATTAATATTGGCTATCAAATTTTCGTTATCGCCAAATAAATAACCTAGGAAATTATTTAAGCTTCCACTGATTTTTACATCCGATTGATTGAGGTTTACATTGCATTTTTCTATGTCTAAATTGGCTCCGTTTAAAGCAAAATTAGCTTCCAAATTATCAATTTTTTTATCAAAATCTTTAATTTTTAAGTTGTTGACCAATAAATTAAACTTACCATAATTGCCTGCTTGTTTCCAAATAGTGCTGGTATTTTTATCAGCTAAATTGGCTTTTATTTTTGTGTCGAAACCAATATTACCTTTTATACTTTCAATGGCTTTTACTGGAAAAAGTTGAAACAAATTTTCTAAATTCATGGTTCCTGCCAACGCCAAATCAAGTTTTGGCGAAGCTAGGTTTTCGATGGTAATGTCTCCATTAATTTGGTCGTTTGCTAATTTGGCTTTTATGTTGTTAAGCACTAATAAACTGGTTGTTAGGTCTTGTTTTGCGCCATTGTTAAATTTACCTACCATTGAAATATTGTTCAGTTCAATATTGAGTTTTTTGTTGTGAATACTGCCATTACTCACGCCAAAATCAACTAATATTTTTGGATTACTTACGGGCGATATCAAACCATTTACTGTTCCTTTAAAAAACACATTTCCTTTGCTTTCGTATGCCAATACTTCGGCTGGAATTTTTATGGGTAACAAACTAAATAAGGAAGCAATGCTTATTTTTTTTGAATCAAAATCTAGTTGCACTTCGCTTCCTACTTGCTTTCCAGTAATTAGTCCGTTAAGCAGTAAATCAAGTTCGTTTATTTTTAGTTCAGCATTTTTAAATGCGTATGTTTTTTTATCGTTGTTAACAGCAATATTGGCTTTCAGTACTACATTTTTATCTTTTACAAAATTTACATTGCTGCTGGTAATGTGGTTTACAAATGCATCGGCATAAACATTTAGTTTAAACTCTGTGTTTTTAAAACTTCCATCAAATTCCGCTTCATTTATTTGAGTTTTATACTGCTGGTTGCTTTGGAAATCGTTAAAATTAAAGTTAACACGTTTGAGCTTTACTTTTTCTAAATCAATTAAAAAGTTGGTGTTATTGCTTTCTTGCTCATTGCGGCCTTTTACTATATCTAGATTCGATTTGCCATTTTCGTCTATTTTTAAATTAATGGTAGCACTATCAATGGTAATTATTTGGATATGGTAATTTTTGTTTAAAATATCTTTTATGTTAAAACCAAAATACAAGTGATTGGCCGTTAATATATTTTCGG
This sequence comes from Bacteroidota bacterium, assembly GCA_027491085.1. Lineage (GTDB taxonomy): Bacteria > Bacteroidota > Bacteroidia > UKL13-3 > UKL13-3 > JAAFJM01. The sequence continues at coordinate 405,780 of JAIXWW010000009.1, forward strand.
TTTTGGTTTGTAACGAAACACCAACCAAATCAAGGCTTACATTTGGAAAATTTTGAAAAATGGTAACATCGCTATTTTTAACTTGCAGCTCAGCATTGAGGTTATTATTAATTTGTTCAATTACAAAATTGGTTAAAACACGTTTGTTGTTAAACAAATAGCCTATAAAAATGGCTGCTGCAAATAACAAAAACAGGGTGCTGGCAAGTATTATTTTAAAAAATGGTTTCACAGTATTTATATAAACGCAAATTTGCAGCATATATTTTATATTGGAAATACAGTAAAATGCACATTTATTTGAATGTGTACTTTATTTTATTGCGAAGATTATTAGGACTTAAGAAAAAAAGTGAGCTATTTTTTTAAAAAGTTTTGCATTATTTAAATGTAAATCTATATTTGCACTCCCCAAAACGAACAACACAATCGTTTTAAAATGGAAGCATAGCTCAGCTGGTTCAGAGCATCTGCCTTACAAGCAGAGGGTCACAGGTTCGAATCCTGTTGCCTCCACCACACAAGACAACTCCAATTTATTTGAGAGTTGTCTTTTTTTTGCTCCTTTCAAACCCCTGTCAATACTCAATATTGGGTGTAAAAGTTCGTTAATTCTTGGGGTTCAACATTTGTTTCCATCAAAACTGAACTTTTAGTTCATTTGAATAAATATAATGCGATTATGTAATTCTACTTTTTTACAACTTGAAAAAACCCATGCATCATTTTATAAATTTACTTCCCTAAAAAAGGCAAAGTCCTTTCTTTTTCTTTGTAAAATGTCCTTTGTTGCATTTTCTTAATTCGCAAATGTGAGCAATAAAATTCTTGCTCCATAATTGGTATTTTAGCTAATGCTGTCCACAATTCATCCAATTGTTTTCCAAATAAATTTTTTAAAATGGTAATATGAGGTGTTGTTGTAATTCCAACGGCTTTATAAGTTAAATTGCTAGTTTTTAAAAGCACTTGCAACTCCTTTGCAAATTGTTTTATGGCTTCCACATTTTCAAGGTTTATGAATATAGTTCCAGAGTTTTCAAAAACGGAGAGTTTGGTTGCTCTTGAAATAATTTTTGGATGATTAGCTAAAATAGACTCAATTATTGCCAAAAGTGGGGCTTCATTTTTTTCTAACATAGAAAAATTAACAAGAGAAATATGTGGCTGCGTCCCCACAGAAGTATAACCTTTACTACAAATTTTTTTGGCTTCTTCCTTTAAGTTTGAAGCTAATTTAGACATAGACTTGTCTGGAATTAACTGGATGGTATAATCAAACAGAGCAATTTTTTCTAATTCAAACAGCAATCCATTATCCAATTTTATATTCCTCCAATTTTTGGTAAACGGTGGTAATTTTGTACCCTTAAATTAAATTAGCAAATCCAAATAACAGCACAAACAGCATGGTAGAAATAGAAAGCTGTTTTAATAAAGGGTCTAATTTTATTTTATCTGTGGTGTTTTTTACTGTAAATAATTGTTTTAAAAACAATGGAAAACAAGCTACAAAAGATAAGTTTTGCCAAGTGGGCATTTCTTTGTAAAACATTACAAATATTAAAGAACAAAGCAATGCAGTACTAATAATTACATAATGGTAAACTTTACTTTTGGCATAACCTAGGCGCACTGGAATGCTGTTTTTTCCTGCTTCTATATCCGAATCAATATCGCGCATATTGTTTAAGTTTAACACACCTACCGAAAACAAACCACAGCTAATGGCAGGTAAAAATATAAATGGATTGATAGAACCTACTAATAAGTAGTAAGTTCCGCACACTGCTATTAAACCAAAGAATATAAATACTGAAATATCGCCAAGGCCCATGTAGCCATAAGGGCGTTTGCCATTGGTATAGGCTATGGCAGCTACTATAGCAGCAAGGCCTATTACAAATAAAGTAATAACACCGTTTATCCCAATTACATTTAAACAAGAATATAACAAGGCCATACCAGTAACAAGGCTTAAAACTACAAATATTTTTATACCTACTAACATTTGAGCGGCAGTAATTTTACCTGATTGTACTGCACGTTTAGGGCCTTTTCTACCATCGTGGTCTGCACCATGTTTGCTATCGCCATAATCGTTAGCTAAGTTCGAAAGTATTTGCAAAAACAAAGCTGTAAGCAAGGTTAACACTACAGAAACAGTAGATACATTTTGTGAAAATATTTTCGCTAAAAAAACGCCCATTAATATACATGCCAATGAAAGCATGAGGGTGCGCAGCCTAAAGGCTTCAATCCAATTTTTCATTTTTTTATAAACCTAAACTTATTCCTAAACGCAAGCGTGGAGTTTCGTAAACCACAGGTGCATAATTAGCTGTTTGCATCATATCAGTTAAACGATAATAAGCCACCAAAGAAATTCCTTTTACGCCTAATCTTACATAAGCATCAGCTGTAATATCTTTTAAGTATGCCACATCATGCACAAATACCTCTCTTTTGTTGCCATTTAAATCCTTATCCTCGTAATTATAAACTTTCGAAAAATTCCATTTACCCGTAGCTCCTAATTCGGTATATAACGATTTTTTGAGTTTAAAGCGGGCTCCTAAACTAAGTGATGCAGCAGTAACACTGAATCTATCCATTTCGTTATTGCTCACTGAAGTTGGAAATGTAGTATTGGTATCGGTTTTAGTGAAACTATAATTTTCGTAATTAATACCAACTTGAGACACCAACTGTACCTTTTTTGCCAATTTATATTTTAAATTAAATAAAAAATTGAATCCAATAGAGTTTCCAAATTTTCCTTTTAATCCTTTTTCATCAAAACCGCCATAGCTAGTAAGTTCCATCATAAACCCAGCATCGGTTTTACTGGGTTTGTAAGCAGGTACATTATTAGTTGGAGCCTTGTTTACTTCTTCTTCCACTACTACAGTTTGCGCATTAATAATGCCCATGCTTGCCATAACAAGCGATAATGTTATTATTACTTTTTTCATATTTTATTCAATGGTTTTGGTTAAGGTATATCCTTCAAAATGAAAGGTTAGCACATAACCTTTTTGAATAGTTTTAGGATTAACTACTATATCTTCAATACTTTCTACTTCAATTACTTCGTAATACAAAATTTTACCTTCTTTATTTTTTACATTCCAATAAAGGTTACACAATTTGGGTTCTTCTACCTCAGGAACTACCATTGAGTCGGTATTAACAGTATCTATCAACGCTTGGTAATTGTAATATGCTAAGTATTTTTTTATTAAAACAGAATCGGTAACTTGAAAAGTAATGGTTTGATTATCTTTCAATGAATCAATTAAATGAAAATTAGGCAAAATTGTTTTTTTAGTGGTGGTGAAATAACTAGCCTGAGGAATACCATGGCCGTGCATATAATCAAAATAAGGATATAAATGACCTGATTTTTCAATTTCTGCAAAAAGCTGCATATTGGTTAAGCTGCGATTACTTTGCCACGCACAAGCTGCAAAACCACTCACTAAAGGACAAGAAAACGATGTTCCAAAAGTATGACTAATGGTTCCGTTAGGATTAGCCGCTACTACATGGCCAGGGGCGCTAATATTTGGTTTTGTTCTATAGTCAGCACTTGGACCAATGCTACTAAAACTGATATGTCTATCGGTATAAGGATCGGTTCCACCAACACATAAAACACTATCGGCATCAGAAGGAGTAATGATGGTTCTCCATTTATTATCTTCGTACTCGTTTCCAGCTGAATTAACCACCAATATTCCTTTTTGTGCAGCCACAGTTGCGGCAAAAGCCACCACACTTTTTTTGCCATCCATATCTTTAACCGTATACCAATCGTTGCCATAACCTAACGAACTGCTAATAATATTGGCTCCATTTTTATCGGCCCATTCGGCAGCTGCTAACCAAAAATATTCTTCTTGTTTGTCTTCTTTAGTAGTCCATTCAGTGCGAGCTAATAAAAATTCTGCATCGGTAGCCATTCCCATTTTTTGACCATTATAAACACCAGCTATGCAGCTTAAAGTGTTAGTTCCATGAGCACCTCCTAAATAAACATTATTGTTGTTTTTAACAAAATCATATGTTTTAATGATACGTTGATTATCGTAAATATGTTTGAAGGCTGCATGTTTATCTGCACCAGAAAAACCTACATCAAACACCGCAATGCGAATGCCTTTTCCTGTTAAGTTTTTACTCTCAAACTCATCAACTTGTAAGCGTTTGGTTTGGTATTTTAGAATTTGTTTATTTTTGGGCGTTAACTCTGCATCCACCGAAGCTATAATTTTGGCTTTTGCAGATATAAACTCATCCACAAACTTTATAGTCGGCAAATTTTTTATTTTTTCTATTTGCTCAAAACTGGCATTTACAAAAACCGCATTTAACCACCTACTCACCACCAACAATTCAGAACTAGTACTTTTAATATCATTAACAGCTATATCATTAACAGGCAAATCGCGTTCATCAAAAAGGGGCAAATGAGCTAAAACTTTACGTTCTATGGTTTTTGCATCAAAATATTGATAAGGATTAAAGCTAGTAGTAGTTTTATCCTTTAAGTAAACTACGTAAGTTTTAGTATTTACTTGCGCAGCACACCAATTATAAGCCACAGTGAACAAGGCCAATAAAAGCAGTTTAGATAATTTATCCATAGGCAATTATAATACTAGCCTTTATTGAAACAAAATTTTAGGAAAAACAAATTTCAGTGTGTACTTACATTTTCGTTGAAAATTAATAAATAGATTTATTTTTACCACATGCAACAACCTTGGTTTATAATTGATTTTGATAGCACTTTTACACAAGTAGAAGCTATGGAAGAATTGGCTGCCATTAGCTTAAAAAACGATCCTGAAAAAGAAGCAATCATAGAGCAAATAAAACATTTAACTGATTTGGCTATGGATGGAAAAATGCCATTTAACAAATCGTTAAAGGCTCGAATTGCGCTGCTTTCCGCTAAAAAATACCATTTAAATATGTTGGTAAATAAGCTACGTAAAAAAGTGTCACCATCTTTTGCTCGCAACAAAGAGTTTTTTAAAAAATACCAAGGAAGGGTTTTAATTGTGTCAGGTGGATTTAAGGAATTTATTGCACCTGTAGTTAAAAGTTTTTTTATAGATGAAGATTGCATTTATGCCAACACATTTATTTACGATAAAAAAAATAATATCATAGGTTCAGACGAAGAAAATCCTTTGGCGCAAGAAGGAGGAAAAGTAAAATTACTAAAGCAATTAAAGTTAAAAGGACAGGTTATAGCCATTGGTGATGGATACACCGATTACCAAATGCGCGAAAGCGGAATGGCTGAACAGTTTTTTGCTTTTACCGAAAATATAGCTCGTGAGCGTGTATTGGCCAAAGCAGATTACATCGCTCCAAGCTTAGATGAAATTTTATATAAAATGAAATTGCCTATGGCACTTTCGTATCCTAAAAGCCGAATAAATGCAGTGCTTTTAGGTAAAGAAACGTTTGCCACAGCACCTTATTTTAAATTAGAAGGATACAATGTTATCAAACGCGATTCATTATCGAATAAAGCATTAACCGATTTGAAGAATGCCTCTATTATTGTTTCATCTTTAAAGCAAGAAATAACCAATTTAAATACTTTTCCTAAGCTTATAAGTTTGGCAGTTTGGGGAAATAATAATCAGCAGTTTAATGCAAACATGGCACAACAAATGGCAGTGCCTATTTTTAGTTCTCCTTACGCCAATACAAGAAGTGTAGTAGAGTTAGGTTTAGGTTTTATGTTTCAACTGTCAAGGCAAACTAACACCGAATTGCGAGGTAAAAAAATTGGAATAATTGGTTATGGAAATGCGGGCAGTTTAATGGGTGTGCTAGCGCAGAATTTGGGAATGGATGTACTTTATTTTGATGAAAAAGACCGCGCACCGTTAGGCAATGCAATAGCTTGTAAATCGTTAACTGATTTGCTAAAGAAGTCAAATTATGTAGTTTTACTCCAAAGTAAAAATGCCGGAACTATTTTGGCTGAAAAGGAGTTAAAGCAAATGCAGCCAAAGGCCTGTTTAATTAACTTAAGTTATGATGATTCTGTGGAGTTTCAAGCTGTGTTAAAACTGATTCAGCAAAAAAAATTATTCGGCTTTGCAATGGATTTTCAGCAAGAAGAAAATTATTTAAAACTTAAACAAAACAGCCAAATTATTGCCACGCTTAATCAAAGAAACAATACATTAGAAACACAACAAAACATTGCAAGTTTTACCAGTGAAAAAATTATTCAATACATTAATACGGGTAATATAAGCCGTAGTTTAAATTTTCTTGATATTCAATTGCCGGCCCTGCAAGGCTCACATCGTTTTATTCATATTCATCAAAACAAACCGGGTTTGTTAGCTAAAATAAATGCTGTTTTAGCTAAACATAAAATTAATATTACAGGTCAATATTTAAAAACCAACGAAACTTTGGGATATGTGATTACTGATGTTTCTAAAAAGTATGATAATGAAGTGATTAGTGAATTAAAGAAAATTGAAGCAACTATAAAATTCAGGGTGATTTATTAGTGTAAATTAAAGTTTACGTAATATTTTATACTAAAAAAGTTATTATTGCCTTTGTTCTCATTTAAACCTAAAAAACAATAGTAAAAACTCTACTCTATATTTTAAATTTATTAATGCAAAAAATCTTTTGTTTTTTACTCCTTGTATTGGGTATTTCTGTTGCAGTTAAAGCTCAAAACGATAAGGCAATTATTAGTGGTACTGTTAGGGATAGCATGGGGCAATTGGCCGAAGGTGTTACTGTTTCGGTAATTGGCCAAAAAATAACTGTGGTTACCAATGAAGATGGTTTTTATAAAATATTGGTAGATGCCAATAATGCTGTGGAGTTAAAGTTTAATTACTTTGGACAAAAAGGGCAAACATTTAGTGTACCTGCATTGGCACCAAACCAAAAATATGAATTAAGTCTACGCTTAAATATTGGTTTAACTTTAGTAGATTTTATTGTAAAAGAAGAAAGATACCGCGAACAGGTTAGTACATTTACCATAGATTCAAGGCAATTAACAATCAATCCAGCTCCAATGCCTGGGGTTGAACAAATTTTAAAAACTTTGCCCGGTGTTTCGTCCAATAATGAATTGAGTGCTCAGTACAATGTGCGTGGAGGAAATTTTGACGAAAATTTGGTTTATGTAAATGATATTGAAATATACAGGCCTTTTTTACCTAGAAGTGGTCAACAAGAAGGTTTAAGTTTTATACATTCTGATTTAGTAAAAAGTATCAAATTCAGTGCAGGCGGATTTGAAGCCAAATATGGCGATAAAATGAGTTCGGTATTGGATATAAAATATAAAGATCCTAAAAAAACTATTTCATCCGTAAATATTGGATTATTAGGAGTACAAGCCGCAACCGAAGGTGCTTCAAAAAATTTACGTTTTACTTATTTAATTGGAGCCAGGTATTGGAGTAATAAATATGTGGTTTCAACCCTTGATACCAAAGGCGATTACCAACCTTCGTTTACTGATGTGCAATCACTTTTAACGTATCATTTTAGGTCTGATTTAAGTTTGAGTATTTTAGGAAGTTATGCTCAAAACAGGTATTTTTTAGTGCCTACCGATAGGCAAACTACTTTTGGAACAGTGAAGCAAGCTTTACAACTTAATGTGTATTTTGGTGGTGCCGATTTAATGGAATACCGAACAGCAACAGGTGCAGCTAGTTTGGTTTATAATCCAACACGTAGGCTGCAATTAAAGTTAATTGGTTCTACCTTTTATAGCAACGAAAATGAAATTTTTACCATTGAAGGTGCATATAGGTTAAGTGAATTAGAAACCGACCAAAGCAGCAGTAATTTTGGAAGAGCAAAATCCCTAAGAGGTGTTGGTTATTTTATAAATAACGCGCGTAATGGAATTGAAGCAACAGTTATAAATATTGGCCATAGAGGTAATTACGATAAAGGAAAACACAATATTCAATGGGGTGCTTTTGTACAAACCGAAAATATTAATGATAGACTCAAGGAATGGAATTACAGAGATAGCGCAGGTTTTGCCCAACCTACTTTAGATGCCAATGGCAATATTACCTTACCCGATTATTTACGAACACAGTTAAGTTTGAATACATTTAGGCTAAATGGTTATGTGCAAAACACCATGGTTATTGATAGAAACAGCAATATGGTTTTTACTTATGGTGTGCGCAGCAATTGGTGGAGTTATACCAACGAAAATGTAATTAGTCCAAGGTTTCAATTTGCATTTGAACCCAATAGAAAACATAATAAATTGGTTTTAGATAACAGTAAAAATGATACCAATTGGGTAAAAAAAATGCGTAAAAATTGGGTAATCAAAGCCTCGTATGGTTGGTATTACCAAACGCCTTTTTACCGTGAGTTACGTAATTTTCAAGGAGAATTAAATGCTAATATAAAATCACAAAAATCAATTCATTATGTATTAGGGGCTGAAATGAATTTTAAAGCTTGGAAGCGCCCGTTTAAATTTACTGCTGAAGCTTATTATAAAGACTTAAGTAATTTAATTCCATACGAAATTGACAATGTGCGCATACGTTATTTTGCTGATAACACCTCAAGTGGATATGCCACAGGCATTGATTTTAGAGTCAATGGCGAATTTGTAAGAGGAACCGAAAGTTGGGCAAGTTTAAGTTTAATGGATACCAAAGAAATAATCAGCAATCAGTTTACTACCCAAGGAGTGAAAGAAAATGAAAGATACATTCCAAGATTAACTAACCAAGCATTTCAATTTGCTATTTTCTTTCAAGATTATTTGCCAAGCAATGATAAGTACAAAGTAAACCTAATGTTGGTTTATGGTAGCGGTTTTCCGTTTGGAATTCCTGACCACAACAGGTATAACGATGTAAACTCTATGCCAAGTTACCGCAGGGTTGATATTGGTTTTACTAAAGATTTAATTCCTGAAAAATTAAAAGCTTCGCAACGCAACACTTTCTTAAAACGTCATATAAAATATGCCAATCTTGCTTTAGATGTATTTAATTTATTAGGAGTAGATAATACCATAAGTTATACTTGGCTGCAAGATGCTACAGCACAAACATGGGCCGTACCAAATTACTTAACTAGTAGAAGGCTTAACCTTAAGTTACAAATGAAATTTTAAACGAAATGGGTGTTTATAGACTCTAAGAAATATAAATAGCCTATCATAATTTTAAAAACAAAATAATATGGAATTTAAGCTTATAAATAAAATGCATTCTGTTATAGAGTGGATTCAATTTAGGCTTACTAATAAGCAGTTTATTTTACTTTCCAGCGTATTGGTTGGCTTGTCAGTAGGTTTAGCTGCCATTGTTCTAAAAACAGCAGTACATGCTATTTATCTTGCTTCTACCTACAAAGGGTTAGGAAACTACAAGTATTTGTTTTTACTTTTTCCATTAATAGGTATTTTATTAACAGTTTTAGTGGTAAAAAATTTGTTAAAGGGTAAGCTAGAAAAAGGACTTTCACATATTCATTATGCCATAGCTAAAAAATCAAGTTTGATGCCACAGGAACAAATGTATGCACAAATTGCTACAAGTTCGTTAACAGTTGGGTTAGGAGGTTCTGCTGGTTTAGAGGCGCCTATAGTACTTACTGGTGCTGCATTTGGAAGTAATTATGCCAAAACCTATAATTTAAGTTTTAGAGAACGAACACTTTTATTGGCTTGCGGAATTGCAGCTGGTATTGGTGCTACTTTTAATGCTCCAATTGCGGGAGTTTTATTTGCTTTAGAAGTACTTTTGGTGGATATAAGTATTTCAGCTTTTACACCTTTAATTATTTCGGCTGCCACAGGTGCACTCATCTCTAAAATTGTATTACAAGATGATATTTTATTGAGCTTTAGCTTACAAATGCCATTTAATTATAACAATGTTCCGCAATATATTTTACTAGGTGTTTTTGCTGGATTAATATCTGTTTACCATTCACGTACTTTTTCAAAAATTGAAGGGTTATTTAGCAAGCGTAAGCAAAAAACGTATCCAAATGTAATAATAGGAGGGCTCTTATTAGCAGGATTAATTTTTGCATTTCCATCCTTATTTGGCGAGGGTTATCAAAGCATTAAACATCTTGCCTTGCAACAACCTGAAGATATTTTAATAAACAGTTTTTTCGAAAAATTTAGAGGCAATGAAGTGGTTGTTTTGGTTTTTGTTGGATTACTTATTTTTATTAAATCAATAGCTACAGGATTAACTTTAGGAAGTGGAGGTAATGGAGGTAATTTTGCACCTTCTTTATTTGTAGGCGCCTATTTAGGTTTTTTCTTTTCAAGGCTTTTAAACATGTTAGGTTTTACCAATTTGCCTGAAAGTAATTTTACCATTGTAGGCATGGCGGGTATTTTAAGTGGATTGTATCATGCACCTTTAACTGCCATATTTTTAATTGCTGAAATTACCGGAGGCTACACTTTAATGATTCCCTTAATGATTGTATCTTCCATAAGTTTTGCCATTTCAAAATATTTTGAACCATACTCTATGGATGTAAAAAAACTGGCTTTAAGCGGAAAAGTTTTTACCAACGATAAGGACCAAAACATATTGGCTACCATCTCCACATCTAATTTAATTGAAATCAATTTTCAGTCTGTTTCAGCTTCGCTTAATCTGGGTGGTTTGGTAAATGTAATAGCACAATCAAAACGTAATATTTTCCCAGTTTTAGATAGCAATAACAAGTTATTAGGAATTATTATTTTAGATAATATCAGAGAAATAATTTTTAAAACAGAGCTTTACGAAAAAATATCAGTTCGCGATTTAATGAATCCTGCACCAGCTGTTATTTCGGCTAACCAAAGTATGGAAAGTGTGATGAAAATTTTTGACGAAACAGGGGCATGGAATTTACCTGTAGCTGATAATGGCATTTATATTGGCTTTGTTTCTAAATCGAGTATTTTTTCTAGTTATAGGTCAAAAATAAAGGACATAACTATTGAGTAAAAATGGTAAAATAAAGTTGATGTTTCTGCTTTTGAAATTGGTACTCCAAAATATGCAATTGGTACTTTTACACTCAATAAACAAGTACTATAGTAACATCTTTGTATTGTTAATAAAAACCACTAACAACACAAAACATGAAAACAACATTCTTAACCATCGCTTTTTTAACTTTAGTAAGTTCAATTATTTCAGCTAAAAACCCAACTAATATTGAAGACCAAAATGGGGTTACCAAAAATACGGCTACATTTAGTACCAAAACCATGGTTGCTACTGTAAAGTATGATGACGCTAATTTGTTAACCCTTAGTTTAAATAAAACTAGCAGAGAAAAGGTTAAATTAAGCATTAGCAAAAATGGTATTGTTATTTTTTCTGATTCTTACACCTCAATGGAAGAATTCAATAAAGGATATGATTTAAGCGAATTGCCAAAAGGAAAATACATTATTGTGATTACGCAAGGCAATCAAAAATTTGAAAAACAAATTGAAAAAACATTTGATGGTGTTTTAGAAATAGAATAACTATTATTGACCTATCACTGATAGACTAGTAAAATCACATTTAATAAAAAAGGATTCAACCCAAATGACTTGGAAAAATATAGATAAAGCGGAAAGATGGAGAACTTTTTTAAGTTTGATTGCCTTTACGTTTATTTATAATTTAACACAAGCATTACGCGGTTATCCATTTTTTTTTGATGATTTACTCAAACGTCTATTTTTTGATTGGTTAAGTTTTTTGCTAGCTTATTCTTTTGCATTTCAGCTTAAAAATTGGCTAAATACTTTTTACGATTGGAACGATAATCCTAAAAAACGGTTTATTGTTGAATCAATCACAAAAGTGAGTATAGCGGCAGGAACCATTATTTTGCTAACCATTGTTTTTAGTTTTGTATTTATATTGTTAACAATTAATGGCACCAGCAATCCTTATTCTAATAACACATTGGGTTTGGTACTTTATAGGATTTTTGGCAACTATACTTTTGTAAGTTATTTTGATATTTTTATAAAATTTATAGTATTAATATTTGTAATCGAACTCACGGTAGTGGTTGATTTTAGTACTTACTTAATTCAAAAATGGAACAGTTCAAAAATAGAAAAAGAGGCTTTTGAAAAAGAAAAAGCTCAATTTAGTTTGGAACTTTTAAGAACTCAAATTAATCCCCATTTTTTATTCAATAATTTAAATACACTTTCATCGCTTATTTACATTAACCAAGATAAAGCGGCTGATTTCTTACGCAAACTTTCGGGCGTTTACAGGAATATTTTGGAATACCGCGATAAGGAAAGCATAACTTTAAACGAAGAATTACACTTTTACGAAACTTATTCTGATTTGCTTCAAGTAAGGTTTATGGATATGTTATTTTTTGACCTACAAATTGATGATAGTTTAAGGCAGAAAAAAATAATTCCACTTACACTTCAAATGCTTATTGAAAATGCTATAAAACACAATATTGTTAGTAGCGGTAAACCGTTAACCATTAGCATTAAAACTTTAGGAAACACTTTAGAAGTGAGCAATAATTTACAAGTTAAAGAAACCAAAGAATACTCAAGCGGATTAGGCTTGGTTATGATTAGCAACCGATACGAATATTTAAGCGATAGAAAAATTGCTATTGAAAAAACGGATAAAATTTTCAAGGTTTCGGTGCCATTAATTGATTAAAAAATGAAAGTAGTAATAATTGAAGACGAGCCATTTGCTAGGCTTGAACTAAAACGTATTTTAAAAAACATCAACACTAATATTACTGTTGTCAAAGAAATTGACAGCGTTCAAGATGCAGTAGAATGGCTTTCAGATAATCAAAATTTTGATTTGATTTTTTTAGATATTCAATTAGCCGATGGCTTGAGTTTTGAAATATTTGATCATGTAAAAATTACAATACCTGTTATATTTACTACTGCTTTCGATGAGTATGCCATCAAAGCATTTCAACTCAATAGCATTGATTATTTGCTAAAACCCATTGAAGAAAAAGCATTGATTAATGCATTTTCAAAACTTGAAAATTTAAAAAATGTATTAACCAACCAAGCCATTGATACCCATAAATTAAAAGAACTTTTTCAACCAAATAAAACCTATAAAACACGCTTTTTAACAAAAATTGGCGATCAATACAAATTTATACCAGTAGCCGATGTGGCCTACTTTTATGCCGATAGAAATACCATTTATTTGGTAAACCATCAAAACCAAAAAAGTATTGTTGATTTCAGATTGGATGAATTAGAAAGTCAACTTGACCCTAAAAACTTTTTTAGAGCAACACGTAGTCATATTATTTCAATTCAATCAATAAAAAAAGTACACAAACACTTTAATAGCCGATTATTAATAGAACTCAACCCCAAAACAGAGGAAGAAGTATTGGTTAGCCGTGTTAAAGTTGATGAATTTTTAAGTTGGATTGATTCATAACATTATTAAAATGAATAAGAAATATCCATTTGTAATTGCTTTTTTTATAATGCTTGCAGCAATAGTTAGTTGCACGCAAAAAAAGGTATTTATCACGTCCTTACCTCCAAATACGCCAAAAGGTGCACAAATATTTGTGGCCGGAAACTTTAACAATTGGAACCCTGGCGACCCCAATTATTTGTTGAAATACGATTCAGAAACTGAAAAATATTGGGCAGCATTGCCAGCAGGTTTTGGCAAAATTGAATATAAATTTACACGTGGCGATTGGACAACATCAGAAACTGACAGTTGTGGTGCTGAATTTGGAAATAGAACTTTTACCACCACCGATACTGATGATTGGATAGCAAACAGCATAGCAAGTTGGCACGATTTGGAGCCAGCCAATTGCTCTAAACTGGTTTTGGTAATTGATTCCATTCCTGAAAATTCGCCTAAAAATGCCCCCATATTTTTAATTGGAAATATCAACGATTGGACTTGTGCCAAGCCAAGTTCTAAATTTACTAAAGCCAATAATGGTAAATATTATTTAACCGTATTTAGGCAGCGCAATAACCTTGAATATAAAATAAACCGAGGTTTTAACGAAACAGTGGAAGCCAATGAATTTGGTAAAGAAGTTGATATAAGAACATTAGATTTTGGTAAAAAAGATACCGTTCATATCAATATAAAAGCTTGGCTTGATTTGCCTTTAAAAAACCATACCAAACATACTTTTATAATTAATAATGTTCCAATTAATACACCTAAAAATGCACCTATATTTTTGGTTGGCGATTTTAACGGTTGGAACCCATACGACAAAAACTTGCAATTTACTAAACTCAGCAATGGTAAATACGCATTAACCATAGCATTTAAGGATAAAAAAACACATCAATTTAAAATTACGCGTGGAGGCTGGGACTTTGAAGAAGCCGATGCTGCCTATAATCCACTAAACAATAGAAAAGTTGATTTAACTAAAAACGATACCTCTTTTATTACTATTGAAAGATGGTTTGATAAAAATCCAAAGTATATGGAGCGCATCGAAAAAAGAGCATCTGCACTCGAAATTTTATTGCCTGGAATTACCGAATTAATTAAACCGGAACCAAAAGAAATTCCTGAAAAAATTAACATCAGCGATAAATCAAGAAAGATTACTTTTATTATAAATGTTCCAAATTATACAAGTAATTATGATAAGATATTTCTAGCAGGCGATTTTAATCATTGGAATGCTAACGATGACCGATATATTTTCAGAAAAATAGCTCCCTTTAAATACGTTTATACCTTAAGACTAAAAGATAACAATGCCCACGAATTTAAAATAGTAAATGGCGATTGGGACAATGAAGAAGCCAATTACAGGGCGGAAAGAATGAATAATAGGCGCTTTGAATGTTGCAATACACTAGACACATTTTATTTAAAAATAATCAATTGGTATAATTACAACCCAAAACGAAAATTGGTATTTATTATTGATAAATTGCCAACCGACAGCAAGGAGCCAATTTACCTAACGGGCGATTTTAATAACTGGAATGCAAAAGATGAACAATTCAGGTTTTTAAATTCAAACGATAACAAGCGCATTTTATACCTTCATAATTTCGATAAAAATTACAATTATTTTAAAATAACCAAAGGCAGCTGGGATACTGAGTTTATTGATAGAAAAGGCAATAATTACCCTAATTTGCCATTTAATACCTATATAAAAAACGATACCATCCGCTTCGATATTTATAATTGGAAAAATTAATACTTGGAAAGTTAGGTAAGATTAATTTAGTTTGATTTTACTATACTATTTGAATGAAAATAAAACTACCTATACTAATTACTTTTAGTTTTTTTGCACTATTAAGTTACCAAAACAACTCCACAAATATAGAAGAAGAAGAAGGGGCTGAAGCCGCCTCAATTCAAGATACAATAATTGAAGAAAACGCTGTAGCACCAGTAGATGAAATAAACGAAGAAGATGCAGCATTTGTAAAGGAATATGCCACCTCTAAGTACCTAGGAATTTATGGCTTTGACTTTAGTAACAAATTAGAAGGCAATCAAGGTTCTTTGCTTATATATCCTGAATCTGATACAAGTGTTTTATTCCATATCGAAGTTTGTATTGGTGCTCCTTCGTTCAACCTAGGATATACTGCAGGAAGACTTATTGTTAAAAACGACAGTGCTTTATACCAACCAGCCGAATTCGAGTCAACATGTAAAATTATGTTCTACTTTGAAGAAAATGAAATAAAACTAGCAACTGCAAGTGGCTTTGGTGAATGTGGCTTTGGCATGAACGTTTATGCTGATGCAACCTATAAATTAGTAAAAAAGGTTACACCCAAATATTACAATAATGGTGAAAGCACCAATTACAATTTCAGAGATTTTAAATGATGAAATTAAATGCTAATTTGGCAAACAGGTTCTGTTTTTTGAACGTAATTTATAACTATCTTTAGAGTTAACGGATTTAAACTCTAGCTTAAAACTTCCAACCACTAGCCTGCAAAGTTACCTATGGCCTCATGCTAAAAATGCCCTTACTACTATTCATATCCAAAATTGGATAATCACCAAAGTCTACCGAGGCATCACCATTAAGGTCGTTTGAATCATAATCTAACACACTATTTTGGCTAGCTATATCTAATAATGGGTAATCACCAAAATCAATTGACCCATCCTGATTAATATCTCCACTGTAAATAGCAAATTTTGAATTACCCATATCCAACAGGTTATCTCCGAAAGCTTGAGAAATACTTGAACTAAAATTGTAACTTGTAGAAGCAGCAATAGAAATTGGAAGTGCACTCCATGTTTCGATAGAATTACGGTGCTTAATTACTAGGTAGTAACTATTACCTATAATACTAGCTGGAAATACAATATTTGCTGTACCTGCAGTGCTTAAAGTGCCTTTGGCCGAAAATGCTAAATTGTATGGCGAAGTGGTATTATGAAGTTCAACTTCAATTGTATCGGCAATGTTACTAGGTGTTATTCCATTAGCTGCAAAAGGTGAAGCATTCATGGTATTGCTTCCTACATACAAACCTTCAATAAATGCTGTAATGTTGAGTTGTGCTGAACCTGCTGCCCTTGTTATAGTTATGGTGTATGTCTTAATCGTTGTTCCATCTTGTGCTGTAACCCTCACATCAATGGTGTTTGAACCTACATTCAGGGACAATGAAGAAGAAGCTGTGCCACTTGATACACTGGCATAAGAACCTCCATTCACCCTTACTTGGATATTGGCATTTGCCTCAGATTTTGTTGGAGTGACCGTAATACTTGAAATAGAATTGACAACACTAGCTGTATAGGAAATAGTTGACGAACTAAAACTAGGTGAAAGCGTTCCATTGCTCAAACCAAGTGCGGATAAATTTGAATTATTAGAATAGACAGTGAAGCTTGAATTATTGCCAGTGCTTAAATTTGTAGTGCAATTTGATGCATTTCGTATTGAGCTTATCACCACATTTGTTGAACCACTATTGGTTAATGTCGATGTAGAAAAAGTTCCAGAATTGGATGACATTGTTATTGAACTTGTATTTCCTGTAGCTGAATTTGCCCCAGTTAAATTATACGTTATGGTATAGGTTCCTACTGCAAGACTTGTTGAAGAGATTGTCACAGTTGAAGAACTTCCCATAGCTACATTTGAGGCTAAAATACCCAAATTAGATACATTAGGCAATGCATTCATGCTCACTGATGGGGTGTTGGTCATTTGTTGACCACATGAACTGGTAATGTTAGTTGCTAATACATTAAATGTAGTGGCACTTGACAAATTACCTGTTGGCAAATTAAGACTCCCTCCATTACCTGCAATGCCAGAACCAATATTAACATTACCGGTATTATTTCGAAGCTGGTATCGCTCTGTAGCTAATGAATTAGCCACAACAATATTTGTTGATGAGCCATTGCAAATAGAACTTACTGAAGCCGTAACAGTTTTGTTTGTTGGTAATGGGTTAATGGTGATGGTGGCAGAAGAGCCCGTAAAGCCCGTTGTTCTTGTACAATTGGCATCAGCTACCGAAACTAAAGTGTAATTAGTAGTACTTGTAACAGGTGATGTAAATACATTAAATGCAGTGCCACTTGAAACATTTGATACGGTTCTATTGGCAACACCATCATTATAAATAAGAGTAAAAGGTGCCGTACCCGTAGTGCTTGTAAATGTCAACTGTCCTGCACCTGTTACACAAAAGGGTCCATTTGCAGTTAAACTTCCTTGTGGTGATGCTAAATAATTTACAGTCACATCCGCAAAACTATTGCATGTGCCATTGGTAATAGTCCACCTGAAAACATAAGTACCAGACACACTCACCGAAGCTGTTGAATTTCCTGATGAAATAGCACTAAAACTAACAGTACCTGGACCTGATAATTTACTCCAAGTTCCTGTTCCATTTATGGGTGTATTACCGCCTAAAGCATTAGAAATTAAACTTCCACAAATGCTTTGAGTAGCGCCAACAATAGCTACCTCAGGATTATTATCATACACCACACTTCTTATTCTAAAATCATTGTGTGCCACCCAAGACGAACCATTGAAATAGGATGATCTTGCTGAAGAGGATAAAGATTCAAAGCCTATTCCCCATGTGTCGGTGGCTCCAGGAACAAGCACAACAAAATAATCAGTACCACTTGTAACTGATATACCAAGGGAACTGACATCATAATAATTCCAAGAAAATTTTGATATGCTTGATGGTGTGACACTCATGCTACCAAGCAATGTGCCGGGAATGCCAGCACTGTTGGTTCTAATTTCAATGCTAAAACTTGTAGTGGGAATAGCTGTACTAGTTTTGAAATATACACCACCTAATTTTCCATTAGCGGTTGGTGTAAATCTTGTTGCAGCTTTTTTAGAACCTAAATTCAATGTGCTATTACTAGCCCCTGCTGTTGATGAATCATAGCTATATGTAATGCGACTTAACGATTGACAAAACAACAAAGAAGCTGCAGCTTTGTAAACATCTATTTTGCCACTTCCCCATGTATTATTTGAACTGGCTCCAGTAAATACATCTTTAGTGGCGGTATTGGCAATTGCATTCTTTAACTCAGTAAAGGTAGCGGTATTTTTTGCTTGAAGTAAAAGAGCCACACAACCTGTTACCTCTGGTGTTGCCATACTTGTACCTTGAATGGCGTGGTACAATCCACTAACCAATAAGCTAACAGATGAAGCTGCTACACCAGCATTAGAAGACAAACAAGAACCAACTCGTTCGCCATTAGCTGTTATATTTGGCTTTTGCACATTATCTCTTCTTGGGCCTCTCGAGCTAAAAGAAGAAATATTATCTTGGATGGCACTGCTGGTATAATATCCTCCAGGTGCAGTTGAAGAAACAGAATACCAATCGAGCTTTCCGGTATAAGATGCAACAGTGATGGCATTGGTGGCAGTACCAGGAGCACTCACTAAATAATTGTTATCACCAGAAGTTATATTTGTAGAAGAAAAATCGGCACCTTTATAATTTAACCAACCATCTATGGTAAGTGCTGATGCGGTGGTATTGTTTAATGTGATTGTCCATGTACCTGATGGATTTGCAGAGGTGCTTGAACGTGTCACATAAATGTTAATATACCTATCTCCACTTGATGCATCAATTACATTATTATAATACACCGTGGCTGAATTGCTCAACACACTAGCACTGCTACTTTGACCCGCATTCGCATTCACAGTGCCTCCACCAGGAACGGTGATAATTGCGTTTACATTATTGGTATTGTTTACATACATGGAAAATTGAAAAACATCAGTTGATGAACTCGAGGCTGCTGCAGGTACATTCAGTGTGATGGTTCCTGAACCATTTGCAGCCAATGCCACCTGACGATGTATCAATGAGCCATTGTCATTTCCTGCGGCAATTACAACTGCTCTGCCTGCTGCTGATGTACAAAAATTATCAACCGCTACTTCATCATCATTTGTTCCATCATGTGCACCAAACTGCCCGCCAATACTCATGTTAACCACTATTGGTTTACCTAATGCGGTAGCTACATTTTTAAAATACGTAAGTGCATTTATTTCATTGGTACTTGAAAAACCTCCATTACCACCTTTTACAATAATAATATCCGCATTCGGAGCCACACCTTTATACTTTCCTGAAGCCAATGCAGCCCCATTTCCAGCTGCAGTGCCTGCCACATGTGTGCCATGTCCATTGATATCATTCTCTCTCACATATCCCACAGGTGTGCCATCTATCTCATTGTTTATATGGGTTTGTGTATATTCAACTCCATAGTTAAAACCAGAAGGAGAGGCTTCACCAGCAATGGGAGTTATGGTTTGGTCCCAAATTCTTAGTATGCGACTTTGAGCTTGATTGCTTGCATTTCTAAAATCAGGATGGTCCCAATCAATACCTGTATCAAAAACACCTACCAATACATTGTCACCTTTATAAGCTGTATTGTTTAAATTACCTGAATGCAACAATGCAGCTCCACTAGTAGCTACACTTATATCATTATTAGGCATTATAATTTTAGGTGCATCAATATATTGAATTTCATTATTTTTAGAGAGTTCTTCTGCTAAAGCCAACGAGGGAAACCAAGCAGTAACAAATTTGGGTAATACACTTTGAACAACTATACCTTTTACTGATACCATTTCAGGTCTTTTGGTATAGACCACCAAAACATAACCTTTCTGATAACTACGTGTTTTTTCATAATAGCCATTTACTTCTTGTATTTTAAATAAGGAAGGATACGTTGCTTCGGTTTCACTATTGAGAGGATGTGTCAACATATAACTGATGGCTGGTGCCAATTTGTTTTGAGCTTGTGAATAGCCTACAGATACAAAGAGAACGAGTATTCCCACTATGAATCTTTTTATAAGATAAATATTTAAATTAGTGTTTTTGTTTCCCATTTGATAGCAATTATTCGGGGGGAAATTACTACAAAACAGGGTATTAGCAAAGGGTATATTGAAAATTTACAAATAAGACTTGTTTAAATACTTAAAATTTTTCGCACTCGCTAGCATAAAGCTAGTGAGTTGATGAAACAGCCTCAGGCTGTAAAAAAATAAAATCAGCCAGAGGCATAATAATGTATTCACCAGCGAGACGCTAGCGAATGTAAGGAATTTTAAAATTAAATAAAACCGCTTTAGCCAAAAACTAAAGCGGTTTTTTTATATTCTTATCAATTGGTTTTAACCAACTCTTCGTATTTTTTTATCAAATTTTCTAACGACTGATTTTGTGCTTGTAAGGCAGTGTTAGCCGCATCTTTAGCCAATTGTTTTTTTATCAATTCGTTTTTAACTATTAGGTTTTCTTTTATTTCGTTAACGCTGTTAAACAACAAATATTTGCGCTCTTCACCATCCATTTTTTTACCTAATCTTTCAAAAGTATTTAATGCATCGGCTACAATGGCATTATCTGAACGCATTAAATATTTAGCATACATATACATGATATTGCGTTTACCATAACCTGCATGGTTTATTGTTTTTTCAAAATAAGCATTTTCGTTTTTAAAAGTGTTTTTGCTTAATACAGAACAAATGGCTTGGCTAACCGAATAATTTTGATAATTTTTCCATTTTTCAACTACTTGTAAAGCATAAACATTATCAATATAACTTAAACCATAAAAGGCACTCACCAATACTTGGTTTGAACTATCGGTTAACGCTTTTTCAAAATTAGGTTTGTATTTTATATTGTTCCAATTGTATAATAACAATAAGGCATTTGCCCTCACACTAGCAGTTTTACTGTAATTGGTTAAGGCTAAAATTTGAGGTTCAAATAGTAATTGTTGTTGCTCAGTAAGAGAATTTAAAGTCATATAACCTAACTCAATCACACGCGAATGGTTAAAATTTAAACAATACAAAATAGCATTTTTAAATTCTTGACTCAAATTAACTGTATCTAAATTGTAGTTATGAACCAATCCTTGCATGGCTTGTTGTTTGGCTTTCCAATGGTTTTCTTGGGTTAATTGAGCATACCAAGTAGCATTGCTTTGCACCAAATCTATTTTAGCTACCAAGGCTTTGGCTGTATCAAAATTAATTAAGTAAATGGAATCAGCAGTAAACATAAATGGTTCTTTGGTTTTGGTTATGGTAAGTGGAAAAGTTTGCATACCACTTTTGCTGTGTACATTTACATAAATTGGTAATTGATATAATCCAAATTGGGCAGAATCTTGCATTTGGGTAACTTCTAAAAATGCATTAGCTCCTGTGTAATCTGTTTTTATCAATAACTCAGGATGGCCAGCTTTTAAAAACCATTGGTTAAAAAACCAGTTTAAATCGCGGCCTGTAGTTTCTTCAAAAGCCAAACGCAAATCGTGAATTTCGGCACTTTTAAATTTGTTTTTGGTTAAATATAATTGCAATGATTTAAAGAAAGCATCATCGCCAACTTCCTTGCGCAGCATGTGTAAAATACGTCCACCTTTGCTGTAACTAACACCATCAAACATATCTTCTTTGTTATGATAATGGTATCTAATTGGAATTTTATTGGCATTGCCTTTACTGCGTATGTAACCTTGTAAATTTCTATCAAAAACAGCATCAGCTTCTATGGCACCGTGTTTCCATTCGTTCCAAATATATTCGCCATAAGTAGCAAAACTTTCGTTTAATGGCAAATTACTCCAGCTTTCGGCTGTGGTTAAATCGCCAAACCAATGGTGAAACATTTCGTGAGCAATGATATCTTCTTGGTCGTTGTCAAAATGTTCTCTTCTGTCGTGTTGTACAAATTCGCCATGAATTACGGCTGTAGTATTTTCCATAGCTCCACTCACATAATCGCGCACTATAATTTGGCTAAATTTATGCCATGGATAATCAACTCCTAAACGTTGGCTAAAACACTCTAACATTTCAGCAGTTGGACCAAAAATTAAATCGGCATACTGATGGTAATCTTTTTCTAAGTAATAACTTACCTCCACAGAGTCGCGCCATTTACGCTTGGTTATGTTAAATTCACCAATAGCCATCATGGTTAAATAGGGCGCATGAGGCAAAGTTTGTTGCCAATAATCTGTATGTGTTCCATCCGCATTTTTGGTAATGGAAACCAATTTTCCATTGCTTAAAGTTACCTCGTTAGCTTGGGCAGTAATAAATAATTCTTGCGTGTGTTTTTCGTTTGGAGCATCAATGGTTGGCATCCAGCAACTATTGCTTTCAGTTTCGCCTTGTGTCCATATTTGGCGAGGTTTTTCAGCATCTTCTTTTTTAGGATTGATAAAATACAAACCTTTGGCTTCTCTAATAGCTGCGCTGCCTTCAAAATTTAACTCATTTGGTTTTGAAGTATAATCAATAAAAATATTAAAGGTTTCGTTTCGGCTGTAAGTTTTATCTAAATTAGCTGTAATTTGAAGCGAATCGTAAGTAAATGACAGATTTGTAGTATCCTTTCCTTTAATCAAAGCCACGCGATGTAACTCCATCCCTTTAGCATCAATAACCACTTTATTAGTAGCATAAAAATAAGGTTTAAACAATAAATTTACTTTGCCATAAGCATGTTGTAAATCGTAATTAAATTTTATTTGTAAATGCGTGTGCAATAAATCAACCTCTTTTGTTCTAGTTGGCTGATAATTAGCCGCATTTTTATGAGCTATAATATTGACTGGTTTTGCCAACAAACTAGCATCTTTGTTTTGAGTATCGCTATTTTTATTTACCTTGCATGCCGCAATAAACGTTATTGCGCTTACTATTAATACATTAACTTTATTCATTATTACAATAATAAGGTTATGAATTAAATAGCAAAAAAATATTTAAAAGCTTATACAATTTATGTTGCGCATTACCTTAAACCAACAAGAATATTTGTTTGATAAAAAAGCTGAAACTGTATTGCTAAACGGCAAGCCTGTAAATGCTGATGTGGTTAAATTAGACAGAAATAAATTTCATGTTTTGATTAACCATAATTCATTCAATATTGAACTTTTAAACAAAGATGAAAATGCCAAAAACCAAACCATATTGGTTAATGGACAAAAGCAAACCATTGAAATAAAAGACAAATACGATGAATTGCTGAAGCAATTGGGTATGGATAAATTAATGGGTAATAAAGTAAACCTATTAAAAGCACCCATGCCAGGTTTGGTTTTAAAAGTATTGGTAACTGAAGGACAAGCAGTAAAAAAAGGCGATGGTTTATTGGTATTAGAAGCCATGAAAATGGAAAATATTATTAAAGCCAGTGCCGATGGAATGGTTAAAAAAATTCACATTGAAGAAAAAAATGTGGTTGACAAAAACCAAAAAATGATTGAGTTTGAATAAAGAAATTGCCGCTAGCAACTAGCCACTATCTCCTAGCATCATTTATTATGCTAGAAGCCAAAGGCCAGAAGCTAGAAGCAAAATAAGAGGGGTTGACCGGTTTTGACGGGGTGAGCAAGGGTTATGTTAGCATGCCGAGCGTGGGGAATTTAGCTCGTAAATATCAAGTCTCAAAAATTTATCTGGCGAGTCTAACTTTGCCATGGCTGCTTAATCTGGGATTAAGCAATTGCCATTGTCTCGTAAAATGTTAAGTTTTGTTTCGTTTTACATCAGAGGCATCATTTAAACCAAACCTTTGAGCAGTATGTTTATGGCTGCTTAGAGTACATAATAAACTATAAATTAAGCCGGTATGAGGAACAGCCAACTTAGTTCGAAAACTAATGTTTCTATAAGCATGTAGAAGGCATAGCAATTCCATTTCCGGACGAGGGTTCGAATCCCTCCAGCTCCACAAACCAATGCCCCAGCCGTAAGGTTGGGGCATTTTTATTTGCGGAACGCCTACAAGCAAAGCTTGTAAAGGTGTACTGCAAATTATGCCGATGTTGGTGTTTAGCGAAGCGTCACCAACATCCAATATTGTTTTAAATATAAATTATTTGACATCCAAATAACGCATTTTTTTAATTGGAACTTGAATGGTTAAATCAAAGAATAATTATTTTTCATATGTTTTAACAATATTGATTGAGAGATAATTCCCTTTAAAATTTGGAATGTCAGCACACCAACAATTCAATGCACCTGAAATTAATTGAGGTGGGTCATTTTCCATTTTTGTAATTATATTTTTCGAGTCTGTTTTATCAATGCCTTCATAGGTTTTATCGTTTATTGAATTTACCCAAATGCTAAATGCATCCAACTCATTTTGAGCCATTGTTTGATAAATATAGGTGCCCTCAAGATAATTTATTATTAAAGTATAAAGAAATTTCTTTTCCATAATATTGATCTTTTTCTTTTGTCGATGTTGGTGTTTAGCAAAGCGTCACCAACATCAATTTTTGTTTAAAATAAAGTAATTTATACAATCAAGAATTTTACTTTACCAAAATGTAATATGCTATGTTTTCAAAATTGTTTAAATAATTTAGTTCACAATGTGTTAAATGTAATTCTATTTTACCGTCAGCATTTACTAAAGGAATAATGTAATTGTTAAAATGAATATAGCTATTATTAGGTTCATTTTGCTTGAGAGCTAATAAATCGTTTTTCAACTTTAACATATTAGCCACATACTTTTTGTTTTTATATTCAATCCATAAAACATCTAATTTATCAACATGATATGAAATTAGTTTTTCGTTATTGAACTCAAATGTTTTTTCCTCATTTGATGGATAGCTTTCTCGTTTAAGCAAATATTTTGCACCATTTGTTTCATAAACAACATCTTCGTTAACACAATTAAAATAGGTTTCAATATAATTTATTGCCACAGACGAAATATTTAACAAGCTCAAAACTGAATCGGCAACTTTATATTGTTGAAATCTGGAATTATAACTATTTCCTTTTTTTAGTTGGTTTTCAATGGCAAGCAAATCAATGCCACAAAGTGGACTTACATCATTGATATTATTGGCTTTTATCAAATATGAAACAATGGAACGAATTTGCTCGGCATCAATTTTTTCAATTGGTTTTGGATTGGAAATAATTTTTGTTCCATCAAACAATTGGTTTTTTACCAGTAATTTTTCTAACCTATTTTGCTGGCTGATACGCGAAACCATGAATCCATTTATAGGACCAATTACCATTAATAAATGAACAACAGCCAAGCTTATTGGAATCAATTTAATGTTTAAATTTTTAGAGATAACACCATAAAAAGTAATACCTGCAAGCCATAAACTTAATCCTAATATATAATAACGTTCTCTGGTAATTCCATATTGGTTAATGCGCACAAAAACAGAAACAAACAACAGACCTAGCAAAGGAATAATTGACCAATAAAAATACTTTAAAGTAGATTTTACCCATTTGTTTTCATCGTTATCTTTAATGGGGTGAAGTAATAAAAAGCAAAACAAACCCAATACCGCGTATGCCATTATTAATGATGAAACCCAGCCTTTAGGCAAAGAAAATTGGAAAATTATTTTTATTTCGTAAGCATATAAAATGAACAAATAAAGCGCTGCAATGGGTAATAAAATATATTGTGCAAATATTTTTAAAGGTTTAGGATAAACTATTTGCTCGGCATACAAATTCTCTTTACTTTTTATTCCTGCTAAGAAAATGCACGATTGGAAAAAGATATTACACCAAAAGAAAATTGTTCCATAAACGTTTTTATTTACATACAAACCAAATAACTCTTCACAAGCCAATAATGCACCAAAAACTCCTAAAAAAACCACAATTGTATAACCACTTGCAGTAATAAACCTTAAAAACAACGATTTATTAAACTCCCAAAAAGAACTTAAATTTCCTTTTTGTAAATAAGCTGAAAAGGCAACTGCCAAATGTCCAACCAATAGCAATACAAAATTGCGCTGAACAATATTTTCTGTCCAAATATTAGCAGAATTATAAACGCTAACATAAAACAGTATAGGAACCAACAAAGCCAGCAAATGCCTCAAGATTGTATTTGTTTTGTTTTCGGTTTTTGATTCAAAAAACAAATAAATAGCCAAGCTGTAACACAAACCAACGTAACTCGACAATAAAACCTTTTGTAAAATAAGTTCAATTTCTTCATCTGAGCTTTCTACAAGTATTTGCGAAGCAATGGAGGCCGTTAAAGAACAAATAAACGTAACCGGAAAACGGTAAATCACCTTTAAAAGTTCAGTTACAATAAATTTGATAGAAATAAATTTAAGCATAAAAAATCTAGTTTTATTTGAATGCAATGTAAGAAATAGACTTAAAAACAAGTAATAGTAAAAATTTGCTAGATATTTATATATTCCAGTAATTCTTAATTAAGTTTAACTAGGCATTCCTTGCTAACTAACTGGGCAATGCTAGTAAATTAGCTAGATAGGTCTAGTTAACTAAGTGGCCTTGCCTACTTAATAAGATGGGCAATGCTAGTTAACTAACTAGGCAATGCCACCTAAGTAAGTGGGTTAAGCTACTTAACTAACATGGCTTAACTACTTAGCTAAATGGCCTAGCGACCTAACTAACTAGCCTAAACTACTTAACATTTACCCAATCATAAACTATGGCCCAACTGCCAGCCGCTAGAAGCTAGTTGCCAGAAGCCACCTACTACAAAAGTCTGTAAAAACTGCAATCATTATCCTAACTTATGTAAGTGCTTAGCACAATGCAATAGCTAATCTTGCACGAAACAAACAAGTAAAAAAATTTAATAATGAAACAGTTACAAGACAAAGTAGCCATTATAACAGGTGGTGCAGGCAGTATTGGAAAAGTTACCGCCAATTTATTTTTAGAAGAAGGAGCCAAAGTTTTATTGGTTGATTTAAACGAAGACCAACTGAAAAAAGTAGTAGCTGAGTTAAACAACGAGCACGTGGCCTATTGCGTTGCCGATGTATCACAGTCGGTTCAAGTAGAAAAATATGTGCACGAAGCAGTTAGGTTATTTGGCAAAATTGATGTGTTTTTTAACAATGCAGGTATTGAAGGCGCGGTTAAACCCATTGTTGATTACCCTGAAGATGAATTCGACAGAGTAATTTCAATAAATGTAAAAGGCACTTGGTTGGGAAACAAATATGTATTACCCAAAATGAATCAAGGAGGCAGCATCATCATGACATCGTCAGTGGCGGGTTTAATTGGTTTTGCTCACTTAGGCGCTTATGTTACCAGTAAACACGCAGTAGTGGGCATTATGCGTACCACAGCTTTAGAAGCAGCGCCCTTAAATATTAGGGTAAATTCTGTACATCCAGCACCTGTTAATAACCGAATGATGCGCTCTATTGAAGAAGGCTCATCGGCAGGACATGGTGAAGAGGTAAAGAAACTTTTTGAAGCAGCCATTCCATTAAAACGTTATGCCGAATCGATTGAAATTGCAAAGTTGGTTTTGTTCTTAGCAAGCGATAACAGCCAATACATTACTGGCACAACCATGGTTATTGATGGTGGCATGTGCGCTCAGTAAGCATTTGAAAGAAACTAAATTCTTAAGCAATACTATCATGAACCAAACACATATTCATTTACTCATTACCCATCTTCCAATATTTGGTTCTATGTTAGGCGCATTGGTGCTTTTGCATGGCGTTGGTGTAAAAAGCGATCAAACTAAAATAGCAGCTTATTATGTTTTTATACTTTCGGCTATTGGAGCAGCGGTAGCTTATTTAACGGGCGAAGGAGCCGAAGAAGTAGTGGAAAAGATTCAGGGTGTGGTGGAAGAAAGCATTAAAATACACGAAGATTCAGCCACGGTTACTTTAATTTCCTTAATTGTTTTAGGAACAGCTTCCATAATTGGAGTGTACCTTACCTTTAAAAAATCAATTTATACTACCGCTACAGCATTTATCATATTATTTATATCCATTTTCAGTTTTATTTTGGTAGCCCGAACAGGTTATTTAGGAGGAAAAATCAGGCACACAGAAGTAAACGATTCCATTATTTTAAACACAATAGGAACTAGTAAAGAGGAAGATAAAAATTAATAAAAAGCCAAGTATATGAAAAACTAAAAAGCCGTGAACAAATGCTTTGAAGTGTAAAATAGAGAGCTAATGGCTCTTTATTTTTGTTTAAATGAATGGGGAAAATGCCAAGTTGATTTGCTTCGAAAAAGATAAAATCATCAAAATAGCCAAAGTATATTTTTAAAATGCCATTTACTGATTTTAGTCGTAAGTTTTATTTTGTATAAATCCTATTTTCGCAACGCAAAAAATATAAAATACATGAAAACAGTTGATTCAATAAATTTTAGTGATAAAAAAGCACTTGTCCGTGTTGATTTTAATGTGCCTTTAGACAAACAAACACTTGCAGTAACTGACGATGCGCGCATACGTGCTACAGTGCCAACTATTAAAAAAATATTGGCCGATGGTGGTTCTTGTATTTTGATGAGTCATTTAGGTCGTCCACTTAAAAAATTAAAAGAAGACGGAACTGTTGATTTTGAAAAACACTCGTTAAAACATGTAATTGCTACTGCTTCTGAATTATTTGGTGTAAATGTTCAGTTTGCCAACGATTGTATTGGTCAAGAAGCGATTGACAAAGCAGCTAATTTAAAAGCAGGCGAAATTTTATTATTAGAAAACTTACGTTTTTATAAAGAAGAAGAAAAAGGTGATGTAGCTTTTGCTGAAAAGTTAAGCAAACTGGGAAATGTGTATGTAAACGATGCATTTGGAACTGCACACCGTGCTCATGCAAGTACTGCTATTATTGCTCAGTTTTTCCCCACTGAAAAATGTTTTGGTTATGTAATGGCAAACGAAGTGGCCAATGCCGAAAAGGTAATGAAAAATGCAGAGCGTCCATTCACTGCTATTACAGGTGGTGCTAAGGTTTCTGATAAATTATTAATCATCGAAAATTTAATCAATAGCGTTGATAATATCATTATTGGCGGTGGAATGGCTTATACTTTTTTAAAGGCACAAGGTTACGAAATTGGTTCATCGCTTTGCGAAGATGATAGATTAGAACTTTGCTTAGACTTATTGAAAAAAGCAGAAGCAAAAGGCGTTAAACTTTTATTGCCTGCCGATTCTGTGGTAGCTGATAAATTTGCAAATGATGCCAATATTAAAAATTGCAGCAATCACAAAATTGAAACAGGTTGGATGGGTTTAGATATTGGAACTGAAGCAAGCCAAACTTTTGCTGATGTAATCAAAAACTCTAAAACTATTTTATGGAATGGTCCAATGGGCGTTTTTGAAATGAGCAATTTTGAAAATGGAACTAAAAGCGTTGCCATTGCAGTAGTTGAAGCTACTAAAAATGGTGCATTTAGCTTAATAGGTGGTGGCGATAGTGCTGCTGCAGTTGCTAAATTTGGTTTTGAAGACCAAGTAAGTTATGTGAGTACTGGTGGCGGTGCATTATTGGAGTATTTTGAAGGGAAAGAATTACCTGGGATAGCTGCGATTAATAATTAGCATCTAGCTGCTGGCTACTAGCCTCTGGCAAAAAATATTTTAATATTAGTAAAGTAAAACATTTAAGAAAACAACCTAAGGCTAGCTGTCAGAAGCCAGCTGCCAGAGGCTAAAAGCAAAAAATATGACATACAGAATAGAACACGATACCATGGGCGAGGTGCAAGTGCCTGCCGAAAAATATTGGGGTGCACAAACAGAGCGTAGCCGCAATAACTTTAAAATTGGTCCAGAGGCCAGCATGCCAAAGGAAATTATTCACGCATTTGCTTACTTAAAAAAAGCTGCTGCACATGCTAATACTGATTTAGGTGTATTGCCTGCTGAAAAACGTGATTTAATTAGCAAAGTTTGTGATGAAATTTTAACTGGAATGCACGATGCAGAGTTTCCATTGGTAATTTGGCAAACTGGAAGTGGAACACAAAGTAACATGAACTCAAACGAGGTGATTGCTAACCGCGCGCACGTTTTAAATGGAGGTAATTTATTGGATGAAAATAAAGTTTTACACCCAAATGATGATGTAAATAAATCGCAATCTAGCAACGATACTTTCCCAACTGCTATGCACATTGCGGCATACAAACAAACAGTAGAAATTACTTTACCAGGTTTAACTTTATTGCGCAACACATTAGATAAAAAAGCAAAAGATTTTAAGAACATAGTTAAAACAGGTAGAACCCATTTTATGGATGCCACACCTTTAACCTTAGGGCAAGAGTTTAGTGGTTATGTGCAACAATTAGACAATTCTATTAGATGTATAAATAATGCATTGACAATGATTTTGGAATTGGCTTTGGGTGGCACTGCGGTAGGAACTGGTTTAAATGCTCCTAAAGGTTATGATGTATTGGTAGCTAAAAAAATTGCTGAATTTACAGGTTATCCATTTGTTACTGCTCCAAACAAGTTTGAAGCATTAGCTGCTCATGATGCCATGGTTGAATTGAGTGGCGCATTAAAACGCACAGCAGTTTCATTAATGAAAATTGCTAACGATATTCGTATGTTATCATCTGGTCCACGTAGCGGAATTGGCGAAATAATCATTCCTGATAACGAACCAGGTTCATCTATTATGCCAGGAAAAGTTAATCCAACACAACCAGAAGCAATGACCATGGTTTGCGCTCAGGTTATTGGAAACGATGTGGCAGTTACTGTTGGTGGTATGAACGGACATTTTGAATTAAATGTTTTCAAACCAGTTATGGCAGCAAACGTATTGCAGAGTGCACGTTTAATTGGTGATGCTTGCGTTTCGTTCAACGATAAATGTGCAATTGGTATTGAAGCCAACAACGATATTATTCAACGTCATTTAGAAAACTCATTGATGTTGGTTACCGCTTTAAACCCGCATATTGGTTACGAAAAAGCAGCAAAAATTGCTAAAAAAGCACATAAAGAAAACAAAACTTTACGCGAAGCAGCAGTTGAGTTAGGTTACTTAACCAGCGAAGAATTTACCGCTTGGGTTAAACCAGAAAACATGGTTGGAAACTTATAGGTATAAAAATTAATATGTAAAAACGCACCGTAATTCGGTGCGTTTTTTTTGCCCTGATTTTACTATTATTGCATCTAATTAATATGCTAAAACTAATTAAACTTTTAATACTGCTTATTTTATTAGCAATTACACCTGCACTTCAGGCGCAACAAGAGGATATTATAGATTCAACAATTGCAGATGATGAAGAACGACCAGTTAAAGTTTTACCAGATGATAAGTACAAATTTGGTATAAAAATAGGAGGACAATTTAGTACTATTATTGGTGCAGAGAATGAAAACAATACCCTGAGATTTGGGGTGAACGGAGGGTTGTATGTGCGAAAAAAATTCAAGAATGAAAAGTGGGGATATCAAATTGAATTAAATGGAAGTTTACGTGGCAGTAATTATAATTCAACCAAAGATGATTACAGTGCTTTGCGATTAGTTTATGTTGATTTGCCAACTTATCTTTTTGTGAATTTAACAAAAGACCAAAACCAAAAGGTTTTAGTAGGACCACAATTTTCCTATTTACTCTCATCATCCTTGTATAAAGGGACTTCGAATTTGGCATATAATCAAGAGCCTAGTTTAGTTAATCATGATATTTTAGCTTGTGCAGGATATCAAATTAGGCTTGGGCATGTGTCCATTCAAAGTGTACTTAAGTTTGGTTTTGTTAATATCAATAATGGTTTATTGGCAGAGGCTACTCCTAAGAACAAAGGACAAAATATGAATAATATTTTATTTGAAGTGAACTTACTATTTTAAAATAAGAATTAATAAAGTGACTAAACAAGAACTCATTCAGCAAATTAAGTTAAAGAAAAGTTTTTTATGTGTAGGGTTAGATAGTGATTTAACTAAAATTCCGAAGCATTTATTAACCACCGAGGATCCAATTTTTGAGTTCAATAAAGCCATTATTGATGCCACAAAAGATTATTGTGTAAGCTATAAAATTAATACTGCTTTTTATGAAGCTGAAGGAATAAGTGGTTGGCAAAGTATGGCTAAAACATTGGCTTATATACCTGAAAATATTTTAACAATTGCAGATGCAAAACGTGGAGATATTGGTAACACAAGCAATATGTATGCAAAAGCATTTTTTGAAAAAATGAACTTTGATGCTATAACGCTTGCGCCCTACATGGGTAATGATAGTTTAGCACCATTTTTTGAACATAAAAACAAATGGGGGATTGTGTTGGCATTAACAAGTAATGCAGGAAGTTCCGATTATGAACAGCAAAAAATTGAAGGTGAATTTTTATACGAACATGTAATAAAAAATACTTGCAAATTAGCTACCGATGAACAGTTAATGTTTGTAGTTGGTGCTACCAAACCACAAGATTTTACCACCATTAGAAAGCATGCTCCTTCACACTTTTTGTTGGTTCCAGGAGTGGGTGCACAAGGAGGTAGTTTAGCCGAAGTTGTGAAGTATGGAAAAACCGATGAAATTGGTTTGTTAATCAATGCTTCTAGAAGTATTATTTATGCAAGCAATGGAGTTGATTTTGCTGATGCTTCCAAAGCAGAAGCAAAGAAAATGGCTGAAGAAATGAGCGAATATATTTAGTTAATTTCTTACTGTTATTACCCAATTATCCGAAATTTTATTATTAGGATTTTCGGGTAAAACAAATGCATTAATCACTGAAGTTGCCATTCCAATTCCTAAGGAAAGGAAAACTGTTTGCCATGTTTCTAATTGGGTATTCCTGAACAAATCAATGGTGCCAAAAAATGTACCTAACATAATAGTAGAAGATAAAAAACTTTTTCCTAAAGTTCTACCTACGGTAATTCGCCTAAAAGCCACAATATCTTTGATATTAACGACTCTATAATTAGGTTCAAATTTTTTAATTAGTTTCTGAGCCCAAACGGGTGGTTCATCGGTCTCATGTCCTAAAACTATGTTGGAATCACTGATTTCTGTTACAATATTTTTTACATAAAATAGCTGATTGTTATAGCCTTTAAATTTAATTGAAAGTGTTTGACCAACGCTTACCTCAATGGTTTCGTTGGTTTTTGTATTCAAAAAAATCAAACTTTTTTGGGCAAAAATTTGGCTACAGAAAAGTAAAATAATGATAACGTTTAATAGAGTTTTTTTCATAAACAAATGGGCTAATTATTATTCAAAATATGAAATCCAATTTCACAATTTAAACATTTTTTATTGGCGCAATATTCATTTTTTAATTGTAATAATGCTTGTGATTGTGCAGCATTTTGAGGTTTTATGTTTAAAGTCTCCCAAAATTCAATGATGCTATTTTTTTCAGGTATAATTTGCTCTAACCAAGCCACAGCCTTATCACATTTTGATTCATCAAATCGGAGCTTACCATATAAAAAAACAATAGGTACAACTGTATTGATAATAATGGTGTTGATAGCGGATTTACCCAAGTCGGTTTTTATGGCATCAAAATCATGGTTACTTAACTCGCTTAAATGAATTAAATGGATGTGTTTTAGCTGATATAAGCTTTGTAAATCTTTGATGGTTTCAACGGCTAAAATCTTTGAAAACAAGTGACTGCTTTGGTATAGGAGTGCGGCAAATTGCATCAGCCTAATAGTTGGGAAATTACTTGGACGCATTTTTCCAAACTTCCAAATAGATTTATCAATACTCACTAAGTCATATTTTTTTTGGAGGTAAAAGTACTCTTTTTGTAAAAATTTTAAGTAATCATCTTTTAGCCCTTTATCAAAAAAACCTGCAGTACCAAGCACCAATGCCTCTATTTGACTTAGTTTGTCTTTGTGTTTTGCAATTATTTGTAAAGGTAAATTTTTGGCCAACCATTCAAAAACTTGTTCATTGGTTTTTTGTCCAAAATATTGTGCTGTTAGCATATAAAAAGTTTGTTCCCAATTGTTGTTATTCGCTTTGAGCAATGTTTCAATTCTGCCACATTTATTTTCCAATCGCTCAAATACCAACCTATGAAGCCAATGGTTTAATTTAAATTCATTCGGTAAATTAAATATGGGTTCGCAAGGAATTTCATTTTTTTGCTGCTGAAGTATTTGATATTTATTTAGCAATTCAGGGTCTAAATAATTTTTAAGTTCCAAAGTTAATATTGGAATATTATGGTGGTCAAAAATGGGTTTGTCGTTTTCATAAACTACATGTAAAATCACATTTTCGTATTTTTTATCTCCATTATGTTTGTGGTTAAGCCAATCGCTTGCTTTGATGTGAATTTCAATATTTCCAACTAAAATTTCATTGTCAATTTTTATTTTAGCATTAAAAAAATCTGGTCCTGCATCATGGTTTAACGTCCCAATACTTATTATTTCAATAGGATTTTTATCTGATAATAAGAGGTTTTGCTTGAGTAAAATCTTGCTTTGCCAAATAAAATGTAATAAATCTTCTTTCATATAAATTTTGATATGGCAAGATATAAATATTGTATTTTTATTTAAGTTAAAAAATGCTAACGATTAATTTACAATACCATATTACTTTTATAGTATTAAAAGTTTTACATTGCCAAGCTTTTCAAATAGCAAAATTATGTTTAAAAAAATTATACTCAATTTAGGGCTTTGTGCAGTTGCTATTGCATCACAAGCACAAGCATTATTACCAACATCATGGAATTTTTCAACCCCATCTAGTTCTGCTGTTCCAGTTGGTTGGACATTAGGCTTAGGAACAAATGGTAATTTAACATATGGTTTTGGTGTTGGAGATGCTATTTCTTGTAGATTGGATGCTGCCGGTGAATATGTATTAATCAATATATCAGATAAACCAGGTGTTTTAAGTTATTATTTAAGTCCTCAAAATGCAGGTAATCCTTGGGCCGGCCAATTTGATATTCAAGAAAGTGATAATGGAACTATATGGAGTAATGTTCGTTCTATTACCTCAAAAGCCACTACAACCACAAACTTTACAGGAGGTAAGTACTCCGATTCTAATTTAAAGCAAACCACAAGATTTGTTAGGTTTTTCTTTACAACTAAAATAGCAGGAGGTAGTGCCAGTGTTCCTGGTGGAAATATTGCTTTGGATAGTGTTTTGATTTTACCAGCATCTGCAGCAACTACCCCAACTATTCAAATAAGTAGAAATAACACAATTATTGCGAACAATTCGCAAAATGTGGTTGGAAATAATGCTAATTTTTCGTTTAAAATTAAAAATTTGGGTTTGGCTGATACTTTAACAATTGATAGTGTAAGTTTTACAGGAATTAATGCAACGGAATACTCTTTCTCTAATCCATTGCCTATCAAGATTGCAGCTAAAGATTCATTTTTTTTAAATTGTGTTCTAGACACAATTGGAAAAGGAAGTAAAATAGCAGCTATTAATATCTTTAACAATGATCTTGATAAATCAAAATTCATTATAAATTTATATGGTATTGGGGGAAATTTAGCTACCGAACCTAGTTTCAAATCTACCAATTTAAGCTTTACGAACGTTACAGCTTATGGAATGAATGTAACAATAGAGGATACCAATTCAACTACTGAAAATTATTTAGTTTTACGTAAAAGAAATGGAACAATTTCTGAAGTTCCAGTAGATGGAGTTACCTATCAAAGGGGAGATTATATAGGTGATGCGCAAGTAGCTTATGTTGGAAAAATCGGAACATTTAAACCAACATATATTTTGGCAAATAACAATTACAGTTATTCGGTTTTTTCATTTAACGGACCAGCAACCTTCGAAAATTATTTAACAAGTAATGTTAATTCAGGCTCTGCGCAATCATTAAGCGGAAATCCAGGTAATTACTATAACAATATTGATCCTGCTTCTAGCACCTTTATAACTAATTTAAGTGCCAAGGTAAATGTTCATGATACTGTTTTTTATAGTAATTATATAACAACTGTAATCAATAATTTTTTAACAAGAGATACAACTTTAGGCAAAAAAGTAGTAAATTGTGTTTATACCGGACTACCTTATATTTATGCCGAACCTTTTGTTTGGAATGCAAGTGGTAATACAGGAATATTAACAAGAGAACATACTCGTGCCCAAAGTACTATGCCAAGTAACAATGCAACACAAAATCCTAATTGGCCTCGTAGTCCATCAAACTTTGAATTACCTGAATACAATGATTTGCATAATTTATTCCCAGCTCATCAAACATTGGCCAATGCACCTCGTTCCAATAATCCTTTTGGTGAGTGTGTAACTGTTACGTCTACTTCGCCTTCGGGTTTTGGTAAATTAGGAAAAGATGCAAACGGCAACACTGTTTATGAACCAAAAGATACGCAAAAAGGTGATTTAGCTAGGGCATTGTTTTATATGTCGGTTAGTTATAATGGCATAAACGGAAATGTTTGGACTTTACCTGCTGATCAAGGTTTAGCAGTTTTAATGAAATGGCATCAACAAGATCCACCAAGTGAAGAAGAAATTGCTCGCCACGAATACATAGCTTCAGTTCAAAAAAACCGTAATCCATTTATTGATAATCCTAGTTGGGCTAACTTGATTGATTTTAAATCAATGACTTTAATTCAAACCCGAGTTTTAGCAGTTAATACACCTAATGGAGGCGAAAATTTAGTAGCAGGAAAATCTACCAATATTACTTGGTTAGCTGCAAATATTAGCGGTAAGGTAAAATTAGAATACACCACCAATGGAACTGACTTTGTTTTTATTGATTCTGTTAATGCAAGTACTGCAACTTATGCATGGACTGTTCCTGCTGTTGCTACAACTACCGCAAAAATTAAAATTACAACTTTAGATAATGCTAACTCTGATTTAAGCAATGCTAACTTTACCATTAATATTCCTACTTTAAAATTGTTAACACCAGTTGCAAACGATATTTGGAAAGAAACCGAAGTTAAAACAATTACTTGGCAAAGTACTTTTGTAGATTCTGTTTCTGTTAAACTTGTAATAAATGGTGTTACTGAATTATGGAAGAAAAAGGAATTGGCAAGTAAAGGAAGTTATACATTAACCGTTCCTTTTGCAAATACTGCAAATGCTAAAATATTTATTAATGAAATTGATGGAAATTTAAAAGATAGCAGCGCTACCTTTACCATCCAACCGTCAATTGGTGTAAACGAAGTTTCAAACGCTAATTTTAACATTTATCCTAATCCAAGTAATGGAACTATTTTCTTTACCACTGATTTGAATTTACAAAATGCTTCATTCGAAATATTGGATGTTACAGGTAAATTAATTATCAAGGATGAATTAAATAAAACCAATTCAATTGCTATTCCTTCTAAAGGAATTTTTGTACTAAAAGCAATGATTGATGGTAAATCAATTATTAGAAAAATAGTAATAGAATAGATTTAATTTATAAAGCAAAAAGCCGATTCTAATTTTTGGAATCGGCTTTTTTTATGTTTAATGGAGGTGTTTTGAATGGAAAATCAAATAAAAAATATAAGAATAAAACACCAAAAAAAGTAGCATATTTGCCGCTTTATTGATACAAAATGAAAGGTTATTGGAAATTTATAAAATTTACTTTTAAATATAAATACTATGCTTTGATGAATATTCTATGTAATATTTTATCAAGCATTTTTGGCCTATTTTCTATTGCCACCATCATGCCCATACTAGAGGTATTGTTCAGTACTCAGCAAGGTCCAAAAACTGTAAGAACCGTAAAGGTAGGGTTTAGCTTTAATAAGTATTTTGATTTACTAAAAGATAATATTTGGGAATACAAAAACTTGTATGGTTCTGAAAAGGTTTTGCTTTTTATATGCGTGTTTGTGGTATTAATGATAACTTTAAAGAACTTGTTTCGCTATTTGGCATTGTTTTTTATGGTGCCTATGCGAAACTACATTGTGAGTGATTACAGAGTTGCGGCATATAACAGAATCTTGGTTTTGCCTTTATCTTATTTCAGCAATGAAAAAAAAGGTGACTTATTAAGTAGAATGACAAGCGATATGCATCAAATAGAGGCTGCGGTTATGAGTTCATTAGAAGCCTTTACCAAGGAGCCTATAGCCATTATTATTTCGTTAGTATCTCTTATTTGGATTAGTCCACTCTTAACCTTTATTGTGTTTTGTACCTTACCAATTAGTGCCCTTTTTACTGCTTTAATTGGAAAACTATTAAAACGACAAACTGGAAGAAGTCAGGCTAAATTTGGTGAAGTTGTTTCGTTAGTAGAAGAAACTTTAATGGGAGTTAGGGTAATCAAGGCCTTCAATGCTCAAGATTTTTTATTTAAACGATTCAATTTACAAAATAAGCTATACACCAATTTGAATATTAAAGCAAATAGAACCAGCGATGGTTCATCACCCATTAGTGAAACCATAAGCGTTTCGGTATTTGCTATTATTTTATGGATCGGGGGAGGAATGGTATTGGATAATGATGGCAGCCTAACCGCTTCTGTTTTTATTGGATATTTAGCAGTATTCTCACAATTACTTTCTCCAGCAAAAGCATTTAGTACAGCTTATAATTCTATGAATAAAGGTTTGGCATCTATTGAACGAGTGGAGGAAATAATTAATAGTCATGAAGTAATCATAGAAAAGCCAAAAGCCATTTCTGTTTCCAATTTTAAAGAATCCATTGAATTTAAAAATGTAAGTTTTAGATATGAGGATGAACTGGTAATTAAGAACCTGAATTTAAAAATCAATAAAGGACAAACAATTGCATTAGTTGGTCCATCAGGAAGTGGAAAATCAACCCTTACAGACTTAATACCGAGGTTTTACGACCCTGTAGAAGGTTCTATAACCATTGATGGAATTGATATAAGAGATTACAAAATTCTTGAATTACGTGCTTTAATGGGTATTGTAACCCAAGAAAGCATTTTATTTAACGATAGCATTGCAAATAATATTGGTTTTGCAAAACAAAACATCACTAAGGAGCAAATTGAAAATGCGGCTAAAATTGCAAATGCACATCAATTTATAACTGAAACTGAAAATAGTTATGAAACAAATATTGGTGATAGAGGAAATAAATTAAGCGGTGGCCAGAAGCAGAGGCTTAGTATAGCCAGAGCGGTTAATACAAACCCTGATATTTTAATTTTAGACGAAGCCACTTCCGCTTTAGATACTGCCAGTGAGCGCTTGGTGCAAGATGCATTAAGTAATATCATGTTAAATAGAACCACAATCATTGTAGCACACAGATTAAGTACTATTAAAAATGCCGATTTAATTGTAGTACTTGAAAAAGGAAAAATAGTGCAGCAAGGAAATCATGCTGAATTGATTTTACAAGAAGGAATGTATAAACAGTTGATAGAAATGCAGCAAATTCCTGAGTAAAATGAAAGTAGCCGGTTTTACCTTTATAAAAAATGCCATTAAGTTTGATTATCCTATTGTAGAGGCCATCAATTCCATTATGCCTTTATGCGATGAGGTATATGTGGCCCTTGGAAAATCAGACGATGAAACGGAGGAATTGATAAAGCGTATTGATCCTTATAAAATAAAAATTATTAAAACCCTTTGGGACGAAACTTTAAAAGAAGGTGGTAAAGTATTGGCTGTTGAAACCAATAAAGCATTTCAAGCCATCCCTGCATACTATGATTGGTGTTTTTATATTCAAGGCGATGAAGTAATCCATGAAAAATATTTACCCACCATAAAAAGTGCCATGTTATCGTTTAAAAATAATCCTAAAATAGATGGATTGCTTTTTAAGTACCTTCACTTTTATGGCTCGTATAATTATATTGGAAATTCGAGCACTTGGTATAACAATGAAATTAGAATTGTAAAAAACAACAAGCAAATATATTCCTACAAAGACGCCCAAGGATTTAGGAAAAATAACAATCAAAAATTGCATGTAAAAGCCATTGATGCTTATGTTTATCATTATGGTTGGGTAAAAGACCCTAGAGCTATGCAGCTCAAACAAGAACAGTTTCATAAACTTTGGCATGACCAAGAATGGATTGATAAAAATGTAATAAAAGCAGATACTTTTGATTATAGTAAAATTGATTCATTATCTAAATTTATGGGTACTCATCCTAAAGTAATGCTTACGCGTATAGCTCAAAAAAATTGGGAATTTGAGTTTGATTTAAGCTATAATAAAGTAAAGTTGAAAGATAAATTGAAACGAATTGCCTACTTATTGTTTGGTTGGGAAATTGGATATAAAAACTACAAACTGCATTAATCTTCTTTCATTTTTATTAATATTTCCATTCATCATAAACTATACTAACTGTAAATTAGTACAAAAGAAATGCAATAGATTAATAATGTAATTTTTAGTAATATTTTTCATTACTTGAAAAGTATTGTGAATACACATTGTAAAGCATTAAAACAGTTTGCGCTAATAATACGAAGTTGTATTATGGTTATCATGTTGTTTGGTTTTAACTGTTTAACTGCACAAAATTATTTTGGTGTTGTATTAGATAATTATTCAGGTGTAAATAGTTTACAAGCCAATCCAGCGGGTATTTGTTATCAGCCATTCAAGTTTGATATTAATATTTTGGGTGTAGATGCCTATATAAACAATAATAACTTTTATACAGATGCAACCAATACTATAAAACTCCTTTTTGGTAGTAGCTTAAATAAACTGGTATTAAAAAACAATAAGTATAATCCTAACGCAGCCAATGTTGGAGATTTTACTTTAAATGCAGCTATCAAACCTAATGGTTATGCATTTGGAGGACTAACCATAAATGGACCGTCTGTTTTATATGCCATTACTAAAAAAAAATCGGTAGCATTTAGTATTAATTACAGAAATGCATTTAACATAACTCAACTGTTACCCTTAACTGCAAAAATATTATTTGAAGGCCCTAGCTATAATGATTTACGCAATCAGAAATACGATTTTTTAAATGCTAAGTTTTCATTTGCTAATTGGATTGAAACAGGCATAAGTTATGCTCAAGTAGTGGGTAGAGATAAAAGATATGTTCAAAAATTAGGCGGTAGTTTTAAAGTATTGTGGGGTTTAAATGGTGGGTATATTTTTGACAATGGCTTTAACGGTGATAATACCAACGGACGAGATTTAATATTAAAAAGTGCAAGCTTTAATTATGCTTATGCAGGACCTAATAACGATAAAAAAACAGTATCGAGCGATATAAATGCGTTAAGAGGAATGGGGGCTAGCATTGATTTTGGTTATATTATCCAAAGGAAAAACAATCAAAACCTAATTGCTTGTCCGGATATGTATAAAATTAATGAAGAAACCACTAATTATAGATGGAAAGCGGGCGTTTCATTATTGGATTTTGGAGCTATTAATTTTAACCAAAGTGCATTTAGTACTGCCGTTTCCAATGCTAATCTTAATTGGTATAAGTATGATACCATATTTAAGAAAGACCTTTTTCAAATTGATAGTATTTTTAAAAGTTATTTAGGGAGTAACCAAGTAAAAAGTTCCAATAATTTTTGGATGATATTACCTGCTGCTTTAAGCCTTCAGTTTGATTATAAATTAAATGATGTATTTTTTTTAAATACTACCTTTATTCAAAGATTAACACCAGCCAAACTAGGCTCTTTGTCTAGAATGAATACCATTGTTTTTTCACCTCGTTTTGAAACGCCAAATCTTTCCTTTAACTTACCAATAAGTTTAAATGAATACAAAGATGTAAACTTTGGTGCAGCCATTAGGTACAAATACCTAACTATTGGCAGTGATAGAATAGCGGAAACATTGGGTTTTCAAACTGTTTATGGTGCAAATGTATACCTACTTCTTAAATTTAATATTTTAAGTAAATCGGGTAAAAGTTCTTTTTAAAATGATATAAATATTTTGTGTTTTTTCTAGCCAATATTGGCATCCTCACCAAAATCAATAAATTTGAATAAATCTATATTTGTCTAACTTATAATGAAAAAAACCTTTCTTCTGATATTTCTTATAGCAACTTTAGTTTCTTGTCAAAATTCTATTGAAACTACAGCATCTGAAATCAATAG
Source organism: Bacteroidota bacterium (assembly GCA_027491085.1). Taxonomy (GTDB): domain Bacteria; phylum Bacteroidota; class Bacteroidia; order UKL13-3; family UKL13-3; genus JAAFJM01. The sequence goes on from JAIXWW010000009.1 coordinate 448,271, forward strand.
TGATCTTAAATTTTATTTAAAAAATTCGAAAGATTCTATTTCAATAATAACAGATGATCATATTATTAAATTGTATATGGAAGAAGAGTATGATTCTATAGTCAATATATTTAAAAAAGAACCCTATGATTCTGATATTAAATTGGGTTTATATGGTTCTTCATTAGTTAGAATAAAAAATTTTTTAAAGGCAAAAGAATTGGCTGTAAACCTTGATAATATTGAATTTACAGAAAAATATTTTAAAAACTATAATAAAGTAATGCTTTATTATAATTGGGGTAATGTACCTGAAAATATTGGATCTTACGAGTTAATGTTTTTAGATAATTATTTGGTAGAAACTGAATATCCCACTGTATTAAATTTAGTTAATAAAGTGGTTTCTAGAGATAATTCAAATCCATTTGGACTATTATCTCAATTGGCTATTAATTATTCATATGTGGATTCAACATATAATATAGAGGATACAAAAAAGAGATTTTTAGAACAGACAGAAACATTAAAGCTTCTTCGGTTAAAATATCCAAATTGGAAAAAAATTATTGAATTTGAAATTTATGATATTTTAGTAAGAAGCATAAATGATAAAACATATAAATTTGATGCTGCTTTCATAAAAATGGATTCATTAATTACTTCAAATTACCATGCAGATGAATATAAAAAAATTAAAGAAATCTTTACTAAACTGCAAATTAGTAAATCTTATTTTGATGGAGCAGATAGATTATTTTATAGCAAAACTTATCAGAGATTGAAATTATTATAATATGAACATTCCAGCCAATGTTGGCCTCCTCACCAAAATCAATATATTTGAATAAAGCTAATAATTGCAAACGAGGAAGCCTGCAATGGCGAAAAGCAAAAACATCATAGCTTTTAAATACATTTGTTTTATGAATGGTATGGTAAAAAGCGGTTTGCAAATACTTGGAGTGAATTGTTTGAAGAGTAAATTTAAAACAGTGGACTAAATATGTCGATAAACAAAGATATATATTATGAGAGATGATTTGATAATTGTGAAAGCCAAAATCACTATGAAAGCAACTGAAGAAGGTGGACGGTATCATGGTTTTAAATCAGGATACAGACCAAATCACATCTTTGAAATGCCTGTCGTTTTAAACAACTTTATAACTTATATTGGTGACATACAGTTTGACGACCAAGATTTAATTGACCCAGGAGAAACAAAAATTGTGACTGTAAGATTTTTGAAAGTGAAAGAAATAGAAAAATATATTAAGGTTGGTCAAAAGTGGTTCATCAATGAGGCTGCATTGAATATAGGTGTTGGGGAAATATTGGAAATATTATAAAGTATGCTAGTACCACTACTCTTCGTAGTCTTGTGTGCAGGGCAAAGAGGAGGGGACTAAGAATTAATAAATGAAAAAAGTATTATTTGGTGCTGGAAATTGTAGAGACGTAACATGTTACGTCTTTATCTAAAAAGACGTTGCGTGCAACGTCTCTACATGGTTGTTGGAAATACAATGGTTTTCTTTGGGCAAGGTAGAAACGTTTAATTAAACGTCTTTACAGCCGATTTTGTCGTCCTCGCCAAAATCAATATATTTGTGTAACGCTAATAATTGCAGATGAGGATGCCTGCAATGGCAGGAAAATTAATTATTAATAGCACAATGGCAAGACAAAAATTAAAACTTTTACTCTATTCTTTTGGGTTCATTTTGATTACGATTGCAGCATTTTATTCTTGGTCTTTATATGGTGACTGGAAATACAATCAGCATTACGAAAAAGAAGTTATTTTCTATTGCAGACATAAATTTATTGGTTGCGCTAATGAAAATATTGATTTTCAAGTTTTCAAAATTGAAGATGCTAATTTTTCCTTTTTGGTGAATGAAATGGTTTCATTACGTTGTCCAGAACTTGAAAAAGGTGAGATTCCTGACTCTGTTTTAACACAAGACTTAATGGTACAAGGTGTACTTTACAAAAATAAATTCAATATTGCAGTTAGTCCAATGTATGACTGTCAATTATTTGCTTATAGAGTGGATGTGAAAAAATACAAAATCATCCACAGAAAAAAGACACATTAAATTCCAGCCAATGTTGTCGTCCTTGCCAAAATCAATAAATTTGAATAACGCTAATAATTGCAAGCGAGGACAAGCTGCAATGGCTAAAATTATATATTATGGATATAAACTTTAATTACTTCAATAAAAAAAATGTTACCATTCTGATATTAATAATTGTAGGCTATTTACTATTGATTAGTATGAATAATTATTTTTTTCCTAGGAAATCATACCAAGAGTATGAAAAAGAGGAAAAGGAGGAGACTTACATGCTAGAAATAAAGGGACGTGTTAAATATGTGCATACAGAGAAAAGCCATACTTATGTTGAATTATTCAATGATTCATTAACTTATTCTCTACCCTATACGAGTTCATTACAACATGAACCACATACTTTATCTTCTTTTTTAAATATTGGAGATTCTGTCTATAAACCCAAATTTGATTATTCAATAACAATTGTTAGAAATGGAGGAAAAACAAATTGGATTTTAGGTAAGGATGAACGATAAATTATTTGAGAAAGGTTAAGATTTGCACTTCAAAAACATCATTGCTTTTAAATACATTTGTTTTATGAATGGTATGGTAAAAAGTGGGTTGGTGAGAAAACCATATAAACAAAAAATTAAGAATTAATAAAATGAGAAATGTATTTATTATTACAGTAATTCTTTTGTTGGGTTGTAAAGCAACCAAGCAAGAAGTTAAATGCTTTGAGGGAGATATTATTTGTAAATTTGATTACCCTTCAAAAGGCAATACCTTGGATAGTATAATATATTATTTAGGTGATACGATGACTATAACTATAAAGAATGATTTATTCAAAATTAGATATAATGGAAAAGCTCCTTTTCTGTCCTTCGATTATTTCATTTTCAGTGGCACAAGAAATGATGCTACTATTAAATTGTTAGGGGATTCTGTATTATATTCATTTGATCATAAAAAGATGGGGGACACAGCATTCTCAGTTATTGATGACGATAGCGAGCAGGAAGAAATAAGTGGCATTTTGTGTAAAAAAATACAGTTTTTGGGAAATAATGGTATGAAAATAACTTATTACTATAATGAAGATTCTCTTAAAATTTGTTCACCAGCATTTCCTAACATTAACCTACAACAAGGGATTGGAAAAATATTACTATTAAAAAAGTGCTTTCCGATTAAATGTATTATGTCAATCAACAATGATATAACTACTTGGAATATAGTGAAAATTGAACATAAAAGTATCGACTCAACAGTATTATTAAATGAGGCTGGTTTTCAATAAATTTGAATAAAGCTAATAATTGCAGGCGAGGTCGCCTGTAATGGCAGAACGGTTTGCGGCTAGTTTACTCCGGATAGCTTTCTCCTTCATAAAGTGTCCAAAGATAATCGTCTTTAAACTCTACTAATGTACCTGGACTTCCGAGATACTGGTAGAGGTCCTTCCGAATTACAAGTCCCTTGAAAAGTTGAATGTCGTTCGGTTCTTCCACAAGCTCATTCCAATTTCGAAATTCGTCAACTTCAACTCCTACCATTGCATAACGGAATTTAGGTGCTGATTTAAGTATGTTGTATAACTCAAAGCCAATCTTTGTCATTTCCATCGTGTCATTTAATGAGTTCACTCCAGACCTACTTATTCCATCAACTGTTATTATGTTCCCTTGACCTTGCTTGTGAGTATATAACTTATATTGTTTTCCGTCTGTTTTTAATATTGATAAATTATCAAAATAGTCACGAATTGCTTGCCCTGCCGATTCATCCTCGCCTGTTTCTATCCACATTGAAAAAATCCATGCCATATTCGTTGTCTATTAGTTGTGCTGTGCTTACTGCGGATGCTCTAAACTTGCCGCAAACTTATATATATGGATCCATTTTGTATCCTTATCTCTCCATTAAGGGTAGATAAGGAAATATTTTGCCATACTTATTTTTAACAAAAGTATTTTATTATTTTATTTATCCAAGTCATCAAATGGGTGCTTTATTTTTTTCTACTCTTCGTAGTCTTGTGTGCAGGGCAAAGAGGAGGGGACTAAGAATTAATAAATAAAAGTAGTATTATTTGGTACGGGAAATTTTAGAGACGTAACATGTTACGTCTTTAGCTAAAAAGACGTTGTGTGCAACGTCTCTATATGGTTGTTGGGAAATACAATGGTTTTCTTTGGGCAAGGTAGAGTCGTTTAATTAAATGTCTTAACAGCATTCGCCCATGTTGTTGTTTAGCGAAGCGTCACCAACAATTAATAAGTGTCGCCCCTATGGGGCTTTAGGTTATAGGTATGTTTGTTTTGTTACCATACTATCGCTCCTATGGAGCTTTTTGTTTTTGGAAACATTTGAGGTTAATCATCCCAATTTATTGCAAGCGAGGACATCCGCAATGGCTAAAAACAAAAACATCATAGATTTTAAATACATTTGTTTTATGAATGGCATGGTAAAATGCAGGTTGCAAATGCATATGAACACTTTTTTTCTTAGCAATAAAATTTTTATATTTTTTATATTCTTTTGTTCAAATTTAATTGGACAAAACATTCAAGATAGTGCTAAACTTTATTGTAATAGCTTATTTGAAAAGAAAGGACTAAATGATATTGAATCTTTAGATTCTTATCAGATATTGGAAAGTATTTCCAATGATATTGCTTTTTTTAGTGTGTATAATAGGCAAATATCACATGGTCCATTAATTGGTTATTGTGCGGTTTATAAGTCAACTGGTAAAATATTCATAGTTAATACTATTACTGATTTTAATAGGTTGATGGATTTTATTGATTTTAAAAGAATAACTCCATTAGAAAAATTGATGCTTTACATTAGGCTATCTAAAGAATTTCAATTTGATGAAATATTATTGGATAAAGATGATAGCATTTGTTTTAGTAAACAAATTATTGATGGCTTAAACTTACGCTTTCTCACTTTACCAAATTGTTTGACTAAAGAAAGTAATTTTAAAAACCATATTTTAAAAATAAACATAAGAACACATCTTCAAGTAGTAAATTTAAGAATAAAATCTAGTGAGAAGTACATTTACATGAAAAAGAAAAAAACTATTGAAGCTGATGGCTGCTTTAAAAATTTAATATGGAAATAAGTTCGTCACAAAGCATTTAGCTCCACTAAAAGTAAGAATAGTTTTCACAACCACTTTCAAGTTATTAGCATTTGTAAAACAAAAACATTATTGCTTTTAAATACATTTGTTTTATGAATGGTATGGATGGTGAATTTAAAGAAATATTATTTGGTGCGGGAAATTTTAGAGACGTAACATGTTACGTCTTTAGCTAAAAAGACGTTGCGTGCAACGTCTCTACATGTTTGTTGGGAAATTCGATGGTTTTCTTGTGGCAAGGTAGAGACGTTTAATTAAACGTCTTTACAGCATTCCACCCATGTTGTTGTTTAGCGGAGTGTCGCCAACAATTATTGAGTATCGCCCCTATGGGGCTTTAGGTTATGGGTTTGTTTGTTTTGTTACCATAGTTTCGCTCCTATGGAGCTTTTTGTTTTTGGAAACATTTGAGGTTAATCATCCCAATTTATTGCATGCGTGGTCGCCTGCAATGGCAGGAAAATAACTGTGGTAATAAGAGCTATTTAAACAAAAAAAGCTGCCCTTGTGAGGCAGCTTTTTTATTGGGTTGTGCTTATCAATTATAAGCCCGAACTAATAGCATTTAGTTTATCGGTAAACTCTTTGGCTACTGCTTCTTGTTGGTTCATTTGAGCCACTTGCATACAGTAAGTCATTATCTGAATATTTTCCTCTAACTCAGGTTTTACCAATTTGTATTTGCTTGAGCTACGGAAAGTTTTGTAGTATTTAGCTTTGGTTTCGCAGGTATTTAAAATTTCGCGTAATAATGCATTTGCTTTATCTGCTGAACCAGCTAAGAAATAACCTTCGGCCAAACGTACCGAAAATACATCGTGCGCAATGGTTTTTGATGGCAATACTTTTTGGCAATAGTCTAATGCTTTGATGGCACTGTCTTTTTTACCTTCTCTTACCAATTGTTCAGCCAAACGATAGAATATGTTACGGAAATTTTTAGTTTGACGTAAAATAGTTTCATCTAAGTATACACCAGGTTGATCCATATTACCCCACTTAAATTTGGTCATTAAGTTGGTCCATAAAATTTTGCTATTAATACGTCCCGGACTTGGGTCATTAGGGTCTTGTTGGTTAAATATAGGTACCAAACGGTAAGTTAAACCTTCCATTTGGAAATGGCTTTGCATATTTAAATATACATCGCTACCAGTGGTAATAGCCCAATAAATTGGTCTTTTATTAATGTTGGTTGCTACAATATCTAAAGTTAATAAATCAGGTTTTAGCATATTGCTGCTATTGCTAATTTCAAACTTAATACTATCAACCATTAATGCTGCATCTTCAGGTTGAACTACACCATTTTTCAAACAAGCTTCTTTGTCTATTTTTACACTAAAACGTTTGGTAGGGTAGTAGTTAATATATTCGCCACCTTGCAATTGAACTTGGCTTTCTTTATTATCATCACCCATAAACTGTAATAATTTTCCTAAATCGTAGTAGTCAGTTTTGTTTAAACCCAAAGCAGGATTTTCATAGTAAACTACATAATTTCTTTTATCAGCTGCATAAGTTTCAGGACTCCAACTAAATTCTACTGGTTTTCCATCGTAAGCAGGGCGTCTTAAGCCATCTGCATACCAATCGGTTCCTAATAAACTTAAATTAATAATTCTGATATCACTTCTAATATTTTCTACGTTTTGAGCATACCAAAGGGGGTAAGTATCGTTATCACCATTGGTAAATAAAATAGCATCTTTAGCACAACTATTTAAATAATCTTCAGCAAAATGTAAAGCTGTAAAACGATTAGAACGGTTATGGTCATCCCAATTTTGTTCTGCCATTAAAATAGGCGCACCTAGTAAACAAGCTATGGTAGTAATAGCAGTTGCTGCCATGGCATTCATTTTTTTCGATAACCAATCAATAATTGCTAATACGCCTAATCCTATCCAAATAATAAAAGTTTGGTATGAACCTACATAAGCATAATCGCGTTCACGCGGCTGATGCGCAGGGAAATTCAAATATAAAATAATGAAGAAACCTGTAAATAAAAACAAAGTAGTAACCACAGTTGCATCTTCCTTTTGTTTTTTGAAATGGAAAATCAAACCTAAAATACCTAATATTAATGGAATACCAAAATATACATTTCTAGCTTTATTGTCCTTAATAATTGCTGGCATGTCTTTTTGTGGTCCTAATCTCCATTCGTCAATAAAACTAATGCCACTAATCCAATTTCCTCGGGTTGCATCGCCATAACCTTGGTCATCATTTTGTCTTCCAACAAAGTTCCAGAAGAAATAACGCCAATACATAAATCCTAATTGATACGACAATAAGAAATCAATGTTTTTGCCAAAAGTAGCTTTTTTACCTTCAGGAATATTTTCCCAACTGCGGTACGCTTGAATATAATCGCCTCTATCAGCCCACATACGTGGCAATATTGTACAATCTTTAGGGTCGTAAACTCTTTCTAATTTTTCACCTGCTTCTACATAACTTTCTTTGCCATTAGCATCAGTTAATCTGCGGTAGTTCATTCCTTTCGATTTGGTATCAATAGGGCGAGCGTAAAAATACTGACCATACAATAAAGGATTATCGCCATACTGTTCACGATTAATGTACGATAACAAAGCAAAAGGTTGGTCAGGGTCGTTCATGTCAATTGGCGGATTTCCTAACGAACGAATGATAATCATTGCGTAGCTCGAAAAACCAATTACAATAAATGAAAAAGCCAAAACCATGATGTTTTTTACCGCATTGCTAATTTTAGCATAAAAGAATATTATATAAATTAAACCTGTTAAAAAAGCCCAACCTACTAAAGTTCCAATTCCTGAATTGATATTAAATGAAACCAATACCAACGATGTATAACATGCAATGGCAATGTATAAACTAGTTTTCTTATTGGTTTGTGTGTAATGTAAACCAGAGGCCATTAAAGCCAACATGATTACAATTAACAACAATGCACCTGAGTTAGTGCCCATTCCTAATGAGTTTACAGTAAAGTAGTCTAATTTGGTTGCTAAATTTGGTAAACCTGGAATAACACCAAATTGTACAAAACCAATAGCTAAAATGGCTACAGCACTGGCTTTTAAGAAACCCGGTAAAGTGTATTTGTTCTTTTTAAAATAATATACATACACAATAGCTGGAATAACCAATAAGTTCAATAAATGGACACCAATAGCTAAACCTATTAAGTAAGCAATTAATACTATCCAACGGTCAGCGCCTTTTTCGTCAGCATTGTCTTCCCATTTTAAAATACACCAAAAAGTTAAGGTAGTAAAAAAACTTGATGAAGCGTAAACCTCAGCTTCAACAGCCGAAAACCAAAATGTATCGCTAAAAGTTAATACCAAAGCACCTACTAAACCTGCAGCCATTACTGCAAAAGTTTGTTGGCCACTAATTTCGTCAACTGTTTTGTTAACTATTTTACGGCCTAAGTGTGTTATAGTCCAAAAGGTAAACATAACACATAAAGCACTGGTAGTAGCCGAAACCATGTTAACCATAAATGCTACTTTGCTAGGATCGGCAGCAAAAAGCGAAAACACGCGGCCAATCATTAAAAACAAAGGTGCTCCTGGCGGATGGCAAATTTGTAAACGATACGATGCTGAAATAAACTCACCACAATCCCAAAAACTAACAGTAGGTTCTAGCGTAAGTGTGTAAGTAATAATTGAAATAATAAATGTAACCCAACCGAGTACATTGTTGCTTAATTTGTATTGATTCATTCTTGCTATATAGTTTCTAGTTATAAATTTTTACTGGTTTTAGCTTAAAAGGCAAACATAAGCGAAAATGCCTTATAGCGCAATAGTAAATATTTTGCTTTTTTAAATTGTATATGCTGACTAAGTCAATGATTTTTTAGTTGCAGAGCCATTTCTAAATTCCTTATTTTAAGTTTTTTATAAGTTTTTACTCTTGGTTTTTTTGTGCAATTTTAGGTTTTTGTCGTTTACCCGACAATTGCCTATTACCTTAAATCTTTCCTTTGTGGCATACAATTGAAATAAATATGAAACAATTTTTTTGGCAGCAGTATTTGGTTTGTTAACCTTTTCGGTTTTTGCTCAAACCGATTTTAACACCCGCAAAAAACATTTTAACTTAGATAAAAGCAGTTTGGCTATTCAAGGTTACGATCCTATATCTTACTTCGAAGGAAAGCCGCAAAAAGGTGTAGCTCAATTCTTGGTTTTTTACAAAGGCGTTCAATATTATTTTGTTTCAAACGCACATAAAGAACAATTTTTAAAAACTCCCGAAAAATTTGAACCTGCTTATGGCGGTTGGTGTGCCTACGCAATGGGGGAGTATGGTGATAAAGTGGAAATTGACCCAACATCGTACAAAATTACAAACGGAAAACTTTATTTATTTTACTACAGCTTTATCAATAAAACATTGAATAAATGGAATTTAGACGAGGCCAATTTAAAGGCCAAAGCCGATAAAAATTGGGAACTATTAATAAAAAAATAACATGGAAAAAGCAAAATTGTATTTGTTAGGTTTGGTAATGCTTGCCTTTAATATATCAAATGCCCAAAACCAAAGTGTGCTAGTGGAGCATTTTACCAATACGCTTTGCTCTATTTGTGCTTCGCGCAATCCGGGTTTTTACCAAAATTTGCAAAGTCAACAAGATGTGTTGCACATAGCATATCATCCCAGCTCGCCTTATGCAGCTTGTGTTTTAAATAAACATAACAAAACTGAAAATGATGACCGAACCAATTTTTATGGCATTTATGGTGGAACTCCGCGTTTGGTAATTAATGGCGTGGTGCAATCAAGCTCTGCCAACTATGCAAGTGCAGCTATTTTTAACCCATTTAAAAATATTACTGCCGATGTATTGATAAAAGCCAATCAAGTGATAGTTGGTGATAGTATAAAAAGTTTCGTAACCATTAAAAGATTGACCAATCAAGTTTTATCAAATATAAAATTACAGGTGTTGTATGTAGAAGATACCTTGTTTTACAGTGCTCCAAATGGAGAAAGCAAACACTTTGATGTGTTTAGAAAATCAGCAAGTGGTTGGCAAGGTTTAACAGTAAATATCCCTGCACAAATTAACGATTCAGTTGTAGTACAAACCACTACTCCAATTAATACAGCATGGAATAAAGACAGAATTTACACCCTAGCATTTTTACAAAATACTGCCGATAAAACGATTTTAAATGTTGCTAAGTCAACAAGTAACAAAACATTAAATACAGGTATCAAATCAATTCATGATTTAGGAATCAAAGTTTATCCTATTCCAGCAAATAATTACTTAACTATTGAACAATCAAGTAATGTAAATACTCAAATTTCACTAACAAATATTTTGGGAGAAGTGGTATTAAATAAACAAATAAATTACTCCGAAAACCTAGATTTATCAGGACTTTCAAAAGGAATTTATTTTTTAAGTCTTGAAAACTCAAACGGAAAAGCCATTCAAAAAATCATCATTCAATAAAAATCTACCTATGAAAAAAATTATCATCAACATTGCCAGATTTGGCGCAGCAGCTATTTTATTACAAACTTTGTTTTTTAAATTTACCGCAGCCCCTGAGTCGGTTTATATATTTAGCACTTTAGGTATAGAACCTTATGGAAGAATTGGAAGTGGCATTGCAGAATTAATAGCTGCCATATTGTTATTATGGCCCAGTAAATCATTGATTGGTGCTTTGCTTTCAATGGGCGTTATGAGTGGAGCTATTTTATCGCACGTTTTTGTTTTAGGTTTTCAAATTATGGATGATGGCGGGTTACTTTTTGCTTTAGCTTTAATTGTATTTTTATTGAATGCAGTAATAGTGCTGTTTAACTTTAAAAAAGTAATTGGCATAAACCCATTTAAACCTTCACTAATTATTGAACAATTGAGTTTATAATTATGAAAAAAATAATATTGCTTTTAAGCATTATAATTATTGCCATTAGTTGGTGTTTTGGTCAGAATAATAATGTGTCGTATTTTAAAAATGGTTTGAATAACTTTGATTTAAATGCTTCGGGTAATAGCACTTCATCTGTTTTTGCTTTTGGTGCTAATCATTTGCATGCAGTTACTAAAAATAAAAAATTTAGAATGGGTTATGGAATTAGGTTTAATTCAAGCAATGGAAGTGGTAATTTTATTACAGCCCCAGCTAAGTTAACCAGCGGGGTTGAAAGCCCTTTGGTGATTTTTAGCGATGATAAATTAGAGAACTTTGATACAATTGGTATCAGTAGTTTTAATGTAAATAGTTTAAATGCTTCCATTCATTTAAATTATGCTTTTAATAAAAAATGGGAAGTTGAATTTAATATTGATGCCATTGGTTTTAGTTTTGGCAATGCTGTAAATGCGCAATACCAAAGCAGTAAAAGAACAATTGAAAGTATTAATCAAACGGCTAGCCCTACATCATTTAACTTATTGCTAATTAGCGATAACGATTTAGGAAATTTAAATTCAGAAATAAAATTTAAATATTATTTTCGTTCTAGTTGGGCAATTAACTTTGGTGGTATTTTTATTTTTACTGAATTTACAACTAGCAATAAATTGTTTAAAGATAATGATAGGTTCAGGCAAAAATTGTTTGTGCCCATGATAGGAGTTTCATATTCACCTTTTAAAAATACTCAGTAATGAAAATAAAATCAATTTTACAAGTAGCAATTTTGTTATTGTTAGCTCATTTGAGTTTAGCTCAAACACCTTTAAAAGTGGTATCAAGCGCTATTACATTTACTATAAAAAATGCGGGGTTGAAAGTAAATGGTTCTTTCAGTGGCTTGGAGGCTGATATAAGATTTAGCCCTACAGAATACAATGCATCAACCATTAAGGCTTCAGTAAATGCCAATTCCATAAAAACAGGAATTGATGCTAGAGATAATCACTTAAAAAAGGCTGAATGTTTTGATGCGGTTAATTTTCCTAAAATCACCATGGAATCTAGCTTTTTTGGCAAAGAAGGCAATCGTTTTATTGGTTATTTTAAACTTACCATAAAAGGAATAACCAAAGATATTTCCGTGCCTTTTACCTTTGAAAACAATGTATTGAAAGGAAGTTTTACCATTGATAGACGCCATTTTAAAGTAGGAGGAAACAGCATGATTTTAGGCGATAATGTAAAGGTGGATCTATTAATCAATACCAAAAACTAAATTTAAATTTTATTCGTATTTACACCATTAACTTACCCCTATGACTTTAAATGTGTTGAAACAAAGTACCATAAATATGCTACAACAAGTAGCCAATTTAGTACAACAAATTGATGATAACCACTATTCTGAACAACTTGATTTATTGAGCAAGAACACCATTGCCAAACACGTGAGGCATATATTGGAGTTGTATGTTCAGTTGATGGCAGGTTTGCCTCAAAATGAAATAAATTACGATAAAAGAGAACGTAATTTATTACTTGAGCATAACAGAAATTATACCATTGATTTTATTAACGAATTAAAAACAACGATTCTAAATTTAGAAACTGATTTAAACGTATTGCAATTACGAACATTGATTCAAAATGATGAATTAATTGTCAATACCTCGTTGGAACGCGAGTTGGTTTATAATATTGAACATGCCATACACCACATGGCTATTATGCAAATAGCCTGCAATCATTGTTTTAAGTATATAAATTTAGATAAAAATTTTGGAGTGGCTTATGCTACCGTTCAATATAATAATACATGTGCACAGTAACTTTTATACCATATAATAACGGAAACGGTTATATTCTAACTTCGAGCAGAGATGAAAAAACATCGCGACCAAGTGCTTTAGCACCGCAAAAATACAATGTATTTCAGCAGCAAGTTTTTTTTCCAAAAGATAAACTAGCTGGCGGAACTTGGGTAGCAACTTCGCTCAATAATTTTACTTTATGTTTGTTAAATGGTGCCTTTAATTATCATATATCAAAACCGCCATATAAGTTAAGTCGGGGATTAATGTTGCTCGATTTTTTTAAGTATAATAACATAGATGAATTTGTTCAAAATTACGATTTTTCAGACATTGAAAACTTTACACTCATTATAGTTAATGCCAATAATAAATTGCTATTAACTGAATTGCGTTGGGATGGAGTAAACTTGTATCAATCGGAATTGGATGCGAGTTTAAAATATATATGGAGTTCATGTACTTTATATCAGCCCGAAGCTATTTTAAATAGGAAAAATTGGTTTGCTAATTTTTGTAACAATACACCTGAAATAACCAAAGATGATACCATGCTTTTTCATCAAAATGCAGGTGATGGAAGCTTGGAAAATAGCATTTTAATGAACCGCGAAAACCGTGTAAAAACAGTTAGTATTACCTGTATTGACCATTCGGTTGATGGCTATACCATGCAGTATTTAGATGTTGAAACCATGCAAAACAATACATTGCGTATTTTTAAATCAGAAAGCCAATAGTTAACTCCATGAACAAACTAAAATTTTGGATTATAAAAAACACGCGTTTTGAGTTTTGGCCTTATTGGTTTGCTTATATTCCAGTGTATTTTTACTTTATTTACTTGAGCTTAAAAGCAAAAAGTTTTACTTTTTTTACAGCAGCTAACCCCGGTATTTACTTAGGTGGCTTTGTAGGTGAGTCAAAAAAAAATATCCTTAAAAAAATAAATCCTGCTTATTTACCATCTACCATTTATTGTAAAAACGAATACAATGTTTCAAAAATTTTAGAACTGCTAAAAGCAGAGCAAATGCAGTATCCTTTAATAGCTAAGCCCGATGTAGGCGAACGAGGAAGTAATGTAGAAAAAATTACCAACGAGCAAGAACTAGAAAAATATGTACACACCATTGGCGAAGATTTTATTATTCAATCTTTTATTGATTACGAAATAGAGTTGGGTGTTATGTATTTTCATTACCCAAATGGAAAAAAATCAGGGATAAATAGCATTGTACTGAAAGAATATTTAAGCATAGTGGGCAATGGGGTTGATACTATTGAAACGCTCATCAAAAATCATTTGAGAGCACAAGGCAGATTGGCTTATTTGTTAAATAAATTTAGTAATCAACTACAAGTGGTATTGCCTTCAAATGAAAAATTATTGCTGGAGCCAATTGGCAACCATATTAGAGGAACCAAGTTTTTAAATGGCAATCATTTAATCAATGAACAATTGGTAAAAGTTTTTGATGAAATAGCCAAACCAATAGCTGGTTTTTACATTGGTCGATTTGATTTAAAAGTAAAATCAATGACTGATTTATACGAAGGTAAAAATATAAAAATAATGGAACTGAATGGCGTAACCTCAGAACCTGCGCATATTTACGACCCAGGCACTTTTATATTAAATGCTTATAAAGCATTGTTTCAACACTATAAATTAATTTACATCATAGCCAAACAAAACGTTGGTTTAGGAGAAAATTATGTACCTTTTTGGTTGGTTTGGAAACAAATAAAAATGCACTTAAGTAAGTAACAAATGGATTATTTTTTTGCGTTTGCTTTAGCTTTTATTATAAGTTTATTTGGTTCGGTTCAACCTGGTCCAGTTAACTTGGCTGTATTAACTTCAAGTATGCAGCATAAATACCAAAATGCTTTTTTAATTGCTTTGGGTGGCTCTTGGCCTGAGTTTATGTTTAGTTTTATGGCATTTAAATTGGCTGCTTTTGTGGTGGTTTTACCAATTTTTATTACTTATTTTAAAATTGCCATTATAGCTGTTTTTATAATTATAGCCGTTTATCTTTGGTTCAGTAAAGCCAATAAGAGTGCTAGTATAAGTAATAAAAATGGCTTTGTATTAGGTAGTTTATTAGCCGTTTTAAATCCACAACTTATTTTATTTTGGCTAGCTGCCATTGCCTATTTACAAACCAATCAAATTTTAAATTTATTCCACAATAATTATATATTGGTTTTGTTTTGTTTGGGTGCTATGTTTGGTGCATTGGCTTTGCATGTTTTATTAATTTATTTAAGTAAAAAATTGTTTGATAATAAAGCAACTATTTTCCTTAAATATGCCGATAAATTAGTGGCAAGTATATTTGCGTTTTTAGCAATTTTTCAAACTATAAAAATTTTTAATTAAATGGCCGAAGTTGATTTAAAATATTGGTACCTGCGCGATCATAAGTTGTTTTGGAAACTAAGCAATAGCGATTTAAAAGATTTGTGTGTGATAGTAGGTTTTAAAAAAGCCTTTAAATCGGAAATGATATACTTTGCCGATGAACATATTCCACGTATTTTTTTGCTTAAACGTGGCATGATAAAAATATGCGAAACCGACAATAATGGCAATGAAATTATAAAAGAAATAATAAAAAAAGGCGATTTGTTTGGTCAAATGAGCTTAGACGAAACTCAAGAAAATAGCAGCCATGAATACGCGCAAGCACTTACCGATGTAAGTATTTGCTCATTTAAAATGGACGATTTTGAACGTATTTTAGAACGTAATCCAAGTATTGCAATTGGTTATACTAAGTTTATGGGTTTAAAAATTAAACGCATTGAAAACAGGTTTAATAATGTTGTTTTTAAAGATGTGCGCTCTAGGTTAGTTCAGTTTTTAAAAGATTGGGCCGAGAGTGATGGAGAACAAATTGAAAACAAGGTAACACTTAAAAATTACCTTACGCAACACGATTTAGCAAAGTTGGTTTGCAGCACCAGACAAACAGTTACGACCGTTTTAAACGAAATGGAAAAAGAAGGCCTTTTGGCTTACGATAGAAAAGAAATTATTATTAATGATATTGGTTTACTAAAGTAATTTGTACAAAAATTAACTATTTTCGTTTTTACTTATATGCGTTTATACGAACAAAAAAAATGGTGGAAGCGAGCCTTGGCTTTGATAGCTATTTGCATTGGTGTTTTTTCAATTTGGTACACCAGTAAATTGGTAAAACAACTGGCTAACGAGGAACAGAAAAAAATTAAGCTTTGGGCTAATGCCACACAATCAATGGCAAAGGCCGAAGGTAATATTGATTTTTTACTTAATATTGTAACAGGTAATGAAACGATACCAATCATACTGACTGATAATAACGACAAAATAATTAGTTATAGAAATTTAGATTCAATTCAAGCTAAGGATACTGCTTTTTTAAATGCGGAATTGATTGAAATGAAGAATCAACACGACCCAATTAAAATTGTGTATGATGCTGAAAATAATTTTTATAATTTATTGTATTACAAAAATTCCGTTATTTTAACTCAATTAAAAGCATATCCCGCCATTCAATTAGCACTGATTAGTTTTTTTGCTATTATGAGTTATTTGGCATTAAGTAGTAGCCGGAGAGCCGAACAAAATCAAGTGTGGGTGGGTATGAGTAAAGAAACGGCTCATCAACTTGGAACGCCTATTTCATCATTAAATGAGTGGATAAATTTATTGCGCGAAACTCCCAAAGAAGAACAAGATTATTTATTAGACGAACTACAAAATGATACTAAACGTTTAGAATTAATAACAGAACGTTTTAGTAAAATAGGATCAGAGCCAGTCCTCAAAGAGGAAAACATGGATTTGGTAGTTGAGAACTCCATGCAGTATTTAAAAACTCGCGTTTCAAGTCAAGTGGCAATTCATATAAATATTATACAGCCTGGAAATTGGGCTAAAATAAATATTCCACTATTTGATTGGGTTTTAGAAAATTTGTGTAAAAATGCCATTGATGCCATGAATGGCAAAGGGGAATTAAATATCAATATCAGCAGCGATATTAAACATGTGTATATTGATATTAGAGATACTGGAAAGGGAATTCCTAAATCAAAATTTAATACCGTGTTTAAGCCTGGCTACACTACTAAAAAACGCGGCTGGGGACTTGGTTTATCGCTTGTTAAACGTATAGTAGAAGAATACCACAAAGGAAAAATATTTGTTAGAAACAGCGAGCTTGGAAAAGGTACTACATTTAGAATTATGCTGAATGCTATTTAGAGTAATTCGTTATTGCATTTCTTACGTTTCCGTGGGTTTTTAGCAATTGTTTGGCTTTTGTTTCACTAATTTTTAGTTCGTCCATAATCATTTTGGTGCCACGGTCAATTAGTTTGTTATTACTTAGTTGCATATCCACCATTTTGTTTCCTTTTATGCGCCCCAATTTTATCATTAAGCTGGTGCTAATCATATTCAACACAAGTTTTTGGGCAGTACCAGCTTTCATACGCGTGCTTCCTGTTACAAATTCTGGTCCAACTACTACCTCAATAGGAAATTGTGCTTCTTGTGCTATTACACTGCCTTTGTTGCAAACTACACATGCAGTTTTATTTCCATTTTTATTGGCTTTTTGCAATGCGCCTAACACATAAGGAGTAGAACCACTTGCTGCAATACCAATAATAAAATCGTTTTTGGTAATATTATATTCTGTTAAATCTTTCCAACCTTGTTTGGTATCATCTTCAGCAAATTCTACCGCTTTTCTGATGGCCTGGTCTCCACCAGCCATAATTCCAACCACCAATCCATGAGGAACACCAAATGTTGGAGGACACTCGCTGGCATCTACTATACCTAGTCGGCCGCTAGTGCCTGCGCCAAGGTAAAATAACCTGCCACCATTTTTCATTTCCTTGTATGCCTCGTTTACCACTTTTTTTATTTTGGGTAATACTTTTTTTATGGCCAACGGAACTGTTTGATCTTGTTCGTTTATACTTTTTAGCAGCTCATCGGTGTTCATTTTTTCCAAGTTATTGTATAACGAACTTTGTTCGGTGGTTCTAGTGGTTTTATTTGTCATTATTTAAAAAATTAAAACTTTAAAAGGCAAAAATGCTTTCTATATTTGCGCAGCAAATTAAATAAAATTATTACATGAATAACAGTTCGCATAAATGGCAACCCTTTATATATTCAATTTTAATAGTACTAGGTATTGGTATCGGCATTATTTTACGACCAACTAGTGCTACTAGATTTATAGGTTCGCAAAATAAGTTTAACGAGTTGATGGGTATTATTCAAAGTGAGTATGTTGACACCGTTAATATGGAAGATATAGAGTCGCAGGCATTTAATGATTTGTTAAATAAACTTGACCCTCATTCTGTTTATATTCCTGCTAAAGATTTACAAGCTGCTAACGAACCTTTAGATGGCAATTTTGAAGGAATTGGCGTTGAGTTTAATATTGTGAATGATACTATCATGGTAGTTTCGGCTATCAGTGGTGGCCCTTCTGCCGATTTAGGAATACAAAGTGGTGATAGGATTATTAAAGCAGATACTACTAATTTGGCAGGTGTAAAAATTACCAACGACCAAGTAGTAAAATCGTTGAGAGGTAAAAAAGGAAGCAAGGTGTTGGTTACTATTTTTAGGCCATCTACCAATCAAAAAATTGAATATAATGTTACAAGAAATACCATTCCTATTTACAGTGTAGATGCTAGTTTTATGTTAGATAATACAACGGGTTATATTAAAATTAGCCGATTTGGAGCTACTACTCACGAGGAATTTATCGAAGCTATTGCAAAGCTGAAAAAGCAAAACATGCAAAGTTTGGTGCTTGATTTAAGAGGTAATCCGGGTGGTTATTTAAAAGCTGCAACCGATATTGTAGATGAACTTTTAGATGATGGTAAAATGATAGTTTATACTGAAGGAAGGGCAAAACCTCGCCAAAGTTATAAAACGGAGAAATCAGGCATTTTTGAAGAAGGAAAATTAGCTGTATTAATTGATGAAGGTTCGGCAAGTGCTAGCGAAATTGTGAGTGGAGCAATTCAAGATTGGGATAGAGGTTTGGTAATTGGCCGAAGAAGTTTTGGAAAAGGATTGGTACAAGAACCTTTTGAACTGAGTGATGGAAGTGCCATAAGATTAACTATAGCGAGGTATTATACACCAAGTGGACGTTGCATACAAAAAAAATACAGCGAAGGTTACGATAAATATGAAGAGGATTTATTAAATCGTTTTGAAAATGGTGAGCTAGAAGATGAAGAAAAAATAATTATAAACGATACCACCAAATATTTTACCAAAATAAAAAACCGTGTGGTTTATAGTGGTGGTGGTATTTCGCCCGATTTTAAAGTAACGATTGATACTTCATTTAACTCTAAATTTTTAACCCATATAGCAGCAGCAGGTTTGTTAAACAAAGCCAGTTATCAATATGTAGATGCAAATAGAACTAAATTAAAAAGTTATGCTTCATTGGAGCAGTTTATTACCAAATTTGAGGTAGGAAATGATTTTATGGAACAGCTAATAACCATGGCTGAAACTGAAAAAATTGCTAAGCCAACTGCAATAGAATTGGCTCGTTCTGAAACGTTTATTAAACAACAGCTAAAAGCATTAATTGCTCGTCAGATATGGCGCGATGGTGGTTATTTTAAAGTAAATAGCTTAAAGGATAGAACCATTCAAAAAGCAATTTTAGAAATAGGTAAACAAGGGTAGTTTGATCTATTTAATTTAATTTTTTCTGTCGATTATATATTCAACCAGCATAGCAAGCTTTTCGGCTATTTCTCGGTTTTGTTGGCTTGCTAATATAGCAAGGGCTTTTTCTTTATAATCTATCATAACCTTACGGGTGTAAGCTATGCCATCATGTTCGTTTACATATTTTATAACCTCGGCTACACGAGATTTGTTGGTATTGTGATTTTTTATTGAGTTAATAATATAATTACGCGTTGCTTTATCCGCATTATTAATAGTATAGATAATTGGTAACGTTAATTTTTTCTCTTTTAAGTCTATTCCTGTAGGTTTCCCTATATCATCATCACCATAATCTAGTAAATCATCCTTAATTTGGAATGCAATGCCAATACATTCCCCAAATAATCGCATTTGTTCAATTTGTTCGGCATTTGCTCCTGCGCTAGCGGCACCAATTGCGCAGCAGGATGCAATGAGTGATGCAGTTTTTTTGCGGATAATATCAAAATAAATTTCTTCTGAAAGATTGAGATTACGTGCTTTTTCAATTTGTAGTAACTCGCCTTCACTCATTTGCTCTACTGCAGTACTTACAATTTCAAGTAAATTAAAGTCTTTATTTTTAATAGCCAAAAGCAATCCTTTTGATAATAAATAATCACCAACTAACACTGCAATTTTATTTTTCCAAAGCGCATTGATACTAAAAAAACCTCTACGCTCATCGCTGTCATCAACTACATCATCGTGAACCAAGGTAGCGGTATGCAAAAGCTCCACTAAACTTGCTCCACGATAAGTAGCATCATTCACATTATCGAACAACTTTGCACAATAAAACACAAACATGGGCCTAACCTGCTTACCCTTTCGCTTAACTATATAAGTCATGATGGTATCAAGCAAGGCCACATTACTTTTCATAGCTTGTTTAAACTTATTTTCAAATAAGTCTAACTCATTGGCTATAGGTTGTTTTATTATATCTATCTGACTCAATATTTTGTTTTTTAGTAATTACCTATGCTTTGCTTTGAGCATCAACTACTGCAATAGTAACCATATTTACAATTTCGCGCACACTACTTCCTAACTGTAATACGTGAGCCGATTTTTTTAAACCTAATAGAACTGGTCCAACAGCTTCGGCTGATCCTAATTCTTGTAACATTTTATAGGTAATATTTCCTGATGATAATGAAGGGAAAATTAAAGTATTAACAGGCTCTCCATTTAATTCACTAAAAGGAAAATTAGCGCTTAATAGTTTTTGATTTAAAGCCACATTAGCTTGAATATCGCCATCAACCACCATTTTAGGATATTTTTCTTTTAATGTATTGCGCACCTTCATCATTTTTTGAGGCACTTCACCATCGGCTGATCCAAAATTACTGTAACTTAATAAGGCAATGCGAGGTTCAATGTTGAACTTTTTAACAGCTTTGTAGGTTGAATAAGTAATATCTACTAGGTCTTCAGCGCTTGGGTAACGGTTAACTGTAGTATCAGAAAAGAATAATGGTCCTTTTTTGCTTAGCATAATGTACATACCAGCTACGTTTTTGGTATCGTCTTCTTTTCCTAATATTTGCAAGGCAGGCTTAATAGAAGTGGGGTAGTTTTTAGTTAATCCACTTATCATGGCATCTGCCTCGCCCATTTCTACCATCATTGGAGCATAATAATTTCTTTCACGCATTAACTTGCGAGCTTCGTGTAAGGTTATGCCTTTACGTTGGCGTTTCATAAAGAAAATATCAGCAAATGCATTGCGTTTAGCTTCTTCTTCTAACGGATCAATAATGCTTATATCTCCCAATTTTATATGGTTTTCAGCTATAATGGCATTTATTTTTTCTCTATTTCCTAATAAAATTGGAATAGCAATTCCTTCGTCTTTTACAATTTGGGCTGCACGTAATATTTTATAATTATCGGCTTCAGCAAATACTACACGTTTTGGATTTAACTTAGCTTTATCTGTTATAGCTCTTACAAAATTGCTTTCTTTACCCAAACGAGCTAATAACTGGTGATTGTATTTTTCCCAATCATGAATTGGATTTTTAGCTACTCCACATTCCATAGCTGCTTTGGCCACAGCGGGCGAAACTGTTGTAATTAACCTTGGGTCAATTGGTTTAGGAATAATATAGTTTTTACCAAAAGTTACATTTTTTTCGTTGTAAGCTAAATTTACTATTTCTGGAACAGGCTCTTTGGTTAATTGAGCTAAAGCATGCACAGCTGCAATTTTCATTTCCTCAGTAATTTTAGTAGCTCTAACATCTAAAGCACCTCTAAAAATGTATGGGAAACCTAATACATTGTTCACTTGATTAGGATAATCGCTGCGGCCAGTTGCCAAAATAATATCGGGGCGTGAAGCCATTGCTAAATCGTACGATATTTCAGGATTTGGATTTGCTAAAGCAAATACGATACAATCTTTGGCCATGCTGCGCAGCATATCTTGGCTAACCACATCTGCTTTTGATAATCCAACAAATACATCTGCATTTTGTATGGCATCTGATAAAGTATTTAGATTACGGCTGGTAGCAAACTGTTTTTTAGTGTTATCTAAATTAGGACTATCAGTTCTAATAACTCCTTTGCTATCGCACATAATGAGGTTTTCTTTTTGAACCCCTAATGCCAACATAATTTTAGCACAACTAATAGCCGATGCTCCTGCACCATTGTAAACTACTTGAACATCTTTAATATTTTTACCTACTAATTCCAATGCATTTAACAGGGCAGCACCTGTAATAATTGCTGTTCCGTGTTGATCATCGTGCATAATTGGAATATCCAATTCTTCTTTTAACCTTTGTTCTATTTCAAAACATTCAGGTGCTTTAATATCTTCTAAGTTAATACCACCAAAAGTACAAGCTATGTTTTTTACGGTATTGATAAACTCTTCTGTATTTTTTGTACTGATTTCAATATCAAAAACATCAATGTCGGCAAAAATTTTGAATAAAACGCCTTTGCCTTCCATTACCGGTTTAGAGGCTTCAGGACCAATATCTCCAAGACCTAAAACTGCAGTTCCATTTGAAATTACAGCTACTAAATTGCCTTTGGCAGTATATTTATAAACATCATCAGGATTTTCTGCTATAGCCAAACATGGCTCTGCTACCCCTGGTGAATAGGCTAAACTTAAATCGCGTTTGGTATTGGTAGGTTTGGTAGGTACTACAGCTATTTTACCTGGTCGGCCTTTACTGTGATATTTTAATGCATCTTCTTTTAATTGACTCATTACTTAATAATTACTATTTTTAGATTTTTGTTGAAACAATAATCTTGTAAAAAAACAAACGTACTAATTGTTTTTGATTATAAAAATTTGATAAAAAATATAGTTGCAACTATTTTCACATAATTGCAACTATACCTGTCTTAAGACTTTGATTTTATAAATATTTAGTTTGCTTTTAAAACATACTTTAATACTTTTTGATATAGCTCATCTGGCTTAAACGGTTTGGTAACAAAATCATTCATACCTGCTTCTAATACCTTGTTTCTGGTTTCTAAAAATGCATCGGCACTTAATGCTATAATTGGCACTTGGCGGTTTTTAACTGGGGTATTTGGTGAGCGAATTAATTCAGCAGCTTCAAAACCGCTCATCTCGGGCATTTGTAAGTCCATTAGAACCAAATCAATATCATCTCGTTGAGATAATGTTTCGATAGCCTCTAAACCATTATTAGCAATTAAAACCTCAGTGTTCCATTTTTTGAAAAACTGTTTTGCTACAAATTGATTCATTACATTATCTTCTACTACCAATATTTTAAATTTACTTAAATCGTAAATTTCGTCATTGGTTTTTTCGTCTTCAATTTTACTTAAAGTACTGGTTTCAAAAGGTAGTTCAACACCAAAAGTAGTTCCTTCTCCAACTTTACTTTTAATGGTAATATTTCCATTTTGAAGTAAGGTTAAGTTTTTTGTAATGGCAAGCCCCAGTCCAGTTCCCCCAAATTTGCGGGTGGTGTCGGTATATGCTTGGGTAAAACTTTCAAATATTTTTGATTGTTTGTGTTCAGGAATTCCAATACCTGTATCACTTACCGTAAATTGAACTTTACTCTTATTTTCTTCGGTTTCAATTAAATTAACGGTTACAGTAATAGCTCCTTTTGAAGTAAATTTCAGTGCATTACCAACCAAATTAAACAAAATTTGATTCAATCTGTAAGGGTCACCTTTTAGAATTGCAGGAATTTTTTCATCAATAGTTACTGTAAAATCTAAACCTTTTTCTTTTGAACGGTAATCAAACGTTTTATGCAATTCATTCATTCGTTGGCGAATGTCAAAATCAATGTTCTCAAAAGTAATTTTACCAGCTTCAATTTTGGAAAAATCTAGAATATCGTTTATAATAACCAATAAATTGTCAGCTGAATACCTGATTGATTTTAAGTTTTCTAAAGCAGTTCCAGCAAATATTTTTTCATCAAGTAATAAATCAGTTAAACCCATAATGGCATTCATTGGGGTTCTAATTTCATGACTCATATTTGATAGAAACTCGGTTTTAGCTTTAGCTGAACTTATCGCATCGTTTCGGGCTTGTAATAACTCTTTTTGAAACTTTTTATTTTCGGTTATATCCTTACTAAAAATGGCAGCTCCAGTAGTTTCTCCTTCACTTTTAATAGGATTGTAAGTTGTTTCAAAACAAAAATATTCATCATTTATGGTTAATTCTTCTACATATGTTAGGCTATTTCCTTTTAAACATTCGGTAAAATGATTTAACACTTCTGGGTCACTTATGATCTCGGTAACTGGCTGACCAATATAAATATCGATGTTTTGTTGAGAACTAATACGGTTTTTAAATGAAGAGTTAAAAGAAATAATACTTAATTCTTTATCAATAGCATAAATATTATTGTGTGTACTTTCAACAATTGCCGTTAAACGGTTATTGTTTTCTTTAATTTCGGCCTCAGCTTTAACGCGTTGATTTTCAATTTCCCATAATCGAACTCCGTTTAATATAACTTTTTGAATATAGTCGGGGCTTAGTTCGGCTTTTGGAAAGTAATCGAAAGCACCATTTTTAATCATTTGAACTGCAAGCTTTTCATCCCCTTGGGAAGTCATTACAGCAATAGGAGTAAAAACTTTTAGTTCACGAATTTTTTTTAGTAATTCTAATCCATCAACTCCTGGTAACAAATAATCTAAAAATATACAATTATATTTATGCTTATTAACTACTTCAAGTGTTTCGGTTGCGTTTTTACAAATGTCTAATTCATATGTTAAACCAGTTTTTTTTAGTGCACGCTGAAATGACATGATATCAATGTCATCATCATCAACTAATAACAGTTTATAATTTTCTGATTGCATAGGCTAATTTTGTTTAACAATAAGTAAACTCAATTAGGTTGGAAATTCGCACAATTTCCAATAACTATTTAAAGTACTAACCACATCCATAAATTGATCCATTGATAATGGTTTAAGGATATAACCAGCTACATTTAAATTAAATGCTTCTACTTTATCATTGTCTTCGTTCGAAGTAGTCATAACAAAAACACTTAAGTTTTTTAAATGCTCATCTTTTCTCAGTTCACGTAAAAACTCAATTCCACCCATTTTAGGCATGTTTAAGTCGAGTAGGATAATTTTAGGTGTTTTTAAAGGTGCATTTATATGAATATCGCGTAAATATTCTAATGCTTCTATACCATTATTGGTAATATGTAATGGATTAGTTACATTATTCTTTTTAAATGCACGTCTAACGTTCATTATATCCACTTCATCATCTTCTACTAGTAGTATGTTAATCATTCGTTCGCTCATTTTAATTTAGCAATTTTAAATTCAATATTATACTTTTTTTGTATGTATTTATAATATACAATAAAAAACTTTCTAACAACTATTTGAATTGTAAAAAAACAAATACAAATAGCAGTGTTTTAACCTACAAAACCAAATAAATTTTATTTTAATAAAATCAAAAAACTAATTTGAGTTATAAAAGTTAATATTGTAATGTTTTATGAATGTAAATGTAGAAATAGACGATAATTCTGGTTTCTGTTTTGGGGTAGTTTTTGCAATCTCAATGGCGGAAGATATTTTAGATGCAGAAGGTAAATTATTTTGCCTTGGCGATATTGTTCATAACGATGAAGAAGTGTCGCGCTTAAAAGCCAAAGGATTGCAAATTATAAACCATGAGCAATTAAAAAATATTCGAAATGAAAAAGTGCTGATTAGAGCTCATGGTGAACCACCAGAAACTTATAAATTAGCCATGGAAAATCAAATAGAGCTTATCGATGCTAGTTGTCCAGTGGTTTTAAAATTACAAAATCGAGTTAGAGAAGCTTATAACGATAATGAGCAGATACTGATATACGGCAAGCACGGCCATGCTGAGGTAAAAGGTTTGGTTGGACAAACTAATGGAGAGGCTAAAGTAGTAGAAACGTTTGAAGAATTAGAAACAATAGAATTACCTAAAAAACTTCAATTGTTTAGTCAAACCACAAAACGCACCAAAAACTTATACAAACTAAAAACTACCCTTGAAGAAAAAGGAATAGAAGTTGATTTTAACGATACCCTCTGCCGCCAAGTAAGTAACCGAGATGTTCAATTACCAAATTTTGTAAAAAAGTTTGACAAGGTAATATTTGTAGCAGGTTTAAAGTCATCGAACGGAAAGGTGCTTTATGATGTTTGTAAAGAAAACAATCCTAATACATTTTTTGTTAGTAATAAAAACGAACTTAAAAAAGAATGGTTTAATGATAACGAAACCGTTGGTATTTGTGGGGCTACGAGTACACCACAATGGCAAATGGAAGAAGTAAAAGAAGCTATTTTAACATTATAAAAAACATGAAAACAATAATTTTATCAAGCGCACTGCTATTAGTTGCAGGTTTTGTATTTTACAGTTTTAAAAACCGTAAAGTTGAAAACAGTACCAAAGGCAAAAGCTTTTACGATTTAACCATCAAATCTTTAGATGGGAAAACAGAAATTAGCATGAGCCAGTTTAAAGGTAAAAAGGTACTTTGTGTTAATGTAGCCAGTAAATGTGGTTATACTCCACAATATGAAGGCTTAGAAAAGTTGTATGAAAACAATAAAGAAAAGCTAGTTATTATTGGTTTTCCTTGTAACCAGTTTTTGTACCAAGAGTCAGGTTCTCCAGAAGAAATTGCCACTTTTTGCAAAAAAAATTATGGCGTAACTTTTCCACTTACTGAAAAAATTGACGTAAAAGGAAAAAACCAACATTCAGTTTACCAATGGTTAACCAATAAGGAAACTAATGGCTTAAAAGACGTGGAGGTTAAATGGAATTTTGGAAAATTTTTAATTGATGAAAACGGAAAATTTGTAGAGTATTTTCCAAGTAAAACAGAACCTTTAAGCGAAGAAATTGCTAAATTCTTGAAATAAATTTATAAAAAATTTAGATAAGCCAAAATCAAAAAACTTATATTTGATTTTGGCTTTTTTTATGTTCAAATATTTACTTCAACTAATTTATCCCAATAACTGTATTTGCTGCTACCAGCATTTGGTAGCAACGGAGAATTATGTTTGCACTGCATGCCTACTTGAACTTCCATTAACTAATTTTCATAATTTACCAGGAAATAACTTAGAAAAAGTATTTTGGGGTAGGAGTGTTATTGAAAAGGCTATTGCATTATTATATTATAAAAAAGGTGGTAAAACAGCTAAACTATTACGCGCTCTAAAATATCATAATAATCCTGAAATAGCATTGTTTTTAGGCAAGTATTATGGTACTTTTCTAAAAGAATTTATTGTTAAAAATGGTATTGAAGCAGTAGTTGCTATTCCTTTACATAAAAATAAATTGCGTATGCGCGGTTATAACCAAAGTGAAATGCTTTGTAATGGAATAGCCGAGACCCTAGGAATTGATAATTTAAGTACTCAAATAATTAGAACAAAATTTACAGAAACTCAAACCAAAAAATCGAGATTAGAGAGAAGTGAGAATGTAAATAAAGTTTTTGAGATAACTAATACCGCCATTTTTGAAAATAAGCACATTTTATTAATTGATGATGTTATTACTACTGGTGCTACCATTGAAAGTTGTGCAAATGAATTAACTCAAATAGCTAATTGTAAAGTTAGTATAGGCGCATTGGCATTTGCTTATAATGGCGTTTAAGCAATTTTTTTGTTTGAATGGTTGTATTTGTTATTTAAATTGTATAAAATTGCATATGGATATTTTATTTGAAATAACAAAGTACATTCTTTGTGCAATTTTTTTATTGTCAATTGTAGGTTCAATTTTTTTATTAATTGCTGTTAATAAAATGAATAGTTATAAAAAATTATTCAGCATTGAACACCAAGATCTGATTTAGTTTTTTATTTTTTATAAAACATTTGATTGTATTTTTGCTTTATACAATATAAATGATGGAAGAAAATACCATAGAGGAAAGTTATACTGGTTCAGCTAGTTTATCTCCAATACCATTAAGTATTGGGTCGCCAGTAATAAGACCAGAAGATAAAAACAAAATAAAGGCAAATGCTGTAGAGGCAATGCATCATTATGCAAATCAAGAAATCGGGATGCTTAAAAAACAAGCCGATTTAATCATGAGTCAGGTACGCGAAATAGAGGCTCGTCTTAAAATTTCAGAGCACATTTATGAAAGCAACTTAAAATTTACACCTGTTGTCAATCAAGTTTATCACTTATACGAAAAAGATAGTTATTATAACCTTTCTTTAATTGGTCCAGAAGAGTGGGGACGCAGTAAAACGGTAGGAAAATATTTAGCCAGCGTTAAGCTATTAGGCGACCATAGCTGGGATGTAATAAAAAAAGCAGAAAACACTTCCATTTAATTGAGTGCTTTCTGCTTTCTTTTATCAATTTTGACTGTAGCTATTGAATTACTATTGTTGATTTAAACGACTTACCATTATTATTAAATAATAAATAGTAAACTCCTTTAGGTAAATTACTCATATCTATTGGAGTTTCTATATTGTTTATTGTTAACTTTCCAACCTCGCTTCCTAGAGAATTTATGATTGTAAGGTCACCTAGTATTAATATTGGTTCCTGACTTATATATAAAAATTTCCCATTGCTCGGATTAGGAATAGTTTTATTGGTGTTACCGTTTGTGTTTGTTTTTACTATAACAGTTTTTGATAGACTAAATTTACCATCAAAATCTACTTGCTTAATTCTATAATATAAATCAAAATTAAGTGCAGTTGCATCTAGGTTATCTGTGTAGTTATATTTATTTACTACCATTGAGTTACCACTACCTTTGATATTTATTTGTTCAGACCAATTTTGATTGTTTAGGGAACGCTCCACGGTAAAATAATCATTATTAACCTCACTTGCAGTTGACCAATTAAGCGTAACAGATTTAGCATTTCTATTTGCCTCAAAACTTTGCCATTTAACCGGAAGCGTTGTTACAGGGCTTCCTGAATAACCTGAAGTTTGATATGCTGTATTACCTACAGCCCCATTATATTCATATACCGTAAATGTGTAAGCTGTGTTTTTTGTTAAACCTGTAATATTTACTGTATTACCTGTACCATTGTAAACTACAAAATTGTTGGCTCCTGTAGTATTTCCTTGGTTATATATGCTATTGGCGCTGTAATTAGTCAAATTAACTGGTGCAACAGCAGCGGCAACTGATGGTCTGCATACAATTATTCGCGCCCCTCCACTTCCTTTTGTAATTGAAAGAGTTAAACTGGTGTTAGTTATGTTAGAAAATTGCATATTACTTGCATTTGTAAGAGGAACTCTTGTAACAAAAAAACGTGCATTGGGTCTACTAGTTGTTATTGCATTTGCAGTTGTACTAGTACATACTGTACTTGAATTATCAGCACGGAAATATGCACAAATCCCACTACTAAGTCCTGAAGTAGCAACTGTAACTGTATTACCAGTCACACCTGTATTATTATTAGTAAAGCATATTTCAACTATAATATTTGAAGTGCCATTCCAATAAAATGGAGTACTAAAATTATGCATATTCCAACCAGTGGTAGCAGTATAACTATTTGAAGCGTAAACTTGAGTTAGGCCACTAGCGACAAATGTAGTTGTTAGCACATTTAAAGCGGTTGTTCCCATTTTAATATTAAAACCTGTTAAAGAGCCTGCTATTACAGATGATACGTTTAAACCAAATTGGCTAATTAACCCAGCTGTTAAACCTTGAGCTGCTAACTCACTTGCCAAATAAATAATTTGATGACGTGCTCCTCCATAATAATTTCCATAAGGTGCAGGGTAGGTATTAGTTGCTAAGAGTAAATTTCCATTACCAATATTAGTGTATTTTCCCATGGTAGAATCGCCAAGTGTAAAACCCGCTAAAGTTGCGTTTCCATAAGGAGTAACAACTTCTACTGACCCAGTACTTCCTGTGCCAACTATTGCAAACAATTTAGTATTTGAACTTAAAATAAAATTGCTTGAGGTGCCTCCTAATGAAACAGATGATGTACTTAATAAGTTGGTTCCATTAATAGTGATTGTATCACCAGGGAAGCCAAGTGTTGGTGTAAATGAGGTTATAGTTGGTGGTGGTGGATTTCCAATAACAAATTGATTAGAAATATTAAAGAAAATATTGTTAGAAGCTTGTATTAATATTCTAGCGCTATCTGAAGTTAAGTTTGGAATTGTAATTGTTTCGCTTCCATCATTTAAGGTTGAACTTATTAGTGTGTAACCATAATTTGCGCCATTATCAGTTGATAAAAGGATATCAACATAGGTGCAATTTACAGGAGCTGCATTTGTTCCATTTACATTCCATGTTACAGTATAGTTTGAATTAGGTGGAACTGTTCCAACTGAATTAACTGTAAAAGGTCCTGAAGATGCAAATGTGATAGTACTATAGTTAACATCATAGTCTACACCTCCTCCTATTGATTGGTTATCACGAGCGGTTAATCTAAATTTAGCAGTTTGTGAAGCTGTAGGTAGTATTTCACCTATGGGAGTAGTTCCTGCCAATAAATTTGCATAATTTGGAATTATTCGAGCTGATGAAGTGGTGGGTGAATACGACCTAAATCTTGGCCCAGGTGTAGGAGGGGTGCTTGGCGCTGAAGATGACCCTAAATCAAATTGTTCCCAATAATAAGTTAAAGGATCGCCATTTGGATCTGTGGCCGAGCCATTTAATATGAATGGCGTTCCTTTAGGAATTGTATTGCTTAAGCTATTTACTGTAGCAGTTGGTGGGTTATTTCCTGTTGGTGTAATCACTGCACATCCAGTAGACCCAGTTGCTCCAGTGGTAATGTTGGTGATTATTTCATCAAAGTTAACGGTATGAAAATATGGGTCGCTATGTGGTTGTAAATCTTGTGGAGAACATATACCAGCATAAGCCATAATCGTGCTTCCGCTTCCGGGTTCATAAGCAGTAGAGGCATTTCTATTTCCACCAGAACATGAACCAGTATTACCATTAAAAGAGTGATTACCTCCAAATTGGTGCCCCATTTCATGAGCTACGTAATCTATATCAAATGGATCGCCAATAGGAGCGCTCGATCCAGTTACACCTTGTGCTTTTAAAGTCGAAGAACAAACCGAGGCTAGCATGGCAACTCCACCACCACCAGTGCTAAACACATGGCCCATATCATAATTTGCGCTACCAATTACGCTTGTTAAAGTGTTTTGATTTTGACCTAACATATTACTACCACTTGTGTTTGTATATGGATCCGTACTTGCGTTGGTATATATTATTGAGGTGTTGTTAGCAATCAAATTAAAGCTGATGCCTAATTCAGTTCTATACACTGCTGTAACTCTATTTAAAGTGGTAACTTGTGCTGAAAGTACCGAAGCTACAGTGCCACCATGATATGCTGAATACTCACCAGTAGCTGCTATTGCTATGCGATAGGTGAACAATTGTGTTCCGTTACTTCTATTGACTGGTTTGTTTACTATTATATCAGGAATTGAATTGTTAGGAGTATTATTATTGGGGCTGAGCGTTTGATTATTTTTTAAAACACCTTCTTCATAAAACACTTTTTTAGAAATGAAGTCTTTTTTGTAATATGAAATATAAAAATCAGTTGTAGATTTTGCATAAGGGTCGATAAAATAACAACCATTAGGCGACAATATCATACCATGAAAGCCCTTTTCAGTGTAGTCTATTCTTCCATTAGCATATATATCATCAATTCCTTGGCATGCAAAAGTTTGTATTTGCGGATATTTATCAGCCAAAGGCTTTTCCATTATGGAAGATTTATATACATAAAATCTACTAAATCCTCCATTGGGCAAGGGCAATTCAATAATTAATTTATTGGTTTTAGCCTCGGGTGTAAATTCGGCAGGTGCATTAGCTAACTGTTTTTTAAAACTAGCTAAATCCAACTGGTAAGTACCATATTTTTGAGGTACAATTTGCCTATCTTCTTGGTTTATTGAGGTAGGTTCTTGAACAATCTGCCAATGGTTTGATTGAGCAAATGAATTACTAAAACTAATACAAAAGGTTGTTATCAGTATAAAGTACTTAAAGTAAATTTTCATAGCTTGCAATATTGTAAAAAAATCTAATTATCTATACATCAATGCTGTTTATATGCTAAATATCAATTTTTTAAAAATATGATAATAGATTAATGAAAGTTTTTTTGGATTACCTCAAAAAAACTTGGATACAAAACAGCTGATGAAGCTATTAATGTTTTATCAAAAACATAATTTTTATCGCCTGAAAAAGTAGAAATGATTCCTCCGGCTTGTTGCACTATAAATGCTCCCCCAGCTACATCCCAAGGGTGTAATCCATACTCAAAAAAACCATCAAAACGGCCGCATGCAGTATAAGCTAAATCTACTGCTGCACTACCCATTCTGCGCATACCTTGTGTATTTACCATCAAGTATTTTAGAGTAGCTAAATATTTTTCCATTACTTCAAAATCATAATAAGGAAAACCAGTAGCTAAAAGCGACTGACTCAATTTATCATTTTGTTTTACGTATATAGGTTGGTTATTTAAGTATGCTTTACTTCCTTTCCATGCATAAAACATTTCCTTTCTATTGCATTCATAAACAATACCTAATACTAATTCATTGTTTTGCATTAATCCAATGCTAACACTAAAAACTGGCAAACTATGGATAAAATTTGTAGTACCATCAAGCGGGTCAATAATCCACATAAACTCTTTTTCTTCAGTGGCAATTGTTGATTCTTCTGTTATGAAGCCAGCTTGTGGGAGCAACTTTTGAAGTCCTGAAACAAGCATCTCTTCCGCTGTTTTATCTACATAACTTACTAATTGATTGAATGTTTTCTCTTCTACTTTGTCATAAGTAAATGTCTTTCTTTCTAGCATTATAAATAAGCCCGCCTCTTGGGCCAATGTGCAAGTATCAATGCATAATTTCTCAAAGTTTATCATGTTGCTAATTTAGTAAAATAAAAGAATTATAATTTACATTTGAACGAGAAAACTTATTCTTAAATATTATGCTAACTGCTGTTAATCCTAAATTACCAATGCGCAATAA
This sequence comes from Bacteroidota bacterium, assembly GCA_027491085.1. GTDB lineage: Bacteria > Bacteroidota > Bacteroidia > UKL13-3 > UKL13-3 > JAAFJM01. The sequence goes on from JAIXWW010000009.1 coordinate 481,571, forward strand.
GGACGCAACAAGAAATTTCTATATCACAAAATTAGGTTTTAAAGAATTTGGAAATGCCGATTTTGATGGTTACTTAATGCTAGAAATAGATGAAATTCAAATTCACTTTTTTGAATTTAAAGAACTTGACCCACTAAAAAATTATGGGCAAATTTATATTAGAACAATTGATATTGAAAAATGGTATCAATCATTGTTAGAACGAAAAGTAGAAATACATCCTGAAGGTGATTTAACAATAAAGCCATGGGGGCAGTATGAGTTTTCTCTACTTGATCCTGATAACAACCTGTTAACTTTTGGACAAACTATTTAATTATTTTAGCTATTTTGTTTTATAAAGAAACATATTTAAATAAATTAAATAGTTTCTTTATTGTACTTACGTTTATACTCTAACGGAGATAAGCCAGTAATTTTTCTAAACACCTCCCTAAAAGCTTTTACATCGGTATAACCTACTTCGTACATTACTTCAGTTATTGTTTTTCTATTTGTTTCAAATGCTTTTTTTGCGGCTTCAATTTTTACTCTTTGCGCATATTCAATGGGTGTATTTCCAGTAGCCTTAACAAATCGCCTATCAAAACTTCGCCTTCCCACATTTAACTTTGATGATAAATATTCAATTGAAATTTTATCTTCAATATTTTTTTCTATGAATAATTGGGCTTGCAGCACCATTTCATCGCTATGTTGTTTTTGCCCAGTAAATATGGTAAACTCCGATTGGGTGTTTCTATCCATTTCTATTTGAAATATTTTAGCACAAAAAACCGCTGTTTGCCTGTCAAAATATTTTTCCACTAAATAAATCATCAAGTTTAAAAAAGAATAGGCTCCTCCATTGGTACAAATACCTGCTTCATCAGTTATTAAGTTGTCAGTTTGTAAATTTACTTTAGGAAACATTTGCTTAAAACTATTAGCGGCCGACCAATGCGTAGAACAAACCTTACCATCCATTAAACCAGTAGCTGCTAGTAAAAATGCCCCTGTACAAATACTGGCTATTTCTGCACCGCTTTTGTATTGCTTTTCAATCCAATTTATGAGTTCCTTGTTTTGATTAATGCCATCCTCAAAATGATGATTGAGCGATGGAATAATAATTAAATTGGATTGACTAATATGATCGATATGAGTGTGTGGTTTTACCGAAAATAAACCATCAAAATAATTGACAGTTTGTGCGCTACCTACCAACTGAATAGTAAATTTGGGGGCATTGCCTAACTGCTGCCAATAATGATTAGCCCGGGTAAATATTTTATAAGCACCAACTAAACTGCTCAGGTTATTTCCCTCTCCGTTTGGTACCAATATGCTTAAATGTTTCATAAATAATTTTTTGTCAAAATTAGGATGTTGTACTGTCTCAATCAACCCGTTAAAATGTCGTTTTTGCACCACCTGCTTAATAATGTAAGACAATACTTTTGAATTACTAATTTTTATAAAAAACATGACACAAACAGAAATAGCCGTAAAAATGGTATTAGATAGATGGAATGCATCTATTAAAAATGTTGATACCCTACTTGGATTATTAAACGATGAAAAACTACTAAAAGAGATTGCTCCTGGTAAAAATAGGGGTATTTATATTCTAGGACATTTAATTGCCGTTCACGATGACATGATCATTTTACTTAATATGGGCGAAAAAGTTTACCCCGAACTGAATGAGCCATTCATTAAATTGGCAGATAAAGCTACTGATAAAATACCAGCTTTAGCTGAATTAAGGGCTTATTGGACTAACCAATGTAACATAATGAATGAGCAATTTAGTGCCATGAAACCCACAGATTGGTTTGAAAAACACACTGCTGTAACTGCCGAAGATTTTGAAAAAGAACCTATCCGAAATAAATTAAATATTATAATAACCAGAACTTCGCATTTACAATACCATTTGGGGCAATTACAATTACTTAAATAAGCAGCAACATGGAATTAAATAGTTATACCACCACTATAGTAGTTAACCAATCGGCCAACGAAGTGTATAATGCCATAAACAATGTAAGGGCATGGTGGCATGGCGAAGTAGTTGGCACTGCCAATGCGCTAAATGATGAATTTGGATACAGAATGAAAGATATTCATTATTCCCTCCAAAAAGTGATAGAGTTAGTGCCCAATAAAAAAATTGTATGGTTGGTTACCGATAGTCAACTTAATTTTACTAATAATAAAACTGAATGGACAGGTACTGAAATTGTGTTTGAAATAATGGAGGAAGGAAATAAAACAAAGGTTTGTTTTACGCATGTGGGTTTGGTACCAAAGTTTGAATGTTATGGAGGTTGTTCAAATGGCTGGAAAATGCTGATAGAACAAAGTCTTTATAGTTTAATTACAACTGGAAAAGGAATAGATGTATTCAATTAAATAAAAATTTTAGCAATAAAGGTCTATTTTTCTTTTGTTTAAAATATCCTTCTGTATTCAAAGTTATACTTGTTTTATTTATGAATTGAGGTTGTTCTTATTCTAGGTCTCTTAATAACAAAACAGCATTGAAAGTGCATAAATTAAGGTTTTTAATGATGTTGTTAAGTTAGATTATTTTTCATAATAATTAATATTTTTCCTAATTCTAAATTAGGATCGATATTTAAAAATTATGACCATATTTATTAAAAACGACTTTTTTATTAAGAAGGTTTATCATGAAGTTTTTTTTATAAAAATGTTTAATATTGACAAGTAAAAATTAAACCATTTCATGAATAGCATAAAACAACACTTTGAGGAAGCACATAATGTATTAGCCCAATTTTTAAGCAATGATAAAAATTTTGAAGCCATTGAAAAGGCAGGTCAGTTAATGGTGGATTCAATTAAGGCTGAAGGTAAAATTTTAAGTTGTGGAAATGGAGGAAGCATGTGCGATGCTATGCATTTTGCGGAAGAATTAACTGGAAAATACAGGAACGACAGGCCTGCAATAGCAGCCATTTCAATAAGTGATGCAAGCCATATAGCTTGTGTTGGAAATGACTATGGTTACGATTATGTTTTTAGCCGTTATCTAGAAGCCGTAGGCAGAAAAGGCGATGTTTTACTTGCTATATCAAGTAGTGGCAATTCTGTTAATGTAATTAATGCTATAGAAGTAGCTAGGAAAAAAGGTATAAAAATAGTTGGTTTAACAGGAAAAGATGGCGGTAAAATGGCCTCACTTTGCGATGTGGAAATACGCGCACCTCATAGTCAATACGCAGATAGAGCTCAAGAAATACATATTAAAGTTATACATTCATTGATAGACTTTATTGAACGCCATGTGTAACAATATGGATAAATAAAATGAGGTAATTTAAAAGTAAAAAATATTTTTGCCCATATGTCAATGTATCTCATTTTATTTTCGGTTATAGGCTATTTTGGATTGTTAATGCTAATAGCTTGGTACACCTCTAACAAGGCAGGCGAAAGCGGCTATTTTACTGGAAATAAGCAATCACCTTGGTATATTGTGGCTTTTGGTTTAATTGGTGATTCACTCTCGGGAGTTACATTTATATCGGTGCCAGGTGCGGTGGCTACTAATCAATTTAGCTATATGCAAATGGTGCTAGGCTATATTGTAGGTTATTTGGTAATAGCCCAATTTTTATTGCCTTTGTATTATAAGTTAAACCTTATTTCTATTTACTCTTATTTAGAGCAGCGTTTTGGTAAAATATCTCAAAAAACGGGTTCGTTGTTTTTTATTTTATCGCGTTTGGTGGGTGCAGCATTCAGGCTTTACATAGCTTTAATTGTATTAGATGTTTATTTTTTCAGTGCCTTTAATATTCCATTTTTTGTATCAGCTTTAATAGTAATTGGTTTAATTCTACTATACACTTATAAAGGTGGTATCAAAACTTTGGTATGGACAGACACGCTTCAATCGGGATTTTTATTGGGGGGTGTGGCACTTTCAATATATGTAGTTTGTAGTCAATTAAATTACAGTTTGGTTGACGCTGTTATGGCTGTTAAAGAAAGCCCTATGAGTAAACTGTTTTTCTTTGATGATTGGATGAGCAAAAATAATTTCTTCAAACAGTTTTTAGGAGGCATGTTTATAGCTATTGCCATGACAGGCTTGGACCAAAATATGATGCAAAAAAACTTAAGCTGTAAAAGTTTAGAGGATGCACAAAAGAATATCCGTTGGTTCAGTATTGTGGTAGTTTTTATCAATTTATTGTTTGTAAGTTTAGGAGTGTTATTATATCAATTTGCAGCAGCCAAAGGAATTATCACACCTGAAAAAACAGACCAATTATTTCCGAATATTGCGTTGAATTATGTGGGCGGAATTGGAGCTATTGTTTTCATATTAGGAATCACTGCTGCTACTTTTAGCAGTGCCGATAGTGTATTAACAACACTTACCACTTCGTTTTGTATTGATATTTTAGGTTATGACGAAACACACGAAAGTAAAGAACACAAAAGCAATCGACATTTAATTCATATAGGTTTTGCGCTAGTATTATTTTTAATCATCATCATTTTTAAAGAGCTAAATAACGATGCTGTAATTAACCAAGTATTTAGGTTTGCTGGCTATACTTATGGACCTTTATTAGGGTTATTTGCCTTTGGTTTGTTTAATAAAATTAGTGTAAAAGATAAGCTTGTTCCATTTGTTTGTTTGGCCGCGCCAATAATTTGTTACCAACTTGATACTTATTCAAAAGACTTATTTAATGGCTACCAATTTGGTCAAGAATTGTTAATTTTAAATGGAATGCTTACTTTCTTTGGCCTTTGGCTTATTAAAAATAATAGGCAATTGGCAACTGGCAATAGTAAAATGAATCAATGATAAATTGCCGTTTGGCTTTAGCCAACGGAATGAGAAAAAACTAAGTACTATAAACTAAGAACTGTGAAATAAATAATGAAAATAATATCATATAATGTAAATGGAATACGCTCAGCCATGAGCAAAGGTTTAATTAATTTTATGCAAAGTGAAAATGCTGATGTTTATTGCTTGCAAGAAACCAAAGCCAATAAAGAACAAATTAACGAACCATTTATTTTTGAAGCAGCAGGATATAAAAACAATTATTGGTTTAGTGCCGAAAAAAAAGGTTATAGCGGTGTAGCTTTGTTTTGTAAAAATGAACCCGACCATGTAGAATACGGTTTTGGTGTTCCAGAATTTGATAACGAAGGCAGAATTATTAGAGCTGATTATGGTTCTAAAAGTATCATTAGTGTTTATATTCCCAGTGGTTCAAGTGGTGAGGAGCGCCAAGCATTTAAAATGAATTGGCTTACTTTTTTTCAAGATTATATCAATGAGTTAAAAGGCAAAAAACAAGAGTTAATTATTTGTGGTGATTACAATATTGTTCATAAACCAATTGATATACATGATCCTGTAGGAAATAAAAACAGCAGTGGTTTTTTACCTGAAGAACGTGAGTGGCTTACTCAATTTATGGATAACGGATTTATTGATTCGTTTAGAGAATTTAACAAAGCACCTCATCAATATAGTTGGTGGACATATCGTGCTGGTGCGCGTGGAAACAACAAAGGTTGGCGCATCGACTATTGCATGGTAGCAGAAGCACTGAGAAATAATTTGGTTGATGCGGGAATCATGCAACAAATAGTTCATTCTGACCATTGCCCTGTTTGGGTGGAGGTTAAATAAACTTAAGTTAGTCTTTTAAGTTATACTTTTTTAAATATTTGCTATTTAATTCGTTTTGCTCGTTGGTTAATGTTACTGCTTCACCATTAATAAATGCATTGGTTAAAACATTGGTGCGCATATCTAACACATCGCCATTGCTAATAATTAACGAGGCACTTTTACCTTGTTCAATGCTTCCGTAAGTTGAATCAATTCCAACAATTTTAGCAGCATTTAAAGTAATGGCCTGCAATGCTTCTTCTTTGGTTAATCCATAAGCAACGGTTGTTCCAGCATTAAACATCAAGTTACGTGTTTGCCAGCTTTCTTTATGGCTAATGGCAAACACAATTCCTGCCTTTTGTAATTGTGCAGCCGTTTTAAATGGTTGGTCTACATCTTTATTGGCAGTACTTGGTAGGCTATGAATATTGCTTAATACCACAGGTACTTTGCTTTCTTTAATAAATGCCAAACACAAATTGGCTTCGCTTGCTTCGGCTAAAACCAACTGAATTGTTGGAAAATTTTTCTTAAAAAACTGAACGCTGTTTATAATGCCTTTAGCGGTATTTACATGAATAAATAATTTTTTTGTTTGATTAAACAAACCTTTCATAGCATCAAGTCGAGCGTTAAACACCTTGTTGGTATTGGCTTGGTATTGCATAGCATCCGAAAAAAAAGTATTTAATTGTTTTACTCTTTCGTTTACTTGCTCGCGTTGTTTTTCATTACCATGTGTATATTCTGGCCAGTTTAAATGGATGGCATCATCTTGTTTAATAGTGGCATCTTCCCAATTCCAACCTTCGGTTTTCATAATGCTGGATGTGCCACTAATCATGTCACCTTGCGGAACTGATTGTACAAACATAATTCCATTAACCTTTAAAGTTGGCAATATTTTAGAGTCGGTATTATAAGCTATTTGCGAACGCACATTTGGGTTTATGCTGCCTTGTTCATTAAAATCGTGCGTAGCTCTAACAGCTTCTATCTCGCTTAATCCTACATAATTATTTAAACAAATAATACCTGGGTAAACATGTTTACCTTTACCATCAATTATGGTAGCATTTTTATAAAGCGTTTTATTTTCAGTGCCTACATAATCAATTTTACCATTGCTAAAAGCCACAATTCCATTTTCAATTACTTGTCCATTTCCAACATGCACAGTGGCATTAATTACTACGGTTGGAATAGTTTGCGCATATATTTTAGTAAAAAATAACAACGCGGCTGCAATACAAAACAATTTAATTTTCATGGTGAGCAAGTTTATTAAAAGTTTAGCATTTTACAAGTTGGAATTTTTATTAAAAAAAATGCTCCTTAATTTTTAAAAACTAAGGAGCATTTTTAAATTATTTTATTTCAAAAAACCTATTTATCTGCCAAAGCTTGATCAATTTTTAGTTTGATATTAGCAAAATGTGCTCTAGCCTCATCGGTTGAACCACCTTTAGCAAAGTTTAATACTTGTTTTAACTGAGCCAATGCAGCAGCCTGCGAAATAGCATCATATCTACTTGATTTGTATATGCTAATTAATTGTTCGGTATAAGCGTTTTGTAAATTTTGACGGAAAGTATTTGGGTTACTTGCATCGGTTACAAAGCAAGCTTTGGTTAAATCGCCCATCATTTCAAGCACGCTGTATTTGTTACCATATAATTTCGAATCGGTTAAACGTCTTAAAGTGGTAGCGTTTAACAAATGAGCCATTATCATACTTTGATAATTTAAAATACGGCTGTGAATTTTGGGGTCTTCGTTATTTCCAAAAAAGTTAAAACCTCTGCGTTGAATTTGTAAATAATTGTACAAATCAGCTTGAACAGTAAATGCATCAGGAGCAAAAGCATATTTAGCCAATACATCCATAGCACGTTTTTGCTCTTTGTAATCAACAGGAATCAAAGGTTTGGTAGCACCATTTTGACCAATAAAACTTCTGTCAACTTGAACACCTCCAACGTAACGAGCTATTACATTTACTTGATTAAAATACTCAGTTTGGGCAATGCTATAAGCTTGGCGCAACTCTTGGTAAGTTTGACCTTTTTTGCTGTATTTTTCTTTTAGTTTGGTGAATAATTGATTGGCCAATTTAATTCTATCCACACCAAAAGCTATGGCATCGCCACTCATATCGTTTACATTTACTCTAGGGTCAATTCCACTTCCAATTCCACGCATATCATCCGCATCGTTTCCAAAAATTAATAACGTATCGCTTGAGCGAGCAAGAATTTTTTCTATACGTTCTTTTTCTTTAGCCTCATCAGTTAAACCTTGCGAGTAAGCAAATTCAATTGCCCATAAATCGTAAGGACCTGGACGAGTAGTGAAGTAATCTCCTTGTTTGGCTTTATCTAAAGCTACATTTACCGCAGGATAATCCATTACCGAAGCAGTTAAACCAATTTTGCGGGTAATTTCTTTGTTATGAATTAAGCTTGGTTTCAACATTTGACTAGCCTTCATATTGTGGTTCAAACCCATGGTATGACCCATTTCGTGCAATACCAAATAGTATAACGATTGCTTGATGTATTCTCTTTTTTCTACATCGTTTAAACCTTGCAATTGCAAAGCATTTAAACCAAATAACGAAGTTTGGTGCAATTGATGGCTTGCATCGCAAAAGTTAGTTTTATTAAATGAACTTGGAAGATTTAAACCACTTACACCTGCATCAAATAACTCTTCTTGGCGCAATCTGTTAGTTACAAAAATGTATTCAAACATAATATCAGCACCTAAAATTTGACCTGTTCTTGGATCAACAAAACTTGGTCCGTATCCACCAAATGGCGGCTGAGGAGATGAAGTCCAACGTAATACATTGTAGCGAATATCACCTGCATCCCATGTAGCGGTATCAGGTTGTTCTTTAATAACTACTGCATTTTTAAAACCAGCAGTTTCAAATGCTAAATTCCATTTTTCGCCTGCTTCTTTAATAGTGGCTTTAAATTCGGGAGGCGTAGTATTTTCAATCCACCAAGTAATTGGTTCAACTGGTTCAGAAATAGCAGCATTGGTATCTTTTTTTTCTAAATGCCAACGATGGATAACATCTTTATAAGCCACGGCATTGGTAGTAGTCATGTCTTCTACCTGCTCGCCAAAATAACCTACTCTTGGGTCATCTGCTCTTGGTTTAAAATTGTTTTTAGGTGCTTCAATTAAAGTATGTTGTAAAAAAATACTTACTGCGCGTTCATCTGTTACTTCTTTACCGCCACCAACAGTTGGCATTGGATTGTCATACACATATTCAACTATTAAGTCAGTATTTTTTTCATAATTTCTTAAGCTGGTGAACTTGGTTTTTTCGCGACTCAATCCCCCTAAACTAAACATTTGAAAACCGGGAGGCAAGCCAAAAAATGGAGAAGGTTTTACTTGGCACATGCTTTCGCTTAAAAATATCGCACTAGCATCTAAAAGCATTTCGCCTTTTTTAGCATCTTCGGCTACTATTTTTTGGTTTACCAAAATAGCATTACTGATATTGGCGTTAGCGGCTTTACTTATTGGGTTGTTTTTATCGAAATAATAGCCTGTGTTTTGAACTACAAATTCCAATTTATCAAAATAACGCTTAATGGTAAAAACTTTGTTATCGCGGAAACTACCTCTAAAATGGCCCGCTGCCACTACACCATCCACTGTGTACGAAAAGTAAATGTATTCTTTATCTAATTGTTCTTTTTTTACAATCATAAATACATTTCCAGTAACAGTATCTTGATACAATGGAAATAATCCGTCAATCTTTTTGCAAGATTTTATTTTATCAGTAATTACCGAGCTTTTGTTTGTTAACAAATCGGAATTAGATGGAGTTTTCTTTTTGCTTGCACATGAAGCAAATAGTAGAATTGAAATAGAAACGAGAAAAAGTTTTTGCATAAATTATGTAATATGGGCAAAAGTGCTTTTTATAATAGGTATTTCAAAACCATTTATGTAAACAATTGTAAACTGGAAATTAAATATTCATTTTTTGCTATTTCTATTTGATTTAATTAGGGTTATTTAGCTCAAAAGATTAGTTGTAATTTTTGCTGAAAATACATAGGTTTGGTTGTTAAATGGATAAAGGTATAATTAATTGGAAGAAAGGAAGGGGCAAATTAGGATTATTTAAACCGTTGCTTGGTAGTTGGATTGCAGAGCAAAAGTCTGAAATGGGTTATATGAAATGCACACGAACTTTTAAGCAAGTATTAAATGGAAATTACATAGAATTAAATGCTAAATGGGAGTTTGGAGGGAAAATTTATGAAGAAATGGCCATTTTTGGCACTGAAAAAGATACAATAACTTTTTGGTCATTTACTTCCGATGGTAAAAAATCGAATGGATATTTAGCAAATGCATCTGACATACATCCCGATGCTATTTGCTTTGAGGCACAAATGCCAGCAGGATTAGCCAGAATGATATATTGGCCTGATCAAAATTCGGGATTTAGATAGGCAGTTGAAAATAAAGTTAAAAATGGCTGGAATAGGTTTACAGAGCATTCTTATAAAAGCATTTTTTAATAATGAATGATGAAAAACAAGGAACTAACTATTTTTTTTAGACGAGTTAATTCATATATTGATTGAGGAAATTGAATTGTTGAGGGATTTAATCTTAGGTTCAAATCCATTGATTACAGAAAACATCAAGTGGAATGTACCAAATTATTGTATTGGTAATGAAGGTAGGATAACTATGAGGATTAACCTGCCAAAGTAGGTACAATTGGTTTTTATTGTGGCGCAAAAACAAAACTAAATTCTTCACAAAAAATTCTTCAGAATGATTTTTGAATTTTGGACTGGAGGTCAAACGATAGGGCAGTAGCTGCATTTAAAAATAGTAAAGCTGACTTGACTTTATTAATTTTAGAATGGATTAAAAATGTAAAATAAATGGATATGAACCCATTAGTAGATAAAAAGTATGTATTAGAAAAAATTTCAGGAAAAGGTGGTTGGACATTTGCAAGAATCCCAGAAATTTTGCAAGACAAAAAATCACCTTTTGGTTGGGTAAAAGTACGTGGAAGTATTGATGGATATGAAATACGAAAGTACCATTTAATGCCTATGGGAAATGGTAATTTGTTTTTACCAGTAAAAGCTGAAATCAGAAAAAAAATCAATAAAAAGGAGGGAGATACTGTTCATATAATACTTTTTAAGGATAATGAACCACTTGAAATTCCTGAAGAAATGCTGCTTTGCTTGGAAGAAGAGCCCAAAGCATTAACTTTTTTTAATAAGCTAACTGAGAGTGAACAAAAGTTTTATATTCAATACATTTATTCAGCTAAAAAGGAAGAAACCAAGATAGTTAGATTGGCTAAAACAATAAACAAATTGGTTAAAGGTTTAAAGATGTATGATAAGGAAACAAGTTGAATTAACTAAAAAGCTACTTTCAAAACAATTTTTCCAAACTGTTTGCCTTGGCTCATTTTTTCAATAGCTGTTTGAGCTTGTGTTAGTTCAAAAACTTCATCAACAATAGGAATAATTTTGTGATCATTGATAAAGGCTAACATTTCTGCGAACTCTTCATCGTTACCCATGGTAGAACCTAAAATATCTAGTTGTTTCCAAAATATTTTAGCAGGAACTCCACTGTTAAATGCACCCAAAGTTGCGCCATACATGGCAATTCTTCCAGCGGGCTTTGCTAAATCAACTAATTTAGCAAAAGTATCACCACCGCTGCTATCCACTATGGCTTCAAAACCACCACACATGGCTTTTAGCTCTTTATCCCAATTTTGATTTTTATAATTTACACCACCCTTTGCACCTAAGGTTATTGCTTTAGCTATTTTTTCATCATCGCCACTGGTAACATATACATTGCAGCCTGCAGCTACAGCAAACTGAACACAGAACAAAGCGACACCTCCACCAATTCCTGTAATTAATACATTTTCGCCTGTTTTTGCTGCTGCACGTTTCATGGTTGCCCTAAAACCCGTTAAGCCAGCTAAAGGAAAAGCAGCAGCTTGCTCAAAAGTTAAATGAACAGGTTTTATATGCAATAACCTTGCGTCAATTTTAACATATTCTGCAAAAGTGCCATCGTTTGGAGTGCCTAATATTACATAGTCTTTAGCTTGTACTCGGGGATTGTTTCCCCAATTTAAACTTGGGTTTATTACTACCTCTTTATTTAACCAATCAGCATTTACATTAGCACCAATTTTTGCCACAGTTCCGCTGCCATCGCTACCTAAAATTATTGGGAAACGAATACCGGCATATTGCCCTTTTTGAATCCATAAATCGCGGTGATTAAAAGCAGCAGCATGTATTTTTACCAATACTTCATTATCAGCAATGGCAGGTATTTCAATTTCTTTTATAGCTAATTTTTGGTTTAATTCTTCTAAAGCTATAGCACGCATTTTGGTTATTGATTAAAAGTGTAAAGCAACAGCAGTTGCAATTTTTTGAGCAGGTAAATTTTCCATACAGCTAACGCCATCTAAACACGAACCACGATAAAAACATTTACAAGTTTTGTCTGGCATTACAATTTCGCCTTTGCCAAATAAATCGAATTCATGTGAATTGAAAATATTATTCATCAATACTATTTGTTTTCCTAATGCCAAAGTAATGTGCATGCCCATGGTTACTTGGGTGATGATTAAATGGCATTGATTTACCAAATTTATAAACTCGTACAAGCTAAAATAACCTAAATACATTGCGCCTGAACGAGCTTGAATTTCTTTGTTACGTTCATGTTCTGCTTCGCCACCCAATAACAATATTTCTGCATCTGGGTGTTGTGCTTTTAAAATTCCAACTAACTCAACCCATTTGTCAATCGTCCATAAGCGAGTGGTCCAACGGCCACCGCAACCTGTGTTCATACCAATTATTTTTTTGCCAGTTGGCAAATTCCAAACATAACCTTTGTCGTCATGTTTGTCCATTAAATAGGGTTCTCCTTCATGGGTAAATCCGCAAATTTCAAAAATTTCTTGTAAATAACTTTTAGTGTTTGCTTGGCTCACATCATCAAACATGCCAGTGCTAAATTTATGAACAGCCAACTCATTAGCAGGTTGAATTTCATTGTCTTTTAAAATATAACCATACTTTTCTTTGGCATCAATTACTTTTAGCAAAGCGCCTGCCTCTTTTTCTTTGTCCAAATTTATGGCAATGTCCCAAGTGCTGTGTTGCGCATACATAATGGAGTTGATATCCCATTTCAAAATTTCATCTATTTGACTAGATGGTAAAATATCGGGCGTCCAAGTAAGCCAAGTAATTTTACAATTTGGATAAAGTGCTTTGTATTTTACAACCAATGGAGTGGTGCGAATTACATCGCCAATGGCGCCTAATTTAATAATTAAAATTCGTTTTGAAACTGGTGTAAAACTTGGGCAATCGTTGCAATGATAACCATTTTGCTTGTGAGGTTTACAAGGAATATGACCTTTAAAATGAAGGCAATTTGGTTTAAAAGTAGTGGCTATATCAGTCATTTTTTATGTGTAAATAATGGTTAAAACCATTTATTTGGATTCTTAAAATTTGTGTAAAGGCAAACCTAACAGAATTTACCAAATTGACAAAACAGAAATAACAGTTATTTGAGAAAAAAATTGATTTTGAAATTATCCGTTTGACGCCTTTCCCGGCAAAGCCATGCGCAATCGCCTGACGGATGTTGGGAGTTTACCCGTCTGACGCCTTCCCTTGCGCAGCCTTAGCGCAATCGTCTGACGGAAGTGGCGAAGTTGTTTAGTTTTATAAATTCAAATAAATATATTTAGGTTTGTTGCCTATTTAAATAAAAAATGAAAATATTAATAACTGGTGCTACTGGCCAATTGGGTTCAGCTACCATTGACTTCTTGCTTAAAAAAATGCCTGCAGATAATTTGATTGCTTTAGTAAGAGATGAAAGTAAGGCAACTGAACTTAAAGCAAAAGGTATAACTTTAAGAATTGGTGATTATGATGACTATGGATCTTTAATGGCTGCTATGAAAGGTGTTGAAAAAGTGCTATTGATTTCGGGAAACGATATTGCTAATAGGCAAAAACAACACGAAAACGTAATTAATGCTGCTAAAGAAGCCGGAGTTAAGCATTTGGTTTATACTAGTTTTATGCGAAAAAATGAAACTAAATCTTCGCCTTTAGGCATGGTTGCTAAATCGCATATTGAAACTGATAAATTTTTAATAAACAGCGGATTGGTGTACACTATTATGCTTAATAATTTGTATGCCGATATTTTACCCATGTTTTTTGGTCCGCAGGTGTTAGAGGCTGGAATATTTTTACCAACTGAAGATGGTTTAGCATCTTATGTTACCAGAAATGATATCGCAGAAGCAGCTGCAAATATTTTAACAGGAACAGGTCATGAAAATAAAAAGTACTTTATTGCCAATACGGAAAATTACAGTATGGACGATGCTGCCGAAATATTGAGCGAGATAAAAGGAGAAGAAGTGGAATATGCTAGTCCAACCAACAAAGATTATGTGGAGACATTATTAAATGCAGGGTTTCCACAGCCAATAGCAAATAGTTTGATAGGTTTTTGTGAAGCCATAAAACAAGGAGAATTTGCAACTGAAACTACCGATTTAGAAACTTTAATAGGTCGAAGACCCACATCTTTACAAGAATATTTTACGGTGGTTTATAAAAAATAGTTGTTTGTGATGTAGGCTAGATTTTTAATCTTTAGAATTGTGATTGATTATAAAAAAATACATAAAAACATAAATTTGTATAAAATTATACATTAAGTATTACAAATCAACTTGTTTTTGATTGGTTTTTAACGACATTTGCGTTGCTTTAAAACATTTTGATGAACAATATAGCCGAGCTAAAACCCTTATTATTAGCAAATACAAAACCTAAAATAGTTATAACTACTCACCATAAACCTGATGCAGATGCCTTGGGTTCAAGTTTAGGGCTGTATAATTTTCTACTTCAATTAAATATTAAATCTCAGGTAATTACACCTACCGATTATGGTGATTTTTTAATGTGGATGCCTGGAGAACCTACGGTTATTAATTTTGAAGAAGAAGAAGAATTGGCATCTCAAATGGTTGCTGAAGCAGATTTTGTATTTTGTTTAGACTTCAATGCACTGAAACGTATAAATTCTCTAGGAGAATTAGTTCAAGCAAGCAAAGCTAAAAAGGTAATGATTGACCATCATTTACAACCAGAAAATTTTGACGACTATAGATTATGGACAAGTAAGGCAAGTAGCACTTGTGAATTAATTTATTGGTTTATTCAAACTTTACAATTTGAACACCTTATAAACAAAGATATAGCCTCATGTTTGTACGCTGGTATTATGACAGATACAGCATCATTTAAACACGGAAGTACCACTCCAAGTACTCATAGAGTGGCAGCTGAACTTTTGGAAAAGGGTGCTGAAAGCAATATAATACATGAAAATATTTACGATAACTATTCGGAAAACAGAACCCGATTTATTGGTTATTGTTTAAATGAGAAATTACAGATTTTAAAAGAATACAACACTGCAATCATTTGTGTAACTGCAGATGAGTTAAATCGTTACAATATTATTGTTGGAGACTCAGAAGGATTAGTTAATTATGGTTTATCAATTAAAGGAATCAAATTCTCAGTTTTGGTCGTGGATAGAACAGTTGCTCGTAAAATGAGTTTTAGAGCTAAAGGCAATTTTCCGGCTAACGAATTTGCTAGAAAATACTTTAATGGAGGAGGTCATTTCAGTGCAGCAGGTGGTGAAAGTAAAGATACTATAGAAAACGTAGAATTAAAACTAAAAGAAGGCATTATTGAATATGCCGAATATTTAAAATAAGAAAGAAAAATGAGAAAAATTGTAATGGCAATGGCTGTTTTGGCCATATTTGGAGTGAGTAGTTGTGGCAAAAAAATGCAAACAACAGAAAATGGATTAAGTTATAGAATCATTGAAAGTAACGATACTTCACGTTTAATAACCAAAGGTGATTTAATGATGATTCAAATGGTTGCATTTGGTCAATTATCAGATTCTTTAGGCGGTAAGGATACAACTATTTTTGATTCATATAAAGTTGGAAAAGCATATTATATACCTGCTGATGAAACTACACTGAAAGATGTATTTATGATGTTGCACAAAGGCGATAGTGCAGAATTTTTAGTTAATGCAGATACTTTATTTATGAAAAGTTTTGGTCAGTTAACACCAGCATTTTTAAAGAAAAATAGCGAACTTCATTTCTATGTAAGAGTTGAAAATATTTACAATCAAAATGAATTAGAGGCTATGCGTGCTGAAGAAAAAGCTAAGTCAATTGCCAAGGATTCTATAGAGGCAAGCGCTTATGTTGCTAATTTAACAAATGTTAAAACTACTGCTTCGGGTTTAAAATATGTTATAACTAAACCTTCAAGTGGACCTATGCCAAAAACAGGACAAGAAGTGCAAATGCTCTATAAAGGTATTTTATTGAATGGTACCAAGTTTGACGAAAATCAAGATGTAACAAATCCATTTAAATTTGCCGTTGGTATGCGTCAAGTAATTCCAGGTTGGGATGAAGGAGTAATGTTATTGCATGAAGGAGAAGAAGCTAAATTTATTGTTCCTTCAAACTTAGCTTATGGTGAACAGGGGGGTGGGCCAATTCCTCCAAATTCAACGCTTATTTTTGATGTTAAATTATTGAAAATAAATCCAGCCCCTGCAAAACCAGCAGCTGCTGATCATAAATAATGAAAGATAAGTTTTTAACCATATTGTTCTTAAGTTTATCAGTTTTGGCTATTGCTAAAACTGATAAACTTATTAGCAAAGGAATATTTAATGTCAAACAGAAAGGTAACCCTAAAACAGTAAAAAAACCTGTTAAAAAAAGTGTTCCTTCATTTAAAGCGATTAGCTATAAAATTATAAAATCAAATAGCCAAGAAAGAGCAGTAAAATCAGGGGAATTACTCATGATTCACTTGTTTGGAATTGGAAAATTAGCTGATAATAGAGATACCATTCTTTTTAATTCTTATGCGGCTGGCAATCCGTTTTTTATTCCTGTAGATGAAATTACACTAGGTAAAGTGTTTATTAACTTAAGGAAAAATGATAGTTTAGAAATGGATGTTTTTGCTGATTCTTTATTTAATAATAGTTTTAAGCAATCGACACCACCTTTTTTAAAGCAAAACAGTTACATACATTTTCTAGTAAAAGTTGAAAATGTATTTAACCAAAAAGAATTAGAGGAACTTAAACAAGTAGAGCTAATTAAAAGAGCTAGTAAAGATTCCGCAGACATAAAAGCGCTTCTTGCTAAATATAAAGACATAAAAACAACTTTTTCGGGCTTAAAATACGTTATTATAAAGTCAACTACAGGTAATAGTCCTCAAAAAGGTGATGAAGTTGAAATGAATTATACCGGAATGTTTTTAGATGGGAAAAAATTTGATGAGAATTTAAATGTAGAAAGTCCTTTTACTTTTAAATTAGGATTAGGACAAGTGATTGCTGGTTGGGATGAAGGAATTATGTTACTTCACGAGGGTGAAGAGGCAAAACTTATTATTCCTTCTAACTTAGGTTATGGCGAGCAAGGAACAGGTCCAATTCCACCAAATACAACATTGGTTTTTGATGTAAAATTATTGAAAAT
This sequence comes from Bacteroidota bacterium, assembly GCA_027491085.1. Lineage (GTDB taxonomy): Bacteria > Bacteroidota > Bacteroidia > UKL13-3 > UKL13-3 > JAAFJM01. The sequence goes on from JAIXWW010000009.1 coordinate 498,943, forward strand.
TAAATCCAAAACTAAATAATGAAAAAATCAGTTATAGTCATTGCTTTATTAATTGTTTCCATCACAATCAATGCACAAACATGGATTAAAGTGGATGATGCTACTGCGTTTAAATTTATTGTAAAAAACAATAACGGAAGGAAAGTAAAACCCAATATGGTTATGTTGGTTGATTTGCTTGGTAAAGCGAAAAAAGCGAACTCTACAGAAGACACTATTATTTTTAACAGTGGCAGCAGTGACAAACCTTTTTATATCCCAACTGAACAACCAGGATTACAAAAGGTGTTTTACGAACTTAATGATGGTGATAGTATTGAAATAAAAATGATTGCTGATACTTTTTATAATAAAGTATTTAACACTTCATCGCCAAGTTACGTTGAAAAAGGGAGTGCTGTTACTCTATATTTTCATATACAACAAGCTTTAACAAAAGATGAAATTGAGAATAAAGTAAAGGTTCAAAACAAGTCTGCAATCATTGCTGATTCACTCAATGTAATAAAATATTGCCATCAAATTAAAGGAGTAAAAAAATTGGCAAGCGGATTGCAATTCAAAAAATTAATAACAAACCCCAAAGGAATTGGTTGTAAAAAAGGATCAATGGTTTCTGTTAATTATAAAGGATGGCTCATTAATGGAGACGTTTTTGATGAGAATGAAAAATCAACACCATTCAAACTAGTTTTAGGAATGAATCAAGTTATTGAGGGTTGGGAGCAAGGATTACTTTTAATGCGTATGGGCGAAAAATACAGGTTAATTATTCCTTGGTATTTGGCTTATGGTACATTAGGAAATGGACCTATTCCCCCATTTACTAGTATTGTTTTTGATGTTCAATTAGTAGATATTAAATAGTTTTAGATATGAAAAAAAATGTGATAACTTTTATTTTTCTTGGGGTGACAATAAGTTTAAGTGCACAACAAGCAAAAGGAAAAAAAACAACAACTCAAGTTCAAACAAAGAAAATAGAAAACAAAATGGATACTAACGTAATAACAACCGCTAGTGGGTTAAAAGTAAAAATTACAGAAAAAGGAACTGGTCGCCAAGTGCTAAAGGGTGACAAAGTAACTGCTCATTATACAGGTACTTTAGCCGATGGTAAAAAGTTTGATAGCTCAAAGGATAGAAATCAACCATTTAGCTTCAAAGTTGGAGTTGGCCAGGTTATTCCCGGTTGGGATGAAGGTTTCCAGTTATTAAATATTGGTGACAAAGCTACATTTACTATACCGCCTCAAATTGGTTATGGTGCCTCTGGGGCAGGTGGGGGAGTTATACCACCAAATGCTACTTTAATTTTTGATGTTGAAGTAATTGATGCTGTAGAAGGACCTAAACCTCGTCCGGCAATTCCTTTTGAAGTAACAGGTTTAGATACTGTTAGAATGCAAAGTGGTTTACGTTTTGTAAAAGTTGAATCAGGTAATGGTGTTAAGGCGGAACAAGGTAAATATGTTTCTGTTCATTACACAGGTTATTTATTGGATGGAAAAAAATTCGATTCATCAGTAGAACGCGGTGAGCCAATTGAGTTTCAATTGGGTAGAGGAATGGTTATCAAAGGTTGGGAAGAAGGCATTGAGCTAATGCATGTTGGCGATAAAATGCGTTTTATTATTCCTAGCGAATTAGCTTATGGTGAAAAAGGCGCTCCTGGTGCTATTCCACCAAATGCTACTTTAATTTTTGATTGTGAATTAGTTGATGTACAATAAACAATTGGATATTAATATATTAAGTAAAAAGTCGGCTGGTTTTAAATCAGCCGACTTTTTTATTGTTAACTTTTCGGTAACATAGCGGTAATTTACACATAACATATAGGTAACATTTTCTTTAAAGCCCAATAGTTCCTTTGCGGCAGGTTAATTTTAGAAAATGAATAAATTATTTAAACATGCAATAGTGTTTGCTTTTTTGATTATCAGCATTCCATTTGTATCTGCCCAAACGGGCAAAATTTCAGGTAAAGTACAAGATAAGAATACCGGAGAAGCAGTTATATCTGCCATTGTTAGTATTCCTGCACTAAACTTATCAACTGCCACCGATTTTGAAGGAAAGTACATTTTTCAAAATGTAAAAATCGGAACTTTTACACTAACTGTATCCTATGTTAATTATGTAAAAAAGGAAATTCCTAATGTTTTAGTGGAGGCTAAAGAAACTACGGTAATCAATGTTTCACTTGAAGAGAAAAAAGCGTTAAAAGAAGTTACTATTAGAGGTAAAGTAAAAAAGGAAAGTGCCAACGAAGTTTTAATTCAACAAAAGGCCGCTATAGCTGTATCTAGTGGTGTTTCGGCAGAGGCAATTAGAAAAACTCCCGATAGAACCTCAGCAGATGTTATTAAACGCGTAAGTGGTGCAAGTATTCAAGATGGAAAATTTGCCATTGTTCGTGGATTAGGTGATAGATATAACATGGGCTTTATTAATGGTGCTCCACTGCCTAGTTCTGAAAGCGATAGAAAAGCTTTTAGTTTAGATATAATTCCTGCAGCAGTATTAGATAATATGATGATAACCAAAACTGCTACACCTGATATGCCAGGCGATTTTGCAGGAGGTTTTATTCAAATAAACACCAAAGATATTCCAGATGAAAACAATACTTCGGTTCAGTTAGGTTTAGGAACACATTCATTAACGACTTTTCAAAAAACAAACCGTGTAGGTGGTGGTTCAACAGATTTTTTAGGTTTTGATAACGGCAGTAGAGCAATTCCTGCTGGTTTTCCGGGAACAGATGCTTCTAAAGCAATATCTGATAATGCTAAATTAGCTGATTATACAAAAGGCTTTAATAATAATTTTGCTACAGAAAATGTAAGTTTTACCCGTCCTAATTTTAACTTACAGGTTAACAGTAGCCGTAGATGGAAAATTGGTCAAAATGATTTTGGTGTGGTAGGTGCATTAACTTATAGTAATTCGTTGCGCTATATGCCATTTACTATTAAAAATGTAGACGGTGCAAACACCATCAGCGAATTGGCTAATAATGCTAAATATGATGGTTCAACGCTAGATTACAATAATTACAGAAATACTGTAAACCTAGGCGGTATTTTAAATTTTAGTTATAAAATAGGTAAAAATACAAAATTGGTATTTAAAAACTTAATTACTCAAACAGGAGATGACCAAACCATTACCAGAAATGGAAGCTCAATAAAAGGAGCTAACGATCCAATAGAATCACAAGTAGAACGTAAGTTTGAACACTACATTTATCAATACCAACAAAGTAGAATGATTAGCTCACAGTTTGGTGGCGATCATTTTTTCACTGGCTCAAAAATAAAAGTTAATTACACCTTAGGATATAATAACCTAGATAAGCAAATGCCAGATTTCAAACGTTTGTTTTACCAAGCCGACAGAAACCAAGCAACTGATTTTGGTGTAACAGAAGCCCAAATCTTAGATAATCCTAGTTCGTTTTCGGTGGCTAATAGCGGAAGATTTACCTCTAATTTATCAGAGAATAGTTTTAGTGCAAATTACAGTGTGAATATTCCATTTAACTTTTTGCCAAAAGTATTTGCTCGCAATGAGGTAAAAGTTGGTGGAATGAATATGTATAGAACACGTGATTTTAATGCTAGAAACTTTGTTTATGCATTTAATGGAAATGTGTTTGATAGAAATGTTTTACAAAGTGGGGTAAACACCTTATTCAACAATATTGGCGAAAATGGAATTTTTCAAAAGGAAATGACTCAAAAGTTTGATTCATACAATGCAAACTCAACTTTAAGTGCAGGTTTTATCATGTTGAATCAAAAATTAAGTAACTTAAGATTGATTTATGGTGCAAGGATTGAAAATTTTAACCAACAAGTGAATTCATTTGATAATAGTGGTGCTCCTGTTAAAGTTGATAACACAGTTTTGGATTTTTTACCTTCCATAAATGCTATTTATGAAATCACCAATAAACAAAATTTACGTTTAGGTTATGCCAAAACAGTTTCACGTCCGGAATTCAGAGAATTTGCTCCATTGGCCTTTTTTGAGGTAAACTATAATGGTGTAGTAACAGGTAATCCTAACTTGGTTAGAGCAACCATTGATAATTTTGATTTGAAATGGGAAATGTTCCCTTCAGCTGGTCAAACTTTTTCGGTAAATCCATTTTATAAAAGATTTACCAATCCAGTGGAGTTAATCGCTAATCCTGCCTTGGATGGAGCTTTGCAATTTACTTATGGCAATGCAGCAGCAGCCTATAATTATGGTGTGGAGTTAGAAGCAAGAGTTACTTTAAGTACTTTTACTAAAAACAAAAATGGCATTTTGAATAGATTTACAGTGTATTCTAATTACAGCTATATTCAGTCAGAAGTGAATGTAGGCTCTTTAGGTGGAGCAGTAACTGATAGACCTTTACAAGGGCAATCGCCTTATGTATTTAATGCAGGTGTTAACTACAGCAATCCTAAGAAATTCTTTGATATTACATTAAATGCCAATAGAGTTGGAAGACGTATAGCATTTGTGGGTACTCAGGATAACTTTACTATTTGGGAAAATCCAAGAACAATATTGGATGCAAGTATTTCAAAAACATTTAAAAAGAAATTGATAGCTAAATTAACCATGGGCGATATTTTAGCTCAAAACTTAGTTTTCTACCAAGATTTAAATAAAAATGGTAATTACGATGAAGGTAAAGATATTGCTACTTTCAACTACCGTTATGGCTTCACAACTTCATTTTCATTAACCTATAATTTTTAGTTGTTTTTGTATTCAAAAAAATAGCTATTTAAACTAAACCCTGTAAGAAGTTGCAGGGTTTTTTTATGCCCCAAAAAGTGCTCTTAACATTTATGTAATATTACATTTACCTAAGCATAACCTTGAAGTAACATACACACAACAACGGCAATCTACTTTCGCAGATATTTATCTTAAAAAAAATGAAAACAAAGATTTCCTTATTAATTCTAGCTGTAATGATTTACAGTAGTGGTTTTGCTCAGTTTTTCGATTCAGTTCCCTTTCGTGGAGCTTTTGGAGTAAATGGAACTGCTAAGAATATTTCATCAGGTTACAATCCTGATCCAACTAATAATTCAGCCGATTGGAGTAAACCTTGGGCTAATTGGACCCCAAATGCTACTGCTTACCCTGGCGATGCCGGTTACAACTCAAGTAACCCTCAGTTTTTTACAGTAGGAACTGCTGCAGAAAAAGTTGTTTTAAGTGGCGATATTGCTTCTGACTTAACTTTATCGAGCAATAAATGGTACGAAATTAGTGGAACTATCCACGTTTTGAATGGTGCTACTTTAACCATTCCTGCAGGAACTTGTTTACGCGGTAGTACTTCAAACATTGGTGTTTTAATTGTTGCTAAAGGCGGTAAATTAAACGCAGTTGGTACTAAAGATCATCCAATTGTTATAACATCAGGTAAAGCGGCAGGTTCACGTGTTAGAGCTGATTGGGGTGGATTATTACTAATTGGTAATGCTCATACCAATACTCCGGGTGGTGCTCGTCAATACGAAGCTTTACCTTCTGATCCATTAGCTAATTATGGTGGTGGTTTAAATCCTAACGATGCTGACAATAGTGGAACAATGCGTTACATGCGTTTTGAATTTGCTGGATTTAATTATTTACCAGATCAAGAAATTAACGGAATTACCTTTGCTGGTGTTGGTAGTGGTACTAAAGCTGATTATTTAATGGTTAGTTTTTCTAATGATGATAATTTTGAATGGTTTGGTGGTGCTGTAAATCATAAATACCTTATTTCTTTTGCAAGTACTGATGATGAATTTGATATGGATGAAGGTTACAATGGTAAATGTCAATATTTATTAGGTGTGCGTAACCCTGCTGTATTTGAAACTTCACCAACCGGTACATCAAATGGTTTAGAGCATGATAATAATACAGGTTTAGGAACATCTGGTGTAATAAATCCAAGTACTCCAGTGCCTACGCCAACAACTGCTCCAATTATTTCTAACATGACTTTGATTGGACCAATAAAAGCTGGTTCAAATAGAACAACTTTATCAACTACTGCAAATTCTCGTTTTGGTAGAGCTTTAGAATATAGAACAAATGTTTCTACATCGGTTTTTAACTCTGTAATTTGGGGTTATCCAACATTATTTCAATTAGGTAACCCAACAGGAACTTTTCCTGCTAGCACTCAAACTAGAGCTTTTGATGATCAATTATCGTTAAGAAATTCAACTTTTATTTCAACTGCTACAGGAAGTGATGTTAGATTTAACAGTCAAAATGCACCAACTTATAACAGTGTAAGTTTAAGTACTTCTTGGATGCGTAATTGGTTAATTAATGGCCCAACGGTAGGTTTTACAGGTGCTACTGATAATGATACAGTTAGAACAACTTTAACTGTTGGTACTGAATTTACAAACCCAGTTTATGCAGGTACTACTAATGGTGCTTTAAATCAATTAGATTTTTCTGGAGTTGATTATACTTTAGCGGCTGGAAGTCCATTTGCCAATGCATCTAATTTTAGCCATCCAAAAATTGCTGTTATTCCTACCCCAAGTGTAGCTATTACTCCTTCAAATTTATCATCTTTCAATATTATTTTAGGTCAACCTTTGCAAGTAAAATGGGTGGTATTAACTGCAAGTTCTTTAGCTGGTAATGTAAATATTACTGCACCAACTAATTTTGAAATTTCATGGAGCAGAACTAATGGTTGGGCTTCAAATATTTCTAAAAATGGTCCTTCTATAAACGATACTATTTTTGTTCGTTTTAATAGAACTACTACTGGTTCTAACAATGGTTTCTTAAATATTTCTTCAACTGTTACAGCTGATTTTAGCCCATTAAATATTGCTTTGAATGGAACTGCTGTAGCTCCTGCTGCTGCTTATTTAAGTGTAACTGAAAGTTCTTTAAGTTTTAACAATGCAGTTGGCGCTTCATCTACTACAACATTTAGCATTTTAGGCAAAAATTTAGTTGATACAGTTGCTTTAGTTGCACCAAATAATTTTGAAATTTCATTAAATGCTACTTCAGGTTTTGCTCAAAGTTTAACTTTAAATAATCCTGTTAAACCTTCGTTTGCATCTACTTTAGTTTATGTAAAATACAATCCTACTGCTGCTTCAACACATAGCGGTAACTTAGTTATTTCATCTAAAACCATTGATCCTATTAATATTGCTTTAGCAGGGAATTCAGCGGCAACTTTAACTTCATCGCCTGCTCAGTTAACTGAAATTGCTACCATCGTTGGAATTCCTTCTACTGCTTATGCCATTTCATTATCAGGTGTTAAATTAAGCGATACTGTAAAAGTTGTAGCTCCTGCTGGCTTCCAACTATCAATCGATTCAGTATTCACTACTCCAGTTACTACATTGAATTTAAATATTCCTACTGCTGCGGTTTTAGCAAATACAAAAGTATATGTACGTTATAACCCTACAACAGCTGGTACAGCTTCAGGTAATGTAGCTATTTCAAGCACTGGTGCTGCAACCAAAAATGTGGCAGTAACAGGTAGAGCTTTGGCTGCCAATGCAAAAGGAGTTTTGGCTTATTCATCGGCATTTTCATTGGTTTTTACAACTATTTTTACAACTCCTGCGGTTCCATCAGCATCTCAAATTATAACAGTTAGCGGTGTTAATTTAGGAACAGATTCTTTAGTTGTTACTGCTCCTTCAAGTTTTGAAGTATCGTTAGATAATTCAAATTTTGTTTCAGTAGTTAAATTAGCAAATACTGCTGGATTTGTTACTCCAACCATGGTTTATGTTCGTTACAATCCAATTGTTCAATCAGCGTTAAACCAACAGTTATATGTTCACGTTTCATCAGCAAATCCTTCAACTACTTCAAGCGCTACAAATGTTGTAATGTTTGTAAATGGTAACTCATCTCCAGCTATTACAGTTAACTCAACAGTTGAGCCAACTTTATATACTACTTTTGGTAAACCATCTGTTGCTTCATCAGTAGTTGTAAGTGGTACTCGTTTAGTTGATAATGTAATTGCAACTGCTCCTACAGGTTTCGAATTATCTTTAGACTCAATCAACTTTACTGCATCAGTAACAATTAATAAAACAGGTACTACTTTAGCTAATACTACCGTTTATATTCGCTTTAACCCTAGTGTAGCTGGTGCTTCCGCTCCAAATAGCTTTGTATCGTTTAATACAGTGAATGGTGCCGCTGTTCCAGTTGCAGTGTCAGGTATAGCAGTTGTTCCTGCTACTCCAATTGTATCATTATCTGCTGCAACTTTACCAATTTTTGCTACTAACGGTGTAGTGCCAACTGCTCCAGTTTCGTTTACATTCAATGCGCAAAACTTAGTGGCTGATTTAGCTATAACAGTTGGTAATGATTTTGAACTTTCTAATGATTCAATAACATACAAAAATACTTGGAATATTACTCCTGATTTAGATGGTAATATTGGAACTACTAAATTATTCTGCCGCTTTAAACGCGCTTCTACTGGTTCAGTTAGCGATAGTATTAAATTTAACAGTGCTAACTTAGTTCAACAAGCAATTGCTTTAACAGGTAAAAATACTACTGGTATAGTTGAAGTAAATTCAGTTTCTGCTTTAAAATTATATCCTAATCCTGCTAGCAGCCAAGTTGCTGTTGAGTTTGAACTAATCGAAAATAGCCAAGTAACAATTGCTATAGCTGATTTAACAGGCAAAATTGTAGGAACTTCTGTATCTAACCAATTTAACAAAGGTTTTAATAGTGTAGAAATTCCTACTAGCGATTTATTAAATGGTTTCTATTTTGTAAACATTGTTTCAGAAAAAGGAGCTAAAACTGCTAAACTTTCAGTTATTAAATAAATAAACTTTCAATTATAAAAAGCGGCTTATAAACCGCTTTTTATAATTTGTTTAAGAGTTATTTGAAAAGCATCGCTTAAGCGATGCTTTTTTTGTCGGAAATATTTCATAAAAAAACCCTCTAAACTAATTAGTTTAAAGGGTTTTTTTATTTTATGAGGTGCTTTTAATTAGCCATTTCACTCACAAAATGAATGTGCATTAAATGCAAGTCTTCCCTGCTAAATTCATCTCCAAATTCACCTAATGCCGCTTCAACAGGGTTGTCATTGGTTTCTCTGAAAAAGTCTATTACATAACCAATTGTTTCTTCATCTGCTAAATCGTTTACATATTTCTTTAAGTTCAATTTAGTGCCTGAATAAACTATATTTTCAATTTCGGTTAATAGTTCATCTAACTTAATATTTTGGCTACGAGCTATGTCTGCTAGCGCTATTTTTTTATCAATATTGGTAATAATAACTACTTTTTTGGCTGATTTGTTTACAACAGATTTGATAACTACATCTTCAGTTCTTTCAATGTCGTTTTCTTTAACATATTTATCAATAATTGCTAAAAATGGTTTACCATATTTTTGAGCTTTTCCTGGATTAACACCTACAATTTTGCTCAATTCATCCATGGTAATTGGATATTTAAAAGCCATCTCTTGTAATGATGTTTCTTGGAAAATGATGTAAGGTGGTAAGCTTTTGGCTTTAGCTTCTTTTTTACAAAGGTCTTTTAACATAGCAAAAAGCACCTCATCGTATACCATTTCTACATTCCCACTGTCATCATCATCATCTGTAAAGCGTTCAAATTTGGTGTCTAAGGCTATTTCAAAAGGAGTAGGGTTTTTAATAAATTCTTCGCCTTTTTCGCTTACACTTAAAAGTCCATATGTTTCAATATTTTTGGTTACTTGCCCATTTAGTAATAAACCGCGTAAAACAGATTTCCAAAAATTTTCTTCTTTATCTTTTCCTTTTCCAAAATAGGTCGATTTATCCAAACCTCCTAGTTGAACTTCGTGGCTCTTTTTACCCACAATCATGTCAACTGTAATTTTAAGAATCTGTTTACTTTTTGTAGAATTAATAGTTTGTAAAGCTAATACTGCATCTTCTCTAGCATCCATTTTTTCTTTTGGATGTTTACAATTGTCACATCTACTGCTGCATCTGCTTTCGGCATATTCCTCACCAAAATAGTTTAATAAAAATTTACGTCTACATGCCGAAGTTTCAGCAAATGCCTGCATTTCAAAAATTAATAACTCGCCAATTTCTCTTTCGGCTACTGGTTTGTCTTTTAAAAATTTCTCTAATTTTTCGGCATCTGCTGGATTGTAATACATCACACATTCTCCATCTAATCCATCTCTACCTGCTCTACCTGTTTCTTGGTAATAGCCTTCGATACTTTTTGGAATATCATAATGAATTACAAATCTCACATCTGGTTTATCTATACCCATTCCAAAGGCAATGGTTGCCACAATTACATCTGCATCTTCCATCAAAAATTTATCTTGATGATCGGCACGCATTTTGGCATCTAGTCCTGCATGATAAGGAAGTGCTTTAACGCCATTGGCTTGCAAAATACTCGCAATTTCTTCTACTTTTTTACGGCTTAAACAGTAGATAATTCCCGATTTGCCATTCATTCTTTGTTTTATGTACGATACAATGTCTTTCATTGCCTCGCCTTTTTTACCTTTTGAACGAACTTCGTAATATAAATTATCTCTGTTAAACGATGATTTAAAAACCGTAGCATCCAACATCTGTAAATTCTTTTGAATATCTTGTTGAACTTTTGGAGTAGCAGTAGCTGTTAAGGCCATAACAGGAACATCTTTTATTTCCTTTATCATGGCTTTAATTCTACGGTACTCAGGTCTAAAATCATGTCCCCATTCCGAAATACAATGCGCTTCATCTACTGCAACAAATGATATATTTATTGATTTTAAAAAGTCTATCGTTTCATCCTTTTTCAAGGTTTCGGGTGCAATGTAAAGTAGCTTGGTTTTACCGTCTGTTATATCTTGTTTTACAGCGGTAATTTCTGTTTTATTAAGCGATGAATTTAAAAAATGTGCAATTTTATCGCTTCCTAAAGAGCGTATAGCATCTACTTGGTTTTTCATCAAAGCTATTAATGGTGAAATAATAATAGCTGTTCCTTCTTTCATTAATGCTGGCAATTGATAGCACAGCGATTTTCCGCCTCCTGTAGGCATTATTACAAATACATCATCCCCATTTAATAAGGTTTGAATAATTTGTTCTTGTTCGTCTTTAAATCCCTCAAAGCCAAAATATTTTTTTAAGGCCTCCTTCAAATCCACAGTGCTGGTATTTTTGTTTGCCTTAGCTACTGTTTTTTTTTCGCTAACGGCTTTCTTGGGGGCACTTTTCTCTTCTTTCATTTTTTGTATTATTTATTTACTAAAAAGTACGCTAATTTACTGCCACCTTTTGATTTTTGAAAATTTTAATTCAAAAATATTTTATATCATTTATTTAAAATGACAAAGGGTGCAAAGTGTTGTTAAGATTGAACTTAGCGTATTTTGTTGAAAGAAAGCAAGTAAGGGATTAGTAATATTATTGGAAATACAAACCTTAAATTAAAATTAAATTAATAATTTCACGCTCAGAAATGCTTAAAAAATTACTTTTATTAAAATAAGATACATTTTTTAGCCTTTGGTTAAACAAAAAATAAGTATTTATTTCCATTTATTTAGCTCAAAAGTAATAGATGCGTAAGCCATACGACCCACATACGGCCCACCATAAACTTGATAAACAGTATTATTTAATATGTTACTTGCACCTAATTTAAATACAGCATTAAGTTTCGAAATAGTGCTATTCCACTGTACATCTAGCATTCCATAAGATGGAACAACCCCAGTAAATTGCGGTGAACCTTCAAACAGGAAGCCTTCCTGCCATTTAAAGTTTACCCCATAACCCCACTTTTCTTTTTTCTTTAAGTAATTAATATCGCGGCCATTTACACCTAAGTTAAATTTATGTTCTGGTGTGTTAAATGCTGGAATAATTGGATCGCTGCTGCCACCTCTATCTAATTTATTCCAACTATAATTACCACTAAATCCTAAGTAGTTTTTATAAAAATAATTTAGGCCAATTGTAAAGCCTTGCGTTGTTACCATATCTTTTGAGTTGGTGGTAACCCTAAATGCATTTACTGAACTTGGGAATGGATTTAACGAGTCCCAAACTACTTGCGCACCAATTTTATAACCTAAAAAATCTTCATACCAACTAAAGTAATAACTTGCATCTACAAATAGTTTTTCGGTAATATTTCCTCTGTATCCAAATTCAACTGTTTTGCAGCGTTCTGGTCTAATTGCTTCAATATCGAAAGAGGACGTTTTAAGCTTGTCTTCTCCATTTCTGTAGCGGTTATTATTAACCAAAATATCACGAAGGGTATCAATGGTAATGAGTCCTTTATATCCTGATAAATTTCCTAAAAGAGTTGCTCTTCCTACGTTTAAGTTAAAATACTGATCTGTTAAAGTTGGATTTCTAACTGCCGATGAAAGTGAGAAACGAAATACATTTTTCTTTTGAGTGTAAACCAAAGTAGCGGCTGGCGACCATAAAAAGTTAAAGTTTTGGTTTTTATCAACCCTATTGGTAACACTTACTTTTAATTTATTTTCTATAAACTTACGTTCAAAGCCAATATATGCACCAAATTCTTGATTGGTAATTTGAGTAAAGCCAACACTTTCTTTACCAATTATGGAGTCTTTTCCATCGCTTAATTGTTTTAAAATATTGCCTTGTGCATCTCTAGCATAAATATTTTTTGTTTCTTCACCATCCTTAAAAATTGTTCCTTGCGAGTAAGGTACATAAATTCGGTAATTTCCACCCAAAGTAATATCAATATTTGTTTTGCTGGCATTCTTTTTTGAAAGTTCATCAGTGTTAAATTTGTATTCAGCAGCCACATGGTATAAAGCCGATTGATCAAAAAAGCGTGAGCCTCCATTTTGGTTAGTGCGCGATGTAATGGCTTTAAAAGCCGAATCAAAACGAGCAGTTCCAGGCACAAAACGGTCAATTCCATTTACATTACCAACTCCACCTGCATTGGCAATATCGCGTGCTAAACCATGGTATTTGTTTAAAGAGTCTGTAAAATAAGTTCTCCAATAGTTATCAATAAAGTTCAAACGTTGGTTGTTTGCCCCTGGAATGGTATCAAGCCTAATTCCTTGTCCTAAATTATCTTGTATCCATTGGTTAACCACTGGCGAAAGGTTAGCGGTTAATGAATTGTTATAATCTTTACCCCAGTTTTCATCGCTTTTTGCTGCTTTTTGTAATAATAAAGCAGTGTTGTAGGCATCGTAGCTATTACCTGCATCTTCGTTGGTAGCATAAGCGCGCACAAAAAAACGATTGTCTTTTTTTAGTTCTAATTTATTTTGGAAAAATAAAATATCTCTTAAGCTAAAGCGGTTTTCACCTTGGTAAACAGTAGTTCCTGTTCCAAAACTTGTAGCGTAAATTAGCTCAGTATTTTTGGTTACTTTATAATGTGCAGCACCACTTAATTTTAAGTTTTTTGAGTTGTAGTCAACCAAGTCTTTTTCATCATATCCATTTCTTAAATAATATCCTTTTCCTACGCTTGAAGCTAAAGAAAGGGGTGTATAAAAAATATTGCTGGTAAACTCATCTCCATAACGGTTAACAGCATCATAACTTCCAGCATTGTTTCTTCCAACAGGCGATTGAGAGGTTGCATCAATATTAGTAGCGTTCCAATCGTTGGCATGCATATAAAATAGGTTCATTTTGTAAGCAAATTTTTCAATGCCATCTTTGTTTTTTATAATCTGAGCCCAACGTATAGCTGTTTCCGTTAAACTTCTTTCGCCAACTTTAATTTGTGCACTTAATCCAGGATATAAAAATGGACTTTTGGTTTGCATATTTATTACACCATTAAAGGCGTTTGGTCCGTAATATGCCGAGCTAGCACCTACCACTAAATCTACTTTTTGAATATCAAGTTCTGATGCTCCTAAAAAATTACCCAAACTAAAGTTTAATCCTGGCGATTGATTATCGACACCATCAATTAATTGAAGTGAACGTACAGGTGAAGTAGAGTTAAAACCACGTGTGTTTATTATTTTAAATCCAATACTTGCCGATGTAATGTCAACCCCTTTTAAATGAGCTAAACCTTCATAGAAATTGGCCGCAGGTGTGGTCTTAATGGCAATGGCGTCCATGGTTTCAACCGTTAATGGATTTTGTTTAATTTTTTCCGTTATTCGACTATCGCGCACATTTACTTCCTTTAGTGCTTTTTCCGATTTACTAAGTCTAACATTTATTTTAGCTTTTGCATCTGTTACATTAATTTCTTTGCTTTCATAACCTAAATATTTTACCACCAATACCAATGGTAATTCGGATGTGGTTTTTAAAACAAATTGTCCATCATAATCGGTTTGTGAACCTTTAGTTGAACCCTTTACCAAAACGGAAACCCCAATTAGTTTTTCATTTGTTTTTGTATCTACTACATTACCTTTTAAAGTAGTTTGTGCAATGGCACCATTGATACCAATAATTATTATTGAAATAGAAAGTAAAAGTGTTTTCAAATTATATATAATTAATTGCTTCGAAAATATAATTATTAATTAAATAAAAAACGCCTTTTATTTTTTGTTATTTTGATTGGGTATTCATTTTGCTAGGCTAGTAATTGTTTGTTATTTTCAAAAAATGTTTTTTGGAAACAAACAATTAGTTATTGTTTAAATCACACTGAATTAACAGCACTTAAATTTTTTATAAGAAAAAAGTCAGACCTCACTTTTTGTGAATTTAACCGACCCGAAATAATTAACATTAAATAATTTACTTAAATTTTAGATTAAAATTAAATCACTTTTTTGCAAAAAAATTGAAATCTTTTATTAAAAAAATTAAAATTTTAAATGTATGAATATGAGTCACTTGAAAAATAGTGGCTTTATGAGTATTATGTTAAACAATTTTAGTTATTTGTTTAATTCAACAATAGTCAATTCTGAATTTTTAGGTAGAAATAAGTGATTTGAGTAGGCTGGTTTGATATAAAATGTTTACTTTAAAAAAGTAACCATTCCCTAATTTGGTTTAATCACATTAAATAAGTTTAATACGTGTTTTTGTTAGGCTTGTAGTTAAAATTCTACTTTTTTTTTTGTTTTTATGTTTGCATATTGAGGCCGTAAAAATACCACATATTGATGTGGTTTAAATTGAAACAATTAAATAAATCAAATAACAACATGAACAAATCTACAAAACAAAAGTCCTTTGTGAAAAGGTGTTTAGGTTCAGCAAAAGTCACGCTTTTGCTCTTCCTACTACTGTTTGGAGTAATGCAAGTTCGAGCACAGCTCTCGGTTAGTGTAACTAACCCCGGCAATGCTACACCTGCATTATCATCATCCTACTCTTCACTTCTCGATGCCATTACTGCGTTGAATTCTTCAACTGCTTTTAGTGGTCAAGTGATTTTAACTTGTTCAGGTACTTCTGAAACAGCACCCGTTGGTGGTTTTAGAATAGCCTTTACAGGAACTACTACAGGAACTAACAATGTAATTATTGATGGTTCTTCTACTACAGTAACTGCAGCTAACTTAGCAGCTACTGCCGCTGGTGTTAGAACAGACGCAATTTTTAAAATTGTAGGTAGTGATTATGTTACTATCCAAAATTTTACAATGACAGAAAATGCTGCCAACACCACAGGTGGAGCAATTGGTGTTCAAAAAATGACTGAGTTTGGAGTAGCTTTATTTGCAAGAGATACTATTAATGGTGCACAATACAACACTATTAAAAACAATACCATTACTTTAAGCTCTGCTACTAAGTATCAAAATGCTATTGGTATTTTTTCTAGTACAGCTTCATCTGAAACAAACGCAACACAAGCAGCAACTTCAGTAGCAGGTACCAATTCATTTAATATGATTTATGGTAACACTATTTCTGGCGTTGCTACAGGTATTTATTTTGTAAGCCGTGCTCAAACAGCTACTATTTTTGAATCAGGTAATGATATTGGAGGTACTTCATTAAGTACTGGAAATACCATTACTTACGGTTGTTCAAATACAGCTGGAGATTTAGGTTTTACTTCTTACTCAGGTACAACGCCTGCAGGTGTTTATTTTAGAAACGTAGTTGGTAATTCAGTTAGATTTAACACTATTACTAACGTATCTACTTTAACATTAGCTAGTGGTGGTATTTTTTCAGCAAATGGTACAAATCCTGTATCAGTTCCTGTTTATACTTCTAATTTTAGTAATAATACCATTACCATTACCCAAACTGCTTCAGTAGCAATTAATGGTATTGATTTTGGTTCGGGTACCGCTAATGGAACGATTATTTGTGATAATAATAAAATTACCATTAACCATACCATAATTGCAGCAAACTCAGCTTCAGATAATGGTATCAAAGCCAACTATACTTGTGCTGGTGCGTCTTTAAGTTATAATACAGTAAAAATGAACCAAGCTATTACAGCTACAGCTTCAATAGGTTTCGCTGGAACGCATTATGGTATTTGGATTCCAGGTGGAACTACTGCCAATGTAACTGTTTATGGTGATTCGGTAAGTATTATCAAATCGGCAAATACTTCGGCTACCTTTACTGCTACTCATAGTGGTACCAATTATGGATTTGGTACGTCTTCAGCAACTAATTCTATGATCATAGGTAACTCAACTCCAGGAAATGGAAACGTTTTTATTATTAACGATAACCCTTCCGGTGCAGGTACTTATGCAGCTACTTATGCTATCTATGGTTTCAATGGTGCTAGTGTGGCTCATAATACATTTAGATGTGAAAATAACTATGTAGGAACAGACAGAGGAAACTCAAGAAGTTCTGGTACTACTTATGGTTATTATTTACCTACAGGAGGAAATAATACCATGTTTATTAATAACAATACCCTTTCTTTAGACAAAACAGGTGTAGCCACTGCAGGTGGAACTACCTATGGCGTTTATGCAGGTGGTACAGCTACAAACTGTCCTAATTACCGAATTGGGAACAATAACTTAACTTATAATAACCAAACGGCAGGAACTGCTACCGGTGCTTTTTATGGTATTTATACTTTTGATCAAAACAGTATGTTAACCAAAAAATACCAAACCAATAATGTTATTTCTGGAAGTGGTTTGTTTACAACTTGTATTGGTATTTACCATTATTATGGAGATAATGTAGATTCAAATAATACCATTACTTTTACTTCATCATCACCTACCACAAGTCCATCACTGACTGGTATTAGCTGTGTAAATATTACACCAGCAGCATACAATGTGTATAATAATACCATCAGTTTGACTGCCACTGCGGGTAGTACCTCTGCTACGAGTCCAACTTTAATAGCAATTAACATGGCAGGTACCACTACAGCTA
>JAIXWW010000006.1 GCA_027491085.1 Bacteroidota bacterium
AAAAAATGCTTCCACGCACATCCCGATAGCTATCGGGATGTGCGTGGAAGCATTTTTTTGCCTTGATTTTTTGTTTCTTTTTCATGTAAGGAAAAAGAAAGCAGAAAAAATGATTATAAGATTAAATTCTATGCTTGCTGTTGGTTATTAATTAACTATCAAATTAGATGATAATTCAAGTTTAAAAACAAATAATGAGCCAATACATCAATTTACACACTCACCGAAAACCACGCGTAACGGGAGAAATAGCTATTAGAAATGGTTTTTTAAAAACCATTGATTTTAATAAAGTCAATTATCCTGTTTCAATTGGTTTGCATCCGTGGCATGTGCATAAAACCGATTTAAATTGGGCATTACAAGTTATAGAACAAAACCATACTCGAATTATAGCAATTGGCGAATGCGGGCTTGACAGGGCCATTAAAACTCCTATTGAACCGCAATTGTTGGCTTTTGAAAAACAAATAAATTTAGCTGCGCAATACCATTTACCAGTAATAGTGCATTGCGTAAAAGCGTATGCCGATTTTGCAGCTTTTGCCAAACAACATAGTCAAGTTAATTTTGTGCTGCATGGTTTTTCGGGCAATGATGAAACGCTCCAACAGCTTTTGGCTTTTAAAAATGTGTATTTTAGTGTAGGTAAATATTTATTTAATCCGCAATCAAATGCCAGTTTAGTATTGAATAAAATTCCACTAAACCGTCTGTTTTTAGAAACGGACACTACCCCACTTTTAATTAATAATGTTTACGAAAAGGCATCACAAACTATTGAAATAGAAGAAACTGTTTTAAAAAATCAAATCTTTTCTAACTTTGCGCTCCTTTTTAAAAATAATAACTTTTAATACATGAAAGAAGTACAACCCTGGATGGGAAGAACCGAGCTTTTGCTTGGACCTGATAAATTAAAAACGTTAATTAACTCTAATGTGTTGGTAGTTGGTTTAGGTGGTGTGGGCGGTATTTGTGCCGAAATGATAGCCCGTGCAGGTGTTGGGAAAATGACTATAGTAGACGCAGACACAGTTGACCCTACTAACAGAAACAGACAAATTCCTGCTTTAAAAAGTACCGAACATAAAATAAAAGCCGATGTATTGGCTGAACGTTTATTAGATATCAATCCTGATTTAGAGTTACAAGTTTTACCTGTTTATTTCCGCGACCAAATAACTGAAGAAGTTTTAAATAATAACAAATTTGATTATGCGGTTGATTGCATTGACACCCTTTCGCCAAAAGTTTATTTTATTAAAGCTTGTATTGATAGAGGCATTCCAATAGTTAGTTCAATGGGTGCAGGTTCAAAAGTTGATCCAACTCGTTTGAGAGTGGCCGATATTTCGGAAACTTACAACTGCCATTTAGCAAAATATGTGCGAAAATATTTACATCGCCTAGGTGTTTATAAAGGCGTTAAAGCTGTGTTTAGCGATGAACAACGCATGCCAGAATACCAAGTGGTAGAAACACCAAACGATACCCGCAAAAAATCGGTGGTGGGAACGATAAGCTATATGCCTGCTGTATTTGGTTGTACTGTAGCCAGCGTTTGCATTCGCGATTTGTATAATAGAAAACTATAATGTGTCCATTTAAATAATAACTGTATCCAAAAAAGTGTTTTATTTTATGGAAATGGATACACTTAATAGAACACAACACAGTTTGGTTGCAATCATAAAAAACACAAACAACTAAAGAACAGTAATTTAGAAAAATATGTCGCAATATTGATACTTTTGGCACAGTGATTGCTAAATATTAATAAATAATACTTTTTTCTAATTCATATAAAGTAAAAACCCTTGATTATAGCTAATCAAGGGTTTTTCTATTTTAGGCCCATAAAAAAACCTGAATCATTTCTGATTCAGATTTTGAAAGAGGAGTCATTTTAAAAGTTACTTTATAGGTATCTTATTCTTGATATGTTAATATGAATATTATAGTAAAAATAAGAATATTTATTGCTCTTTCGATGAGTATTAACCCATTGAATGGAATCCAACTTTGTTTCCTTCTGTGTCAATAAAAAGTGCAATAAAGCCGTTACCACCAATAGCAGTTTTCGGTAGAATAACTTTTCCACCGGCACTTTCTACTCTGCTTAATGGAACTGAAAGATCATTTCCACCATCGAGGTAAATAGTTGTGCCGGTCATCGAAGGAACAAAGTTTTCGCCAAAACCAATTGCTCCGCCAAATCCACCTTTTTCTGGATCAGAAGGTAAGTAGGCATATTGCCTATTAGGGTCGTCATGAATTTGAACATCTAAAACTTTTGCATAAAAAGTTTTTGCTCTTTCGAAATCTGTAGCTGGTATTTCAAACCAATTTAGAGTAGTTACCATGTTGTTTAAAGTTTATTTGAGTTTTTATTTATTTTTATCGTTTTTAATTAATTGGGCACAACTTCATAAATGGCGTTGATATTCCCTTTTGTTGCTTTTGAATAAGAACAAATTGATTTTGTAGCTTCTACCAGTTTTTGCGCAGTATCGTAGTCTACATCATTTATTTTAACTAGCAGATGGGCACCAAGATCAAAATTACCGTTATCATTTATTACGGCAATTTTAGCAGTAACAGATACTTCACCAATTTTAATTTTATCTATTCCTGCTGCAACTGTTACACTTGTTCCAAAACAAGCCGACCAAGCCGCTGCAAATAGTTGTTCAGGATTTGTTGCGCCACCAGCACCGCCCATCTCTTTGGGAAATCTCACATCTAAATCCAATAAACCATCTGATGATTTTGCGTGGCCGTTTCTGCCTGCTAACGTTGTCACTTCTGCTTTATACAATTTTTCCATTTTTTTATATTTTAGTTATTAATATTTGATTTTTAAATTGTTTTTAAATTGACTACTTTTGTACTTGCAAACTACAAGTACAAATACAAAAGCATTTACTTGTAATTTGCAAGTAAATAAAAAACAATTTTTATGGTAGATATAAAAAAGACGAGATCGAGCTGCGGGTTATCGCAATCATTAGACATTTTTGGAGATAAATGGTCTCTATTAATTATGAGAGATTTAGTTTATTTTGGAAAAGAAACGTATGGGGATTTATTGAAAATGGACGAAGGTATCGCTACCAATGTGTTAGCAGATAAACTTGTAGTTTTAGAAAAAGAAGGTTTGATAACTAAAGAAATTTTTGTTGGTAGTAAATCAAAATTTAAATATAAACTAACCCAAAAAGGTATCGATATTTATCCAATAATAATGGAGATTATTTTTTGGGGTGCCACATATTGCGAGGTGTATCCTGAACAAAAAGCAATTGTTAAAATGTCGAAAGAAAATAGGGATGCTTTTGTACATGATGTTATGAAAAATAAACTAAAGGAGTTAAACGAAAAGAATTAGTTTGATAAAGAAAAATGGGGAACTTGAAACGTTCAATTTTCAGTATTTGATTTTTGCCATAGTTTAAGGTTCAAATCAAATAATTCCAATAAATCGGGAACGATTTTCAATCTACTTATTAAAATGCTTAGCTATTTTTGCAAAGCAAATACTTTTAGTAATTAAATGCGGGATGCAAAACCGCTCCAACTAGCTAAAAATCAAGTTAAAACTCCTTACTCATCTTAAATCCTCAGTCTCCTTTCTATGGTTAGCCTTCAGAATTCTGATAGTATGATGATTATAATTAATCACGGGTTTTTCTATTTTAGGCCCATAAAAAAACCTGAACCATTTCTGATTCAGGTTTAGTAAAAAGGTATTATAACTATTAGTCTTGTTTAAAAACTTTTTTAACTACCGTATTTCCATCTTTCGAAATTATTTTAACTAAATACAAGCCATTGGTGTATTCTGCTATATTTAATTCTGCATTTAAATCGTTAGCCTTTATATTTTTAGTAACTAATAACTTACCAGTAATATCAAATATTTGAACAGAATTAGGTTTTTGATTTGAATTTGTCCAATCAATTTTAACTATTCCATTAGTTGGGTTTGGATAAACATTGAATGTTGTTGTTTCCTTAACTTTAGGTTGTTGATTAATAGATGTGCTAACTGTATTTTTTCCAATAATTATGTTTATGCCTGAAACTTTATTTACTATATTGTTAATATTAGCCAAAGCAGGAATGGTTTGTTTTCCAGCCATTTCACCCCAAACTTTATAATTTCCAACTGGTACTTTTCCAAAATCAAATTTACCATCTGTATCGGTATGTGTGTATGATACTGCTTTTCCTTTATCATCAATCAAATAAACCAACATTTTATCAGCAGGTTTACCCACCTCTACAGGACCATTTTGATCAACAACACCAGTTCCGTATTTAACAAATCCTGAAATAGTTCCATTTCCTGCCGAATCGTAATTAAATGGAATTAAATCAATATCAACAGAATCTCTATTAGAAGCGATATAAATTACATCAGCTAAATCCCAATTCAGTTTATTTTTGTAATAAGTTGGTAAGTAAAAACCATTATTAATTGGATCGAATGCAAAATCTGCTTGAACCAGATAATATCCTTTTTTCAAACTGATAGAATAATTACCATTTTCATCAGTGCTGGTATAATTATTTTTATACAATAATCCTGAAACTGAATCATAACTATAAACGTAAACTCCCGAATAGAATGCAGGTAAACCGCCTTGTTTAATGGTTCCTCTTAATACATATTCAGGTCCTACACTCACAATTTTTGTGATTGAATCAATACAACCAGCAGGATTATTCATTATTAAAGTTACATTGTAACTTCCTTCATTGGCATAAGTATGGTTAAACATTCCGCTGTCTATTCCAGAGTAGATAAATCCATCACCCCATTTTAAAGTAATATTTGAAGGGACAGAACTACCATATGCTATTGATACATTATAAGCAACTGCACTGAAAGCACTGCTATATATATCAAAATTAGCTTTACAAATTGCTGTTAAGCTATCAATTCTAATGGTTTTACAACTAACTAACTGAACGCCACATAAATTAACATACGAATAAACACAAACCTTATAACTTCCTGTATCGGAATAAATATGCGAAGTAGTGTTGCTTTCCATATAATCTTGGTTTAAATCGCCAAAGTCAATTAAGTATTTTTCGAACAATGGTTCAGTATTACTTGAAGTTACTGTGAATAATACTTTTTGATAGTTAACTAAACTGTTTAAGCTTATATTACACAATGCTGTATCTGGCTGACTTATGGTTTTTTGAATGGTATCGCCACAACTTGGACCAAACATGTATAATTTTACTTCATAATTTCCCGCTGCTGCATATTTGTGAATTGGATCTTTTAAATTACTCGCATTTGAATTATCGCCAAATACCCAAGTAAAGTTAACGTTTGTATCAGGGCTGGTGCTTAAGTTTTTAAATTGAAATTGATTATCAATGTATTCGAAGTCAAAATCAGCAAAACAAGGCGTGTTAACAATGACATTCAGCGTATCGTGGTATATATCAAAATTATTGTTGCTATCCAAAATAGTTAAACTTACTATGTATTGACCAGTAGCATGGTAATTATGTTTTACCAATTTATCATTACTAACTACTCCATCTCCAAAATCCCATTGATAAGTAATGATTGGAGAACCAGAAGTTATGCTTGAATCACTGAAAAAATAATTACCATTTCCTAAGTCAACAATTCCAAATTTAGCATTCACTTGCTTAGTATTACTAACCAAAATACTGTCGCAATACATTGCATTACCTGTGCATAAACTATCAACCAAACAAACACGGTATTTACCAGCTTGAGTGTAATTGTGGCTTAATTGATAATCGCCATTGTTTAAAACTGGGCTGCCATCTCCAAAATTCCAATAAAAGGTATTAATACCAATATGCCATTCTGATTTATTTACAAAAACTACTGTCTTTGCATTTTTGTAATAATCAAATTTAGTAGCACATGGCTGCGCCCATAAGGCCATAGCAGTAAGCAGAAAAACTTGCAGTGTTAAAAACACTTTACGTAAATTCATTGTGTTAAAAATTTTATTTTCCATGTTTTATAAATTAATTGTTTTTTCTTTAAAAATTATACTTTAAACCGGTTTGTATTTGTAAGGTATTGGGCTGGAATAAAGAGCCATTTAAGTAGTTTAAATAATTAGCCGAAACATTAAGCGCCCAATTATGATAAAGTTTTTGGTAAGCACCCACACCTAAAGTTGGCTCAAATAACAATTGATAATTATTGTTACTTTGTCTAGTTTCATTAACCAATCCAATATTTTTTACATTTGTTTCTAATTGATAAACTACTGTTCCTGTAATACCTAAAGCCCCATAAACTCCACATTTTTCATTTCCTAATTGATAGCGTATTTCTATTGGTAAATTGTAAAAAGCTACACTATTTTGATATGAATTATTGGTCTGGTGCTCCACATTTTTTTCACTTGTAACAGTATCTATTTGCATCATTAGTCTTTTGTAAAAGGCATTATATTTAATGGTGGTATCAATGCTTTCAATATGCTTTTCGGTGGTTAAAAACGCGCTTTTATTGATTTCTGTTTGATTAAAAAACAAAGCACTTAAACCAAAATTAAAACTCCAATTTTTTCTTATATTAAACCCAGAATTAATACCTATACCATTAAAATATGGATTAACTGAATTATTTAGTTGTTTATATACATTGCTTTGCAACAAATAACCTAATTCCAAATAAGCCAAGTTTACCATTGATTGACCTCTGGTTTTTATGGTTTTATTTTTTGCTGAATCAATATCTAATGAATAAATTTTAGTTCTTATTGCATTTTTATTTTCAATACTTATCAATTGTGGCTGATTCAAAATGAATGCATTATTGCTGCTTGCTAAAATGGTTATATCACTATAATTCTTAATCAATTCACTGCGGCCCTTTGTAAGAATAAGTATATTTTGATTTGAAACATTTACACTATTACTATTTTTATTTATTATATTATTTTTTTGAATAATTTGCTTAGCAACTGCAATACCATCTTCCTTATTATTTGATTGTAATTTAGTTTTATTATTGGCAACTTCAGGTGTTGATAAATTACGTTTTTCTGAATTAGTAAATGGAGCACTTGTAACTTTATCTTTAATAATTTCTTTCGTATTTATGGGTTTTATCATACTTAACTGTTCATTAGTAATTGAATTTAAATAAAAAGTATAAAAACCAAATAAAGAAACAGTTAAAACACTTAACCAAATAAAAATGCTCATTTTACGTTTTTTATTGCCCTGCTTGTGGGCACGATAAGCCTTATCAAAGCTATCCCAGTCACCATTGGTAGGCTGCTTTGGCGTTACTTGGCTAATTTTATCAGCCAGTAATTTTAAAAACTCATCTTCGTTGTTATAAAACATACGTATTTAAACTATTAACTAATTTTTTTAAAATGGCTCTTCCTTTCGATAATTGCGATTTGGATGTTCCCTCACTAATGCCCAAATTTTGACTTATTTGCTTATGGCTTAAACCTCCAATGGCATATAAATTAACCACTGTTCGATAGCCATCGGGTAATTTCTGCAATAAACTCAAAGCTTCATCGGGCGAAAGTTCTTTTACCAATTCGTTATCAAAATCGGGTAAATCGGGAACCAAAAACTCATTTTCGCTAATAGGTAAAAATGAATTTTTATTTTTTGCTTTTAAGTAATTTATGGCATGGTTAACCATTATCCTGCTTAACCAAGTAGTCAAGCTACTTTCACCTTTAAATTTTTTTATTCCTTCAAAAGCTTTTATAAATCCTTCTTGTAAAATATCTTTAGCTTCATCTTCATTTTTGGCAAACCTGATACAAATAGCAAACATTTTAGAATAGTATTTATCAAAAAACAGGCGTTGAAAACGACTATCTTCCTTGATACAACCTAATATGATTTCTTGATCGGTAAAATCCTTCATTCCATTTATTGCTAAATAGACACACTTTTATAAAAAGGTTGCCTCGTAACTTCTTGTTTTTTAAAAAAAACAAAAAAATTAATAAAAAGATTTGACAATGAAGAATTTAATAAAGTCAGGATTATTCAACAATATTTTAAATTTCCATTGCAAGCTTATTTCAATTCGTGAAACAACAAATATTATTGTTCCACAACTATTTTATTAACTATTAGCACTCTGCAAAACCAAAGCTCAGTTATCAACACACATGTTGACAAGGAGTGCATATGTTACCTTGCCAAATGGCGTTATTTGGTTAGAAGAAAACTTAAAAATAATTGGTGTTTATTTAAAAACCAATTGGTTAAATACTAAATATTTTAATTTCAAAAAAAAATATAAAATTACGTTGAACAAATACTTAGCATGGCAAAAATAATAGCAATAGCAAATCAAAAAGGTGGAGTTGGAAAAACTACAACTGCCATTAATTTATCGGCAAGTTTAGCAGCTTTAGAGTTTAAAACTTTATTGGTTGATGCTGACCCTCAGGCAAATTCGGCTTCGGGTACAGGATTTGATCCACGTGAAGTTTCAACTGGTTTGTACGAAGTGATGGTTAATGAGACTCCAACCTCTAATGCAATAGTTCATACGGAGCTGCAATACATGGATTTACTCCCTTCAAATATCGACTTGGTTGGTGCTGAAATTGAATTGGTTAATTTACCTAACAGAGAAAAGTTGTTAAAATTTGCATTAGATTCTATTAGAAAAGATTACGATTTTATCATTATTGATTGCTCGCCAAGTTTAGGTTTAATTACCACCAATGCTTTAGTAGCTAGCGATAGTGTTATAGTTCCAGTTCAGTGCGAGTATTTTGCACTAGAGGGTTTAGGTAAATTACTAAACACCATTAAAATTGTACAACAAAGTTTAAATACCAATTTACAAATTGAAGGTATATTATTAACCATGTACGATATGCGTTTACGCTTAAGTAACCAAGTGGTTGAAGAGGTTAAAATGCATTTTCAACAATTGGTTTTTGATACCATTATTCAACGTAATACTAAGTTAAGCGAGGCTCCAAGTTTTGGTAAACCTGTAATTCTTCATGATGCAGAAAGTCGTGGCTCTATTAATTACATGAATCTTGCAAAAGAATTATTAGCAAAAAATGGCTTAATTGAGGGTTTTAATAATCCAAATTCAGACACACAATCGTTAAATTAGTAGTCAAAAAAAGTAGTAGAAAGATATAAAATGAGTAACCCACGCAGAAACGCATTAGGACGAGGATTAAGTGCATTACTTGAAAATGCCGCAACTGATATTACAACAACCGAATCGAAGCCGGTTAATTCTATTAGCGAAGTTCCTATTTCGCAAGTAGAAGCAAATCCCTTCCAACCCAGAACGGATTTTAAAGAAGAAGAATTAAACGAATTAGCAGAAAGTATTAAGGTACATGGAGTAATTCAACCTATTACTGTTCGTAAAATTGGATTTGATAGGTACCAATTAATTAGTGGAGAACGCAGAACGCGCGCCTCTCGAATTGCAGGTTTAGAAAAAATTCCGGCATATATTCGCTTAGCTGATGATCAAGGAATGCTAGAAATGGCATTGATTGAAAATATTCAACGCGAAAATTTAAACGCTATGGAAGTGGCTTTAAGTTACAAACGTCTTATGGATGAATGTAAATTAAACCAAGAGGAATTAGGCGATAGAGTAGGTAAAAACCGCAGTACAGTTAATAATTACATGCGTTTATTAAAACTGCCTGATAATATTCAAGCAGCCTTAAGAGATGATAAAATTTCGATGGGTCACGCACGTGCCATAATAAACATTGACAATGCAGATGAACAGCAATATTTATTCAATGAAATGGTTTTAAAAGATTTATCGGTGCGCCAGGTAGAAGCTCTGGTGCGCGAGGCTAGTGAAAGAGCAAAACAAGATCAATCACTAATTGAAGATGAAAAACCTAAAAGCAAAAAAGTTTCAAAACTACCTTTAAGTGAAGTAGTAACTGAGTTTCAAAAACTATTAACTGATAAATTTGGTAATAAGGTAAAAATTACCAATGATGAAAAAGGAAAAGGAAATATTACTATTCCTTTTAAATCTGAAGCCGATTTGAATAAAATTTTAGATATGCTATCGTAATTGATTCTATATAAAAAGCCAACTTTAATAAAGTTGGCTTTTTTATCTAAAACTCCCACCAAATGCTGTCAGGATAATTTTCATTAATTGTAATTACTTCTCCAATCAATGGCGTTGTTATAGGCATATTCATTTCTTTGGCCCTAGCTGTTACTTTTTTTATAGGCTCATTCCAAGGATGCAAAGCCAAAGTAAATTTACTCCAATGTACGGGCATTAATACGTTAGCTTTTAAATCAATGGCAGCTTGAACCACCTCTTCAGGCATCATGTGAATATAACCCCACATTTTATTGTATTGACCACATTCTAATATAGCCAAATCAAAGGGACCATATTTTTGTCCAATTTCCTTAAAATGAGTATCAAATCCACTATCCCCTCCTAAAAATATTTTTTCGGTGGGAGTTTGTAAAATATATGAAGCCCATAAACTTTGATTTCTTTTGAATTTCCTGCCCGAAAAATGACGACTTGGAGCAGCCGTTAGAATTACATTATCGGTAACTTTTATTGAGTCCCACCAATCAAATTCAGTAATAAGCGAGTCGTTAATACCCCATAAATTTAAATGTGCCCCTGCCCCTAGCGAAGTATAAAAATGTTTAGTTTTATTTTTTAGTTCTGTTATCGTTTTATAATCCATATGATCGTAATGATCGTGTGTAATGATAACCAAATCTATTTGAGGGAAATCGCTTATTTTATATTCATTGCTACCGCTAAAATTTTTTCCAAAAAAACTAACAGGCGAAGCATTGCCACTAAAAACAGGATCTACCAAAACAGTCAAACCATTGGTTTTTATTAAATAACTTGAATGTCCAAACCAAATAATTTGAGTTTTATTAGTTTCAAGATTATTTAAATTGGTTTTTACAAAAGGTAATGAATGTGGTGGTTCCGTGTTTTTGGGTTTATTTAAATACGCTTTTAAAATATCCCAGTAACTAGTGCCTTCTGTTAAATCAGGCGTAAAATGTTGGTTTTGGAAAGATCCATCTCGGTAATTGGGTGACTTTTTTATTCGTTCCAATCTGGTTCCAGTTGGCAATTGTCCAAATTGTTTTTGTTCTAAAAACAAATAGCTTCCTGTTGATAAACTAAGTAAAATTGCAATAAATATTATCATCCGTTTTTTTGTTTTTGACACTTGTTTAATGTTTAATAATTTACAAATGAAACCAATTATTAGTTTCAATTAAACCTTAGTTTTATAATATCAGCCGAATAATTATATAGACGGAAAATTATCGATACAAATTATTTTCGTCTATAAATTCTTTAACAACTTTTGGCACCAAATACCTAATTGATTTACCTGCTTGCAATGTTTCTCTGATATAAGTAGATGAAATATTGAGTAAAGGAACCTCGTATAAACTTATTTTTTTGTGGTTGGCTAATAATGGATTTTCATGAAATCCCGCTCTGCGGTAAACGAATAGCTGATAGTTTTCTAAAATACTTTCGTAGTTTTTCCATAAATGAAAACTCTGCAAATTATCGCCACCAATAATGGGAGTAAATTGGTGTTCAGGATATTTTTCGACAATCGTTGTTAAAGTTAAATAGGTGTAATTGGGTTTGGGCATTCCAAATTCAATATTGCATGCTTCAAATCTGTTATCATCGGCAATGGCCATTTCTATCATTTTTAAACGCAAATTTTCATCCAATAATTCATCATTTACTTTAAATGGATTTTGCGGACTTACCACAAACCAAATTTTATCCAACTCGGTATATTCTACCATGTAATTGGCTATTAATAAATGCCCTGTATGAATGGGATTAAACGACCCAAATAACAAACCTATTTTCATTATCTATTTTGCTATAAAGTCATTTACTAATTGTTCTGCTTTTTGCAATGCTTCAGGTAAATTTTCGTTTAATAACACCGTTTCAAACTTATTTTCGTAAGCCAATTCCAACACAGCTTTACCAATTCTAACTTGCAAGGTTTCTTCAGTTTCGGTAGAACGTTCTTTTAACCTTTGCGCCAAAATTTCCACACTTGGTGGTTTTACAAAAATGGCCAAGGCTTTATCTTCAAAGTGCTTTTTAAGGTTCAATCCACCTACTACATCTACATCAAAAATCACTACTTTACCTTCAGCCCAAATCCTATCAATTTCAGACTTTAAAGTACCGTAAAAATTACCTCCATACACCTCTTCGTACTCTAAAAACTCTCCATGAACCAGTTTGTTTTTAAAATCTTCGTGAGTTAAAAAATAATAATCTTTACCGTGCACTTCATTGGCTCTTTGCGCGCGTGTACAAGCTGATACTGAAAAAGCCAACTGCTTATTTACACTTAATAAATGTTTTACAATGGTGGTTTTTCCGCTGCCACTTGGCGCACAAAATATAATTACTTTATTCATTTATTCTATTCTATATCTCCAGCAGATTTCGCAGATAAACGCAGAAATTGCCGGTTACTTTAATTATTATTTTAACAAATCAATCAAATTTTCTTTGAAATCTTTGGCTAAAGTACTTAGCAAATATTATTGATTTGTTCCTTAATTTTCTCTAATTCATCTTTCATTTCTACCACCAATCGCTGCATATTGCTATCGTTGCTTTTGCTACCAATGGTATTGATTTCTCTGCCCATTTCTTGAGCTATAAAACCTAATTTTTTACCATTAGTATCTTGTTTTAAAGTTTCTAAAAAGAAAGTGCAATGCTCGGTTAACCTCGATTTTTCCTCGTTAATATCTAGTTTTTCAATATAATAAATCAACTCTTGTTCAAAACGATTTTTATCAATTAAATCGGTTTGTAAGCTACTTAATTCCTTAGCAATTTTGGCTCTTACATTTTCAATTCTTGCAGTTTCAAAAGGTGCTAACGCAATCAATTTACCTTGAATACTTTGGCATAAATTAACCAATTCAGTAGCTAAAATTTCACCTTCGCGTGTTCTAAATTTATTAAACTCAACCAAGGCATTGTTAACAGTATTCACAATTATTTTCCAATCATCTTCATTGGTGCCTTCATCTTCCTTACTTTGAATAATTCCAGGAAAATCAAAAATTGATTTAAATAGCTGACTACTTGGTATATTAGTTTGAGAAGAAAGGTTGTTTATTTGAGTTAAATAAAATTTCGCCACATCTTGATTGATGGGCAAATATGAATCGTTGGTATTTTTGTTTGTAATATTGATACTAATGCTAATACTGCCTCTTTCTAGCTTTTTCGATAAATCATTGCGCAGCTCCAACTCCTTATTTTGCAAATTGCGGGGCATACGAATATTAATATCTAAAAACTTACCATTTAAAGCTTTAATATCTACTTTGCATAAAAATTGGTCTGTATCGGTTTCAGCTTGCCCAAAACCCGTCATTGATTTTATCATATTTTTCAAAAAAAAGAAAGCGAAAGTAGGTTAAATTTGTGAATTATGATTTATGATTTGTGAAGTTCACTATAAGTATTGAATTCATTAGCATCAAGACAAAAATCAAAACTCAGCAATCAAAAATCAAAACTCACTTAATCTTTTAATCATGCAATCTTTCAATTTAGTTTATATTTGCCTTTCATGAAATCAATAATTTTTGTAGCCCTTGGAGGTGCTTTGGGAGCGGTTTTACGCTATTTGTTTTCTGTATTGTTAAAAGATTATACCCAAGTACAGTTTCCAATTAACACTTTTTTGGTAAATGCCATAGGCTGCTTTTGCATTGGTTTGTGTTATGCTTTATTTTTAAACAATAATCATTTCGATACCATCAAATTGCTGCTTATAGTTGGCATATTAGGTGGTTTTACTACGTATTCATCATTCGCATTCGAAACCATTACCATGTTCAAACAGCAACTTTTTAAACAGGCTTTTGCTTATATTTTATTAACCAATTTGGTATGCATTGGGTTTGCATATTTAGGATTTTCAATTAAAAGCTAATGGAAGGAATTGTTGTAAAATCAACGGGAAGTTGGTATGAGGTAATGATACCTAATTTGCAAATCGTAAATTGTCGGTTAAAAGGTAAGTTTAGATTGCAAGGTTTAAAACACACCAATCCTGTAACCGTTGGCGATAAAGTAAATTTTGAAATGGAACCCAACAGTGAAAATGGGGTAATTTTTTCAATTGAAAATCGAAAAAATTATATCATTCGTAAGGCCAGCAATCTTTCAAAACAAACACACATTATAGCCAGTAATATTGACCAAGCTATATTAATGGTAACTATTGCTTTTCCTACTACTTCGTTAGGTTTTATTGATCGCTTTTTGGCTACAGCCGAGGCTTATCATATTCCAACTACTATTATTTTTAATAAAGTAGATTTATGTACCGATGGATTGGAAGATGTATTGAACGATACCATTCATTTATATCATAATCAAGTTGGGTATAATTACATAAAAACTTCAGTTAATGACCAAATTGGGTTAGATGAAGTAAAGGCTTTGTTGAAAGATAAAACCACTTTAGTTGCAGGTCATTCTGGAGTAGGAAAATCATCGTTATTAAACGGAATTGAGCCTAACTTAAACTTAAAAACGGGCGAAATTTCAAAGTCGAGTTTTAATGGGCAACATACCACCACTTTTGCTCAAATGCATCCTTTAAGTTTTGGTGGATTTATTATTGATACACCCGGAATTAGAGAGTTTGGTGTAGTGGATTTAAACAATGCAGAACTATCGCATTATTTTAAAGAAATGAAACCCTATATTGGTAAATGTAAATTCAATAATTGCAAACACATGAACGAACCTCAATGTGCGGTTTTAGAAGCCATAGAACAAGGTATTATTCCTGCCGAACGTTATCAAAGTTACCTCAGCATCATGGCTAACGAAGATGTGTTTAATTAGGATTTTAAAAAAATTGCTCTATTATGGCTATAAAATTATATATGAATGCTACTAAATTATTACTTATTTTATTGTTTTTCTATTTTAAAACAACTTTTGCAATTGAAGTAATAAAACCCTCAACAATTCAATTTGGTTTTGTTGAAAACAAGGGTCAAATCGTTGATCAATATAATAAGCCTAACACATCAGTTTTGTATAAATTATCATGTAAGGGGTTGAATGTTCAATTAAGACAAAACTGCTTTAGCTATGAAGTTGTAAAAAAACAAGTACTTCCAAATACAAAAATTGTTGATACAAAATCGCTGTTAAATAAATTTGATTCAAACAATTTCGAATATAATTTTCATCGAATCGATATTTCATTGGTTGGATCAAATCCAGCACCTACAATCATAGCAGATGAACCTTTTGAAGATTATATCAATTATTATATTACAAATACATATGAGAAAGGAATTGTAAAAGTTCAACATTTCAAAAAAATAACATATCAAAACATTTATCCATTTATTGATGTAGAATTTATTTTTAATCAAGAAAAACTTGATCAACCTTTTAAATACAATTTCATTATTCACCCTGGTGGGAATTTAAATCAAATAAAGTTGAAATACGATGGGGCTCTCAAAACTTCCTTAACTAATAATGGCAATGTTTTACTAAAAACAAATGTTGGACTTATTGAAGAGAGAGTGCCTTACAGTTATGTTTACAATGAACTTACAGCAACAAAAACAGAGCAAATTGTTGATTTAAAGTTCAAAATTGATGCTGAAGAAAACCAAGAATTTACCAATGTTTATAGATTTGAAAAAATAAATTATGATCATAGAAAAACATTGGTAATTGATCCAACTCCTTGGGCCACTTATTTTGGTTCCGATCAAAGTGAACAAGGTTATGATGTTGTTACAGATTCTATGGGAAATGTCTTAATTGTTGGAAGAACCACTTCAACTCATGGTATTGCAACAAATGGTGCTTTTCAAACAGTGTTTGGTAGTTTAACCATGCCTGGTAGTGATGCTTTTATTTTAAAAATGAATGCCAATGGAGATAGAGTTTGGTCAACTTTTTTTGGAGGAAATGGAGAAGAATTAGGGCAGAGTATTTCAACAAATAATCAGAATGAAATTGTTATTTGTGGTGTTACCTCATCATTGAATATGTTTACCACAGTTGGTGCTTTTAAAACAACATACAGTGCTGGTGTATCAACGCCTGCAGCTTCTGAAATGTTTTTGGCGAAATTTAACCAAGCAGGTTTTATTCAATGGTCAACTTTTTTTGGTGGAGTTGGCAATGAAACAGGAGGCAAAGTTAAATTTGATTATGCTGGAAATATTTGTTTTGTTGGAACTACTGAATCATATAATTTAATTGCTTCAGTTGGCGCCTTTAAAACAATAAATAGTGGAGGCACAAAAGATGCATTTATTGCTAAATTTAATACTTATGGCAACAGATTATGGTCAACATTCTATGGTGGTGACTCCTACGATACGGGCAATGATATTTCAATAGATAAATGGAACAATATTTTTTTAGTTGGTACCACAAATTCAAGTAATAATATAGCAACCACATCTGTACACAAACCAACTTTAGGTTTAAGTGGTTATGATGCTTTTATTGTAAAGTTTAACGAATTTGGACAAAGGCAATTTGGTTCTTATTTTGGAGGAAATAATACAGAAATTGGTAATTCAATCACTGTGAGTGATAGTGGTTATTTATATATTGCTGGTACTACTTTTTCTAACTTAAACTTAGCAACAGTTGGTGCTTTTCAAACAGTTTCATCTCCGTCAGTTAGTGTACTTGGTGATGGTTTTATTGCAAAATTGGATAGTACATGCATGTTATTATGGTCTACTTATTATGGCGATACCTCAGAAGACGTAATCAATGAAGTTGTAGTTAATAAAAAGGGAAATATTTATTTAATAGGAACAACTAATTCAAGAGCTGGTTTTGCTTCCAATACAGCTCATCAAAGAACCAGTGGCGGAGCGCATGATGTGCTTGTTGCCAATTTTGAAAATAATGGCAATAGAATTTGGGGTACTTTTTATGGTGGTACTGGCAGTGATTATGGTTATGGAATATGGGAAGATAAAGAAGAATATATTTATTTTACAGGATCAACTGGCTCTTCAAATGGAATAGCTACAAATGGAGCATTTAGTTCAGTTCCTGATTTGGGTACAAATGCTTTCGTAGCAAAATTTTCAAACAATGGTGCGCTAAAAACCATAAAAAATAATTCATTTTATGATTATCAGTTTATATTTAAAAATTCAATGACTGATTCCTTCATTGGTTCAACACCTACAGATGGTTATGGCGATTTTACTTATAAGTGGATAAGTTCAGAAAATGGAAGAGATTCAATATACACTGATGCAATTGGAGTAAATAATTTAGTAAATTATTTACCTGGTACATTAAACAAAACAACATGGTACAAGCGAATCGTATATTCAGGAGTAACAACTGATACATCAAGTGCAAAAGCAGTTTTTGTATACGATACGCTGTCAAACAATAAAATATTTGCTCAATTAGCTGTTTGTAATGGAGCAAAAGCATTTGTAAAAGGCGAAAACGTTATTGGAGGATTTGGAGTTTCTTATCTTTGGTTAATTTCAACCACAGATTCAATAAGTGGATTTTCAATTGCTACTGGTTTAAATAGGGGAACTGATTATATTTTTATACCATCTGCAAACAAAGTATGGTTAAAAAGAGTGGCTTATTCTTTAGATAAAAGTGACACATCAAATACCGTAAGTA
Organism: Bacteroidota bacterium; assembly: GCA_027491085.1. Lineage (GTDB taxonomy): Bacteria > Bacteroidota > Bacteroidia > UKL13-3 > UKL13-3 > JAAFJM01. The sequence continues at coordinate 17,741 of JAIXWW010000006.1, forward strand.
TAACTGTTATAAATGCTCCTCACCCTAAAATTGGTTACTTTATAAACAATACAAGTCAGTGTTTAAGTAATAATCATTTTGTATTTACTGATACTTCAACTGTTAATAGCGGCATTTTAACTAGGAAATGGTATACCAATGACAGCATCTTTGAGACATCGAACAATGTTTTAAATAAAAATTTTGTGAAGGCAGGATTGCATATTTTGAAATTAGTGATTGAAACTGATTTAGGATGTAAAGACTCTCTAAGCGATATTTTTGTAGTTGCCCTTCATCAAACAAATGTTTCGTTCAATATCAATCAAAAAATGCAGTGCAAACAAAATGAGTTTTTGTTTTCTGACAATACAGTGATAGACAGTTCAGGGCATGAAGTTTACTTCAGGTATTGGCATTTGGGCGATGGTGAAATAGATAGTTCAAATGTTTCTATTATTAAAAAAACATATCAGCCAGGAAATTATACTGTAAAATTATTTAACAAAACATACTTTGGATGTATTGATTCTTTTGAGCAATCAATTAGTGTAAGTAGTTTTGATAAGCCAGTTGTAGGTTTTATAAATACTATTCAAAATCAATGTTTGAACAATAATAGTTTTAGTTTTATTGATACCTCAATTTCATTGGCATCTTCCATAATTAGGGAATGGAGCTTTGGAGACTCCACTTTTTCATCTGATTCAATTAACCAAAAAAGATATCAAAATGATGGAAACTTTATGGTAAAACTTAAAGTTACCAATGGTAAAAATTGTGCCGATTCAATTACAAAACAAATTCAAGTTTATCAATTACCAAAGCCATTAATAGCAATCAATAAAAGCGAGCAATGTTTACTCGGAAACAACTTTATTTTTAAAGAAACTTCTGCTCTAAACTACTCCGTTAATTGGGATTTAGGCGATTCAAGCAACAGTGATAGTGTAATTGTTAACAAAATGTATAACAAAGCTGGGAAGTATGAAATAAAACTATTTACCACCGATAGCAATAATTGTAAAGATACTTCGGTAAAAAACATTGAAGTATTTAAAACACCAATAAAACCAATCATTACTCAAATTTCTAACACTGAGCTAAGTTGTACGTTGGCTAATTATTACCAATGGTTCTTAAACGATTCATTATTATTGAATAAAAATACACAAAACATTCAAATTAATAAAAGCGGAAAATATAAAGTTCAAATAAGTGACTCAAATGGTTGTTTTAGCATTTCCGATTCTTTAATTGTAAAAATTGTAGGTGTTGATGAATTGGATAACAATAAAGAAATAAGTGTTTACCCTAATCCATTCTCTGATGTTTTAGAAATAGATTTAAAAGGATTTTATTCTCAATCTTTATTCATTCAATTATCTGATGTTTTAGGCAAAAATATTTTCTCGGAAAATATCAAACCAAATTCAAACAATACTTTTTCAATAAACACCAGCAGTTTTAATCTTACCAAAGGAATCTATATTTTAAAAGTGAACAATAAATTCTTTAAAATAATAAAAGAATAAACATGCGCGCAATTATTCAACGAGTTACTGAAGCACAAGTACATATTGATAACAAACTATTTTCTGAAATTGGAAATGGATTATTGATTTTATTAGGAATTGAGGATACCGACACCGAAGAGGATATTAATTGGTTGGCTCAAAAAATGGTAAACCTCAGGGTTTTTAACGATGAAAATGGCGTGATGAATATCTCTCTCCTAGATGCCAATGCCGATATTTTATTGGTGAGTCAGTTTACACTTTTTGCATCTACTAAAAAAGGAAACCGACCTTCATATATCAAAGCTAGCAGACCAGAATTTGCCATTCCATTGTATGAAAAAATGATAGCAAAATTGGAAGAACTTTTAGGCAAAAAATTAGCAACAGGATCATTTGGTGCTGATATGCAAATCAGCTTAACCAATAATGGTCCTGTGACAATTATGATTGATAGTAAGATGAAGGAATAGTTGATAGTTGATAGTCAATAGACCATGGTCCATCGTCTATTAGCTATTCACTAACTGCAACAAACTTTCGAACATGGTGCGTCCGTCAGTGTTGTAAATATCAGCATCAACCGCGCGTTCGGGGTGTGGCATCATACCAAACACATTGCGGTTTTTATTACAAATTCCAGCAATATTTTCCAATGCACCATTCGGATTGGTTTCAGCAGAAACGTTTCCATTTTCATCGCAGTATCTAAATAATATTTGGTCGTTGGCTTTTAACTCTTGCAATAATTCATCATTGCAATAAAATCTACCTTCGCCATGCGCAATAGGAATTTTCAAAGCTTTTCCAACTTCATTTAAACTTGTAATTTTACTGTTATTGGTTTCGGTTTTTATAAATACATTTTTGCAATTAAATTTTTGGTGATCGTTATGCAATAATGCGCCCGGCAATAAACCGCTTTCGCATAAAATTTGAAAACCATTGCAAACTCCCCAAACCAATCCGCCATTATTGGCAAATTCAATTACACTTTGCATAATAGGCGAAAAACGAGCAATTGCACCGCTGCGTAAATAATCGCCATAGCTAAAACCACCTGGCAAAAACACCAAATCTACATTTTGTAAATCAGTATCTTTATGCCAAAGTTCTACTACCTCTTGGCCAAACATGTTTTGAAATGCCCAAACTGCGTCTTTATCGCAATTACTTCCCGGAAATATTAATACACCTATTTTCATATAATTTTCTTTTGGCTCCCGATAGCTATCGGGATGGCTCCTAATATTTATTTGGATAGCCTTTAGCCATTTGTTTTATTTCTTTTTTAAAATGCTTTCCAACCTTGAGCTTTTAACTCGTGTTTTTGACCGCCTTTGCTAATCATGTTTACACCTTCATCAGGTTTGGTAACATGCCCAATTACGGTAAAATCAGGATGGTTTTCTATTTTTTTATAATCGCTTTGTTTAATGGTAAATAACAATTCGTAATCTTCTCCACCGCTTAAAGCTGTTAAAGTTGGATCTAAATCTAACTCGCGCGCCATGTTGTAAGTAGTGGCATCAATTGGAATTTTTTCTTCATAAATGGTAATTCCCATTTTTGATTGATCGGCCAAATGAAATATTTCAGAAGCCAAACCATCACTTACATCAATCATAGCTGTTGGAACAATTTCCAAAGCCTTAAACATATCTATAACATCTTTTCTAGCTTCAGGCTTCAACTGACGTTCCAAAATATAATCGTGTCCAGCTAAATCTGGCTGCAAATCTGGATTATTAATAAACACGCGTTTTTCGCGTTCTAATAATTGAAAACCAGCATAAGCACCGCCTAAATCGCCTGTTACACAAACCAAATCATATTCTTTTGCACCATTTCGGTAAACTACTTCGTTTTCAGCAGCTTCGCCAATTACTGTTACACTAATTACCAAACCTTGTTTGCTTGAAGTGGTATCGCCACCAATAATATCAATTTTATATTTTTCGCAAGCTAAATTTATGCCTTCGTAAATTTCTTGAATAGCTTCTACACTAAATTTACTGCTAATTCCTAACGAAACTGTAATTTGTTTAGGCGTTCCATTCATGGCATAAATGTCGCTTGCATTTACGCTTACCGCCTTGTAACCCAAATGTTTTAAAGGAAAATAACTTAAATCAAAATGAATTCCTTCTAGCAACATATCGGTTGAAACCAAAGTAACTTTTCCGTTAGTAGGATTAATAACTGCGGCATCATCGCCTACACCTTTAAGTGTATTATTCTTTAATTCAATGTGTTGCGTAAGTTGTTTAATTAAGCCAAATTCGCCAATTGTTTCTAATTTTGTTATTTCAGGTTCATTAAACATGGGCGCAAATTACTAAAAATATAGGAAGTGAAAGAATAGAAAAAGCTATTTTTTATTTTTTTGTAACAATTAAAAACCCATTGTTACATTTGGGGTTATAAATCAAAGATGAAAATAGTAATAATTGGCTCTGGAATAGCTGGTTTAGCCAGTGCTGTTAGGCTTCAAGCAATGGGCTTTAAAGTAACAGTTTTGGAAGCCAATGCTTATTTTGGTGGGAAATTAACCGAGTTTACACAGAAAGGTTTTAGGTTTGATGCTGGTCCTTCGCTTTTTACATTGCCTCAGCTTGTGCTTGAACTTTACGATATTGCAAAGCAAAATAAAAACAGTTTTGAATATTTGCAGTTAGAAAAAGCGTGCAATTATTTTTACGAAGATGGAACACGTTTTACAGCTTACCATCAGCCAGAAAAAATGGCTAATGAGTTAAACCAAAAGTTAGGAATAACCAATCCTAAACCATTTTTTCAGTACCTTAAAAATGCGGAATTTAGGTATAAAACTACCACACCCATTTTTATAGAAAGCAGTTTACATAAAGTAAAAAACTTTTTAAACTTAGCTACGCTTAAAGGCATTTTAAGTATTCCAAAACTTAATTTGTTTAACAGCATGAACCACGAAAATGAGCAAATTTTTGCAGATAAAAGATTGGTTCAATACTTTAATAGATTTGCTACTTACAATGGCAGTAACCCATATCAATCGCCAGCTTTATTGAACATGATTCCGCATTTGGAAAGTAATATTGGAACTTTTTTTCCTAAAAATGGTATGCACCAAATTAGCCAAAGTATTTACCAATTGGCTTTGGGTTTAGGAGTAAAATTTGAGTTTAATAAAAAGGTTTCTGAAATAGTTTTAACCGAAAATAACAAGCAAGTAAAAGGCGTAAAAGTAGGCGAGGAATTTTATGAAGCAGATATTGTGTTATCGAACATGGATATTTATCCAACCTATAAAAAATTGTTGCCTCAAGTAAAACATCCTGAAAAAATTTTGGTGCAGGAAAAGTCATCGTCAGCTTTAATTTTTTATTGGGGAATTAATAAAAAGTTTGAAGAATTAGATTTGCATAACATACTTTTTACCGAAAATTACCAAGCCGAATTTGACCATATTTTTAGTAAAAAAACCATTTACGCAGACCCAACTATCTACATTAACATTACCTCAAAATATAAACCAGATGATGCACCTGTAGGTTGCGAAAATTGGTTCTTAATGATAAATACACCCAATAACCAAGGGCAAAATTGGGATGAATTAATTGCTGAAGCACGAAAAAATATTGTATCAAAATTAAACCGTTTATTGAAAACCGATATTGAAAAACACATTGTAACAGAAAATATTTTAGATCCACGAAGTATTGAAAGCAAAACCAGCAGCCATCTTGGTGCGCTTTACGGCAATGCAAGTAATAATAGGTATGCAGCATTTTTAAGGCATAAAAATTTTAGTTCTGATATAAAAGGATTGTACTTTTGTGGCGGTTCGGTGCATCCAGGCGGAGGAATTCCTTTGTGTTTAAATTCGGCTAAAATTGCGGCTGGTTTAATTAAGGATGATTATGGAAAGTAATTGCATAAAAGGTCATGTTGTAAACATCTTCCTTGAATAGGAGTTTGATTGCTAATGGAAAGGTGCTTTTAAACAAGGAAGATTCCTACGGAATGACCTGATATTCTGTTCGTCATTGCAAGGCACGAAGCAATCCCGTTCTTAGATTCCTTCGTTCCTCGCAATGACCTTATAAATTTAAAAAATATGAAAAAAGAAAATATTGCCATAATAATTTTAGCCATTTTATATGCTGTGGGGCTTTTTGGCTCGGCCGTTTTTAAGTTAGATTTATTATCACTTTCGCCAATCAATTTAATTCTCAGTGCAGTGGTGTTGTTTTATTTTCATCAACCTAAAAACACTTTTTTCTGGATTTGGGCAATTGGTGTTTTTCAGGCAGGTTATATTTTAGAACTTTTGGGAGTAACCACGGGTAGAATTTTTGGTCAGTATTTTTATGGAAATAACCTTGGCTTAAAAATGGCCGATGTCCCTGTAATTATTGGTTTAAATTGGGTAATGCTTTGTTATGTTTCTATGCATGTGGCCGAATTGTTTTTTAATAAAATAGGTAAACAAAACACAGTTAATCCAATAATAAAAATTGCTTTAAGTGCGTTGCTTATGTTGTGTGTTGATTTTTTAATCGAACATGTAGCTCCGCAATTAGATTTTTGGTACTGGAAAAATGGCAGTATTCCTATTCAAAACTACACCGCTTGGTATATTTTTGCCTTTGCTTTTATGTTTGTTTATCAAAAATTAGAGTTACCATTAACCAATAAAATTGCACCTTGGCTGTATGCTTTGCAATTGGTGTTTTTTGCCGGAATGAATTGGTGGTATTAGATTTTTCTAAAAACAATTTTCAATTAAAATGTTTAGTATAATAAAGCGATTTTAAAAATATATGTGGTTTAATATTTTAGTAGTATTTCTTACTTTTTGGTTCATGGAGTTTATGGCTTGGTTTACGCACAAGTTTATTATGCATGGTTTACTTTGGTATTTGCATAAAGACCACCACCAAGTAGAGCCAGGTTTTTTCGAAAAAAACGATAGTTTCTTTTTAATATTTGCAGTTCCAAGTGCTTATTGCTACATAACAGGCTTAATGTACAACGATTTTAGATTGTATATTGGAATCGGTATTTCTTTGTATGGATTTGCTTATTTTATTATTCACGAAATAATTATTCACCAAAGGTTTAAGCTTTGGTCTCGCTTAGATAATAGGTATATAAAAGCCATTCGCAGGGCGCATAAAATTCATCATAAATATTTAGGAAAAGAGCATGGCGAAAACTTCGGAATGCTTATAGTTCCGCTTAAATATTGGAAAAATCCTAATTCAACCAATTAAACCATGAGTTTATACGCTTGGTTAATGGTGGTATCCTTTGTTGGTCCTTTCGCGTTAAGTTTCGATAAAAAAGTAGCTTTTCACAAATGGTTTAAACCACTATTTATTGGTATTGGCTTAAATGCTTTACTCTTTATTTTGTGGGATGGATGGTTTACCCGAGCGGGTGTTTGGGGCTTTAATAATCTATATGTTTGGCATTATCGTTTTAACGATTTGCCCATTGAAGAATGGAGTTTTTTTGTAGTCGTTCCTTTTGCCAGCGTTTTTATTTATGCTTGCCTAAAAGCTTATTTTTCAGATAACTTTTTTAAGCCATTGGTGAGTTACCTAAACTATTTTTTTATTATAATTTTAGCACTGGCTTGCATTGTGTTTTATTACAAAACTTACACTTTAGTAAACTGTTCCTTGGCCTTGATATTATTGCTTTGGCACCAGTTTTATTTAAAGAAACCTTATATGGGTTATTTTTGGTTTGCCTACTTGGTGCACTTAATTCCGTTTTTAGTAATAAATGGCGTGTTAACTGGTGCTGTAACGCCAGAACCTGTGGTGTTTTATAATGCTAACGAAATTATTGGTTTACGTATAGTTACCATTCCAATTGAAGATACCATTTATGCCTTAACCTGTTTGTTGATTCCAATAACGGTTATGGAATATTTATTGAATAGAAATAAAGTTTTAAAAAAATCTAATTACCCGAATACAAAATAGATTCTAATTTTTCTTGTTTTAAAGGTTTGTTTAAAAACCCTTTCACTATCTTATACTTTTTTGCCTTCTCGTTATCGTTTTTATCAATGGAAGAGGTAAGCATGTAAATTGGAATATGGATTTCTTTAATACCTACTTCCTCAATAAAATCCCAACCATCCATTAGTGGCATATTTATATCTAAAAAAATTACATCAGGTATTATTTTATTACCCACTAAATCGTTTAACGCAATTTCTGCACTTGAATAGCTATATATTTCAATTGTTTTATCAATAGAATGAATAATTCTTACATTTAACCAATGCTGCATATCGTCATCAACAATTAAACAAATTTTTCTAAAATTTAATTTGTGTTGTAAAATATTTTCCGAATTTATTTTATCTATCATTTATCTCCCATTTTGAGCCAAAATTCCCATAAAAAACCACTGTTAAGAATTAGAATATAACCTCAAGCCCCTATAAACACTGCTTTCACTTAAATTTACTGTTCTTTTTCAAATTAATAACTGCTAGAATCAGGCCAAAAAAAATCCTAGTTAAACAAGTTCAACTAGGATTTATGCAAAAATTTTAAATTATAGAACTAAGCGTTCTTTGTAGTTTTTTTAGCCGCTGCTTTTGGAGCTTCTTCATTTACCTCGATTGAAGCTACACTACTCTTTTCTTTTTCAAGGGTGTTAATACGTTTTTTCAATTCTTGGATTGTTTTGTATAATTCATCCATCTCACTGCGATTAATAATTGGAAATTTCTCTAATGATTTTTCCATTTGCTTTTCAATTTTTCCTTTAAGGTTCAATTGCAATGCACTAACTTCACTCATCAATTTTGAATATTCAGGAGTTTCAAATAATTGAACAAAGTGCTTGTCATTTGTATTTAACCAATTTTTATAAACATCTGCAAATTCCTTTACATCTTCACCATTTCTAACCTTAGCATACAAATTTTCGGCCATATCATCCATTGCTTTCATGCCTGTTGTGTACATCATGTATTGCATTTGATTATTTTTGGTATTGTACTCAGTCATCATATCCACTAATTCTTTCATAGTTTCCATGCTTGCCATAGTTGAATTAGAACCAAATAATTTGGTTAATGGAGCCATTGAAGTTTGCATTTGAGCATACATTTGATTGTAATTACTCATCATTCCATCCATTATTGGATTTGAGTTAAACATATTACCAATGTTATTTTTCATGTTATCGTAATTAGTTTTACCATTATCCATCATTTTATACATGTTATCCTTCATGCTTGCCATCATGGTATTATCCATAAAGTTTTTCATCATATCAGGATTCATGTTAAACATTTTATCCATCATGTCTTTATACGCTTCTGTATTGAACATGTTTTTAAACATTTCAGGAGTAAAAGTTTTATCGTTTAAACTTTTCATCATTGGCATAAAAAACTGGAAGGTTTTCATGTACATTTCTGAATTATTAAACATGTCAGAAAAATTATTCTTAGTTTCACCATTATTGAAATTTTTCATCATTTCATTACAGCTATCAGTCATAGTATTTTTCCAAGAGTTGAATACATTCATCATGCTATCCATATTCATGTTTTTCATATCAAAACTGTTATTAATGTTTGGCATCATATTTTTACTCATGTCCATCCATTGTTTTGCCATTTCATTTTGTTTGTTCATGTAGTTTGTAAAAAACTCCATTCCATTGTGCATGTTATTATTTTCGCTACCAACTTGATTGAACCAATTCATTTGGCCGTCATACCATTTTTTAAAGTTTTCAGAATCCATATTAATATTGGTTCCATTTGCCATTGTTTGTTGCATACTCTTAGCAGCATTTGTCATAGTTTCCATAGCTTGTTTTTGCATATCAGCCATAGTTTCAAACATGTTCTTTGTATTGTTTTCCATAATTGTAGTTTTTATACTTTTTGGTTTGATTTTGAACAAATTAGTGTTTTAAATCGGGCGCAAAAGTAAGTATTATTAAAAATAAGTCAATTAATATGTTTACTTCCTAAATTTAAATTAAAGGCAATCGCTTTACAGTGGCTTCAATTCATGGTACTTGATTTTTGTCATGCTAACTTATTGATTATATTGAGGCTGCGCTAATATTGATATTATTTACTTGTATTTAATCTAACAAAAAAAGCCTGTTTTGAACAAAACAGGCTTTTAATAGTATTGTAATTGAATATTACTTATTTGTATTTTTTTCGATGACTTTTAATAAATCGGCTTTGGTAATTAAACCAATATTGGTGTAAACACGTTTACCATTTTTATAAAGAATTAGGGTTGGTAATTCTTCTACATTTAAGTTTTTTACTATTTCTTGGCTTTCGTCAGCGTTTACTTTTATAAATGTTAATTTATCTTTTTTCTCTTCAGTTATTTCGGCTAAGTAAGGAGCCATTTTTTTGCAAGGACCACACCATGGTGCATATACATCAACTAAAACCAATTGATTATCGACAATTTGTTTATTTAAATCGGCTAATGATAGGCCAGTAGTTGCAGGTTTTACTGGTTCATTTCCAGTAACCGAAATTGGTTTAGCCTCATTGCGCCAAGCATTCATACCTCCTTTTAAATCATATATTTGAGTAAAGCCCATTTCCTTTAATTTATTGGCTGCACTTGCGCTTCGTCCTCCAGCTAAACAATATACATATACAGGTTTGGTTTTATCTAATTTAGCAGCTTCAACAGCAAAGTTATCGCCATTCCAATCAATGTTTTTTGCAGTTCCTATAAAACCTTCGGCATACTCGCCTGGAGTTCTAACATCAATTAATTGAATATTTTTATCGGTATTGATTTTTTGCTCAAATGCATTTACATCAAGCTTTCCGCCAACTCCATTGGCATTATTTTGACAAGATGAAATATTGATAACAAAAAATAGCGCTATAACTGCTGTGTTAAAAAATTTAATAATTTTCATTTTTATAATAAAGTTACAGGCGCAATATAATTGGTTTTGGGAATACTTGTTTTTGAAATTTCGGTAAATCCTCCAATTACATCCACAAAATTATTCCAACCTCTTTGTTTTAAAATAGATGCAGCCACCATACTTCTATATCCACCAGCACAATGTAAAATAAATGGCTTATCTTTTGGAAACTCAGCCAAATGATTGTTAATTTTTGCTAATGGAATATTTAAGGCTCCAATTACATGACTTGATTCAAACTCACTTGCTTTTCTAACATCAATAACCAAAGTATTTTTTGTTTTGTAAATTTGTTCAAATTCTTGAGCTGTAATTCGGTTTATTACATCAAATTCGTGACCACTATTTTTCCATATATTAAATCCACCATCTAAAAAACCAATGGTTTTATCGTAACCAACGCGTGCTAGCCTAATAATGGTTTCTTCTTCGCGGCCTTTATCAGTTACAATAATAATTTTTTGGTTTATATCGCTTATTAAATCGCCAACCCACATAGCAAAGTTGCTGTCTAAGCCAATATTTATGCTCAAAGGCACACTTCCCTCGCTGTAATCATTTGCATTTCGTGTGTCTAGAACCAGCACGTCATCTTGTTTTGCCAATAATTCAAAAGCCGAAATAGTAAGTGCCTGCATTCCTCGTTTTATTATTTCGTCAATACTTTCGTAACCATTAATGTTTAACAATACATTTTTAGGAAAATAAGCCGGAGGAGTGGTTAAACCAGTTAATACCTCTTTTATAAACTCTTCCTTGGTCATATTAGGGCGAAGTGCATAGTTGAATTTCTTTTGATTTCCCAAAGTATCAACCGTTTCTTTGCTCATCATTTTACCGCAGGCACTGCCAGCACCATGATTAGGATAAATTACCAAATCATCGCTCAATGGCATAATTTTATTTCTTAACGAATCGTATAAATGACCTGCTAAAATTTCTTCAGTTAAATCGGCTATTACGTGTTGTGCTAAATCAGGCCTGCCTACATCGCCAATGAATAAAGTATCGCCAGTTATTAAACCTTTTTCTTGGTTATTTTCATCAATCAATAAATAACAAGTACTTTCTAAAGTATGTCCTGGAGTATGAATTACTTTTATTTTACCCCCCTACTTCAAACACTTGATTATCCTCAGCTGCAATTGCTACAAAATTAGGTTTTGCAGTTGGTCCATAAACAATCAAAGCATTAGCTTTTTTAGCTAAATCAATATGCCCCGATACAAAATCGGCATGAAAATGTGTTTCGAAAATATATTTTATCTTAGCGTTAGCGTGTTTGGCTTTTTCCAAATAAGGAACCACCTCACGTAATGGATCAAAAATAGCTGCTTCGCCATTACTTTCAATATAATATGCTGCATGAGCCAAACATCCTGTGTATATTTGATTAATAATCATTTTATGTAAATATTTATTTACACAAATTTTAACTCAAATTATTGAATAACGATTGACGAGAGTCAAGTATTTTAATAAATTATACTACTAAAAAACTTAATTAACACTGAATTGAATATAAAAGGTTGTTCCCACTCCTACTTCACTTTCTACATGTATTTTACCACCTGTTTTATTTAAAAAAGCTTTGCAAAGCAATAAACCCAAGCCCGTTCCTTTTTCATTCTCAGTACCAAGTGTGGTAAAGGTTTCAGAACCAAATAATTTTTTCACCTTATCAGCAGTCATACCAATGCCGGTATCTTTGAAAATAACCGTTTTTTTACCATTGATAACTTTAGTTGAAACTTTGATTGAATCGCCCGATTTACAAAACTTGATAGCATTTGAAAACAAATTCCTAAATACTAATTGAACAGTATTTCTATCAGCATTTATGAGGTATTCATTTGTTATTTCGTTAATAATTTGAATATTTTTTTCAGCTGATAATTTGTTAAAAAAAGTTATTTCAACCTCAACCAAATCCTTTAACATTATTGGTTCTACAACTATTTTTACAGCATCAATTTGGCTTTTCGACCAATTAAGCAAATTTTCTAACAAGGATGAAGTATAATCTACGTTTTCTGTCAATTTAGGTAAATACTGCTTAAACTCATCATGCGAAATATCGTCATCACTAACAATTCGGAGCATGCTAACTAAACTAGCAAAAGGAGCTTTTAAATCGTGGGCAATAATTGAAAATAATTTATCCTTTAACCTATTAAGTTCTTCTAATTCTTTGGTTTGTTTCTCTAGCTTTTCTTTGGCTAACTCACTTTCGGTAATATCTCTAAATATTAATAAACTTCCTTTATAAACGCCTTTCATCGGGTTTATTTCATTTGCAGTAATATCAAATATTCTATTATGTGTATTTATTGTAAAATGAATTCCATTTGCGATTTGTAAACGTTCGGTTAATAAAACTTTATCATCAATAATTTCGAGTAAATTTTTACCAATAATTTCATTATGAGTTGCATTCAAAAATTTTAAAACAACTGAATTTATATCCAAAATTCTATGCTGTGAATCAATTATAATTACACCCTCACTCATGTTTTCAATAACCTTTTCTCTAGCTATTGGAATTAAGTTAAATAAACTATGCCTTAATAGAGAAAAAGCAATGGTAGAGGAAGTAATAATGAAAGCATAGGGAGTTAAATCTATATGTCCAAAAGGTCTATAACCAACTATATAAATCAAATTGGTTATCCATGGAATCAATGCCGCTAAAATGATAGAGATGTACTGCTTTTTATAAATAAAATAGCCTTTAACAAGCGTATTAATTAACAAATACATGCCGAAAATAAGCATACAGTAAAAGTAAACAGTATGAATAATGTAAACAATACCGGGCGAAAAGGATAGTAATGGAATGCCATCCGAATTATCAATGGTAACTGTTTTATACTGTAATTTATGGTAATTGTTCGAAATTACGAGTGTGAATTCAATAATTGAAATAAAAAAAATCAAGGACAGATTGGCCTTAGTTAACCATTCAGCTTTATTTACAAAATGTAAAACAAAAACAACCCAAATTGCAGGCAAAAAGGCAATACCCAAATATTCAACCTTAATAAAAAATAACATCTGCTCCAAAGTTGAACTAGCCAATTCAAAAGAATAAGCTATGCTCCACAATGAAATAAAAAACATCAAGGAAGCAAACCACTCAACAATTTCGCCATTACGTTGAAAAAGGATAACTGCTAGAAATAAATTAGCACTTCCAATTATTAATAATACTAATGCGAAAACATTGAAGTCAAAACTCATTAAAAAGGGATATGTTTACTAAATAATAATAACTAATATTATTTGTTTTGCTTGCCTAGTAACTCTTCTATTTCTTGTTCAATTTCATTTGCGTCAGCATCAATATCAGTAATCAAATGCCTATGAATATAAACAGGTAATTGACCTAATATAATAGCCATACCAACAATTACTGAAGCTAATACCATAATGTTTGTATTTCGTAAAAGAACAGCTACAAAAATAAAAAGCACATTAGTTACATAAAGTGTTAAACAAACTTGATTATGCGTTAATCCAATCTTTATAAGCCAATGATGTAAATGATTTCTATCTGCTTTGAAAGGAGACTGCTTATTTACTATCCTTAAAATAAAAACTCTCAAGGTATCGTACAAAGGAATTATCAAAACTGCAATTGCAATAATAGGTGCTGTAGTTAATAACAATCCATCTGTTCTAACGATATTTCCAAACTCAATAAATTTTAAAGTAAAAATCGAAATCAAAAAGCCGATGGTCAATGAACCTGCATCACCCATAAAAATTTTAGCTGGAGCGTAATTAAAAAATAAAAAACCTAAAAGAGAACCACTTAAAGCGAAACTAATTGTAGCCCAACCAAATTCACCAATAAGATAAAACCACGCAGCGAAGGCTAATGAAATTATCAAACCAAGCCCGCCTGCGAGTCCATCTACTCCATCAATTAAATTAAAAGCATTGGTAATTACAATAAGTGTAAAAATACTTATTGGTATACTTAAATAAATAGAAATATCATTAACACCAAATAAACCCTGAAAACTTGTAATTCTGATACCTTCTGCCATACAAACTAAACTTGCAGAAAAAATTTGCATTACCAATTTATTAATGGGCGATATTACAATAATATCATCTTTCAAACCTGAAAAAAAGAGAACAATTAAACCTGCAGTTAAATATTGTAAACGAGGAACATTAGAATCGGCCCAAAGGCAAACAGAAATGGCAAAAGCCGCAAATATGGCTAATCCACCCAATCGTGGTATCTTGCTTGTATGTAATTTCCTGTCATTATGTGAATCATACAAACCCTTGAGTTTTGCAATTGTTATAATTGAAGGAATCCCAAAAAGGACAATTATAAATGAGGTAATAAATAAAAGTGTGGTATTTAACATAATAAATGAAATACAAAGAAGTATAAAAGAAATGATAAAAAGAAATTTAAGCAAAAAAAACTCCGACTATCAATAGATAATCGGAGTTTCTAATAAATTTATAAAATTACTCTGCAGTTTCTGTAGCAACCTCAGTAGTAGCTACTTCTTCCTTTTTAGGAGCTCTTCCACGTCTCGTTTTCTTAGCAGTAGATTTAGCCGCTTTCATAGAAAGCATGGCCTCATTAAAGTCAACTAATTCAATAATTGCCATTTCAGCATTATCACCTTGACGATTCATCAACTTTAATATTCTTAAATATCCACCTGGTCTATCAGCTACTTTAGCAGCTACAGGTCCAAATAATTCTTTAACTGCTTCTGC
The DNA here is from genome assembly GCA_027491085.1 of Bacteroidota bacterium. Lineage (GTDB taxonomy): Bacteria > Bacteroidota > Bacteroidia > UKL13-3 > UKL13-3 > JAAFJM01. Next base: position 32,926 of record JAIXWW010000006.1, read on the forward strand.
TTGCTTTAAATAAGAAAAAACAGTTCTTCGGCTATGTGTAGAGTCTGTCTTTGATTTGGTAATTAAAGGCTCAGCAAATAATCTTAGCGCCTTAGCTTTAGCTAAAGTAGTTGTAATTCTTTTATGCAAAATCAATGAAGAAGCCATATTGGCTAACATTGCTTTTCTGTGAGGTGCAGTTCTACCTAAATGATTAAGTTTGTTTCCGTGTCTCATTATATTTTTTTTTATATCGTACTAATACGACTAGTCTTCGTTTAATTTAAATTTAGCAACATCCATCCCAAAGGTTAAACCTTTATCGCGAACAAGCTCTTCTAACTCTGAAAGTGATTTCTTACCAAAATTTCTGAATTTTAATAAGTCAGCTATATCAAAACTAACCAATTCAGATAATGATTTAATATCAGCTGCTTTTAAACAATTATAGGCACGAACAGATAAATCTAAATCAGATAAAGGTGTTTTAAGAATTTTGCGAACATGTAGTAAATTCTCATCTACCTCCTGTGGAACTTCTTTTACTTGAGTATCCAAAGTAATTAATTCGTCACTGAATAACATAAAGTGCTGAATTAATATTTTTGCAGCTTCTTTTAAAGCTTCTTCAGGATGAATTGAACCATCAGTACTGATTTCAATATTTAACTTTTCGTAATCAGTTTTTTGTTCAACACGGTAATCCTCAACTAAAAATTTAACATTTATGATTGGAGTAAAAACAGCGTCTATTGGAATTACACCAACAATAGAGTCCTTAGTACGGTTCTCATCAGCAGGCAAATATCCACGACCTTTTTCTACAACAAGTTCAACTTCCAAATGAACAAAACTTTCCATATTACAAATTACCAACTCAGGGTTAAGTATTTTGTAAGCGTTAGTATGCTTTGCAATATCGCCAGCAGTAAATTGCTCTTGACCTTTAATGTTAATATAAATTTTTTCGTTATCAACCCCATCCATTGTACGTTTAAAACGCACACGTTTTAGATTAAGAACTATTTCAGTTACATCTTCAATTACACCCTTAACTGTTGAAAACTCATGATCTACACCAGTTATTTTTACGGAAGTAATTGCGTAACCTTCAAGTGAAGACAATAAAATTCTTCTTAAAGAGTTACCAATAGTAACTCCGTATCCTTTTTCAAGAGGACGGAATTCGAACTGACCGAAAAAGTCAGTATCTTTATGCATGATAACCTTGTCAGGCTTTTGAAAAGCAAGTATTGCCATTTATAATATTCTTTTTTTAAATTATTATTTAGAGTATAACTCTACTATTAATTGTTCTTTGATGTTTTCAGGAACTTGATCACGCTCAGGTAAAGAAAGGAAAGTACCAATAAGTGATGAAGAATCCCATGATAACCAATTAAAACGTTTAACATTAGAATTAGCTAGGCTGTTAACTATAACCTCTACTGATTTTGATTTTTCTCTAACAGCTATAATATCACCTGGTCTTAAAGTATAAGAAGAAATATTAACAACTTTACCATTTACTGTAATATGTCTATGGCCAACCAATTGACGAGCAGCTGCTCTAGTTGGAGCTAATCCTAAACGATAAACAGTATTATCCAAACGGGCTTCTAAGAATTTAATCAAGTTCTCGCCAGTTACACCTTTACGTCTAACAGCTTCTTCAAAAATTTTATAAAACTGGCGCTCTAAAACGCCATAAGTATATTTTACTTTTTGTTTTTCACCTAACTGAATAGCATACTCAGTTTGTTTTGTTCTTCTTCTAGCATTACCGTGTTGTCCAGGAGGAACAGTACTACGTTTTTCGTAATATTTGTCGCTTCCAAAAATCGGATCTTTAAAGCGTCTTGCTATTTTGGTTTTTGGACCTATATATCTTGCCATTTTGTATTCTTATTTAAATGATTATACTCTTCTGCTTTTTGGAGGACGACAACCGTTGTGAGGTAATGGAGTAATATCTTTGATAGATAAAACTTCTAAACCACTAGCTTGTAAAGTACGGATAGCACTTTCTCTTCCACTTCCTGGTCCCTTAACAAAAACATCAATTTTTTTCATACCAGCATCTACAGCAACTTTAGCACATTCTGAAGCAGCAGTTTGAGCAGCATATGGAGTATTTTTCTTAGAACCTCTAAATCCCATTTTACCGGCAGAACCCCAAGATACAACCTGACCAGTTGCATTGGTAATAGAGATAATTATATTATTAAAAGAAGCTTTAATGTGAGCTTGACCATGTGTGTCAATTACAACAACTCTTTTTTTACTAACTTTTTTATTATTTGTAGCCATTATTCTTTTTTATGCTATTTATTATTTAGTAACTTTCTTTTTACCTGCTACCGTTTTACGTTTACCTTTTCTGGTACGTGAATTGGTTTTAGTTCTTTGACCACGAACAGGTAATCCTTTACGATGACGAAGACCACGATAACAACCAATATCTAATAAACGTTTAATATTTAATTGTTTTTCTGATCTTAACTCACCTTCAACAGTTACAAAATCAGTGATGTGTTTACGAATAGCACTTAATTCGTCATCACTCCACTCACTAACCTTTTTATTTACATCAATATTATTAGTATTTAATATTAACGTAGCGGTTGAACGTCCTATTCCGTAAATATAGGTTAAACCTATTTCACCTCTTTTATTTTTTGGTAAATCTATACCTGATATACGAGCCATATTATATTATTATCCTTGACGTTGTTTAAACTTTGGGTTCTTTTTGTTAATTACGTAAACTCTACCTTTACGTTTTACAATTACACAATCCTCGCTGCGTTTCTTTACAGAAGCTCTTACTTTCATTTCTTCTATTTATTTTTTTATTTGTATCTATAAATAATTCTTCCTTTTGTCAAATCGTATGGACTCATTTCACATGCAATTTTGTCACCAGGTAAAATTTTGATATAATGCATTCTCATCTTACCAGAAATATGAGCAATTATTTGATGTCCATTTTCCAACTGAACTCTAAACATTGCATTACTTAAGGCTTCAACAATAATACCGTCTTGTTTTATAACTGATTGTTTTGACATTTTTAATTGGGGTTGCGAAAATAATATATTTTTTTTATTTATCAACAACTAATTAAGCCGCTGTATTACTTCCACTTCTACCTTTAATTTTTCCACTTTTCATTAATCCATCGTATTGACGCATTAATAAATGACTTTCGATTTGTTGTAAGGTATCTAAAACAACACCTACTAAAATTAGTAATGATGTTCCTCCATAAAACTGTGCAAATTGGCTATTTATATTAAAAGCACCTGCAAATGAAGGCAATACTGCGACAAAAGCTAGGAAAATTGCTCCTGGTAAAGTAATTCTGCTCATAACATTATCTATGAAATCTGCAGTAGACTTGCCTGGTTTAATCCCTGGTATAAATCCATTATTCTTTTTCATATCATCCGAAATTTGATTGGCATTCACTGAAATTGCAGTATAAAAATACGTAAACAATACAATTAACAAGCCAAAAGTCATATTATATGCAAACGATAAAGGGTTGGCAAAAGAAGATAAAAAACTATTTGCTTCTACATTTGAAACAAATTGTGCAATATAACCTGGAATAAACATCAATGCTTGAGCAAAAATTATTGGCATTACACCAGCAGCGTTAATTTTCAAAGGGATATATTGCCTTACTCCACCAAATTGTCTATTTCCAACTATACGCTTAGCATATTGAACAGGAATTCGCCTCGTCCCTTGTACTAATAAAATTGTAATCATTATAACAGCAAATAAAGCCGCTAATTCGATTACAAAAATAACCAATCCACCACCACCAGTTGACAATTTAAAGTTGAATTCGTCCCAGAAAGCTATTGGTAAACGAGCAATAATTCCAATCATAATGATTAAAGAAATACCATTACCTATACCCTTATCTGTTATTCTTTCCCCTAACCACATTACGAACATGGTGCTAGCAGTTAAAATAATCATAGAACTAAAAGTAAACATAAAATCAGAGACAACATCCGCAGAGATAATAGCCGAAGGGTTTGTGTTTTTCAAATTAATTATAAAACCATAAGACTGTACAACAGTAATAGCTATGGTTAAATAACGGGTAATTTGATTAATTTTCCTTCTACCATCTTCACCCTCCTTCTGCATTCTTTGAAATGAAGGTAATGCTAAAGATAACAACTGAACAACAATTGATGCGCTAATATATGGCATTATGCCAAGAGCAAAAATAGAAGCTCGGCCAAAAGCGCCACCAGCAAACATATTAATGATACCAAATAAACCACCATCTGCCTGCTTAGTATCTAACAGATTTGGATCAATTCCAGGTAAAGTTACATAGCTACCGATTCTGTATACTAGTAATAACCAAAACGTGATTTGAAGTTTAAATCTTAAATCATCAATTCTCCAAATGTTCTTTAATGTATCAAATAGTTTTTTCATTCGTTATTAGATTTTTACTATAGAACCTCCAACTGCCTCGATAGCTTTTTGAGCCGAAGCAGAAAAAGCATGTGCTTTAACCTCAACAGCAACGCTAATATCTCCTCTTCCTAATATTTTCACAAGGTGATTTTTACTTACAATACCATTTGCTACCAAAACATCAAAATCAATTGATTTCAATCCTTTTTCTGTAGCAATGATTTGTAATCTATCTAAATTGATACCAACGTATTCAACTCTATTCAAGCTTTTGAAACCAATTTTTGGTAAACGTCTGTATAAAGGCATTTGACCACCTTCAAAACCACGCTTAGTGCTAGTACCACTTCTAGAACCAGCACCTTTATTACCACGTGCAGCAGTTCCACCTTTTCCACTACCTTCACCTCTACCTACTCTTTTACCTTCTTTATGAACTGAACCAGCTGCTGGTTTTAAATTATGTAAATTCATTAATTAATATTTTTAAATGTTTTCAACTTTTAATAAATGAGCAACTTTGTTGATCATACCTAATACAGCAGGAGTTCCTTCAACCTCGCGGGATTGATTTAATTTTGAAAATCCTAAAGCTTTAATAGTACGCTTTTGACCCTCAGGTCTGTCAATGATGCTTTTTACGTATGTAATTTTAACCTTAGCCATTATTCACTTCTCCTCCATTAAAAACTTTTTTCATCGATATACCACGAGTATTTGCAATAGTGTAGGCATCACGCATGTTTAATAAAGCATCAACAGTAGCTTTAACAACATTATGTGGGTTTGATGATCCTTTAGATTTAGCTAATACGTCTGTAACCCCAGCACTTTCTAAAACTGCACGCATTGCACCACCAGCAATTACACCAGTTCCATGCGCAGCAGGCTTAAGAAAAACTCTTCCTCCACCATATTTTCCAAGTTGCTCATGAGGTATAGTACCTTTAAGAACTGGAACTTTCATTAAATTCTTTTTAGCGTCTTCAACTCCTTTGCTGATAGAATCAGTTACCTCGTTAGCTTTACCTAAACCGTAACCAATAACACCATTTCCATCTCCCACTACAACTAAAGCTGAAAAGCTAAAAGTACGTCCACCTTTTGTAACTTTTGCTACACGGTTTATTGCAACTACTCTTTCTTTAAGCTCTATGTCGCTTGATTTTACTCTTTTTATATTTTCTGTAGACATAATATTTATTGTTTTACTTTATGCTGATAACAACATAAAATGATAAAAGCAATTTAAAACTTTAAACCTCCTTCGCGAGCACCTTCAGCTAAACTCTTGATACGACCATGGTATAAGTAACCATTTCTATCAAAAACAACTTCGGTAATGCCAGATGATATTGCTTTTTGTGCTATTTCTTTACCAACTCTAATTGATAATTCAACTTTACAAACTTTCTCAGTAATTGAGCGTGAAGAAGAAGACACTAAAGTCTTTCCTGCAACATCATCAATAATTTGAGCATATATAGCTTTATTGCTACGGAATACAGATAAACGTGGTTTAACAGGAGTACCTTTAATACGGCCACGAATTCCTCTTTTTATTCTAGATCTGCGTAATTCTTTTTTGGTTGCCATAACTTTTATTATTTAGATGCTGTTTTACCCGCTTTTCTTCTTAGAACTTCACCAACAAACTTGATACCTTTACCTTTATAAGGCTCAGGAGAACGTAATGAACGAATTTTAGCAGCTACTTGACCAATCAATTGTTTATCGGCACTTTCTAAGGTAATGATTGGGTTTTTACCTTTTTCAGTTTCTGTCTTCACAGTAATTTCTTTTGGAACTTCAAAATAAATATGATGCGAAAAACCTAAGATTAAATCAAGAATATTTCCTTCATTTGTTGCTTTGTAACCAACACCTACTAATTCTTGCTTTTTGGTGTAACCTTGAGTAACACCTACAATCATATTATTTATTAATGATCTGTAAAGACCATGCAAAGCTCTATGTCTCTTGTGATCTGTTGGTCTTGAAACCAAAATCTCACCTTCGTTAAGAGTAATTGTAATATCCGCATCAACTTGTTGATGTAACTCGCCTTTAGGACCTTTCACAGTAACTAAATTACTGTTGCTAATTTTAAAATCAACACCAGCTGGCAATTTTATTGGGGCTTTTCCTATACGTGACATGAAATTGTTCTCCTATTAATTAATAAATATAACATAAAACTTCGCCACCAACATTAAGTTTTCTAGCTTCTTTATCAGTCATTACACCTTTTGAAGTTGTAAGTACAGCGATACCTAAACCATTGATAACTCTAGGCATACTTTCTATACCTGCATACCTTCTTAAACCAGGACGACTAACGCGATCTAGTTTTTTTATAGCAGATGCTTTTGTAATAGGATGATATTTTAAGGCAATTTTTATTGAACCTTGATGATTTACTACGTCCTCAAATTTATAATTTAAGATGTAACCTTTTTCGAAAAGAACTCTTGTAATTTCTTTCTTCAAGTTTGACGCAGGAATTTCTACGATGCGATGATTTGCTTTGATAGCATTACGCAACCTTGTTAAGTAATCTGATATTGGATCTGTCATTATGTTTTTAATTTACTTGTTAGCAGTAAGCCAAGGGCACTCTTACTAACTAAGTTGTTTATATTTTATAAAGGGGTGCAAATATAATTATTTATACACCTTTAGCAAATTTATTTTAAATTACCAAGAAGCCTTAGTAACACCTGGTATTTTACCCATAGAAGCAAGTTCACGGAATTGATTACGGCAAATACCGAAATCACTCATGTAACCTTTTGGTCTACCTGTTAATTTACATCTATTGTGTAAGCGCACAGGTGATGAATTTCTAGGTAACTTTTGTAAACCTACATAATCACCAGCTTCTTTAAGAGCCTTACGTTTGTCTGCAAATTGAGCATTTAATTTTTCTCTTTTGCGTTGACGAGCTTTAACTGATTCTTTAGCCATTTGTTAATTATTTATTTTGATTTTTGAAAGGTAAACCAAATTCTTTCAATAAAGAAAGACATTCTTCATCTGTTGCAGCAGTAGTAACAAAAGTGATATCCATACCATTAATTCTAGTAACTTTTTCAATTACTATTTCCGGAAAAATGATTTGCTCAGTGATACCCATTGTATAATTACCACGGCTATCAAAACCTTTTTCATTTAATCCAGCGAAATCTCTAACACGTGGTAAAGAAACTGAAATTAATCTATCTAAAAATTCGTACATTTTTACACCTCTTAATGTTACGCGAGCTCCAATAGGAATGTTTTTACGTAATTTAAAATTTGAAATATCCTTTTTAGATTTAGTACCAACAGCTTTTTGACCTGCTATGGAAGTCATTTCAAGTAGTGCTTGATCAACTATTTTTTTATCTGATACTGCAGCACCTACACCTTGGTTTAAACAAATTTTAACCAATTTTGGTACTTGCATTACATTTTTATATCCAAACTTCTCTATCATGGCAGGTTTTACCTTGGCATCATAGTCTTGTTTTAATCTAGGAACGTATGTTGTTGTCATGTTCTTAATTAATTATATCTTGCGATTTTTTTGAAAATCTAACAGTTTTTCCTTCAGCATCTTTCTTACGACCGATTTTTGAAGCAACACCATTGTTATCTAAAACAGCTAAATTACTTATACTGATAGGTGCTTCTTTTTTAATGATACCACCTTGTTGATTTTGTGCATTAGGCTTTGTGTGACGGCTAACAATGTTAATACCCTCAACTATTGCCTTATTTTTTGCAGTAATAATTTCTAAAACTTTTCCAGTTTTACCTTTATCATCACCAGCAATAACTTTTACGCGATCATCTTTCTTGATACGTAACTTTATTTTGTTGTTTACGTTTTTTTCCATGATTATAATACCTCCGGTGCTAATGAAACAATTTTCATGAATTGTTTTTCTCTTAACTCACGTGCAACTGGGCCAAATATACGAGTAGCACGAGGTTCATCTTGTGCATTTAATAATACACATGAATTATCGTCAAAACGAATGTAAGAACCGTCAGCTCTACGAACTTCCTTTTTGGTTCTAACAACAACAGCTTTAGAAACTGCACCTTTTTTAACTCCCCCTGAAGGTAAAGCTGACTTAACTGTAACTACAATTTTATCACCTACAGAAGCATATCTTCTTCCAGTACCACCAAGAACTCGGATACATAATACCTCGCGAGCTCCACTATTATCGGCTACTTTTAGTCTTGATTCCTGTTGTATCATTTTATTATTTAGCTTTTTCTACTATTTCTACTAATCTCCAACGCTTATCTTTACTTAATGGTCTTGTTTCCATTAATTTAACGATATCGTTCATGCTACTTTCATTTTTCTCATCGTGAGCTTTAAAAGTAGAAGTCATTTTTATGAACTTCCCGTATTTTGGGTGCATTACTTTACGCTCTACAGAAACAACAATTGTTTTTTGCATTTTGTTGCTTACTACTTTCCCAATAATAACCTTACGTGAATTTCTATTCTCTGCTGTTATTTCCATTTTGTTACAGTATAATTAAGCAGTAGCTAACTGACGAGCTTTCTTTTCAGTAAGAATTCGTGCAATAGTTTTTTTGCTTTCGTTTATCAATCTTGGATTTTCGATAGGTGAAACTGCATTTTGTAGAGATAGTTTTGAAAAATTCAAACGCTCTTCCTTTAAAGCAATATTCAATTCTTTTTCCGATAATTCTTTAATTTCTTTATTATTCATAACTAGTTTCCGTTATAATCTGGTTTAACAATAAATTTGGTGATTACAGGTAACTTTTGAGCAGCTAAGCGCATTGCTTCTCTTGCTGTTTCCACTGGAACACCTTCTGCTTCAAATATAATTGTACCAGGCTTACAAACAGCTACCCAAAATTCAGGAGCTCCTTTACCTTTACCCATACGAACCTCTGCTGGTTTTCTAGTCATCGGTTTATCAGGGAAAACTCTAATCCAAACCTGACCTTCTCTTTTCATGAAGCGATTTAAAGCAACACGCGCAGCTTCAATTTGCTTAGAAGTTAAGAAGCAAGTATCAAGTGCTTTTAATCCAAACGAACCAAAGGCAACAGTAAAACCTCTTGAAGCATTACCTTTTACTTTACCTTTTTGTTGTTTCCTAAATTTTGTTTTTTTGGGCTGTAACATTTTTACAGTTATTTAATATTATTGATAAAACTAATTTATTTTTTTTCTCTTTTTGGCTTTCTATCGCCACCTCTACCAGCTCCACCACGACTATCTCTTCTGTCATCTCTTCTATCACCTCTGCGATCAGGACGTTGGTTTTGGCCTTTTGCTTCAGCTACGCCTTGGTTAGGAGACAAATCTCTCTTTCCGTAAATTTCACCTTTGCAAATCCACACTTTGATACCGATCTTACCATACACAGTTAAAGCCTCAGCAATTGTGTAATCAATGTCAGAACGTAAAGTATGTAATGGGGTTCTTCCTTCTTTGTAAGATTCAGAACGAGCCATCTCAGCTCCACCTAAACGACCACTGATTGTAACTTTTATACCATCAGCACCCATTTTCATGGTGTTTGAAATAGCACCTTTTAATGCTCTTTTGTATGAAACGCGGGCTTCAATTTGGCTAGCAATTTGCTCTCCAACAAGAACCGCATCTAACTCAGGACGTTTGATTTCAAATATATTGATTGCAACGTCTTTTTTAGTTAATTTTTTGATTTCTTCCTTGATTTTATCAACCTCGGTTCCACCTTTCCCAATTATAATACCTGGACGTGAGGTGTGAATAGTAATGATAATACGTTTAATTGTACGCTCAATAACTATTTTAGACATACCTGCTTTTACTATACGAGCACGTAAGTATTTTCTAATTTTCTCATCCTCAATTAATTTTTCGGCAAAATTTTTACCACCAAACCAATTGCTTTCCCAGCCTCTGATTATGCCTAAACGTAATGCTATCGGATTTACCTTTTGTCCCATTATACTTTAGAATTTTCTTTATCGTTTGTTGTTTCTACTGAATTATTAGCAACCATGCTATCAACTATTAAAGTTACATGATTAGAACGTTTACGGATTCTATGTGCACGTCCTTGAGGAGCAGGTAAAACACGTTTCATCATTGCACCACCATCAACAAAAATAGTTTTTACATATAATTCGTTGCTTTCAGCACGTGAACCTTCGTTTTTTTGTTCCCAATTTGCTATTGCACTGCGTAATAATTTTTCAACGCGGTGAGCACTTTCTTTTTTATTATTGAAACGTAAAGTATTGAAGGCTTCTTCAACTCTTTTACCACGAATCAAATCTACAACTAACCTCATTTTACGAGGTGAAGTAGGACAATTATTTAATTTTGCTACTGCTTCCATTATTAATCTTTCTTAACTGGATGTGATTTAAATGTACGTGTAGGAGCAAATTCACCTAGCTTATGACCAACCATATTTTCAGTAACATAAACAGGTATAAATTTATTGCCATTATGAACAGCAAATGTATGTCCTACGAATTCTGGAGATATCATTGATCTGCGACTCCAAGTTTTAATTACAGATTTTTTCTTTGCCTCATTCATAGCATCAACCTTTTTTTCAAGTTTGAAATCAATGAAAGGACCTTTTTTTAGTGAACGAGCCATATTCTATTACTTCTTACGCTTTTCGATGATAAATCTATTTGAATATTTTTTAGGTGTGCGGGTTTTGTAACCTTTTGATTTCATACCGTTACGAGAACGAGGATGACCTCCTGAAGCTCTACCTTCACCACCACCCATTGGATGATCAACTGGATTCATTGCAACCGGACGAGTACGTGGTCTAACACCTCTCCATCTATTTGCACCAGCTTTACCTTTTCTTTCCAAGTTATGATCTGGATTTGAAACCTGACCAATAGTAGCTGAACAAGCAACTAAAATCATACGAGTTTCACCTGATGCTAACTTAATAATCGCATAGCGACCATCTCTATTCAATAATTGAGCAAATGAACCTGCAGAGCGAACTAATTTTCCACCTCTACCTGGTAACATTTCAATATTATGAATTAAAGAACCCAATGGAATTTCAGATAATGGTAAGGTGTTACCAATTTCAGGTGGAGCACCAGCACCACTTTGAACTATCTGACCAACCTGAAGGTTTTTAGGAGATAAAATGTAACTTTTTTCACCATCAGCATATTGAATTAAAGCAATACGAGCTGAACGATTTGGATCGTACTCAATTGTTAAAACAGTAGCTTCACCTTGTTTAGTTCTTTTAAAATCAACTAATCTATATTTTCTTTTGTGACCTCCACCTACATAGCGAATAGTCATTTTACCAGTGTTATTTCTACCACCAGATTTCATTAACGATACTGTTAACGATTTTTCTGGACTTGAGGCGGTTAATTCCTCAAAAGTATTAGCAGACTTAAAACGTGTGCCTGGCGTTATCGGGTTAAATTTTCTAATTCCCATTTTGTTTACTAAACGTTTTGGAAGAAGTCAATTTTTTGATCTTCTTTAAGTGTAACAATAGCTTTTTTGAAAGCTGTTCTTCTGCCAGAGAATTGACCTCTTTTAGTAGATCTAGTTTTATTTTTACCGGCATAAACCATTGTACTGATACCAGTAACGTTTACGCTGTAAATTTTTTCAATCTCGCTAATAATTTCAGGTTTAGTTGCTTTTTTTTCTACAATAAAAGCAAATTGATTTAATTTTTCGCTAAGACGACTGAATTTTTCAGTGATAAGTGGCTTTTTAAGTATACTCATTACTTATTTTTATTAAAAAGGTTATCAATAGCTCCTAACGAATTTTCTACTAAAATTACATTTTGAGCATCCAAAATTTCATAAGTATTTACATCACCTACTGTTACAACCTTAGCTTTCGATAAATTGCGACTAGATTTGTAAATGAAATCGTTATAATCTGCCATTACTAATAATGTTTTAGCATTATTTAACTTTAGATTATTTAAAACATTAACATAATTCTTAGTTTTAGCAGAATCAAAAACGAAATTCTCTAAAACAACAATGTTATTATTTTTAGCCTTGTAAGCAAAAGCTGACATTCTAGCTAATTGTTTTAATTTCTTATTTAACTTGAAACTATAGTTTCTAGGTTGTGGTCCAAATATACGAGCACCACCTACTCTAGTTCCAGATTTTATACTACCCTTACGAGATCCACCAGTACCTTTTTGACGATGTAACTTTTTAGTAGAACCACTCACCATACTACGCTCTAGAGAAGAGTGAGTACCTTGGCGTTGGTTAGCTAAAAATTGTTTTACGTCTAAGTATATAGCATGGTCATTAGGTTCAATTCCAAAAACTTCTTTGCTAAGAACCACTTTGCGGCCAGTATCAGCACCTTGTGTATTTAATATTGCTAATTCCATCTGCTTATTTCTCCAATAATATAAATGAACCTTTAGCACCAGGAATAGATCCTTTAATTACCAAAAGATTCTGATCTTTCAACACTTTTAAAATTTGAAGATTGGTTTTCTTCACTCTATTACCACCCATTCTACCAGCCATTCTCATTCCTTTGAATACTTTTGAAGGGTCAGAAGATGCACCAATTGAACCTGGAGCTCTTTGACGATCATGCTGACCGTGTGTAGCCATACCAACACCACCAAAACCGTGACGTTTAACAACACCTTGAAAACCTTTTCCTTTTGAAGTTCCAACCACATCTACAAACTCTCCTGCTTCAAACAAATCAGCCATCAAAACATCACCTAAATTTAAAGGAGTTTCAAATCCTTTAAACTCAACTAACTTTCTTTTTGGAGTTGTATTAGCTTTTTTGAATATACCTTTTAACGCAGCGGGTGTATTTTTTTCTCTTGCTTCACCATACGCTAGTTGAATAGCACTGTATCCATCTGTTTCAACAGTTTTAACCTGAGTAACAACATTTGGACCAACTTCAATCACTGTACAAGCTATTTGCTTGCCATCTTGGTTGAAGATGCTAGTCATTCCTATTTTTCTACCTATCAATCCTGACATAATCTTATCTGTCTAAATTCTTTTAATTAATTGATCAAACTTTAATTTCAACATCAACACCACTTGGCAATTCAAGTTTCATAAGAGCATCTACAGTTTTTGCAGTACTGCTATATATGTCTAAAATTCTTTTGTAAGAACACAATTGAAACTGCTCTCTTGCCTTTTTATTTACGTGTGGCGAACGTAATACTGTATAAATTTTCTTTTGTGTTGGAAGTGGAATTGGACCACTAACAATAGCACCAGTGCTTTTTACAGTCTTAACGATTTTTTCTGCTGACTTGTCAACTAGATTGTAATCGAAACTTTTTAACTTAATTCTTATTTTTTGGCTCACCATTATTATTAAGCTTATGCTTTTCCGTTAATTTTTGCTAATATTTCTTCTTGAACATTTCTAGGGGCTTCAGTATAGTGACTGAATTCCATTGTAGAAGTAGCTCTTCCTGAAGACAAAGTTCTTAATTGGGTAACGTATCCAAACATTTCTGCTAAAGGTACTTTAGCTTTTACCACTTGAGAACCAGCTCTGCTATCCATTCCTTCTAATTGTCCACGTCTTCTATTTAAATCACCAATAACATCACCCATATTTTCTTCAGGGGTTAGTACCTCTAATTTCATAATAGGTTCTAATAGAACTGGTTTAGCTTTTCTTGATGCTTCTTTGAAGCCCATTCTAGCTGCTAATTCAAATGATAATGAATCCGAATCTACTGCGTGGAATGAACCATCAAATAAACGAACTTTTAAACTTTCAACAGCGTATCCAGCTAAAACTCCATTGTTCATTGCACCTTTGAATCCTTTTTCAACTGAAGGGATAAATTCTTTTGGAATAGCTCCACCAACAATCTCATTTACAAATTCTAAACCAACTTTATCTGGATCGCCAGGTATTAATTCGAATTGAATATCTGCAAATTTACCTCTACCACCTGATTGCTTTTTATAGCTTTCTCTGTGTGTAACAGGTACTGTAATAGTTTCTTTGTAAGATACTTGTGGAGCACCTTGATTAACTTCTACTTTAAACTCACGTCTTAAGCGATCTACGATGATTTCCAAATGTAATTCACCCATTCCAGAGATTACAGTTTGTCCAGTCTCTTCGTCAGTTTTTACTTTAAATGTAGGATCCTCTTCTGCTAATTTAGCCAAAGCCATACCTAATTTATCTGAATCGGCTTGAGTTTTAGGCTCAACCGCCAAACCAATAACTGGTTCAGGGAAATCCATAGACTCTAATACAATTGGGTGTTTTTCATCACACAAAGTATCACCAGTTTTTATATCTTTAAAACCAACAGCAGCTCCAATATCTCCTGCACCTAAGCTATCAATAGGGTTTTGCTTATTAGCATGCATTTGGAAGATACGAGATATACGCTCTTTGTTACCACTACGAGTATTTAAAACATAAGAACCAGCATCTAATTTTCCAGAGTATGCACGCATGAATGCTAAACGACCAACAAATGGATCTGTAGCAATTTTAAATGCTAAAGCTGCAAAAGGTTCATCATATGAAGGTTTACGTTTTACCTCTTCATTTGTATCAGGATTTATACCTGTAACGCTTTGCTTATCCATAGGACTAGGTAATAATTCCATTACTAAGTCTAACATGGTTTGAACACCTTTATTTTTGAAAGAAGAACCACATAACATTGGAACTATTTTCATATCAATAACAGCAGCACGTAAAGCATCTAATATTTCTCTTTCTGAAATACTAGTAGGATCTTCAAAGAATTTCTCCATTAGCTTATCGTCATATTCTGATACAGCTTCCAATAACTTTTCTCTCCACATTAGAGATTCTTCCATCATTTCTTCTGGAATTGGAATTTCTTGGAAAGTCATACCCTTATCGTGCTCATTCCAAATCATTCCACGGAAGTTGATTAAATCAACAACACCTTTGAAACTATCTTCAGCACCTATTGGTAATTGTAAAGGAACTGCATTGCTACCTAACATTTCTTTAACTTGTTTTACCACGTTTAAGAAGTCAGCACCAGAGCGGTCCATTTTGTTAACGAAGCCCAAACGAGCTACGTTATAATTATTAGCTAATCTCCAATTAGTTTCTGATTGAGGCTCAACACCATCAACAGCACTAAATAAGAAAACTAAACCATCTAATACACGTAATTAACGATTTACCTCAACGGTAAAATCAACGTGACCAGGGGTATCAATAATATTGATTTGGTATTTATTACCTCTGTATGCCCAAGGCACAGTAGTTGCAGCAGAAGTGATTGTTATTCCACGTTCAGCTTCTTGTACCATCCAATCCATTGTAGAAGCACCATCATGAACTTCACCAATTTTATGGTTAACACCAGAATAGTATAATATACGCTCAGTTGTTGTAGTTTTACCTGCATCAATGTGAGCTGCAATTCCTATGTTTCTTGTTAGTTTTAGGTCGCGAGACATTTTATTTTACTCTTTTAATTTATTATGATAATTTAAAGTGAGAGAACGCTTTATTAGCATCAGCCATTTTGTGCGTGTCTTCTCTTTTCTTAACTGAAGCACCTTCGTTTTTTGAAGCAGCAATAATTTCAGCAGCCAATTTATCTGACATAGATTTTTCGCTACGTCTGCGGCTATATAAAATTAACCATTTCATACCAACAGCTACTTTTCTATCAGCAGGAACTTCAATCGGAATTTGGAAAGTTGAACCTCCAACTCTTCTTGCTTTTACCTCTACTGAAGGCATCACGTTATTTAATGCTTTTTTCCAAACATCGATACCGCGTTCTTGAAGTTTAGCTTCTACTTTATCTAATGCTTCGTAGAATATTGCGTAAGAAGTATTTTTCTTACCACTCCACATCATATTATTTACAAACCTTGTAACCAAAGTATCATTAAACTTTGGATCAGGTGTTAAAATGCGTTTTTTAGGTTTTGATTTTCTCATTGTAATCTATTGCTTTTAGGCTTCTAAATTATTTTTTCTTTTTGCCTTTGGCGTCTGCTGCAGGAGCTGCTCCTGGTTTAGGACGTTTAGTTCCATATTTAGAGCGTTGTTGTGTTCTACCTTCAACACCCGCAGTATCTAATGCACCACGAACAATGTGATATCTTACACCCGGTAAATCTTTAACACGACCACCACGTACTAAAACGATAGAGTGTTCTTGTAAATTGTGACCTTCTCCAGGAATGTAAGCATTTACTTCGTTTCCGTTAGTTAAACGAACACGAGCTACTTTACGCATTGCTGAATTTGGTTTCTTTGGCGTAGTAGTGTAAACACGAGTACAAACACCTCTACGTTGAGGACAGTTGTCTAGTGCTGGTGATTTACTTTTAAAAACCACATCGGTACGACCTTTTCTAATAAGCTGTTGTATAGTTGGCATATTAATTAAATTCTTATAACCTCTTTTTTAGGGGCTGCAAAGGTAGATGAATAATCTTGCAAAACAAATGCGCAACAAAAAATATTTTAATAAAGAGCTAAAATACTATTTTGCTGAGCGGGTTGAATTGAAAAAACTAACCATCAGACAATGCCGCTTGGGACTTTTCCCGTTTAAAGGGGGTGCAAATATAATTATCTTATTTACTAATACAAGTTTTATTGTGAGTTTTTTTTTATTTTGTTTTGAAAAACAGTCAATAACAAAAAAAATTGCATAAAAAAACCGCAACTATAGCTGCGGTTCTGGTTTTTTAAATTATTTATAATATTACTCTAAGCCCCACGAATCATATAATGTATTTATGAACTTATTTTCTTGGTTCTCCATTTTTTTTTTTTTTTTACAAATTTTCATAGCAAATTGTAGCAGTTTATTTCTTTCACTATTTGTGCTAAGTTTGAAGAAATGTTCAGCAATTTCAATAAAATGCGGCATTATTTCGCTTAAGGGGAAGGCTCTTAAAAAGGCTTGTTCCTTAATTAAATCGATTGGTTGTTTATAATTTCTTTCCAAAAAATCTAATAGTACATGTCCTTCAGCTTTTTCTATTTTACCATCAGCTTTTGATAATATCATTAATAAATGAAAACCGGCCTCAGTCTTGTTCATTTTATTTATAAAGTGGGTAGGCATATTGAGTGAGTTAATTTTTAGTGAAAATAAAAATTATTTTGACAATTGCAAAATAATTTAAACTTTTTATCGAAAATTTTAAAAAGCAAAATATTTGACAAACCTGAATTAAAACTATTAGTTTTTAAATCAATTGTTTAGTATGAGCTTTGGTATCTACCTTTTCAATTACTTTTTCAATTATTCCTTTTTCATTTATAACAAAAGTACTGCGCAAAATGCCCATATAGGTTTTACCATACATACTTTTTTCACCCCAAGCACCATAAGCTTCGGCTACTTCGTGGTCAATATCGGCCAATAAACTAAAAGGAAGTTCATATTTGGCTATAAACTTTACATGCGATTTTTCTGTATCCGGACTAACTCCAAGTATTTCGTAACCTTGAGCTTGAAAAGTGTGGTAGTTATCTCTTAAATCACAAGCTTCTGCAGTACAGCCAGGAGTTGAATCTTTAGGATAAAAATATAAAACCAATTTTTTGCCTTTATAATCGGATAATGAAACCTTCTCTCCTTTTTCGTTGGTACTTGTAAATGCTGGGGCTTTATCGCCTATTGTTAGTTTAGTCATATATTTAAGTTCTTAGTTTTTATTACTTAGTTCTCAGTTGCTGCGCTTTTCAAAGCATTAGCTGTTGTTTGCTGAGCTTGTCGAAGCATTAATTTTATTATTCAAAAGCAATTGGTATGGTAAAAGTTTTTTCTGCCACATTTCCTTTTTTATCAGTAACACGAATAAGTACTTCTGGTTTTATAATAGCCGTGTTTTTTAGTTTACTATCCTTATTTTGAGCTACTAAATTATACCAAATTTTATCGAAATGATAGGTAAGCATATTGCTTTTAGCATCAAAATCTAATAAAATCCACTCACCGTTAAGGTAACCTTCATATTTACCAATTCCGCTAAAATTATCCTTTATTTCAAAATAAAAATGTAGGCTATCACTTAAAGCTTCCTCAGTATTAATAAATACTTGCTTTATGCTTGGTGCTATGGTATCAATCGTAACAAAATAATGTCCAAAATTACTTGCTTTTCCCTTTACCACTCCCCCATCATAATTTCCACCAGCACTTCTAAAATCTTTTCTATCTTTAAAATAATAAGCCAAAAGTAACTTGCTTTGATATTTTAGATAACCACTGAAAGGTTTGATTGCAATATCTGCCGCTTTGTGAAGTGATGCAGTTGGGTTGAATACTTGATAGATTTTGCTTAATGCGGGCTCTTGGATAGATTTTAATAAGCCAAAATCATAAAACACAGTATCATCAACAGATTTAGCATCCAATTCAAACAAAAATTCCTTTGTTTTGATGGTATTCTTTTTTAATGGATAAAAAGCCTTTTTAGGTTTGATTGACTTTAAATAATCTTGCTTTTCCTTATCCATTTTACTAGTTAAACCAACAATTGGAATTAGTAGTATAAATTTATTTTGGTTAAAATCTTTTACTTCAAAAGCCAATGTATCGCGCATGTTTTTTGTTACTAAAATTTTTCCCTTTAAAACATTGGTTTGATAAGTACTAAATTCATTTCCATCATCTACAAAACACTTCTGAACTCGGGTTTTTGCGGCTTTGTAAAACGGATAATCAATATGCGCATTAATATACTTGCTTTCATCAAAAGCAAATTGATTTAAGGTATGGCTAAATGCAAGTTTATTTTGGCTTTTTAAACTATATTCATAAATTCCTTTTTCATCGGTAGGATTGTGAATATAATCGTAAGCTTCAATGCCAAAACCATACATTTCTGCTGGTAATTCAAGTACTTTTTTATAAATAAATTGATTTGGAAAATTGGTTGGAATAATGGTTTGGTGGTTGATTTTTAGCTCTTGTTTTAGTAGAAGTCCGTCTGGAACAAAATTATAAACAAACACATTTTTTATGATGGGATTTAAGGTATCAAAAGGTATAATTCCAAATAAAGCAGGATTGATAATTTTTTCGGATTTAGTGTTTCTTATTTCAAAATGAACATGCGGACCAGAACTCCCACCACTATTACCACTTAAGCCAATGGTATCGCCTTTTCTTACCAATAAAATAGTTTTTTCAAATACATAATCAAACTCAAAAGTTTGGTTTTTATACTGATAATTTTGAATCCACTCGGCTATTTTTCCTGAGTATTTTTGCAAATGTCCATAAACGGTGGTGTACCCATTTGGATGATCTAAATAAATGGCTTTGCCATAGCCAATGCTTTGAATTTTTATACGCGAAACATAACCATCCGCACTAGCAAATACAGGTAAACCCTCGCGCTGATTAGTACGTAAGTCCATTCCACTATGAAAATGATTATCTCGCAAACCACCAAAAGGCGAAACCAAACTTGGCAATGAATCTAGCGGATAACGAAAATAATTTTGCGGATAATTTTGTGCATTTGTTTTAATTGTAAAAGCCGTAAAAACAATTAATAAAATTAATCTCCATTTTAACATATAAAATAAATTGAACCACATAGATACATAGAAAACATAGCATTTAATAAAAAATTAAATTTATTTTACATCACAAGTAAGCATTAAATCATTGCCAATAAAACCTTCTAGCTTATCGCCAATATTAACTTGACTAACACCTGCTGGAGTGCCGGTATAAATTAAATCGCCCACTTTTAAAGTAAAATATTGCGATACAAAACTTACAATTTGTTCAAAAGAAAATATCATTTGAGCGGTGTTTCCTTTTTGCACCACCTGACCATTTTTTTGTAAACTAAAATCAATATTTTTTAAATCCATGTTTTCAATATTGATAAAATTACCAATTGGAGCTGAACCATCAAATGCTTTGGCCAATTCCCATGGTAGACCTTTTGATTTCAGTTCTGACTGTACATCGCGGGCAGTAAAATCAATGCCTAAGGCAATTTCTGAAAAATAATTGCGGGCAAATTTTTCCTGAATTTTTTTTCCCACTTTATTAATTTTTATAACCAATTCCACCTCATGGTGCACATCGTTACTAAAACTTGGTAAATAAAAAGCTTCATTATTTTTAAGCAAAGCAGTATCAGGCTTACTAAATATTACTGGATTTTCAGGAACAGCATTACCCAATTCCTTAGCATGTTCGCTATAATTACGGCCTACACAAAGTATTTTCATTTATTAAAAGTATCAATTTTTGCTGCGAATATATTTTTATATTGAATAAAATGATTGACAAAAAATAATTATCAAAAATCATTCATTATGCTTGTAAATACCCTTTACTTTGCGAAGCTTTTGAATAACCAAGTAACTATATTATCTAAACTTTGCAGCGATTTTGGAATTGAGCATGCTGTAATTTGTCCAGGCTCGCGTTCTGCGCCATTGGTGTTTGCTTTTAACCGTAATAAAAACATTAAAACTTACGCTATTGTTGATGAACGAAGTGCTGGCTATATTGCCCTTGGTATGGTACAACAATTACAAAAACCAGTAGCCTTAATTTGTACCAGTGGCACTGCGGCCCTTAATTTTTTTCCAGCAATAGCCGAAGCATTTTATCAAAAAATTCCTTTAGTTGTTTTAACTGCCGATAGACCCGCTGAATTGCTTAATCAACAAGATGGACAAATGATTAACCAAGTGAACGTTTTTGGAAGTCATGTAAGGGGAATTTTACAGTTTGAAGTTCGAAGTTCAGAGTTCGAAGTTCAAAGTTTATTAAATAAATCTATGTTTCCAGTTAAAGGACCAGTGCATATTAATGTGCCTTTGGTAGAACCTTTGTACGAAGATTTAGCAATAAGCAATGAGCTCCCGATGCATCGGGAGGTAATAGGCAATAATGAAATAAAAAATAATGATTTTGATGCCACTCAATTAATCAATGCTTTACAAAAATGTGATTCTAATAAACCAAAAGTTATTCTTGTTGGGCAAGGTTTTCCTAACCAAGAATTAGCTGCAGTTTTAAAAAGTTTGGAACAAAAAGGCTTTGTAATTTTAGCAGATGTAGTTTCAAATCAACATGAAAGTACTTCTATTTCGCATTGCGATTTGATTATTGCGCAAGCAACATCCGAAATTTTAAAAACTTTAGAACCTGATTTGATTATAAGCTTGGGTGGACCTGTTTTATCGAAAGCATTAAAACTTTGGCTAAAAAAGCAAAAACCACTCTTTCATTTTAGAATTCAACAAGATGATGTTTTGGTAAACACTTATGATAATGTTACCGATTATTTAATTACAGATAATATTACACCACTAAAATTTATTACGGAACATTTTATTCCTAAAAATTTATTTTTGAATAATTGGCAAGAAATAAATGCCAAAGCAAAAAAGCTAGTAACTGATTTTACCCAAAATAATCAAACTGTGTTTAATGAATTGGTTGCTGTAAATACTGTTTTGGAGCAATTGCCAAACCAAAGTCAATTACAAATTGCTAACAGCACTGCTATACGCTATGTGAGTTATTTGGGTTTACCAAACAAAAATTTAACCGTTTTTTGCAACAGAGGCACAAGCGGAATTGATGGTTGTACCTCAACTGCATTGGGCGCAGCTTTAGTTAATAATAAAATTACCACTTTAATTACGGGCGATTTGGCGTTTTTTTACGATAGAAATGCTTTTTGGAACAATTATATTCCAAACAATTTGCGTGTAATTTTATTAAATAATCATGGAGGAGGAATTTTTAATTTAATTGACGGACCAAGCAGTGCGCCCGAATTAGATAAATTCTTTTTAACCAAACATACACTAAAAGCAAAAAATTTAGCTGCCGATTTTGGATTAATTTACGAAAATTGCACTTCGCAAAATGAATTGAACCAAGCATTAAATTCGTTTTTTGAACCTTCGGAAACAGCTAAAATATTGGAACTAAGTTTTGATATGAATAAAAGTGCGGAAGTTTATAAAGCGTTTAGGAAAATGAAAATTGACCATAGTTAATAGACGATAGACCATAATTAAATTATCTATGGTCTATCAACCATCAACTATAAACTAAAATAATATGACAAGTAAATATAATTGGACAACTCTAAAGGAGTACAAGGAAATTTTATTTCAATACTACGAAGGTATTGCTAAAATTAGTATTAACCGTCCGCATGTACACAATGCGTTTACCCCACTTACCGTTCAGGAAATGAGTGAGGCAATGGAATTAGCACGCCAAAACCAAGATGTGCGTGTGGTAATTTTAACTGGCGAAGGCGGAAAAGCTTTTTGTAGTGGTGGCGATCAAAGTGTGCGCGGACACGGAGGTTATGTAGGCGATGATGGAATTCCTCGTTTAAATGTATTGGATTTACAAATGCAAATCCGCAGAATTCCTAAGCCAGTTATAGCAATGGTGGCGGGTTATGCCATTGGTGGGGGACATGTATTGCATGTAATTTGCGATATTTCAATAGCTGCCGAAAATGCTAAATTTGGTCAAACAGGACCAAAAGTGGGTAGTTTTGATGGTGGATTTGGTGCTGGTTATTTAGCTAGAGTAGTTGGCCAAAAGAAAGCCAGAGAAATTTGGTTTTTATGCGACCAATACAATGCGCAAGAAGCTTTAGATATGGGCTTGGTAAACAAAGTAGTGCCTTTAGAATTGTTAGAAGACGAAACCATCAAATGGTGTCAGAAAATGATTGAAAAAAGTCCTGTGGCTTTACGTATGATAAAAGCAAGTTTTAATGCTGAATTAGATGGACAAGCTGGTATTCAAGAATTAGCAGGAAATGCTACTTTGCTTTATTACTTGAGCGATGAAGCTAAAGAAGGTAAAAATTCGTTCTTAGAAAAACGCAAACCCGACTTCAGTAAATTCCCTAAGTTCCCATAAAATTTGTTCCTAAAAAAATAAAACATTTATTTGCCCCAAATGATTTTAAAACCCAATATTTCGCTTAAACCATTTAATACTTTTGGTATTGATGCCACTGCATCTGATTTTATTGAAATTGATTCGATTGAAACGCTTCAATTTGTTATTGATAACTTCAATTTAGCCAACAGAAAAACACTAATTATAGGTGGTGGAAGCAATATTTTATTAACCAAAAATTTTGATGGTTTGGTTTTAAAAATGAGCATTAGAGGCATTGAAAAAGTAAAAGAAGACAACGATTATGTGTATTTAAAAGCCATGGCAGGCGAAACCTGGCATGGCTTTGTAATGCATTGTGTAGCCAATAATTATTCGGGAGTTGAAAACCTTTCGTTAATACCCGGCTGTGTGGGTGCTGCACCTATGCAAAACATTGGTGCTTATGGTGTTGAAATTAAAGATACTTGCTTTGAAGTAGAAGCGTACAACATAGAAACCAACGAAGTAAAAATATTTAGCAATGCTGATTGCAAATTTGGCTACCGCGAAAGTATTTTTAAGCACGAAGCCAAAGGAAAATACATCATTTCATCGGTTACATTTAAATTAGCTAAACAAGCCAAAATCAATGTTTCGTACGGTGCCATACAAGATGTATTGAAAAGTAAAAACATCGAAAATCCTACCATTCAAGATGTAAGCGAAGCAGTAATTGCCATCCGCGAGTCAAAATTACCTAACCCAAAAGTATTGGGAAATGCAGGTAGTTTTTTTAAAAATCCTGAAGTTCCTACTGAAGAATATTTAAGTTTAAAAGAAAAATTCCCAACTTTGGTTGGTTACAAAACCAGCGAAACCTATACTAAACTAGCCGCAGGTTGGTTAATTGAACAAAGTGGTTGGAAAGGCAAAGTGGTTGGAAACACTGGCTCGCATAAAGACCAAGCTTTGGTTTTGGTAAACTATGGCAATGCAACAGGAAATGAAATTTGGAAATTAGCCATGCAAATTCAAGAATCGGTTTTCGAAAAATTTGGGGTAACCATTGTTCCTGAGGTGAATGTGATTTAGGATTTGTTGGAAAAGTAACCACATCCCGATAGCTATCGGGATTCACAGATTACACAGATTTTTTTTGTTTAACCGCAAAGGAAGCAAGGACTTTCGCGAAGAACGTTTAGATGTTTAGTCATTGCAGGCGTCCTAGCCTGCAATAAAAAGATGTTGGCCAAGGACGCCAACATCGGCATCATCAAATTTTCCTATGCAAATGTGTAATCTGTGGCTAATTCTATTTAGTTTCCCAAAAACGATATTGTTTGGTTTCGTTAAATATAAAAGTCAAAATATTTTTATCGTCTTCGGTTAGTTCTACATTTCTGCGTTTATAAACGGCTTCAGCTGTTTTAAAAAACTTATTGATTACAAATGTTTCAAAACCTTGTGCGCCACCCCAAGCAAAATCAGGAATGAAGTTGCGTGGAAAACCTGCGCCAAACACATTTGCGCCCACTCCTACTACCGTTCCTGTGTTAAACATGGTGTTTATACCACATTTAGCATGATCGGCCATTATTAAGCCGCAAAACGTTAAGCCCGTCTTTTCAAACTTTTGTTTATCGTAATTCCAAAGTTTTACTTCATCGTAAGTATTTTTAAGGTTAGAGTTATTGGTATCTGCACCCATATTTACCCACTCGCCAATTACTGCATTGCCCACAAACCCATCATGACCTTTATTGCTGTAAGCAAAAAACACTGCGTTACTAACCTCACCACCTACTTTGCAATAAGGACCAACAGTAGTTCCACCGTAAATTTTAGCATCCATTTTTAAACCAGCATGTTCGCACAAGGCAAAAGGCCCGCGTATTTTGCAGCCTTCCATTACTTCAGCATCGGCAGCTATATAAATTGGTCCACCCGAAGCATTTAAAATACTGCATTCTACAATAGCGCCTTCTTCTAAAAACACATTTTCGGGTTTTATAACTTGGTTGGTACTTGAAATTGGTTGCGATTTACGACCAGCAGTTAATAATTTAAAATCATCTTCAATACCTTTGGCATTGTTCGAAAAAATATCTTGAGGAAATTTGATATGAATAAAATCCTCCGCTATGGTTTCAATTAATTCAAATTGAGTAGCAATATTGGCAATATCAACAAACAAAGCACTGTTAAAGGCAATAATTACATTGTTTTTATAAAGCGCTTGTCCTTTGGTTAAACTGCTAATTTCATTTACTAAAACCTCTGTAGGGCAAATACTTCCATTAACAAAAATATTTTCAGCAGCTAATGTAATTGGAAATTTGTTTTGCAAATAATCCATTGTTAAATACGAAACATTGGTTTTTAAATGCTTTTCCCATTTTTGAGCTATGGTTAAAATACCACACCTAACATTAGCCACAGGCCTAGTAAAAGTTAATGGTAACAAATTTTGTCTATCGGTAGGGTTATCAAATAAAATGTAATTCATAGTGTAAAAATTTTTATAAAATAAAACTGCAATTAGCTAAAAATAAAAAAGCCTTCCAAATGGAAGGCTTTAAATATTTGTAAACAAAAAAAATTATTTTTTTGCGTAACGTTTGTTGAATTTATCAATACGACCTGCAGTATCAATTAACATGCTTTGGCCTGTAAAAAACGGATGTGATTTGTAAGAAATCTCTAATTTGAATAAAGGATATTCAATTCCATCTTCTAATGTAATTGTATCTTTAGTATCTACTGTTGAACCAGTTACAAAAGTATATCCGTTACTCATATCTTTAAATGCAACTTTTCTATAATTTTCTGGATGAATTCCTGCTTTCATTTTATTTATTATTTTGGAGTGCAAAAGTAATTTATTTTGAAATAAATGCAAATATATTCGAGAAAAATATTTTTATTTTACCATAAAATAATCCAAAAGCATTGTAAAATCTATTCGGAAAGCTTTTAATAATAAATATATTTGCCCTATAATTTTTTATAAAAGTGAAAACAAAAGTACTCAATCATTCAGACATTGAAAAAATTATTAAGCGTATGGCTTACCAAATTTATGAAAATAATTTTGGCGATAAACACATTACGTTTGTTGGCATTAGCTCGCGCGGATATGAAATTGCTAAATTATTGCAAGCTGAATTAGATATAATCAGTAATTTAAAATCAAATTTACTTGAAATTACTATTGATAAAGAAGCGCCATCTATTGAAAGTACGGTAATTAAACCTACAAAATTTGAAGTAAAAGGCACTGTAGTAATTATTGATGATGTGTTAAACACCGGCCGCACTTTGGTTTATGCAGCATTGCCATTTTTAAATTATAAAATAGCTAAATTACAAGTAGCAGTGTTGGTTGATAGAAACCATAAAAAATTTCCAATAGCTGCTGATTATACTGGCATTCAGTTAAACACTACTTTTCAAGAACATGTAAGTGTGGAACAAAATAAAAAGAAACATTTTGAAGTTTACTTACAGTAAAGTGAAATAAAAACATTTAATGTGTAAAAACAAAAAAGGCTGTTCAAACGAACAGCCTTTTTAATTTCTTTGCTACAATAGCTTGTTAAATTACTTAACTTTAGCTTGTAAGTTAGCACCAGCTTTGAACTTAACAACCTTTTTAGCAGGAATGTTAATTTCTTTACCCGTTTGAGGATTACGTCCTTTACGAGCAGCACGTTTAGTTACCGAAAAGGTTCCAAAACCAACTAAAATTACTTTGTCGTTTTTCTTTAATGCTCCTTGAGTTGATAACATAAATGCATCTAAAGAAGCAGCAGCTTGAACTTTAGTAATACCGGCAGCTTTTGCCATTGAATCGATTAAGTCTGATTTGTTCATATATTATATTTAAAAATTTTTGCATAACGAAAGTAGTTATACTATTTAAAAAATCAAGTGTTGTGTCAAATTTTTCAAAAAAAATACAAAATTAAATTTTCACACATTATCAACAAAAAGCAAGGATTAGTTATATTTAATACTAAAAACCATATGTTAAAATTAGCTGAGACGCTTTATTTACAAAGGTTTGCACTGATTCTTGTGGTACACCAAAAGTGTATTTTGCTTGGCTATAATAGTCTTTTCTTTTAATCAATAATTCATCTATTTTTACTTCAATTTCGGGCTTTAAAAGGTTAAAGAACAATGGTCTCTGCTTCTTTGCATTCAAAATTCTATCTACCAAAATACCTTTATTGGCATTTATGTAAATAGTTATGCCTGTATTATTCATCAATTGCATGTTGGTAAAATAACAAGGACAACCTCCGCCAGTACTCACTAAAACATGGCTTAAAAGTGATGTTTCAAGTAAACATTTCTGCTCTATATCTCTAAAATATTCTTCACCTTTTTGTTCAAAAATATTTTCAATACTCATACCTGTTGTTTTTTCAATCATTTCATCAAGATCAATAAACGAGTATTTTAAGGCATTGGCAAGCTTTTTACCCCAAGTACTTTTACCTGAACCTGGCATGCCGATTATATATACTCTTTGATTTTTGATAACAGCTTCTTGAATTATGAATGGTGAATTATGAATTTTGAATGCGTTTGAAAGTAACTACTTTAATATACTAATTACCAATAAACTGAATAACTAATAATTATTGCATGTAACGCATTACAATATCGTAGGTTGGGAAGTTATAAGCACTCCATTTTTTTACAACCACTCCACCTTTCATTAATATCAATCCTGGGTTTGAGCGAACCATTGATTTTAAAGGAACTGCATCTACTGTATAATAATTAAATGCCAATTGATTTTGATGGCGATAAGCCTCTAAAGTTTCAGCCGAAGTTGCAGTTAAAGCCCAAAATTCTTTGCCATCTTTTTTACAATCATCGGCTAATAAAGCTATTTGTTTTTCTAAGCCTTTGCGGCCTTCGGTTACCGATTTTTGAACCAATACTAGTTTAAAACCTTTATTGGCAAATAAACTATCTGTATAGTTTAAACCATCGGTATTGGTAAGGCTAAAATCGTGAATAGGCGCCTTGCAACCTTCGCGCACTACTTTATCAATTCTATCTACAAATTTATAGTTAGTATCGTTTGGAATATGGTTAACATCAAATTCTTCTTTTACGCCATTTTTTTCGTAAATAAACATCATAACGACCGAATCTACTGGAGAACCCGGAGGGCAAACCATTTTATCTGGAATATTATTACCAACTTTGTATGGTAAAAAATCTTTTACAGGTAAAAACATGTAAGTGTAAAAAGTAAAGAATGTTACTACTAAAAATGCTACCGAAAGTGCAATATTTTGCAAAGTAAATTTCAGTAGTGGTTTTAAATGTTTTTGCCCAAAGAAAATGAATAAAATAAGCACCAATAAAATCAAATCTTTATAAAACGATTCAACAGGTTTTAACTTAATGGCATCGCCAAAGCAACCGCAATCGGTAACTTTATGGGTAATGGCTGAATAGCCTGTTAAAAGTGTAAAAAACACTATCATTAATAATAATAACCATGCATTTAGTTTATTAAAAGCACCTAGCAATAATGCTACACCACTAATAATTTCGAAAATACAAATAAACATGGCCAAAGACACTGCATAAGGAATAAAAATTGGCATGTGAAACACCTCAAAATATTCTTCTAATTTATAACTAAAACCTATGGTATCATTGGCTTTAATTAATCCTGAAATAATAAATAATACGCCTACAAATACTCGGCTAATTTGTGTTATAATTTTCATGTGTTTATATTGTTAAAATTGTTGTATTGCTTAATTGTTAAATTGTTTAACTGCTGAATTGTATAATTGTTCAATAGCTTATTGAACTTTTGGAAACAACCCCAGAGGCCAGAAGCTAGAGGCTAGAGGCCGAAAGCTTAATTAAAGCAAAAACAGAATAATTTATCATATCCATTAAGTTGCTATCAATTCCTTCGCTGGCTATGGTTTTTCCTTTATTATCTAAAATTTGTTTCATACGCTGAATGCGCATTAATTGCATATCAGTAAAGGTGGTAACCAACATATCGCGCCAAACTTCGCCATAATCGTGGTTTTTTTCTTCCATCAAGGTTTTGGTTTGTGATACATATTTATCGTAAAGCATAGCAATGGTTTCTTGTGGTAAATCCATTTGTTTGTTATCAACCAATTCTAATTGAATTAAACCCATAATACAATAATTAATAATGCCCATAAACTCAGGTTCAATACCCTCGTTTACCTTCATGGTTCCATTATCTTCAATGGTTCTAATACGGTTAGCTTTTATATAAATTTGGTCTATAATACTACTAATACGCATTATGCGCCACGAAGTACCATAATCTGCATTTTTATTTATAAATACTGCTCTACATTTCTGTATTACAGAATCGTATTGAGTTGAAGTTTTGCTCATTCTGTTTTTTAAAAATTATTTATAAAACCTATTTTTATATTGCGCAAAATTAAACCTACATCTCACATTGCAAACATTTAAATCTAAAAAATATATTAATTGTAAAGGAAAATTGGTAAACCTTGAAAAACCTGCTGTAATGGGTATTTTAAATATTACCAACGATAGTTTT
Organism: Bacteroidota bacterium; assembly: GCA_027491085.1. GTDB lineage: Bacteria > Bacteroidota > Bacteroidia > UKL13-3 > UKL13-3 > JAAFJM01. The sequence continues at coordinate 62,836 of JAIXWW010000006.1, forward strand.
TTTGATGGAGGCAAACACAATTCGGTTGATAATGCGCTTTTTCAAACTGAAAAAATGCTGAACGAGGGTGCTACTTTTATAGATATTGGCGCACAATCTACTAGGCCAGGAGCTGATATGATAGGTCAAGAAGCCGAATTAAAAGCCGCTATTCCTGTAATTGAAAAACTAGCTGAAAAATTTCCTGAAATTATTATCTCCATTGATACTTTTAGAGCCGAAGTGGCCCAACAAGCCATAGCCGCAGGTGCTGCTATGATTAACGATGTATCTGGTGGAGAAGATGACCCAAAAATGTTTGAAACTGTAATTAACTTAAAAGTGCCATATATTTTAATGCACAAACAAGGCGATTATAAAACCATGCACCATAACCCCACTTATCAAAATGTGGTTACTGATATTATGAACTATTTTATTCCAAAAGTAGAGTATTTAAAGCAAAATGGTGTAGCTGATTTAATTTTAGATTTGGGGTTTGGGTTTGGCAAAAACTTAGAGCATAATTACGAATTGCTTAGTAAAATGGATAGATTCAAAATATTTGAATTACCAATTTTAGTAGGAGTTTCTCGCAAAAAAATGATTCAAAATGTAATAGAAGCTGATGCACAACACGCACTTAACGGCACTACTGTAGTTAATACCATAGCCTTGATGAAAGGCGCTAAAATACTGCGCGTTCATGATGTAAAAGAAGCTGTTGAAGCAGTGAAGATAATGATGCAGTGTAAATGCTGAATTATGAATTATGAATGTTGAATTGTAAATTGCGTTTCTAAACTTGAATTTAAAATCTCTAAATCATCAAGTCGTAAATCTCTGAATTAACTAAATGGAAATTTTAACCTATAAATTTAACTGGATAAACCTAGTAGATTTGGTGCTAGTGCTATTAATTAGCTGGCAGCTATTTGTTAGGGTTAAAGGCAGTTTGGCATTCAATATTATGATTGGATTGCTAACGCTTTATGCCTTTTGGTGGGTGGTTAAATATTTTGAAATGCCCCTTTTAGAAACCATTTTAGGTGGTTTTGCCAATTTTGGTGTAGTGGCGGTTTTAATTGTTTTTCAGCAAGAAATAAGGCGTTTTTTATTAATCATTGGGCGAAATTCATTTTTAGGCGAAAACAAAAAATGGTGGAATATTTTTCCTTGGAAATGGAAATTAGATGACCCTGATGAACTTGATTTTGAAACCATTGTAGATGCATGTCAAGTATTAGCAGAAACACATACCGGTGCAATTATTATTTTCCCAAAAACAAGTGAAATGCGTTTTTTAGCAGCCAGTGGCGAAACCATTGAAGCGAATATTACCAAACGTTTAATTTTAACTATATTTAACAAAACCAGTCCATTACACGATGGTGCTATGATTATAGCCAAAGGCAAAATTAAAGCTGCAAACTGTGTATTACCAGTTAGCGATAACCCTGATTTAATTAATAAATTTGGATTGCGCCATTTATCGGCTATTGGAATTACAGAACAAACAGATGCTATTTGTCTAGTTATTAGCGAAGAACGTGGTTATATTAGTTTTGTAAAAGAAGGAAAAATTACCGAAGCCATAGATAGAGAATTACTAATTGGGCTACTAAACTTAGAACTAAAACCGAAGGTAAAATACGAGTAGATTATTACCGATTATTGAATTGTTTACATACAAACCAACTATAAATGGTTTGTATGTAATTTAATTATTGTTTCGTAAAAAAAACAAAATTTTTTACGGCATTTTTAACTGACAATAAAAATACTCCCCAAGTTAATTCTCAAAAACTAATTAATATTCAATTTCCAATTCAAGCAATTGACGAAGTGTAGCTAAATCGGGATTTTGTTCTACCATTTTGTTAAACTTATCTTCCACAGAAAGCGATTTTGTTTCAGGAATTAAGGTGGAATCCACCTCAAAATCTAAATTTATTTGGGTGTTTTTTAAATTAATTCTAAAATATTGCAACGCGTTTAATCGATGCTCTTCACATAAACTCCTTTCATGGTTACTGGCAAGTACCAAGGTTATTTTATGGCTATCGTTTTTTAACTTACGCTCTTTTAAAAAACTTAAACTACCTTTATTTAACTGTACCACAAAATCAACCCAAACACGGTTCATATCTGAATCTGAATAATATTCATCTTTACTGGTATCTTCAACTTCGAGAATTTTTTCTTCAGTTTCTTTTTGAGTTTCTTGGATTTCGTTTTTAAGTTTTTCTGCTATTTGCTCTTTCATTTGAGCAATTGAATCTCCTGATTTTTTACCAAATAAACCTCCAATTTTTGGCATTAGAGGAAGGTTATTTGAAATGACTTTATTTTCAGGAAGAGCAATTGGCTGTTCCTGAACTATAGCAGAAGTAATGGCGGGTTCAGTATTTACTGGTGTATTAACAATAGATGGATTGTCAATGGGTTTATTTTCAGTAGTTACTGTTGGAGTTGAATCCGAAAAATCAACTATTTTTTTTTTAAGTCAACACCACTATTTTGTAGGTTGATATAAGATTGGATATGGCTTAATTTCATTAAGCACAGCTCTACATGTAACCGGGCATTTTTCGATGCCTTGTAGTCAAATTCGCATTTATTTAAAATATTCAATGCGTTCAACATAAGTGCTAAATTGCAAGCTTTGGCTTGTTCTATAAATTTAATAGCAACAGATTGAGATACTTCTAATAATTTTACAGTATCAGGATGCTTGCAAACCATTAAGTTACGGATGTGTTCGCTAAATCCGCCAACAAAATGTAATGCATCAAAGCCATTGTTCAATATTTCATCAAACAATAAAAGTAAACCTGCTAAATCTTCATTTAAAAGAAGGTTTACGGCTTTAAAGTAATAATCGTAATCAAGGATGTTTAGGTTATTGATTACATCTTGATACTTGATATTGGTTCCACTAAAACTAACAATTCTATCAAAAATAGAAAGTGCATCACGCATGGCTCCATCAGCTTTTTGAGCAATTACATGTAACGCATCTTCATCGGCAGTTATATTTTCTTTTTCACAAATGGCTTTTAATTGTTTAACCGCATCTTCAATTTTAATTCTATGGAAATCGAATACTTGACAACGAGAAATAATGGTTGGAAGTATTTTATGTTTTTCAGTAGTTGCTAAAATAAATTTGGCATATGGAGGTGGTTCTTCTAATGTTTTTAAAAATGCATTGAAAGCGTTTGCACTTAACATGTGCACCTCATCTATAATATAAATTTTATAAGTAGCGCCTTGCGGAGCATAACGCACTTGGTCAACCAAGGCTCTGATATCGTCAACTGAGTTATTGCTGGCAGCATCTAATTCATATATATTAAACGATGCATTGTTATTAAAAGCATTGCAGCTACCGCAATTATTACAAGCCTCTAAATCGGCAGTTAAGTTGGTACAGTTTATAGTTTTAGCTAACAAACGTGCCGAGGTAGTTTTACCTACACCACGTGGACCACAAAATAAAAATGCGTGAGCTAAATGCTTGTTTTTAATGGCATTTTTTAATGTTTGTACTACATGGCCCTGGCCAATTACAGTATCGAAACTAGCCGGACGGTATTTACGGGCCGAAACCACAAAATTTTCCATGCCTGCAATTAATTTGATTTTTTCGACATAATAAAATTAAACTGCTATTTGTTGATAAATTGATACCTCAGGTGTGGTGTAATGTATGATTTGGGATCTGTAAGATGTGAGAAGTGAAATGTGAGATGAGAGATGGAATTTGAGGAATGGGCAATAGGCAATTAGCAATAGACAATAAGCAATTACTGAAGCTACAATCAACAATATAGCAATTCAGCAATCTATAAATCGAAAATCAACAAATCAAAAATTAATTATACATCCTCCATCTTACGCCTATTCTTAAGGTTGATAATGGTAATGGATAATTGGGGGTGCTGTAGAATCCTGTTGATTTAAACCAATCTTGGTTAAGGTGTTCGTATGAAGCAAAAATTACCGCATGGCGAATTTCACCACATAAAAACACATTAATTAATGGATAATTACCAATTTGCTTTTGGTCTTGCAGGTAAAATCCTCGTGTAGCAGGATTATAGGCTTGTGCATAAAAAGCCGTGTTATAAAATGCATCAAAACCTAATTGTAAATTCAATGCCTTTTTAAACATAACTTGTTGGAAATAGTAACGCAATACAGCGCCAAATTCCGGCAAACGAACAAAATCTTCAGTGCTTTTTTGGTACAAAATTTTATTATCAAAATAAAATTTCCAAAGTTTGAACACTTTTTGCAGTTCAATAGTTTGAACTAATGCTACATTACTGCTTTGTTTAGGAGTAGCATCGGTACCAAAATAAACCCAATTAGCCAATATATTCTGATTAAAGGTTAGTTTAAAGTTGTTTTTTAGAGTGCGTGTTTCAATACTTCCATGCCAATTACTTACATTTATTTTATTGAAATTTTGATTATCCCAATTAAATTGATTGCTTTTAAAAAAAGTAAAAGTATAATCAGGCGTGTACAAATTATTAAAAATTCCACCACTAAATATTAGCCAAGGAGTTTTGTAGTTAATATCTCCAATTAATTTCAAATCATTTTGGTTATAACCCAACGGTGAATAGGCGCCATTTGCTCTGAATGAAATTCCATAATTTTTAAAAACTTCACGTTCAATGGTTCCTTCAAAAATTACATTATTAAAACTTCGCTTATTGGTTTGCACATCGGTATTTACAAATTGATGGCTTGCCGCTAATTCAATAAACCGCATTTCATTTTTTCTATCGGTATTATAAAGTGTGTAGGCAAATTTGTTGGTAATAGTTTGCGAAGTAACCGAATCAGTAAAAGTTTTTATTAATCCATTAGGAAAAATAACACTATTAGAATCGCCATTAACACGCAAATAATATACCTCATCTTCTGCTTTTAAAGTATGGCTAAAGTGACCATAACTAATGAACTTTTCAATGGTATCTTCTTTATTTATTTCTGTTGTACTTTTACCATAATAAAAATACTGCTTCAAATAAAAACTTCTGTTTCTAAACCCATTTTCTGAATTACTTAAATTACTGTTTCCTGTTTTATTTGTACCTGAAAGTGCCTCAAAACTCGAATCGCTTTTTAACCCACCACTTTCTTCATTATATCCTAAGTTCCAAGTTAAATTAGCCAACATAGCATATTTTGCGTTTTTTGACTGATAATAAGTGAATGCTTGTGTAAAATAAGCTCCATTTCTTTGGCGCACAAAATTACCTGTAGATGTTAGCCTATGGTAATCCACACCAATCATCCATCTTGGAGTAACATTAATTGCTAGTTTAACCTTTAAGTTAACCGTTTCTACACCGCCTTGCACATAAGTAATATCCGTTATCGGTGACTTTGAATTATAATAAATTCTTTCTTCAGGCTTAAAAAAGTAACTGTTCCAAGGATTTTGAGTAAATCGATATCCAAAATTTCTATTAGCATCAAATATCAAGGATTGCCCTGCAGAGCCAATATTTCCCATATCTTGAAACAAACCATACTTATCATACATAGGGTGAAAAATTTCGTTTTTAGTAATGCTAGTATCTAATATCACCCATTTTTGATGTCTATCTATTTGTTTTTCTGAAATAACAAAAGTGGTAATTGGACTGGTAAATATACTTGTATCAATCTGTGCAAAAATATTTTGCGAAAAAATAATGCTAAGTATGACTAAAATATATTTAAAAAATTGTTTCATTGTTTTGTTGATTTTGCTAAAATTCGGATTTACTAACTTTAATATCTAGCCAAAAAACATACCAATTAATTCGCAAGCATGAATTAACTAATTTTTATTTTAATAGATTCAAAGGTATTTTCAAATCAATTTGACCTTCGGCATAACTGGTAATTTCATAAGGATTATAAGTAAAAACCAAGGTATCGTTTAGTAAACCGTAATTACTGTTTAAACTAAATACGTTTTTTTCAAACCAATATCCTTGATCGTTAATTGACTTAGTGCTATCAATTTGTTTCAAGGTATAAAACTGTTGTTTTGCCAATTGCTCTAATTTTAAAGTGTCCTCCACCAATTCGTTAATAGAAACTCGCTTACCATTGGTAGCATCAAACACATGGTACAAAGTAGCATAATTGCCATGAGCACCGCCTGTGTATTCATAATTTTCGTTTTTTAGTGTTACATATTTTTCGTTATGAAATGCAACAGCCAATTTTAGATTATAGTCGTAAGTAAGCGGAAAATCAGCTTCGTTAAACTCTGAAAAATCGCGTAAATAATCTTGATAAAAACTATCTGATTCAGCTTTAACCAATTGCTTTAAAACGTTAATTTTGCTTTCATGTTCAAAAAATGTTTTACCAATAAAAGTATTGATTGAATCAATTAATTGTTGGTTTCCCTCTTCAAAAATTGGAATACTTGCCTCAAAAGTGCAGCTTCGTGAGCTATCTCCAGCAATTGGAAATTGCGTATTTGCAATTTTAAAATCACTAAATTTAAGCTCCTTTGGTTTTTGATTACAAGCCGCAACCAAAACTAAAAGCGCTATTGATAAAACCGAATTAAGCTTTAGTTTCATTGAAATGTTTTTTGATGGTTTCAAAAGCACCATTATTTACAGGCACTAATGGTAAACGAACTACATTTTGGCAAATACCCATTAAGCTTAATAATGCTTTTATTCCACCAGGATTTCCATCTAAATAAATTGATTTCATTATATCGTACAATTCAAAGTGCAAAGTACGAGCAGTTAAAATATCGTTATTCAAAGCAGCGCGAACCATATTAGAAAACTTTTTAGGATAAGCTTGACCTATAACCGAAATTACGCCTGTCATACCCATCGACATAAAAGGAACGGTTAAATTATCATCGCCACTCACTACCGAAAAACCAGAAGGTGCCTGGTGGATTAAATCCATAAATTGTTCTGCGTTACCGCTCGCTTCTTTTACAGCTATAAATTTGCTGCTAGCTTTAGCTAAGCGCAAAGTAGTATCAGCTGCCATGTTACTCCCCGAACGACCAGGAACATTATATAAAATAATGGGCTTGACGCTAGCTTCAGCCACTTTCATAAAATGTTGGTAAATGCCTTCTTGGCTTGGTTTGTTGTAATAAGGACTAACCGAAAGTACAGCATTGTAACCAGTAAAATCAAACGATTTGATATAATCAGTTAACTCAGCAGTATCGTTTCCACCTAAACCAGCCACACATTGCACTCTGCCCTTCACTTGTTGTTGAATAAATTGATAAACCTGCTTTTTTTCGTCTTTACTTAAAGTAACGCTTTCGCCAGTGGTTCCTAATGCTACCACATACTCCACTCCTCCTGCAATTACGTACTCAATTAAGTTTGATAATGCATCAAAATCAATGGAGAAATCGGCTTTAAAAGGGGTTACTAATGCTAATCCTGTGCCTTTCATGGTTTAATCAATTTGTTAAGTTTTGGGGTTTATTATTTGTGTGCTATTAAGTAAATATCCCAAGTTTTATCCAAGTTATCTTTGGTTAAATAAAAATCTTGAGTAGTAATTTTTAAAGTATCGTTATTGGTTTCTTTTAAATTTTTACGCATAAGGCTGGTTAAAAAATTATAAGGAGCCACCAACCAATTAGCAGGAACCAATTTGTGTAAACCCAATGGATCGAACATTAATATGCGTTTGGCCCATTTGGAGTTATCATCATAATATTTATTTACAGCTTCATTGCCTTGCAAACCTTGCAATTCAATTTTAGAAAACACACTTGATGCTTCTTTTTGCATTTCGTCAAAAGTATATTCATGCACATGGAAAGGATTACGCGCAATGCTCATTTTTACATTTGGAGTAGTGCAAATAAAAACACCTCCTGGCTTTAACACACGTTTTACATCCTCCATAAAGGCTTTGCGTTGTTCAATATGTTCAATAAATTGAAATGCGGTTACTACGTCTACACTTTCTGTTTCTAAAGGAATGGGCGGAACCTTGCCTGCTTTAAAAGTTAAATTGGTTTTAGCAGCATGTTTTTCTCTTGCATCGGCTATGGTAACTTCGCTGTAATCAACACCAATGGTACTAATGGTAAAATCGGCTAAATACTGAGTTCCGTATCCATCAGCACAGCCAATATCGGCAGTATTTTTATTAGTTATATATGGTTTGGCAAATTCGTAAGCATAAAAACATCTTTGAACTGTTACATTATTGCTATCCTCAAAACTAGGTCTTTCTCTATCAAACATTCAATTGTTACTTTTTTTGAAGGAGCGAAAGTAATTATTTTATTTAAAATATTGATGGTGTAAAAACCTAAAAATTGCTAGTGTAATATAGCATAACAAAGACCTGATTTTTCAGTTTTTAAAAAATGATTTATGCGCGATTTAGCCTAAAACACAAACTTTAGGCTCTATTGTTTTAACACAAATATTCAATCTAAACTACTAATATACAGTATTTTAAAACAAACCTACAAACCATTTCAGCACGCAATGTTTATTTTGATTTTAATCATTGCAAGGCATTGAAGCTCAAAAAGTGCTTTTATAAATCAAAATAAAAAATACTTTCGCATTATATTTATTTAATATAAAACTCTGAATATGACAAACATTTCTATCTTAGATAGGATTTTGAAAAGTGCTTCTGCAGCACACCAAAACCTTACCCCTGCCGAGTTAGTAAGCCATGCAATTATTAATGGCGAAGGCGTATTAACTGATACTGGCGCGTTAATGGCTGATACTGGTGAATTCACTGGTCGTTCGCCTAAAGACAAATTTTGTGTGGTAGATAGCAAAACAGAAAATACTGTTTGGTGGGGCGATGTTAATAATCGTTTCGAGAGCGACAAGTTTGAAAAATTAATGAACAAAGTAATTGCTCATTATGCAGGTAAAAAAGTTTACACGCGTCATGCTTATGCTTGTGCTGACCCTCGTTACAGATTAAACGTAACCGTAGTGAACGAAACTGCTTACCATAACTTATTTTGCAATAATTTATTCCTTCGCCCTGAAGCTAGCGAATTACCAACTTTTGAAACTGAATGGTTGATTTTAAATGCACCAAGTTTTAAAGCTGTAGCTGCTGAAGATGGAACCCGTCAACACAACTTCTCTATCATTGATTTTTCAAGAAAAATTATTTTAGTAGGTGGTAGTGGTTACACTGGCGAAATGAAAAAAGGTATTTTTACTGTATTAAACTACGTATTACCGCAAGAGCGCAATACTTTATCAATGCATTGCTCAGCAAATATTGGTAAAAATGGCGATACTGCTGTATTCTTTGGTTTATCAGGAACTGGTAAAACTACTTTAAGTGCTGACCCTGAACGTAAGTTAATTGGTGATGATGAGCACGGTTGGGCTGAAGATTCAGTATTTAATTTTGAAGGTGGTTGCTACGCAAAATGTGTAGATTTAACTAAAGAAAAAGAGCCTCAAATTTTTGATGCCATCCGTTTTGGTTCATTGGTAGAAAACACGCGTTTTATTCCTGGAACTTCTACAGTTGATTATACCAATATTTCGGTAACTGAAAATACACGTGCTGCTTATCCAATTGATTTAATTGATAATATAGCTGTGCCTTCGGTAGGAAAAACTCCAGAAAACATTTTCTTTTTAACGGCTGATGCTTTTGGTGTATTGCCTCCAATTTCTAAATTAAATGTTGGTCAAGCTATGTACAGCTTTATCAGTGGTTACACTGCTAAAGTAGCTGGAACAGAAGCTGGAGTTACTGAGCCATCGGCTACTTTCTCTGCTTGTTTTGGTAAAGCATTTTTACCTTTGCATCCAGGTAAATACGCTGAATTATTAGGTAAAAAATTAAAAGAAAATCCTAATGTAAACGTATGGTTAATTAACACAGGCTGGAGCGGTGGTGCTTATGGAACTGGTTCACGTATGAAATTATCTTTCACTCGTGCTATGATTACCGCAGCTTTAAATGGTGAATTAAACAATGTAACATTTGAGCAACATCCAGTATTTGGTTACCAAATGCCAACTACTTGCCCTAACGTACCAACTGAAATTTTAAACCCACGCAACACTTGGGCTGATAAAGATGGATATGATGCACAAGCTAATAAATTAGCGGCTATGTTTGTTAAAAACTTTGAGCAATATGCTAGCGGTGTAAGCCAAGAAATATTAGACGCAGCTCCAAAAGCTAGTCAAACTAACTAAGGTTTTACTTCCATAACTTTGTCAAAGTTTACAACTTTGACAAAGTTTTTTATAATAAAAAAGCGACTCGAAAGTGTCGCTTTTTTTGTAGTTAATTGCCATTGCAGGCATCCTTGCCAGCAATAATTGTAGCTTAAATTATGTTGGCGAGGAAGCCAACATCGGCTGAATTTTACGAAATACCCTATTTGGGAGTATGTTTAGAATAGAACTCTTGAATTTCACTTGTGTAGTCGTCATTCAAAGCTGCTACTCTTTTGAAGAGGTCTGTGAATTTGAATAAAGAGTCATTCAATTTGCACAAATAAAACGTATGTAACTTATCAGAAAACATTTTTTTTAAATCTCCACTAAGTTTTGACATTTCAATTCTCTGTTCTATTAATTTGAAAGAACGAATAACTAAAAGTAAATGATCTGCAAAATAATAATCACTAAACTTTCTTTTATCTTGGTCATTGTAAAATTTAAAAACTGATTCTGAATATTTGGTCAAAGCTTCATGTCCATAAATTTTATACTTAACTTCTTTCTCCGTTTCAGTAAAATATATTTGATTGAATTCAGTGTCAAGTTGGTTTATCAACATAAAAATTATGTCACTTTCATTTTTAAGCTTTTGATCATTGATGCTATCAATTTGCTTGTCTAGCGTCAAGTAAAGAAATATTGTACTTATAATTCCGAGTAATGGGGCTGTAATACCACCTATTGTGTCTCCAATACTTGATGTGTTAGTCAAATTAAGTCTGTTCCATATTGCGGGACTTGTAAATAACAAAACACAAAAAAATGACAATACTAAAAGTGCCAAAGTCAAGATGATTATTTTCTTAATAATTGAGTTCATAATATTATAGCCGTTATCGGTTAGTAAATAGACGTTCGCGCTATTAGCGCTTATTTCATTTTAGGTTTAGTATGTTAAATTTTAATTTCATGAGTTTTGTTGAAATTCACTGAACTTCTAATTATAGTAATTATATCCAGTATATCGTAACCTGGTTCAACATAAATTAATTCACAATCATTGTTTTTAGCAAGTTCCCTTTTTCTTTTGTCTCGCATTAAATTTTGTTTAAATGTTTCAATCCCTCCAAAATATTCTACTGACTCAAAGTGTTGTTTACCTTGATATTCAACGGCAATATTTAAAAATGGAAAATAAATGTCAAAATGTTGACGTCCTAGCCATTTTGGTTTACTATGTTGAAGAACTACATGATTAGAAAATTCATCTTTCAGCTGATAAAATAATTTGGTTTCACTTATCCAACCTTCACCAATTTTAGGCAATCCAAGTCGAGTTCGCAAAAGATTTATTGGTTCATTTTCTTCTTCTAAATAGATATCCAATAGACCTTTATTGATGAGATATTGTGAAGGAGTTAAATTTAAATCATTAATCAAAAAATTGAATAGAATTGGTTCATTTGTGGGACTATTAACAAATTCGAATTTCAAAAGTTGAATTTCATGCTTTTTACCTTGATCATCAACAAATGGGGCATACAAATTTGCATTTTTCAACAACCCATAAATACCAGTTTCTGTATAGTTTAATAATTCCGATTTTATTTCATTTGGAAATTTCGGTCCAAAACGACAAAATTGAGAAATATATTTATTGAAGCCGTTTTTATACAATAAATCAATGTAAATCCACATTTCTTTGACATGTCCTCGGATGTAGAATCGTTTAAGATGAGATTTGACAGACTGGATGTAAAATTCTTCCAATAGTTCAAACTTATCAACTACAAGTTCACGAATTTTTACTGGTATACATGTCGGTCTAAAATAATACCATACATATTGTGAGTCTAAATAATTTTTCTCATTGACAATATCTTTCCAATTTTTGCTGTTCAAATAATTTAGACGATAGTCAATAAAATCATTATCTCTATAAATTGTATAATCTGAATTTATACCTTGATTCAATGATTCTGAAATAAAACTGAATAAGGTTGAATTTTGGTAATTTGAACTTTCGTATCGGACAGGGTATTGAGTTAAAAATTTATTAGTGTATTCAGATTCTAGTGAATCAAAATTTTCTACAAAAAAGCTTTTGCAATGTTTATGCATATTTTCCGTATAATATTTTGAATCTGCCATTCTAATTTTCTTTAATTTATATAACTTATATTTACTCCCAGCTAGTGCAGGCAGAAGAAAAAGCTACCGCACACATTTGGCGTGTGGCTAAAACAAAACAGGAATTATGTTTTCGCTTGGACTAGCCTAATACCGCAACTCTAAAACTCAAATTGTTTACTATTTTTGGTTATTTTCTCTTTTCCATTTTCGTCAGGTTCATTGGTTTCGTAATCAATGGTAACCGTGTTTTGTTTTATAACTATTTTTGAATTGGTACCATATAAACCACTACCTGAAGGACCGTCAGCACTGCCTTCCAAGCTCAATATCAATTGTTCTTGTTTTTCGCCCATTACATAGGCATTTCTTTTTTGAACACTTAAGAACAAAACAAAACTCCAAGAGCCTGAGCCTCCCCCATTGCTTGATGTTTGAACCACATGGATATTATTGGCGGTTTTGCCTAAATACTTATACGAAAAATGGCCTAAATCATTTCCATCTTTATCTGTGCCAAAATAAATTTCGTATTTACCTAAACACGAATCACAAAAATAACGGTTGCTGTCATTGGCCTTTTTCAAATCTAAAGCAGAAATGATTGGCCCATCCGACATATCAAAATCGCCACCTGTAAGGTCATGAATAACCCTTGGATTAATTGGCTTACCATTGATGGTAAATTTATTATTTAGTTCATCAATTATACTATCAATTTGTGTTTTAGTTTTAGTTTCGGTTTGGCTTTGTTTAGATGCCATTTTTTTGTTATCTGAACTGTTACAGCTTAAAATCGTTACAGCAGTAAATACTATTAAAATGGTTTGTTTTATCATTTATCAAATTCTTTTATTTTTCAATAATAATTGATTTGATTAATTAATTCAATGTTGAATCCCGATTCATCGAGACAACATTCAAAATTAGTATTATTTTCGTAGTCCTTTATGCATTTAACTCAGGAGCAAATTGACATTGTTCAATCAACAGGAAATATTAAAATAAACGCGGTAGCAGGTTCGGGTAAAACCACTACCATTATTGAATATGCCAAAGCTCGCCCTGCCAATAGCCGCATTTTGTATTTGGCTTTTAATAAATCTGTAAAGTTAGAAGCTAGTAAAAAATTTACCGATAGTGGTTTAAACAATGTGCAAGTGGAAACTGCGCATTCGTTAGCATTTAAATACGTGGTAATGCAAAGCAATTACCGTGTAAGGCCGCAAGAATACAAAACCCAGGAAATAGTACAACTTTTAAACCTGAGAATTAGGGGCGAAAAACATGCTGAATACATAGCTGCCAATCATATAAATAAATTAGTAGCCTACTTTTGCAATAGCAATAAAACCAAGGTTCAAGACCTAAATTATTTGGATTTGGTAACTGACGATTTAGCCAAAGATTTTGTTCAAAAACATTACGAATTAATTGTTCAAAATGCGCGTGAGTTATTGGCAAAAATGAATAGAGCTGAAATTGAAATTACACACGATTTTTATTTGAAAAAATTTCAGTTAATGAATCCAGCTTTGCCTTACGATTATATTTTGTTTGATGAAGGGCAAGATGCTTCGCCTGCCATTTTGGATACTTTTTTAAATCAAAATGCTACCAAAGTAATTGTAGGCGATACGCATCAGCAAATTTATGGTTGGCGTTTTGCGGTTAACTCATTAGAAAAAGCCAATTTTACAACCTATAACCTTTCGGTTAGCTTTAGGTTTAGTCAAAATGTGGCACAATTGGCGAGCGAAATTTTAAAATGGAAAAATTATTTTAACCAACCTTTACAGCTTACCATTACCGGAAAAGGGCAAAATAAAACAGGCAAAACCAAAGCCATTATAGCCAGGACCAACTTGGGTTTAATACTAAAAGCCATTGAGTTTATAACCGAAAATACGCGTGTAAAACACATTTATTTTGAAGGTAATTTTAACTCGTACACTTATGCCGATGATGGCACTTCGCTTTACGATGTGTTGAATTTATACAATAACAAACGCAGTATGATTAAAGACCCCATGATTAAAGAAATGAAAAGCATGGGCGAGTTAGAAGATTATATTGAAAAAACCGAAGACAAGCAACTGGGCATGATGGTAGAAATGGTGAAAGAATACGAAAATGAAATTTACGATATTATCAAAACCATTAAGAGCAAACATGTTGAAAATACAGAAAAACACAAGGCAGAAATTATATTTTCAACTGTGCATAGGTGCAAAGGTATGGAGTACGATAGCATTGAATTGGTAAATGATTTTATTACCGAAGATAAGCTAGAAAAACTAAAAGATAAAAAAGAGTTGGAGAAAGAATTGGAACTAAATATTCCAAAGTTAAATGAAGAAATAAACCTTTTGTATGTGGCAGTTACTCGTACCAAAAACACTTTAAAAATTCATCAAGATTTATTGCCAAAGGCATTTGAAAAATCACCTGAAATTTTGGTGATTGAAAAGAAAAAACCTGAAAAAGCAACAGCACTAGAAAGCAATAAAACTAGCAAACAACCGCTGCGCAGAGTAATAATTTACGATAAAGATGAAGCTAGTATTTATGGCGATGTATTTGAACCAAAAGTTACCAATAAAAAGCCAAAAGAAGCCTACCAAAATTGGACCAAAGAGCAAGACGATTTATTAAAACGATTATACCAAACCGGCATGAGCATGACAGATTTGTCTAAACAATTTAACCGCACCAAAGGCTCTATTTGGTCTAGGGTAAAAAAGCTTGGAATTGATGTGATGTAAATTAATTAAGATTTTGGGCTAAATTTTTTACCGCATAAATTGGTAAAATTTCAACACTGTGCAAATTGTTTAATTACAGCTAATTATATTTTTTATGAGAAAAATCCAAACCAATAAACAAGCAAATTTTGTAAAAATCCAAATCAATATTGTCCTAAAAATGCGAAAAAGCCAGACCAATAATAATACAACTCCTCAAGAATAAGTTATATAGAACTTAATTAAACCAATGTTACCCGGCATTTAAAAAATTACTCCTATAAAGAAAAAGTTTCCTAAATATTATTTTTTTAGATGCAGTTGTTGTTTTTACTATTATGTATTTTCTTTTTACTTATTTATGCTATGTTTGATTTTTAAAAAAATTTAAAACTATGATAGTACAATCTCTTTTGGGTGAATTTATGTTTGAAGCAGAAAACACCCGCAAATTGTTAAAAGCCATTCCTGAAAGCGCTTTAGATTACAAACCTCAAGAAAAAAATTGGACAATTGCTCAATTGGCTTCTCATATAGCTGAGGTATATAATTGGTTCCATAGCACATTTAACATGGATGTGATGGAAATGAGCGAATACAAATACGATAAAGGCGATATTTCAAAAACTGAAAATATTGTAGCCAAGTTAGAAGAGAATATAAAAAATGCACAAGCAATTTTAGCTAATGCAAAAGATGAAAGCATGATGACTCCTTGGAAAATGGAAATGAACGGACATGAATTAATGCCTGCCATGCCTAGAATTCAAGTAGTAAGAGGTTTTTTATTTAACCATTTATACCATCACAGAGGCGAGTTAGTAGCTTACCTGAGAGCGTCAGGAAATAGGGTACCTGCGCTTTATGGCAGAACTGCCGATGATAATAATTTTTAATTAAAGCCCCGAAAGGGGCTTTTTTATTGATTTTACTACAAAAAAATTGTTCACACACATTACTTTCAGTTTCATATTAACTATTTTGCAAAGCATTATTTTATTGAAGCAATAAAGTATAAAAAAGCAAAAATGGCTAAGAAACAAAACCCCGATAATCCAGACAACGAAACGCCTTTAATGAGGCAGTATAACCAGATAAAAACAAAATATCCTGGTGCTATTCTTTTGTTTCGTGTGGGCGATTTTTATGAAACTTTTGGAGCAGATGCAGTGAAAACTGCGGAAATTCTTGGAATTGTTTTAACCAAACGTGCCAACGGACAAGCTTCGCATATTGAATTGGCAGGTTTTCCGCATCATTCCTTAGATACTTACTTGCCAAAACTAGTTCGTGCTGGTCAGCGAGTAGCTATTTGCGACCAATTGGAAGACCCCAAAATGACTAAAACCATTGTTAAACGTGGGGTTACCGAACTTATTACACCTGGTGTTAGTTATAACGATAAAATACTCGACAATAAAAGTAATAATTACCTTTGCGCAATTCATTTAGACAGTGATAAAGAAGCCGGAATTGCGTTTTTAGATTTATCAACTGGCGAGTTTATGGCTTCGCAAGGCTCTATTGAATACATTGATAAATTGGTGCAAGGTTTTAAACCTTCGGAAGTATTGGTTTCTAAAAAACATTTTAATTTTTTCAAACAAAAATTTGGCGAAAAACTTTACAGCTATCAATTAGATGAGTGGGTTTTTCAATACCAATATAGCTACGAAAAATTACTGAACCATTTTAATACCCAAAATTTAAAAGGATTTGGTATTCAAGAAATGCCAATGGCCATAACCGCTGCGGGCGTTTGTTTACATTATTTGTCCGAAACCCACCACGAACAAATTGGGCATTTTCAAAGCATCAGTAGAATTGATGAAGATAAATATGTTTGGTTAGATAGGTTTACAATCAGAAATCTTGAACTTATTCAAAGTAGCAATGACAATGGTGTTGCCTTAATTAACATTTTAGATAAAACCATTACGCCAATGGGAGCACGTTTGCTTAAACGTTGGATGGTATTGCCTTTAAAAGACTTAGCTCAAATAAACGAACGATTAAATATTGTTGATTTTGCCAAACAACAAAAAAGTTTTAGGCTTCAAGTAATTGATATTTTAAAACAAATTGGCGATTTAGAACGCATGGTTTCTAAATTGGCCATGAGGCGCATTAGCCCAAGAGAATTGCAACAATTAAACCGTTCGTTGAAGCAATTAGAACCTTTAAAAAAGTTATTTACTCAGCAAAATAATAACCTACTTCAAAAGCTTGCCGACCAAATCAATCATTGCCAATGGGCAATTGATAAAATAGATAAAGAATTGCACCCCGAAGCACCTATTGCTGCCAATAAAGGCAATGTAATTAATGCGGGTGTAAATGCTGAATTAGATGAACTGAGAGCCATTGCTTTTGGCGGAAAAGATTATTTATTGCAAATGCAATTGCGCGAGCAACAAGCCACTGGAATTACTAGTTTAAAAATTTCGTTCAATAACGTGTTTGGTTATTATATTGAAGTAACCAATTCGCACAAAGATAAAGTGCCACCGGAATGGATTAGAAAACAAACTTTAACCAATGCGGAACGCTACATAACCGAGGAATTAAAGCATTACGAAGAAAAAATATTAGGTGCGGAAGATAAGATTGGTGTAATTGAAGAAAGACTTTACAACGATTTGATTTCGGCCTTGCAAGATTACGTTTTGCCTATACAGCAAGATGCCATCGTGTTGGCCAAAATTGATTGCCTTTTTGCTTTTGCCGAATTAGCTGAAAATAATAATTACTGCAAACCCATTTTAAATGAATCGCACGAGTTAAACTTAATAGATTTACGCCACCCAGTTATTGAAAAACAATTGCCAATTGGTGAAGCTTACATTGCCAACGATACATTTTTGGACAATGAAAAGCAGCAAATGATTATTTTAACTGGACCAAATATGAGTGGTAAATCTGCTGTTTTGCGCCAAACTGCTTTGTGTGTGTTAATGGCACAAATGGGTTGTTTTGTGGCTGCAAGCCAAGCCAATATTGGTTTGGTAGATAAAATATTTACCCGTGTGGGTGCAAGCGATAATTTAAGTGCAGGCGAAAGTACGTTTATGGTTGAAATGACCGAAACTGCAAGTATTTTGAACAATATTTCTAAAAACAGTTTGATATTGTTGGATGAAATTGGCCGTGGAACTGCAACTTACGATGGTGTTTCTATTGCTTGGGCAATTGCAGAATATTTAAACAAACATCCTTACAAACCAAAAACACTTTTTGCCACACATTACCACGAATTAAATGAACTAGAACAACCCGATAATGGCATTAAAAATTACCATATTGCGGTTAAAGAAACCGATAAAAAGGTATTGTTTTTACGCAAACTAGCATTGGGTGGAAGCGAACATAGTTTTGGTATTCATGTGGCTAAAATGGCTGGAATACCAATAACAGTTACCGGCCGGGCTGCCGAAATTTTAAAACAATTAGAGCAAGATAGAACCGAAGGAATTGGCAAAAACTCTAGCATAAAAGTAAAATCGCCCACCATTCAGTTAAGCATGTTTCAGGTAGAAAACCCAGAACTAGAAAACCTAAAAAAGAGTTTGGAAAGTTTAGACATCAACACACTCACTCCTATTGAAGCCTTAATGAAATTGAGCGAATTGAAACAGATGATTAAGTAGAAATGTTGAATGTTGAATGTTGAATTTTTGAATTAGGTGCGGTTGCTGAGCGGAGGCTTATAACTATCGGCCGAAACCTAAATGTTGAGTAAATTATTACTTAAATTGCAGGCTAGGACGCCTGCAATGGAAGAGCTCATTCCATTAACGCAGCGGGAGGGTCGGCAAAAAAGCGGGCCAGCCGAGGTGGTGCGTGGAAGCATTTTTTTGCCTTGATTTTTTGTTTCTTTTTCATCTAAGGAAAAAGAAAGTTGAAAAAAATTATAATCTTTGAAAAATATGCACCTCCTCACCATCCTTCAAAAAGAACGCAGCAAAAAAACTTGTATTGAAGTTGCTGATTATATTCGCAATGACAAGGAACGTTTTGCCGAATTGATTGAAATAATAATTGGTAAAGATATTGAAATGGCTAACCGCGCTGCTTGGGTTATTCCTAGCATTGCCGATAAAAATATTGACCAATTAATTCAACCGTATTTAAAAACTGTAATTGAATTATTAAACCAACCTGTTCATGATGCTATTAAACGCAACGTAGTGCGCATGTTACAGTTTACCACCATTCCTAAAAAGCTGCAAGGAATAACCTTAGAATATTGTTTTCAATTATTAAACAACCCAAAAGAAGCAGTAGCCATAAGGGTTTTTGCCATGACTGTGCTTTATAATTTAACCCTCCAAGAACCCGATTTAGCCCACGAGTTATACGACTGTATTGAAATGCATATGGAAGGCGCATTGCCTGGCTACAAAAACCGTGGCGGAAAAATTTTAAAAGCTTTGAGTAAAATGAAAAGTTAGTTTGTTCTAGTAAATTACAATCCGCGTAATCTGTGTAATCTGTGGCTAAAACTAATTACCAAACAAATCTCTTTTTACTTTTTGCCAATCTACTTTTTGAGCTAATAATGCTGCAATGGCAGTAATTACCGCTCCAACAAGAAATCCTCTAAAAAATTTATTCATAACTTTAAAAATTATTCTGGTTTATAAGTACCTGATTTAATGTCTTTTTCACGTTTAGCTTCCGCTTTTTTAGCAGGCCCACCAAATACCGAAACATTTACATATCTACCAGGATACTTTTGCATGTCTTTCAATAATGCATTCAGCTCTTTGGTAGTTTTGGTTAAGTTTTCGTATAACTCTTTATCATTTACCATTTTGCCCAAAGTACCATCACCCTTATTAAGTTTGGTTGTAATGGCGCTTAGGTCTTTGGTAACTTGTGCTAGGTTATTAATTATATTCGAATTGGCAAGTGTATCAGATAGCTTACTAAAATTTTTAATGGTATTATTTATTTCGTTGTTATTTTTTGCAATGGTGGCCGAAATACTCTGAACATTGCCCATAGTTTTACTTATTGAATTGCCATTTTCATTCACTATTTTATTTAAACTTTCAGAGGTTAAACGCAATGCATGCAGCGCTCCACTCAAATCAACCACGCTATTGGTTAAATTTTGAGTTCCTTTTTCGTTAAATACTTGGCGAAGCGAGCTTAAAACTTTGTCTAAAGTTACCAATACTTGCTCACTTTTGGTTTTTATAGGCGAAACCATATTATTAATGGAAGTAAACAAATCTTCTTCTCTAGCTCCAAAAATATAAGAGCCATCTTTTAAAATATCGGCAGGCTTGTCATCAAAATTTATGCTGATTACATTTCCATCTAATAATCCTGATTTGGTAACCAAAGCTGTAGAATTAGCCTTTATTTGAATTTTGCCTTGAACAAATATTTTTACCAAAATACTATCTGTTCTTAACATATCGGGCATCGAAATTTCTTCAATTTGCCCTACTTTAAATCCATTAACATACACCGCAGTTGAAGGTACCAAACCTTCTACATTGTTATATACCACATAATATGTATTGTAAGTAGAAAAGAACTTTCTACCCCTTAAAAAATTGTATCCAAAATACAGTAAAGTAATTGCAACTGCAACAAACAATCCAACTTTAGCTTCTTTAGTTATTTTCACGCTATAATTTCAATATTAACGAGGCAAAAGTATTCTTTTTAAGTAAATTAAAGTAGCTTTTAATATGCAATTTTTATAAGCAAATTATGCTTTAATAATTATTCGGCTATATTTCTAGCTTGCACATTTTCAATTGATTGTTTGAAATCAATTAACGAATTGGTAATATTATCAGTAATTTTATCAACACCTTCATCAGTAGTAAGCAAGTTTCTGTCATTTTTATTTGATAAAAATCCAGTCTCAATTAAAATACTAGGCATTTTTGTTTTCCACAAAACTACAAAACCAGCTTGTTTAACCCCCCTACTAGTATTTACTTTATTTTTTACAAAATATTTTTCAATTCTTGAGGCTAAATCAATGCTTTTATCTAAGTAAGCATTTTGGTGCAATGAAAGTATAATATGTGTTTCAGGTGAATTAGGGTCAAAACCTTCGTAACGTTCCTCGTAATTTTTTTCCATTAAAATTACATCGTTCTCACGTTTCGAAACCTCTAAATTGCTTTCAGCTTTATGCAAACCCATAGCAAAAGTTTCAGTTCCACTTACAGCAGTATTTTTATTTGCATTGCAATGAATTGATATAAATAAGTCAGCCTGATTTCTATTTGCAATGTTAGCTCTGTCCCAAAGTGTCACAAAATCATCGGTTTTGCGAGTATAAATAACTTTTACATCAGAAAGTTCTTCACTAATTTTTTTGCCTAATTCTAAGGCAATTCTCAAAGTCACTTCCTTTTCTTTTGCACCACCATACTGACAGCCAGGATCATGTCCACCATGACCAGCATCAATTACAATGGTTCTTACTTGACGTTTATTTAATGCAGGCAATGTTGCACAAATAGATATCAACAACATAATTATTGGCATGAAATTTTCAATCCTAGCGAATTTGCGAAGATTAATTAGTTTTGCATGTCTTAAAAATGAATTATCAATTTTCATATCATTTGCTTTTTAAAAGCCTTACTATTTTTAAAAGAATTAATATTTCTTTTATTGCAGCTATTGTTTGCTTTTTTATTACTGTTCAATATTCTGTTGCACAACAAATTAATACAAAAAAAACCAACTTGCCCGATAGTGTCGCAATTAAAATAAATAAAAAAAGCACAACAGACACATTATCAAGTGATTTATTTTCATCAAATAGCAACACAAACAACAAAAACAGCAATTTAAATAACGATAGCATAAAAATAGATTCCTTCAGCTACTTGCCAAGGAATAATTCGGCTATTAAAAGTATAATCAAATACACGGCCAAAGACTCAATTGCGTTTATAGATTCTGTGCGAATGCTTGATTTATATGGGGATGCCAAGGTTTTTTATGAAGACCTTAACAATAGCTCAGAACACATAACTATAGACCTAAATAGGAATACTATTTCCAGTTTGGGAAAATTAGATAGCCTTGGAAAGCTAATTGGAACCCCAGAATTTAAGCAAGGTGCTAACGATTATAAAGCAGTAAAAATTACTTATAACTACGTTACAAAAAAAGGTTACTTAAAAGAGTTTAAAACTAAAGAAGGTGAAGGTTTTGTAAAAGGCACTAACGTTAAGCGTGATCCTGAAAATAATTTTTACATTGATGGAGCTTATTATACCACTTGTGATGCAGAGCATCCACACTTTTATATTGGCTCAAGTAAAATAAAAGTAGTGCCTGGAAAAAAATTAATTACTGGGCCTGCTAACTTTGTTATTGAAGGCATTCAAACACCTTTATTTCTTCCTTTTGGAATTTTCCCTCTTAAACGAGGTCAGCAATCAGGTGTAATTATACCTCAGTATGGTATAGATGCTCAACGTGGGCCTAATTTACGTGGAGGTGGGTACTATTTTGGTTTAGGAGAAAGACTTGATTTAACGCTTACAGGCGACATTTTTACGAATTTCAGTTGGTTGTTAAATGTTAAATCAAATTACCGAACCAGATATAGATACAATGGTTTGGTAAACGTAATGTTTGGTAACAATAAATTTGGTAACCCTGATGATGCCAGTTATAACGAACAAAGCACCTACTCAATTGGATGGAACCATGCCATGGATTTTAAAGCAAGGCCATTTACCACTTTTAATGCAAGTGTAAATTTTGTAAGCAGTAATTTTTATGCGCAAAATGCACAACGAAGCGCTACTCAGTTTAATTCTACTTCAAATTCTAGTATTTCATTCTCAAGAGGTTTCAAAAATGGTAAATACAACTTATCTACCACCGCGCGAATTGATCAAAATTTACAAACTAGAACTATATCAGCTACTTTACCAAATATTGCATTTACAGTTGCGGCTTTTAATCCATTTAAACCAAAAAACAAACCTACTGCCGAATATTGGTACGAGCAAATAAACATGAGTTATAGTACCTCATTTAATAATTCATTTACCACCACCGATACTACATTATTTAGAAGCCGTGAATCGGGTGCATGGAGTAAATTTGTTGATACAACTTTCAGATATGGTGTCACTCACAATTTGCCAATAAATACATCGTTCAAGTTATTTAAGTTTTATGTGTTAAGCGTAAACGCCAATTACAATGAAACTTGGGCACCAACAACCATTAGAAAGGAATTTATTAATAACGAAGTAAAAACACGATTGGTAAGTGAGTTTGGACGTTGGTTTACCTTTAGTACAGGAGCATCGTTAAGTACTAAATGGTATGGAATGTTGGCCTTTAAAAAAGGTAAAATTGCGGCCATTAGGCATGTAGTAGATCCTAATTTGGGTTTTAGTTATACACCGGATTTTAGTGAGAAAATGTGGGGCTTTTACCAAGAAGTAAAAATGGATAGCACCGGTAAAATGCAAAAATACTCCATTTTTGAACGTAGTTATGGAGGTGCTCCAGGTCAAGGTAAATTAGGAAATATTACCTTTGGCTTAAATAATAATTTAGAGCTAAAACTAAGAACTGGTAAAGATACCGCCATGAAAGAAACCAAAATCAAACTATTGGAAAGTTTAAGTTTTAGTGGTGCTTACAATATTTTTGCCGATTCATTAAACCTTTCTACTATTTCCATAAATGGTAGAACCACCTTGTTTAAAACATTAGCAGTTAATGCATATGCTACTCTTGATCCTTACCAAAATGTAATTATAAAACAAGGCACAACTGAACGACTCCAACGTGTTAATCAATACTATTTTGAAAATAATGGTAACTTTGGTAAAATTACAAACGCCAATTTAAATTTTGGCTATAGTTTATCGCAAGCCACTTTCGAGGGTAAGAAAAAACGAAAAGAAGAACGAAAAAAGGAGAATGATAAATGGGGTTATAATAATTACGAGTTACCTTGGTCGTTAAGTTTAAATTATGCAATACAATATCAAGCTAATAGTTATACTGATTTAACCAAAACAGCTTATGTACAAACTTTAGGATTTAGTGGAAATGTAACATTAACCAAAGGATGGACTTTTGGTTATTCTTCAGGATACGATTTTGTAAACAAAAAAATAGCTAGTTTATTCATTGACTTAAAACGCGATTTACATTGCTGGCAGTTTACTTTCAGTTGGAGTCCAATTGCGCCTGGAGGTTTTTCATTCTTTAACTTTCAAATCAATCCAAAATCTAGCGTATTGCAAGAGTTAAAATTACCTAAACGTAAAGATTACTTCGATAACAGAAATTATTAATCAACAAAAAAGCCCAATCCGAAAATTCGAATTGGGCTTTTTTTATAAACTAGAAATATTAGTGATTAGCCAAATAACTAGCTACACCTTCTGCAGTTGCATTCATTCCATCTTTACCTTTTTCCCAATTTGCAGGGCAAACTTCGCCTTTTTCTTCAAAAAACTGTAAAGCATCAATCATACGTAAAGCCTCGTCAATATTTCTTCCTAATGGCATATCATTAACTACTTGATGACGTACAACACCTTCTTTATCAATTAAAAACAAACCACGATAAGCTACTGCATCTTCGCCTAAATTTCCAATCCAAACCAACTCGTTATTTTCGTTATAATCATAATGACCAGCTAAAACACCAAAGTTATGAGCAATAGTTTTATTTACATCAGACACCAATGGATACTGAACACCTTGAATACCACCATCATTTTGAGGAGTATTTAACCAAGCCCAATGCGAAAATTTACTATCAATACTGCAACCAATTACTTGAACACCTCTTGCTTCAAAATCAGCAATTCTTTCTTGGAAAGCAATAATCTCAGTTGGACAAACAAATGTAAAATCCAATGGATAAAAATAAAACAATACATGCTTTTTGCCAATGTATTGCTCTAACGAAAAATTATCTTCAAAATCACCACCGTTAACTACGGCACTCGCACTAAATACTGGAGCCTTACGGCCTACTAACATTGTCATATTATTAATTATTAAAATTTATTTATACTTATTTGAACCGCAAATGTAGTCATATTGTTTTGTTCAAAACAAATATTTCTATCAGCCAAAAGTAGCATAAAAATTATTTAACAGAAAAAACATATTCATTCAAAATACATTTTATTTGGCATTACCGCAATTCCCTCAACAAAAGCCACCACACTTGCGGTCGGGCTATCCGTTCCAATCTTTTTTCCAACTGCGCAAACCTCCGCAAAAAAGGATTTCCACTGCTATCCCTAATGCACAGTACGGTTCTAATTATTGATTATCAGTCTTAAATTCCGAAGTTGTATGAAACGACAATTCAGGGAAATTATCCTGATTTATCTTTAATGCCCATAAACTATCAGCTAAAAATACTGGTCTTCCCTCTTTATCCATAGCAATACTATGTTTCTTTAAATTGGTAAAACGTTCCAAAGCTTTTTTATCTTTCGATGTAAACCAACAAGCCTTTTCATAATTCAAAGGTCTAAATGAACAAGAGGCACCATACTCATGCAAAAGTCTAAATTGAATTACATCAAACTGTAAATCTCCAACAGTTCCTATTATTTTAATATTACCAGGCTGCTGAATAAACAATTGAGCAACACCTTCATCAGTTAATTGCATAATTCCTTTTTCTAATTGCTTAGTTTTCAAAGGATCTTTATTTTCTAACTCCTTAAATATTTCAGGCGAAAAACTAGGAATTCCTTTAAAATTAATCATCTCTCCTTCAGTTAAAGTATCACCAATTTTAAAATTACCTGTATCATAAAGCCCTACCACATCACCAGGATAAGCTTCATCAATCACACTCTTGTCATTAGCCATAAAACTAGTCGGGCTCGAAAATCTAATCTTTTTATCTAATCTTGTATGCTGGTAAAATTTATTTCTTTCAAACTTTCCAGAAACAATCCTACAAAAAGCAATTCTATCTCTATGATTTGGATCTAAATTAGCATGAATTTTAAAAATAAAACCTGTAAACTTTTTCTCCTCGGGCTTAACCTCTCTGGTTTCGCTCTCTCTCGATCTAGGTTCAGGAGCAATTTGAACAAAAGTATCTAACAACTCTTGAACTCCAAAATTATTGATTGCACTACCAAAAAATACTGGTGCTAAATAACCATCTAGATATAAATCTCTATTAAATGGCTCATATACACCTTCTACCAATTCAGCATCATCTCGTAATTTATTTGCTGCCTTCTCACCGATAATCTCATCTAACTCTTTAGAATCCAGCGATTCTATTGCCAATACATCATTGGCTATCTTTCTTTTATCTGCCGAAAAAAGTTGAAGTTTTTTTTCGTACAAATTATATACACCTTTAAAACTTGAGCCAATACCAATTGGCCAAGATAAAGGTCTAGTATGAATATTCAATTCCTTTTCTATTTCATCTAATAAATCAAAAGGATCTTGTCCTTCCCTATCCATCTTATTAATGAAAACAATAACAGGAGTATTTCTCATCCTGCAAACTTCCATAAGCTTTCTCGTCTGATCCTCAACACCTTTAACACAATCAACAACTAGAATTACACTATCAACCGCGGTTAAAGTTCTATAAGTATCCTCCGCAAAATCCTTATGTCCGGGAGTATCCAAAATATTAACTTTATAATCCTTATAGTCAAAACCCATAACAGAAGATGCAACAGAAATTCCTCTCTGTTTCTCAATTTCCATAAAATCCGAAGTAGCAGCTCTAGTTGCTTTATTACTTTTAACAGCTCCTGCAATTTGGATTGCACCACCAAAAAGTAGGAACTTTTCTGTAAGCGTAGTTTTACCAGCATCTGGGTGACTAATAATTCCAAAAGTTCTACGTTTACTAATATTTTGTATATCCATAAATTAAATAAAAAAATAAACATAAAAAAACCCCACCAAAAGGTGAGGTTAATTTAAAAATCCGGCAACAACATACTTT
>JAIXWW010000001.1 GCA_027491085.1 Bacteroidota bacterium
CAGAAGCAGTAGGTGATGCATTACCAAATAGAATTAAATCAATTTATCTTACAGCAGGTGGAACAGGTTACACTTCTGCCCCAACTATCAGTTTTACTGGTGGTGGTGGAACAGGTGCAGCTGCGGTTGCTGTTGTATCGGGTGGTGTAATTACTAGAATTAACATGACAGCTTATGGAACAGGATATACATCTGCTCCAACTGTAGTTATTACAGGTGCTGGAACAGGTGCTACTGCTACTGCTAATTTATCAGGTGGTAAAGCTTTATCAGGTCCAGTTACTTTCTTATTATCATCTAATTATGATGGAACATTATATGAATCAGTTTTCCCTATTACCATTGGTGATATAGGACAAACAGCAACCAACACAGTAACCATTAAACCAGCTACTGGTGTTAATGCTACTATCAGTGGTTCTTCATTGGTAAGTATCATTGATTTATATGGTGCTGATTATACCACTATTGATGGTTCAAATAATGGAACTGCTTCTAGAAATTTAACCATTACAAATACCAGTACATCTGCAAATGTGGCTGCTATTAAAGTAACAAGTTTAGGTTTAGGTTTAGGTGCTACTCGTAACACTATTAAAAACTTAAATTTATCAGGTGGAGCTACTAACGTAGTTAACTTTGGAATTTTTGTAGGTGGTACAACCATCATTTCATCAGGTGCTGATAATGATTATTTAACTATCCAAAATAATGCCATCACTAATATTGGTGGAACTGGTATGTATATTTATGGTACCACAAAAGTAACTGCGGGTGCTAATGATAGTTTATTAGTAAAAGACAATACAGTTACTATTAATTCAACTACCACTCCTATGGGTATTCAAGTTGGTAATGGTTTAGGAGGTATTATCTCGGGTAATACAGTTGATATCATCACTACTGCTGGAACTCAACCTTCTGCTATTTCTATTGAAACAGGATTTATAAACTGTTTGGTAGATAGAAATAAAGTAACTAGATCTTCGACTACTTCTACAAGTGGTTATGGTGGACGTGGTATTACCATTGGTACAAGCGATACAGCAAGTAATGTTACTGTTAGTAATAATGTGGTATTTGGTATGAGTGGTTCTAATTGGAGTACATTTGGTAACTCATCTTCTTTTGGTATTGGTATTGGGGTTGTAGGTAATTCTACCACATTAACTAATGCTACTGGTGGTGTAAATTTATACCATAACTCAGTAAATATTTATGGTGTTCCTACATTAGCTACTGGAAATAAACTTACGGCTGCTTTGTGGATTGGCTCAAATGCTAAATATTTAGACATCAGAAACAATGTATTTAAGAATACGATGAATGATACTGCCAATGCTGCTACATACAGTTTTGCTGTATTCTGTGAAGCTACAAGCAATACCATTTTTACCAATATGAACTACAATGATTATTATGTAGATTCTACTAAACGTGGTTACTTATCTTCATTTGGTGTTGGGGCTTATAATGTTGCTAATATTAGAACTACTTTAGCTGCTATGCAAGCTACTTTTGGTCAAAACGCTAACTCAATGTTTATTGATCCTCAGTTCAATAGCAATACGGTATTATTACCAAATGTAGGTGCACCAATAATAGCTGCAGGTACGCCAATAGCTGCTGTAACTGTTGATTACTTAGGTAATGCTAGAAATGGCAGTACTCCATCAATGGGTGCATACGAAAATGGTGGTGATGGTGCTGCTCCAGTAATTACCTTCACTGCTTTAACAAACAGAACTGTTCTTTCTAGTACTACTATTTCAGCTACCATTCAAGATTTAGGTTCTTCAGCAGTTGGAACAGATTCAACTGTAAATATGCCAAGGGTTTATTTCAAAAAATCGACTGATGCCAATACATTTGGTGTAGCAAATGATTCAACCGGTAATGGTTGGAAATATGTTACTACTGCTTCGGTAGGTTCTCCATATGCTTTAACTTTAGACTATTCATTATTGCGTTCAAGCTTAAATAATGGAGATGTAGTTCAATACTTTATAGTTGCTCAAGATTATGCAGGTAACCTTGATGCTAGTCCTTCAAGTGGGTTCACTGGAACTACTGTAGGTAATATAGTTAATGCTCCTTCTTCACCACGTTCATACATTATTGTAGGTCCGCCTTTAGCAGGTAACTATACAGTAGGTACTTCGGTAGCAAGTTCTTACCCAACTATCAATGCGGCAGCAACCGATGTGGCTTTAAGAGGTGTAAGTGCTCCAGTATTATTTGAATTAGTGGATACTGCATATACTGATAACACAAGTGAAACTTTCCCTATTAATTTTGGTAGAGTTGAAGGTGCTAGTTTAACTAATACCATTACTTTCCGTCCTGTAGCTACAGCTACTTCGGTAAGAATAGGTGATTCGACAAATACAGCAACTTCTACTACAGTTAGCCAAGGTATTTTTAACTTTGATAACGCTAGTTATTATACTTGGGATGGTAGAGCAGGTGGTGTTGGAACTACTCCTATTCTAACTATTGAACAAAATAATTTAAGTGGTTATGCTATTAGATTGATAAATGACGCAAGTTACAATACCTTTAATTACAACAATATTAAAGGTTGTGGTACTAGTACTACTTATTCAACTATTTATATGCCATTAATAGCAGCTGGTGCAACCAATACAAGAGGTTGTGATAGCAATACATTTACAAATAATAATATATTTAGTTCTAAAGCAGTAGCAAATACTCATTTTTACATTTATGGAACAACTGACGTAATTACACATGATTACAACCGTATTGTAAATAATAATATTTACGATTTTACTGGTTATGGTATCTACAATTATTATTATGTTATTAACTCTACTATACAAGGTAATAGCATGTACCAAACAGGTACTAGAACTGCATTAACTTATTTTATGTATGTTTATTATCCAACTTTTGGTAGACAAGATATTAAAGATAATTATATTGGCGGAACCGCACCACTTTGTGCTGGAACACCAATGACTTATTTTGGTGGTACTTCTGCAATGAATGGTATCTACATTTATCAAGGTGCCAATAATGGTGCAACCAATGTTACAGGTAATACCTTCAAAAACATTAACTTCTCTACTTCATCTGCAAGTACTACTGCCGCATTTATTTATTTTGTAAATGGTAGAGCACGTATAGATAATAATACTATTGGTAGCCAAACGGATACAAGTAATATTGTGTATGCTTCAAGTGGAACAAGTGCTACTTTCCAAATGATAGGAACTGGAACTGGAACATTTGATACTGTAACTATCAACAACAATAATTTTGGTGGTATTACATTTAACCAAGTAGGTGGTGTAGGCGGTACAAGTTTACGTTGTGTTGATTTAGGTGGTGGAACTAGTGGTTATTTCCAAGTAAACAATAATTTAGTAGGTGGTACGGTACCTAATAGTTTAATGCAAAGAACTGCAAATAGCATTTTAGCATTATCAGGTAGAAATACTGGTGTTTCAAACAATTATGCCATTCAAATGAGCAATAATATAGTTAGGAATGCTACTACTATGTTAGCTTCTTCAAATATACAAGGTATATTAATGGGTGGTACTCTTCCAAGTATCTTGAATAATAATACTGTATATAACTTATATTCGGCAGGTGCTGCTAATATTGGTATCAATGCAGGTTTTGTAGGTAATACGATAACGGCTTCTACTGTTTCAAATAATAATGTTTATGCATTAAAAATTAAAGGAACAGTAGGTTCAACATTTACAGGTTTACAACTTACAGGTTCTACCCAAACTAATGTTAGAGCTACCAATAACAGAATTCATTCATTCTATCCTTCTGATAGTATTGGTTCTATTGTTAATGGTATATTAATGAATGGTAACTACACTGTAGCAAATAACTTTATTCGTTTAGGTGTTGATACTTCAGGTTCAGATGTAAATATTTCAACAACATTCATAGGTATCAATAAAACATCTGGAACAAGCAATGTTTATTATAACACTGTTTATATTGGTGGTTCAGGTACAACTACTGGAACAGATAGTTCATTTGCTATCAGAAGCTATGTAACTTCAGGAACACGCGATGTTAGAAATAACATTTTTGCAAACTACAGATTAAACAGTTCAGGTACAGGTAAGCATTACGCTATGTCGTTTGCTAATAACACTGGCTTAACTTTAAATAATAATAACTATTATACAGTTGCTGCTCCACTAGCTAATTTTAATGGCGCAGATCAAACTAATTTAGCTGCATGGAGAACTGCTATGGGTAAAGATGCTAATAGTATGGTAGAAGCTCCGGCATTTGTTGCACCTAATGGTTCAGCTAGCGGATTCGACTTACATATTACACCAGCTACCACTAGTTTAATGGAATCAGGAGGAGCAACAATTCCTTCTTTTGCAGTAGATTTTGATGGCGATGCTAGACCAGGACCTGCGGGTGCTGTAAATGGCGGTGGTTTATCTTCTGATGTGGGTGCTGATGAATTTGATGGTTCATTATTTCCAATTAATATGGGCGCTCAATTATTGGCTTCTCCTAGTGGAAGTTGTGCTATTTCAGGCAAAACAGTTACTATCAGAATCAAAAACTATGCTCTTGCTCAAACAATAGATTTCTCTGTAAATCCAGTAACTGTAACTGCAAGTGTAAGTGGTACTAATCCAACAACATTTAGTCCAATTACTTTAACTACAGGAACATTGGCTGCAGGTGCAACACAAGATGTTGTATTTACTACTTCTTATGATATGAGTGCTATTGGTACTTATACTTTTGATGCAAGCACCAGTGTGACAGGTGATGCTAATCCATCTAACGATGTGATGCCTTCTACTGATGTTGTAATAACAGCATTGACTGTTGGAACAAATACATCTAACGAAACAAGTTTCTGTAAATTAACAGGACCTCCTGTGATATCAACTACTGCTACAGGTGGAGATATTCAGTGGATGTACTCTACTGTAAGTAATTCAGGACCTTGGACCAATGTAGGTACAAATTCTACTACTTTTACACCAGCCTCGGCATTAACAACAACTACTTATTATATGGCAACTATTTCATGTAACTCAACTACGATTTCGGCAGGTGATACAGTTGGAATTGTTGTACCTGTAATTGTAAGCACTGTTCCTGCCTCAAGATGTGGAACAGGAACTGTAAATCTAACAGTAAATAGCGGTGTTGCAAATGATGTAAATTGGTATTCTACTCCAACTGGAGGAGTTCCATTGTATACAGGAGCAACTTTTACAACTCCTAGTATTTCATCAACAACCAATTATTATGCTGCTGCTTCTTTTGGTGGTAGTAGTTATACTACAGGTAAACCTGCGTATAATACCACTGATGGAACTAACACAGCTGGTGCCTATATAATTTTTGATGCTTTAGCTAACTTTACTTTGAGCACAGTAGATATTAACCCGTATGCTGCTACAAATGGAACTCCAGGAACTGTTACTATTTCATGGGCAAATTCAGCTGGAGTTGTTCAGCAATCCACCACCGTTAGCGTAACTGGTTATAATACTGCCACTGTTCAAACTGTTGCATTGAATTTTAATATTACGCCAGGTACAAACCATAGGTTAGTTTATACCTCATCTACTGGAGTAACTGCTATGTATCGTGACTTTACTGCCGCTGCTACTTCGTTTCCTTACACAGTACCTGGAATAGTTTCAATAACTAATTCATCTTTAAGTGGTTATTATTATTATTTCTACAACTGGGTGATTGGTAGTGGATGTGAAAGTGCTAGACAAATGGTTACAGCTACAGTTAATCCTTTAGCAACTACACCTGCTTCATTAGCAAGAGTTACAAAAGGTACCGATTCAATTCTTGTAAATTGGGTAGGAAGTGCAAGTGCAACTGGTTACA
>JAIXWW010000008.1 GCA_027491085.1 Bacteroidota bacterium
AAATCTAAATCTGGGTAATCTCCAAAATCTACTGAGCCATCTTGATTGATATCTCCGCCATATATTAAATATACGCCTGTTCCATCATCTATCATATTGTCTCCAAAAGCTTGGCTTACACCACTACTAAAGTCGTAGTTTGTAGTACTACCTATTAATATACTATCGCTACTCCATGTCTCTACTGAGTTACGGTGTTTGATTACTACGTAGTATTTATTGCCTACTGCACTACCCGGGAAGGTAATACTCGCTTGACCTGTAGTACTTAATGTATCTCTAACACTATACGCTAAGCTGTAATCTGGATTGCGTAATTCTACTGTAATTGTATCGGCTACCGTTGGTGAGCTTACTCCATCTGCACTGAATGGTGCAGCTGTCATTACTCCGCCTCCTAAGTATAAACCTTGTAGAAAGGCTGTTACGTTTAAAGTAGCCGAAGCTGCATTTACATTAAGAGTTAAAGTAGCCGCGCTATCACATCCTGCTGCATTGGTTAAATGCGCAGTTTGTGTACCTGCTGCATTAAAGGTTAAACCATTCCAGCTATAAGGCAATGCACTTGAGTTAATAGTAATACTGTCTGAGCTACTGCTAGTTGCTTTTAAAGTTACTGTTAAACTTGCACTACTATCACAACCTGCTGCATTGGTTAAACCTGTTTTAGTTTGTGTGCCTGCTGCATTGAATGTTAAACCATTCCAAGTATATGGCAATGCACTTGGGCAAATAGCGATGCTATTGCTTGAACTTGTAACTGCATTGATGGTTAAAACCAATTTTTCATACGTTGGGCAAGTTGAATTCGTTACACCACCACTTACCACAAGGGTGTAATCTTCAATTTCTCCGTATTGAGTATTACCACAAGCTAGTGGAGTTTCCTGATAAACTACTCTGATACGCATTCTTACATTTCCATTACTAGCACCTGCTGGAACAGCAATTGAACCTGTGCCATATCCTGGGCCTTGTCCACTATTAAAATTAGAGCTGTAACTTAGAGAATATTCTTCCCCTGAATCTGTAAAATCACCATCTTGATTCCAATCCGCCCAAACCGAAATACTATCACCACTGAAGCTATGAGGATTAGTAACACTTATAGCATAAGAAGATCCAGCCAAAACTGACGTAGAATTCGATGTAAAATCATTGTAATTTACAGAGTTACCACATAAAGATGTTTTGTTTATAGCTCCAATAGTAACATTTGATATATATTCATCACCTGTTACACAACCTTTTGTATCTGATGTCGCAGCACAATAGGTATTACTTACAACGTTTTGATGCAAATATTCACCAGAAGTAGTGTAGGTTTGAC
Organism: Bacteroidota bacterium; assembly: GCA_027491085.1. GTDB lineage: Bacteria > Bacteroidota > Bacteroidia > UKL13-3 > UKL13-3 > JAAFJM01. Next base: position 1,331 of record JAIXWW010000008.1, read on the forward strand.
CGTTCGCAGCCCAAGTATAAGAACCACAAGAAACCATAGTAGTTGTATTTATAGTTAATGGAACCACAGTTACCGCAACCGATGTTCTTGCGCTTTCTATATTATTTAATGTTTGAGAAACATAGTAAGTTCCTGAAGCAAGTACAGTTGAGGATGCTAAAGCTGTACCACCTGTTGCTACACTATACCATTTTAAATCAGTTCCTGTAGCTACTAAATCGGCAACGGTTTTAACACCACAAAATGATTGAGCAGAAGCAGTTGGTGCAAAAACAGTATTCACTGTAACTGCAACCGATGTTCTTGCACTCTCACAACCGTTTAAAGTTTGTGTTACATAATACGTCCCAGTAGCTAATGCGGTTGAAGTTACTAAAGCGGTCCCGCCAGTTGCGGCAGCATACCAATTTAATGAAGTTCCTGTTGCAACTAAATTTCCAACTGTAGCACTTCCATTAAATGTTTGTGCCGAAGCCGATGGAGCTGCTGTTATATTTACAGTAACTGCAACCGAAGTTCTAGCACTCTCACAACTATTTACAGTTTGTGAAACATAATAAGTACCCGTAGTAAGCGCTGTTGTTGTTGCTAAAGCAGATCCGCCAGTACTGTCAGTGTACCATTTTGAACTGGTTACTGTCGCGGCTAAACTAGCTACTGTTGCTCCAGAACAAAAAGTTTGTGCAGAAGCCGTTGGAGCTGCTATATTATTAACAGTTAAAGTTAATGTTGCACTACTATCGCAACCTGCTGCATTGGTGAATCCTGTTTTAGTTTGTGTACCTGCTGCATTAAATGTTAAACCATTCCAGCTATACGGTAATGCACTTGAGCAAATAGCGATGCTATTGCTTGATATAGTTGGAGTACATACTTTAATATTAATATTAAAACTATCCGAACCAGCATCATTATTTGCAATGATTGTATAATCTGTTGCCGCAGTAATCATAGATGGCGTGCCACTAATAATGCCTGTATTGGCATCCATACTTAGACCAGCTGGTAAAGCGGGTGTAATGGTATAACCACCTCCTCCTAATGCTATTTTACGGATTTTATGACCGTAGTCTGCCACGTATAAATTGTTGCCACTCGCATCTAATACCAGACCCCTAGGATTTCCTGCTGAACCGATCCCTGATATTGTAGAAACGATACCAGATGTACTAATTTTACGAATTTTTCCGCCACCTAAATCTCCAAGATAAAAATTACCAGATGCATCAATCGTAATTCCTGATCCATAGTTAAAGGTAGCTGATGTAGTTGTTCCATCAGCAGACCCATAGGTACCTGGAGTACCTGCATATCTTGTAACCACCGCTGAAGGAGTAATTTTAAAAATAAGTTCACCACTTGTTACGTATAAATTTTTGTTTGCATCCATGGTGATCCCTAAAGGATCTATAAAGCTAGCTGCAGTTCCAGTTCCTTCGGAATTAGCATATGCACCACTACCAGCAAATGTTGTAACCACCCCTAATGAGGTAACTTTTCTTATTTTTCGACTATTTCCCTCACAAACATATAAATCGTTTGTACTTTTATCAATTGTAATTTTCTCAATAAAATCAAAACTTGCTGCAGTTCCAGTTCCATTAACAGATGCCTTTGTACCACTACCAGCTAAAGTTGTAACCACACCATTTGGTGTAATTTTTCTTATTTTATATCCTTGACGTTCTCCAACATATAGATTTCCTATTGTATCGAACGCTAAACCACTAGGAAAATTAATACTTGCTCCGGTTCCTGTTCCATCTACAGATGCAGCAGTACCATTACCTGCAAATGTTGTAACCACGCCTGCCGGAGTAATTTTTCTTATAAGGTGATTGCTACGATCTGCAACAAAAAGATTGCCTGATTTATCCATTATAACATTGTCTGGAAATTTAAAGCTAGCTGCAGTTCCAGTTCCATCAGTAGAGCCAATAGAACCACTCCCTGCAAAGGTTGAAAAAGTTGTTGAACGAATTTCCCCACCCGTATTAGTTGGTATTAATGGAGAAATAAGTGTACCTACATTAAATGTATTCGGAGTGTTATAACTAATATTTGGCGCTGGTAAATATATAGTAACACTACCCGATAAAGCACTTCTTACTTCACTACAAGCATTACTTACTATGCAATAGTAATACAAAGTACCAATGGCACTGGTAGCTGGTGTATAGCTTGCACTAGTAGCACCAAGAATAGGATTACCACCATTAATGTTTGCAGTAGTGTTGCTATACCACTGATATTTTAAAGTATCTGCACCTGTGGCAGTTACTGATAAAGTAGTAGCTGCTGCATTTAATTTTATTGAGCGAGTAGTAGTATCAGGTTGGCCTGTAATAGCTACCGTACCCGGTGGCGGTGCAATAGTAACCGAACCCAAACTACCTAAAGCAGAACAATGAGCACCATTACTGATACGTGCACGCACATTATAAGTCGATGGAACCACATTAGTGAAATTTGGATTCTCGGTATAATCAGTACCATTGATAGTATATTGAATACTATTGTCTTTAATCACTACGTTTTTTACAGAATGGTAATTGTTTGAAGCTCCACATCGTGCTGCAAGCGCATATTGCCAACTGCTTTTATTGTCAGTAGCATAAGCTGCTGGCAATTGGTAATTGCTACAAATAGTAGTACCACCATGCACAATGGTTATTTTTCCATCTTGTGTTACCGTTATAGCAACTGATTTATAACTATTTGTATTTAGGGTTGCACTATAAGATTGAAGTTCAATTTTATTGTAATAAATTTTAATGGAATTGTGATATTCGTTAAAGCCAATAGCCAAACCACTGTTTACCATGCCAGATTCTGCTCCACCTAAACTACCAGAAGTATTTAGATTTCCATAGTTAAAGCTCAATCCATCTCCTCCATTTCCTCCGCCTACAAACACATCATAGTTGGCAGAAAAAGCATTGGGTTGAGCTACGGTTGAATTAAAAGCAATATAACCAGCTCTGTTGCTAGTATTTGGTGTAAGCACTAAATCGCCAAATCCTCCCCATATAGGGTTACAACAAGTACCCAAATTGCCAATAGTTGAAGCACCTAGTTGTTGATTAGTCAAACTAATATTTACTAAATCGTAAGGTGATGATAAACCATTAGATACATTGCTAATAGTAATGGTACCGCCTGCTCCAGTTGTGCAAGTAGTTGGGCTAGTAGAAGATACAGTTGCAGTAATATCTGGCGTATAAGTAATGGTTGCCGTTCCTACTTGAGAAGCATTTGGGCAATAAGACCCATTACTCTGACGTGCAATTATGGTATAATTACCAGTAGCTAAGCCAGTAAGCGTTGTAGCTGAGGTCCAAGTTTGACCTCCATTTGCACTATATTGAATATCGTTATCTTTAATGACTACATTTTTTACAGAATGGTAATTGTTTGATGCACCACATCGTGCAGCAAGTGCATATTGCCAACTAGATTTGTTATCAGTAGCATAAGCTGCTGGCAATTGGTAGTTGCTACAAATAGTAATACCACCGTGCACAATGGTAACCTTTCCATCTTGTGTTACCGTTATAGCAACTGATTTATAACCACCTGCATTTACGGTTGCACTATACGATTGAAGTTCAATTTTATTGTAATAAATTTTAATGGTATTGCTATAGTCGTTAAAACCAATAGCCAAACCACTGTTTACCATTCCAGTTTCAGCGACACCTGCAGTACCTGCTGTATTTAAATTTCCGTAATTAAAACTTAAACCATCTCCTCCATTTCCTGCTCCTACAAACACATCATAGTTGGCAGAAAAAGCATTGGGTTTTGCTACTGTTGAATTAAAAGCAATATAACCAGCTCTGTTGCTGGTATTTGGAGTAAGCACTAAATCGCCAGCACCAAAGAAAGGGTTACAACAAGTGCCTAAATTGCCAATAGTTGCATTACCAAGTTGATTGTTAGTCAAACTAACATTTACTAAATCGTATGATGCCATATTGTGCGTTACATTGCTGATAGCAATAGTGCCAGTAGCTGTACAAGTAGTAGGATTAGTAGGGGTTAAAGTTGCAGCAAAAGATAAAGCAGTGATAGTTTGAGTACCTATACTAGCGGTTGAATTATAACCATTAGCATTATAAGCTGCATTGCCAATTCTGGCATAAGCGTTATAAGTGCCAGGATTTAAATTAGTGAAGTTATTATTTGTAGTAAAATTGGTGCCATCTACGCTATATTCCCAAGGTGTACGATCTTTTATGACTACATCGTTTACAGCGTGCAAATTATTTAAGCCACCGGTTCTTGCAGCAAAGCCATATTTCCAATTGGTTTTATTATCGGTAACATAAGCAGCAGGTAACTGATAGTTGGTGCAATAAACGTTGCCACCATAAGAAAGCGTAAGTTGACCACTTCCGGTAACTTCTATGCTAACTGATTTCCAACCACTATTATTCAAAGTGCCATTTACATTAAAAGATGTAAGTTGAACCTTGTTATAATAAATAAATATTTTATTACTAAAATCATTAAAACCAACAGCCAAGCCACTATCTATCATACCAGCTTCTCCATAGTTTCCGGTACTTGTGTTTACTTTTCCATAGTTAAAGCTAGTACCATCTGCACCGTTTCCATTACCTACATACAAACCAAAGGTCGCAATGAAATTAACGGGCTTCAATGTTGTTTCAGCAAAAGTGATAAAACCCCTTTTGTCATTGTTAGCCGGTGTTAACAATACATAGTGCGGATTGCCACTCGTAAATGTGGGCGTGTGGTTAACCCCACCAACGGTAGCACCGACAGGTAAAGAAGATAAATCAGCATTTACTAAATTGTAAGGAGCTGCACTTGTTGCAGTGTTAATAGTAATGCTACCTGTCCCCGAACAAATAGCAGAAGTGGAAGTCAAACTGCCCGTTATGGTTGGTGGCGTTTGAGCCTTGGCAATTGTGCCAAGAAGGAGCAGCATTATAGCTACCCAAATGGTTTTAAAGTTTGATTTCATTTAGTTAATTTGATAATTAATTTAGATTTCAAAATTCATCAAAGCTCATTATTTAGCCTACAAGGGTTAACCCTTGTATTTTAAAAGCCCTTTTATTAGTGTTGTTAGTGCATTTGAAAGTGACTACTTTTGAATTTAATGAATAGTATTTTTCATAACCCAAAATCTGTTGTAAAGTATATTATACTCGGTGTTTTTAGTTTGCTGTTTTTTATTAATAATATAAAAGCTCAAACAAAAGCTGAAATTGAATTAAAGGAAATTGTTTACAGATATAATAATGCACTTCAGTATGACTCAGCAATCCTTGTTATTAATAACTTTATAAATCAAAAAAATAGTAGCAATCAAAATAAGTTTTATGCTAATTTATTCATGTCTTTTATATACAAAAGATTGCAAGATTATACGCAAGTGAATAAATTCTTAGATATAGCTATCAGTTATGGCATACAAACCAAAAATAAAGATTACTTTTTAGCCATATACTACTGCCAAAAATCATTTGCTTATTTTGATGTAAGTGATTTCTCAAAAGCTGATAGCTTGATGAGACCATTAATAGCAAACAACTACAAGTATTTAGAAAATCAAGATAAAGGTACATTGATGATTCAAGCGGCCTTTATGTTACTGCGTAACAAAAAATATGCTGAATCTGAGAACAAGTATAAAGCTGCTGAAAAATTTATGCAACAAAATTGCCCTTGTGAACTACCAATAGTTTATGCAAATAAAATACAATTTTATGAGGCCACAAAGCAATTCGACAAGATGGAAGAATGTTATAGAATGGGGATGGCCTATGCAGATAGCTGCGGAATATTAAAATATAAAATGATGTGTACCCAAAACATGTATTATTTTTATCGTAAGAATGGATATTTTGAAAAGGCTATATATTATTCCCAAGCATGGGACAGTATGAATTTTATTTTTAAAACTAATGAAAATATACAAAAACTAAAAGATGTTGATCATCAACTTAAAGAAAAGGCAATAGAAGAAATCATTGACAAACAAAATAACATCATTTTACAAAATAAAATACATACAAATAATTTAATCATATTTACCTTAATCATCATATGCATTACCATTTTCTTTTTATTTTATTACGAATTGAAAAAGAGCAAGTTTAAACGTAAGCAACGAATGCAATTTACTAAGCAGCTTTTTGAGAAGATAGAAGATGAAAGAAAAAGAATAGCAAGCGACTTACATGATGGTATAAGTCATGATTTGATTTCTCTCAAAAAAAATAAACACGAATTAACTAACCATTTGGAGAGCGATATTGATACAATAATTGAAAATATAAGAAGCATAAGCAGGAATTTACATCCCGTAATGTTTGAACGCGTTGGACTTAAAACCACAATTGAACAGTTAGTAGAGAAGATTCAAAGCACAAACCAATTCTTGATTACAGCCGATATATCATATAATTGCAGCTTGGATAACAATATAGAATTACAACTATTTCGTATCATACAAGAAGCTTGCAGCAATATGCTAAAGCATTCGTTTGCCATTGCTGGCAGGGTTTCAATAATTGATGAGCATAAAATGGTGAATGTAATTATAGAAGACAATGGAAAAGGATTTAATGTGAATCAAAAATTAAATGATAATAATTCCTATGGACTACATAATATCATATTAAGAACAAAATTACTTGGTGGTAAAATTCATGTTGAATCAAATTCGTTGGGTACAAAAATAAACATAACCATTCCTAAAAAATAATAATGACTATTTTAATAGCAGATGATCACCCACTGACATTATTGGGTACAAAAAACTATGTTGAATCAATAGGCTACAAGGTGGATTGTATCTGTTCAAATGGCATAGCGGCTTACAACAACCTATGTACTAAGAATTTCAGCCTTGCGATTTTGGATATTAATATGCCCGGTATGGATGGCTTAGAACTGCTTGAAAAAATGTATCAAAGCAAAATGCGCACTAAAGTCATATTACTTACCATGCACCGTGAAATCAGTATATATAAAAGAGCAAATGAAATTGGCGTTTATGGATATTTATTAAAAAATCACTCAGAAAGTGAGTTAGAACAATGTATTCAATCTGTTATCAACAATAAGCAATACATCAGTCCTTTAATAAGTAATGAACTTGTTTTCGATACAATTGAAAAGAATGATGATGTATATTCAAATCTAACCTTAACAGAAAAAAAAGTACTAGAAATGGTGGGTAGGCAATACAATACCAAGCAAATTGCGAAACTCCTTTTTATTGCTGAAAAAACAGTTGAATGGCACAGAAGAAATATTATTGAAAAACTGGGATTACCCAAGGAGAAAAATGCTTTATTACATTGGGCATTAAAAAATAGTATGCATCCTTAGCAAATGAAAAATATAACATTACAAATTATAAATATGTATTTGTTATTATCATTTATCAAAACGAAGACACGTAAAAATTACTTTTTAACAAAATGAGCCCGGAATTACCGAGCTCATTTTTATTAATTACCTTTATTTTATTATTTAATTTACTATTCTAAAAGATACTAGTAAAACTAAATTCTTATTTAAATTTAAAAAGAAGAAAGGCAATAAAATTGCCTTTCTTCTTTTCTATTATGGATGGAATGAGAATATTGAATTACTACTATTCAAATCTAACATTGGATAATCTCCGAAATCTACTGAGCTATCGCCATTTAAATCTGTTGCAAAATATCCAACATTACTATTACTACTTCCTAAATCTAAATCTGGGTAATCTCCAAAATCCACTGAGCCATCTTGGTTGATATCTCCACCGTATATTAAAAATACGCCCGATCCATCATCTACCATATTGTCTCCAAATGCTTGGCTTACTCCACTACTAAAGTCATAGCTTGTTGTGCTGCCTATTAATATACTATCGCTACTCCATGTCTCAATTGAGTTACGGTGTTTGATTACTACATAGTATTTATTGCCTACTGCACTTCCTGGGAAGGTAATGCTTGCTTGACCTGTAGTACTTAATGTATCGCTTACACTATACGCTAAGCTGTAATCTGGATTGCGCAATTCAACTGTTATCGTATCTGCTACCGTTGGTGAGCTTACTCCATCTGCACTAAATGGTGCTGCTGTCATTACTCCGCCTCCTAAATATAATCCTTGTAAAAAGGCTGTTAGGTTTAGGGTAGCGTTTGATACTGGTATAGTTGTGGTATCTGCTATTGTGAAGTTTCCAGGTAAAGTACTTGCTCCTAAAACGGTATTACCTGCTAATTGACCTAAAACATTATTAGGTGTACTTGCAGCTAATTTTGTCCAAGAAGTTTTGTAAGTAGCCAATTTTGTTTGGCTAAAATTTGGAATATTACCAAACATGGCAGAATCGTAACTTAATGTTACGCTATAGTCATAACCTGAACCTCCATTTGGAGTTAGTGAATAATAACCTTTGTATGACTTCATTACTGGATTTAAACTTGGCGCTACCATTCCTGAGTAATATTTAACGTCTAATGTGGTTGGCATAGTTCCTGTTGCACTCCAATCAACCGAAGCAACTTGACGTCCTGCAAAGGTATAAGTAGTGGTTGTACTGTTTGCAGGCGCTGCATTTTCTGTAGCACTTGGCGGTATAGTTAAAGTGTTAAATTCAAATGCGCCAATATCAGTTGAACCTCCTAAAATACTCGTTGAACGAGAAGATCCATCGAAATCGCTACCTACATTAGCTAAAGCAATTCCCTTACCATTTACGTACCATGATTCTGGATTTAAGGTTTTAATTCTTAAATCATTAACAGTATCTGTGAATAAACTGTCTGCCAAAATTGTTGAAGTAGTCTCTAACCAATTTGTATTATAAGAAGTTGTATAAAGATTATTGAAAGATTTCCAACCTAAAGCACTTGTACCAATTTCATAAACATTAGCTGTATCATTCAAAACAAATGAATTATACTTCTGTGTATTTGAATTTAAAGCTACTGTTGCTGAACCAATGGCAAAACCACCAAATGTATTTCTAGTTGTTGTTACCCTTTTGTTGTAAATTAAATTATTTATAGCATCAATAGTACCAGCACCTTGATTATAAATACCATAACTTGTTGTATCACCAACTCCATTAATAAAAATACTGTTATTATAAAAATAATTTGAATTAGCAGTACTAGTATTAAAATAACCCATAACTCTCTTATTTGAACCCGTTCCTATTGAAATTTGATTATTGGTATAAGTATTAGTACCCGATAATGAGGTGAAAATTCCAGCAGCATAAGCCAATGAATTAGTTGCATTAACATTAATATTATAAATTTTATTGGCATTTACCTTAACCACGTTCGAGGCAGATGTTCCAATTGCAATACCTTTAGCAATTAATCCAAATAAATAAGCACTGATATTATATACAGTATTTCTTTCGATATTGATTACATCTGTAGAACCTGGAAGTACATAAATTCCCATTGGTCCCTGTGCTCCGTATGCAATAGTACTAAATGGATGAATGATATCTCTAACAATATTGTCAGTAAAATTAGCAGTTCCAGAAATTGTACCAATACTTATACCTGCAATATAACCTGTACCACCAATTAATTTATTATATAGATTACCAATGATGTTATTAGAATAAGTACATGGGGAAGAGATATATGAACCATATAAACTTCCATTTGCTGAAATGGTATCCCATGGATTGAATGCTCCACCAATAATATTGTTTTTTACAATCGTAGTGGCATTAGGTGCTGAAATATGCATATTATAATTTATTCCACTACTACCTGGTGACCCTTGAGATGACATATTACCAAAAGTATTACTATCAATCGTAGTTGGAATAGTTGAAGAACTAGTTAAAAATAATGGTCTAACAAAACTATTTGTTCTAAAAATATATGCATTGCCGCTTCTATCGGGTGCCGAACCTCCTAAACTGTTTTTACGAACAATGTGTCCGCCACCACCTTGAAGATATATAAAACTAGGTGCTACGAAGCTACTATCATTATCTGCGTAGATAGCATTATTGTAAATATTCCAATAATCACCACCTGTTGTAGAAACATTAACATCATAATACCTAATATTTTTAAACTCACAATTTGAAACAACTATTCCATCGTTTCCAATTAGGGTAGTAGATGTTTGAGAATTAACACCTACAGAAGGTTTATTTGTTCCAGTTGCATTTGTCATTAAACTACCAGTAGTATCACTAAAAATACATGCATTAATAGTGTTAGAGTCATTTCCTGTTCCACCTGCAGCAGCTGTTCCAATATTTAACATACCAAATGTTTGACTATTGTTAACACCTTGAATAAAGCAATTTGCTACGGTGTTATATTTAGCATCATTATACAAGTTAATGGTACCTGCATTGATGGCTCTGTTCATAATTCTTAAATATCTACCGCTGCCAGCAAAACTACCATCTATCATTACTCTATCAGCACCATTGAATCTAATTAAAGCTGAATTTGCTGTAGTAACATTACCTGAAAGAATTCTTAAACTGGCTGCATCTGGTGCAATAGTTAAAGTGAATCCTCCGGTACCAGCTTCTGTAAGTTGATTTAATTCAATCAAACCTGGTTCTTCTATATCGCTTGTAATACTAGCTGATATGTTTCCAGATAATACTGAATTATTTACAAAATCAAAAAAACCACCAGTTCCTGTTAAACTGGTAAATTGCATACCAGCACCAACATTGTAAGAACCCGATAAAATAGGTTTGATTTTAAATGAGAAAAGAGCAGGGTTTACTGAAATATTATTAACATCAGCCCCTTCTATTCCTCCAGGGTAAGAACCTAAGTTATTGGCAGCTGTCGAATCTTGAGCAGTTACAAAATAATAAACTGTATCAGTAGCAACTAAACCACCTATGGTAGCAGCACTTACAGTAAATTGCCAAGTTCCATTAGTTGCCGAACCAGCAGTTAAACTACCAGCATTTGAGTACCATGTACCTGAAGAATATTTTTTAAAGTAAACTCTTGGTACGAAAGCACCGGTTAAATAAACACCAGTAGCATCAGTAATTGTTGCTGTAATTGTTCTGTCGTTAGTAAATTGGTCGCTAGGTATTGCAGTGTATGATATAGCAGGTGCAGCAACATCTTTTGCTATAAAGTTTCCTGCGTCAGCACCTAGGTCATGTGGTGTTAAACCAGATCTTGTTTGACCATCATAATCTAAAGTAGTACCAGTTCCATTTACTGCTATTCCATAAGCTTCAACAGCAGTAGCAATTGAGCTATTGATATGCAAATCAATATTGTTTTTATCACCTGTTGCATTGATAAAATCCATAGTAGATGACACTGAATTTGCATCAACTCCTGATGCATTTTTCCATGATGGTAAGGTATAATATGAAGTAGAACCCAATAAACCAATTGAATCACCCTTTAACAAATTATAGTCCATTCTCAAACCAGTATTAGCTGTAATAGCGGTTCCAAAATGTTTTGCCAAAGATGTAGTTGTATTTGTTCTAGTATTATAAAAAATATTATTTACAACCGTGTCAGTACCTGTTCCGTTTCTGTAAAATGCAAAAGTACTGCTGGTGTCACCCATTAATGAGTTATCAACCGTACCACCAATATAAACAGTATTAAATAGAATATTACTAACATTTGTAACTGCAGCAACACCTGTTTTAGCAATACCTCTTATACTTGGTGCTCCAATAATTGAAGTTCCATTCGAATCTAAACCTAAACGTACTATATTATTGATTGTAGCAGCATTTCCATCAGAAATATCAATACCTGTGATTAAGGCAGCGTCATTTTGAGTTGAACTGTATAAACCATGAATTAAATTACCATTCGCAATATTGGTTCCAGTACTACCAGTTCTATAAACTAAACCTGTTATTGAAACAGCAGCATTTGTTGCTTTGGAAATTAATGTATGAATTTTATTTCCATTACAAGTAGTATTAGCGCCTACTGAACTGAAATTACCCATAACAATACCATTCAATCCTGCACCACCACCAGTTGCGGTAGAAGTTGAAGATGAAATAATATTGTAAATTAAATTATTATTTACATTATAAGTACCACCAGCAGCAGGGGCAGAAACTAAAATACCTTTAGTAGTAGCACCTGTGTTGTTAGATGTTAAATTAGCTATGATATTGTTATTAAAGTTAACAGTGGCAGCCGAAGTTAAATTAAGGTATAAACCAAGTATCCTTGATGAACCTCCTGCAGCAGTTGTATTGTTATTTAATAAAATGCTATTAGCTAAAGTGGTATCACCAATCATATTATTTGTTACATTGGTAGTCATTGTAGAAACTCCATTTGTAACATCTATTCCATAAACTTCTGTACCATAAGTTCCACCTGCAGTAATACCGCTGATAATATTGTTAGATACATTAACAGTTGAATTAGTTAAAGTAGATGCAATGTTGATACCTGCAAATCCACCAGAATTAGCTGAAGTAGAATTGCCATTAACAGTAATTGCACCATTAACAGTTCTCGACCCAATAATATTTCCAGTAACAGTTCCCAAATTAACATTTCCAGCTTGAACCCTGATACCTATACAAGAAAATATTGAAGCACCAGTTTGTGCCAAATTTTGACCTCCAGTAATATTGATATTGGTAATGGTATTACCTTGTATTGAACTTGCAACTACACCGTTTCCTCCAGCAACTGTAACGTCCATTAAAATATACTGTGCAGTTGTACTTGTAGGTTGGTTAGTAATGGTATAAGTTCCTGTTCCATCACTTGCACTTCCACCAATGAAGTTATTGGAAATGTTAAAACCAGCACCTGTTGTAGTAACAACATACAAAGCACGGTTTATACCTGTTCCTAAATACGCTCTTGAAACTGTTTGGTATAAATGATTATTAGTGATTGTCCAAAAAGCATTACTCAAACCAAGGTTAATTCCAGAACCAGGAGTAGCTGGTGAAGCTGAAGCATCAATAAAGTTGTAAATATTATTGTTATCAATTATGTTATTATCATTTGTAGCAGCTAAAGCTGTTGACCCACCTGAGTTGATACCATATAATGGAGTGCCTGAAACAAATGTATTTTCGTGAATATCACAATAGTTGATAGTGTTGCTATCATTACCTAAACCACCAGTTGTGGTAGTTCCAAAATAAACTACACCTGCAGCTACGGTTGTTCCTGCATTTGATTGGTTATTTGATTGCAAATCACAATAAGAAATTCTATTTAATCTTGAATCATTGATAAAACGAATAGCAGGTGCTAAATTGGTTGTGTTTCTTATTACTAAATTACTTCCTGAAACGAAACTTCCTAATCCACCTTGGCGTCCATCAAAAATATAGTATTTAGCTGCATTCAAATCAATTGTTGGAACAGTTGATGTACATTCAATTCTTGCAAAAACACCGGTATTAGGCATAAACGTTACTGTATTAGTAGCAGATGCACCTTTATAACTACCTAAAGTAATAGATGAGCCTGATGAATAAACAGAATCGGTTAATGTAAATGTAACCGGACCACTAACACCTAAAGCATTTAAATCTAAAATTGCATCTGCAATTGAAGCATAGTTTGGCGTTGTTTGACTTGAACCAACAAAATAGTTTCCATTTAATGGTGATTGTAAAGCCCTTGAACCTGAAGGGTCACCATTTAATGGAGTTTGAGATACACCATCAACAATAACATTATTAAATACCGCATCTACCACATTACCACCATTAGCTGAAGGAGAAATGTCATAAGCTAACCAAAAGTAATTGACTCCAGAACCTAATTTTTTATTTCCTGTAATAGTAAAACTTCCACTTGGTGATGAAACAGAACCAAAAAGTTGGCTAGTAGAAAATGTGCTATCCCCATTGGTAAAATAAACCTTAGCATTAGAAAAATCTAGTGATGGGTTAGAACTTCCACCAGTACTAAAGTCAAATGAAGTTACATTTAATGCATTAGTAGATTTTTGAGTATGAATTCTTAAACGTAAAACCCTAACATCGGCCGAACCTAAAGGCACATTACCTGTTACTTGGTCTGCTGTAGTTGAATCAAAAGTCATATTATTTGCAGCAAAACCAGTATAATCCCCTTCAAATGCTCCTAAATCTGGAGCACCGCCTACACCTATATATCCATTGTTTCCTGCTCTAACTGCATTGGCAAAATCGAAACTTACTGGACTAACATTTCTTCCTCCAGATTCAATATTGGTTTGAATAGTTGCGTCAATTTTTAAGTAATTAGCATTTGTACCAGACGAAGTATTTAAAAAATTTGGATTTTCAGAAATTGAATTAATGTCTCTTGTAGAGAGTCTTGTTTTTAATGTAGAAATTACTGAATCAATTGAAGTACCATCAAAACAAAGACCTCTTTTTGAAAGAAGTGATGCACCAGTATAATAAAGATTTCTGTCTGAATTTAAAGAATAATTGTTAAGACTTGTTGCAGCTGATCTTCTCAATACTGAAACAATACCAGCACCTTTTGGTGTGGATGTATTAACCAAAATATTATTTCTTAAATCTAAACTTGCGGTTGTTATTGCAGCATTAACTGTATGAAAAATACAAGTACTTGCAAAATGTGCTCCTGAAGAAGTTCCATCAATGTTTATTGTATTATTATAAATTCCAAATGTGTTATTTGCTGTAGAATTAGTGATATTAATACCAAAAACAGAATTGGCTGTAGTTGTGGCTGAACCAACTGCTGTTGGAGCATAAATTCTAGAAATAAGGTTATTGTATATTAAATGTGTACCAGCAGTTATACTTCCTATTGTTATACCTGAAGCGGTAAAGGTACTTGTTGTATTGCTTGTAATATCATAAATATTGTTATTGTAAATTCTTAACAAACCACTATTTTGTGTTATACCCGCTACCGTAACAACACCGGTTATGCCATAAATATTATTATATGCAATGGTTCTTGTTCCTGCTCCTATAAAATACATTCCATAAAGAGTAACTGATGCAGTTCCAGCATTTGTTAAATTATAAACTCTATTGTATCTGTAATTTTCAGTTGTAGATGTTCCATTGTAAAATATACCATACATCGCTGAAGTTGCAGTAGTTTTGGTAACCCTTAAATATGACACATTATTACTATCTGCTGTTAGGTTTGTGCCTGCTAATTGCATACCGTATAAAGTAGCTGCTGCACCAGTACCAGCTGTAGTTATTGTGTCTACTGTATTCCTTGATACAATAACATTGGTTGACCCTGCATTATAAATTCCAATGCTTGTTCCACCAGTATTCCCTGTTCTAGTTATATTTCTAACAGTATTTAAATAAATGTTTAAGTTAGTAGCTAATGCAGAATTAAAAATTCCATACATCACTCCAGAACCTGCTAATGTTGAAGTGCCATAGTTAATACCGTTAACGGTATTGTTAGTTATGTTTACATTAGTGGCAGTAGCCAAGTTGTAAATACCATAAAAAACACCCGAGGTAGCTGTTAAATAATCACAATTTAATAAGTTATTTCCAATAATATTGATGGTATTATTCGTGCCTGTTATTCCTCCGTTATTTTCAATTACCGAAACTTGTGAAGTAGTTGCACCACCTTTAATAGTTAGCGTATTGTAATTGATATTCATACTTGCATTTATTGAAGATGCAGTAGTATAAATACCTCTCAAAGTAGATACATGGTTAACACCACTACCGTTGTTATTGTTTATTGTATTATATGATAAATTAAATCCCCATTGATCTCTAACATTTACACCCACTGCTGGGTTTGTTGCAGATGCACCTCCACCAAAGTTGATGATAGTATTTCCAGTACTCAATGAACTTCCACCTACGTCATTTAATGTATCAGCTAAATTGTAAGGTGAAGGAGCAGCAAAACCGTGAAATACCATACCGGCATTACAATTTTGAATAGTATTTGAATAAAATTTATTGTAAGAATTGCTACCCGCTGATGTGGTAACAGTTATTGAAGTTGATGCAGCATTGTATGTTGAATTATTAACCGTTATACCAATTGATCCATTTCCTCCAACAGTAGTCCAACCCGTATTATTTACTCTATTAAGTGTAACAACACAGTTCTGAATGGTATTATTTTGAGCACCGTCAGTTCCAGATAATTTAAATAATCCGAAACCATATTCCATAGTTGTGGTGGCAGTTGTATTTGCCGCTTTGTCTGTTAAGTTAATGCCATTAATTGTAATATAATCCCCACCGGCAATCGCCCACATACCATCAGGAGTAGCAGATCCAGTTTGTGTACCTGTATAAGAGGTAATCAATGGATTAGCACCAGAACCAGATTTTTGAAAAATGATTGGATTACTTACCGTACCCGTTGCAGTCAGCACTATTGTACTAGTTATAGTTTCTGTGTAACCAGCAGCTACGTTAAATGTGGCACCACCACTACCAACACCATTGGTGTTTAATGCATTAACGGCCGCAGTAATTGTAGCATAGGAGCCAGGAATGTTATAGGAACCAGAAAGTGCCTGCGCATTCGAAAGCTTTGGTATTGCAAATACAATAAATAGTAGTGCAATCCATAAAGTTTTTAATTTACTAATTTTCATTTTTAGATTTTGATTTTTTTGTTTAAAAAAGTAAGAATTGCAATTTTAAAATAAATAATTCATTTATCGTATAGCTAATTAGCTACAAGAACTTTTTTAATGTAAATTATAAATCATTAACTATGATTAAATAACTAAGAATGGAAATAACTAATTCGTAACAATATCTCCTAAAATGCCAATTAATCGAAAAAAAATAAGACAAAAAATAGATTATTATTAATTGATATTTAGCTATTAATGAGAATTTTAAAAAATAATTCCACATGTTAGTTCAAATTTCTCAATTAAAGATTGCCCTTAAACAAAATTAGCTCGATAAAATACCGAGCTAATTATTGATAAATTATTTATAATTATGTTCAACGTTTTTATTATAATATTCAAAGAACTAGGTTTTAATTATTATAATTTAACTTTCAATTAACAGCCAATTGTAACTATTTCTTCACGATTTAAATTATTAGTTTTTTAAATTAATTATTTAAAACTTTATAAAAGAAGAAAGGCAATAAAATTGCCTTTCTTCTACTTTATTATGGATGGAATGAGAATACTGAGTTACTACTGTTCAAATCTAACATTGGATAATCTCCGAAATCTACTGAGCTATCACCATTTAAATCTGTTGCAAAATAACCTACATCACTATTGCTACTTCCTAAATCTAAATCTGGGTAATCTCCAAAATCTACTGAGCCATCTTGATTGATATCTCCGCCATATATTAAATA
>JAIXWW010000005.1 GCA_027491085.1 Bacteroidota bacterium
ACCAAGGAGATGCGCTGCATGACTGATTCAGTTTTTTATTAGCTTTCATTTTTAATAAACATGGAAGATGCTTGCAGCATGACTTGGCCTATGGTCATTCAGTAGGAATCTCCTTTCCTTGGCAACCAAGTTAGTTAATGGAATAATGGTTACCGAACCAAGTAGATGCTCTGCAAGGTTGTTTCAGTTTTTTATTAGCTTTCATTTTTAATAAACAAAGGAGATGCTCGCAGCATGACTTGGCCTATGGTCATTCAGTAGGAATCTCCTTTCCTTGCCAACCAAGTTAGTTAATGGAATAATGATTGAAGAACCAAGGAGATGCGCTGCATGACTGATTCAGTTTTTTATTAGCTTTCATTTATAATAAACAAGGAAGATGCTTGCAGCATGACTTAGTTTTTGGTCATTCAGAAGGAATCTCCTTTCCTCGCCATAACCATCCTATCATTTCCGTTAATATCTTGAAACAGTTTTATATCTAAAAATCCTTTTTCTTGCAGCATATTTACCGTTTGGTTGCCAAATTGTTGGTTAATTTCAAAAAACAAATAACCATTAGGTTTTAAATACTTTAAAGCATAATTGGCTATGGCTTCGTAAAATAAAAGTGGTTTATTATTGGCTACAAATAGCGCTTGGTGAGGTTCAAAAGCAAGTACATTTTCATGCATATTTTCTTGCTCGTTTTCTAAGATATAAGGCGGATTACTTACTATGATATCGAAAACTTGCGTTGTTTCGGCTTGGTTTATGTATAAAATATCGTCTTCAATAAACTGAATTTGGGCATTTAATTCTTTGGCATTTTGCTTGGAAATGGCTAATGCAGCCGAACTTTTATCAAGCGCCCAAACGTTAGCATGAGGCAAGTTTAATTTTAACGAAATAGCTATACAACCCGAACCTGTTCCAATATCTATAATTTTAGGATTTGAGCTAAGTGAACCCTCTTGGTTAGCAACGGTATTTAAAATCAATTCTACCAATTCTTCGGTTTCGCTGCGCGGTATCAAAGTATCAGGAGTTACTATAAACTTATTGCCATAAAACCATGCATTTCCTAAAATATACTGCATAGGTTCGTGCTTGAGCAATCGGTTCAAAATATCCATTAAGTTAGCCTCTTCCCCATCAGACAAAGGCTTATTCAGCATTTTAATTTGATGTGGTTTTACCATCAATACCTCTTCAAAAACCTGATTGGTTATGGCTTGTGCTTCATCTAAAGCATAAATAGTTTGAAGTTTTTCAAGGTAAAATTGGTAAGCTGTGTTCACAATTGTTGATTTGGAGATTAAGGGATTTGTTGATTGAGAGATTGGGAGATTGGTTGATTAAAAATTACGTCCCAAACTAACGCCAAACCAGTTAATTACTTTATCATCGCGGTAGTGCGGAGTATAAACTATGCGCAGTAAAGTTCCATTATTATCAACTACTCTAAAACCTAAAGCAGCTGTTGGAAAAACCTCACGTTCTATAAAGTTTTTGGTGGCCAAAGTATAACCGGCTCCTATTTCTAACTTTTCTTTTCTTTTACCCAATACCAAACTGGTAGTAAACGGCATGGCTACTGAGTTTTTTTCTAAATAAACACTATTTAACAATCGGTAGTCGAGTGGACAAAAACCAAAGCCAACACGGCCTGTCCATGTTAATGATTTGGTTTGATTTTGATATAAATATTTTTCGTAATTGGCACTCCAAAACAATGCTGCGCCACCTAACTCCACAAACCAATTATTGGTTCCTTTTGGTTCCACGTATGGCTCTACAAAATCGTCATTGTATTGAGCTTGTAAATTATTTATGCTGATGATAAATAATAATAAAATTATGAATTTTAAACGTAACATTTGTGCAAGTATAAATGAAGTTAAGCAGGCTAAAAAAAATAATTTACTTTTTACATTGGGGTAGTTTCGATATTTGCCTTGGTGTAATCAGTTTAATACTGCCACTGTACTTTCAAATTTCCATAAAACCAACCATG
The DNA here is from genome assembly GCA_027491085.1 of Bacteroidota bacterium. Taxonomy (GTDB): domain Bacteria; phylum Bacteroidota; class Bacteroidia; order UKL13-3; family UKL13-3; genus JAAFJM01. The sequence goes on from JAIXWW010000005.1 coordinate 1,997, forward strand.
GCTTGGTTCTTTATTTTACCAAGTTCTGTTTGGCTTATTTATTTTTTCGATCATTTATTAGATTCAATGAAATTGAGCAATGCGATTAGTGAACGACATGTTTTTATTCAAAAACATCAATTTGTTTTCAAAATAATTGCAGCGCTCATTATGATAGTAAATGCAGTGTTGGTATTAAAATATTTTAGCTTTCATCATTTAACTAAAAGTATATGGATTTTGATGGTTTGCATTATTTATTTTCTGCTCAATTATTTTAAAATAAAATGGTTCATTAAAGAATTTTTTGCAGCTTTAATATACGCTGGTGGTATTTGTTTTTATCCGTATATTGTTAATGAAAGCAATTTTTTTTCTCAAGTTTTCATAATTGCATTTTGCATGCAATTATTTGTGTTAGCATTCATTAATTTACTTCAAATATCCATTCGGGAAACCAATACTGACAAGGAGTTACAGTTAAAAAATATTTCGAATGTTATTGGACAAAATCTTTCTAATATATTGCTAATTTCACTCTATTTTTTAGCAGGATACATGCTTTTTAAATTCCAATTTTCACCATCAATCACCATTGGATTTATTAGTTGCCTTGCTATTCACTTAATTCATTTTACCAAACTCAACAATCAAACTTATAGATTGATAACTGAATACAGTTTTATACTAATTGGAATAATTTATTTGTTGCTTAAAGTTTAAAATCTCACTCCAAAAACAAAAGTATTTATTGGATTAAACAATTCAACATAATTAGGATTTAAACTACCATCAAAAATTTGTCTATGATAGCCAATACAAGTTTCGGCACCTAAATAAATATGATTAGTAGGGTAATATTTTACTCCTAAACCTATAACATAATTTAGGTAATGATTGGTCAAATCAATATTTTTATAAGCGGGTGATTGGCTGTTTATGCTTGCATTTACACCTTTATTGTTAAAGTACCTGTAGCCAATATCAATAAAGGCAAATGGTTTAATCTCTTTGCCGCCAAAAACTCTTTCAATTCCAATTTTATAATCTTGCGTTTTAAATATTCCAGACGAATAAAAAGTGCCACCAGCCACTATCCAGTCTGCATAACTTTCGCTGTACGATTCGTTTTTGTTGTTAAATAAAAAACGTAATAAATAATTATTATTTAAGTTTCGTTTGTATTGCAGTCCAGTTAAAGTATAATGTTTTAATCCAGACTTATTTAATATAGTAGCAAACTCAAATTCGTTATTATATAGATTCAATCCTAATTCATTTTTAGGCAAATTGGTTTGTGCAAAAATGTTTGATGCTCCCAAAATCGCTATGATTAAATAAATTGACTTCATAATAATTCCAAATTGTAAGTCAAATTTAAAGCAAGTTTTACTTAACAAAAACCTAATTTATTTGCTCAATGGCAAATTGTTTTTTGTTTAACTCAAAAACATCTCCTGCTTTTTTCCCTAACATCAATTGTGCTAAAGGTGCCTTTGGCGATAACACTGTCACTTGCATTCCATTGAAATCAATAACGCCAAGGCCTACGGCTATATAAAAAACTTTTTCATTAGCCGTTACCACACTTCCTTGTATAATGGTTTTATCGGTTTTGGTATTTTCTAGTTTGAGTAAATTGGCTAGTTCTTGCTTGTTTTCAAAAACCTGTTTAGCACTCATATCTCTAGCCAATTGACTCATGGCCCTGCCTGTTTCGTACTTATCGCCCATGCTACTTTTCTCTTCTGAGTTAGCAGCTTCTTGTGCATCTAACATAGCCTTTTCGCCATCGGCTATGCGCTGTAAAAGCATGTTTTTACATGCTTCAAATATTGTTTTTTTATCTATCAATTTTTATAAAATTAATGAAATTTACTTTTTCAACAAAAACAAAATTGGAATATGCAATCGCTTGCGCCAAGCCACTTCCGAATGATTTTCACCTTCAAACTTTTGCGTTTTCCAATCATTGTTCTTGAACGAATAAAGTTTGCTTTGCATAATGCTGTCAACTTGCAATTGAAAAGGTTCGTACATAGCATCTAAGGTTTCTGTTCCATAATCAAAATATATTTTATGGTTTTTAGCCACTTGTAATTTAGCCTTTAAATACACTTGCATGGCTTTTGGAAAAGGATTATCAGCCTTAAATATTCCAGGCCAATGAGTTGACAAACAAGCTGCACCTCCAAACACTTTTGGGTACTCGCAAAGCGCATAAATAGAAATTAAACCACCCATACTTGAACCTGCAATGAAAGTGGCGTCCGGTGTTTTATAAGTGCTGAAATTTTTATCAATAAATGGTTTTAATTCATTTACCAAAAAATTTAAATAATTATCTGATTGCACTCTACCACTAAAAACTGAATTTCCATTTAGCCTATTTGCAGCATACAAAGTATCTTGCTCTGCTCTGCTTAAAGCTTCAAAAGGTTTTTGAGGAAAATAATCAATATGACGATTTTTACCTCCATTCCAAATGCCAACCACAATACAATCTTTAATTTTATTTTCTTTTACTAGTTGACTTATGGCTTCATCTACGCCCCACTCCTGCTTATTCCAAGTTTGGGTTGAATCAAAAAGCATTTGCCCATCGTGCATGTAAAGCACAGCGTATTTTTTGTTTTTATTGTAACTAGCCGGCAACCAAACATCCACATTTCTTGCTTCCACAAAAGCCGATTTAAAATCTTGATACCTTACTACTTTTCCGGCAGATACATTTACCTGTGCATTTGCAAAAAAACTAGCAAAAAGAAACAAAGTCATCAAGATTTTTTTCATACAATAATTCATTATAAGTTTAACCGACAAAAAACAATATTTTAATGATTTTATATAATTGTATCGTTCAAAAACAAAATACTGTTTTCAATATCATCATGTAAAAATCTATCCTTGGTTACAAATGGAACTTTTTGGCGGTAAGCAGCTATATAATTTTCAATTTTTGAAGCACTTTTTAGCGGACGTCTGAACTCCAAAGCTTGGCTTGCATTCAATAATTCAATAGCCACAATTCTTTCCAAATTTTTAACCACACGTAGGCATTTGGTAGCTGCATTTGCACCCATACTTACATGGTCTTCTTGTCCGTTACTACTTACTATCGAATCAACTGATGCTGGCGTACATAATTGCTTATTTTGACTAACAATACTTGCAGCGGTGTATTGCGGAATCATAAAGCCTGAGTTTAAACCAGGATTGCTTACCAAAAACGCTGGCAAATTACGTTGACCAGAGATTAATTGATAAGTTCTGCGCTCAGAAATACTGCCTAATTCAGCCAAAGCAATGGCTAAAAAATCTAAATGAATGGCCAAAGTTTGTCCATGAAAATTGCCTCCTGAAAGTATCAAATCTTCATCGGCAAATACATTTGGATTATCGGTAACTGAGTTTATTTCGGTTGTAAAAATATTATTGATGTGTTCAATGGCATCTTTGCTTGCACCATGAACCTGCGGAATGCACCTAAAAGCATATTGATCTTGAACTTGAACCTTTGGCTGTTTTGCAATTTCTGAATCAGCTAAATTGGCCAATATATTTTTGGCTGTATTTATTTGTCCTTTATGCGGACGGACATCATGCAATAAATGATGGAAAGGCTCTAATCTGCAATCGAAAGCATCAATAGAAATACTTGCTATAAAATCGGTTTTAGTTAAAAGTTGGTTAGCTTTTATCAAGCAATAAACACCATAAGCACTCATAAATTGTGTACCATTTATCAATGCCAAACCTTCTTTACTTTTTAAAGCAATTGGTTTTAAGTTGTGTTGTTCAAGTATCAATTTCGAATTTCGAATTTCGAATTTCGAATTTTGAAGTACATAAACTCTTCCTTCACCAATAAGCGGTAAACTTAAATGAGCCAATGGAGCTAAATCGCCACTTGCGCCTAAAGAACCTAATTCAAAAACAACTGGTAAAATATTGTTGTTAAAGAAATAAATCAACCTTTCAACAGTTTCTAATTGTGCTGCTGAATGGCCATAGGCCAATGATTGCACTTTTAGCAACAACATAATTTTGATGATTTCGTGTGGCACTAAATCGCCTGTACCGCAAGCATGACTAAGCAACAAATTTTCTTGTAATTGAACCAAGTTTTCGTTGCTTATTTTGGTGCTATGCAATGAACCAAAACCAGTGTTTATTCCATAAATAGGTTTTTCGTTATTGGCTAATTTTTCATCTAAATAAGTTCTGCATTTTACAATGCGTGCTTTAGCATCATCGCTTAATTTGATTTGCTTGTTGTTTGCAATGATATCTTGAATTTCTTCAATGCTTATTTTGGTGCTTATTTCGTACATGCTTTTTTGTTTTTAGTTCTTAGTACTTAGTTTCGGTTACTGCCAAGTCCAATAGCAACTAGCAGTTTGTTTTAAAATTTATAATAATTAACTTAATAACTCGTCAACTTATCAACCTTTCAACTTTTCAATTATCTCCTCCATACTCAACTCCTCCTGAAAACCAGTTTCTAAATTTTTGAGTTTTAAAGATTCGTTTTCGGTATAAATAATGGCGTAAGGAATTTTTTTACTGCTAGCATATTTAATAGGCTTTTCCAAAGGTTTTTTAACATTAATTTTTTCGGTATATAATTCCGATGCAATGCCTTCATTTCTTAGCTTACTTAACAGTTGTAACACAGGAGAAAGCTCAATGTTTTCAATAGAATTATTGGCACAAATTAACACTTTGCTACTTCCTTGTGATAATGTTTCTGGGAACAATTTCAATTCTTCTAGTACATCATAAATTCTGTCTAAACCAAAAGATATTCCAACGCCCGAAACACCATCTAATCCAAAAATTCCTGTAAGGTTATCATATCTTCCACCACCGCCAATGCTGCTTCTTAATGAACCTTTCACCGCAGCTACTTCAAATATACAACCTGTGTAATACGAAAGGCCACGTGCTAAAGAGAAGTCGGTTTTTAAGTTAGTAGGTTCATTGGTTGATTGGTTGATTAGGTTAAAAATAAATTCTAATTCTTCAATACCTTTCAAACCTTCTTGTGAACTTTGTAATTTTATTTTCAAAGTTTCAAGCATTTCTGATTCATTGCCTTTTATGGTAATAATATCAAAAAGATTTTCAATTTCTGTATCAGTAAAATTCAGTTCAGTTAATTCCTTGCTTACCCCATCTTTGCCAATTTTATCTAGTTTGTCAATTGCTACAGCAATGGTGTTTAGGTGTTCAATGCCTTTAACAACCTCGGCTATTCCTGCTAAAACTTTACGGTTGTTTATTTTAATTTCAACATCAATACCTAAATTTTCAAAAACTTCTGCATAAATGTTTATTAAATCTAACTCGTGCAACAAACTATCGCTTCCAACCACATCTGCATCACATTGCCAAAACTCACGGTATCGGCCTTTTTGTGGCCTATCCGCACGCCATACAGGCTGCATTTGGTAACGCTTAAACGGAAAAGTAATTTCGTTTCTATTCATCACCACATAACGCGCAAAAGGAACTGTTAAATCGTAGCGTAAGCCCTTTTCTGCTATTAAATTATTGAATTCATTTTGATTTCGAATTTCAAATTTCGAATTTCGAATTTTTTCTAAAGTTTCACCTGAATCTAAAATTCTAAAAAGTAATTTATCACCTTCATCACCATACTTGCCAGTAAGCGTGCTTAGGTTTTCCATGGTGGGTGTTTCTATTGGCATAAAGCCATATTTAATAAAAACTTTTTCAATGGTGTTTAAAATATATTTTCGTTTAGCTACTTCTTGTGGCCCAAAATCGCGGGTGCCTTTAGGAATGCTTGGTTTTTCTTTTGCCATAATTTAAGGGTTACAAAGTAAAGTGAGTGTAGGCATGTTTCCAACCTATTAGTTATCAGTCAAAATAGTTTTATTGAACTATCTAAAAAGAATAGAACTATCACCATAACTTAAAAACCTAAAATTATTATTCAACGCATAGTAATAAACATCGCTCCAATCCTCGCCAATAAAGGCAGAAACCAATAAAAGCAATGTACTTTCAGGTTGATGAAAATTAGTAATGATGGCACTTGCCAATTTTATTTCATAAGGCGGAGCAATCATAATTTGAGTAGTACCATGAATTTGATTTACTTTTTTAAATTCCATCCAATCTAAAACGGTTTTTAAAACTTGCGCATTAGAAATTGGTTTAAACTCAGTTTCGTATGGTTCCCATTGGCTAACTTCCATTTTATTAATATTTTGCCAATCACTTTTGTTATGGAATAATTTTATACCAAACCAATATAAACTTTCTATAGTTCTGAGCGAGGTAGTTCCTACTACAATTATTCTATTTTTATTTTCAATACAATCAAATAAATTTTGAACCAATGTTTTTTCAATAATTACATGTTCTTCGTGCATCTGATGTTCAACCATTACCTCCGCTTTTACAGGCTTAAATGTACCTGCGCCCACATGTAAAGTAACAAAATCTGTTTTTACTTTTTTCTGAGTTAGTTTTTCAAAAACTTGCTGTGTAAAATGTAAACCTGCGGTTGGAGCAGCCACCGAACCTTCAAATTTTGCATATACTGTTTGGTAACGATTTTCATCATCTTCATCAGCCTCTCTATCCATATAAGGAGGTAATGGCAAAAGACCAGCATAATAGATTACATCGGCAAAATTATGACCTCCATTCCAAGTAAATTTAATTAAATAGGAATCTAAATGTTGCTTTACACGTTCAGCGATTAATGTTATTTGTTCTCCATTAATTTCAAAAGTTTTACTTAATAAACCTTCTTTCCATTTTTTATTATTACCCACCAAAGCGGCCCATTGGCAAGTTTCGGTTTGCTTAAAACAAATAGCTGCATCGCTAGGATTAAAAGGTTCTAAGCACATTATCTCTATGCGTGCTCCGCTTTCTTTTTGAAATAAAATACGTGCATGTACAACCTTGGTATCGTTAAAAATCAAACAATCGTTTTCATTTAACAAACTTGGTAATTTATTAAAAACCGTTTCGGTTATTTGTCCATTTTTATAAATTAATAATTTACTTTTATCTCTTTCTTTTAAAGGATGTTGAGCAATTTTTGATTCAGGTAAATGATAAGTAAAATCGGCAATTTTTAATTCTTTGGCGTTCATGTAAATTATATAAAAAAAGCAGGATTAAAAACCCTGCTTTCTGCTACAAATGTAATTTTATTTTTTAAAAAGGTAAATCATCGCTCATGCTATCATTTTGAAGTGGAGCAGAAGTATTAGTTGTTGAATTATTGTTGTGAGGAGGCATTGGCGCACCACCTTCATTGTTGTTTTTAGTTCCACCCAATAGGGTAAAGTTCTGAACACGAACTTTCAATCTCGATTTTTCAATTCCTTCTTTGTCTTTCCAAGTTTCGGTTTTTAATTTACCTTCTATGTATACTTGGCTTCCTTTTTTTAAGTACCTCTCAGCAATTTTTGCTTGGTTATCCCACATTTCAATATTGAACCATTCGGTTTCAGTACGTTTTTCGCCATTTTTGTCAGTAGTAGTTTCATTAGTAGCTAACGAAAAAGTTGCAACCACCTTTTGGTTATCCAAATGTCTCATTTCTGGGTCTCTACCCAAATTTCCAATTAAAATAATTTTGTTGTACGACATAAATTGATCTCCTTAAATTGATATTTTTAAAATAATTGATGTTGCAATTTATCATTTGAAATCAATTTTTCAAGCAATCGAGGTACCGCATATTTTTTTATTTCATCAATTTCTATTTCTATATACTCATTTGACAAATTAGGCTTTGTTTTACAAGAAATTTTCCAAAACGAAGCCATTAGTTTTTGATGAGTTAAAATGTGTTTGTAATTTTCTAAAAACTGAATTTCAACCTTTTCATTTTTTCCAACAAATTCATTTTCTACCAATTCATCAAAAACCTCTGAAGGATTTTTTAATAAAGGCTTTTCTACCATTGGAAACTCAAATAAACCTTGCCAAATATCTTTGGGACCACGCTGTTTTAAGTAGGTTTTATTACCAAACTCAAAAACCAAATAATTAAAGTAACGCTCTTTGGTTTTTATTTTTTTTATTTTTACTGGGAGATTTGTTTGTTGTTTTTTGCTAAAGGCAAAACAGTTATCTTTAATTGGGCAATTTAAACAATCAGGATTTTGAGGTTTGCAAACCATGGCACCAAGTTCCATCATGGCTTGGTTATGAGTTGCAGGATTTTCGGTATCGAGTAATTCTTGTGCAGCTAAAGCAAATTCCCTTTTACCTTCGGTAGAATTAATATCAGTATAAATTCCTGCAAATCTAGCTATAACTCTATAAACATTTCCATCAACAACTGCTTTAGCCTCGTTAAATGCAAATGATGCTATAGCTGCTGCAGTGTATGGTCCAATCCCTTTTAGCTTAATGAGTTCATTGTAATTAACTGGAAACTCACCATTATAACTATCTCTTATTATTTGAGCCGTGTTATGCATATTTCTTGCTCGGCTGTAATAACCAAGGCCTTGCCAAAGTTTCAGAATATCATTGATATCGGCATTGGCAAATTGAGTAACAGTTTCATAATTTTTTATAAAGTTTAAAAAATAGGGTAAACCTTGGTCAACTCTTGTTTGTTGCAAAATTATTTCACTCAACCAAATTGTATAAGGATTATTTGTGTTTCGCCATGGTAAATCACGTTTATTTAAATTATACCAATTATGCAATATTTGATGCATTTAATTTTAATTTCAATTTTATTATATCGAGGTAAGAAAAAAGTGGGCAAAATAGTTTTTTATAAAGTGTATTTCATTACTTTTTAGTTAAAAATTAGAAGTTATTTTGCATTTTTTACATTATAATGCAATAATATTCAGACAAATGCTGCTTTTTATTAGTTCTGTAAAAATATCTTATTTTTTTTCAATAAATTAAAAATCAATTTTATACATTTGCAACCCTTATTTAAATAAAAAATATATAAAATTCATTAAATCAATAGTATAAATATCATGACAAAAGCAGAAATTATCACAGAAATTTCAACAAAGACAGGAATTGACAAATTACAAGTACAGGAGTCGGTAGAGTCGTTTTTCAAAGTAGTACGTAATAATATGATCGAAGGAAAAAACGTATATTTCCGTGGATTCGGTTCTTTCATTTTGAAAAAACGTGCTAAAAAGATTGCTCGTAACATTTCTAAAAATACTGCAATGGTTATTGATGAGCATTATATTCCAGCTTTCAAACCTGCTAAAAGTTTTACTGATAAAATCAAAAAAAGTGAGTCAGTAAAAACAAACGCTGCAAAACGCGAAAGAGAAGCTAAATTAGCAATGAAAGAAGACTAATTTGAGCTAAATAAATTAAATCATGCAAACCAATAAATCATATATAGTTATTATTATTTCGCTTGTTATACTAGCGAGTGGGCTTGCTTATTTAAATTTTAACTCAACTGGTAGCGAAATTCCAATAGAAACTGCAGATAGCACATCAACAGTTAGCAAACCATTTAATTATGATGACTATTTCATAGCAGTTAGAGATAGTATCAAACCGGCAATAAAATTTAAAATTGATAGTTTAGAACAGCTTATCAAAACAGATACTGGAAACTATCAAGCACATGTTTTATTAGCTCGCTTATACGATGAATCACAATTAGGTTTAGTTGCTGCTCAATATGTAAATGATATAGCAATTAGGTTGAATGATGAACGTTCATGGTTTAATGCAGGTTTTAAATTTTATGATTTTGCTGCCAATACAATAGATACAGGTGCTCAAATTTATGCATCAAAAAAAGCTATTGCTGCATTTGAAAAAGTGATAGCCATTAACGAACATAATTTAGAAGCAAAAAATGCAATGGCCATTTGCTATGTACAAAATGACTTAGATGTGATGGCTGGAGTTCAACTACTTAAAGATGTAATTAAGCGTGATTCAAACAATGTTCAGGCAAATTACACATTAGGTATGTTAAGCAGAAGAAGTGGACAATGGGACAAGGCACGCATCCGATTTGAAAAATTAGCACAACTAGATCCATTAAATAGTGAAGCTTATTTTTACCTTGGAGAAGCATATAGTAGTTTAAATATGAAAAAAGAAGCTATTATTGCCTACGAAACTTGCATGAATTTGATTCCTAGTGCAAACGAAGATTCTAAAAAAGAAATAAAAAAATTAATTGACAATCTTAAACAAACAAAATAAAAACTATGCCAAGCGGTAAAAAAAGAAAAAGACATAAGATAGCAACCCACAAACGTAAAAAACGTCTTCGTAAAAACAGACATAAGAAAAAATAATTTAGCCTAGCTAAATTACGTTTATGTAATCTTAAAAGCCAACCGTTTTGGATAAACCGGTCCCGGCTTCAAATCATTAAAACTTAATCAATTGGGTATTTTAATACCTTTGATTAAGTTTTATTGTTTTAAACGAGTACTAATTTTAAGAAATATTATTCAATAATGACTTCAAATTAACTACTTATGCTTAAGTAAATATGGTATTTATTTAAAACTTATCCCCTTCAATTATCAATTTAACTAACGAAAAAACCTCAACCTAGGTAATTGAAAATATTTTAAAAAAGGGAAACTTTAAATAGTGAATAACGAAATTATAATTGACGCTGACACAAATGGCAATGTTCATATTGCTATGATGCGTGATAAAAAACTAGTAGAACTTCATCATGAAAAAGCCGATAACGCTTATTTAGTTGGTGATATATACTTTGGAACTGTAAATAAAATAATGACGGGCCTAAACTCGGCATTTATTGATGTGGGCCATGAAAAAGATGCTTTTTTGCATTATCACGACCTAGGCCCCCAAGTTGAATCTTTACAAAAATGGATTAAATTAGTACGAAATGGCAAAGTTACATCGGCAATTGAAAACGATGTGATGGAAGCAGATATTGAAAAACATGGCAAAATTGGCACCTTACTAAACCGCTTCCAACAAGTTGTTGTTCAAGTTGTGAAAGAGCCTATTTCCAACAAAGGTCCTCGCTTATCGAGCGAAATAAGTTTACCTGGCCGTTTTATTGTATTAATTCCTTTTGATAACAATATTTCTATTTCGAAAAAAATAGTAAAACATGATGAACGCAACAGGCTAAAAAAACTGATGCAAACCATTAAGCAACCTAATTTTGGGGTAATTATAAGAACCAATGCTGAAGGTGTTAGTGTTGAAGAATTACAACAAGATTTAGAAGAATTAATGGCTAAATGGGAAGTGGTTTTTACACAACTAAAAAATGCTAATCCCCCACAAAAACTTTTAGGTGAAAGTGATCGCACTTTAACTTTGGTGCGCGATTTGGTTAATGAAGATTTTACTGGAATTCATGTTAACGATAGTTATTTATACAGTGAGATAAAAAACTATGTTAAATCAAAAAGCCCTCAACTTGAAAAAATTGTAAAACATTATACTGGTAAAACATCCATTTTTGAGCATTTTGATGTAGAAAAGCAAATAAAAACTAGCTTTGGTAAAGAAGCTAATTTTATGGGCGGTTGTTATTTAATTATTGAACATACCGAAGCCATGCACGTTATTGATGTAAACAGTGGAAACATTAGTGCTCGTAACGAAGCTCAAGAAGATAATGCCTTACGAATTAACCTAGAGGCCGCAACTGAAGTAGCACGTCAATTACGTCTACGCGATTTGGGTGGTATCATTGTTGTTGATTTTATTGATCAAAAAACTGCAGGAAATCGTAAACTTGTATATGAAAAACTGAAAGAGGAAATGAAAAGCGATAGAGCAAAACATAAAATTTTGCCTATGAGTCCTTTTGGTTTGGTTGAAATTACACGCCAACGTGTAAGGCCTGAAATGAGTGTGGTTACTACTGAAAAATGCCCTACCTGCAACGGAACAGGCGAAATTCAAAACAGTGTAGTACTATTGGATGAAATAGAAAATCAAGTTAAGTATTTAATTGAAAATGTACACCACAAAGGTTTCAGCTTAGAGTTGAACCCATATTTAGCAGCTTATTTTATACATGGTGGGCTTAAATCACCTCGTATGAAATGGTTTATAAAATACAAACGTTGGATAAAAATAAATAAAGTAAATACCCTTTCAATGGTGGATTACCGATTTATTGATAAGGACGGTGAAGCAGTAGTATTTTAATACTTCAATTTAAATAAATGAACATAAAAAAATCCGTAAAGATCATTTACGGATTTTTTTTGTTTTATAATTTTAGTCCTTTAATACACTTCTGGCAATAACTAGTTTTTGAATTTCGCTAGTTCCTTCACCAATGGTACATAATTTTGAATCGCGGTAAAATTTCTCAACAGGGAAATCTTTGGTATAACCATAACCACCAAATATTTGTATAGCTTCAGTGGCAGCCCAAACACATACTTCCGATGCATAATATTTAGCCATAGCACTTTCTTTGGTCATTGGCAAACCACGCATTTTTAAATCGGCAGCTTGTAAAGTTAATAACTCAGCCGCTTCAATTTTTACAGCCATATCGGCTAATTTAAATGCAATGGCTTGAAAATTAGAAATGGGTTGACCAAATTGATGACGCTCTTTCGAGTATTTTAAAGCAGCTTCGTAACTTCCTTTAGCTATTCCTAAACTCAATGAAGCAATCGAAATTCTACCACCATCTAATATTTTCATGGCTTGTTTAAAACCATCACCAACATTTCCTAAAACTTGGTCTTTATGTATGCGGCAATCTTCAAAAATCATTTCAGCAGTTTCGCTGGCGCGCATACCTAATTTGTTTTCTTTTTTACCGCCTTTAAAGCCCGGAGTTCCACGCTCTACCACAAAAGCAGTAATTCCATGAGAATCTAATAACTCACCAGTACGTGCTAAAACTACAGCTACATCGCCAGTAATACCATGGGTAATCCAGTTTTTTGAACCGTTTAATACCCAATAATCACCATCTTGTTTAGCTACACATTGCATACGCATGGCATCGCTGCCTGTATTTGCTTCGGTTAAACCCCAAGCACCTATCCACTCGCCAGTAGCCAAATTAGGTAACCAACGCTTTTTTTGTTCTTCGTTTCCAAATTGTAAAATATGTCCTGTACATAAACTATTATGAGCAGCCATACTTAATCCTACAGAACTACAAACTTTAGTAATTTCAACTATTGCAGTTATGTATTCAAAATAACCTAATCCTGCTCCACCGTATTCTTCAGGTACTAACACACCTAATAAACCCAATTTACCCATTTCTTGCATGGTTTCTTTAGGGAAAATTTGCGCTTCGTCCCATTCCATTACGTAAGGGCGAATGTGTTTTTCTGCGAAATCGCGCGCCATTTGCGCTACCATTATTTGATTTTCTGTTGGCTCAAAATTAAGCATAAGTAATTTTTTTTTAGTTTTTAAGTTTTGGCAATGATACTTAATTAAAGTAGAAATTAGAATGATTTTTAGTTTAAGATTTACCAATATAAAAAAAATCATTTATAAAAACTCCAACAAGGTTAAATAAGCGTTTTAAAAACTTAAAACAAAGTGGCTCAATTAATAAAATTTATTAACAAAATATTGTTATTTAAATGAATTGAAAACCAAATTAAATAAAATAAATTGCAACCTAGATAAACTTTTTTACAAACAAAGAAAACAAAGTAGTTACAGAATTAGTTAGTACTACTATTAAATAAAGTTATTTATGTTTACCAATCAGGACGTTAACTTAACAATTTTACAAAAAAGAGCATTTAATTTACGTTGGGCTTCAGTACCTGAGGGTGTAATTCCATTAACTGCCGCTGATCCAGATTTTCCATGTGCCCCTCAAATAGGTGAAGCAATCAGTAAATATGCCAAAGAACGGTATTTTTCATATGCTCCATCCGAAGGGTTTGATTATTTTAGGGAAGCTGTAGCTAATTTCCACTCTTTAAAACGTAATGTAATCACTAATCCTGATTTAGTTTTAGCTGTTGATAGCGCTGCTTATGGTATTTACATGGTTTGTAAAACATTTTTGAAGCCAAATGAGGAGGCAATTGTGTTTAATCCAGTTGATTTTTTGTTTAAATATTCAGTGGAGGCCATGCAGGGGAAAGCAGTACCTTTTGCAGTTCCATTAAATCCAAATGAAAGTTTAAACACTGCTGAATTTGAAAAATTAATAACACCACAAACTAAACTTATTTGTTTGTGCAATCCTATCAATCCAACCGGACGTGTTTTAACTAAAGAAGAACTTACAATAATTGGCAACATTGCAGTAAAACATAATATCATAATTCTTTCAGATGAAATTTGGAGTGATATTGTATTTGAACCAAATACATATACCAGCATTGCTTCTATAAATGAAAATATTGCTCAACAAACAATTATTGTTACAGGATATAGTAAATCATATGGTTTGGCAGGATTAAGAGTAGGCTCGGTAATTGCACCCAATCAAACTTTATATAACTTACTTTTATTAAAATCCGAACATCTTTCAACTGTTCATGGCTGTAATGTTTTGGCTCAAGTTGCAGTTACAACTGCCTTAAATGAATGTCAAGATTGGTTATCAAATTTTGTAACCCACTTAACAAAAATGAGGGATTTGTGTGTTACTGAATTAAATAAAATAAATGGAATTGAATGCCTTGTTCCACAAGGTTGCTATTTAGTTTTTCCTGATATTTCTAAAACAGGTATGGATGCCCAAACTTTACAAACAATTTTATTAGAAAAAGCAAAAGTAGCTGTGGTACCTGGGCTTGGTAAATGGTTTGGAGAAAGAGCTCAAGGCCATATAAGACTAAGTTTTGCAACTTCTGAAGATATTTTAAAAGACGGTTTATTTAGAATTTCAAAAGCATTGAACTAATTATGAAAGTGGTAATAATTGGTAGTGGTATTGCTGGTTTAGCATTAGGAACTATATTAAGTCAAAATGGATATACTGTTTCCATAAATGAAAGAGATAGTGAACAGATTAGAAATGGTCATGCATTTTTAATGCATCCTGACGCAATGGATGTATTGAATATCATTTCAAACTACCACCCACAATTCGAAATACCTGGTCAGGTTATTGATAAAATTGTATTAAAACGTCCTGATGATAGCATCATCCAATCTACTGATTTAGAATCTTGGATCTGTATGAAGAGGGTGGATATTATCAAATACTTAAGTTCATTTCTAAAGGAAAACGAACTTCATTACAACAGAAATTTTTCGCATTTTATTTATGAAAATGATAAAGCCGTAGCTGTACAATTTTTAAATGGAGATATTGAATACGGTGATATTTTTATAGGTGCAGATGGCGCAAAATCAAATGTAAGGAAAGCCCTTTTTGGAGAAGTAAATTTTACTCTGGTAGAAGTTAAAGAAATTGTTGGAGTTATTACCAATCCATCTTTAGTAGCCAAACTTCCAAGTACATTTACAAAATATATGAGTGCTGATAAAGGCTTAGCTGTTGGGCTTATTCCTTGTTCAGATACCGAAATGGTTTGGTTCATGCAGTATGACGTAAAACTTCAAACACAAAAAGAATTTTCGCCAGAATGCCTAAAAGCACTAAGTTTTGATTTATTACAAAACTTTCCAGAAGAGGTACAAGAAGTGCTTCGATCTAATAATTTCGCCAATAATTTTGTTTGGTATTCAACTGACTTTGATTTGATGCCATCTTTTCATAAAGGCAATGTAGCGTTGATTGGAGATGCAGCACATGTGGCATTACCTTTTACAAGTGCAGGCACAACCAATGCCTTAATTGATGCTCATAAAATGGCAGAATTACTTTTAGAAAATACTAATTTTGATTTTGTATGCAATATATTTTACAATGACAGAGCAAAACAGTTAAAGGAACACATCAATTTAGGCAGGGAAATAAAAAATAATTTTCTGAATGCATCAAAAGGTAAAATTAAATTACCTCTGATAAAGCAGTTAAAGGAAGCAGAGAAAATAATTGAACCTAAAATAGAAATTCTTTATTTTACCGACCCTGTTTGTTCTACATGCTGGTTGGTGCAGCCTCAATTAAGAAAACTTTCATTACTGTATGGTAAATATTTTGAAATAAAATACCACATGGGTGGATTGCTTCCCAATTGGGATGTTTTAAAAAACAAAAAGGGCAAAATTACGCAACCAAGTGAAGCTGCAGAACATTGGCAAGAAATATCAGAATTACACGAAATGCCAATTTCGCCAGATGTATGGTTAAACTCCCCTTTAGCTTCTTCTTTTCCTCCTTCGATAGCTATTAAAGCGGCACAAATGCAAAACAAAATTAAAGCTTTTCATTACCACAGGAGAATCAAAGAACTATTATTTGTAGAAAGTAAGAACATTACAGATATTGAACTACTTTTTAATACAGCCAAGGAGGTGGGACTTGATGTAGAAAAACTTAAGAACGATATCAATAAAAGCGCAATTGTTAAATTTGAGGAGGATTTACAATATGCTGCACAATTAAATATTAAAGTACTTCCAACATTTATTCTATCGAACGAATTCAATGAAAAAATAATACTCAATGGTTACCAAGAATATGATATTATGGAAAAAGCCATTTTGGATTTATACCCACTGGCTCAAAAAGATATAACTATTAGGAAACCTTTGGAGCTTTTTCAAATATACCAGAGTATGACAACTCACGAATTTTCGTATTTAATGGATATAGATAAAATGGAGGCAGAAAATATTTTGAAAAATTTAGCACATTCAGGATTAGTAAATAGAAAAAAGAACAATACTGGCACCATTTGGAAACTAAATTACAGTAACTAATAATGAAATGATGTTATTTAAAAGGTTAAATAATTATTCTATTACACCGTAAATTTTTATACGGCTTAATATTGAATCATTAATTACTTTAATTTTTAACAAGTCATTGAAATTACTAAACCTACCGTGTTGGTTTCTATAGTTTACCAATATGCGAGCCAATTTGTATTTAAAATATGGATGCGTTTTAAGTTCGTTTTCAGTTACAGTATTTAGGTTAATGCGATTGGCTTTATTGGCATCTACATATATTTTACCTTGTAAATCAAATAAAATATCTTCATCAAAACCCCAAATTTCATTCAATTGATTTAGGTTTAAAAAACCACCTAACTGTTTTCTGTAAGCAATAATTTTAGAGGCCAATGTTGGACCAATTCTATACAATTTAACCAAGGAAACAGAATCAGCGGAGTTCAATTCCAATGGTTCAACTATTTTTTTCTTTTCAACTTTTGCAGAATCAGCAAACGATTTTTTGCTTTGAAAACTATTTTCAATTTGAATATAACTAGATAACTTATTGACTAAACTAGTATCTATTCCATATATTTTTTTCAGCCCTTCAATTGATTTTATTTTACCACCTTTACTCAAATAGTTTTTAAGTGTGGCAATATTTTTATCAGAAAAACCTAATTGCTTTAATTCATCATCAGTTGCAGTATTGGGATTAAAAACAAATGGTTCTTCAGTAATATTTTCAGATTCACTAAAACCAACCTTTTTACTTAATGAATCAAGTTCAGCTAACTGATTGATGGTTATTTTTAAATCATTTCTAGGCTTAAAATAACGATATAAACTTGGAGCAAAAATTATCAAAACTAATATTCCGGATAGCAGAATAATTCCTTTACGTTCACTTGGTGAAAAGTAAAAGTACATTTTAATAAATTTTTCAAACCTAAGTTTAGTATTCTTCATCTCTTCTGCGTTGGCGTGGAGGATTTATTTTAGGGTTTTTTATAAAAAAAATATACAGCATTAAAAAAACAAATGCACCACCAAATGCCTCACAAATAAACCAAAACCAAAAACTTGATTGTTCGGGTTCTGAAGCTAATTTAGGAGCTTCGGCCTGCAATAAAATTAATAAATTTAGCATCTGTTCAATTTAATTAGTCTGTTGTTTTAACTGTTCATTTAATATTGCCAAGCCTTGCTCAAAAGTGTGCGGATTATAACCAAGTTCTTTGCGTGCTTTATCTAAAATAAAACCAGTTATTGGTGGACGTTTAGCAGGTTGTTTAATACCCTCACTCGTGCTCATGTTTAACAAGTTTTTATCTAATTTCCAAAAATCAGCCACTTTATAAACCAAGTCATATATACTCATAAAATCACTTCCACTGATATTAAATACACCTTGTGCTTTTTTATCAGCAGCTAATTTACAACCCATTGCTAAATCTTCTGCTAAGGTTGGTGTTCTAAATTGATCAGACACTACATTAATCGATTTACCACTTTCTAATGCACCTTTAGCCCAAAGTACTATATTACTTCTACTCATATCACTCACAATTCCATATACCAAAACAGTACGTAAAATACTCCAGCTTTTTGCATTATTTATAACCTCTTCTTCACCCCTTAACTTCGACAAGCCATAATAACTTACAGGATTAGGTTTTTCGGTTTCTAGCAAAGGCCCATGAGTTCCATCAAAAATAAAATCCGTTGAAACTTGTACAAAATGAACATTATAAATATTACAAGCGTTTACCAAATACTTAACTGCATCTATATTTAATTGATCACAAGCCTCTTTTTCACTTTCGCAAATATCTACATTGGTCATAGCAGCAGTATTGATTACTACTTCAGGTTGGTGCTTTGCAATAATTTGAGCCACTTCTTCAGCATTAGTTATATCTAAACTTTCGTATGTATAACCATTCTTATCCGAATACCTATTGTCTCCACGTGCAGTTGCAATCAACTCATATTCGCTATTATTTTTATATAAATCAATTAACTTTTGACCTAATAAACCATTGCTTCCTGTTATTAATATTTTCATTTTTACAATTGTTGGTTATAATTAATAAGCTTTTGCGAACAATACTCTTTGAGTAGAGGGTTTGCCTGTTAATACACACACTCCATCTTCTTGCACATTATTTAATGGCACACAACGAATGGTAGCTTTGCTCAAGTCTTTAATCTTATCTTCAGTTTCGCCAGTTCCATCCCAATGTGCGCTTACAAAACCAGTTTTATTTTCAATGGCATCCATAAATTCATCCCAATTATTTACAGTATGAATATGTGAATTTCTATACTCCAATGCTTTGTTATAAATGCTATTTTGAATTTCTTCCAATAAACTGCTGATAGTTTCAGGTAAATTTTCTGCACTTATAATTTCTTTGGTTTTGGTATCGCGTCTTGCTAATTCTACATTTCCAGCAGCCACATCTCTTGGGCCAATTGCTATACGCAAAGGCACACCTTTTAACTCATAATCGGCAAATTTATAACCAGGCGACATATTATCTCTATCGTCTAATTTTACTAAAATGCCTTTGGCTTTTAGAGCCGTAAAATATTCGCGTGCTTTATCTAAAACCAATGCTTTTTCATCTTCTTTTTTACCAGTAATTGGCACAATTACAACTTGAATAGGTGCTAATTTGGGAGGTAAAACCAATCCTTCATCATCGCTATGGCTCATAATTAATGCACCCATTAAGCGAGTAGAAACGCCCCAACTGGTAGCCCAAACGTAATCTTTAACGTTTTCTTTGCTTACAAATTTTACATCAAATGCTTTGGCAAAATTCTGACCTAAAAAGTGACTAGTTCCCATTTGTAATGCTTTTCCATCTTGCATTAAACCTTCAATACAAAAAGTTTCATCAGCACCAGCAAAACGCTCATTTTCGGTTTTTACACCTTTTACCACAGGCACTGCCATTATGTTTTCAGCAAAATCGGCATACACTTCAAGCATTTGACGGGTTTCAGCCAATGCTTCTTCTTTGGTGGCGTGTGCGGTGTGGCCTTCTTGCCATAAAAACTCTGCGGTACGTAAAAATAAGCGTGTACGCATTTCCCAACGCACCACATTAGCCCATTGATTAATTAAAATAGGTAAATCGCGGTAACTCTGAATCCAATCACGGTATGTATTCCAAATAATAGCTTCACTTGTTGGGCGAACTATCAATTCTTCTTCTAGTTTTGCTTCAGGGTCAACTATTAATTTACCTTTATTATCAGGATCTGTTTTTAAACGATAATGGGTAACAATGGCACATTCTTTAGCAAAACCTTCCGCATTTTTTTCTTCAGCTTCAAATAAACTTTTGGGTACAAATAATGGAAAATAAGCATTTTGATGACCAGTTTCTTTAAATCTTCTATCTAACTCAGCTTGCATTTTTTCCCAAATGGCATAACCATAAGGCTTAATTACCATACAGCCTTTTACTGCTGAATGTTGCGCTAAATCTGCTTGTTCTACTAAATTATTATACCACGCTGAATAGTTTTCGCTGCGTTTTACTTTTTTAAATTCTGCCATAATGATTAATCGTGCCGCGAATGTAAGGATGATTTTTGATTTTTGATGGATGATTTGTGATATCAAAAGCAAATGTAAGGGGGCAGACCTGTGTGTCTGCCAAAATGTTTAATGCTGACACATAGGTCTACCCTATGCGTGTTTACCCCTAAATGGAGAAATGAATAAAAAAATCATTGTTTTTTTGTTTGCTTGGTATTGTATATCCGTGTAGAGACGTTTAATTAAATGTCTCCAGCATGCAATTAGAAAACCATTGGGATTATAAAAATAATAGATATGTTTGAAAATAGAACTTTATTAAAACATCTTCATTTTAATTGATTGGAGAAGATTGTATTGAAATAGTTAAATAAAATAGGTTGTAATAAGTATAATTACCTTTTGTATTTTAATATGAAATAAAACCAAAATGAAAAGATATTTGATATTTATTTGGGCTGTTTTTTTGTCACTTTTGGGTGCGAAAAGGAAAGTCAACTTGAAAAAGTGGTTTTTAATAGGGAAGAATGGCTAAATGGAAACGAAAGAATACGCGGAAAAATGGTGGATAATATTATAAATTATAGCATTCTAATTGGCAAATCAAAAGTTGAAGTATTAAACCTATTAGGTGACCAAGGAGATACAGTTGGGAATTTAAGTTATCAAGTTGACTTAGGTTTAAAATCTGGAATAATGGGCTTTGGTGGAGCATGGTTGTTTAACTTGAACATTCATTTTGATACTCTCCAAAATAAAGTATTAGAGGTAAGGTGCAATGACTAAAATAGGACTTAAATAACTGAACTTAATAAACTTCATTCACCAATCAACAAATCACACAATCAACCTACCAACCATGCAAAATCAAACACTCCAACAACTTTACAATTTTGAAATGGATAACTTATCCAAAGAAATCAATACATATTTAAATAGTTAAAACCTTGGGATTATTGATAAGAATAATCAATTAGTTAGTAACAGGTAAGTTCAGTTTGAAAGCAAAAATATTTTGAAACAAAAATGAAAAGTAATGGTAAAAACTACCAATTTTTATGTTGTTTTTTTAGTAAACCAATAGTTCCAAATATGTAAATATAGCACACAAATAAAAAGTCTAATAGTATCAAAAACCAAGTTAAATTTTGGTATTTAAGTTTTTTAAATGCCATAAAATAAACTACGGATTGGCAAATTAATTTAAACAAATAAACACCTAAAAGTATTTTCCAAAAATTGATATCGTTAACTAACAATGCAATAATAGAAATGTAAAAAAATAAGTTTGAGGCGTAAAAACCTCCCAACAATAATTTATGAATAGGTTTATAAAACTTCCCTGTGCTGTTGTGTCTCGATTTTTGGCGAGTCCACTCACTAAATGTTTTTTTACTTTCTGTATAAACAAAACTATCAGGATTTAATTGAATAGCAACATTACTGGCATTAGCAGCTCTATTTACAAACAAATCATCATCACCGCTTAGTATATGTTGGTGCCAAGCAAAACCTTTTTGTTTAAAAAACAAATCGCGGGTATAAGCCAAATTACGACCAACACCCATAAAAGTGTTTTTATTAATGGCAGCCGAAAAATAAAACATACCTGTTATAGCACTCTCAAAACGAGCCAATAAGTTTACAAATCCTTTTTGAGTTATATAAGGCGAAAATCCTAATACCAATTGTTTATTATTTTCAAACTTGCTAGCCATCAAACTCAACCATTGATTACTCGCAGGTTTACAGTCGGCATCAGTAAATAACATGTTTTCATATTGAGCTGCTTTGATACCAATTGTTAATGCAAATTTTTTACCTGTTGGATATTTTTCTTGCTCTTTAAGTTGACTAATTTTTAAATGAGGATATACTTCTTGGTAATATTCTAACAGTTTTTGACTTTCATCCCAACTGCAATCATTCACTACAATTACTTCAAAACTAGGGTAATCTTGCTCTAGTATCGATTTTAAGTTTTTCTCTAAATTTTTGTATTCATTTCTTGCAGCAATAATTATTGATACATTGGGTTTGTTGTTATTAACTGGAGCAACAGGCTTATATGTTCCTAACTTAAGAAAGTAAAAAAAGTAATAATACAAAAGCACACAAGTGCTTAGTAATAAAATGATTAGTATTAATATATTGATATAATTGAATGTGATATTCATAAAGCACAAATGTAATGGTGCACAAATCCAAATACATTCTAATTTTTAAACAATGTGTTGATTGTTCTTTTTGTTTAAAATAAAAAACGCCACATCAAATAAATGAAGTGGCGCTTTTTATGAATTGGTTTGGTTAATTTTTTAGTAACCAAAAATATCGGTAATGCTTACTTCAACCAATTTACCATATTTGCTCAAATCTTCCATTTTTACTTTATCTTTTGATGCTACAATCGAGTAAAAATAAGGCTTGCCAGTATAATTGGTTTTATAAAAATTATTGATGCTTTCAAAATTTAAATTGTCAATTTGTTCGTATACATCTTTTCTTAAATCGTGGTGAACGCCCAATTTTTGATTGTTTACATAATTAAAAATAATTGACTCATCGTTGATACGCTCTGTTTCAATGCTGTTTTTGATAGAAGCTTTTGCGTTATCAATATTGGCTTCGTTTTTAGGTAACGAAGTTAACAATTCATTCATAGCAGGGATGGCTTCATTGATTTTATCTGCTTGTGTGCCTACATATGCTATGGTGTAATATGGGTCAGTATTCTTACTTGGTGTTTGATAATACGAATAAGTTGAATAGGCTAAAGCCTTACTTTCGCGTATGGTTTGAAACACAATGCTACTCATACCACCACCAAAATATTCGTTAAACAATTGCAAAGTTGGAACCGAGGTTGAATCAAAGTTTTTATCCGACTTGTTAATCCATGAAACTTCAGCTTGAACCATTTTATAATCAGTAAAATAAACGGTGTTTTCTTTGGTTTCGTTTCTTGTAAATTTAACCGCAGCAGGATATGCTAACTGTTTTGAAGGTATAATATGAAACTGTGCTAACGATTTTTTGAAATCAGCTACAGGGCGCGGACCGAAGTAATAAATGGTGTGTTTGTATTGGTTAATTTTTTTGACGTAATTATCTACTAAATCTTTGGCATTTAAAGCACGTAACTCAGCTTCGGTTAAATTATAAGTAGTAGGGTTTTTAGCACCATACATGGCATAAGCCATCAATGCACTTCTAATGGCACCTTTGCTTAGTTTAGCATCGGCTCTTCCTTTTAAAATACGCTCTACTAAATTGTTCAAAGCTTCAGCATCAGGTTTTGCATTGGCTAATAATGTTTCAAATAATTTTACAGCCGGTTCAAAATTTTCGTTTAGGCCACTTAATGTTACATACACTTGCTCATTGCTAGTTGACACGTTAAAATCGCAAGCCAGTTTAAAAAACTCTTTGCTTATTTGCTCACTAGTCATTTTATCAGTTCCTAAATATTGCAATAAATTAAAAGCTAACGGTAATTTTAAATCGTTAAATTTACCCATATCTAAAACGTAATACAATTGGAACAAATCATTGTCTTTATTTTGCACATAAAAAACAGGCGCTTTTCCACCAAAATTATCAATGGTTAAATCTCTTTTGTAATCAATAAAACGTGGTTTGATATTTTCACTTGGTGTATCTTTAATTTTTGATACAAATTGCGAAACATCATCTCTATTTACATCAACTGGAGTAATGGTAGGTTTTGGAACTTTGGTAATGTTTTTATCCTCCCCTACTTTTTTATTTACCACCACGTAATCGTTGGTAAAATATTTATTGGCAAATGCCACAATTTCGGCTTTGGTAATTTTGTTTAAATCATCCACCATGCTAACAGTGCTAGCCCAACTGCGGTGCAAAGTAAATGCATCTAACATGGCATAAGCACGACCTTGGTTGCTTTTTTGTTCTTCTATTTTACCAATTTTTAAATTAGCAATAATGGCTTTTAAAATACTTTCGTCAAACTCACCTTTTTTAATAATGTCGATTTGATTTAACAATAATTGGCGAACTTCATCTAAAGATTGTCCCTTTTTAGGTTTTCCTGTTAAAAATAAAATACTGTAATCGTGGTTTATCCAAGGGCTTGACGATGCAGCTAACACTGCTTGTTTTTTGATTAAGTTTAAATCAATTAAACCCGCTTTTGAATTAGCCAAAATCATATCGCACATGGTTAACAATTTTTCTTCTTGAGTGCCAGCGCCTGGCAATCTGTAACCTATCATTAAATTTTCGGCATCAGGACCATAAATATCAACCACAGTTGGTTCGTTTCTTGGTTTTTCTACTGGACTGTTAAATACAGGAACTGGTTTGGTTTGCATATAACTGAATTTTTCGTCAATTAAAGCTATCAATGCATCTGGATCAAAATCACCACTCAATATGATTGCCATATTATTAGGCACGTAATAAGTATTGTAAAAATTACGGATTTTAACCAACGAAGGATTTTTCAAATGCTCCACGGTTCCAATGGTAGTTTGAGTTCCATAAGGATGGCTTTTAAATAAATTACTCAATAAAGCTTCATAAACCTTACGACCATCATTGTCTAAACTGATATTTTTTTCTTCATAAACGGCCTCTAACTCGGTATGAAACAAACGTAAAACGGGAGCTCTGAAACGTTCAGCTTCTATACTTAACCATTTGCCTAATTGGTTTTGCGAAATATCGTTTACATACACAGTTTGTTCTAAACTGGTAAAAGCATTGGTTCCTTGCGCACCAATGGCAGTCATCATTTTATCATACTCGTTTGCAATAGCAAATTTACTAGCCACACCACTTACCGAATCAATTAAATGGTAAATTTGAGTGCGTTTTTTTTCATCAGTTGTTTTATTGTACTGTTCGTATAATGCATCAATTTTATCTAATTGTTCTTTTTCTTTAGCCCAATCTTTGGTGCCATACATATTGGTTCCTTTAAAAAGCATGTGCTCTAAATAATGCGCCAAACCTGTATTATCAGCCGGATCGTTTTTACTACCTGCATTGGTAGCAATAAAAGTTTGAACACGAGGTTCTTTTTTATTTACACTCATCATTACCGTTAAACCATTGTTTAACTTGTAAGTACGCACTCCTAAAGGATCGTTGGTAACAGTAGTGTATTTGTACTTTCCATTACTTGAAATATTTTCAATAGTTGAAAAAGGAAAAACATTAGCAGTTTTTTTCTGAGCATTTACATGCAAAGCCGCTAATACACAAAGTGAAAGGAAAAAATTTTTCATTAAATTGTCTATTTTAAAATTAGGAAGCAATAATAAAACTAAAGTTCATAATCTAATAATGATTTATTTAAAAGGAAATTTAGCTTAAATATTTAATTATATTAGCGCACCTTTTTAATATATTTTATAGTTTTAAAACAAAAACACACTCAAAAAAAACATGCATAAACTAAAACTCACTACCCTCCTATTCATTATTTCTTGTTCATTAATTGCCCAACCTTCTTTTATTAAAGATTCGTTAGATGCTTATATCAATCGCGAGATGGCTCGTTGGCAAGTACCGGGCTTAGCCATTGCCATTGCTAAAGATGGAAAAATAATTTTGAGCAAAGGTTATGGTGTCAAACAAGCAGGTAAATCGGCCAAAGTGGATGAGTATTCCTTATTTCAAATTGCATCAAACAGTAAAGCTTTTACAGGTACTTCCATTGCATTATTGAATTACCAAAAACGTTTGTTATTAGATGAAAAAGTAACCAAGTACATGCGTGATTTTAAGTTGTATGACGAAACATCAACTTCGCTTTGTACCGTTCGCGATTTATTGTGTCATCGCATAGGTTTACAAACTTTTCAAGGCGATTTTTTAAATTGGGGAAGTAATTTAACACGCAAAGAAATTATTGAACATTTGGCTCTAACCAAACCTGTTCATCCATTTAGGTACAAATATGGTTATTGCAATGCAGCTTTTATAACTGCTGGTGAGTTAATTAAAAACGTAACCGATACCAGCTGGGACGATTATATAAAATACCACTTTTTTGAGCCTTTGGCAATGAAACATACCAGCAGCACCTATAACGATATTATGACCGATGAAAATGCTTGCACGCCTCACACTTTGGTAAACGGAAAAATTGTTAAATTACCTTACACCAATATTGATAATATGGGACCATCGGCTAGCATTAACTCATGTGCACGCGATATGGCCAATTGGTTATTGTTTCAATTGGATAGCGGACGATTTGATGGAAAAAGAATTGTACCCTTTTCGGTATTGGCCGAAACCCGTAAATCGAATATGATTAGCAATGATGTGAACTCTAAAATATTTAAAACCAAACACTTTAGCACTTATGGTTTAGGCTGGCAAAGTTACGATTACGAAGGCCGCAGGGTTTGGGAACACAGCGGTGGAGCTAACGGATTTGTTACCAAAACAGAATTTATTCCCGAAGAAAATTTGGGTGTATTGGTTTATACCAATACAGATGCCAACTCGCTCTACGATGCTTTGGTAAAACAAGTTCTAGAAGCTTACTTAAATGTGCCTTACCGCAATTTAAGCGAAAAATATTTTGATGGAGGAAAAGTTGGTCGCGCAGCTGAACAAGCAGAGTTAGACAGTTTAAACAAAGTGGTTTTACTAAAAAACAAACCAAGTATTGATTTACAAAACTTTGTTGGAACTTATAAAAATAGCTTTTATGGCGATGTAGAAATTAGGTTAATAAAAGGAAAAATGACTTTACATTTTAGCCATCATCCAAATAATATTGGTAAATTAGAGTATTTAGGTAATAATCAATTTTTATGCACTTACAGTGATGTAACTTGTGGAGTTCAAGTATTACCAGTGAAAATAGAAAATAACCAAGTTAAAAGCATAACCATTAAAGTAGCCGATTTTATTGATTACTTAACTTATGATTTTGAGAAGGTAAATTAGTGGTTAGTTGATAGTTGATAGAAAAAAGTATTAAATGGAATATTTAAAGTGGTTTTTTAAATTCATAATTAGTCATATAGTAAGCATCTTTTTAGCTATATATAATTACTTACCATTAGCTAATCATCAACTAAAACAAGAAACTCAGAAGATAGTTACGCGCCATGCTGCCTTTCAAACTTTTTATACTTTAAAATTCCTAATTGTAGGAACTTTGTTTTTTATAAACACAAATGTATCTGCGCAACAGCTTTTATTACAAAATAATGTTTCACAAATCAGCTACAAATTGGGTTATTTACGCCATATAAGAATAAGTTCTATTCATGATTCAACCCACACTTTTGGTGCTTATGTGAGTAAAACTAAAAACGATACTTTGTATTTTATTGGTGGTGAAAAAATTGCGTTAGCTGATATTAAAACCATAAGATTTACTCCAAGAAATGCGTTTACCAGATACGGAAAACCATATTTATATAGTGCAGGTATTTTTATATCTGGTTTTGTTGCACTCGTATTTATCCCTACCGAAACTACTTACTCAATTAGCCAACGTTCTTTATTCTTTTTAGGTGGTACTTTATATTCAACAGTTTTAATTGAATTAGCTGGAACAGGATTTTGGATAATTACACCAAAAAGAGAATTGCGAAAAGGAATTAACTTAACAATTTTAAACAAATGAAATCCTTCTTAGTGTTAGTATTAATAACAGGATGCCTCAACGCAAATGCACAAAAGGGCTTTAAGGTTTACCATGCTGAAAAAGCTCGTTTTATACAATTTAAAGTAAATCAGAATATTAAGTATAATTCTATTAATAATTCGATTTATATAAAAGATAAAATTATTAGTGTTACAGATTCAGGTTTTTTAGGACAAAAATCAGGTTTTGTGCAATTCGATTCGCTACAAAGTATTAGTCATTACTATAAATATTTAAATTTAGTTGGTTATTCACTTATTGGCTTAGCCGAGTTAAACTTAATTGGAGCTATGATTAGTGCTGATACTACTGTTCAAACTGCGGCTGCTTTTATGTTTGTTGGGGGAAATGCCATTGTTATTCCATATTTGGTTTATTATCAAAAACCTATTTTAAAACCTTTAAATAAAATTAGTAACCAAACACATTTTATTATGATTTATTAGTTTAAACCATCATTCAACAAAAAAGCCATTCAGAAAAATTTCTGAATGGCTTTTTTTATAATTTAATGCAAAAAATTATTGAGCAACTTCTTCAGCTAACTCAGGGTCAACTAATACGCGACCACAGTTTTCGCAAACTATAATTTTTTTACGTAATTTAATATCAGCTTGGCGTTGAGGAGGAATACCAGCAAAGCAGCCACCGCAGCTTTCGCGCATAATTACCGCTACACCAATTCCGTTTTTCATGCTAGTTCTAATTCTATTGTACGATGCAACTAAACGCTCATCAGCAACAGTAACCGCTTTTGCACGATCAACATTTAAATTTGCTTCTTCTTTTTCAGTTTCTGCAATAATGCTTTCTAATTCGCCTTTTTTATTTTTTAAATCTTGCTTACGTCCTACTAATTCAGCGTCTAAAGCAGCAATTGCATTTTTCTTTTGCTCTGCTTCAAAATTAGCATTTTTGATACGCTTATCAGCCGCTTGTTGTTCCAATCCTTGAATTTCAATTTCTTTATTCAATGCATCGTATTCGCGGTTGTTTTTAACACCTTCTAATTGTTTTTCGTATTTTTTAGCCAATGCTTTTGCATCTAAAATACGTGTTTTGTTTTGGCTGATAGTTTCTTCAATAGCCTTAACATCGTTAGCCATATTCGCCAAACGAGTTTCCATACCTGCTATATCATCTTCTAAATCTGCAACTTCATTAGGTAACTCGCCTCTAACAATTTGCAATTTGCTTATTTGTGAGTCGATAATTTGAAGCCTGTATAAAGCTTTTAATTTTTGTTCAATGCTTACTTCTGTAGCTAATGCCATATAGTTTAATAATAATAATTTACTGGGTTGGTATTGATTTTACTTAAAAAGAGGGCAAATGTAGGATTTTTTTTCATAATTAAATCAAACATAAGCTCTTTTGTGAATTTTTCGCTCTCATAATGTCCAATATCCGCTATCATCAGGCTTTTTTCAGCATCAAAAAATTCATGATATTTAAAATCTGAGCTGATAAATGCATCTGCACCTTGACTTATGGCATTTTTTAGTAAAAATTGCCCCGCACCTCCGCAAAGCGCAATTTTCTTTATTTTTTTATCAAAAGGAGTAAACTTAATTACGTTTAACTCCATTTTTTCTTTTAACATTTTTAAAAACTCAGTTGGTTCCAAAGCAGTTTCCAATTCTCCAATTAATCCACTGCCAATTCCCCAAAAAGTATTTTCAGTTGCTATAATATCGTAAGCCACTTCCTCGTAAGGATGCGCATTCAATAAAGCATTTATTATTTTTGATTGCAAATAAAATGGCATCAACACTTCTAACCTCACTTCGTTTTCCACTTGGCGCTTATTGGCTTCACCCACAAATGGATTGGCTATTTCATTTGGTTTAAAAGTTCCGTTTCCAGCTTGACTAAATCCGCATTCGCTGTAATTTCCAATATGCCCTGCCCCTGCTTCAAACAAAGTATTTTGTACAGTTTCAAAATGACTTGAAGGAATAAAGGTTACCAACTTTTTAAAAACTTGGCTTTTAGGTTGTAAAACTTTGGTATTTATTAAATTAATTTTTTGAGCAATTTTTCCATTTACTCCATCACTCACATTATCTAAGTTGGTATGACAAGCATAAATAGCAATATCATTTTTAATGGCGTTTATAACTACACGCTCCACATAATTTTTTCCATTCAGTTTTTTCAAACCACTAAAAACAATGGGATGATGGGCAATAATTAAATTACAATTATTTTCAATTGCCTCATTAACAACATCTTCAGTACAATCTAAAGTAATTAAAACATTGGTAATAGGCCAGTTTTTATTACCTGTAATTAGTCCGCTGTTGTCGTAACTTTCTTGTAAAGCACTAGGTGCATAATCTTCAAAAATGGATATGATATCGTTAATAATCATCATGGCGAATTTAGAAAAAATTTTGAATGTTGGATGTTGAATTTTTTTATTCTTGCAACCGGCTTCTAGCAACTGGCAATGGGCAATGGGCAATGGGCAATGGGCAATGGGCAATGGGCAATGGGCAATGGGCAAAACGAATTTTTATAAACCTAACTTACCAATTAACTTATTAACCTATCAACCATTCAACTTAAATAACCATCCAACAATCAACCACTCAACCACCCAACAAACCAACAAAAAAATTGCTGCCATACTGACATAAAATGTTTTATATTCGCAGCCTTTTTAGTAATAAAAATTTATAAAATGAGAGGCGTAGCAGCAGATATAGCACCTGAAAGTGCAACTAGAAATTTATATATTGAAACTTATGGATGTGCCATGAACTTAGCTGATAGCGAAGTAGTTGCATCTATTATGGCCGATAAAGGCTTTAAAACCACCACCGATATTCAACAAGCTGATGTGGTTTTTGTAAACACTTGTTCTATTAGAGATAATGCAGAGGCTCACGTTTGGGGACGTTTACGCGAAATTAAACACCAAAAGAAAACCAACCCGGGTATGATAGTGGGTGTTTTAGGCTGTATGGCCGAAAGGTTAAAAAATGATTTGTTAGAAAAAGAACAAATTATAGATATTGTAGTTGGGCCTGATGCTTATCGAGATATTCCACGCTTAATTGAACAAGTAG
Organism: Bacteroidota bacterium; assembly: GCA_027491085.1. GTDB lineage: Bacteria > Bacteroidota > Bacteroidia > UKL13-3 > UKL13-3 > JAAFJM01. Next base: position 33,021 of record JAIXWW010000005.1, read on the forward strand.
AAGATGGGCAAAAAGCCATGAACGTGCTTTTGAGTCGCGAAGAAACTTATGCCGAAATTGTGCCAGTGCGTTTAAGTAGCAATGGTGTTTCTGCATTTATAAGTATTATGCGTGGCTGTGATAATATGTGCTCTTTCTGCGTGGTTCCTTTTACTAGAGGTAGAGAACGTAGCCGCGATCCTGAATCTATCGTAAACGAAGCCAAAGAATTATACAATCAAGGATATAAGGAAGTTACTCTTTTAGGACAAAACGTAGATTCGTATAAAATGGAAGACGAAAATGGAAACATTATTTGCACTTTTGCTCAATTATTAGAAAAAGTAGCATTAATTGGCCCTGATTTACGTGTTCGTTTTACTTCTTCGCACCCTAAAGATATTTCTGACGAGGTACTTTACACTATTAAAAAATACGATAACGTTTGTAATTATATTCATTTTCCAATGCAATCGGGCAACTCGCGCGTGTTAAAAATGATGAACCGTACTTACGATAGAGAATGGTTTAAAATGCGCTTGGATAAAATTAGAGAAGTAATCCCTGATTGTGGTATTTCTACTGATGTAATTACTGGATTTTGTACCGAAACTGAAGAAGAACATCAAGATACATTGAGTTTATTCGATTACGGAAAATTTGATTTTGCGTTTATGTACAAATACAGCGAACGCTCAGGAACCTTGGCTGCTCGCAGGTATAAGGATGATATTCCAGAAGAGGTAAAAGGACGAAGATTAACTGAGATTATAGATTTACAACACAAAAATAGCATTGTAAAAAATAATGCAGAAATTGGAACTACCCATATTGTACTGATTGAAGGCACATCAAAAAAATCTGAATTGGATGCAAAAGGTCGTAACGACCAAAATAAAATAGTTATTTTCCCCATAGAAAACTACAAAAAAGGCCAATATGTAAAAGTATTAATTGAACGAGCTACTATTACTAGTTTAATAGGTAAAATCATAGAAGAAGTTAAGTTTTAATTTTATCACCAAATGGATTTTTTTAGCAATAACAGCCGACAGGAACAAGTTAGTAATGTGCTCGAAAAATACAATTTGTATTTTAGAAATTTAAGTAAAAAAGGAAAACTCAAGTTTGTAAAACGAGTTCTAAGTTTTGAAAAAGAAATGGCTGTTATTGGTAAAGGAATAACTATTACTGATGATATGCGTTTGATTTTGTATTCATACATAACTCAACTAACTTTTGGTTTAAAAGATTATTTTCTGTCTGGTTATGATTATATCAATGTTTATCCTGACTCCTTTTCATTGAAAAACAATGATGAATTTAGCGATGGTGTAACGTATAACAACAAAATAATTGGTATTTCATGGAAAAAATTCAGTGAAGGACATTTGTTTGTAGCCGATGGTGAAAATTTATTCTTTTATCAATTGGGAATGGCGTTGGTTCAAACGGTAAAAAACGGAGCTTCATTTGATCAGCATTTTGGTAGTTATTTAGATAATTGGTTTGATATTTTTAGTAAAGAATATAAAGGAAAATCCAATGTGTTAAATATTATTGGCAATGTAAATGAGGTAGATTATGTATTTGCTAAATTGGTAGAAATATTCTTTGAAAAACCAATGTTATTCCAAGAAGAAATGCCAAATGCTTATGCTCATTTTTGTTTGTTATTGAATCAAAATCCTTTACAAATAGATAATGATTACAGGTATAAATCGTTTTTTTTTAACACCGAAAATTTAATTTATAAATTACCCGACAAAGTAAAAAAAACTTACCGATACAACAGCAGTCATTGGAGTTATTATTTACCAATATTTACGGCCATCATTCTATTCATATTTCGATTCCATGTAATGGAACATATAGTTATTAATTGGACTGAAATAATTTCAATTGTTTTGGTAGTGAGTATTTTTACAAGTTTAATTCTGTACAAAAAAATTCAAGAAAAATCCATTTATTTTAACTTATTAGAGTTTTGGATTATTAATCTATTAGGGTTTGTTCCAATATGTTTTTTATTAATAGTAACTGCTGGATTATGGATAAATTTTAACCCACAAGCATCCATTCATGAAATTGAAAATATTGACATAAATGAAATTAGAGTTAGGAGGAAAGGTATACAAATAGAGTCGTTTACTTTTTACTTCCAAGACAATTTTTTATACGATTACCCAATGGCAAGAACAATTGATATTGAAGAAAATAAAATGTTTCAAAACGTTCAATTTCAATTGCCTGCACAAATGAAATTAACAATCTGCAAAGGAATTGCAGGATTTGATATTATTAAAAATAAAGAAGTGCTTACAAATGAACATACAAGATATTAAACAAAGATTTGAAATAATTGGTAATTCACCTTTACTAAATTATGCCTTACAAACGGCTACTAAGGTAGCTCCAACCGATATTACTGTTTTAATTAATGGCGAAAGTGGCGTAGGAAAAGAAGCATTTTCAAAGGTTATTCATGCTTTGAGTGCTCGCAAACATGGCCCATTTATAGCAGTTAACTGTGGTGCAATTCCCGAAGGAACCATTGATTCAGAATTATTCGGACACGAAAAAGGTTCGTTTACAGGCGCAGTTGATACAAGAAAAGGCTATTTTGAAACGGTAAGTGGTGGAACCATTTTTTTAGATGAAGTAGGCGAATTACCATTAGAAACACAATCTAGATTATTGCGTATTTTAGAAAGTGGTGAGTTTTTAAAAGTTGGTTCTTCCAAAACACAAAAAACCGATGTACGTGTAATTGCAGCCACTAATCGCGATTTATTAGATTATTCTGCTCAAGGCAAATTTAGAGAAGATTTATATTATCGTTTGTCAACAGTTCCCATTCGTGTACCGCCATTGCGCGAGCGTAAAGAAGATATCAATTTATTGTTCCGTAAATTCAGTGCCGATTTTGCTGAAAAATACAAATCGAAACCTGTAATGTTGGATGCCGAAGCTCAAAATATGTTAGCTGCCTTTCGTTGGCCAGGCAATATTCGCCAACTAAAAAATGTGGCTGAACAATTATCAGTTTTGGATGAAGATAAAAATGTAAATGCTTACGAATTAGCTCAAGTTTTACCTCCTGAAAGACCAGGTTTACCAGCACTAATGGTTAATCCAGCCGATGCAAATCAAATGAGTGAGCGTGATATTTTTTACAAAGTATTATTTGAACTTAGAAAAGACTTAAGCGATTTAAAAGGTGTGGTTTTTGAAATGATGCAAAATGGAAAAACCTCCATGAGTGCAGACGATTTTAGCATTAAACCAAATGAAAATATGAATAATATTTTTAACCCTGGAATGTATCAAAATATGAGTAATCAAATGAATCCTTCTAATATGATAAATAATAATTTATCTGGATTTACAATGCCCAATAACATTATTGATATCCCTATTATTCATAATCCAGAACCTGAAAATCTTTCCATTGAACAAAAAGAAATTGAATTGATAAAAAAAGCCCTTGATAAATACCGCGGACGCAGAAAAAAAGCTGCTAACGAATTAGGTATTTCTGAGCGTACTTTGTACAGAAAAATCAAACAATACGATTTGGAAGATTAAGTTTGGCACAATAATTTCATACATCAATAAAAAAATAAATACCATGAAAAAATTAGGTTTTGTAGTTGCCGTTGCATTATTAATATTTAGCAGTTGTAGCTCCATGAAGGGTTTAACCAAAGTAAAAGAGCCATTTAGTGGAAGCAGTTACGAAGGCAACAGACGTTTTTTTAGAGCTACTGGAAGTGGCGAAAGCCGCGATGCTGAAACTGCAAAAAGTAAAGCATTGTTATTGGCCAAACAAAGATTAGCCTCATTTGTACAAACGCAAGTAAACCAAGTAGCTGAAAACTACAGCGCAGAGCGCCAAATTGCTGATAACTTAGGTGATTTCAACACACGTTTCCAGCAGTTGACTCGCGAAGTTTTAAGCCAAACCATAGTTGATATTGCCATTATTGGAGATAAAACTTACACAAATGATAAAGGAAATTACATCAGCTACATAGCTTTAGAAGCAAGAAAAAAAGTAGTTTATGAAAAACTGAAAGAGATATCATTAAACCGAAAAAATCTAACTCCTGACGATAGAAAATCCATTGCTGAAATGATTGATAAAGCTATTAAAGACGCTGATAGCGATAATTAATACCTAGCTTTTTGTAAAAATATAAAATATTGCGTTCTTCGTAATTGTGTTTAAAAATACAATGCAAGTTCGCAATATTTTTTTTTGGTGCCTATTGGTATCCAACTATTGTGTTTTTAGTCAAACAAAAATTAAAGCAAGCTATTATTTTACCGATAAAAATGCTGCTAAAATAGAAACACAATTAAAACTCCCAAATCAATTTAACGATAGCATTCAGGCGCAACAAATGGCCAATCAAATTTTGCTGTTTTGTATCCAAAAATCGTATGTTTTGGCTGATGTTAATCTTAATTATGTTACAAAAGATTCAGTTCGTTTTGAGGTAAATGTTAACCAAGCCTATAAATGGTTAAAACTAAAAAATCCAATATTTGATAATAATTTATTAAGCGCAGCGGGTTTTAATACTACCAATTTAAACAACCAAATATTTAGCCCTGACGATTATAGCCAAAAAGTAAAAAGTGCATTGAACTGGCTGCAAAATAATTCATTTCCGTTTGCTTCGTTTTCCCTCGATTCCGTAATTATTGACTCAAGTACCATTACTGCAAATATTAAGTTTAGTAAAGGCCCACAAATTATTTTTGACTCCATAAAAATAATTGGCAATGCCAAAATTAGCCCCACCTTTTTAGCCAATTATACCAACATAAAATTTGGTAAATACTATAATGAAAATATTTTAAAACGCACTGATAGCAGGCTTTCTGAACTTCCTTACTTAACCTTAAATCAATCTTCGGTAATTTATTTTTATGGTAACAAAGCCAAGTTAATAACTTATTTAAGTAATAAAAAAGCCAGCAGCTTTGATGGTATAATAGGGTTTGCGCCTAACAGTAGCAAATCTAATAAATTAATAATTACGGGTGATTTAAACCTGAAATTACAAAATATTTTAGGAAGCGGAAAAGCACTTGAATTAAACTACCGCAGTTTTTTAAATAACTCACAAGAACTAAAATTTAAATTCAATTATCCTTACATTTTTAATAGTAAAATAGCCCTTGATTACGCATTAAATCTATTACTTTACGATACTTCATTTTTTGATTTACAGAACGATTTTGCATTTCAATATCGGTTAATTGGAACCAATTATTTAAAAGTATTTTATGCTACACAAAACACATCGCTCATAACAGTAGATACCAATTTTATAAAAAACAGTAAAACACTTCCCAATATCAATGATGTAAAAAAAGATTTTTATGGTATTGGTTTGAAATTTACCAAAATAGATTATTTACCAAATCCTAATAAAGGTTATATTTTAGAGATGGATTTGGCTATTGGAACAAAATCAATTACTAAAAATGCTACTATCAACGCCATTTTACTACAAGGGCAAAATGGCGAGAATTACAAACTTTACGATTCTATTAAACTTAATTATACACAGTACAAAGCAACCATAAAGTTTGAAAATTATTTAAAAATTAAACAAAACATAGTGTTAAAAACGGAGGTAAACGCAGCTTGGTTTCAAACTGAAAGTCTATTTTTAAACGAACTTTTTCGCATTGGTGGATTAAAAACACTTCGTGGGTTCGATGAACAAAGTATATTTGCAAATAAGTTTGCTATCACAAATGCAGAGCTAAGGTATTTATTAGGTAAAAACTCTAATGTGTTTGCCTTTTACAACCAAGCATGGTATGTAAATGAAGTTTCAAAAAATCGTATAAGCGACAATCCATTTGGTTTTGGTGCTGGTTTGGTTTTTGAAAGTGGAGCTGGATTATTTACTTTAGTTTATGCAGTTGGTAAGCAGTTTCAAAACCCTGTTGAATTTAACAGTGCCAAAATTCATTTTGGGTATATAAATTATTTTTAAGAATGAATAGAAATAAACTAATCTTAAGTGTTATTATTTGTTTGGCTATGATTAAGTTAATGGCACAAACCAACACTTTAATAGATATCCGTACCGATTCATTAAGCATAACCCATTCAGATAGTATTCCAACTAAAATTGAAACATTTTCATTGTTAGATACTTTGAAAAATGAATCCATATTACGAAGATTTTTTCACCCTACTTTAAAACTTTCAGGAATAACCAACAGTATTAATTTAACCGAAATAAATACTGCCCGAGATTTACCTTTTCTAAAGCAAATAAAAACAGTTCCTCCAAATAGCGGCAATTGGAAAATATGGTTTATTCTTTGTTTAGTATTATACCTTGCAGTAGTTAGGCTAACCAATAGTAGAAATTTCGAACAAGCATCTTCAGTAGTATTTGATATGATGTTTTTATCTACTATTTATAAGCTCATAGATTCAAAATTTACTTGGACTTCATTCCACTTATTTATTATTTACATATTAAGCTTTTCGCTTATATTGACTCAATTTTTCGAATACAATCAAATTTTCAATAATTATAGCTATAAGTTTTTGGTATGGATAATCTCAATAACACTTGCATTAATATACTTAGTAAAATTTGTTATTTATTTTGTTGTAGGTTATTTGCTTGACGATGTAATTTCATCCACAAAAATGATCATAAATACAATTCAAATTTCAAATTTTCTTGGATTTATCCTTTTACTTTTTTCTGTTTTCTACATTTACACGAGCAATTTGCAGTTAACACAAACAATATTTTTCACAATGGTTGCTATATTTTTCAGTGCAATCCTTTATAGATTAGCAAGATATCTATTAAATCAAATAAGTAAAAGCTCACTACCATTTTTTTACTTATTTATTTATCTTTGCGCCCTAGAAATTAGTCCTTGGTTAATTTTTATAAAAATTTTAAATAGCTATTTAAGTTGAAAAACACCAAAGTAAAAAGTGTACTTGTATGCCAGCCCAAGCCAGAAACGGATAAATCTCCGTATTTTGATTTGGCAAAAAAATATGGTTTAAAAATTGATTTTAGACCATTTATTGAAGTGCAACCCTTAACTCCAAAAGAGTTTCGTGCGCAAAAAATTAATATCTTAGATTATACAGCAATTATTCTAAACTCTAGAAATTCGGTTGATAATTTCTTTAGGGTTTGTGCTGAGCTAAAACAAGAAATGCCAATAGAAATGAAATATTTTTGTGTGAACGAAAGTATTGCTAACTATCTTTCAAAATATATTCAAGTAAGAAAACGCAAAATTTTTGTTGGAAAAGGTACCGAAACAGAACTATTTCCATTATTTAAAAGCCATTCAAAAGATAAATATTTATTTGCTTGTAGCGACTGGAGAAAACAAGATATTGAGAAATTCATGAAAAAAAGTAAAATTGCTTTTAAAGAGGCTTTTTTCTACAGAATAGTTTCCTCAAATTTACAAGATTTAAGTAATGTAAATTACGATATAATTGCTTTTTTCAGTCCAGCAGATATCCGTTCTTTATTTGAAAACTTTCCTGATTTTGCTCAAAATAAAACTATCATTGCGGCATGGGGAGCTACTACTATAAAAGCAATTAAAGATGATAAATTAACAGCCAATATTCAAGCACCAACCCCTGAAACACCTTCAATGGTTGCTGCTATTGATAAATTTATTGTTGAAATAAATAAAGAAAAGTAAAAAAAAATATTTTTCATATTTTATATAAATGCCTTATTACTAAAAAGTTTTAAGGCATTTTGTTTTTACATACACTAAAAATATACATAAATCGTCCAAACCTCGTTTTAAATTGAACAAACAAGGTTTGTTTATTTGAATAATTTTATTATTATTGAAAATTGTAAAATAAAAAAAATCACCATTGATGAAAATAAAATTTACTATACTATTGATAATTGTTGGGCTAATGAGTTTACAAACTTTTGCTCAACAAGATCCACAATTCACTCAATTTATGAATAATAAATTGTTTTATAATCCTGGTTTTGCTGGTTCAAGCAAAGATAAAATATGTGTAAACGCAACATACAGAACCCAATGGGTTGGTTATGGTGGAGGAACAGCATTTACTCCTGAAGGAACAGGTGCAAAACCTGTTGGTCAAGGTGATGCGCCTTCTACCCAAAATTTTGGTATACATGGGAATATAGGTAGAATAGGTTTAGGCTTGAATATTTGGAATGACCAATTGGGTTTTAGTAGTACATTATCACCTACATTTAGTTTATCTTATATCCAACCTTTCGATAATGGAGCAAGTTTAGCAGGAGGTGTTGGAGTAGGTATCGTTCAAAAAGGTTTAAATGGTTCAAAATTAGTTGCAATTGACAAAGATGATCCATTAATTCCTACAGGAGATATTACAGGAAATGCCCTTAATTTAGATTTTGGAGTTTATTATACCATGCCTCAATTAAGTATTTTCAACGATTTTTATTTTGGTGCATCAACCTTACACATCAATAGTCCTGTAGTAAATTTGGATAAAGATGGATACAGTGGTAAAGCATATCAAGATAGACATTACTACTTAATGACTGGTGCTACTTATCAATTAGGTACTATTGATTTAAAGCCAAATATAATGTATAAAACAGATGGTGTAAAACATAGTTTTGATTTAAACTGTTTGGCAGAATACCAACAAAAATTAATTGGTGGAGTTTCATATAGAACTCCACAAGAATTTTCAATATTGGCAGGTTATAACTTTTTTTCAAATTCTGTAAATCCTTTACAGTTAATGTATAGCTATGATTTAATTACAAGCGATATCATTTCATACAGTTCGGGCTCGCATGAGATTAGTTTAAGGTATTGTTTTGGATTGAAATTTACACCAAAACCACCCAAAGCAATTTTCCCGATAAAAACACCAAGAAAATTATAATAATAAATAATTTATAACGTTTGAATAATTAACATTTAACTTAAAATTGGTTTAGAACTTGTATTTTTCAATAGAAAATATATTTTTGCCTTTCTGATTTTAATAATTTTTGATAAAAAAATGAAAAGAATAAACTTGATATTGTTAACCATTATGGCTATTGCATTAGTAGGATGTAATTCAAATAATGGAGAACTTACTGGGGTTCCAGGACGTAGACAGTGGTTTCATCCACAACCACAAGGTACAGTTTATGTTCCAACTGGTTCAATTCACATAGGTGCTACAGAACAAGACGTTCCGATGGCAATGCTTGCTCCGAATAAACAAATTTCGGTTTCGGCTTTCTATATGGATGAAACAGAAATTACCAATAATGAGTATCGTCAATTTGTGTATGCTGTAGTTGATTCTTTTATGAGAACCAAATTAGAGTTCACACAAGAAGTTGATGATGGTTTTGGCAATACTTACCAAGCTTTAGATTATAATAAAAAGATTGATAAAAATGCTGATATATCTGCATTACAAGATATGTATTATAATGATGCAGAGAGCTATTACCGTCAGAAACAATTAGACGTTAGAAAGTTAGAGTATAAATACAATTATATTGACTTGAAAGCTGCTGCTGCGTTAAAACGTCAAGACGCCTACAAACGTTCTAGAGCTGATTTCAAAAAAGAAAAAATTGTTAAAATTTACCCTGATACTTTAGTATTTATCAGAGATTTTACTTATTCATACAATGAGCCTTTATCTCAAGTATATTTTTGGCATCCAAAATATGATGATTATCCTGCTGTAGGTATTAGTTGGCACCAAGCACGCGCATTCTGCTATTGGAGAACAAATCATTTAAATAGTTTTTACACTAATGTAGATGAACCAACAGTAACTGAATTCAGATTACCAACCGAATACGAATGGGAATATGCTGCTCGTGGAGGAAGAGATCAAAATCATTACCCTTGGGGTAACTACTATGTAAAAAATGCGAAAGGATGTTCTTTAGCGAATTATAAACCTGGAAGAGGAGAGTATGTTTCAGATGGTGGTCATTACCCAATCAGAGTAAGTTCATATTTCCCTAACGATTTTGGTTTATATGACATGAGTGGAAATGTAGCAGAATGGACTAGTACAGCTTATGAAACAAATACTAACTTATTCTCACATGATAATAACCCTGATTACCAATTTGAAGTAAACGAAGATGATCCAGATGTAGCAGAAACTTTAAAACGTAAAGTTATTCGTGGAGGTTCATGGAAAGACGTAGCATATTACTTACAGTGTGGTACAAGAACATATGAATACCAAGATAGCTGTAATTCTTACACCGGTTTCCGTTGTGTAATGAGTTATATTGGAAGATCAAACAAGGACAAAAAATAAAATCAAATAAATCTTAATAAAACAACCTTAACAAATTAAAAATTAAAAAAAATGGCAAACAGTTTCTTAGAAAGCAAAGGATTTAAGTCGTTCATGGGTAAAGCCTATGGTTTAGGTGCGGCAGTAGTAATCGTTGGAGCATTATTCAAAATTACGCATTGGAAAGGTGCTGATTTGATGTTAACTATAGGATTATTAACTGAAGCTGCAATTTTTACCATTTCAGCATTTGAAAAGCCACACCAAGAACCAGATTGGACTTTAGTTTATCCTGAACTTTCAGGTTTAGATCCTAAAGAACCTAAAAAAGTAGCTAAAACAGGTGCAAGCGTTACACAACAATTGGATAAAATGTTAGAAGATGCTAAAATTGGTCCAGATTTAATTAATAGTTTAGGAAATGGTTTCCGTGCTTTAAATGAAAATGTAACTGGTTTAAAAGATATGTCAAGTGCAGGTTCGAAAGAATATGCTGGCCAAATTGAAAGAATGACTAAAAACTTAGCTTCTTTAAACTCAGTATATGAATTAGAAATTACAGAATCAAACAATCACTTAAAATCAATCAATGAATTTGTAGGTGGATTGAATAAAACAGTTACTACTTTAGGCGAAACTAACAAACAAGCAGAAACATTTAAAGTTGAAATGGATAAATTATCTAAAAATTTATCATCATTAAATAATGTTTATGGTAACATGTTATCAGCAATGAACGTTAAAGGTTAATCCTTTATATTTTATTTAAACTAAAAGTATTTATAAATCGTTTTAAAAGAAAATATCAAATAAAATGGCAGGAGGAAATGTATCCCCAAGGCAGAAAATGATAAATATGATGTACTTAGTGTTAACCGCACTACTTGCATTAAACGTATCAGCCGAAATATTAAAAGCCTTCCACTTAGTGGAAGTAAGTATGAGCAAAGCTGGATTAAATATTGACAAAAAAAATGCTGATATTTTGAAAGCAATTGATTCATATGTTTCAAATAACCCAACCGATGCTAAAGGTAAAAATGCTCAAGTAGAAGCTGCTAAAGTAGATAAAACTTCTAAAGCTGCTTTAAAATACTTAGGTGATTTGAAAACTTTATTAGTTGATGGTGAAGGAGGAAAAAATTCAGGTAGAAAAGAAGGAAAAGCAGATGGAGAAATTGAAGATGCCTCCAATATGGAGAAACATGCAAATTTATTCATCGTTCAAGGAAAAGGAAAAGAGTTAAGAGACAATATTAACAAATGGAGAGAGGATATGCTTGCAGTATTATCGCCTGAGTTAAGAAAAGTAGTAAAAAGTGACTTAAATACTGATGTTACTCCTGGTAGTACTCAAACTTGGGAATCTGAATTATTTGAACACTCTCCTTTAGCAGCTGTTGTTACCTTATTAACTAAAATAGAAAATGATGTAAAAAATACAGAAGCTCAAGTTTTAGATGAATTGAAAAAAGATTTAACTAAAGTAAATATCGTAGTTGATCAATTTGATGCCAAAGTAATTCCTAATAAAGGAACTTATATCATTGCTGGTGGAAAATACGAAGCTGATATATTCTTAGCTGCGTCTAGTTCTCGCTCTACTTTTGATTTAACAGTAAATGGTTCAAAGGTTGAAGTAGAAAATGGTATTGGAAAATATTCAGTTGCTGCTAGTGGACAAGGTGAGAAAAAATACAAAGGTGTAATTACACAAACTCAAATAGATGGTACAAAAAAAGAGTATCCTTTCGAAGGAGAATATTTTGTAACTCAACCATTGGCAGTAGTTTCAGCTACTAAAATGAATGTAGTTTATAGAGCTATTCCTAACCCAATTTCAGTTTCAGTTCCAGGTTTTGATGCAAGTCAAGTAGTTGTAAGTGCTTCAACAGGCTCTTTAACTAGTGCAGGTCAAAACGGAATGTATAATATTTTAGTTCCACCAACAAACTCTAGTCCAGATTTAACTATTTCAGTTTCTGTGAAAGCAGATGGTGGAATGAAAAAAATGGGTGAAATGCGTTTTAGGTTAAAAAATATACCTAAACCAACACCTCAATTAGGTTCAATTGAAGTAAGTGGAGAAGTTGACGCTGCAAGAATAAAAGGAGCTAATGCAGTATTTACTTTACTAAAAGATTTTGCATTTGAAGGTATTAACTATACTGTAAAAGGTTTCACAATTGTGTTTCAACCGAAAACAGGTCCAGCAATTTTCGAATCAGTTAGTGGAAATGGAATAATTCCATCAAGAATGAGAGGATATTTACAAAATGTAAGAACTGGTGATAAGGTTCTTGTGGTAAATATTAAAGCAGAGGGACCTCAAGGTATGGTTCAAATACCTAGTAGTGTTGTGGCAATTAGTAGATAAAAATTATGAAAAAGAGTATTATATCAATATGTTTATTACTAAGTGTTTTTGTTTCTATAAAAGCACAAGGTGTGTATGATGATTTCATTTATAATCGTCAGGCAGTTAAAGAACGTAAAGTTGTAGCTTGGCCTTATTTGCGTGAAGCAGATGTTACAAGTTCAAAGCGAATAGTTAGAATGATTGATGTAAGGGAAAAACAAAACCAAGTTATGGCTTGGCCAAAAAATCCTTTAGCTGTAGTGGTATATGATGCCATTATTAAAGGTAAAATGGTTCCTTACAGAGATGACTCATTAAGTAGCTCAATGACTTTAGAAGACGTTCTTAAATTTACAGTTGATACATCTTATGTTGAAAATCCCGATCCAGCAAATCCGGAAAATACAGTAACTGACACTGTAATTAATACATTTAAACCTATTGATAGGATTAAGCGTTACAGGGTAGTAGAGGATTGGATTTTTGATAAAAAGTTAAGTACTTATTTTGTTAGAATTATTTCAATTGCGCCTCAATTTACTCCTATAATCGGTGGTGTTCCTTTGAATGAGCAAGATTTATGTGTACTTAAATACCATGCAAGAGATGCGGATGTAAATAATCCTTCAACAGAAATGGACTTAAGACATTTGTTTATTAATTACGAAGTTTTTAACCGCCAAAATGATGCTGCAAGGATAACCTTTGATGATTGGTTTGAGGCTAGAATGTTTTCAAGTTATATCATCAAACAGTCGAACGATCAAGATTTGTACATAAAAGACAGAGCTGAGTTTAAAGACAATGGTGTAGCAGCCATATTAGAAGGTGAACGTATTAAGCAAGACTTGTTTGAAAAAGAACATGACATGTGGGAATATTAATAGCTAACAGTTATTAAAAAAAGCTTCTACTTAATTGTAGAAGCTTTTTTTATGCCTAAAAATTTAAAATTATTAGCGACTAACTTCGCAGTAAAACCCATTGGAATTCCATGAAATGAGTTAATGATAGTAGCTAATTAAATGCAATCTCTGAAAGTCAAGAAGATGTTTTCAGCATGACTAATTCAATATTTATCCATTTTAAATTAGTGATTTGATGAAAAATTTAAATAGTAGTGGAGTTAAATTACTTTAGAACTAGGAAACTATATTATCTAAACATATCAAAGCTAACCATTTTCGTTCAATGGTAAGTGCATAAAAAAGGCTGTTCCTATTTTAAAGAACAGCCTTCATTTTATTTAACAAATAAGCTTATTTGATTTTAAAAGCTTTTTTTACTTTCTCTACGTAGTCTAATTTTTCCCAAGTAAACAATTCTACTTTTTTGGTTACTTTTTTACCATCAGGGCTGGTAAACACTTTAGTTACCACTTCATTTTTTCTACCCATGTGACCATAAGCAGCAGTTTCGCTGTAAATAGGATTACGTAATTTTAAACGAGTTTCAATTCCGTAAGGAGTCATATCAAAGGTTTTTTCTACAACCTTAGCAATTTCGCCATCAGTCATTTTAACATTTGAAGTACCATAAGTATCAATAAAAATACCCATTGGTTTAGCAACTCCAATTGCGTAAGAAACTTGAACTAAAACTTCGCTACATACACCTGCAGCAACTAAGTTTTTAGCAATATGACGAGTAGCATAAGCTGCACTTCTATCTACTTTACTCGGATCTTTACCTGAGAATGCTCCTCCCCCATGAGCACCTTTACCACCATAAGTATCTACAATAATTTTACGTCCAGTTAAACCTGTATCGCCATGTGGACCACCAATTACAAACTTACCAGTTGGGTTGATATGGTAGTTAATTTTATTATTGAATAAATGAGCGTATTTAGAGTAATTCTTTTTAACACGTGGAATTAAAATATCAATGATATCTTTTTTAATTTTAGCCAACATTTTAGCTTCAGTATCAAAATCATCATGCTGAGTTGATACCACAATTGCATCAATACGAACAGGCTCATTATTGTCGTTGTACTCTAAAGTAACTTGACTTTTTGCATCTGGACGTAAGTATTTAATTGCTTTGTTTTCTCTGCGCAAAGCAGCTAATTCAATTAGAATAGCATGAGCTAAATCTAATGCTAAAGGCATATGGTTAGCAGTTTCGTTAGTAGCATAACCAAACATCATTCCTTGGTCACCAGCACCTTGTTCTTCTTTTTTCTTTTTATCAACACCTTGATTAATATCGGCTGACTGCTCATGAATAGCTGATAAAATACCACAAGAATTTGCTTCGAACATATACTCAGATTTGGTATAACCAATTTTACGGATAACACCTCTTGCTATTTCTTGTACATCTAAGTATGCTTTTGATTTTACTTCACCAGCTAAAATTACTTGACCAGTGGTAACTAAAGTTTCGCAAGCCACTTTCGATTCTGGATCGAAAGCTAAAAAATTGTCAATTAGCGCGTCAGATATTTGATCGGCTACTTTGTCTGGATGTCCTTCTGATACGGACTCTGATGTGAATAGATATGCCATTTTTATGTTTAATATTTTTTAAAATTAAGGTGCTTCATAAATTTAATAATATAAATTACTAAGAGTAACAATTATAATTATTGGTAATTTTTTAAGCAGCGCAATTTTATGTCTTTTTTCGTTAATACAAAACATAAATTATTAGCTATTTATCATGATTTACTATTCTATTTTATTGCCATTTTTTTATTTAATTTGAGAAGTTCAAACATAAACAATGAGAAATTTAGAGGTAGTTGTAAGTCCAGCCTTATTGCCATTTTATAATGTCAAGGGAAAAATAGTAGTAATTATTGATATTTTAAGAGCAACAAGCAGTATGTGTGTAGCTTTTAAAACTGGGGTTGAAAAAATTTTAACATTATCATCGGCCGAAGAATGTAAGCTATTTAAAGAATTTAACTTTGTAATTGCAGCAGAAAAAGATGCAGTAAAAGTACCTGGATTTGATTTAGGAAATTCGCCTTTTGAGTTTAAAAATCCACTTTTAGAAGGGAAAAGTATAGCCTTAGCAACCACTAATGGAACAAAAGCCATAAAATATGCAGAAGAAAATGGTGCACTAAATATTGTAATTGGTTCATTTTTAAACATAGATACACTTTGTAATTGGTTAAACAATGAAAAAGAAGATGTTTTATTATTGTGTGCAGGTTGGAAAAATAAATTTAATCTTGAAGATACCTTATTTGCAGGTGCTGTAGTAAATAAAATTGGCACCAACTTTCAAATAGATTGCGATAGCGCTTTAAGTGCCAAATTACTATTTAAGCAAAATGAAAATCAATTAGAATTATTGATTCGCCAATCATCTCATGCCAAACGATTCTCTCTAATTAACCTCAACACGGATGATGTGAAATACTGCATTCAAATGAACACTGCATCAGTTTTACCTATTTTAAAGAATAAATATTTTGTAAACGGTATTTAACCAATTACATTATTGTAAAAAAAAGGTAAGCTTTATAGATAGTCAAAAAAAGCAAAAATATAAGCTATATTGCAATTGAATTTGAAAAAAAATCTACTCATATTTTTATTAGTAATAATTAATTATTCATCATTTGCAACGCATATTGTAGGTGGTTCTTTTGACGTGCAATGGCAAGGTGGCGACAGTTATAGAATTACCTTGCGGGTACTCAGAGATTGTAGAAACGGCCAAGCAGACTTTAACAAACCAAACATAAGGGTTGGTGTATATCAAAAAAATAACAATGTACTCTACTCCTACTACAACATACCTTTTATTTCATCAAAAAAGTTAGAATTTATTAATCCCAAATGTGGTGGAACTACTTTTGAATGTACAGATGAAGGATATTATTCATCCATTGTAAATATGCCTGGATTAAATAATACAAGAGGTTATTACATAAGTTGGGAAAGGTGCTGTAGAAATAGTATTATTGATAATATAAATTTACCTGGTGATGCTAGCACGGCATTTTATGCTGAAATTCCTCCTAGATCCTTTAATAACTCTACACCAAAATATTCGAATAGTCCAGTTACCTTATTATGCGTAGGTGCTCCTTTTACTTATAATTTTGGCTATACCGATGCTGATAATGATGTTTTGGTTTATTCAATTACAGACCCACTTAATGGTAATTTAGATAAAAACAATAATAATGGTGCCCCTAATAATCCTGTTAATTTTCCGGGTCCATATGCACCTGTTAGTTGGAGTACAGGATTTAATGCAAAATCATCCATTATTGGAAATCCATCACTTAGTATAAATGCACAAACTGGAGACATTACAGTAACACCAAATTCTATTGGTACTTATGTAGCAGCTATAAAAGTAGAAGAATTTAGAAATGGTGTTAAAATTGGTGAAGTTAGACTTGAACTTCAATTCAATGTTATTACTTGTGCAAGTAATCCTGCACCCAATATTAATTACAGCGATACAGGCAATTCACAATTACTTAGAACCTTTTATGAAGTAGAAATACCTAATACCATTTGCTTTGACATCAATGCAAAAGACACAAGTTCGCCTGGAGATTCGTTGTATATGAAAATTTCATCTCCATTTTTTTCCTCAACTTATACAAACCAACCTTCAATAACAAAGCAAGTAGCTGGTTACAAAAAAATAGTAAATAGATTCTGTTGGAGCACAAGTTGTGAATTATCAAGAGTAGGTTCGGTTACCTTTACTTCCGATGTGCGTGATAATGGCTGTCCACTATCAAAAACATCAAAGAGTGAAATAATAGTAAAAATAAAACCAATGAAAACTATGCCTCCACCTTTTTTGAATTGCATAGGATTATTAAATAACAAAACACAATTAAATTGGATTGATACCAATAACTCGCCTTATTTAAAAAGTTATAGAATATATAGAGGAATTAATGATACTGGTTATGTGCTGCTTGGCGAAGTGGGGAAAATAGTTAACTTTTTTACTGATAATAATTCGCCTCAAAACAGAACTATTAATTATACCTACAAAATTACAAGTGTTAATGAATGCGATTCTGAAGGAGTTGCATCTAGTTATTTGGGAACCATAAAAAGCATTCCTGTAATTTCTAAAACTGATATTCTTTCAACTGACATAGCAAACGATACAATTGAATTTAAAGTAAACGAAAATAAATGTTTCTACATAAAATCAGTTGATTTAGGTGATTCATTAATACAAAAGGTAACATCAAGTTTATTTACTAATAATTTAATTGGTACATTACCTACAGTGAATAAAATTAGTTACGAAACAGACAGTGTGATTACCCAATTTTGCTGGACTCCATCGTGTGAAGCATATAATATTAACTATTTTCCAATAGACATAGAAGTTCAAGATTTAAAATGTCCAATAACCAATATTATTACCAAACGTATTTGGCTTAAAATACTGCCGCTACCACCAATTAACTCAACTGATATGCTTTGCATGACACTGAGCGATGATAATAAAACTTATGTTTATTATGGCGATTCAACCTCTAGCAAAAACTTTGCCTACTATTTAATTTATAGAGGCATTAATAATAGTAATTTTAAAGTAATTGATACCATAAGAAATAAGCAAAACCGTTTCTATTTAGACAATAACTCGCCCAATAATAAAAACATTAATTATACCTACTTCATGGTAGGTGTAAACAATTGCCAAATATCAGGCAAACCAAGCGATTCAATCAGTACTTTTGAACAAATTGAATATATACCCAAACAACAAAAGTTGTTTACTGTAACAGTAGATACAAATGAAAATATTCGTATAAGTTGGTTGCCAAGTACTGAAAAAGATTTTGCAAAATATTTGCTTTATAAATCTAATAATAACGGGGTTAACTTTAGTTTAATCAAAACATTTGAAAATGTAATTGACACTTTCTTTATTGATAAGGAAGTAAATATAAATAAACAATCATATTGCTATCATTTAGTAATGTATGATACATGTGATAATATGGGGCCAACGGGAAAAATAGCCTGTTCAATACTTTTAAAAGGTATATCAAGCTACTTAAACCATACCCTAAATTGGAATAAATATATAGGTTGGGACAATGGTGTAGATGACTATCAAATCTTCAGACGATATATATCAAACCCTTATCAAACATTGGTGAGGATTAAACCCAATACCTATGTTGATAAAGACTTCAATACAGATGAAGGCGCATATTATTACTACATAAATGAATTAGAAGCGCCTCCTGATGGCGCATTATCAAGGAATTTGGCTCAAAGTAAATCGAATGAAATATTTTTATTTCAACAACCAAATGTATATCCACCAAATGCATTTACTGCCAATAACGATAATTTAAATGATGACTTAGAAATTCCAAATTCATTTGTAAAAACCTTTAATCTGAAAATATTTAACAGATGGGGTGAGCAAATTTTTGAAACAAACAACAAAAAGGAAAAATGGAAAGCTGAGTTAAACAGTCGTTCGGTTCAAAATGAGGTATATTTTTACATAATCACCTACTCAGGCTTTGATGATGAATACTATAATAAAAGAGGTAATATTACCATAATAAGGTAATTGCTTACAAACTTTTTTTTATAATTAAATAATGTAATACATTTTATTAAAAGTTTTATCTTGCCCGCCATGATTCGTATTTTTTATAAGCAAGATGAAAAAATATTAAAAGATAACGATTTAAAGCGTTTAGATTCATTATCAAATATTTTATGGGTAGATATGCAAGCGCCCACAAACGAAGAAGAGGAATGGATTGAAAGCAAAACAAGCATCAGCATTCAAACTCCTCAAGAAATTGCTGAAATTGAAAGTAGTTCTCGTTACTTTGAACGAAATAATGAAATAACTGCAAACAGTAATTTTCTCAGACTTGAAAATGGGCAATATGAAAAACATGCCGTTTCATTTATAATTAAAGATAGTGTATTGTACACTTTTCGACAAGCTGATCTCTCAACTTTTGCAGACGTGGTTAGAAAAATGAAAGCTAACAGTGAAATGTTTACTTCAGGATTTGATGTATTAATGAGTTTGCAAGAAACAAGAATTGATTTAGAGGCAGATTTAATTGAACGCGTTTCAAACGAAATAACAGTATATAGTAGAACTTTAAGTACCGAAAGAAATACGAGTAGTGATTTTTTATTGGACATTACAGAACTTCAAGAAAGTACAATGATGTTAAGAGAAAGTATGATTGATAAACAAAGGGTACTTTCAAATTTGCTTAAAAGTAGTTTGTTTCCTGAAGATAGAAAAATTAGGCTCCGAATCATATTAAAGGATATTCAATCCCTTATTGAATACAGTGCATTTAATTTTGAAAGATTGGAGTTTTTACAAAACACCATTACGGGTTTAATTAACTTAGAACAAAATAAGGTATTGAAACGCTTTACAGTATTTTCAATTGCATTTTTACCACCTACCCTGATTTCGGGTATGTTTGGAATGAATTTTAACAATATTCCAGGTGCTAACCAACCATTTGGTTTCTTTGTTTGTATTTTAGCTATGGTTATTTCATCAGGCGCTGTTTTACTTACTTTTAAGAAAAAGGGTTGGATTTAATTGAAATAATTGTTTTATAAGTTAATTTTATGGCAAAATTATTTAGTAAGTTCAAAACCGATAATGATACTGGTTTTGGTGCATCTGCCTCAAGCCAAGCCAAGCGACTTATTAATAAGGATGGCTCCTACAATGTAGAGAGAACAGGGGTTTCTTTTTTTAATAAATTTAACTCATTCCATGATTTAATAGCCATTAGTTGGAGTAAATTTAACTTGCTAATTTTAGCAGTATATTTATTAATGAATTTATTTTTTACTGGTATTTATTGGCTAATAGGCGTAGAACATTTAGGAGGAATGATTGCAGAAACTCCTTCGGAAAAAATAATGGAAGCTTTTTTCTTTAGTTGTCAAACATTTTCAACTGTTGGATATGGACGCATTAACCCACAAGGTAATTTAATTAGTGCAATTGCTGCTTTAGAAAGCTTAGTTGGCTTAATGAGTTTTGCTTTAGCCACAGGTTTAATTTATGGTCGTTTTGCAAGACCTAATATCAAACTTTTACAAAGTCAAAATGCAATAATAGCACCTTATAAAAATGGAAAAGCATTAATGTTTAGAATAGTAAATGCTCGTAAAAACCCATTGATTGAATTAGAGGTAACACTTATGGCCTCATTATTTACTCCCGATAATCCTGCAGTTCAGTTTATACCATTAAAATTAGAACGAAAATCAATTACTTCATTAGTATTGAGTTGGACCATTGTTCATCCAATAGATGAAGAATCTCCATTATTTAACCTAACAGCCAAGGATTTTGAAGATATTGATTTACAACTTTTATTTTTCCTAAAAGCATTTGATGAAAGCTATTCGCAAACTGTTCATACGCGCACCGGATATGCAAATAATGAAATTATTTGGAATAAAAAATTTGTACCTATGTTTTCTCCTTCAGAAGATGGAACAACCACATTATTGCATTTAGAAAAATTAAACGAAACAATTGATATAACCCTGTAATCAGTTTGGCAGTTACTTATAAACATCCATAAAAATGAAATCCCTTTATATTTGTATATTCATATTCATAGCTCTAATTTTTATAAATAGCTGCGCAACCAAGCAAATAACAGCACCAAAGCCAATTGCATCTGTTAATGTTCCAATACCAAAACCAGCTTCCATTATAGGTTTACCTATTCATATTAATACTGATGGAATAACAAAATCTATCAATTCAAAATTTCCTTTAGAGTTATACAAGGACGATAAATTTGATGACAATGAAAATGATAATTTAAAACTCACTGTTTTAAAAAGAGGCGATTTGATATTAACTACCTCTGCAGATGGATTAAATATTTCTGCACCTATACATATTGATTTTATTTATAATGTTAAACTATTTGGTGGATTTGAAAAACCAATTAGCCACTCACTTAACCTAACTGTATTTTTTACTACCACACCATCAGTTGATAGGGATTGGAACCTCAATTTAAATAGCAAAGGAAGAATTATTTGGGACGATTTACCAAGCATTAACTTAGGAGTAACTACTTTAGATTTGCCAAAACTTTTTGGAAAAATAATGCAAAGTCAAGTAGATAAAATGGCTGCAAAAATTAATAAAGAAGTGCCGAAAGCTTTGAATTTAAAACAAATAGTGAGTAATTCATGGAAAACATTAGCAGAACCAATTTTATTGGATTCGAGCTACAAGGCTTGGTTACTTTTGAACCCCAAAAATATATTTATTACACCTATTACTTATGCCACAAATGAAATGGAAATAAAATTGGGCATATCTAGCATTATAGAAGTAATTTCAGGTTATAAACCAACCAATGACTCATTTAATTTAAACTTACCACCCTTAAGGCAAGTTAATAACCTAAATGATAATGTAAAAATTAACCTAAATGCAACAGTTGGATTCAATCAAATAAATGAAACTTTAAGTAAACAATTTATCGATAAACCAATGTTGTTAGAGGGTGATAGCTATAAAATAAATATCAAGGAAGCTAAAGCATTTCCCTATGGTAATAAAATTATGATAGGCATTGATTTGGATGGAAAGGTAAAAAAGGGAATTATAGGAAAAGGAATTAAAGGAATAGTTTATGCTACAGGTATACCAAAATACAATATGCAAAACAAAAGTATTGAAATAACAGAATTTGATTTTGATATTAAAACAAAAGACATTTTAGTTAAAAGTGCATCTTGGTTATTGAACTCAAAAAAGTTTAGAGAAAATATAAAAAAACAATTGGTTTTTTCTATTGCTAATCAACTAACCGAAGCTCAAAAAATGGTAAATGAGGCCGTTAACAAAAATTGGAGTAATAGTATTAACCTAAACGGAAACATAAAAAAAATTGAACCCAATACTATTTTTGTTACCCCAAATGCGCTCAATTTAAATATCATCACGGAAGGTAATTTAACACTTAATTTGACTGGTTTTTAATAGTAAAATTTGACATTCATTTATTACATTAAACTCCATTACAATACGTCATATAGTTATAACGAAAAACTGTCATGGTAAATAAAGCTGCAAATAAATTAATGCCTGTAAATATTAAAAATATCTTGTTTTTTAGATGGTAACAAAAAAACCCTCTGCTTTCGCTTTGGGATTTAAAATGTAATTGTTTTGTTCCGATTAATTAGTTTTACTCTGATTTTAAAATTTTCAAAATGGTACTTTCATTTTCGGGAGTATTTATTTTTAGAAAATACATACCTTTTTTTAATTCGGAAAGTTCAATTTCATGGCTAGTTTCAGCTATGTTTTGTTTCTTTATTAAACTACCCGATATAGCGTAAATCTCTACTGTTTCTATTTGTTGGTTTCCTCCATTTACACTTAACGAATTCTTAAACGGATTGGGATAAACTTGTACATTGTACTTTTGAGAGTTAACAGATGCTATATTTGTTGTTTTTTTTCTTAATGAATTTGCAGAGTAACAGCTTTGTAAGTTTCTAATTAAATCAAAATACTGTCCATCAGAAAAAATAAATTTAGGATCGTTAACTATAGTTCCATCAAAAATTGATACACCAATGACTTTTGTTCCTAAATTAAAATAATAGGTGTTGGTATTAGGATCAATTGCTGCGCCTCCGTTTACTGTATAACCTACTTTGCTTAATACATTAGAAGAGATTTGCGTTACAATTCCTGAATTAGGATTGATAGTTCCCAAAGTTTGTGTATTTGAATCCAGTATTTCATAAGTACCAAGTGAATCAGTTACAGTTCTAAAATAGTTCTTTCCAACTAGCCCATATATTTTATTATCATTACAATTGTATGTAAAGTTTCCAAACGTTGTTCCAAATGAATTGTTGATTAACACCTTGCTGTATACCAAACCAGTATAAATATCTAATCCAATAATATGTGTTCCATCCGAATAATAATAAACCATTTGATAAGGATCAATTGAACTGCCCAATAAAGCAAAACCAAATCCAACTGATTTTGGAGAAATTTGAGTTATAATCCCTGTATTGGTGTTAGCTTTTGCCATGTATACCTCACCTGTAATTTCACTTGTAATTGGATCAATTATATTTCTTCGAGCCAAGCCATACATGGTACTGTCCGAATTGTTAAACCTAAAATTATCAAAATAACTACTTTGTATAGGATTTGATAAAGGAACACTATTGGTAATAAGACCTGTATTAATATTAATAGTATTTATATTGTTTGCACCAATAAAAATAAACGAACTATCATAGGGGTTTAAAGCTGCACCTGTTAGGTTAATTGTTTGGTTATACGTTTTGTTACCTATATTACCAACAAGTCCTGACGAAGGATTTAAAAACCCTAATCGAATTGTAGCTGAATCAAATTGTTCAAATGTTTCATGAGTATCCAAAGGATTTCTAACAATTGAATAATGATTTTTCCTTACGATACCATACAATCCATTTTGACAAAATACACAAAGTTTCAATAAAATAAAGCAGAACAAAATGAAGATTTTTTTCATAGAAGCAAGTTTATAAAATAAAACCAAAGCTAAACTAAAAATGTTTTGTAAAATTATTACTTAACTATTTTGCCTTTGCGCCCAACAAGCCACACTCCGGCTATGGTTAAAAGCATAGCAATTACTACTTTGGCGTTAATCACTTCATTTAAAAATACCACACCTAAAATAACCGCTACAATGGTGTTGATATAAGCATAAGTTGATACCAATGCGGCCGGCAATGCTTTTATAATGTACATAAAACAGCCGTATGCCAATAAGGAACCAAATAATATTAAATAAACCAAAGCCCAAACTGAATTGCTACTTGGATTAAATTGATTCCAATCACCTGTTAATGTTGAAAAAATTAAGAGAATAACTCCTCCCGGAATCATTTGCAAGCCTGCGTTATACAAGGCAGGAAAAGGAGAAGTACTAGATTTGGAAAACACGGTTCCAAATGCCCAACAAATATTTGAAACAATAATGGCTATTAAACCATAAATGTAATTTTTATCCGAGAGTATATTTATTTTATCATAAAAAATAAGGTATTGAGCTAACAAACAAATAATAAAACCAGCCCACATTACTTTGGTAACCTTTTCGTTACTACCAATAGCCAAATTTATAAATACAATCCAAAGAGGCGTAAGTGCACATAAAATGGCAGCTAAACCGCTATCTACGTATTGCATACCCCAACTAATTATTCCATTACCCCCTACCAACATCAATATACCATTGATGCTAAAATACTTAAATTGTTTAAGTGTAGGTAAAGGCTGTTTTTTATAAAAAATAAAATAGCTACAAATTAAAAGCCCTGCAATACAATGCCTAAATGCCGCTAATAAAAATGGAGGAAAATGATGCACACCATCAGAATTGATTCCAATACGAATGGCCAAAAAAGTAGTTCCCCAAAAAATAGCTACAGCAATAAATGCTAGGTAAGCTTTTAAGTTTTTACTCTTTAACACTAAAATTTGTAATAAGGGCTAATCATAGCATAAACTATAACGCCAGTGGTAGTTACATACAACCAAATAGGATAAGTAAAACGAACAATTTTACGGTGCTTTTCTTCATTCATTTGCAAGCCATAGTAAAAAGCAAGTAATACCAAAGGCAAAACCAATGCAGCTAAAATAATATGACTGATTAAAATGGTTAAGTATAAACCTCTCATTGAATTATCTTCGGGGAAAGTGGTTTCATTTGCCATCCAATGATACAGGATATAACTTATCAAAAATAAGGAAGATAGAGCAAAAGCAGTTAAATTAATGGCTTTATGAGCAGCAATATTTTTTTGTTTTATGAAGTACAATGAAAGCAATAATAACACTGTGCAAGTAGCATTGATTAATGCATTTAATTTAGGTAAATACATTACCCAACTTGGCATTATTTCTGGCCTTGGTAAAACTTTTTGATTTAAAACAATTACAGCAATAAAAACTACAATTGAAACTATTGTAATTAAATTAAAAACTAATCTATCTTGACTATTTTGGTTCGTGGTATTCATATAAAAGTACTTTTAATTCGTCATCTAATCGCTTCATATCGTTTAAATCAAGTCCATTATAAACTCCTCTAATACAGCGCGATTTATCCATTAATATTACCTGTTGACTATGGTCAACTGTTTTATCTTCAATTGATACAGGTAATAAAAAACCTTGCCCAATTTTGAACAAATTTTCTTTATTGGTTCTGCAAAAATGCCAAATATTTTTATCAGCTTTAAATCTATTGGCATAATCGGCCAATACTTTAGTAGAATCGTTGTCAGGATCTACAGTAAATGAAACCAATTTAACCTCGCTCCATTCTTTGGCTTTTTCATAAAATGCAGAAACATTATGGTTCATGGCTGGACAAATATCTTTGCAGCTAGCAAAAAAGAAATTAGCTATCACAATATTATTGCTAAGCATTTTGGTATTTAATTCTTTTCCACTTTGATCGGTAACTGAAAATTCAGGAACTTGGTAAAAGATAGTGTCCTTGATATCTTTTCCATTAGGCTCAGTATGATAACCTAAATGAGGGAGATGCTTGTAGTTTTGTTTGCTAGCACGCAATAAAAAAAAGAGAGCAACTGGCACTACTAAAAGGCCAATTGCTACCCAAAATGATTTTCTTTTCATTAATTATATAAAGTAAAAAACTTACTTAAAGTTTTTTTACGAAAATGATTTTTAAAATAAACGCATTCCAAATGTATATCCTGCTTCGGTTAAAGCTAACCAAATTAAAAAACATACAAATATCATTGGCGCAATTATAATCCAAACTAAGAATTTGCGTTCAAATTTCATATGCATAAATACCGAAACGATATAAAATGCTTTTACAATTCCTAAAAATACAAAAAGAATATTTTTAGCAATGGAATGGCTTGAAAGTAATACGAAATATAAAACGATATCGACTAAAGTTAAAGCTAACAATACCCAAAACGTACGCCAAATTTGGCTTTTCATATTAGCAGGCGATTCGGTGTGTTCTAAATGTTCTATGTGATCCATGATAATTTTTTTATTAATGTCTTAAATTATTAAACTCTTAAATTTTATAGAATTATATTAAATAGAAGAATGTAAATACAAACACCCAAACTAAATCAACAAAATGCCAATATAAACCTACTTTTTCAACCATTTCGTAATGGCCTCTTTTTTCATATGTTCCGTTAACTACGTTTAAGTAAATAACTATGTTTAAAATAACACCAGAAAGCACGTGAGTTCCGTGGAAACCCGTTACAATAAAGAACAAAGCAGCAAAAGCTGTTGGTCCAAAAGGATTGCTGCTTAAGCTTGCGCCTTCAGTAATAAAATTTGTCCATTCCCAAGCTTGGCAACCTAAGAAAGCAGCACCACCAATAATGGTTAAAATCATGTAGTTCTCTACTTCTTTTTTAGCCATTCTATGACCAGCTTCAACTGCTAATACCATGGTAACTGAGCTAAAAATCAAAATAAAGGTCATCAAACTTACGAACATTAAAGGTAAGTGAATACCATGTAAGAAAGGAAAATGATTGAATACTAATTCAGGTGAAGGCCAACGTTCAGTAACAAACATGCCTGCTTTTTGCATTTCTTCAACAAAATTATGCGAAAGGTGAGCAAAAGGTTTTACAACTGTGTTAGGTAATGAGCCTGTAAAAGTAAATCTTACAAAACCATACGCAACTAGTAATGATGAAAAAGTAAATGCATCTGAAAGTAGAAAAATCCACATCATTAATTTACCATAACTTACACTAAATGGTGATTTACCACCACCCCATGTTTGTTTGCTGTCGGTAGTTAAAGTAGCTGAGTTTGCCATTATTATTATTTATTATTTGTTTCTTAGTTTGTTTGATTATTATCTGTTCAAAAGTAAAAATACATAAAGATAAATCCAAAGTATTCCTACAAAATGCCAATAAGTATTACACATTGCTATACCTCTTATTGCCTTTTTATGTACTTTAAATCTAAAAGTTTGTATAAATATAATTACTAAATACAAAATACCAATTATAACATGTGCCATGTGTAAACCAGTAATTACGTATACAAATGAACCACTTGGGTTAGCAAATCCAAAATAAATTGAATTATAAACCATTTGGCTCCAACCCCAATATTGCATTATGCAAAATAAAATTCCTAATACTATTGCCAAACCAAGTCCTATTTTAGTTTGGTTCAATTCATCTTTTTTAGCAGCAATATATGCCCATTGCATAAAAACACTGCTTAAAACCACCACACCCGTATTGAGCATAAACATTATTGGTAATTCAAAAACTACCCATTCTCCCTCTCCCCTACGCACTATATAAGCACTTGTAAAACCAGCAAATAGCATTATACTACTTACTAGTAATAACCAAAGTACAAACTTTTTAGGCTCTACTCCTGGTTCGCGCTCATCAATTATTTGTTTATTCACAGTTTGTATCATTATTTAAATTTTATCTATCAAGTAAAAAAGTTGAACAATGGGTAGATAGATAATTGCGGCTAACATTAACTTTTTAGCATCAGCTAGTTCGCAACTTTTATATAATTTATAGGCATAAAAACTAAAATATAAGGCACCAAATACAGCAACCACAGCGGCTACCACTCCCGAAATTCCAAACACTGTTGGTAAAATACCAATTGGTATTAAAATCAACGAGAATAATAAACATTGGAATGCAGTTTTTTGGGTTCTTCCTGGGTTAAAAGGCAACATTTTGAAACCAGCTTTTTTGTAATCATCTTCCAAAAGCCAAGCAATACTCCAAAAATGAGGAAACTGCCAAACAAATTGAACAGTAAATAAAACAATAGCTGCTAAATCAATTTTTCCAGTGTAAGCTACCCAACCTAACATAGTTGGAAAAGCTCCGGGAAACGCACCAACAAAAACCGAAATAGGAGTTACTCTTTTTAACGGAGTATAAACAAATGCATAACTCAAAAGAGAAACTAATGCTAGAATTCCACTTAATTGATTTAAATAAAAACCAATCAAGAAAACCCCAACTAATCCCATTAAAGTTGAACTAATTCCTGCTTCTAAAACACTCATACGTCCAGTTGAAACTGGTCTATTAGCCGTTCTAGTCATTAGCTTATCGTAGTCCTTCTCAATTATTTGATTAATTCCATTAGCCGCACCAGTTACTAATAAACCTGCTGCTCCTAAAATAAATACCTCAAACCAATTAATAGTGCCACTTGCAGCAGTTAAATATGTAATAACTGAACTGAATACAACTAAACTACTCAACCTAATTTTAATAAGTTGCATGTAATCACCATATTTTTGTTTCCAAAAACTTGTTGTTTCAATTGCAATATGTTGTTCTATTTTATCCAATTTATATTGTTTGTGCTTACAACTATTCGGTTATAAGCTTAGTTTTATTAAAAATCAAAATGGCTACCAAAATTTGTAAGCCAGCAATAATACTTCCTACTGTTAAATGTATGGAAGTTACTTGTTTTGGGAAACCTAAATTTACCAAAATACTTCCACTAAGTGCTTGAGAACATAACAGCAAAATAATTCCCAATCCACATTTATAAATTAAAGAACTTCTTTCAAACAAGCTTCTGTACTTAAAAAGCAAAAGTGTTGAAATAAGTAAACTCAAAATTGACCAACTTCTATGTAGTTTAAAGATTAACTCTTCCATAAAAAATTTGGGCCATTGAGTTCTGTATTGTTCACCCAAAAGATTAGCCACATGGTCAACTTTTTCGCGAACTTGAGTTCCACTAACTATTTGTATTAAACTAATAATTAATGCAATAATGATAAACAATTTTAAAGAACTATCCGATTTAAATTGAATAATACTGAACTCTTGTGAATTGGTAACTGTAAATATTAATAAGGCTACAATTAACAAAGCTATCAACATGTGAATGGTTATCATCCAAGTTGCTAAATCGGAAGCAACAACCTTGGAACCAATCCAACCTTGAAAACCAACCAAAATAAAAGCCAAAAAACTTAGCCAAAATATTTTAGGATTTGATTTTAAATAAGGAAAAGCAAAAACTACTGTCAACAAAATAAATAAACCAATAACAACACCAACTAACCTATTTAAATATTCAATCCAAGTTTTGTAAACATCAAAATCAGCTATTTGCTTACCTTGAACGGCAAACTTAGTTTTATAATCAACAGGTAATTGATTGATATTGGTAGGCGGCACATACTGACCAAAACATTTTGGCCAATCAGGGCAACCCATTCCACTTCCAGTACTTCTAACTAAACCTCCTACAAAAATTAGAAAGAAAACTGCAATGATGGTTGCAATTCCAAATCTTCTAAATCTAATTTCGTATTTTTTAGTTTCTAACATTATTTTGAATGACTTTAAATCATTCTATTTGTAAAACAACCGCACTCCTAAAAGCACGGTTGTTTTAATATTTAAAATTATTGAGCAAAACCCAACCAACGTTTAACAACTGAGAATAAAACTGCCTCTTCTTTTTCTAAAGTAGGTACTCTTTTGCGCTCAGGTGCAGGAACTGCTTTTGGCTCAGATAATGGGTCTAACTGACCTTCATCTGGAGTTGTTTGTGGAATGAAATCGCTTTCGTGTCCTGGTACGCTGTAATCGTATGGCCAACGATAAACGTGAGGAATTTCTCCTGGCCAGTTGCCATGTAAATGTTTAACTGGAGTAGTCCACTCTAAAGTGTTACTTTCCCAAGGGTTTTGAACCGCTTTTTTACCTTTAAACATACTATAGAAGAAATTGAATAAGAAAATGAACTGTGCTATACCACCTATAAATGCAGCATAAGTGATGAATTTGTTCATATCAACAAATACATTGAACTGATCGTAAGCAGTAAATGCGTAATACCTACGAGGAACACCTGCTAAGCCCATAAAGTGCATAGGGAAGAACACACAATAAGCAGAAACGATTGTCATCCAGAAATGGATATGACCCAAGCTTTCATTCATTGTTCTACCAAACATTTTAGGATACCAATGGTAAATACCACATAACATACCAAAAATAGCAGCACTACCCATTACTAAATGGAAATGAGCAACCACAAAGTATGAATCATGTAAGTTAATATCTAATGCAGCATTTCCTAGGAAAATACCTGTTAAACCACCCGAAATAAAGAATGATACTAAACCAATAGCAAACATCATTTGAGGATTTAAACGCAAGTTACCTTGCCATAAAGTACCTAAATAGTTAAATGTTTTTACAGCCGAAGGAACAGCAATGATTAATGTTCCCAACATGAATACTGAACCTAAGAACGGATTCATACCGGTAATGAACATATGGTGCCCCCAAACAATGAACGATAGAATAGCAATAGCCATAATTGAACCAATCATTGCACGGTAACCAAAAATTGGCTTACGAGCATTAGTTGCAATAACTTCAGAAGTAATACCTAAAGCAGGTAATAAAATAATATACACCTCAGGGTGACCTAAGAACCAAAATAAATGTTGGAATAAAATAGGTGAACCACCAACTCTTTCAATTCCACCAGCTAAATCAGCAGGAATTTCATTTAAGTAGAAAGATGTTCCAAAACTTCTATCAAATACTAATAATAATGAACCACCAAATAAAACTGGGAAAGATAAAATACCTAAAATAGCAGTAAATGTAAATGCCCAAATAGTTAAAGGCATTCTAGTCATTTTCATACCTTTGGTACGCATGTTAACCACAGTAGCTACATAGTTGATACCACCTAATAGTGAAGATACAATGAACATAATCATAGATACTAACCATAAAGTCATACCAGTACCAGAACCAGGGATTGCTTTTGGCAATGCTGATAGCGGTGGGTAAATTGTCCAACCTGCAGAAGCTGGTCCACCTTGCACAAATAATGAGCAAATCATTATTACCGATGAGGTAAAGAAGAACCAATATGATAACATGTTCATGAAAGGCGAAGCCATATCACGAGCACCAACTTGTAATGGAATTAATAAATTACTAAATGTACCACTCAAACCAGCTGTTAATACAAAGAATACCATAATGGTACCATGAATAGTAATTAAAGCTAAATAGAAATTAGGATCTAATTTTCCACCTTTACCCCACTCACCTAAAATAGTTTCAAAAATTGGAAACTTAGTATCAGGATAAGCAAGTTGTAAACGGAAAACTAACGACATTAACATTCCAATTGTACCCATAATGATACCAGTTATTAAAAACTGTTTTGATATCATTTTGTGGTCCATACTAAAAATGTACTTCGAAATGAAGGTCTCTTTGTGATGGCCGTGGTCATCGTGGTGATGTCCATCGGTATGCATTGCAACTGCGCTCATATATATCTATTATTTTATTTCTAAGTGTTAAAAATTAATTTGAAGCCAAAGGGCTATTTTTTATTTTAAAAGAAAAAGCATTGTTAGTTTCAGTACCTTTTGCTGTTAAAGCTGGTTGTTGTTTAATCCATTTTTCGAATTCTTCTTCCGAATCAACTATTACTTTCATTTTCATTCGGTAATGCGCACTTCCACAAATTTTGTTACATAACAATATGTAATCAAAATTAGGATTATCCAATTTAACACGCATTTCGTTGGTTGTTAAAGTGGGTGTAAAACTAAATTTAGTTGGTAAACCTGGTACCACATTCATTTGAACTCTAAAATGAGGTAAATATGCTGAGTGAATTACATCTTTCGCTCTAAAATGCAAATAAATATCTCTGTTAACTGGAATATGTAATTCGCTAGTAATAATATCATCACCAGCAAATTCTTTAGTACTATCTACACCTAAAGCATTTACTACACCCATTTGACGGAAATCGTATCTGCCCAATTTATTATCAGCACCACTGTAGCGAGCATTCCAAGCAAATTGGTAGCCAAATACTTCTATGTTCATTGCATTTTCTGATTTACTTGAAGTCATATGATTCCAAACTATTAAACCTCTAACCACTAAAATTGTTAGAACAAAAGTTGGAATAATTGTCCAAATTAACTCTAATTTATGATTATCAGGATAATGCAATGCTTTGCGTTTCAAGTTTTCTTTGTATTTGTAGGTGTACCAAAACAATAATATTTGGGTTATTACAAAAACCACACCTGTTAATACTAAAGTAATCATAAACATATTATCATACTCTTGAGCATGTGCTGAGGCAGCTGGCAAAGCGAACAATGTTAGTTTACCGTGAACCATAAACTCCCAAACTGTTGCAGCTAAACCTACTACTAAAAATACTAATGCCAAATTAGCATTAATTCTTCCCCAATTAATAATTGGTTTCTTTTGAACATCACCAACTTTCGATAAAATATCGAAAACCATTCCAATAATAAAAACCAACAAAATAGCAATTCCTGCGATTAACCAGTTAATATTACTAGCTGTTGATTGAGCCGCGTCAGCTGCTTCCTCGTTCATATCTTGCGCAAATACTGATAAGCTACTAAAAAGTAACATAGCTATCATTAATACAAAAGATGCTTTAATTTTCAAATGCTTCATTGGTATAATTCTATTAATTTTATTGTGTAAATGTGTTGCAATATAATGATGGTGTCAAATAGTAGTAAAAATAATTTTATCTATTGACAATTATCATTGAAAATATAGACATCAAGTAGGATTAAATTTAACATTCACAATGTTTTAGCGGTTTTTAAGTTGTTGAAAAATATTTTTTATCAATTATATTCTGCAAAATAATAATTTAACAGTTCGGTATTGTTAATTTTTACATATTTGCAAACTGTAAAATATGCAAAAACAAGTTAATTATTTAATTCTAACATCATTTCTAATGCTAACCATCATTACTAGCAATTATGGTCAAGTAAAAAATGAAGGCAAATATACCAGTGCGGCTCGTTTAGGGCTTACTGTAAATAACTCGGGAACTATTGGCAGACCAAATGTAAGGTCAAATACAAGTGGCCCCCCTTCTATGGCATATCCAACAGGAAGTGGGGTTGAACATTTATTTGAAGGTGGAATTTGGATAGGAGCCTATGTTAATGGACAACCTAGGGTTTCAACCTCATCATCAGAGAGCAGCGCTGGTTATTCAACTGGAGCGGCAAATTTTGAATTTACTCCATTAACAAATATTGTAGAAAAATCAAATCTTACCAAAAGTCCAAACTATTCTAAATCGGCTATATCACATCAAGATTTTGTAATGACCATTACCGACAGTAATGTTATAATTCCAGGAACTTCTATTCCAATTAACGGACATGACAACCCACTGAAGGCAGTAGTAAAAGTGGAAGTCCTAAATTGGAATTATTCATACGCTGATTATTTTGTTATTTTAAATTATACAATCACTAATAAAAGTAAGCAACGCTGGGATTCTATTTATATAGGAAACTTTAGCGACTTAGTGGTTCGAAATGTAAATGTAACAAGAGAAACAGGTTCCTTATTTTTTCAAAGAGGAAGAAATTTTGTTGATACAAAAAACAGTGCTATTGTAGCCTACATGGCTGCTAAAAATGCGGATGATTATAACTTTATCAGTTCATATGGCGCTATGCAGTTTTTGGGTGTAGATTGGAAAGGTTTATTTTTTAATCCTTCAAAACCCGAAATATTTACCAATAAAGGTTTTACTGCTCCAACTTTTAATGCAAATTTTTGGACTTTTGGTTCTACAACTCCTCCATATATTGGTCCCAACGATGAACAAACTCGTTTTAGTAAATTGGCAGCAGGTATTGATTCAAATGATTTAAACTCAACATCGGGCCCAACTTATGGGCCTGCATCTAATTGGTTACAATTAATGAGTGTAGGTCCTTTTCGTCAGTTAGAACCTGATTCAAGCATGACCTACACCATTGCATTTGTTTGTGCAAAACAGTTAAGAGAGGCAACTCAAAATCAATCGTTAACTATATTAAGTACAGAGGCTTCTCAAAA
Source organism: Bacteroidota bacterium (assembly GCA_027491085.1). GTDB lineage: Bacteria > Bacteroidota > Bacteroidia > UKL13-3 > UKL13-3 > JAAFJM01. The sequence continues at coordinate 67,642 of JAIXWW010000005.1, forward strand.
AGAATTAAAAGAACATTTTAATAGAAGTAGATCGACCTATGTGGGTGAAGATTCTGATGAAAATGGTATTTATAGTGTTGATAAGGATTTAAATAAAAATGGCAAATTAGATAGGTTTGTATTACCCGAACCGCCTGAAGATCCAAAAGTAAAAATTATAGCTAGCGATAAAAAGGCAACAATTTATTGGAGTAATAATGCCGAATCATCAGTTGATCCAATTACAAGAGAAAAAGATTTTGAAGGATACAAAATATATTCTAGTAAAGTTGGAGATGATTTGAAACCAAATTTTACTGATGCAAGGAATTTAATTGGACAGTGGGATAGTACAGGGAATGATGTTGGTTTTAACAACGGATTTGATTTAATTAAATTACCGCAACCTATTACTTTTGATGGAGATACAACCAAATATTATTATTATTACACACTAAATAATTTAAGTAATGGTTGGCAGTATTTAGTTATTGTAACAGCATTTGATAAAGGCAATAAAAAACTAAATCTTGAACCGCTTGAATCATCTTTTAGTGGTAATGATTTCAGGGTTTTTAGCGGGAGCAATATCAATAATTTTACCAAAGAAGACCAAAATACAAAAGTAGGTGTTTATCCTAACCCCTACAGCACTAGCGCTGCTTGGGACGGAACAACCTCGAGAACCAAAAAGTTATATTTTAATAATTTACCTCAAAGCTGCGAAATTACCATTTACACTACTAGTGGTGATGTAATTGCCAATTTTAAACATGATGCAAATTCGTATAATGGTGAAGGAAACGCTTGGTTTGATAGGTTAAGTGATAGAGAAAAAACAGTAATGACTGGTGGAGAACATGCTTGGGATTTGTTAAGTGATTCGAAAAACCAAATTACACAAGGAATTTATATGTATAGCGTAAAAGATTTACAAAGTGGTATCGTACAAACAGGTAACTTTGCAGTAATAAAATAATACATCGTTCTATAGCTATAGGAAAAATTCAGTAACCACAATTAATAAACAAAATAAACAAATAATATAATGAAAAAAACAATTCTACTAATCACAACCATATTGGGTGGATTAATTGCCAATGCGCAAAATCCGTATCCAATAGTACCTATTGACAGTGTTCAATTCGTAAACCCAACAAAACTTAAATTAATTACTACTCCTGCTCAAGCAGCAACAGCCACCTTACCAGATTATACCACACCTGTTTTTAAAGATACCGTATATAAAGATACAGTTAGAATTGAAGGTGTTGTTATAGCAAATCCAAAAGCATACGGGCTTTCAAAATCTCGTAAAGCAACATTTATTCAACGAAAAGGTGGAGGACCTTGGAGTGGAGTACAAGTAATGTGCGAACCTGCTGGAACAGGAACCGTATTAACTACACTTTTAGCTGAATCAAAATTTTATGACAATATGGTAGCTGGATATAAAGTTCGAGTTACAGGGGTTATCAGAGAATTTAGCCAAGGTGAAACTCAGGTAAATATGGTAAGAAGTAACCCAAATTGGGAGAATGGTGTAGAGCAATTGAGTTTAACTCCAGATACGCTAGTTTATTCTGAAATAGGAGCAGACCAATTAATGAAAGGCAATCCTAACTCACAGCGTATTCAACAGAAAATTACTGGAGAACAATGGGAAGGTACATTAGTAAGATTAAGAAATGTGACTGTTTATACTAGAATAGTAAGTGGAAATAGAACTACTTGGAGTGTTATTGATGATTTTGGAAATGTAATTGACATAAGAGATTTCTCATCATATTATAGAAACGATGACAATGGAGATTCGGCAACTTTAAATGCAATTAATCCTTCAAGATTTATTGCACCAGCAATTGGAACAAGATTGGATTATATTCAAGGTGTTGTTACTGAGTATACTGTTACTAATCCCGCAGACGTAAGATATGGTATTGCCCCAATTTATCCAAATGATTTTGCAATTTGTACTGCTTGCCCTCCTTCTATTAAATTTATAAGCAAAAACCCAACTACAATAAAATCAAGTGATACTACAAAATTAATTTTTGAAATTACAGTTGGTGATACTACATTATCATCAAGTCAAGTATATTTCAAAAACTCTGTAACAAATACAATGGATTCAGTTGGATTAACACCAGTTCCTTCTTTTCCTAATTATTATCTAGCTCAAATTCCACCAACCAATACTGAATGTGAAATGAGCTATTGGGTAAGTGCTATTGATAAAAAAAATAGAACTACATTAGTTCCAGATCCATTTAATATTGGAAACAAATACTATATAACTGGTCCAAATGGCATAGATAAAATTAGTACATTACAATATAGCTCATTACCAAACGGAGCAACAGTTTGGAATGGTGATTCATTGTTAAATATCAATGTTCATGGAATTGTAACAGGTAAAGGTTTTGGTGGCTTAATTACCATTCAAGATGGAAATGGTCCTAACTCGGCAATTTTTGTTGCTAGAAATTCAGGTGCTGATAGTACTGCCAAATGGAATGTGGGTGATTCAGTATTGATAACAAGGGCAACCGTAAGAGAATCATTTGGAATAACTACTTTAAATAATATATTGAGTTCAGTTGTTTCATCAGGTAATCCATTACCTGCGTTCGAAACTTCATTATCTATAGATTCATTTGCTTTAGTAAATTCAAGTTATAGTCGTAAATGGGAAGGTGTTTTAATTAAATTTGATAGCTTAACAATTACCACCAAAAATCCTGACGAACCAACAGGTGCTTTTGGTGAATTTGGTATAAGTAGAAACGGTGGATCAACATTTAGAGTTGATGATTATAATGCTAACTTTAAGAACTTTAACAACTTAGTTTATGTCGGCATGAAAATGAATTTTATTCAAGGACCTATGTACTTTGCAAATGGGAACTTTAAATTAATTCCTCGCGATGCAAATGATGCAGACTTTAGTAATATTGATACCATTAAGCCAGTTATTACCTTAAATGGTGCTGCTACTATTAACATAAAAAAAGATAGTGCATACAATGAATTAGGTGCTACAGCTACCGATGATAAAGATGGTAATATTACTGCAAATATTAGAACAAGTGGAACAGTAAATAATAAGGTTGCCGGCATTTATTATATATCTTATGCTGTTAACGATAAAGCAGGCAATAGTGATTCTGTTACAAGAATAATCAACGTTGTTGGACCTGATACAATTAAACCAATTATTACTTTAATAGGTAATAATCCTGATACAATAATGCAAAATAAATCATACAATGATCCAGGTGCAACAGCAACTGACAATGTTGATGGTAATATTACCAACAAGATTACTAAACTTAGTATTTTAGACACAAGTAAAATTGGTACCTATATCATTACTTATTCAGTTTCGGATTTAGCAGGTAATAAAGCTACCCAAGTTAGAACAGTAATTGTAACAAGAAATACCAGTGTTAAAAACATGAGTGCTTTGAATAATACAATTAAAGTTTACCCTTCCCCTGCATTCAATGAATTAAACATCAGCATTGAAAATATCAGTCAATTACCTGCCAATTTGGTAATTTACGATATGCTTGGTAAAGAAGTTATCAAACAAACCATTACAACTAAAAACTTTAACGAGCAGTTAAATATTAGCCAATTAAACAATGGCGTTTACTTCTTAAATTTAAGTAATAACAATATGAAGCAAACTGTTAAATTTATTGTTTCTGGTAAATAATTAAATTTAAACTAATTTTAAAAGCCCATTTGACATTAAGTTAAATGGGCTTTTTTATTATCTAAAAAAACTGCTTTTTTTTGATTTAAAATTTTTGCTAATTGCAATAAATAAAAAAGAAAAACATGAAAAAAATTCTAATTACTTTATTTAGCTTATTATCAATCTTATACAATTGCAAAGCACAACAAAGTGCAGATGATATTTTAGGGGTATGGGAAACAGGAAACGGAAAAGCAAGAGTTAAAATAACGAAAGTAGGAAACTATTATTTTGGTAGAATTGTATGGTTAAAAGAACCTTTAAACACTGAAGGAAAACCAAAATTAGACGTAAATAATGAAGACCCTGCAAAACAAAGTAAACCGATTTTAGGATTACAATTGGTTGGTGGCTTCGAATACAAAAGTGCTAATTTATGGGAAGAGGGAACTATTTACGACCCTGAAAGTGGCAAAACTTACAAGTGTAAAATTAATTTAGCCGATAAAAACACCATGGAGATTAGAGGCTTTATTGGTGTAAGTATGTTTGGCAGAACTGATACTTGGAAAAGACTAGAACTGAAAAAGTAGCAAACAGTTCTTAGTACTTAGTAATTAGTACTCAGTACATAGTTCTTACTTGTCAGTTTATAGTTTAAAAAATTTAGGCTTCGCTCAGCAGCCATAAATTCGTAATTCGTAATTTATAATTCTTAACCCGAAATTCATGCTCCAAACATTAACCATAATTATTCCTTGCTATAACGAAGAATTACTGATAGAAAAAACCTATCAAAGGGTTAATAATGTTCTTGAAAAGCTAGCGAATTATGAATCGAATATAATTTTTATAAACGATGGTAGTAAGGATAAAACAGCTGAAAAACTAAATGTTATTGCAAATCAAAATTCAAATGTAAAGGTAATTCATTTTTCAAGGAATTTTGGTCATCAGGCGGCAGTTACTGCGGGTATAAACAATACTGAAACAGATTTAGCAATCATAATTGATGCCGATTTGCAAGATCCACCCGAACTTTTTGGTGAAATGTTGGATTTATACAATTCATCCAATTGCAACGCAATTTATTGCGTAAGAAAAACTCGCAAAGGTGAAACTTTATTTAAAAAAATTACAGCCAAATATTTTTATAAATTAATGGATAAATTAAGCGAAGTGCCTATTCCACTTGATACAGGCGACTTTAGGTTAATTGACAAAAACATCATTAATGAGTTTAAAAAATTAGGCGAAAAAAATAAATTTGTAAGAGGTTTAATCAGTTGGATTGGTTTTGTTCAAATTCCATTTTATTACGAGCGAGATTTGCGCCTAGAGGGTGAAACTAAATACCCGCTAAAAAAAATGATTCGTTTTGCCTTAAATGGCATTATGTATTTTTCAAAAAAACCATTGAAATTGGCCATTCAAATTGGATTTTTCAGTACAATAATTGCCTTGGCTTTGTTAATTTATATTCTTTATGGCTATTTTTTTAGCAATAAAGCTGTTGCGGGATGGGCAAGTACACTTACCATTGTGATATTTTTTGGAGGTATTCAATTGTTAACCATTGGCTTAGTTGCCCAATATATAGCCAATATTTTTGATGAAGTAAAAGGCAGACCTGATTACATAATTGCGCATAAAGTAAATTTTTAAATTGTTTTAAAATGTTATTTTGCGACTGATTTAAAAACACAATTTTTCAATAACCTAATTATAAAATAATATGAGCGACCCACGTTTAAAACCAGTATTAGATAATTTAAAGCAAATGATGGATGCTGCAATTGACCATGCAACAAGCGAGTTTACAAAAATTCGTGCAGGAAAATCGCACCCAAGTATGATAGATGCAGTAAAAGTGGAGTATTATGGTTCTTTAGTACCTGTAAGCCAAGTGGCCAATATTAGTACCCCTGATGCAAAAACCATTACCATTCAACCTTGGGAAAAAAACATGTTCCAAGCCATTGAAAAAGGTATTATTATTTCAAACTTAGGCTTCAATCCAACAAACGATGGAACCATTATTCGCATAACTTTACCACCATTAACAGAGGAAAGAAGAAGAGAAATTGCTAAAAAAGCCAAAGGCGAATCGGAAAATGCTAAAGTAGCGGTAAGAAACATAAGAAAAGAAACTAACGAAACCATTAAAAAGCTACAAAAAGATGGTTTACCTGAAGATGAAGCAAAAACTGCTGAAGCTGGAGTTCAAAAAACAACTGATGCTTACATCAAAAAAATTGATGACCTTTTAGCTATTAAAGAAGCTGAAATTATGCACGTTTAAGAGTAATTATTATTACTTATTTTTTATTTAGCAATGATTCATAAACACAAAGAATCATTGCTATTTTTCATTTTAGCCTATTACAATTACAAACCCTGTGCAAGTAAAAAATATTAATATCAAAGCATTTCTAAAACCAATTTTAAAAATAGTAGGTGCGCTATTAGCCATTGTTATTGTGGCATTTTTTCTATTGCGCGGCTATTTCTTAAATAAAGCCATCAATAAGGTTTCAGCTAAATTTAAAACCGAATACAATGCTGATTTAAAAATTGACAATGCATCGTTTAAAGGCATTAGCGGTATTGAATTATCGAAAATAACACTGGTACCACAAAGGGGAGATACATTGATTAGCATTGACTATTTTACTGCCAGTGTTAGGTTTTGGTATTTGCTTATAGCCGATGTAAGGATACAAGATATTGGTTTAAAACAAGGTTATATACAATTGGTAAAACAAGGCGATTATAAAAACTTTCAAGATTTTTTAAGTAAAAAAGACAGCACTTTACAAGATACAATAGAGCAAATTGAAAAACCAAAAACAGATATAAATTATGCTAAAGTGGTTTATAAACTTATGTCGAGGTTATTTGCACAAGTGCCTAGCGAGGTGTTAATTGAAAACTTTGACTTACGCATAAAAGATGATGATAAAAATGTATCGTTTAACTTAACCAAACTTTCGCTAAACAAACAAGTATTTGATAGTTATATTACAGTAAACAGTAATAATGCCATTCAGCAATGGCAAATAAACGGAACCGCCAATCCTAAAAAACGCCAGGCCGATTTGAACTTTACTCGTACCGATTCTGTAACTGTTCAAATTCCTTATCTCTATGAAAAAATTGGTTTGAAAACTGGCTTTAACTCTATCAGGTTTCAGTTGGATGGCTTTGATTTTGATGATGACATGTTAAATATTACTGGCGCAGCTTCTATTGATAGTTTTATGCTAAACCATACGCGCATAGCCAAAACCGATGTAATAATTAACCATGCCGATGCCAAGTATAAATTTTTATTTGGACCTAATTTTATATCGCTTGATAGCTCTACCGTGGTTACATTTAATCAAACTAAGTTTCGCCCTTATTTTAGATTAAGCGAACGTACCGAAGAGCAAAATACCGAAAAACGTGCTCCACGAAATAAAGACAATAGTTTCTATAAATTCTTTAACAAATACATTGTTACTATGAGCGTGCAAACTGATAAAACGCCTGCTCAAGATTTTATAAACTCATTGCCAGCCGCTTTATTTAGCCATATTCAAGGCATGGAAGCAAGCGGTAGTTTCACTTATAGATTAGACTTTAACTTGGATATTCATAAGCCAGATGAAATGGTTTTTGAAAGTAATATTGATAAAGACAATTTGCATATAACCAAATATGGTGCGGCTAATTTGGCTAAACTAAACGAAAGTTTTATGCATACGCCTTACGAAAAAGGAAGGGCCATGCGGTCATTTATAGTTGGACCAGAAAACCCCAATTTTGTTAGCTACGAAAACATTTCGCCATTTGTAAAAAAAGCCATTTTAACCACCGAAGATCCTTCGTTTATGTATCATAGAGGGTTTGTAAATGAAGCTTTTCGCCAATCAATTGCTAAAAATATTAGAACTGGAAAATTTGCCAGAGGTGCAAGTACCATTAGCATGCAATTGATAAAAAACGTGTTTCTTACACGCGAAAAAACCATGGCTCGTAAGCTAGAAGAAATTTTATTGGTTTATATGTTAGAGAACAATTACATCGTTTCGAAAGAACGTATGTTTGAGGTGTATTTAAACCTAATAGAATGGGGACCTAACGTATATGGAATTGGTGAAGCCTCCAGGTTTTATTTCCAAAAATCGCCAGCCGAACTTAACCTTAACGAAGCTTTATACTTGGCAAGCATAGTGCCTAGTCCTAAAGGATTTATGTATAAATTTGAAAAAGATGGCAGCATGCGTGCATACATGGAACGTTCGTTTAAGTTTATTACCAATAAAATGGTAGCACGAAGCCTCATTTTACCTGAAGATACCATTGGCTTAACTTATAAAATTAATATTATAGGCCCAGCTAAAACGTATATCATTAAAAATGATTCTATTATTAACGATAGCATCATTATTGACGAAACAGGAATTTTAGAAATCCCTAATCAAGCTGATGAGGAATAGTAAAAAATTATTGGGCATTTTTTAAGTTAGGCGGTATTTATTAAAATCTACATGAAAATAAACACTTAATTGATTAATAACTACTCTTAACTCAATTTACTATTTCTATCAAATTATCTGAAATAGATAAAAGAATAACCATCCATATTTTATCATTATAAAATTACACATCATTTAAGTATGACCCCAGAATACTATAAAGAATATTATGAACTAGAACGCAGTAATTGGTGGTTTACTGCTCGTTTAGAAATACTTAAAAGTCAAATAAAAAGTCAGTTTAAAAACAGAACCGATTTAAATATTTTAAATATTGGAGTGGCTACTGGTGCTACCTCCATTATGTTGGAACAGTTTGGTAAAGTAAAATCAATTGAGTACGATGAAATTTGCTGTAATTTCGTTAAACAAAAATTGAATATTAACATAGAACAAGGCAGTATTTTAGATTTACAATATGCCAATAATACTTTTGATTTGGTTTGCGCTTTTGATGTGGTAGAACATGTAGAAGACGACCAATTGGCAATAAATGAAATGATAAGGGTTTGTAAAAGTACCGGAGCGGTTTTTATAACCGTTCCGGCCTTTATGGATTTATGGAGCAAACACGATGAAATAAATTATCATTTTAAACGCTATACCAACAAAACATTACTACCCCTTTTTGATTCAAGTAAAGGCCAAATTAGTTATCATTCATACTTCAATACCATTTTGTTTATGCCCATTTACGTGGTAAGATGGTTGAGTAATAAATTTCCTAATTTATTCAAACGCGATGGGAGTGGTTCTGACCATAGTATGTTTGAATTAGGTTTTTTAAATAAGGTACTATACGGAATATTTATTGCTGAAAATACTTTACTCAAACCAAGAATTAAATTACCGTTTGGGGTTTCGTTAATGGTAATTTTCAATAAAAAATAAGTTATTATTTCCTACTAAAAATGGCATACTCGGTTACCCTTCCTTGTCTGCTGGTAATATGAAAAATGGTATCCATTTTTAAGTTATTGCAATGGTTCAATTTTTCTAAAGTTAAACCAAACTCCATAACAGAAAGCCAAGTATCCCAAACTACTATACTATTGGTATCAATTGAATTAAATTCTTTTACATCATGCATCATTCTTACTTTCGATTTATCAAAAGGATCTAAGTTTTTAAATAATGGAACTGAAATGTCAGCCATTATTAAAATTTTATTGGGTTTATAAGAATTTATGTATGGAACCACACTGTTCTTGATTAAAACCTGCGAAGCCTCTAACTCAAAATCATCAGGTATTTTATATGAAGCCGGAGTTTTTAAAAAGGGAAAAACAACTAGTAAAATGATAAAAATATACTTCAACCCTACACCTAGTTTTTTATTAATTAAAAGAGTTTGTGTTTCAATAAAGTTTAGTCCATCAAGTACTATAATAGCCATTAATGGCATAACACTTACAAATACGCGCGACAACCCCATTGAGTTAAAAATACCTAATGCCCAAAAGCTAGTGTGCGCTAAAAAAAACGCAAAAAAACAACCATAAATTAACCATAACTTTTCATTAATAAAGGGTAATTTATTTTTAAATTTAATCAAAGTTATTACCATTGAAATACATCCTATAAAAAAAAGAATATATTCTATTAAACCCATTTGAAAATACAATTGATCTATGAAATGAGTCCAAGTACCTATTCCATAAACGCTACTCATGTGTGCATAAGGAATTTTATTAAATACCCATAATAAATCGTGGTAGTAAAAGCTACCTATTACTGACATAACAACATGGCCCGAAATTAACCAAGGACTCCACTTGAACTTTTTAGAAGCAATTAAATAAACAAAAACAACTCCAAGTATTATTAATCCTTCGGAACGAATAAACGGCAAAAATGAAATAATAAATAGACCTAAAACTGTTTTATTTTTCACCAAAAAATAAATGGAGACCATTAATAATGCAGCAGAAAAAGGTTCTGTTAAACCAGAAATAGTTACATTCACAAATAGTATTATTGAATAAAGAACTATTGCAATAAATTTAGCATTAGCTGTTTTAAAATGTAGTAGGATTTCATAGGTAAAAAAAGCCGAAACTAAACTCATTAAAACATTGAATACTTTAATACCAACAAAGCCAAACTGAGAGAAGGGAAAAGCAAAAATGGTATATAATGGTTTTGCCCAATGATTAAAAAAGTTTTCTGGGTGCTGGCCTGCAAACTTTGCATATTGAAAATGAAAAACACTATCTCCTCCTCCTCCTGTGCCTTCAAAAATGAAACATACTACCAATAAAATGATTGCAATTATTGCTAAAGAATAATAGAAAAAAAGGCTTGTTTTTATCTGTTTCATAATGCTTTATTTTTTAAATAACTCGACTTTAGCTTGCTCATTTTCAAAACGTTTTACTAAGTGAATATGATTATTGGCTATCATACTATCGAGCTCATTACTCGATTCGTTTGCAACGTTGAGGTAAAATATATTATTTGTATCGCTTAAATTAGATGATAATTTCAAAAATTTTTTATCAATAAATCCATTATGAGGGTTATCAAAAATACAAAACATTAAAAAGGGAGCATATACTTGTTCTTTTAAATCAGATTTTTTTACATAATCAACCATTTCAATTTGAACTTTTAGCAACTTAGTATAGCTTAATTCGGTATCTCCAAAATTTGGATTATTTATGCTTCTATGTATGTTGAAAATCCCAATTAATGATATAATAAGAATTATAGAATAGACTTGTATTGAGTTTTTGATGTAACTAAAAACAAACGAGCAACCAATTAACATCAGAGGCATTACTGCGAAAAGATAACGATTGGTAAAAAAATTGATTGCTGCAAATAACACAAAACCAAAAGTTATTACTGCAAAAGAAATTAATAAAATTTTATGCTCTTTTGATAACTTATTTTTTAAAATCCCAAACAAAACAATTGCCGTAATAAAAGTGATTAAATAAATGAAATTTCTTCCTTGTCTAACAAATAATGTTAGAAAAGATCCTTCCATTTTGTTACCAAATTCTTTAAAATCAATCATGCTTGTATGTAATGGAAAAAAGTACCATCCAAACATTATTTTTTGAATTATAAAGAAAGTAAAACCTATTGAAAAAACTACTAAAACAATTGAAAAATATTTAAGGATTAATTTGTTATCTGCATTTTTAAAATACCACTCTATGGCTAAAATTATAATAAATGCCGGTATTAAACAATAACCACTTTCTTTGGTTGAAAGTGCAGCTAATAATGCTGTTGCAAAACCAATAGTTTGTTTTTTAAAATAAAAATAAAATGCCCATACAAAAAATAAACCTAACATAATTTCACTTAGTAAAAAAGTGCTTTGTGTTAAAAAAATTGGTTGTATTAATAACAATAAGGTGGCTAAAAAACTTGCAAAATAGGAGCTAGTCCATTTGTAAGTAATAAAGTAAACACTTATTAAAAGAATAATAGAAACGAATAATGGGAATAAATGGGCAATTGGTAAACTATAACCAAATGTTTTTATCCAAAGTGAGGATAAAAAATAAAATAATAAAGGATGTCCCCTATATAATTCTGCATCAATACTACCTGGAATTAAGCTTGGTCCTTTTTCAGCCATTACTCTTATGGCAGGTAAATATGACCAAGCTTCGTCCCAAAAAAATGGAAGTGAAAGTGCTTCATATTTAATTAAACACAATCCTATAACTAATAATAACAATAACCAGTGATACGGATTTTTTAGATTTAAGGATTTTAACATAAATAGATATAAAAAAATTAGGCTTTAAATAAACCATATTTTAAAATACAAAAAATGGCTCTAAAACCATCTTTCCAGTTTATTTTTTTTCCTTCAGCATAAGTTCTACCATAATAAGAAATACCTACTTCGTAAATTCTTATGTTTTCAATTCGACTAATTTTAGCAGTAACCTCCGGTTCAAAACCAAATCTATTTTCCTTAAAATCAATACCTTTTATAATATCTGCTTTAAATAATTTATAGCAAGTTTCCATATCAGTAAGGTTTAAATTGGTAAACATATTACTCAAAAAAGTAAGAACAGCATTGCCTATTGAATGCCAAAAGAATAAAATTCTGTGTGGTTTACCACCCATAAAACGAGTGCCATAAACTACATCCGCAAAACCATCAACAATTGGTTTTAACAAAATATTATATTCATTGGGATCGTACTCTAAATCGGCATCTTGTACTATAATATAATCACCACTTGCTTCTTTAATTCCAGTATGAATTGCTGCACCTTTTCCTTTATTTATGGTATGTTCTACAAATTTTATGTATTCGTACTTTTCGTTTTTAAGGGCAATGATTTTAGCTGCAGTATTATCTTTTGAGCAATCGTTAACTATAATTACTTCCTTCTCAATATTGTCAATTAATTTCACTTGATGTACTTTTTCAAGTATTTTATGAATTGTAGCTTCTTCATTGTAAGCAGGAATAATAATGGATAGTTTGGTCATATATTTAATTTGTAGGTGAAATTAATAGTTTTATAAATTGATTGTGATCCCAAGCTCCATTTCCATACCAACAACCATCATAGGTATAAATCAATTTCATATTAATTGTAACACACAATAATAATAGCAAAACTACAAAATACCTTAAAGCAGTTGATTTTATTTTGTAAACTTTGTTTATAAAATAAGCAAACGGAATTATCAGTATTGCATAAAAATCAACAAAGCCTCTATGACCTAAGCCACAACCAAGTTTATAACTCCACCAAGAAGCATAGGTGTAAGTTATCAATAAAAATACACAAGCTATAACCAGGCTATTTACTTTTTTATCTTTTACCAATAAAATAATTCCTAATGCCATTAATAACTGTATGGGATTATTAGGGAAAAAACCATTTTCAAAAGCAAATAATACATTTAAAATTTTAGGGCTAAATTTATAAATAAACGACTCGTTTCCATAAGAATAACTAACAAAACTATTGAATAAATATTTATAATAAGCAAGTTGTGGAATTAAAATAATAAAGGCAATAATGCCCATAAATAAGTAATGTTTCCAACCATTTAAAATGCGCTGTTTTAGTTGGTTCCAATTAGTAATATCTAAAAAAAATATTGGAACGAAAAAAATTAAATTAATTGGTCTAGTTAATAACACCAATCCAAAGAAAATACTAGGTAAAATAATGTTTCTGTAATTGGAGCTATTTAAATATAATTTATAAAAGTGTACAAACGCAGCTATTAAAAAAAAGGAATAAATATGTGATAAACCTGTTTCTTGAGCCGCATAATAATATAAATTGGTTCCTGTTAAATACAAAAAGATAGACGTGTAAATTATTTTTTCTTCAAAATAGTTTTTCAAAAATTTAAACAGAAAAAACAACCCAAACATTAAATAAAAAACAGCTGCTATATCTATTGCATAATGATAAGGCCTGGTAAATCCATTGGCTTCTAAATTATTTAATTTACTGTATACATGCGCACTCACAAAAAAGGGGAACTCAAGTATTGATAATCCAACTGGGTATTTTGAAACTATTTTGTTGGCATTTCGATCTAAAAAAAAACCTTCGCCTGTTTTAAATTCAATACTATCAGGAAAACTATTAGCATCAAAATTATAAATAAATACTGAAGGCAAATAAATATAATATCCAGCTTTATCGGAAAAAATTTCACTATGATAATTAAATTCTTTAGCTCTACTGTGGATATTTAATGTTGCAAAGGTCATTGCCCCAAAAAGTATTAACCAAACAATTAAACCTTTGTACTTTTTTATTGAATTCATTTATTCAAGCAAATATATATTAAAATAAACAATGATAAAATTTGTAAAAACCATTAAAATTTTGGACCAATGCAAACTGGACTTCTTCTGTTTTGCAATTTATAAGTTAAACGTAAATCAGTAAAATTGGCTTTTTGGTAATTAGCTAATAGTGAAATACCAATGCTCCAACTTTTGGTTAGTTTATAACTAATGGTATGCCTATGGTATATATTATCCATTTCTGGAATATCTTTAAAAATATAATAGCCTAAATATTGTCCCCATGTAAATTGATGAAACAAAAACTCGTGTCCAACGGTAACTCCCACACGTTGATTACTTAAATACAGTTTTCCTCCATAACGTAACAATTCTGATATGGCTCTATCTTCCAACCACTCTGCTCCTATTGCCAAACTATGACCTTTTTTAACCCCAAATGGTAAATTATAACTGGCAGCAAATCCATTAATTAAATAAAACTTTTCGGTATTAACTGTTGATGATTTATAAGTAGTAAAAGCAGTAAACTGCAAATTGTGTCTACCTTCAAACGGCTTTATTCTGCGTTTTAAATTTAGTGGAAGTTTCACATTATCAGCTATTTTAAATTGATAACTCAATGCACCTGTAAAAAAGTTAACGCCCAAATTTGGATCTTTAATGGCTCCATTGGAAAAATGGTTAAAAACCAACCGAGCACCAATTGATTGATTATTTTTGAATTGAAAATTTGCCACTAGGCCCAAAGCTAAAAAAGCATTTACATAACTGCTGTACGACCAATTGATTTGGTTGTTTAACGAATCATAAGGACTTGAAATAAAGTTTAAACCACCGCAAGCTTTTATTGCCAAATTTACTTTTTGTGTTTTTAAAATATTTGATTCAAGGGTGTAAAAAGCGTTTACATTATTTTTTATAACTGGATTATTGATATTGAAAAAATTAAGTCCAAATCCAGTTACAAAACCTTTTGGGTTATAATGGGCATCTAAATTATCTAATCTTTGGCTTATTAATTCTATTTCAAAACCCAAAATAGGCGCATTGGCTGAATATTCTACTCTATTGGAGTGAGCCAAAATAGAACCATTATGTATACTTGCTCGCAAAAAGTAATTGGTTCGTTTGTATAACAAACTATCGTTATTGGCTTTTAAATGAGTAAGCAATAAAAACGATATGATTACGAAAAGTAATCTAGGCATTTTTAGGTTTTATAAAATAATAAATAGGTACACCAATTAGCACCAAACATAAGCCCGTAAAGGCAAAAGCAGTTTTAAACACAAGCAAACTAATACAAATAGTTAATGCCATAACCATATACAAAAGTGGCAAAAACGGATAAGCAATTACTTTGTATGGCCTATCTGCATTGGGTTGTTTTTTACGTAAAATAAATACTGCGCCAACTGATAAAATATAAAATATTAAAACAGCAAAAACTACATAATCTAATAAATCTCCATAAGAACCCGAAAGCACCAATAAACTAGCCCAAATAGCCTGATAGGTTAACGATTTCTGCGGTGATTGGTGTTTATTTAATTGGGCTGCTTGTTTAAAAAATAACCCTTCTTCAGCCATTACTTTATAAACCCTTGAACCACTTAAAATAATTCCATTTACGCAACCAAAAGTACTTACCATAATTAATGCTGCCATTATTATGGCACCATTGGTTCCAAATACTTTTTGCAATAAAAGTGTTCCAACCCTATCTTGTTGTGCATTTTGTATTTCGCTAATTGAAAGCGCATTGATATAAATAAAATTAATCAATACATATAAAAACAACACGCTTCCAGTTCCAATCAATAAAGATAACGGCAAGTTACGTTTAGGATTTTCCATTTCTCCCGCAGTAAAAGTTATATTGTTCCAAGCATCGGCACTAAAAATAGAACCTACCAAAGCTGCCGCAAAAATTCCAATATTTACGTTTGGTAAATTTGAAGCAGTAGACTCTATTAATTGGGTTGATAAGTTTGTTGGGTTTTGATTACTTAAAATAAAATACAATCCTGCAAAAATGATGAATAACAAAGAGCCAATTTTACCAATAGTAAAGATATTTTGAAGCAAAGCTGCATTTTTCACCTTACCAAAGTTAAACACTGTTAGTAAGGCAATTAAACCAATTCCAAGCAATTGCGCAGCACTAATATTTAAAGTAAAATTGCTCGTAAATTGTAAGGAGAATAAAATATTTTTTTCGCTAAAAACCGGGAAAATAACACCAGTAAACTTTGCAAAACCAACAGCTACTGCGGCAATGGTTCCTGTTTGAATAATGGTAAATAAAGTCCAGCCATATAAAAAACCAAATAAAGGCGAATACGCCTCTTTTAAATAAACATATTGACCGCCTGCTTTGGGCATTAAAGCTGCTAATTCGCCATAACTTAAAGCTGCCATTAGCGTTAAAGCGGCTGTAACTAACCAAGCTAAAATGAGCATAGTTGGGCTTCCTAACTCGCGCAGCATGCCAGCCGAAACAATAAAAATGCCTGAGCCAATCATACTGCCCATAATGAGCATGATGCTATCTAATAAATTGAGTTTTTTGTTCATTAATTAATTGACTAAAAATAAATAGTCAATTATAAATAAAAGATTTGAATTTCAAGAACAAGTTTACTTGTTGTAATTTGCAAATACCAATTTTAGTTTAACCCAATTATTTTTCCTTTATGTTTTGCTTCGGGCAATAAATTAAATAATATAGTAACTCCAATTCTAATATCATTGGTTTTTATATTGTGGCCAAAGGAAGAATCATTATCCCAGCTATCACCCCAATAATCTGCCGTATATCCAGAATACCTATATGAACCATGGATTTTGAGCCAGTAATTGGGTTTTTTACCTATTAAAAAACCAAATTCAGGATAAACTTGCCCTCCAAAAATTGATAGTGATTCTGTTTTCCCATTTATTTCAGGTGTAACATGTTGCCACTCAAACATGGAAACACCTCCACCAATATAAGGCTTAATTTTACCCTTATTTGTTAATATATAATTAGCCCAAAAAGTAGCCGAAATGATAACCGATTTTTGAGGGACAACAATTTCATTGTTGTAATAAATTAAAAAATCGGGATTGGTCGTGTTTGGCCCTGCTCCAAGTGAAATACCTGTCATCATTTTAGGTTGAATAAATTCAATTCCAAGGTATTCAAAAACTATTGCATTGCCTATTTGATTATTGATAGAATAACTGGTATTTAAATGCAAAAATAAATGAATTGCATTATTTAATTTTTCCTTACTTGATAAGTAACTTGCATAGGTTGATGTTGTTTTATCGTAACTATTTAAGTTTTTTAATTCCTCGAAAAATGAATTGTTTTTATTGATTATAGTGCCAACAAGACTTTGCTGTTTACTGCCTGTTGGCAAGGTTTGGTAAAAAGAAGTTAAATAAGTTAAAACTGCTTGGTGCAAATCGTTAAAAGTAGGCATGATATAATAATCATAATAAATGGTATCTTCAGGTTGATACTTTAATTGATTGTGTTTTATGCAATAAACATAATCAATTAAAAAATCCATTTCACTTTTATTTAAATTATCAACTTTTTCTGGATACTTTACACAAGTTAAAAATAAGTTGATTAGTTGATTCCATCCTTGTTCTTCGCACATTTTAGGCATGTTATTAAAGAGTATTTCAACCGAATCAACTTGATTATTTGAAATAAAATGAACCATCATGGGTGTATATTTTACTTCATTTTGATAACATTGTTTTGTAATGGAATCAACTTGAAAACAAAAAACGTTTGAATTATTGGCTATAAAACAAATAAGCATCAGAAATTTCAAATATTTGTTCTTCATGTTTTGTAAAACACAAATAATCAATAAATTGTTTTGTTTAATTAATGCCCTTGGACATGGCGGAGTCGTCAGTCATGTCGAGCGGAGTCGAGACATTGTTAAACTGTTCTCGACTCCGCTCGAACTGACTAGATGATGTCAACCATCATATCTTGCAAAGTTGAGCAATAGCTTTAGCGCAATTTTCGCCATCCATAGCGGCACTTACTATTCCGCCTGCGTAGCCTGCACCTTCGGCACATGGATATAACCCTTTTATTTGAATATGCTCAAAAGTTTCTTTGTTTCTTGGAATGCGCACTGGAGATGAAGTTCTACTTTCAGTTGCTAATAAAATAGCTTCGTTGGTTAAATAGCCGTGCATTTTTTTTCCAAAAGCTTTCATGGCGCCTTGCAAACTTTTAGCCACATAATTGGGTAATATTTCACTTAAATTTCGGCTAACGGTGCCCGGTAAATAACTGCTATCAGGTAAAATATTACTTGTTTTATTATTTACAAAATCTAACATGCGCTGCGCAGGTGCTTGCAATGTTTTATTGCCTTGTTCAAAGCAATTTTTTTCTACCATACTTTGAAAATACATACCAGCCAAAGGACCATATTTTTCAAAAGCTTTAAAATCTTCGGCATTGATTGAAACCACCATACCCGAATTTGCATATGGATTATTACGTTTGGATGGACTCCAACCATTTACCACAATTTCGCCAGGAGCTGTCATGGCAGGTGCTATAATTCCACCCGGACACATGCAAAAACTAAACACTCCTCTCCCATTTACTTGTTCTACCAGACTATAACTGGCAGCAGGCAAATATGGATTACGCTCCACACCACATTTATACTGAATGCTATCAATCAATGCCTGCGGATGTTCAATGCGAACTCCTAAAGCAAAAGGTTTAGCTTCAATAGCAATTTTTTTGCGATGCAATAATTCAAAAATATCTCGAGCAGAATGACCGGTAGCTAATATTAAAGTTCGGAGTTCGAAGTTCGAAGTTCGAAGTTCGTTATTTGTTATTTCAATTGATTTGATTTTATCGCCATCTAATGTTATGTCGGTCAATTTGGAGTTGAAGTGTATTTCGCCACCACAACTTAAAATGGTTTCGCGAATTTTTTCAATAATATGTGGCAATTTATTGGTTCCAATATGTGGATGGCTTTCGTATAAAATATTTTCGTCAGCACCATGATAAACCAATAGTTTTAAAATTCTATTTACATCACCACGTTTGGAAGAACGCGTATATAATTTTCCATCGCTATAAGTGCCAGCACCGCCTTCGCCAAAGCAATAGTTACTTTCAGGATTTACAGTGTTATTTTTGGTAATATTGGCTAAATCGCGTCTGCGTTCGCGCACATTTTTACCACGTTCAAAAATCACAGGTTTTAAACCTAATTCAATTAATTGCAAAGCAGCAAATAACCCCGCAGGCCCCGCACCAATAATGGCTATTTCTTTGGCATTGGTTACATTTTTAAAATCAAACTGAATGGTTTCTTTTGTAGGATTTTCATTTACAAAAACATTTAAAGTAAGGTTAACTCGTACTGGTTTTTTACGTGCATCAATCGATTTTTTTAGGTAGGTAAATCCATTGATTTCATTGATTGGAATGCCAAAATTTTTACTGATTTCGCGCTTTACATCCGCATCAGATTTTAGTTGCTCAGGAAGAGCCGTAAGTTCAAGTGTTCGTTTCATAGTTAGGTTTTTATCCTAAAATTTAGGTTTGCAATGATAAAGAATAGTTTCAGTTATGGCAAAAAAGCTATTTACATGATCTATTTTCCAATTGAGTACTTAAATCCAAACGAAAAGTTATAACCATAATTATTAATTTCACTGAACACATAATAATTGGAATTACTTACCCCATTTAAACTTTGGAATTTAAGGACAGAAGCATAGAAATGATAATTTTTATAGAGTTTCAAACCTGCCCCTAGCCCTATTTGAGCAATTAATTCTAACTTATTTAAATTATTGCTATACAATACATTATCAGAATCTTCAAAATAAGTTTTGGCACTTACTAAGTAACTCGGTGCCAAGCCCACAGTGGTAAATAAATAATATTTATTACCAACTTTATAGGAAAGGCTAATTGGTATTGTAATATAATCATATTGAAAATAAATTACTGTTATACCTCCTGGAGCCCCTGTTCCATTACCTCCTGATACTGGATCTAAAGGGTCTCCCATAATATAATAATTACCAAAACCTTTTTGTGTGTATAATAAATCAACCCCTAATGCAAACTTTTTCTTTAATAAATAGTCGTAAGTAATACCTCCTGAAAATCCATTTTTACCAATTTTATTTAAAAAAATATTTTTATCTGTTACACTGGTATTATTTATTCCAAACTGAACACCCAATAAATGATTTTGAGCGTCTAAAACATAGTTGAATAATATTAAAATAAATACAAAAATCAATTTAGGCATGGTCGAATTTATATATTTTCAACAAGTTGACAAATTTTAACTAACGAAGGTTTATGCATAAAAAATTACTGTTGGTATAGCGTTACTAAACTTCATCAATTGCAAAAAGAGCGAAACAAAATCTATAAAAATTGCTAGAAGTCAAAAGCCCTTATTAACTAAACAAATTAAACACCAAAAAGCTACTGCCATAAGCCAAAGCTGTAAGGTATAAAAACTGAATGATAGGCCATTTAATGTGGTCGGTTTCTTTTTTAACAATAGCTATAGTACTCATACATTGCATGGCAAAAGCATAAAAAATCATGAGGGATAAAAAGGTAGCAGTGTTATAACTTGGTTTTCCCGTTCGCGGATTTATTTCGGCCATCATTTTGGTTTTTATGTGTCCAAAACTATTGTCTCCATCATCGTTCACACTGTAAATGGTGTTCATGGTTCCCACAAAAACCTCACGTGCAGCAAGCGATGTAAGTAATGCAATGCCTATTTTCCAATCGAAACCCAACGGACGAATAGCTGGTTCAATTAACTTTCCAAACTCGCCTGCATAACTGGCTTCCAATTTTTGAGCATTCATTTGCAAAGTAATTTCTTTTTTAGCGGCTTCGGTTAAAGTATCGTTTTGTAAAATGGCGCTGTATTTATTTTCTACCATTTGCATATTAGCATGAGGGCCGGTAGATGCCAAAACCCACAAAATAACCGACACTGCAATGATTATTTTACCGGCTCCAAAAACAAAAGCACTTCCTTTTTCATAAATGGTAATTAATAAATTTGAAAATACTGGAACCTTGTAACCAGGTAATTCTAAAATAAAATACGTTTTTTCTTTTTGTTTAATAAATAATTTAAAAACCCAAGCACTAAGAATAGCTGCTCCAAAACCAATTAAATACATGAGCATCAATACCAAACCATGAACATTAAAAGGGCCCCATTTAGCCGTATCTTCTAGCATCATGCCAATTAACAAAGTATAAACGGGTAAACGAGCAGAACAACTCATTAACGGTGTAACCAAAATAGTAATTAAGCGTTCTTTTTTATTTTCAATACTTCGGGTAGCCATAATACTAGGCACTGCGCAAGCCATTCCGCCAATTAACGGCACAATAGATTTTCCATTCATACCAAACGGACGCATAATTCTATCCATTATAAAACCCACACGAGCCATGTAACCTACATCTTCTAAAATGGCAATGAATAAAAACAATAAAATAATTTGTGGTAAAAACACCATTACACCCGTTAAGCCTGCCAATACACCATGTACAATCAAATCGTTTAAAACGCCTGCCGGCAATGTTTTTTCAACATAATCGGTAAAGGCGCCCAAGCCTACTTCTAACCAATCTTTGGGATATTCGCTCCAGCTAAACATGGCTTGAAAAACCAAAAGCAATAACACCAAAAATATACCAATTCCGTAATAACGATGGGTTAAAACTTTATCAACTTTAGCAGTTATGGAAGCTTTAAGTTGAGAAGTATTTTTTAAACGTGCATACTTAACTGTTTCGTCAATAATTTTGTAACGGGCAAGTACTTCATCTTCTTGGAAACTTATTATATCAAACTCGTAATGTTTAAAAACTTCGGTTAACCTTTTTGCCTTTTCGCTTATTAAACTCGATGCATTTATGGCATATTGCAAAGCAGCATATTTATTGCGCTTATCAGTAATTTTGCTTAAATCGAGTAACATTTGTTGGTTAACTCTTTCAAGACTAAAATACTTAGCAGTTACACGTAATTTTTCATCTAATAAAACCTCTTTTAGCTTATCAATTCCTTCTTTTTTTCGGGCATTGATGCTAATAATTGGCACTTGTAGTTTTTCTTCTAATTTGGCTAAATCGTATTTAATCCCTCTACGTTCGGCTACATCAAGCATGTTTAACACCAAAACTATTGGCACTTTTAAATCAGCCACTTGGGTAAACAATAATAAATTGCGTTTTAAATTACTTGCATCGGCAATAAATACTACCAAATCAGGGTAATTGGTTTCTGCCTTATTACGCAATATTTCGTAAGTAACCAACTCATCAGCACTTTTAGGGTAAAGGCTGTAAGTACCGGGCAAATCAATTATATGAGCATTTTTTTCAGGACTTAATTTAAAAGAGCCTGTTTTTTTCTCTACAGTAGTTCCCGGAAAATTTGAAACTTTATGGTTTAAGCCTGTTAAGGCATTAAACAAACTGGTTTTACCACAATTAGGATTACCAACAAGCGCAACGGTTATTTCTTTTTGTTCCAAATTAGTCAATCAGTTTAATTTCTATACAACTAGCATCTTGCATGCGCAAACACACTTTACTTTCGCTCAAATTAATGGCAATTGGATCTCCAAAAGGAGCAACATTTTCTAACTCCACTTCTTCGCCAGGCAAAATACCCATTTCAAATAGCTTAAGCGCCAAAATTTGTCCGTTTACTTTTGTAATAACGGCTTTTTTACCGTAACCTAGTTGCGTTAGATTCATAATCGAGGCGCAATTTAGAATAAATCTACATAAGATTTTGAATAGTGATAAATGTTTTTGAAATTTATGAATTAAAAAAATATTATCAGTTTGTTTGGCTACTTAAGTTATTCATTTAAAAACAGATAGTCAAATCAACAAAAAAAACAACCATTTAATAATCAATCAAAATACTTTTAAATAGTAATAAAAACTATATTGGCACCAAAATCATACATGCGATATCCGACTAGGAATTATAAATGAAAGAGACGAACAAAGCACATATTTTATTTGCATATTCTAGCTTAAGACCCATATCTTTAAGTTTTGTGTTATTATATTTAGTTTTTAGCGTCTCTCATGTTTTTATATTGCCTGAAGGAAAAGAGAAAAACATTTTAATTACGCTCTCTATTTGCTCCTCTATTTTTTATGCCATCATGAGGCTTTATTTATACAAGCCAAATGTTCATTTTGAAAAGACATTACTGTTATCCTTTTTTCTACTTTTGTTTCCTTTTGTAAATACATTTGTTCACATGTGGCTCTACAACGACCCATTGCAAACCTCATTTTTACTATTACTATTTGTAGGTGCGGGTATCATTATTACATCTAGAAAGGTGCTTTTTTCTATTATTGCTTTCAGTGTATTTCTATGGCTATTATTAGCATACTCCAATGGTTTTTCTGGCCACTGGACACACTTTTCGTTTACGGTAATTCCTGCTCTAGCATTAGGTATAGCAACAAATTTTACAATTAGCTCTAACTTTAACAGATTAGAAATAGCCAAGAATCAAGAAGAGGTTAAAAACAACGAACTTGCCCTTGCTCAAAGAATTTTAGAAAATCAAAGTAAACAATTAAAAAGCAATATTGATATTTTAAAACAATCAAAAAAAGAAGCAGAAGACGCAAATAAAGCTAAAACAGAATTTTTAGCTAATATGAGCCATGAAATTCGAACACCTTTAAATGGAGTAATTGGTTTTAGTGACTTGCTAATGCAATCCAATTTAACCGAAACTCAAATGGAATACATGAATACTGTTAACACCTCAGCTAAAACTTTGCTTGATGTAGTTAATGATATTTTAGATTTCTCTAAAATTGAAGCTGGTAAATTGGAGCTAGACATAGATAATTTTAAAATTAAATTACTTTCTAACCAGGTTATTGAAGCCATAAAGTATCAGACTATTCAGAAAAAATTAGAATTAAACATAACGCTTTCAGACAACCTCCCTCAAATGGTAAAAGGTGATAAAATGAGGCTAAGACAAATTTTAATTAACTTATTAGGTAATGCCATAAAGTTTACCAATAAAGGTTTTATTGAATTAAAAATTGAAACAATTGCGGTTCATAAAAACGGAACTAATACCATACGATTTTCAGTTATTGATACAGGAATTGGTATTGATAAAAGAAATCAAGAAAAAATATTTGAAGCATTTACACAAGAAGACTCCACAACTACAAGAAGATTTGGAGGTACAGGTTTAGGACTTACTATTTCAAATAAACTTTTAGGCTTAATGAAAAGTAAATTGAATGTGGTTAGTGAACTTGGAAAAGGAAGTACTTTTTATTTTGATGTAAATTTTGAAGTAAATGATGAATCTGTTTTAGGTATTGATAACAGTGCAACCGATCATGGTTTATTACTCCAAAACATGGGTAATTCAGAATTAAAACAAGATACCAAAATTCTTATTGTAGATGACAACTCGGTTAATATCTTTCTTTCGAAAATACTTGTTAAAAAAATACTACCAAACGCTATAATTTTCGAGGCCGTAAATGGACTAGATGCAGTCAATAAATATTCTGAACAAAGACCAGATATCATATTAATGGATGTACAAATGCCTGTAATGAATGGTTACGAAGCTACTGAAGCAATCAGAAAATTAGAAAACAGTGGATTCAGAACACCAATTATAGGACTTACAGCAGGAGTTTTATTGGGTGAAAAAGAAAAATGTATTGATGCTGGAATGGATGAATACGTTAGTAAACCGGTAGTTAAAGAAACTCTTGAAAAAATGTTTTACAAATGGTTGGTTGCGCCTTCTCAAAATAGTTTATAACTTTGAAAATAGCTGTAAATACTCGTTTCTTACTTAAAAATAAGCTAGAAGGTTTTGGTCATTTTACCAACGAAACACTTAAGCGCATAGTTTTAAATAACCCAACCGTTCAGTTTTACTTTTTATTTGATAGGCCATTTGACAAAAGCTATATTTACGCAAGCAATGTTACTCCAGTGGTAATTCCGCCACCTGCCAGACACCCAATTTTATGGTATATTTGGTTTGATATTTCGATAGCCATTTGGTTAAAAAAAAATAAGCCCGATTTATTTTTAAGTCCTGATGGATATGCTTGTTTAAATACCCAAGTGAAGCAACTATGCGTTTTCCATGATTTGGCTTTTGAACATTTTGAAGATGGAATTTCGAAAATACAGCTAAAATACATGCGCAAATACACTCCAAAATTTGCCAAAAAAGTAAATAGAATAGCCACTGTTAGCCAATATTCTAAAAAAGATATTGTTCAAAAATATGGCATTGACCCAAATAAAATTGATGTGGTTTACAATGGTGCAAATAACCTTTTTAAACCTTTAGATAATGAAGAAAAAACAACCATAAAAAAACAATACAGCCAAGGTTTTGATTACTTTTTATACGTAGGTTCTATTCATCCGCGTAAAAATGTAGCTACTTTATTGCAAGCTTTTGATAGTTTTAAAAAACAAACCAATAGCAACTATAAATTGGTACTAACCGGCCGAATGGCATGGAAAACCGATAAAGTAAACGCCATTTACCAACAAATGGAATTTAAAAACGATGTGCTTTTTACTAGTTATTTAAGCAATGAAGATTTAGCAAAAGTTACCGCATCGGCATTTGCCATGTGTTATGTTTCGCTTTTTGAAGGCTTTGGTATTCCTATAATTGAGGCCATGCAAAGTGGCGTTCCGGTTATTTGTAGCAATACTTCATCCATGAAAGAGATAGGTGAAGCAGCCAGCATCCAGATAAATCCTACAAGTATTGAAAGCATTTGCCACGCCATGAAAATGCTTTATTCTGATACCAATTTACAGCAAACTTTAATTAGCAAAGGTTTCGAGCGCCAGGCACTTTTCAGTTGGAACAAAACTGCTGATTTACTATGGCAAAGTTGCTTGAAAACGATAAAGGAATGAGCAATAGGCAATTTTACTAATAAGCAATTGGCAAAAGATAAATTACCGTTTACCCGAAAGCTTTCGCATTAGCGTCAACTTAATTGATGGTTTTTTCTTCTAAACATTTATAAACTTTAAAGTTCCGTAGGAACGAAACATTTTGTAACAACGGTCCCTATTTATCGGGATTAACCCGTTGAAAAAACAAACAGGATTTTTAGTGTTTTTATCCATACTTTTAATCCCGAATTTCATTCTGGGCTATTAATATTAAACTCCTTTGGAGTTTTCTTTAGCTTGACGTATATGCGAAAGCTTTCGGGATTAGCCAGCGGAATAAGTAATGAGCAATTTATTTAATAACTAACTCGCAACTTTTAAATTACCTTACTTTTTCCTTTTCAAAAAATCTAAAGCAGCACCGTTCACACAATAGCGCAAACCGGTTGGTTTTGGCCCATCATCAAATACATGACCTAAATGTCCACCACATTTGGCACACATAATTTCAACACGTTGCATTCCATGTGTTTTATCAATTTCTGTTTTAATTTTAGTACTATCTAAAGCCTCGTAAAAGCTTGGCCAACCACAGCCCGCATCAAATTTGCTATCGCTTTTAAATAATTCATTTCCACATCCAGCACAAGTGTATGTTCCACCATCGTTATGGTCTTCAAACTTACTGGTAAATGGACGTTCGGTTCCTTTTTGGCGCAATACATAATATTGCTCTGGAGTGAGTTGGGCTTTCCATTCCGAATCCGTTTTGTTTACTATGGTTGAATCATCGTTTGTCATGGTATAACTATTTGTTTTAAATTTTGAATCATTTTCATTACACGAAATAAATGCCATTTGGCCAAGAATAGCAATAAATAGGAAAACCATTGCTATTTGTTTTTCTGTTTTTTTAAAAGTTAGTTGTTTCATTTTTGTTTCTTTTATTGAATGCAAATAAAAAGATATACTTTGGTTATGTATAACTGGATATCAGCAATAAGACAGCTAACTGACAATTTACTTGTATTATTTATAATTAATAAAATTAACCTGACAAATTCTAAAAAGTTTCAACTTTTTGTAAATATATAACTTAAAAAACTTAAACCAATTGTTTACAAAACCTAAAATACATTTTACTAATCAATCAACAATTAGTTCATTATAACTCTACATTGATTTTTAACTAGAGTAATATAGTTTGCAACTATAAATTTCAGCGCAAAATTTTATTTATGAAAAGCATTAACACCCTTATATTTTTGTTTTTATTACTTAATTTCCAAAAATGCACTTTTGGAAACAGTAACCTAGAAGATGGAGGCGTTTATGGGCCTGTAAATAACACCGTTTATTCTGACACACGACAAACAGACAAACAAATTATTTTAAATCCAAGCATGTTATATTCTAATTGTGGATGTTTTGGGTCTAGTCCATTTAGTACTTTGGTTGATGAACAAAATTTACAAGTAGCCCGAAGTGAGTTTTTATTGCCTGGTGACCAACGTTATAACAAAGCACAATTTATTTTTGATTTACAAGGTCAATATCAATTAAGTGGCATTTCGTTTTTTGAACTAGCGGGCGGTTGGCGCGGTAAAGATTCCATTTTTATTTACACTGGAAACCCCAGTAAATGGAGACCAAAAGGTTATATAACCACCAAACGTAACCGCGACCAATGGGATAATTTAACCCTAAACGATAGCAGCCGCTATGTAATGATAGAGTTTAATATAAAAGTAAAAGACATAGCCGAAGTGGTTCTTTTTGGTACTAAAATAGTTGATTGTAAAATTCCTATCAACCAAATTAATGCTGAAAGAAAACTTCCTACCATGGATAAGCTAATGGGTGCTACAGGAGGATTATGGGAAAATGAAAAACTGGTAATTGGCAGTGTGAGTGCGTTGCGCGAGTTTCATACTTGGAACTGGAACGATGCGGGTTACGACCAAAATAACCACAACAATCCTTTGGCAGGTTACAAACCTTATCCTGATAATTTTTACAATTTTAGTCCTGATTTTGGTTTACGCCATACCGATGAAGATTACAAACGTTTAACAAGCGCAGGAATTGAGTTAAATCCATGTTTACAAACATCGGCTTTGTATTTTGTAAATGGAGATAATGAAAATAACAAACCCGTTTTTGCGGGGCAAAATCCAAATAACCCTGCATCGTATAAAGCACATGCCGATTATTTGTTTCAATATGCAGCACGCTATGGTAGCCAAATAGTCGATAAGAGTTTACTTAAATTAGATAAAAATAAATTTGGCCCAAATAACGAGTTACAACCCATAGTTTCTGGTTTAAATGTGGTAAAATCAATCGAAAATTGGAACGAGCCCGATAAATGGTGGCATCCTGCTGCATCGTATTTTAGTCCATTTCAGTTTGCTGCCATGTGCAGTGCCGATTACGATGGACACGAAGGCACTTTGGGTAAAAATGTGGGTGTAAAAAATGCCGACCCAAACATGAAATTTGTAATGGGAGGTTTGGCTGCATTAAACATTGAATTTATAAAAGGCATGAAACTTTGGAGCGATTACAACCGAACCAAAACTCAAAAATTCCCAGCCGATGTACTTAATTTCCATCATTATTGTAATTCAAACGAAGGAAAAGGCCAACCTATTTTGGGCATTAGCCCAGAGCAAGATGGACTAAAAAACAAATTGAAAGAAGTAGTGGCTTACCGTAATGCACATTTACCCAATCTTGAAATTTGGCTTACTGAATTTGGATACGATACCAACGAGGGTTCAACACAAGCAGCACCGGCTATTGGTAATACAAGTAGTTTTGAAACTCAAGGTCGTTGGTTATTAAGGAGCTTTTTAGAAATAGCAGCAGCAGGAATTGACCGCGCATTTTTATACAACTTTGAAGATTATGGATTTGAAACCAACGCTCAATATATGACAAGTGGTATGGTAAAAGGAGCGCCAGGCAATGAAAAGAAAATTTCGTGGTATTATATGGCTTGTTTAAAAAATGTATTGAAAGGCTATTCGTTCATGAAAGAACTACCATCAGGACAAGCAAATGTGAATGTATATTGCTTTAAATCGAATAATAGCAATAAGCTAATTTATGCTGTTTGGTGCAATACCTCTGACAATAAAGAAATTTTCAACTTTAACCTAAACGTAAAAGGCAATAAATCAGCCACTATTTATACTCCATCGGCTAGCGATAATTTGTTCAATACTGAATTGATTCTAAAAGAAAATAATGGTTTTACCATAAATAAAATAAGTGAATTACCCATTTTTATACAGGTTGATTAATTCACTGTAGTATTCAATTCTTAAGTTTATTACATAAAAAAAGCAGCTTTTTACAGCTGCTTTTTTTATGTAATTTATATTGGTTATTCAAACTCAGCTTGAAGAATGCGTTTGATTTCAACTACCGTTTCTTCCTCTAATTCAGTTCTGCGAACTAAATCTTCATTGCTAACTTCTAATACTGCTTTAGCTGTATCTAAACCAATGTTTTTCAATTGATCGATAATCCAAGTATCAATTTCATCTGTAAATTCATCTAAATCAATATCATCTCCTTCACTTTCGCCATCGCGGTAAACATCAATTTCGTAACCAACCATTTTACCGGCTAGTTTAATATTATTACCACCATTTCCAATAGCTAAACTTACTTGATCTGGTTTTAAGAAAACAGAAACTCGCTTATCAGCTTCTTCTACTTTAATGCTAGTAATTTTTGCAGGACTTAAAGCACGTGTAACTAATAATTGTAAATTATTGGTATAGTTAATTACATCAATGTTTTCATTACGTAATTCACGAACAATTCCGTGAATACGGCTACCTTTCATACCCACACAAGCACCTACTGGATCAATTCTATCATCGTAACTTTCAACTGCTACTTTAGCACGTTTACCTGGTTCACGAACAATTTTCTTGATATTGATTAATCCATCAATAATTTCAGGAACTTCTAATTCAAACAAACGTTCTAAGAACATTGGTGAAGTTCTAGAAAGTATAATTCTTGGGCTACCATTGTGCATTTCTACACGTAATACAATTGCCTTAATTGGTTCACCTTTTTTGTAATGATCAGCAGGAATCATTTCTGTTTTTGGAAGTAATAATTCGTTGCCTTCTTCATCAAGCACCATAATTTCTTTTTTCCAAATTTGATATACTTCACCAATTACAATTTCACCAACTTTATCTTTATATTTTTTGTAAAGCTCGTCTTTTTCTAATTCTAAAACTTTGCCTAACAAAGTTTGACGCGCTGATAAAATAGCTCTACGACCAAAAACAGCCATCCCTACTTCTTCAGTTACATCTTCACCAATTTCAAAATCAGGCTCAATTTTAATTGCATCACTATATGCAATTTGAGTTCTTGGATTTTCTACTTCTCCATCGTGAACAATATTTCTATTTTGCCAAATTTCTAAGTCACCACTTTTGTCATTGATAATTACATCAAAGTTATCATCAGTAACAAATTTTTTGCGTAACATGGTTCTAAATACATCTTCCAACACTCGCTGAAGTGTTGCTCTATCAATGTTTTTAAATTCTTTAAACTCACCAAAGGAGTCTATCAGTCCTGCACTATGCATATTGTTTTATATTTTATTTCTATTATTTATTCAAAATTACTCAATCCAATTATTTAAAACTTAATTGAACCACACTTTCTTTTATGTCGTTAAATTTTATTTGTTTAAGAATTGTTTCTTTAGCTTTATAATCCTTTTTTTTGTCCTTTAAATGCAAAGTTAAAATATCACCTTCAATACTTTCCAATCTTCCTAAAAGCTCTGTATTTTGAGTTAAAGTAATCAATAACTCTCTACCTACATGCTTGTTGTATTGTCTAAATAATTTTAAAGGATTTTCAGCACCTGGTGATGAAACTTCAAGTGTATATGGCTCTTCTCCATATTCCATTTCATCCAAATGTCCTGATAAATGTTTACTCAACAACCTGCATTCCTCAATTGTTACTCCATTATCCCCATCCACAAAAACACTTATTTTTTTACTTCCAAGCTTTTGCTCAATGCTTACTAAAAACAAATGTGAAGCTAGGTGCTCATTTGCCCATACTGTTAACTGTTCAATTATATCCATTTTTAAAATAAAAGAGGGGACTTTTGTCCCCTCTTCAATGTTATTAATACGTTTCAAAAGTAAGATAATTATTTATAAATGCAAATTTCTTACTATTTAGTTTTCAAATCAATTACCTTAATAAAGTAACCGAACCTGCGTATTGGTATTTTTTACCACTGTAACTGGTAGCAAATATTTGATAAACATAAGCATCTTGTTGGCACTCTCCTCCTGATTTTTGGTCGTTTC
>JAIXWW010000002.1 GCA_027491085.1 Bacteroidota bacterium
AAAAAATGGACAATGCCTATTCGTGATTGGGGAACAATACTTAACCAATTTATGATTATTTTTGAAGATAGACTGATTTTATGAAACTTTCAGTTTACACACTTAGTGGGATGGTGTCTCTTTAATTAAAAAACAGTGTATGAGGCACTGTCAAAACTGATTTTTTGATTTTAATCTAATCCTGTTTTTTAGGCATATTCTTTACTCTGTTTACTTTTTCTAATGTCTCTTTTTTTTCTATATTCCCTTTGGTGTTTTCAATTCTTCTCTCTAATTCCTCCATTTGATTTTTGTTTTCTGGTATTAAAGTGGAATTTATTCTCGATAGCATTTGTGAAGCAGACTCGACTTTAGGCGGTTCAATTCCGTCATTATCGGATTCATTTGATTTTTCCCACCATCCACAGTTCAAATAACACATCACATGATCTGCTTTTAATCTTAAGGCATTTCCTCCTAAAATATCAACTTCATAATCTGTTTCTCCTGCTTCATATGGGAAGTGAGTTAAAGCATAACCAATTATCCTACATGGTTCAATTGCTTTAGTTACCCTTCCTCTATATTGACGAGATAAAGTGAGAGGGTCGCCAGGTTGAATGTTTCCGTTTTCCAAAGTTACCAGAACAGGAACTTGTCCAAGCATGCCTACATTAATGTATTCAGGATCATCCACTCTATTTCCTTTATTATTGTCGTTGTATTTTGTTCCTCCGATTGAAACAACACCAACAGTTCTAGAAATATCTGAAGGTCTTGCACGTCTAACTGAATTTGCATTTTCAGGATCAACAGCAACTACTTCTCCTACTCCCAACGATGGGTCGATTGTTTTAAAAAACTCTGAGTAATCTGCACTA
Organism: Bacteroidota bacterium; assembly: GCA_027491085.1. GTDB lineage: Bacteria > Bacteroidota > Bacteroidia > UKL13-3 > UKL13-3 > JAAFJM01. Next base: position 861 of record JAIXWW010000002.1, read on the forward strand.
CCTGAAGAATTTACATACCATGAATAATTTCCGCTTACCCACCATATCCGACCACTGGTAGCAGTTGTTCCTGTGGCCTGAGTAAATATTGAACCATTAGCGCTTCTTGTTAATTGAGCAGTTGCACTCAAGGTGTTTGAATTTGAAATGCGGGTTTCGCCTCCAGTACCTGCATATATAGAAAAGTTATTGGTTGCACCACTTGCTACACCATAAACTCCCATGTGGGTGCTTCCAGTTGAAGATTGAGTTGCTGTTGCTTGTGCATACATTCCATAGATTGTGTTAGCGCCACCTAACGTCGAATTATTCACACCGTAAACCCCCGTCGACAATGCTGGTCCGCTTGCACCAACTTGTCCGAATACTCCATTTGAACCACTCCCAACATAGCCTACAACTCCAGAACCAGTTGCATTAGCTGACTCTCCATATACACCATAACTTCCTGCTGTATTATTTCCATATCCATATACACCGACATTACTACTTGTGAATGCTCCTCCAGATCCATTCACTAACATTGAAGACGGAGAAACATTATTACCAGTTCCAACGATACCTGTTCCTGTTGTATTTGAGTTAAAACCAAAAACACCAACAGAAACAATAGAAGGACTTGACTGTGCAGTAGAACCATAGACCCCAACACCAGATCCAGTACCTGTGGCAGCTGAATTCGCACCATAAACCCCCCAGCCATTTGGAGAATCACAAAAACCTGTTACTCCAGATGCAGCTCCTGAAGTAGCAATATTATAACCAAAAACACCATCACCACCAACAGAACTGCTCAAACCAAAAACACCTGTGTTAGATCCGGTTGTAGAGGAAGCTAACCCGTAAACTCCGGTACCACTCGCCGATGAACTACTTCCCCAAACACCATTTACAGAACCAGCTCCATTAGCTTCTCCTTTTACTCCACTGGTATTGGTTGTGATTGAAGTTGTTGATCCATAAACACCATAAGTTTTAGCTGCACCTGTTGCAGCTCCTCTAATTGTTGCATCATCAATAGTTGTTGACGCATCCGTAACATCCAATCTCATTGCAGGCGCAGCTGTACCAATACCAACTTTTCCTGTACTTTGTTTTACCCTTAATCGTTCAATTTGATTCGTACCCACTACAAAATCTACCGCATCAGTTGTTCCAATCCAATTTTCAGTTGTACCAATTGTTGTTGAACCATAAGTAGCTGGAGTTGCAGGTGAAGAAAGTGATGCATTTCCTACCGTAATCCAAGCATCTCCATTACCCGTTGCAAACCTTTTCCAATTTGGTGTCGTTGTGTTTCCTGCATTGTAATAGTATCCAGGACTAACATTATTTGGTGATGTACCTGCAGTTGCACTATTGTATACCAATAACGATGTGGCAGGGGAAGTAACTGGAGATGCAACATTTGTAGCTGTCAACGACAATCTTGGAATTAGAAGTCCTCTTGTATTTGATGAAGTTATTGGGTCAAGTGCTGTGATATCAACAGATGCAGAAATATCTGGAGTTCCATTGAAAAAACCAATATTATTTGTTGTTCCATTAACTTGCATCGCTACAAAAGTCGGTGAGCTGGATTGGTTGATAATATGTAAATGTCCACCGCTCGTTGATTGAATATCATAGGTTTTTGCACTTGTGTTTTCCAGCCTTAGAGCAACATTTGAAGTGGACCCTTTTAAATGTAAAATTCGTTGTGGATTCGATTCCCCAATACCCACGTTTCCGCCACTCAAAATTCTAGCTTTCTCTGTGTTATTGGTGCGAAAAACTAAATCAACTGCATCTGTTGTGCCCAAAAAGTTAGTACCTGCATTTGTACCTGCATTTCCTAATAATTTCCAATCTCCGATAGTATTTCCTGTATCGAAACGTTGCCAACTTGTACCATTCCAATAATAATATCCTGGAGTGACATCATTAACTGTTGAAGTATTATAAACTAAAAGAGATGTTAAAGGTGAAGTTACAGGAGAAGTAACAGTAGTGCTTGTCAAAGAAACTCTTGGAATCAATAATCCTTTCGAAGTAGAACTAATATCTAAAACGCTGGATGCATTTGGTGTTGCGCCGTTCACGTCAGAAATACTCACGTTTTGTTGTCCAAAAACTTGCGAATATATCATAGTTGTAAAAAGCAAACTAGTAGTAACGAATCTTGATACGAAAAGTAGTTTCATTTTGCCTTTTAAAAAAATTGTTTATTTGGGTAAAAATAGCAAATAAATAATGCAAAACAACTTGTAAATGAAAAAAATATAGTTTTTAACTATCTGATTATCACAACATTACGTGTAACACTAAAAAAACAAAAAGTATATAAATGTTAGTAAGGAACTAAGTAAAATGCCTTTGAAAGTATCATTTATTATGTCTATTTGCAGTTGACTGAGGCTACTAATCGTTGCCTTCGAGAGCCTGATCGTTGCCTTCGAGAGCCTACAATCGTTGCCTTCGAGAACCTCAGTCAACGATTAGACTCAGTTAGTAAATAAGTGGTCTGAGGTTCTCGAAGACCACATCACTTTTGAAGTATTCGCCAGCGGATTTCGTTCAAGCGAAATTTTAGCT
>JAIXWW010000013.1 GCA_027491085.1 Bacteroidota bacterium
CAATAGCAGGAGCAGCTTATGGTTTTAAAAGACTAAAAAACAAATAGTCCATACTTATTTAAAACCATTTAAGTATATTTTATAAAAAAAGCCCAAAAGGAAACTTTTGGGCTTTTTTTATATGTTAAGCTTATTAATTATAGTACATGTTATTTAGATTCTGAGAATTAAAGAATATTAAACTAAATCCATATCCTTGATATTAAAATCACTTGAATGTAAACCATTAACTATACAATTCACAATTTGATTATGTAAAGTTTCCTTTTTTTATACAATTATTTTTATAATTTGCTTGTACTATTTACTACTCCGTTATGAAAAAATTATTGGTGGCTAATCGAGGCGAAATTGCCATTCGCGTGCTGCGTGCAGCAAATGAGTTACATATCAAAACTGTAGCTGTATATACATACGAAGACAGGTATTCATTGCATAGGTATAAAGCTGACGAAAGCTACCAAATTGGTGATGAAAGCGAACCTTTAAAGCCTTATTTAGATATTGAAGAAATAATAAGAATAGCTAAATTGAATGAGGTTGATGGTATACATCCAGGTTATGGTTTTTTAAGTGAAAATGCTCAGTTTGCACAACGTTGTAAAGAGGAAGGCATCGTGTTTGTTGGTCCTGAGCCACAAGTAATGCTTAACCTTGGCGATAAAGTAATGGCAAAAAAAGTGGCCATTGAAGCACAAGTTCCCATTATTGAAGATAGTAAAGTTGATTTAACCACTGTTGCCATTGCACAGCAAGAAGCTACTCGAATTGGTTTACCAATTATGATAAAAGCAGCTGCTGGTGGTGGCGGACGTGGCATGCGTGTATTGCGCAATATGGCCGATTTAGAACAGCAGTTTAATGAAGCAAAAAACGAAGCTCAAGTAGCTTTTGGCGATGGTACTATTTTCTTCGAAAAGTTTATTAACCAACCTAAGCACATTGAAGTGCAAATTATGGGCGATAACTATGGTAATTTAATCCATTTGTTTGAACGTGATTGTTCAGTGCAACGCAGATTTCAAAAAGTGGTGGAAATGGCGCCAAGCCCAAGTTTAAAAGCTGAAACCAAAAAGAAATTATACGATTATGCAGTAGCCATTTGCAAAAAAGTAAATTATAATAATGTAGGTACAGTTGAGTTTTTAGTGGATAAAGACGAAAATGTATTTTTTATAGAAGTAAATCCACGCATACAAGTGGAGCATACCGTTACCGAGGAAATTACAGGCGTTGATATTGTAAAAAACCAATTGTTAATAGCTAAAGGTTGTAGGCTTGATTCGCCCGAAATAAATATTAAAAGTCAATCTGATGTTACGTATGAAGGTTTTGCCATTCAATGCCGCATAACTACAGAAGATGCAGCCAATAATTTTCAACCTGATTATGGAACCATTATAGCATACAGAAACGCGGGCGGACATGGCATTAGGTTAGATGAAGGAAGTAGTTATCCTGGGGTAAAAATATCGCCTTTTTTCGATTCGCTTTTGGTTAAAGTAACTGCCAAGGGTCGTTCATTGCCCGAAACTTGCGAGCGTTTAATTAGGGTGTTATCTGAGTTTAGAATTAGAGGTGTTAAAACCAATATTGCATTTTTAGAAAACGTATTGCGCCATCCTACTTTTATTGCAGGGCAATGCACTGTTAATTTTATTCAAGATAACCCCAATTTATTTGTTTTTAGTAAGCGTAAAGACAGTGGTACAAAAACCCTGAAATACCTCGCTAATATTGTAGTTAACGGAAATGAGGATGTAAAATACATCAATCCCAATGCACAGTTTCGTCATCCAAATGTGCCAAGTTTTGATAAGTATGCGCCTTATCCAAAAGGAACTAAAGATTTATTAAACGAATTGGGCCGACCTAAGTTTATTGAAAGCATTAAAAACAATTCTCAAATACTTTATACCGACACTACTTTTAGAGATGCACATCAAAGTTTATTAGCTACCAGAGTTCGTACCATTGATATGCTAAAAGTAGCGGAAAGTTTTGCTAAGAATCATCCTGAATTATTTAGTTTAGAAATGTGGGGAGGAGCAACTTTTGATGTTGCCTTACGTTTTTTACATGAAGACCCATGGCAACGTTTGCAACTATTGCGCGAAGCTATTCCAAATACACTTTTCCAAATGTTAATTCGTGGCGCCAATGCAGTTGGCTACACAGCTTATCCTGATAATTTGGTAGAAAAATTTATAGAGAAAAGTTGGGAGTATGGCATAGATGTATTCCGTGTGTTTGATTCATTGAATTGGCTTGATGGCATGAAGGTTTCTATCAATGCCATTAACGAACGCACCAATGGAATTGCAGAAGCTTGTATTTGCTATAGTGGCGATTTTTTAAATAATGAAAAAAATAAAAAATTTAACCTCAATTATTACCTCGATTTAGCTAAAAGGTTAGAAGATGCTGGGGCACATATTTTAGGTATAAAAGATATGGCAGGCTTGCTTAAACCATACCAAGCACAAATATTAATTACAGAACTTAAAAAGAGCATTGATATTCCAATTCACTTACATACGCACGATACCAGCAGTATTCAACCTGCTACTTATTTAAAAGCCATTGAAGCTGGAGTAGATATAGTAGATGTATGTTTGGCTAGTATGAGTGGTTTAACATCACAACCTAATTTTAACTCTATAGTTGCAATGATGGAAGGGCAGGAGAGAGAATGCAAAATAAACTTACCTAAACTCAATGAATTTAGTAATTATTGGGAAGATGTGCGCGAATGGTATTATCCTTTTGAGAGTGAGTTAAAAGCTGGTACAGCCGAAGTTTACGACCATGAAATTCCGGGTGGACAATATTCAAACTTGCGTCCGCAAGCTCGTGGATTAGGATTAGAAGATCAATTTGAAACCATTAAGAAAAATTATGTGGTAGCAAACGAATTGTTTGGCGATATCATAAAAGTTACCCCATCGAGTAAAGTGGTGGGCGATATGGCTTTGTTTATGACTGCTAATGGTTATAGCAAAGTTGATATTTTTGCCAATGGCGATAGTATTTCGTTTCCCGATAGTGTAATTGGATTGTTAAAAGGCGATTTGGGTCAGCCAGAAGGTGGTTTTCCAAAACCATTACAAAAATTGGTTTTGAAAGATGTAGTTCCTTATACATCAAGACCAAATGAGCACATGCAACCCATTGATTTTGATAAAGCATTTGATGATTTTAAAGTTAAATTTGGTAATGAATATACCTTTTTAGATTTATTGAGTTATTTATTTTATCCAAAGGTTTTTGAAGAATATGCAGCACATAGAGAGCAATATGGCGATGTGTATTATTTGCCCACCACGGCCTTTTTCTATGGTTTAAATGCTGATGAAGAAACTTTAATAGAGCTTGCTCCGGGTAAGAGTATTTTGGTTAAAATGATGTACATAACAGAAGCTGATGAGCATGGAATAAGAAGTGTGTTTTTTAAGCTTAATGGACAAACAAGAGCCATTGATGTTAAAGATAAAAATTTTAAAGTTACTGCCATAACCAATAAAAAGGTTAGCTTGGAAAACGAAATTGGTGCACCATTACAAGGTAAACTATCTAAAATAATGGTATCTGTTGGCGATGAAATTGAAAAAAACACCCCATTATTTGCCATAGAAGCTATGAAAATGGAGAGTACTGTAGTGGCTCCATTTGCAGGTAAAGTAAAAGCTATTTTATTAAAACCAGGCAGCTTAGTTGCTCAAGATGATGTGGTAATAGAATTATAAAAAATATTCATTAAATTAAACCTTGTAAAGTTAAGTGTAACACAATAGAAATAAATTAAAATTGAATACATGAAAACGTTAAAAAATAAGCTTTTATTAGGTTTGATTATTGTATCAGTATTAGGATTTCAGGCATGTAAGAAAAAAAATAGTGATGATTTTTCGGACGATACTGCTTCCCAAATTCAACATTCTTCGGATGAAGCAAGTGTTACAAAAGAAACTGAAGCATCATTAGATGATGTTAATGCTACCATGGGAGCTTCAAATTTAGGAAAAGGATTTTCTATTGCAGGTGCTACCATTGATTCAATTGTAGCAGAAAAAATGTATATTATAAATTATAATGGTAATAATGCCTATGGAACCAAATTTAGAAGTGGGCAAATTGTGATTCAATTAACCTCAGGTTCAAAATGGCGAGATGTTAACGCTATGGTTACCATTTCTTTTAATAATTTATTGATTAGAAATAATAGTACAAATAAATCAATTGTTTTAAATGGAACACATATAATGAGTAATTTAAATGGTGGATTGGTTAATATGCTAACAGCAGGTGGTAATAGCGTGTTACATGCAATTAGAGGTAATATGATTGTTACTTTTGAAGATAGTACTCAAAGATTTTGGTCTGTTTATCTTAAACGTGAAATTTTGATATCGGAAACTGGCGTACCTACCCTTAAAGTTTCTGGTTTTGAAAGTATAGATGGAGTGAATAATATAGCTGTGGCTGGAACAAACAGATTAGGTAATCCATTTAATACCATAATTACTCAAACAATTGTTTTTACAAAAAATAATAATTGTTTTAATGGAAGTTGGGTTCCTATTAGTGGTATAAAGACACATAAAAAAATTGCCAGAGAAATAACAGTTACCTTTGGTGTTGACCAATATGGAACAGTTGTTTCAAGTGGTTGTCCTTTTGGTTATAAAGTTGTTTGGACCAACTTACGCAACGATACTAAACAAGCAGTAATTAGTTACTAGATTTTCAAAATAAAAGCCATACAAGATAATGTATGGCTTTTATGTTATATTTTTTTATAAGCTCTTTTAATAGCTAATTTGAAATTAATTTTAATAAGCTTTCATTGTTAAATATTTTTTATAGCAGTTAATGCATACACCATAGGAATCTTATTTTCCAAATGTTTGATGCGAAACTTCTTAGGTTCAAATTCCACAGTATGCTTAAAACAATTGTAGGGTGAATAGTCAAACTCATCAAAAGAATTAATAACCAACTTGTTTTTTATCAAACTATTCAACACTTCACTTATGCCATGATTCCACATCACGTATTCTTGCTTTAGGTCAGCATTCCTGTCTGCGTACGTTCCACTCTCGGTTTCTACAATAGCTCCTGAGTTAAAATAGTTATAACCAATTTTATCAAAATCATCATCAAACATCCAAACTACAGGATGAAATTCAACAAATACAAATTTGCCACCTGGTTTTAAAAAATGTTGCACCACCGAAGCCCATTTCTCTAAATCAGGCAGCCATCCTATGGTTCCATAACTGGTATAAACCATATCAAATTGTTGATCTAAACAATTGGGTAAACTATAAATATCAGAACAAATGAACTTTGAATTCGAATTAGTCTTCAATGCAATTTTCTTAGCCATGGCAATTGATTTATCAGACAAATCAACTCCAACAACTTCAGCTCCCAAGCGTTGAAGCGAGATAGAATCTTGTCCAAAATGGCATTGTAAATGCAGAATGCTTTTACCTTTTATATCACCCAATACATTCAATTCAATATCATTCAATGAACTTTTGCCTTTTAAAAAAGCATCCATTTCATAAAAATCTGAATTGACATGAAACTCCGTTCTGTTATTCCATGATTGTTTGTTTATCTCAATATAATCTATTTCTGGGTTCATACTTTTTTATTCAATTCAAGCCAATATTCTTTATCTATACTTAGCCAATCACACGTTATGTCGTGCCACATAAATTGCTCCACAAATTGAAGCCCGCATTTTTCAAGTACCCTGCGCGATGCCTTATTTTCCTTATGTGCAGCTCCAATTATTTCAGTTAAATTTAATTGTTCAAAGCCATATTTCAACCAAGCTTTGGTAGCTTCTGTAGCATAACCTTTACTCCAAAATTGGGGCATAAACCTATAACCAATATCGTGGTAGTTTACTTTGTTGTTTTCGGGTTCAGTAATAAATTTTAAACCACTCCAACCAATAAATAAACCTGTCTCTTTTTCAATGGTGGCCCATCGGCCAATGCCATTCGTTTGGTATTGGTTCCTTACCATTGTAATTACCTCTTTAGATTGCTCAATACTTTTAACCGGATTTTCGCCAAGGTATTTATGTACCTCAGGGTTTGAATCTAACTCAAACATATCCTTATCATCACTTGGTAGAAGTTCTCGTAAGATGAGTCTTTCGGTTTCTATAGGTTTATTGTTCATGTGGTTTATTTAAATAGAGCAAGTGGGATTACAGATAACTTCAAAGTTAACGGAATTGGCTATATAACAAATTTCGTGTGCCTTATGATGCAGCTCAATAGCTTTTGATATCATGGTTTCTTGCTTTACTTTTATGTTTGGATTTAAAGTAACTGTTTTAAACTGCCCTCCACCATTGGTGTTTTCTATCATAACGCCCGTTGCTTGGTCAATGTATTCAGTTACGATGATGCCTTCCATTGCACATAAATACAAATACGATAACATGTGACAAGATGATATGGCCGATACCAATAAATCTTCGGGATTCAGTTTTGATTTATCGCCCACAGCTGCATTGTCTGTGGTTAAGTTTAAATCGGGTTTTCCATTATTATAAATCTTATGACTTCTATCATACGTCCTTACATTATTGGTTCCTTCTTTTTTATTGCCTTGCCAAATAGTGGTTATTTTGTAATGATGTTCGTGTGTCATGGTTTGTAGATTCTATAAATATTTACAATTTCTCCTTTGCTGGTAGTAGTTTTTTCCAATTTCATTCCATTATTCATGGCAACTTTTATTGAATCAGTATTTTCGGGTACTATTACTGAAATGAGTGAAGTTGCATACTCATTTTCAAAAGCAAACTCTTTACATTTTTTTGCTGCTTCGCTTGCATATCCTTTTCCTCTAAAAGCTGGCATAAGCGAATAACCAATTTCTAACTCTTCTATATCATCAATGCTTTGAATGAGCAAACCACATTGACCGACAAAATCACCAGTTTGTTTATCAATTAATGCATTCATACCACCAAGTCCATTTTCGTATCGGTTAAAAACCCTTTTAAACCAAATATTGCAATGTTCTATTGGGTCTCCAATCATTAATTGCTCTTGCGAAAAAATGTATTTCAACGAATCAGGATATTTGCAAAATGCTAACCATGTATCAAAATCTTGTTCAGTAATTCTTCTAAACAATAATCTTTCTGTTTCTTGTCCCTCTAGTGAATATTTGAATGTTGTTTTCATTTTTTATGAGTTATTATTTTCACTCCATTTAATCAAAACAGCCTTTATCATTTCATTGTCTATTCTAATATCATTTAAAATTTCAAAACCATGTTTGAGGTAAAATGGCATCGGGGTGTGGTAATGCTCACCATTACTTTTCAAATCATTATTGTGGTCAATTACCCAACCATAAAATTCTTTATTTTCTTCTTTCAAGCTTCCTATTAACAAACTTCCCAAACCTTTGCCTTTATGTTTTGAATCAACAATAATTGAAAATCGAATTTGCTTTTCTTTTTCAAAATGAACAGCCCAGGCAATTACATTTTCAGCCTCATCTAAAATAACGTAATGATTATACCAATCTGCTCCATCTAACAAAATAGGAAATCTATCCTTTAACTTAAGTGGGTATTCATCATTCCATAGTTGGTTAATTTGAGATGATTGGTGAGTGGTTAAGTGAGTAGTTTTGATAATGCGCATTGTATACCTTGGCTAGGGTAATTAGGTATAACAAATGTATAGATTGGTTTCAGAAATTAACTTACTGAATTTGTTTTGTAGGAAATTTTACAGTTTACTCAATTTTTTATACTTAAAATAAACTTCTTTGGCGGTAAGTTTGGCTATTATAAAACCATATTTGCCATCTAAAAAACCAAGTTTAAATATATAATCGCGTAAAAACCTGAATAGGGGACTGAACAAAATTTTAAATAGGGAAGATTTTTTTCCTCTAGCATGGTAAGCCTTAGCAGCTATGGTCGAAAAATAATCTACTTTGCTTTCATGTTGTGCTACCGAGGTATAACTCCAATGTAATATTTTACCTTCAAGCAGTATTATTTTGGCATTGGTTTCCATTTCAAATTTATCGTGTGGATTCATGCCTCCCCATTTGCCTTTGCGGCTATCCCATAAGCGAAGTTTTAAATCGCTTTTCCAAGCACCATGGTTTATCCATTGTCCACAGTAATTATTATGCCTGTTTATAACATATCCATCAGCTATTTTACTACTATTTTTTAAAGTAATAATTTCTTGTTTTAGTTTTTCGTCAATGGCTTCATCGGCATCAAGCGAAAGTATATAAGGATATTGCGCCTTGCTGATGGCAAAGTTTTTTTGTTCTATATGTCCTAAAAATTTTTGTAGAATAACCCTTGCACCTAATTCTTTTGCTAGTTCTGCTGTATTGTCAGTACTATATGAGTCTATTACCACAATATCATCTGCAATGGCTTTAACCGAGTTAATGCATCGCTCAATATTTTGTGATTCGTTATGAGTTATGATGGCTACACTTAAATTCATGTTTACTTATTTTGCTATCCACCAAGCTCTCAATTTGGCGCTTAAGTAAAAAATATCTTTGGTAAATTTAAGAGTTGTATTATGGTTAAATACATTGCCTAACAGCAATACATTTTTATAAAAATACGATGATGGTAATTTCCATTTGGAAGCAAACTGCTTACGCCCATCGTTTTTTTGAACACGGCCAGTGCTTTTACTTTGAAAATGATAAACCAAACTATTGCCTAATCCTTTAAAATTTCGCACGCCAACTTGCCAAAGTTTCATAGAAAAATCGGGGTCGCTGTACATGCCAGGGCTAAACTCTTCGCTGTAACCATTTACTTGATTAAACAAACTGATATGCACCAAACTTGGCGGCCAACTTGCGCCAAACCAATCGTGGTGTTTTAGTTTTGATACAAAAGTAAGCAGTTCTTTTTCTTTAAAATTTTCTGGCGAATTGCCAAAATCGAAAGGAGCTATGGCACATTTATTACCACTGTCTTTTGGCTCTATCATAGTGCCACTAAAATACCACAAATGATTGTTTTGTAATTGCACTTCGTTCCATAATACTTCATCCCATTTAGGGCATACATACATATCATCGTTTAAAAATAATATATAATTGGTTTTGGCTAAAGTAGCCATGGCATTCATGGCATAACAAACACCTGCATTTTGGGCCGAATAAGTATAATCTAACTGTTGGGTTTTTATCCAATCTAAAGTACCATCAATTCCTTCATTTACATGAATAATTATTTGATGGTTGTAAGTAGAATTTTTTTTAATGGCTGCTAAGCAAAACTGTAACATAGCCAAGTTATTCCAACTAGGAATTACAATGCTAAATTTTGCGTCACTAAGTGTTTGCGAAGCAGGATTAAAAGTAATATTTGGCTTTGGAAAAGCGTGCATTTATTTGATAATATCTAATACAATTATTTTTTTAAGCCAATTTCGCGTAAGCGTTCATTTAAATATTCGCCAGCACTGATTGGTTCATAATGCAATTGATAACTGCTGGTTACGCAACTTTCTAAACAATCCAAACGCATTTCGCTACGCGGGTGTAAAAAGAAAGGAATACTAAAACGGCTAGTTCCCCATTTTTCTCTTGGTGGATTTACCACACGGTGTGTAGTTGATTTTAGTTTATTGTTGGTCAAACGTTGTAACATGTCACCAACATTAACAACCAACTGCTCAGGCAGTGCAGTAATTGCAACCCATTCGCCTTGTTTGTTTAATACCTCTAAACCCTCTGCACTTGCGCCCATTAACAAAGTAATAAGGTTAATATCTTCGTGTTCAGCCGCTCTTACTGCGCTTTTAGGTTCATTAGTTATAGGTGGATAATGAATAGGGCGTAAAATAGAATTGCCATTTTTTATTTTTGCATCAAAATAAAATTCATCTAAACCCAAGTATAAAGCAATGGCGCGCAACATGTGTTTGCCAGTTTCTTCTAATTGTTTATATGCTTTTATGCCATATTCGTTAAAAGCAGGTAACTCGGGTACAAATATATTTTCAGGGTATTCACTTCTAATAGGATCATCGCCTTCAACCGTTTGACCAAAATGCCAAAATTCTTTTAAATCACCTTCGCTGCGGCCTTTGGCATGTTCTTTTCCAAAACCCACATAACCTCTTTGCCCGGCTATTTCAGGGTCTTCAAATGTTACTTTTTTATCTAAAGGCAAGTTAAAAAAGTTTTGAACTTGTTGGTATAAAGTACTCGAAGTATCGTCAGTTAATAAATGTCCTTTAACGGCCACAAAGCCTATTTCTTCGTAAGCTCTGCCGAGTTCTTGTACAAACTTTTCTTTGCGCTGAGTATCGTCACTTAAAAAGTCGTTTAAATCAATTGAGGGAATTCCTGCTTCCATAGTTGTAAAAATTATAGAATGCAAGTATAGTAAATATGCAGCAATTTAAAGGCGGTTTGCCTCTATAAAATGTTTTGTGGCTTATCGGCTTACCATATCAAAGGCTTCGTCAGGTATTTCGTTAATATTTAAAATTAAAAATCCATCTAACGCATTATTGAATTTAGGGTCCACATTAAATGCAATAATTTTTCCTTTCAGCTTCAAATATTTTTTTATCAAAACAGGTATTTTAGCATGATTGGTTTCAATGTCGCCAATTAAATTATCCAATAATTTAATGTCGTCCATGTGCTTTTCAAGCAATAGTTTTTTGTCTTCACCTTTAAATTTATACTTGAATTTTTTGCGTGGTTTTACCATTTTCGATAAAGCCCTATCAAAATGATTATGCCTAATATACGCCACCAATAAATCTTTCGACAGATTAGAAAACTCACCACTAATGCTTACAGGGCCAATCATATAGTTATATCGACCTTTGTTTTGTTTTAAAAATTCGTTGATACCTTTCCAAAGTAACATTAAACTAAGTGGTTTACGTTGGTAATCCAATGCTACAAACGAGCGTCCTAATTCTATACTTTCTTTTAAAATAGGGGCAAAAGGTTTTTTAAGTTTGAATAGTTGGTTTAAGTAAAATCCTTTTTTGCCAAATTGCTTAAACAGCTCATCTCCTAAACCTAATCGATATGCGCCTACAATTTTATTTTCGGCCGAATCCCAAATAAATAAATGTTTGTAATATAAATCAAACTCATCAGTGTCAAAACTGCGGTTGGTACCTTCGCCTACTGCTCTGAAAGTAATCTCGCGTAGCCTTGTTATTTCCTTTAGAACTGCTGGAATACCGTAAGCACTGCTTATATAAACTTCAAAATTTTCGTGTTTGTAAACGCAATCTTCAGCAATGTTTTTTATATTATTTATTATTTCATCTGTTGGCGTTTCTTCAATAATAGGTCTCGGTCTAATTAATCGATTGAGGTTTATATTAAAGAATTTTTTTACTTCAAAACCAGAACCTAAAGCATAAGTTTTAGCCCTTACAAAGCGCAATAATTCATCGCTATTTTCAAATTCGGCTAATGATTTTGGCAAAATGGGTTTGCCAATTCGTACCTTAACTTTTTGCTTTTTATTAAATAATTCCGATGGTAATTTAACTGTACGTAAACTCGGACTAATTAAGCCTAAAAGGTTAAAAGCTAAACTATTGTGGCCACTAAAATAAATAGGCAACACTTTGATATTGGCTCTTTGAATAATTTTACCAATAGTTGGATCCCATTTTTTATCGGCAATTTTTAGTGTATTTAAACTCAAAGCAGAAACTTCACCAGCAGGGAAAATTGCAATGGGATGCTCTTTTACATAACCCATAAGTGTTTTTAAACCCTGCACATTTAAATTGCTGTTTTTAGCATCATTAAAAGGATTAACCGCAATAATATTATCTTGTATAGCTGGAATTTGTTGTAATAGGTAATTTGCCAATACTTTTGTATCGGGCCTTATTTTATTTAAAATAGAAACTAAAATTAAGCCATCAATTCCGCCATAAGGATGGTTTGCTATGGCTATAAAAGGTTCTGTTTTTGGTATGTTTTTTAAATCTTCTGCATCAATTTCGTAATCTATACCTAACTCAGCAAGCATTTTATCAGTAAATTCAAAACTTTGTAATTCAGAGTAAGGGCTGTAAGCTTCGTTAATTTTATCGAGCTTTAGCAGTTTCATTATTGCGGGAGCAATTAAACTGATATGTAGTTTTTCCAGTTTTAAGGCTTTGGCTACATCTTGTTCGTTTATTAATTCGCTCATAGTTTGTTCGGTATTTTTATAAAAATCAAAATTAAGCAAATTAATTATTTAGTAATATAAACTTATTGTTAAGTGGTATTATTCACATTTAATTAGTTGAAAAAATGTACATATCAATCATTTTAATAAGTCCATTTTCGCAGTTCTTGAATTTTTTAACTCCATATCGTTTTATAGCCATTGAAGGTAATATTGGTGCAGGTAAAAGCACTTTGGCTAATATGTTGGCTAACAGCTTAAATGCTAAAAAAATCATGGAAGAATTTGAGGATAATTCATTTCTACCCAAATTTTACGAGAACAAAGCCAGGTATGCATT
This sequence comes from Bacteroidota bacterium, assembly GCA_027491085.1. Lineage (GTDB taxonomy): Bacteria > Bacteroidota > Bacteroidia > UKL13-3 > UKL13-3 > JAAFJM01. The sequence continues at coordinate 12,543 of JAIXWW010000013.1, forward strand.
TCCGCTCGAAATGAGCTTTTTAGCTGCTCGTTTTAATCAACTAAAAAAGCATTTGGTAGAAGAAAACTTATTTGGTGAGCCTATTATAAGCGATTATATTTTTGCTAAATGTTTGTTGTTTTCGCAAAATACTTTGGACGATGACGAGTATAAATTGTACCGTCAAATGTTCGAAATTATTAATTTTCAAATTCCTCAACCCGATTTATTGGTTTACTTGCATTCGCCTATTGAAAAACTGCAATGGAATATTTTAAACCGAGGCCGAGTGTATGAACGAAAAATGGAAGATAGTTATTTACAAGGTTTGCAAGAAACGTATTTTAAATACTTACATAGCCAACAAAATGCGCGTGTTTTAGTAATTAATTGCGCTGCACTCGATTTTGTTAATAAACCAACCGATTACGAGTTTTTATTAAATTCAGTTTGTAAAGAATATCCTCTTGGAATAACTTATTTATAAAAAAGTAGGCATTTCAGTTTCAATTAAAATAGGTTCTTTTTTTACCGGGTGTATAAAACTTAAACTGAAAGAGTGCAAACAAATGCTGCCATTTCGGTTTGGCGTTTGAGCGCCATATTTTACGTCTCCAGCTATACTGCAACCAATATAGGCCAACTGTGCCCTAATTTGATGTTTTCGTCCGGTTAATAATTTTATTTTGAGCCAACTAAATTTACCTTCTTTTTTTAGCAAGGTGTATTCTAATTGTGCTTTGGTGGCTTTGGTTACTTCTTCGTCAAAGGCTTTGGTAAAATTTTTATTTTCATCTCTGCGTAGCCAATGTGTAAGTAAGCCTTTAGCACTTGGTGGTGTATTATGAACTTTAGCTATATAATGTTTTTCTACTTCACGTTTTTGAAAAATTTCGTTCATACGTACCAGGGCTTTGCTGCTTTTGGCAAATAAAACCAAGCCACTCACGGGCATGTCAATCCTATGAATTACACCCAAATATACTTCGCCTGGTTTATTTTCGTTTACCTTTATGTATTGTTTTACCTCCTCTTCCAAACTTTTAGGTTTGTTAGGCTCCGGCTGTACTGTTTGTCCACTTTGTTTTAAAGCAGCTATTAAGTGATTGTCTTCGTATAGGATTTGAACCATTTTTTGATTTAACGATTTTTTATTTGGAGACTGGTTGATTGCGAAATTACAAAGTTGAAAAATTACAAGGTTTAAAGGTTACAAGGTTGGTTGAGTTAATAAAGCGGGTTAGTCACCTGAAAATTAATAATTTGCTAAAGGCCAGATGCTAGCAGCCAGCCGCAATTTGCATTTAACTCCGAACTCCGCATTCATAATTCTTAATTCAACATTCAAAATTTTTGCGAAGCAAACTAGTACTGTTCTTTCTCGTTCGGGAAATCAACCGATTTTACATCAGCTATGTATTGCTCCACTGCACCTTTAATTTCATCAAATAAGTTTAAATACCTGCGTAAAAATTTAGGAGAAAAATCTTTGTTAATGCCCAATAAATCGTGGCTTACCAAAACTTGGCCATCCACATCAGAGCCTGCACCAATTCCAATTACCGGAATTTTCACCAATTCAGTTACTTGCTTAGCCAATTTTGATGGAATTTTTTCTAAAACTAAAGCAAAACAACCTGCTTCTTCTAATAATTTAGCATCGTGTAATAGTTTCTGTGCTTCAGCATCTTCTTTTGCCCTAACTTCATAAGTTCCAAATTTATAGATACTTTGGGGAGTTAAACCTAAATGGCCCATAACTGGTATTCCTGCTGTTAATATACGTTTGATAGATTCTACCACTTCTTCGCCACCTTCTAATTTAACTGCATGAGCTTCGGATTCTTTCATGATTCTGATTGAAGAGTTTAAAGCTTCCTTTGAGTTACCTTGATAACTACCAAAAGGTAAATCAACCACTACTAGGCAGCGGTTAACGGCTCTAATAACAGCTGCGGCATGGCTTATCATTTCATCTAATGTGATGGGTAAAGTAGTTTCGTGGCCATGCATTACATTGCTTGCACTATCACCCACCAATAATACATCAATTTTGGCTTCGTCAAAAATTTTAGCCATGCTGTAGTCGTAAGCAGTAAGCATGCTAATTTTTTCGCCACGTATTTTCATTTCTTGTAAACTGTGGGTAGTTATTTTTTTATACTCTTTATGAACGCTCATTGTAATTTTTTTATTTTTCAAATGTAAAGATAAAACCATTAATCAAAATTATTTGTCATACATAAAATGAATTTAAAAGCATAAAGCTATATTGCCACCCTAAAATGAAAAAAAATCTATTAATAATTCTTGTTCTTTTCGGCTTTGTTTCTTGCGATAACAAGCTCGAAATAAATGCTCCATACCGTGAAATACCTGTTATTTATGGGTTTATAAACATTAATGATACTGTACAATATTTAAGAATACAAAAGGTATTTCAAAATTCTATTGAGGTAAAAGCCAATGAAGCTTCCAAAATTTCTGATTCATTAGAACTTAAAAATATTAAAGTGCAGCTAATTGTAGTTAGAGCATTTACAAAAGATACCATAAATTGTTACAGAACAAATGAAATTTCAAAAGAGGCTGGTTTTTTTGCCAACGATAAAAACTTCATTTATAAATCTGACGCTTATAATTTAAAGCAGTATCCTGATATACAAAGTGTCAATTTGAGTGTAATAGATACACTAACAGGTAACAAATATACTGCTATGTGTAATTTAATTGGTGATCAAACTATTGAATCACGGAATATTACTATTTCTGAGGATATATCTAAGAAATTTTCGTTTGTTTTTTATGGTAATAGGTCAGCATATATTATTGATGCAGCCGTTAGGTTATCTTACAATGAAGCTTCTTTAAATAATCCAACTGTTTTTGAAAGGAAGTATTATGATTATTACATTTTATCAAGTGAAAATGTTGAGAATTTAACTAACTTAAGCACTAAGGTAACTCAAACTATTTCAGCAAAAACTATACTTGAAGATTGGAGAAGGTATTTTGCTTCTCAGTCAACTAACGTTATACGCCAATATGTTGGTATTGAATATGTTACTTGGGGTGCTGGTGCTGAATTACAAGATATACAAGAGGTAAGTAAGCCTAATATTTCATTTGTTCAAAAACGCACTGATTACTCCAATATAAAAGGTGGTGCACTAGGTTTATTTGCAGCAAGAACCATTAATATACAAACTGCTATAAATGTTGATAATGGTGGTATTGCATTAATTAAAGCTTTGCCAAAATTTGAGCAATAAAATTTCAATAAATTAAATATGTCATAATAGCTGCCAAAAGGCAGCTATTTTTTTGCCCAAAAGTTAAAAAACAAGCCAATTTTTTAGTTAGATTGTCATTTTTTGGCTTGGCATTATGATTGACACTGAAGGAGAAAATAACAAACAAAATTATGAGTAAAATAATAGGTATAGATTTAGGAACAACCAACTCGTGCGTTGCGGTAATGGAAGGCAACGAACCAGTGGTTATTGCCAACAGCGAAGGACGCAGAACAACTCCTTCAATTGTAGCATTTATTAAAGATGGTGAACGTAAAATTGGTGATCCTGCAAAACGTCAGGCAGTTACTAATCCTAAAAACACCATTTCTTCTATTAAACGTTTTATGGGTAATACATTCGACCAAGTTTCTACAGAAATTAGTCGTATGTCATACACTGTGAAAAAAGGTGACAATAATACTCCTCGTGTTGACATTGATGGAAGATTATATACTCCACAAGAAATTTCAGCAATGGTTTTACAAAAAATGAAAAAAACTGCTGAAGATTATTTAGGTTATGAAGTAAAAGAAGCAGTTATAACTGTTCCTGCATACTTTAACGATGCGCAACGTCAGGCTACTAAAGAAGCTGGCGAAATTGCAGGCTTAACTGTTAAACGTATTATCAACGAGCCTACCGCAGCTGCATTGGCTTATGGATTAGATAAAGCAAGTAAAAAAGACATTAAAGTAGTAGTTTTTGATTGTGGTGGTGGAACACATGACGTTTCTGTTTTAGAAATGTACGATGTAGATGGAACTGGAACTTTTGAAGTAAAAAGTACTGATGGTGATACTCACTTAGGTGGTGACGATTTTGACCAAGTAATCATTGATTGGTTGGCAGATGAGTTTAAAAACGATGAAGGTATTGATTTGCGTAAAGACCCAATGGCTTTACAACGTTTAAAAGAAGCTGCTGAAAAAGCAAAAATCGAACTTTCAAGTTCAACTCAAACTGAGGTTAATTTACCATACATTATTCCTGTTGATGGAATTCCAAAACATTTAGTTAAAACATTAACTCGTGCTAAATTTGAGCAATTAGCTGATAGCTTAATCAAACGTACTATTGAGCCTTGTAAAACTGCATTGAAAAATGCTGGTTACAGCACAAGCGATATTGATGAAATTATTTTAGTAGGTGGTTCAACCCGCATTCCTGCTATTCAAGAAGCGGTAGAAAAATACTTTGGCAAAGCAGCATCAAAAGGTGTAAATCCTGATGAAGTAGTAGCTATTGGAGCTGCCATTCAAGGTGGTGTATTAACTGGCGAGGTAAAAGACGTTTTATTATTAGACGTAACTCCTTTAAGTTTAGGTATTGAAACTATGGGTGGTGTTTTTACCAAATTAATTGATGCAAACACAACTATTCCAACTAAAAAATCAGAAACTTTTAGTACTGCAAGTGATAACCAACCAAGTGTAGAAATTCATGTTTTACAAGGTGAGCGTCCAATGGCAGCGCAAAACAGAAGTTTAGGTCGTTTCCACTTAGATGGCATTCCTCCTGCACCTCGCGGAGTACCTCAAGTAGAAGTTATTTTTGATATTGATGCTAACGGTATTTTACATGTAAGTGCAAAAGATAAAGGAACTGGAAAAGAGCAAAAAATTCGTATCGAAGCATCTTCAGGTTTAAGCGATGATGATATTAAACGCATGAAAGCTGAAGCAGAAGCAAATGCTGATGCCGATAAACAAGCAAAAGAAGAAGCTGAAAAAATAAATATGGCAGATAGCTTAATATTCCAAACTGAAAAACAGTTAAAAGAATATGGCGAGAAAATTCCTGTTGAAAAGAAAGAAGCGATTGAAAAAGGTTTAGAAGAATTAAAAGCCGCACATTCAGCTAAAGATTTACCTAGAATTGATGCTGCTTTAGAAGCTTTAAATACAGCTTGGGCTGCCGCTAGCGAAGATATGTACAAAGCAACTCAAAATGCTGAAGCCAATGGCGCTGAAGCAGGGGCAGATGCTAATACAGGATCGGCTGATAGCAATACACAAGATGCTACTTTTGAAGAAGTAAAATAAAATATTTATTTCTAATAAAACTTAAAAGAGGTTGTTTAAAAAACAGCCTCTTTTTTTTGAAAAATTTAGCTAAAAATAAAGTTGACTAAATCTTCTTAAATAGATTAATCAATGAATTTTATTTAAAAAAATAATGAAGAAATATTGATTAGGAATTTGAGTTTTTTCTTGAAAAAATTACGACTATACGAAGACACTGAAAAAGTTTAACTAAAAACTCCAGATTAATTGAACGCTTTCAATTCAGTTGAAGGTAAGAATGAACTATTAGTTATATCCTTACCATAAATAAAATGAAATAGAAATGATTTCTAAAGAAAATTTAAATTGTAATGTGAGATAAAGTTTATTGAAATTTTTATATCTTTTTTCTCAAATTTAGTATCATGTCATCTGTCATTGATTGCAAATCATAATCAGGACTCCATCCCCAATGCTGTCTTGCTTCCGCATCATTGATACTTTTAGGCCAACTATCAGCTATTGCTTGTCTGAAATCAGGATTGAAATCAATTTCAAAATTTGGAATGTGTTTTTTTATAGATTCAGCAATTTCTAAAGGATTAAAACTCATTCCCGCTACATTATAACTACTACGTATTTTTACTTTTTCAGCAGGTGCTTCCATTAGGTTAATAGTAGCTTTTAAAGCATCTGGCATATACATCATTGGTAGTGTAGTATGCTCATTTAAAAAACTTGTATACTTCCCATTTTTCAAGGCTTCATGGTAGATGTGAACGGCATAATCTGTAGTTCCTCCTCCTGGAGCAGATTTGTAACCAATTAAGCCAGGATATCTTATGCTGCGTACGTCAACATTGTATTTTTGGAAATAATATTCACAGAAACGTTCTCCTGCTTGTTTACTGATTCCATAAATAGTATTTGGTTCCATAATAGTGTATTGAGGAGTCAAAACACTTGGTGTAGTTGGACCAAAAACTGCGATTGAACTTGGCCAATAAACTTTTTTTATTAAACCTTCTTTAGCCGCATCTAGAATATTAAATAGGCCCTGCATATTTAAATCCCATGCAAATTTTGGATTCTTTTCTGCGGTAGCACTTAATAGTGCAGCAAGTAAATAAACTTGTGTAATGGAATATTTTTTTATAATTGAATAAACACCATCTCTATCTAATATATCAATGATTTCGAATGGACCTTTGATTGTTTCAGGCTGTTTTAAATCACTGCATACTACATGGTAATCACCATAAATTAATCTAAGTGATTCTGCTAACTCAGTTCCTATTTGGCCGTTTGAGCCAATAATTAATATTGAATCTTTACTCATTTATAAAAAAAAGAATGTTATTGATTTGCTCTTATTTTAATTTAAAAAACCACTCATTATTAGTATATTACAGTTTGAAAACAATGTATTACTTACTATTAATAGTTCTTTATATTTTATAAGATTGTCATGCAAATTAAATAAATCTTTCTATTTTTAAATAGAAAGATTTATTTGCAACTTTAAATCACAATAAAATGAAAAAAGTATTATCAATTATTTTGCTATTGTTAGCAAGTTATCATGCATCAGCTCAATTTGGTTTTTTTAAAAAGAAATCTGATTTAGAAAAATTTAAAGATAAAAAAGTGATTGTTGTGCTTTTCCTTGACAGTGCATACAATGCCTCTATTGAAACTGCTATGCTGCGTCATTGGAAGTTCAATAAATTTGAAATTGCATTCGATAATGAATTGCAAAAATACAAGAAAGAAGATGTTGCATACCTTTCATTTAGCAAATCAAAAGGAAGTAAGAATAAAGCGCGACTTGGTAGCTGTGAAGAAGATTTTAATGGGCTTGTTCTTTTAAATAAGTTTAAAAGAAAAGCAATGCCGGAAGACATATTGGCTCAATCTTTTTGCAGCAATTCAATAGATACAAGCGATTGGAGTTTTGAACTGCAACGTGCTGTTCAAATGATGAACAACTATTTAGAGTATGCCATTGCTGTTGATAGAGATGCCGATTTAGCCGCGTCAAAAATGATGGTGGATTACCCATCTGACCGAAACCAAATACTTGATAAGAAACTTTTAGTAGAGGATAAAATGCTAGATTTAAAGGGTAAAAAAGATGCCAATGATTTATTTGATGGAGAAATTGAAGAGGTTGATAGAGATGTGATTTATAGGGCTATTTTAGACCAAGATAATGCCGTGCTTTATACTTTATTGGTAAAAGATGAAAAATATTGTAATAAGCTTGTAATTAGTGCTCAAAATAGTGAGCTAATGTACTATGATTCTTCTTCTCCTGAAAAATGTAAGTTAACTAATAAAGACTTAGAGGCTTTAAATAACTTGAAAAAGGAAACCATGAAGAAAAATAGCAAATAAAAAATCCCAAAACGAGAATTTTAGTTCTTTTTGGGTTGTTTGCATTTTTTTTGACTTTGTTAAGTAGTTGATATTTTGACGATTGTGAGATGGCATTATTTGTGTTTACATATTAAAAAGCACAATTATGAATTATTTATCAAAATATTTAAGTATACTTATTATAGTTATAATTTTTTTTATCGGGGGAGATATTGCTGTTAATGGCGTTTGGGTAGGTAACTTAGGAAATTCGAATACTATATTCAATAAAAAATTAGGGTTAGACAATTCTACCAATAAGTTTTTACAAGTTAAAATAGTCCCTTCTAATAGTATAAAAGCAAGTAAATATGCTTTCGATGGAATGCAAATTCAATTATTATCGGATGAATACACTGTTTTACAAACTGCCACTATTAAAAATGGTTATTGCCAGTTTAATATGAATGATGTGAAAAAAAATATTGATAAATTTATTCTAATTTCTCCGCTTACCAGCGATGAAATGGTAGTTGATAAAAATATTAGTTTTACATCATTTGTTTTAGATGCTTCTGATTTATTTATTAAACAAAAATCAAGAAAATAAACTAATTCAATTACCTAATCTTCTTCATAGAAGTCAATTAGTTCTGCCATGTATGATTGGTCCCAACCCTCGCTAATATCATCAAAGGCTTCATTAGGAATATTTGTATGACGTAACTCAAGTGATGTGCCTTGATTATGTTTGTGAAGTTTAATTGTAACAATTGATGGAGTAGCTTCATTTTCATCATCAAAATACCATTGTTGAACAATTTTTTTGCTCTCTTCAAATTCAATATTTTTCCCAATAATACTTCCATCCCACATACTAAATTCGGTGCCTGCTTCTGCTTTCATTTCTGCTTTATCGCCTGTCCAAAGCATAATGGTAGCCTCATTTGTTAAAGCTAAATAAACCTCTTCGGGTGGTGCTGGAATAATGTAATATTTTTTATAATCTTTCATTGTAAAATAGAAATGGCAAGGCCTTAAAATACAAAAGCGGGCACTCTTGCACGCGCCCGCATTCTGTGTAATCAATTAAATCTTTTCTCTCACTTGCAATAAGAGAATTACTCAAATGTTTATGACAACAACTACAGTTTCTTATTAGTTGTTACTATTATTTAAGTCAAATGTTAATGAAGTTGAATTTTCTTCAACTACTGGTGTTAGAACTAATTCGTCTATTAAAGTTGGCGCAGTAGCAGCTTCCTTTGTTTCGACTTTTTTAGTTACAGTTGATGTTACTGCGGCCTTCGGTTTCAGCGTTTCTCCCATACCATAAAGCTCTAATTTGTTTTCTTTAACAAAAATTCCTAAAGCAATTGCCCCTTTAATTGTAGTAATATTCAATTCTATCTCCCATTCGTCAATGCTAATTGCTCTTGGACTGGCATTAAAGCTGATTTTTTGTTCAATACAATAGTCAATCACAACTTGAATATTCTTACGTTTAGTTAGTAGTATAGGTTTTTCGTCTGTTTTATTCATCACAAAAATAGTTTTTTACGAGGCGCAAATTAGGTTAATTACTACTTCTAATAAAAGAAATGGGCGTTAAATTTTTAGCAATAAATCGTGTATTACTAACAATCAGGCAGATAAAGTTTATAACTTGTGGAAAAACATCATTTTGCAAACATAGTTATACTAGACAAATGTAAATTGCATATTATAAGCAACTTAAGTTTTTATATTGCTTATAATATTAAATAAAAAGTTCCAATAATTGAATTTATGTATTGTAAACCATACTTCTTAGCTTAGATTTTAGATAGTTTAGTATGTTTTATTTTACTACACTTCCAACTTCTATGTCTTTTTCTGGTCCTACGCTAAAAAGTTTCCCAAAATCGTTACCTGCCATTAATAGCATGCCTTGGCTCTCAATTCCGCGTATTTTTCTAGGAGCTAAATTGGCCACTACCGTTACTAATTTCCCTACTAATTCTTCGGGTTGATAGTATTCAGCAATACCGCTTAAAATAGTGCGTTTTTCAAAACCTAAATCTACAATTAGTTTCAATAATTTATCAGCTTTTGGCACTTTTTCGGCTTCTAAAACTTTACCAACTCTTAAGTCTAATTTTTCAAAATCTTCGTAAGTAATATCGGGTTTTAGCTCAGTAAGGCTGCTAGCTTCTGGCTGTTGGCTGTTGGCTGCTTTTATGTTTTCAAGTCTGGAAAGTTGTTTTAAAATTTCTTCATCTTCCACTTGTTTGTATAAAATTTCAGCAGTTCCTAATTGATGATTTTCCATTAAAATATTTTCGTTGAATAACGAACTCCAATGCAAATCATCAGCAGCTAACATGGCTTTTAATTTAGTAGCAGTATGTGGTAAAAATGGTTCTGCTGCAATCGCTAATTTGGCACAAATTTGCAATGCATCAAACATAATTTGTTTAACACTTTCGGCATCGGTTTTTATGAGTTTCCATGGCTCAGTATCGGCCAAATATTTATTTCCAGCTCTGGCTACGTTAATAAATTCAGCTTGTGCATCGCGCAATTTTACCGCATCTAAATCTTCACGCATGGCATGTAAACTTTGAGCAATACTATCCAAACAAGTTTGGCGACAAGCCAGTAATCTTTCATTAGTTAAAGCGCTTGTTATGGCTGGAATTCTACCTTCGTAAAATTTATTGCTTAGCACCAAAACACGGTTTACAAAATTGCCGAAAATACTTACCAATTCACTGTTTACACGAGTTTGATAATCTTTCCAAGTAAATTCACTGTCTTTAGTTTCTGGTGCAATGCTTGTTAAAACATAACGCAATTCATCTTGACGGTTAGGGAAATCAACTAAATATTCATGTAACCAAACTGCCCAGTTGCGGCTAGTCGAAATTTTATCACCTTCTAAGTTTAAAAACTCGTTGGCAGGCACATTGGTTGGTAAAATATACTTGCCATGTGTCATCAACATCATAGGGAAAATAATGGCATGAAACACAATATTGTCTTTACCAATAAAATGAATCAATGCGGTTTCATCGTTTTGCCACCAATCTTCAAAGTTCGAAGTTCGAAGTTCGGAGTTCGAAGTTGCTAGTTGCAAGTATTCCTTGGTAGCGCTTATGTATCCAATTGGGGCATCAAACCAAACATATAATACTTTTCCATCGGCACCATCAATCGGAACTGGAACTCCCCAGTCTAAATCGCGGGTCATGGCGCGAGGCTGTAAACCTTCAGTTAGCCAACTGCTACATTGCCCTTTGATATTGCTTTTCCAACTTTCAAAACGTTTGATATATTCTTGAAATTCGGGACTTTGCTGGATTTCGCCCATTGGTAAAAACCAATTTTTAGTTTCTTTTAAAACTGGTGTTGCGCCACTTAAGGCCGATTTGGGATTGATTAAATCGGTTGGACTTAAGGTAGTTCCACATTTTTCGCATTGATCGCCATAAGCACTAGGGTTTCCGCAACGAGGGCAAGTGCCAGTTATATATCTGTCGGCTAAAAATTGATTAGCTTCTTCATCGTAATACTGTTTGGTGATTTCTTCTTTAAAAACACCTTTATCGTACAAAGTTCTGAAAAATTCTTGTGCTGTATCATGGTGCGTTTTTGATGAAGTGCGGCCGTAATACGAAAAATCTATTCCAAAATCTTTGAAAGCATTTTTCATAATGCCATCGTATTTATCAACCACTTGCTGAGGTGTAATGCCTTCTTTTTTAGCTTTAATGGTAATGGGCACTCCGTGTTCATCGCTACCGCAAATAAAAAGCACTTCTTTTCCTTGCGCTTTTAAATAACGTACATAAATATCGGCAGGAAGGTAACAGCCAGCTAAATGGCCAATATGAACAGGCCCGTTTGCATATGGCAAAGCAGCTGTTACTAAATATCTTTTTGGTTCAGAATTATTCATAAAAACAGCCGCAATTTAAGCTAAATTAAGCTAAATAATTTATTTGTAGTTATAATAATTCGACTATTCTATTTGAAAATAAGTAGGATGTTGTTCAGAATGAAGTTTTTTTATAAAAAAGAAAACAAATTTGTTTAATAGAGCCTATAAAAAATGGGAGTCTATTTTATACTTTTTGAGTATGAACTTACCTTCTGGTATTATTCAATTTAGTAGCCCATCAGTATTTTTCTTTTAATAGGCAGTTTTTTTATTTCTTGGTTTATTTTTTTTAAGAATCTCTTGGCTTTTAAATTATTTATTTTAACATCTGTTATGCTTTCTTCTATTATTTGATTGTTATAACCGCCATTTTTGGCTTTCATTTCCAAATAGCTTTTGTAACTTATGATAGCATTTAATTTTTTGTCAATTGTGAATTCAAATTTTTCGTTTCTAAAAAGATCACTTTCATTATTGAAATTAGTATCAATTAAGGTGCACGATTTTTTGTTATTTATTATTTGGGTAGTTTTTAAATCTGATGGGTAAATATTTGGATATCCATAAGGTTGAATGTAGCGATAAAGTAAATCTTGGTTGGGGTTATATGCTACAAAAAATCTGAAGATTGAATCTTTTTTACTAAAGTGATAAACATATTTTGACGTGTCAAAATAAATGATTTCTTCATTTTCTAAATCATTAATAATACAAAGTGTGGTGTTTTTAAGTTCGCAAAATTGAACTGCTAGTTTTGCTGTTTTTGTTTCATTAAAATCGAAATATTTAAAACGTTTCGTTACTATATAAGAGCCTGATTTAATATTTGGAGATTGTTTCCTTACTTTTTCTAATAGTTTCTCTGTTTGTGCATTGGTATTATTAAATAAAATAAATAGTACCAATATTAAATGGATTTTTTTTTTCATTTTTGTTTTGCACTTCTAATTAAATACTTAACCATACTTTTTGTTCTTCTCATATCACGCTTTTGTTTTCCAAAAAAATATAAATCGTTACTATTTTCCCATACCTTCCAACGTAAGTCTTTTTTGCTTTCAAATAGATAACAGTCTAATAAAATTGCTTTTACATCTTTGTCAAAGTAAGGGTATAAATATACTTTTTGTCCACCATAATAGGCCAAACCGCTCACTGAAAATTTGTCAACTTTAATGTTTAACTCAAAAGTGAATGCCGCCTTTTTGGTGGTGATTTTGAAGCCTTTTTTTAGTAATTGTTTTTTACAGGCGCTTAATATTTCATCTTCAAAAGCTTTATTGAGCAATTGGGTGCTACCATTATTTAAAACAATATTAGCGGGAACTAAATTTTTGCCAGAACCCCATACAAAAGACCTATACCAATAACGCTTTTGACAGCTGCTTAAAACCAGTATTGACAGCATAAAAAATATGCTAATTGAAGATTTCATTAATTAGCCAATTTATCCATGATACACCCTTGATGCAATTATCAAACCATCTTCAATTTCAAGTACTTCGGCTACAAGCATTTCCTCTTCTTGAGGAACTTGCCTGATGTATTCCATAAATACACGGCTGTTATTTGCAGTCAAAGATGTTACTTTATAATGTAAATTAGGTAAACGGTTAAAAGCATCAGCCCACCAAACTCGAAGTGAATTTTTGCCAATTATTAGGCCTTCAGTTTCTGGTTGCCTAACCTTTAACTTAGGGCTATAATGTTTGGCATTTTCACTATATAAGTTTAATAAATTATCAAGGTTATGGTTGTTAAATGCTTCAAACCATTTTAAAGCAATTTGTTCATTAGTCATATTGTATTTTATTCACGAATTAATGTGATACTTCCATGTAAAGTTCTTTCGGGTTCCGTACTGTTAAATTTGTATTTAAAGGTATAGTAATAAACACCGTCAGGATTAGGATATCCATCATTATCTGTTTTTCCATTCCAATTAATGCCATCATTTCCTTTACCATCTTTAGTTCCTTCAAAAACTTTACCTCCCCAGCGGTTAAATATTTTTAAATTGTACTCAAATTCTCCGAAAATATCTATATCAAAAGCATCGTTTATGCCATCGTTATTGGGTGTAAACACATTTGGAACATTTATTAAACGTGCTACTGGCAATATTACTTTACATGCTGTATCGTAACAATCGCCAGCATTTTTTACTACTAAACAAATTTTAAAACTATCGTTTAAGTTTTTATAATCATGACTTGGGTTTTGAATGTTTGAACTGTTTTCAGTTCCTGAATTTGGCTGGCCAAAATTCCAACTATAACTTATTGCATTAGTTGATTTATTAGTAAATGAATACAATGGTGATTTGGTGTCATCAATGTCAAAGTCTGCTTTAATATTACTAACATAAATAGTGTGATAGCCTGTATCCAGACATGAAATTTTAACAGACGTACTTGGAATCATGGTTATGATAAAGTTTCCTGTATCTTTAATACTATGAGTGAATACTGTATCAGTTTTTGGTTTTAGTGGTGCAGTAAATCCATCACTTACCTGCCATAAAAATTGATTATAAATGGTATCCGCCCTTGCTATTATTGAGAAATTTTGGTTTGGACAAACAGTATCAGGCCCAATTAAATTTACTAAAGGTTTGTCGTAAACGGTTACATATACAGGTTTTTGACTTGGATTTAATGTATCAGGGTAAACCGATGTGCAATAAACAGTTTGTCCGGTAACTTCATTTACCAGTGAGTCTGTTCCTAATAATAAAATCCTATATCTACCTGCTTTAACCAAAGAAAAATCCGTTGCTGTGTCTTTATCGGTTGAGATAATGAAATTTAATGGACCGTTTACTGTCCATTGCCAACTTTTAATTTGTTTTCCTGTGGTATTATTTAGTTTTAGTTTAACAGGGGCGCATCCTAATGTATCTCCACTAGAAAAAAGATATTTAGGTTTGGGTCCTTTAATAAATAAAGGTAAAAGCACAGTATCGGTGCATCCAGCAGTAGTTTTTACTATATGTGTAACCAAAAAGGAATCGTTGCTAGTATAGTCATGCAGAGGATCTTTTAATAATGATTTGGCTTTTAAATCCCCAAAGTCCCAACTCCAGGAAATGATATTATCGTAGCTAGTATTCCCATATAATGCTGATGAGTCAATAACTTTTGAATTGTCTTTGAATGGAATAATTTTAGGAGCACAAATTAGATTGGCACTTATAGGTAAAATATTAGCTTTTACATCTACTATTTTTATTGTTTGCCTGGCTATCATAGTATCTCTGCATCCGAGACTATCTTGAATTGCAATTTTTACTAAAAAATTGCCCGGTCTACTGAATTTATATTTTGGTGAACTACCTCCTGCTACAAATACATTCGTATCTCCAAAGTTCCACCACAACTTTTCTTTATTGGCAATTGCTCTCGCGGGTTGTTTCCAGTAATTGGTAGTTTTGGAATAATAATCTACTATCTCTAAAAATTGAATTGAATCTTTAAAACAACCTATTGGTTTAGGTATTGCTAAATCCTTGTAAAAACCAAGGTAAATTATGGTGTCGTAAACTTGGCTACAACCTTTGGTATTGGTTAATGTAACACGTACAGTTTTAATCCCCATGGAGTTAAAGTACCCCACTTTTTGGTTAATAACAGAATCAGTTAAAGCTAAGTTTTGAACACTATCTGTGCCATTAAAACTTATCCGTGCCGTAACTATGCTATCTTGTATGGAGTCAATTAAATTAACGGTAACTTTATAAGGAGGGCATTTTCCCTCAACCGTTGCTTTAAACTGAGGTTTTATTTTGAGTAGTTGAAACATATTGTGATACCAAGCTGTATCGTAACAAGTGCCATTTTTTATGATTAAGCCAACTGTAACCCATCCATTAGGATCTGCGGTATTTGAATACCTTGTAATGTGAAAATTTTCTTTAGGATATACAGAGTCCCATCTGTTTTTTCCTGCAGCCGAATCTAGGTTAATCCATACTCTTTCTCTGCCGCAATCGGGTAAGGTTTCTTCGTATTGAAATACAAAGGTGCTTGAAAAACAATTTTGTGGTGGTCCTGCTTTACCAGGAGGAATGGTATAATAGTATAATCCTCTGCGGGTTGGTAAATTAGGTTTTGCGTTGGGGCTACTTAATATTACCAATGAAGAATCAAGGTCACTACAATTTTTTATAGGGTCGGTAATTAATAGTTTTACATTATAACAATCTGGTTTTGTTGGATTGTATTTGTGTTTGATATTAGTGCTATCTTTACTATACCTGCAATTTACACCTACATTAATTCCGTTTTTAGTATCAGTGGTACAAGGAGGTGCAAAACCATCACCAAAGTCCCAAAGCCAATCGGTTACATTTTTATAAAAGCATGAAATTTCGGGAGGAGGAACTCTAAAAAAAACAGTATCGTTTGGATTACATTGGTTTTCGTTTATTGGCCTAACAGTATCGTTAGCTAAAATGGTATTAGGGCCAAAAACTTCAACTAAAGTATCTGCTTTAATATTACAACCTCCTGCGCTGGCATACATATTTACTTTGTACCAACCACAATTAAATTTTTTATTGGTTAATTGAACATATGCTGAATTGTAAATTGTGTCAAATATTTTGCCTTTATCATCGTAAATAGACCAATATATATTTGCACCTGATGAGCCTGGAACTGAAAAAGAGTAATCTTGTTTACTAAAGCATTTATCTACATTGGTAATGGTAATTTTGTCATCTAATTTTAGGTTTTGAGCTCCATTAACCAACACAAAAGTATCTTTACAATCATTTAAATCGGTAATAATTAAGCGTGGCGAAAAAAAGCCTCCAATTGTGTAATTATGTACAAAATTATTCCATTTGGTGCTTGACGAATCGATGGTACCATCACCAAAATCCCAAATAAATTTCTTCACTTTTGATTGGGCTAAAATGGAAGTATTTAAAAAAGTTACAGGAGTGGTGTTACATTTTACATTGTATTGGGTTACAAAACTAATGGCATCTGATTTGGGTAAAATAACAATGGCATTGTTTTTTTCAAGTCGTGTTAAACAGCCATTGGCATCGGTAACCTCAAGTACGAGCGAGTTAGTACTACCAGCGCTGTTTGTATAGGTATTACAAAAGTTTTTATTACTTATTGGACTTACATCAAAACCACCATCTCCCCATAAAAAAGTACGAATATTCAATGGACTTCCGCTTGGTCCTGGTTTTGATAAATCATTTACACAAACACTATTGCCTTTAAAACATTGGCGTGTAGCAGTAGTTATTACAAAATCGGCAATAGGCAGTGCCACTACTTGAATATTGCTTCCATTTACCACGCACTGTGAATTATTGGTAAAAGTAATTTTTAGTGTTGGGGTAAAGTTACCTGTATTAGGGTAGTTATAGGTAGGACTAGCTTGATTATTGGTAACACCATTCCCAAAATTCCATTCATAAATGCTAGGAGTTAAGCCTGGAGTAAAAGTTGCGCTAAAATTTATGGCATTGCCAAGGCATACTAAATTTGAATTGACAATAATAGTACAAGTTTGAGCCGAAATTTTTAATGTTGCTAGCAACACTAAAAGTATTAAGTAAATTTTTTTAACCATATTTATATCCTAACTATTTGGTGAAACCTTTTGGGGGAACAACAATTTTAAACGAATATAATAAAGTTTAGTTTACTCCAATTAAAAGTAAATTTTTTTATTGTAAAGTTTTATAGGATGAGTGCAGTTTTCCTTTTTATCTGTTTTACCTTTGTCTTGTCTTGAACTTTGACAAAGGCGTTCCCGCGCGGACTATACTTTGTCAAAGTTTTTTTACTTTGACAAAGTTTTAAATCTGAACCAAAAGTAATTCCTTTTTAACTGTCTTTATCTTTGTCAAAGTCTTGAACTTTGACAAAGGCGTTCCCGCGCGGGCTATACTTTGTCAAAGTTTTAAATCTGAAACCAAAAGTAGTTCCTTTTATCTGTCTTTATCTTTGTCAAAGTCTTGAACTTTGACAAAACCTTTCCCGCACGGGTTTTAGAGGGTTACTTCTTCCTAGTTTTAGGTTTCGCTTCTTCCAGTTTTTGAACAGTAGCTTTTAAATTATGAACCTCTTGGGTTACTTCCTTAATCATTTTTACCAATTCTTCAAAATCGCTTTTGGTAGCAAAACCATATTGACTTTGTGGTTCTTCCGAAATTTTTGGTGCTTTTGAATCCGTGAAAAATGCTGTTATGTCAACTTCTAGTATTTTAGCAATAGCTTGAAGCCTTTTTGCAGACGGATCTGTTACTCCTGTTTCAATTTTATTGTATGCACTTCTTGACAAACCAAGTTCAAAAGCTAAATTTTCTTGACTTAAGTCTTTTGCCTCTCTCAGCTTACGTATTCTATAACTAATTGTGTTTTTCACAAAGCGAATGTCATAAGTGGAAATCTAATTGATGTCTTGTTTTGAGGTCATATAGTTAATATAAATATAATATGTTTCGTTAAACGCTACATAATTATTATTCTTGCGCGCTAAAAGAACAAATATTATTCATTTATGGCAGGCGCATTCAATACTATTCTAAACAAATACCGTAAAATATCATTTTCAGAAAGAGATAAGGGTGACCGCTTTGAACGCTTAATACAAGCGTATTTATTGACAGACCCGAAATATGCATATCAATTTAAAAAAGTATGGTTGTGGAATGAATTTCCAGCCAAAGCAGATTTAGGTCATTTTGATACTGGTATTGATTTAGTGGCTTTAACCTATGATAATGAGTATTGGGCTATTCAATGTAAATGTTATCAAGACACAGCAACCATTGATAAACCAGCCGTAGATAGTTTTCTTTCTACATCAAGCAGAGAATTTAAAGATGAAAGTTTAAGGACGACAAGTTTTGCTCAACGACTTTGGATTTCAACCACCAACAAATGGGGACCAAATGCTTATGAAGCAATTAAAAATCAAAACCCACCTGTTACCAGAATAAATTTAACCGATTTAATGGATGCTTCCGTTGATTGGGCGAAATTGGAACAAGGTATTCATGGAGAAAAAGGACGAGCAGAAAAGAAAAAACTTTATCCTCATGTTCTTGAAGTTCGTGATAAAGTTTTTGAATATTTTAAAGATAATGAAAGAGGGCGTTTAATTATGGCTTGTGGTACTGGCAAAACCATGACCTCATTAAAAATTGCCGAGAAACAAACCGAAAATAAAGGAACGATACTTTTTCTTGTTCCTTCAATTGCACTTATTGGGCAAACATTAAAAGAATGGTCATCACAAGCAGATGAACCCATTAACCCAATTTGTATTTGCTCCGACCCTGAAATAACAAGAAACAGAACTAAAGACGACCAAGATTTAACGAGCACAATTGATTTGGCTTGGCCTGCTTCAACGGATTCTAATTACATCTTAAAACAATTCCAACATTATAAAAATGCAAACAATGGAATGACAGTAGTTTTTTCTACCTATCAATCCATTGAAGTAATTGCCAAAGCACAAAAAGTATTAATCAAAAACGGATTCCCTGAATTTGATTTAATTATTTGCGATGAAGCACATCGAACAACTGGATATACTGAGCCGGGCATGGAAGATTCAGCTTTTGTGAAAGTACACGATGTCGATTTTATTCAAGCCAAAAAGCGATTGTACATGACAGCCACACCAAGGTTGTATGATGTAGAAGCCCAATCCAAAGCAGCCAAGAATGAGGTGCCGCTTTGGTCAATGGACAATGAAGCCTATTTTGGTAAAGAAATTCATCGCATAGGTTTTGGTGAGGCGGTCGAAAGAGGTTTGCTAACCGACTACAAGGTTATTATTCTTACGTTGAATGATAAGGATGTACCAACCGCTGTACAAAAAATGATTACTAATGGTGAAGCTGAAATTAAAACGGACGACCTTACCAAACTGATTGGAACTGTCAATGCATTATCAAAACAATTTCTTGGCAACGAATCAATTAAAGTTGAAGGCGATGAAAGTCCAATGAAACGTGCCGTTGCCTTTTGCGGAAGTATAGCCAATTCTACCAACATCGCAGCGAGTTACAATCTTGCTTCTGAAAATTATTTGGAATCGCTTCCCGAAGAAAAGAAAAAGAACATGGTTACTGTACAAGCCATGCACATGGACGGTACAATGGCTGCTCCGCAACGTGACCAAATGCTTAGTTGGTTAAAGGAAGAAACTCCGGGCAATGAATGTAGAATTATTACAAACGTTCGAGTATTAAGTGAAGGTGTTGATGTGCCTTCTTTGGATTCCGTACTTTTTCTTTCTGCTCGAAATTCGCAGGTTGATGTTGTGCAGTCTGTTGGACGTGTAATGCGTAAATCAGAAGGCAAGAAATACGGATACATTATTATTCCTGTGGTTGTTCCTGCTGATGTAGAACCTGAACATGCTTTAGATGACAACGAACGTTACAAAGTAGTTTGGACAGTATTGAACGCTTTGCGTGCACATGACGACCGTTTTAATGCTACTGTAAATAAAATTGAACTCAACAAGAAACGACCAAATCAAATTATAGTTGGCGGTTCTGAATACGGTTTTGATGGAGATGGAAACCCGATAGAAAAAAGTCGTGACGGTTACGAAGGCAATGACCCAAGCAAAGAAATTGGACGACAAATAGCCATGCAATTTGAGCAATTGCAAGATGTGGTTTTTGCTCGTATGGTAGAAAAGGTTGGTGACCGTAGGTATTGGGAACAATGGGCTCGTGATGTGGCAAAAATTGCCGAACGACAAATTGAACGCATCAAATACTTGATTAACGAAAAGAAAGACCAACGAGAAGCTTTCGATAAATTCCTTAGTGGTTTACAAAAGAATATCAACCCCAGTATAAATGAAGAACAAGCGATCGAAATGTTGGCTCAACACATCATTACCCAACCAATTTTTGACGCATTATTTGAGGGTTACTCATTTGTAAAATCCAATGCGGTTTCTATGGCCATGCAAGGCATGATAGAATCGTTAGAAGAAGGAAGCAACCTTGCCGAACAAGATGAAACCCTACAAAAGTTTTATGATTCTGTTCGTACCCGTGCACAAGGCATCGACAATTCCGAAGGTAAACAACGCATCATCATTGAATTGTACGACAAGTTTTTCAAAACCGCTTTCCCAAAAATGGTAGAGAAGCTGGGAATTGTTTATACACCTGTGGAAGTCGTTGATTTTATCATTCATTCTGTAAACGATATTCTGAAAATAGAATTTGACCGTACTATTTCTGATGAAAATATCCATATCCTTGACCCTTTTACAGGAACAGGGACTTTTATGGTTCGTTTGCTGCAAAGCGGATTGATTGATGTTAAAGATTTAGAACGAAAGTACAAAGATGAATTACACGCCAACGAAATTGTATTGCTGGCTTATTACATAGCTGCCATTAACATTGAAAATGCTTACCATGATGCTACACCTGACCCAGATGATGGCGTAGGCAAAGCGAATTACACATCATTTGATGGCATAGTTTTAACCGATACATTTCAACTCAGCGAAACAAGAGAGGGTGAAATTCAATACGAAGAAATGTTGAAGAAAAACTCTGACCGAGTTGAAAAACAAAGAAAAGCGCCACTCAGAATTATTATTGGGAATCCACCTTATTCAGCTGGTCAAAAATCAAGAGAAGATAATGCCCAAAATCAACACTATGAAAAATTAGAAAAACGAATTGAAACAACTTATGCAAAGAATACAGATAGCAAGAACAAGAATAAGCTTTATGATTCATATATAAAGGCATTTCGCTGGAGTACCGATAGATTGGATGAAAATGGCGGTATAATTGGTTTTGTCACCAATGGAGGTTGGTTGGATAATAGTGCAATGAGTGGATTTAGATTAACTCTTGAGCAAGAATTTAATAAAATTTATGTTCTTAACCTACGTGGAAATGCTTTGTCCGCAGGTGAATACAGGCGAAAGGAAGGTGGTAACGTTTTCGGAGAAGGAACAAAGACACCAGTTACAATAATATTTTTATTAAAAAATAAGGTAAAAGAAAAATGCAAAATTTACTACTATGACATTGGTGATTATTTATCTAAAAAGGATAAACTGAAAAAAATTAATGAATTTAAAGTTTTGACTCAACTCGAATTTAGTGAATTAGTCCCTAACGACTCCGGTGATTGGATTAATCAAAGAAGTGATGGTTTTAATGGGCTAATTGAATTTGATAGTGCTGTAAATGGTTTTTTTAAACTTAAATCAATTGGGATTCAAACGATATCTGCCGATGTATATCAATTTAAGAAACAAAATAAAGTTAATGAATACGTTGGTTTTTATAGGCCTTTTTTCAAACAATATTTCTTGAACAATTCGGATACTATATACAGGCCAGGTAAGTGGGATATTTTAGCCAAAGGGAGTAATAAATTTATTTGTATAACAGGTAAGAGTGGAGCTACTGATTTTTCAGCACTAATTTCTGACAGTTATTCTGATTATCAATTTCAGAAAAATGGGCAAATTTTCCCATTGTATTTTTTTGAAGAAAATAATACAAAACAAAAAGGTTTGTTTGATGGAGATGAAAGTCAGAAATATGTTCGCAGAGATGCTATTAGTGATTTTATATTGGAAAGAGCCAAAACACAATATGGCAAAATAGTAACTAAGGAAGATATTTTTTACTACGCGTATGGTTTTTTGCATAGCAAAGAATACAGAGAAACCTTTGCCAACGATTTAAAGAAAATGTTGCCACGTTTGCCATTGGTAGAAACTGTAACAGACTTTTGGGCATTCAGCAAAGTAGGCAGAAAATTAGCCGAACTACATTTGAATTACGAAACCGTTGCTCCTTCAACTGATGTAACCGTATCAGGCGATGATGGAAAGACTTACGCGGTAGATAAAATGCGTTTCCCAAAGAAAGACCAAAAAGAAACCATTCATTATAACAGCAAAATAACCATTAGCAATATTCCCTCAAAGGCTTATGAATATGTTGTCAATGGTAAATCAGCCATTGACTGGATAATGGAACGCTATGCAGTTACAACTCACAAAGAAAGCGGTATTATAAACGACCCGAATGATTGGGCAATAGAGGTTGGCAATCCACGTTATATTTTAGATTTACTTTTAAGCATCATAAATGTAAGTGTGCAGACCGTTGACATTATAAACAGCTTGCCTAAAGTAGATTTTGAAACGAATAATGAAGCTGAAGTTATAAAAATGTATCCAAGCCAAGAAATGAAAATTGCAGCAGAGCCGGAAGGTTAAAAATGTTTTGTTTGATTTTGGATAGGATTAATGTAAGGTAAAACCTAAACTATTTCACTTCAAACGTGACAGATTTCAAAACCTGTCACGTTTAGCTGATTACCTTTACTTAAAATCGTTAATGGTTTTGAGTACTTTTCCAAAGTTGTATTGCTGCACTAGCATTAGGCTTTTATCGTTGTTTAAAAAAGCCCAATAACGTTCGGTATCGTAACCAATTTCTTTTCCAGTTGCTTCGTCTATAACCTTCTTGGTGTGCTTATCAATTGCTTTGGTGTATAGCGTTAATTGCTTTAGAGCACCTGTAGTTTCGGTAATTACTATATTACAAATTGGCGCTACCGTTTTTATACTATCAATTAATGATTGGTTTTGATTTTCATCGTATCCATCAAAATTGAGTTGTTTGAATGAAGCAATGTAGTATTTTAAAAACTGCACATCAGTAATGGGTTTAACTTGGTTGTTGGCATTTAGTAAAATAGGTTTTTGTATGTTTTGATTGTTTATTACAAAACTCTTTGAAACTTCATGGTAATTAAATGCGATTGACTTAATATTTTCAGAATTATAGTTAAATACAGTTCTATCTCGCCATATCAAACTATCGCTTATAAAGCGAGGAGTTAAAAATCCGAAAAAACCTGGAATATGCACTGCATAAGGTTTAGCCGAATTTTCAATTAACATATAAGTTCCATTTTCTTCGCGTGTAGCCGAGCCAACATAAATGGTTTTTACTATCCCACCTTTTGAGTGAAATTCAGCTTTAATACCTCTGGTAGCTAAATCACCCACAGCTGTATTGTGTTCATTTTCGGGGATTGGTCTTAATACCTTCATGGTTTTTACTGTTTCTAATAGCAACTGAATTTTGCTAAAATCAGCTAATTTATTGCCATTTATAATCCATGTTTGTGGGCCAGTTTTTTCTAATACTGTCGACATGCCATTTCTATCAGCAATGAATATTTTATCAATTGCGGCTGTGTCTTCAATGCTAAAATCAGCTATATCTTTAAAGTTTACGCCCCAAGGTTTTTTATTTATAGCCCAATAAGCAACTCCTGCTATTACTAGTATTATTAAGGTTAAAAGTGTTTTTTTATTCATCATCAATATTATGCGTATTTGCGTTTTCTATAAAAATTATTGGCAACTGCAAAAATCAATACCAAAATAATGGGAAGTCCAATATTTATAAATTGCCAAAATAGTTTTTCCTTTTTAATTTTCGCTTTGTCAAGTAAGCGTAAAGTAACTTCTTTGCTTCTTACTTCTATAATACCACTGTCATCGCATAGGTAATCTACACAGTTCAATAAAAAGCGTTTATTGCCAAATTCTTGGTTGGCATACCTATCGTATCCTAATGGAAATACTTGGCCCTTGCTAGCACTGTATTGGTTTCTAATTACATCTCCATCCGATACCACAATCATTTTATTACTAGCAATTTTATCTCTATAGTCTAAAACTGGATTTTTAGTTTTATCGTACGAATAAGCAAACAATGACGAAAACTCACCTTCTAGTAATACTGCCATTGGTTTGTTGCCTCCCGTTCTAAATAAAGCAGGGTCTGGCTCTAATTTAGCCATTTCTATATCCACTCTTGCTGGTGCTGGCACTGCGCGCGAGTATTGAGATGATGCCAATAAAATAGTTTTATTGATTTTTGAATTTGGTATGGTATCAATACTTGCTGCAAACTGAAACCAAATAGGGTCAACTCCACGAACAATAGGGTGGGAGCTGGTAGGTGGAGTTACCGGAAAATAAACCCAATCAACTAGTTTTTGCTCTGGTGTTCCGTTCCGCATACCACTTAAAACGGGTATTGTATTACATACAATATCTTGTACAATATTATTATTAATTCTTACACCAAATTTAAAGAATAAATCATCCAAATTTTGATTGTAGCTTATTGAAAAATACTGCGGAGAATTACGCAAACTGTCCATTTCGGCTAATTGACTTTCAATAAACCAAACCAATTTACCGCCATGCATTACATATTGGTCTAATTTAAATTTATCAAAATCAGAAAAAGGCAAAGTAGGTTTTGGAATAACAATTCCAGCATATTTATTCAATTCTTCAGGTGGCACTTGGGTTAAATCTACATCATCTATTTCGTAGTATTGTTTTAACTCAGCTTTTCCATCTATGATATTCCATTTATCAAGTTCGCCATGCCCTTTTAAAAAGGCAATTTGCTTCACTTTGGTTTCGGTTACTTTGCGTAAAGCATTGGCTATTTCGTATTCCAATTGCTCAATCGAAGTGTTTAAAACGGCTTCTGGTGCTTGCCCAAATTGACTTTTTAATAAATTGATAGGAATTTTTTTATCGCCATAATAAAGTACAGCACCTGGCACTATTATTTTTTGGCTAAAGCCATCTTCTTTCTTTAACTGAATGCTGGTAGCCTGTAAACCAATTTCGCTTAGTTCTTGTAAAATTTCATTGCTTTTTTTATTGGTTTCGCTAATCAATGGGTCAATAAATTCATATTGAATATTGTTATTGGAGTAAATTTTAAACTCATCCAACATTTCTTTGGTAGCTTTTTGCAAACGCTTAAAACCTGCTGGAAATTCGCCTTCTAAATATACTTTTATCAATACCCCATTTTTTGTTTTAGCAGCTAAGTTTTTACTTGCTTTGGCTAAGGTGTAGCGTTTTTCTTTGGTTAAATCTATTCTAAAAAAATAATTGCTAAGTATGGCATTCAATAAAATAACAATGACAAGCACCATTATTAACTGTAAATACGATTGTCTTTTTTTATTCATGGTAAATAAAGGAAAGTAAAATTAAAACTTACGTGAGCTAAAAACAGTTTTGGTAGCGTAAATAAATACGATGATAAAACTTAAGAAATACAGCATATCGCGGCTATCAATAACACCTCGGCTAATGCTTTGGTAATGCGCATTGATGCCCAAACCTGCAACCAAACTATCCCACGAACCAAACAATTTAAAATCGGCTATTAACTCAAAAAGGTTATAGAATAAATAACATAAAATCATGCTTACTATAAACGAAACAATTTGGTTATCGGTTATTACCGATGAAAATAAACCTATGCTTACAAAACAACTTGCCAAAAAGAACAAGCCAATATACGAACCCCAAGTAGCGCCCACATCCATATTGCCTTTAGGCGCGCCTAACTGGTAAACTGTATAAAAATAAATTAAACTTGGAATGAGTGAAAACAATACCAACACCACACCTGCAAAGTATTTAGCTAAAATAATTTTTAAATCGCTAATGGGTTTGGTGGTTAATATTTCAATGGTTCCATTCTTTTTTTCTTCGCTAAAACTACGCATGGTAATAGCCGAAATTAAGAATAAAAACAACCAAGGTGCTAAGGTAAAAAGTGCATCTAAGTTGGCATAGTTCATGTCAAATACATTATTATCGGGTAACACCCACATAAATAATCCGGTAGCAATTAAAAACACAATAATTACTACGTAAGCAATTAATGAGCTAAGAAAACTGCGTATTTCTTTTTGAAGTATTGAGTACATTTAGTTGATAGTTGTTGGTTGTCGGTTGATAGTTGTTCATTGTTGGGTAGAGACGTTGCATGCAACACCTTTACTTTATAAATTTTATTTTGTAATTATTATTGTTTTGTTGAGGTTAATATCAATTCTTACATACTGTTTTTTCTTTTTTATAATTCGTGCTTCTTGCTTCGATAAGCTCAGCAACCGTGATGTCAAGCAATTTCATCATTTAACATTCAAAATTCATCATTGAAAATTTACTTAGTCAAACTTTGAAACACTTCTTCTAACGAACGTTCTTCCAAATTCATACTCAGTATTAGCCAATTGTTTTCAGCAGCTTTTTGAGCTAATTTTTCTCTTATATCCGTTTTAGAAATAATGGTAAAACCATTTTTATCTGTTTTAACGGTAATGTCTTTTTCTAAATTTTTAATATTTTCTATTGTTGGATTATTTTTAAATTGAACAGAAATAATGTATTCCTTACTAAACGATTGTTGTAGTTTTCCAATTTTATCGTCAGCTACAATTTGACCACGATTAATAATAACCACCCTATCGCACATGGCTTCAACCTCTTGCATGATATGGCTCGAAAGTATAACCGTTTTATTTTTGCCAATTTCCCTAATCAAGTTTCTAATTTCGCTCATTTGGTTAGGATCTAATCCACTTGTTGGTTCGTCTAAAATCAAAACACTTGGATTATGAATTAAAGCAGCAGCTAAGCCAACACGTTGTTTATAACCTTTACTTAGTTGACTAATTTTCTTTTTACGCTCTAGGCTTAAACCTGTTTTGGTTATCATTTCTTCGGCAGCCTCATTTGCTCCTGAAGTAATGCCATAACTATTGGCTATAAAAAGTAAGTATTCTTTTACAAACATATCGGAGTAAAGTGGGTTCAGTTCAGGTAAATAGCCCACTTCTTTCCTTATGTTGATGCTGTTTTCAGTAATTTCTGTTCCGTTTATAAATGCTTTTCCACTAGTAGCTGGTATATAGCCAGTTAGTATTTTCATGGTGGTCGATTTTCCTGCACCATTTGGTCCTAAAAAACCTAATATTTCACCTTTATGCGCTTCAAAACTAATATTGTCTAAAGCTTTTTGGCTACCATATATTTTTGTTAAATTTTCTACTTTAATTGTCATGTGTACTAATTACAAAGGACAGCGAAAGTAAGAAAAAGGTTGGTTTCAAATGCAATAAAAAATGTTACTGGTTTTTTAGAGTTTTGGAATAACTAAAATGGTTTTTGGGAAAGATTTTTACAAATATCTGCTCACTAAATACTTAAAAGCGACTTTTTGCCGCCACAATTCCCCACCAAATTTAAAATTCTTGAAACGGCTTTATTAACCGACTCCGCCTTACATAAATGCGACATTGTTAATTACTTTAAACCATTATGTGAATATAAAAAAGCCTCATTTATGCACAAAAGTGGAGGAAAGTGGAGAAAAGTGGATTTTTGTTTTTATTTTTACACCGTTATAATAAAATAAATTAAGTGCTAAACCTACACGGTGAATATGAATGTAAACTAGATGCCAAAGGCAGGCTGATAATTCCTGCGGCATTGAAAAAGCAACTTCCTGCGGAAGCCAAGGATGCATTCTTTATAAACCGTGGTTTCGAAAAATGCTGCGTATTATATCCTTCTAATGAGTGGGATAGCATAGCAGGAGAGATAAATAAATTGAGCGATTACATTAAAAAAGAACGCGATTTTAAACGTTACTTTTTGCGTGGTGCAAGCAAATTAGACATGGATTCTGCAAGTCGTGTTTTATTGCCAAAGTCATTGCAAGAGTATGCTGATTTAAAAGGGGATTTGGTTTTGCTAGCTTATGGAAACAAAGTAGAAATATGGAGCAAAGCTGAGTACGAAAACATGCTTAATGCCGAACCAGAAGACTTTAGTGCTTTAGCCGAAGAGGTAATGAGTAAAAGGAAAAATGAAGAATAGGCAATTAGCAAAAGATGAATTGCCGTTCTCCCGAAAGCTTTCGGGGTTAGCCAACGGAGAAAAGAAAAAAAAAAAAAAAAATGTACCATAACCCAGTAATGTTAAACGAGTGCTTAGATGCATTGAATATAAATCCTGATGGGGTTTATGTAGATATTACCTATGGAGGTGGTGGGCATAGTAGCGCTATATTAAATAAGTTAAGCAAAAAAGGAAGGTTGATTGCATTTGACCAAGATGAAGATGCGAAACGAAATTTAATTAAAGATGAACGTTTGGTTTTTATTGACCAAAATTTTGAGTTTTTGAAAAATCATGTGCAATACCAAGGTTTTGATAAAGTAGATGGTTTGCTAGGTGATTTAGGTGTTTCGTCTCATCAGTTTGATGAAGGTGAACGTGGTTTTTCTATTCGTTTTGATGATGCTAAATTAGACATGCGCATGAGTCAAACACAATCTTTGAGTGCTCATACGGTTATAAATGAATACAAAGCCGATGATTTGGCTAACGTACTATATAAGTATGGTGAATTGCATCAATCTCGAAAAATGGCTGCCGATATTATTGCTGCTCGTAATGGTAAAAATATTGAAACAGTTGGAGAGTTAAAGCAAGCATTGATGCATCACGCGCCTAAGTTCAAAGACTTTAAATTTTTTGCTCAGGTGTTTCAAGCCATTCGCATTGAAGTAAATCAAGAGTTAGCAGTATTGGAAAAAATGCTTTTGCAATGTGGAAGTTTAATAAAGCCGGGAGGTAGGTTGGTAATTATGAGTTACCACTCGTTGGAAGATAGGTTGGTTAAAAACTACATGAATAGCGGGAATTTAATGGGCGATTTGGAAAAAGATTTTTTTGGAAATATCAATAGGCCATTTAATCCATTAAATAAAAAAGCAATAGTAGCAACCGATAAAGAGCAAGAAGAAAATAACCGATCGCGAAGCGCCAAATTAAGGATAGCAGAACGATTGAACAAATAAATAAACCAAGTGAGCAATAAAGTAATTATAGGCGATGAGCCTGAAATTAAAGAAGATAAAAAGCCAAGCACCCCAAAAATTGAAGGTGCTTTTAAGCGTTTATCTGATATTGATTTTAAGCTCAACCCCAATCAATTGATTGGTCAAATGCCATTTATACTTTTTTGTTTTGGTTTAATAATGGTGTTGATATGGAGTAGTCATAACAACGATAACCTAAATAAAAAGATAGATAAATTAACTAAGGAAAATAAAGAATTACGCAATCAGTATATTATCAACTTAAGCGAAATAATGAATGCCAGTAGGCAATCAAACATAGCAGAGAAGCTAAGAGAGTTTAACAGCCAAGGTAAACGAACCAAAGATACTGATTATGTAAAAGAGGCAGTAATACCGCCAACCAAAATAACAATAGAATAAAGAAAACAGTAAATAAAAAAATGGCAATTAACGCACGCAAAACAATATTAATACGTACCCTTGTCGTTTTCGGCTTAATGGGCGTGTTTGCTGCTGCCATTGTGTTTTATGTTTATAAATTACAGTTTATTGAAGTTAAACATTGGAAAAAAGAATCAGCAAAATTTTCGGTAAAGTCAGAAAAAGTAAAGGCTATTAGAGGTAATATTTTTGATTGTAATGGTGCTTTACTTTCTACTTCATTGCCCATTTACGATTTGGCCATTGATGCCACTGCACCAGCATTTTCGGTAAAAGATACTTTTGATAAATATGTTGATTCGCTTGCCATTAAGTTCAATGCAGAGTTTCCTCAAGCCACAGCTAGTCATTACAAATTTTTATTTAAAAATATCAGGAATAAAGGATTAGGCTATAACTTAATCAAACTCAATGTTTCGCATCAG
This sequence comes from Bacteroidota bacterium, assembly GCA_027491085.1. Lineage (GTDB taxonomy): Bacteria > Bacteroidota > Bacteroidia > UKL13-3 > UKL13-3 > JAAFJM01. The sequence goes on from JAIXWW010000013.1 coordinate 42,726, forward strand.
CAATTGTTACGCATTCAAAAGTTTCCATTGTTCAGAATGGGTAAAATATCAGGTGGTTTGTACATTATTCCTAAAACCAAACGTGTAAAACCATTTCAAAATTTAGCTTTAAGAACCATTGGTTTTGTTAATAATAATTCGGATGATTATGTAGGGTTAGAAGGGTTTTTTAATGATTACCTAAAAGGTAAAGATGGTTTGCAAATGATGCAACGCGTTACGGGTGGTGTTTATGTGCCTATTAATAATGAAGAAAAAAATGAAGCTGAAAACGGTTGCGATATCATTTCAACCATTGATATAAACTTACAAGATGTTGCACAACAATCGTTATTAAAGGTTTTAAAAAGTAATATGGCTATGCGTGGTACAGCTATATTAATGGAAGTAGAAACGGGCGAAATTAAAGCCATTGCCAACTTAACACGAAAGGCTGATGGTACTTACGAAGAAAGATTGAATGATGCCATTAGAACTAAAATGCAGCCAGGTTCAACCTTTAAGTTGGTAACCATGATGAGTTTGCTGGATAATGGTTTTGTATCCCCAAAATCAGTAGTGAATGTAGAAGGTGGAAGAGCAATGGTGTATGGCCGACCTGTTGAAGATTCGCATAGTTATTCTGAATTAAATATGCAGCAAGCTTTTGAAGTTTCATCAAACATTGCATTTGCCAAACAAATAGCCAAGTATTATGACTCAAACCCAAGTAAACACTACGACTATTTAGATGGTTTAGGTTTAGATAAAAATTTGAAATTGCAATTACATGGAGCGCAAGCACCACAATATTTAAAACCAAGTAGTAAGTATTGGAGTAAAAGTGATTTATCTGCTATTAGCCGTGGTTATGGAATTTCACTTACACCATTGCAAATGTTAACTATTTACAATGCTATAGCTAATAATGGCAAAATGGTGAATCCATTTTTTGTTAAAAAAATAATGAATGCAGGCCAAGTGGTTAAGGAATTTAAAACACAGGTTTTAAAGGAGCAAATATGCAGTGAAGCCACTGTTGCTCAACTTAAAAACATGATGGAAGGTGTTGTTAAAAATGGTACTGCTTATAACAAAGAAAACGGCAACTTGCCTTACACGTTTGCGGGTAAAACAGGAACTGCCATTATTCAACGTGGAGAAGATTATTACCAAGGCGGAGCAAAAGTATACAGAGCCTCTTGGTGTGGTTATTTTCCTGCTGAAAAACCAAAATATAGTTGCTATGTAGTTATCATTCGTCCGCAAGGCAGTATGATTTATGGCGCGCAATTGGCTTTGCCAGTATTTAAAGATTTGGCCAATAAAATTTATGCTACTGCTACCAATATTCATAAAGATGTAAGAGAAACTTACACTGGTTTTTCGAACGATTTGCCAGAAGTAACAAAAGCTTATAAAGATGATGTAAAAACCATACTTGATAATGTGGGCATTTCATCGCATGTAAATGATACGGTTGATGATATGGGAAGTGCATGGTTCAATGTTTCACAAAAGGACAATGCATTGAGTTTATTACCTATGGTAAGCAAACCAAAACAAATGCCTGATGTAAAAGGAATGTCGGCTAAGGATGCTACTTATTTATTAGAAAGTAAAGGTTTACGAGTAAGCATTATGGGTTGTGGTAAGGTTAAGCAGCAATCAATAAAGGCGGGAGCTAACTATAATAAAGGTTTAAAAGTAAATTTAATTTTAGGATAATTTTATGACTAAAACATTAGAACAAATATCACATACAGTAAAAACCATTTCAGTTCAGGGTAGCTTGAATATGGAGGTTACACTGCTTACTTACGACTCAAGAAACGTAACAAGTAGCAGTGTGTTTTTTGCTGTAAAAGGTACTCAAGTTGATGGTCATAAATTTATTGGAGATGTAATATCAAAAGGTGTTAAAGCCATTGTTTGCGAAGTATTACCAACTGAATTAAATGCTGAAATTACCTATATACAAGTAGGAAATACCAGTGAAGCCATGGCTTTAATGGCGGCTAATTTTTATAACCATCCTTCTAAACAATTAAAGCTTGTTGCGGTAACAGGAACCAATGGTAAAACTACTGTTGCTACCTTATTATTTAGTTTGTTTCGTAAGTTTGGTTATCATGTAGGATTACTTTCTACTGTTCAAAATCAAATAAACGAAACAGTTATTCCGAGCACACATACTACTCCTGATTCTATTAGGATTAATGAGCTTTTAGGACAAATGTTAGCTGCTGGTTGTGAGTATTGTTTTATGGAAGCAAGTTCGCATGCTATTGATCAAAATAGAATTAGCGGATTACATTTTGCAGGAACTATTTTTACCAATATTACCCATGATCATTTGGATTATCATATCACATTTGATAATTACATAAAAGCTAAGAAAAAGTTATTTGATGATGTGAATGATGATGCCTTTGCCTTGACTAATAAAGATGATAGAAATGGCATGGTAATGTTGCAAAATACCCATGCATCAAAATATTCTTATTCATTACAATCAATGGCTGATTTTAAAGGTAAAATTATTGAAGCCGATTTTGATGGAATGCTTATTAATGTTAATGGCGATGAGGCTTGGTTCAGATTAGTTGGTGAGTTTAATGCTTATAATCTTTTAGCAGTTTACGGAGCAGCTTTTTTATTGGGTAAAGATAAACAAGAAATCATTACGCATTTATCAAGTTTACATTCAGTAAATGGTCGCTTCGATTTTATGAAATCAGAAAGTGGCATAGTAGCCATTGTTGATTATGCGCATACTCCTGATGCTTTAAAAAATATTCTTTCAACCATTAATGGAATAAGAACCAATAACGAACAACTGATAACAGTAGTTGGTTGTGGTGGAAATAGAGATGCTGCTAAACGTCCGGTTATGGCCGATGTGGCAACTAAAATGAGTAATAAGGTAATTTTTACTTCTGATAATCCTCGTAACGAAGACCCAGAAGCAATATTAGATGAAATGCAAAAAGGTGTTGACCCATTGCATTACAAAAAAACGCTAAGAATTAGCAATAGAAAAGAGGCAATTAAAGCTGCTGTAAGTATGGCTCAAAAAGGCGATATCATTTTGGTAGCTGGTAAAGGCCACGAAACTTACCAAGAAATTCAAGGTGTAAAACATCATTTTGATGATAAAGAAGTGTTGAAAGAGATGTTTGAATTAATGAAATAAATAAAAAATTAGAACTATAAAATAACTAACAATATGTTGTATTACTTATTTGACTATTTGAATGATACCTTTAATATTCCTGGAGCTGGGGTGTTTCAATACATTTCATTCAGGGCAGCTATGGCTATTATATTATCGTTAACCATATCAATGATTTATGGTAAAAACTTGATTGCAAAATTAAGAAGATTACAAGTGGCTGATGAAATTAGAGACCTTGGTTTAGCAGGTGAAAAAGCTAAAGTAGGTACACCTACAATGGGTGGATTAATCATTTTAGCAGCTATTTTATTGCCTACCTTATTGTTTGCTCGCATCAATAACGTGTATATTATTTTGGCGGTAATTACTACCATTTGGCTTGGTTTAGTTGGCTTTTTAGATGATTACATAAAAGTATTTAAAAAGAATAAAGAAGGTTTAGCAGGTAGGTTTAAAATAGTTGGACAAGTTGGTATCAGCGTAATTGTGGCTACCACATTGTATTATAACCAACATGTAAAAACCAAAGATTTTTATAAGCCTCAAGATGTAACCACTGAGTTTATAAAAGCCAATAATTTACAACAAACAGTTATTGATGGTCAAATTATGTATTCGAAAGATGAGAAGGCCACTACTACTACTATTCCATTTTTTAAATCAACAGAGTTTGATTATAAATACTTATTGACTTGGATTTGGGATGGATTTGAGCAATACAATTATTTGATTTTTTTAGTAGTTGTAACATTTATTATAACTGCTGTTTCCAATGGTGCAAATATTACTGATGGTATTGATGGTCTGGCAGCAGGTATATCGGCTATTATAGCTTTGGTGCTCAGTATTTTTGCTTATGTAAGTGGTAATTTGGTTTTCTCTGAATATTTAGGAGTAATGTACATTCCTAATCTTGGCGAAATGGTAATTTTTGGTGGTGCTTTAGTTGGTGCTTGTGTTGGTTTTTTATGGTACAATGCTTTTCCAGCTCAGGTTTTTATGGGCGATACAGGTTCATTGTCTTTAGGAGGAATAATAGCAGTATTTGCTATTATGGTTCGTAAAGAATTATTGATTCCAATTTTATGTGGTGTGTTCTTAGTTGAAAATTTATCGGTAATACTTCAAGTGTATTATTTTAAATACCAAAAACGCAAGCATGGAATTGAATATGCTAGGGCAAACAGACTTTTTAAAATGTCTCCGTTGCATCACCATTACCAAAAATTAGGTTTCCATGAATCTAAAATAGTTACCCGTTTTTGGATTATTGGAATCATGCTAGCAATCATCACCATCATTACCTTAAAAGTACGCTAATACGAAATTTTGAATGTTGGGTTTTGAATTTTGAATGATTAAATACAACAATAAATTAGAATTAACTAACAACTATCAATTGGCCAGAAGCTAGAAGCTAGTAGCCGAAAGCAAACAAAAACAATGAAACGAATAGTAATACTTGGAAGCGGAGAAAGTGGAACAGGTGCAGCCATCTTAGCCAAAAAACAAGGCTTTGATGTATTTGTGTCAGATAAAGGAGCAATCCCTCAAAAATACAAAGAGGAATTGTTGCAGCATGCTATTGCTTTCGAAGAATTACAACACACTGAAGCATTGATTTTAAATGCTGATGAAATTATAAAAAGTCCGGGTATTCCTGAAAAGAATGAGCTTATAAAAAAGCTTCGTTCTTTGAATATTTCTATTATTAGTGAAATTGAGTTTGCAGCTCGTTACACCAATGCATATATTATAGCTATTACTGGAACCAATGGCAAAACTACAGTTACCTCATTGGTATATCATTTATTTCAAAAAGCAGGTTTAAATGTAGCCTGTGGAGGTAATATTGGTGTGAGTTTTGCTCGCTTAGTTGCCGAAAAACAATACGATTATTTTGTATTGGAAATAAGCAGTTTTCAATTAGATGATATGTATGAATTTCATGCAAACATTGCTGTATTAACCAATATAACACCCGATCATTTAGACAGATATAATTACGAAATACAAAATTATATAAACTCAAAATTCAGAATCACACAAAATCAAACTGCCGCAGATTACTTTTTGTATTGTGCCGATGATGAATTAACAACCGCAAACTTGCAATCAACAAATATAAACGCACAAATGGTTCCATTCTCGTTAAACCCTAGTCTTGCAGCTGGGGCAACTGTAATGGATGGAACCATGATTGTGCAAATATCAAACAATCAATTAAATCCATTCACAATGTTAACACAACAACTTGCACTTAGAGGTAGGCATAATGCCTATAACTCGCTTGCCGCAGCCTTAATTGGCAAGGCATTACAAATTAAAAATGAAGTTATTCGCGAAGCGCTAACCGATTTTAAAAATGTAGAACACCGTTTAGAAAATGTAGCCTCGGTTGATGGCATACAATTTATTAACGACTCCAAAGCCACCAATGTAAATGCTGCTTGGTATGCTTTAGAATGTATGGATAAACCAGTAGTTTGGATTGCTGGTGGAACCGATAAAGGCAATGATTATACCATGCTTAAAGATCTGGTAAAAGAAAAAGTGCGCATCATTGTTTGCATGGGTTTAGATAATACTAAAATTCATGAAGCATTTAGTAAAGATGTAGATATGATTGTAAATACTACCAGTGCTAACGAAGCTGTAAAAGTAGCAAAACAATTGGCCAAAGCTGGCGAATGTGTTTTGTTATCGCCTGCTTGCGCTTCGTTTGATTTATTTAAAAATTATGAAGAACGTGGCCGTATGTTTAAAAATGCGGTTAGAAGTTTATAGTAATTTGATAAACATAAATTAATAGGTTTTACCAAAACCAAATTGATTATAAAAAGTAAAAATGAGTATTATACAGTATTTAAAACCAAAGGGAGACAGAGCCATGTTCTTCATCATATTGATTTTATCATTATGGGGATTATTGGCTGTGTATAGTTCTGCCAGTTGGTTGTCGTACAAGTATAAACACAGTACCATTTTTTACTTGTTCCAACATGGAATGTATATATTTATTGGATATACTATTATGCTGTATATTCATACCATACATTATAAAAATTTCATGGGGATATCACGGTTTTTGCTCTATATATCCTATGCCTTGTTAATTGCTACCATCCTTTTTGGCGTAACTATTAATGGGGCAAAACGATGGCTTTCGTTTGGCTTTTTTACCTTTCAATCGTCTGATTTTGCTAAGGTAGCAATTTTGCTTTATACCATTAGAACCTTAGCTAAATACAAAGATGAATTGGACGATTTGAAGAAGGTGATTTATCCTTTATTGGGTCATATCACTTTAACTTGCGTATTAATTGCAAAAGATAATTTAAGTACCGCTTTGGTGCTTTTTATGACTTGTATTTTGGTAATGTACTTAGGGAGAGTTAAAGTTATTTATTTAATCAAAATTGGTGTTGTTGGTTTGGTTTTTGCTGTTTTATTTGCTATGTTTTTATTGTTTGCTCCTCCTAAATTAATTGAGGGAGTTGGACGATTTGAAACATGGAAAGCAAGGATAACGGCATTTACTAATTTTGAGAATAATTCGGCTCAAACAGGAAGAAATAAAGTAAAGGAAAAAGATAGTTTTCAAGCCGACCATGCTAAAATAGCAATTGCTACGGGTGGCTTGTTTGGAAAAGGTCCCGGTCAAAGTGTAGAGCGTAACTTTTTGCCCGAAGCTTATGCCGATTTTATCTATGCCATTATCATTGAAGAGTATGGATTGTTTTTGGGTATATTTATGCTGTTTTTATATTTATGGTTTATGTATAGAACCATCAATATTATAAAAAAGGCACCCAAAGCTTTTGGGGCATTAATAGCAGTTGGTTTGTCTTTCCAATTGGTGCTGCAAGCATTAATAAACATGGCGGTAGCAGTTGGTTTATTTCCTGTTACAGGTTTAACTTTACCTTTGGTAAGTAAAGGCGGAACCTCACTTATTTTTACATTTATAACATTGGGATTGATTATGAGTGTTAGCAGGTATATTCAAGCTGATAGCATGGAGGAAGCCAATAGTAATGTGGATTCAAAAAACAATAATTTTATAACAACTTAGGTCTATTTATAACTAACTATTTTATTAAAAATGAATAGCAAAAAGAAAATAATAATTAGCGCAGGAGGAACAGGGGGACATATATATCCGGCCATTGCGGTAGCGCAAGCATTGCAAAAAAGACTCAATAATGAAGTGGAGTTTTTATTTGTGGGCGCTAGCGATAGAATGGAAATGGAAAAAGTTCCTAAAGCGGGTTATAAAATAGAAGGATTGTGGATTAGTGGATTGCAACGTAGAATTACATATAAAAATTTATTGTTTCCAATAAAGGTTGTTTCAAGTATTTTAAAATCATTTGGAATAATTAACAGGTTTAAACCCGATGCAGTTATTGGTTTTGGTGGTTATGCAAGTAGTGCGGTGCTTTATGCAGCATCGTTAAAAAAACTGCCAACTTTAATACATGAGCAAAACTCGTATGCGGGTATCACCAATAAAATATTAAAAGATAAAGTAAATACCATTTGCGTGGCTTACGATAATATGGAGAAGTTTTTCCCAGCCAATAAGTTGGTAAAAACAGGTAATCCAATTCGTCAAGATTTGTTGGATGTGTCGAGCAAAAAACAACAAGCAATGGATTTTTTTAAGTTAGATGCTAATAAAAAAACCATTTTGGTAATAGGCGGAAGCTTAGGAGCAAGAACTATCAACGAAAGTATTTTTGAAGGATTAGATAAAATAAAAGAAGCCAACGTAAACCTTATTTGGCAAACAGGTAAAAACTTTGATAAAGTAAATTCTAATATTGAAATTATAAATTCGAAAAAAGAAGATAATGCTTTAGAAAATAATTCGAGTTTAGAATTTAGAATTTCTGATTTCATTTACGAGATGGATTTAGCTTACGCAGCAGCTGATGTGGTAATTTCGAGAGCAGGCGCACTTTCCATAGCTGAGTTAGCACAAGTGGCTAAACCTGTTATTTTGGTGCCTTCGCCTAATGTGGCCGAAGACCATCAAACAAAAAATGCAATGGCTTTGGTAAATAAAAATGCAGCTATTTTAGTAAAAGACATAGATGCAAAAAATAACTTGGTTAGTGAAACGTTAAACTTAATAACCAATGAAAATAAACAGGCTGAATTGGTTAATCAAATAAAAACATTTTCCATGCCTAATGCAGCCGAGTTAATAGTAGATGAAGTAATCAAATTAATGAAGTAATTTCATGGATTTAAAAAATATAAAAACAGCGTATTTCCTTGGTATTGGTGGTATAGGTATGAGTGCCATTGCACGATATTTTAACCATTTGGGTATAAAAGTAATGGGTTACGATAAAACACCTACAGCTTTAACCAATGAATTGATTAAAGAAGGAATTGATATTCATTTTGAAGATATAGGGGATGAAGTTTCGAATTTCGAATTTAATATTTCGAATTTACTAGTTGTGTTAACTCCTGCTATTCCTGCTAATCACCAAGAGTGGGCTTGGTTTAAAAATAATGGATTTACTATTTTAAAACGTTCGCAAGTTTTAGGTTTAATCAGCCAAAATCACCAAACCATTGGAGTAGCTGGTACCCATGGAAAAACAACCACCTCTACTTTAATTGCCCATATTTTAAAACAAAGCTCAGTTGATTGCAATGCCTTCTTAGGCGGAATTTCAACGAATTATAATACCAATTTATTACTTACTAGTTCAAAGTTCGAAGTTCAAAGTTCGAAGTTGATTAGTAACTCTTCTGAATCAATAACTAGTAATCAACCAATCAACAATTCAACCAATCAACAATTTGTTGTAATTGAAGCTGATGAATTTGATCGTTCGTTTTTAACATTACATCCAAGCATTGCCATCATCACTTCAACCGATGCGGATCATTTGGATATTTATGGCGAACACCATGAATTGAAAAAATCGTTTTTAGATTATACCAATAAATTGGTGAGTGGGGGAACGCTTATTATAAAAAAAGAACTTGATTTGATTGATGATTTATCAGTAAATTATCTTACTTATTCCATTCAAACAGAAGCGGATATTTATGCTAAAAATATAAAAATTACCAAAGGTGATTATACTTTTGATTTGGTTTATAAAGGAACTGAAATAACTGGTTTGCAGTTAGGAATACCAGGCTTGCATAATGTTGAAAATGCAGTAGCAGCAAGTGCAGCTTGCTTAATGAGTGGCGTAACTGAAACTGAATTGCGCGCTGCATTACTTAGTTTTAAAGGTGTTAAGCGTAGGTTCGAATATATTATAAAATCAGAAAATCAAATTTATATTGACGATTACGCACATCATCCAGAAGAGTTGAGAGCAATTATTTCATCAGTAAAAAATATGTATCCTGAAAATGAAATTGTGGTGGCTTTTCAACCTCATTTGTTTTCTCGTACCCGCGATTTTGTGGACGGATTTGCTGAAAGTTTATCAATTGCCAACGAGGTGTTTTTGTTGGATATTTATCCTGCCCGCGAATTACCAATTGAAGGGGTTACTTCAAAAATAATTTTTGATAAAATTACCTCTAAAAAGCATTTGGTAAGTAATGCCGAACTGTTGGAAGCAGTAAAAACCAATCAACCAAAAGTGTTTTTAACTTTAGGCGCAGGCGATATTGATTTGTTGATAAAACCTATAAAAGAAATTTTAGAGAAATAGAATAATAAAAATAGTTCTTAGTAACGAAGGATTTTATAGCCACCAGTTTTAACTGGTGGTAAAATAAAATAAGAATAAAAATGAAGTGGATAAGTGATAGAAAAATCAAAGTGTTTAAAAAGCTAGGCCTAGTATTTATTTGGCTTGTGCTTGGCTGCGGTTTGGTTTTTGCGGTTTCATTTACCAATAATCAAGAAAAAGAACTGGCTGTAAAAAAGGTTATTATTCAAATTTACCCAGAAAATATTGAGTTTTTTAACCGTAAAAAGGTGGTAAAAACCATTACTGAAAATGGCAATTTAAGCGATATAGCCAATGCCAAGGTGCAAGATTTGAATACCAGTTATTTGGAAAAAAAGTTAACTGAAAATACTTTTTTACAAGAAGCAAAAGTATATAACGATTTGAGCGGTAATGTATATATTAAAATTCACCAACGGGAGCCAATATTAAGGCTTTACCGCTACAATGGAGTTAATTTTTACATGGATAAATTTGGGGTAAAATTTCAAACATCTGACAAGTTTACGGCTCACGTGCCAATTGCTAATGGTAATATTTTTGAAAGGAGTAAGCCGGGCGATACAGTGTATAGTTTTGTAGCTAATGAACTATATAAAATAGCCTCTTATGTTGATAAACAAATATTTTGGAAAGCACAGATAGAACAGATATTTGTAACAAGGGATAATGAGTTTGTTTTAATTCCAAAAATTGGTAACCATCAAATTTTATTTGGTGGTGCTAACGAATTGGAAGCCAAGTTCGAAAAGCTTATGGTTTTTTATAAAGAAGGCCTAAGTAGAGTAGGGTGGAATAAATATAAAACCATAGATGTTAGGTTTGATAAACAAGTTGTTTGTAAATAATAAAAAAAAAGTTTTTTCAATAAAATATAAAAAAATGCAAGTTCAAGAATTAAAAATTGTAGTAGGGTTAGATATTGGAACCACAAAAGTTTGCGCAATTGTTGGTACAAAAAATGAACATGGCAAAATTGACATTCTTGGCATGGGTAAAGCCGAGAGTTTCGGTGTAATCCGTGGTGAGGTTAGAAATATTGATAAAACGGTACAAGCTATTAACGAGGCTATTGAAAAGGCTAAAGAAAGTGTAAGTAAAAATCCTCAATCAAAAATTACTAAAATTGAGATATCTTCTGTACACGTTGGTATTGCTGGTCAGCATATTAAAAGTTTGCAACATCGTAATAGCATCAGTCGTATAAATACTGAAGATGAAATTAGTAAAGAAGATGTGGAGCGCTTAATTAAAGATACTCACAATTTGGCACTACCTCCAGGCGATAAAATTATTCATGTTTTACCGCAGGAGTTCACTGTAGATGATATTGTAGATGTAACTGAACCTATAGGTATGACTGGTGTAAGATTGTCAAGTAATTTCCATATCATTACTGGTCATATTGATGCTATAAAAAATATTAACAAATCAGTAGTTCGAGCTAATTTATCTGTAGCAGGTTTGATTTTAGAGCCTATTTCAAGTGCAGATGCTGTTTTGGCCGATGAGGAAATGGAAGCAGGCGTTTGTTTGGTGGATATAGGCGGAGGAACTACCGATGTTGCTATTTTTAAAAATGGCATCATTCGCCATACAGCAGTTATTCCTTTTGGTGGTAATATTATTTCTGAAGATATAACCGAAGGTTGTCAAGTATTGCGTAACCAAGCTGAATTATTAAAAACAAAATTTGGTTCTGCATTGGCTGAACAAAATAAGGACAATGAAATTGTTACTATTCCTAGCTTTAGAGGTCGTTCGCCAAAAGAAGTTTCTATAAAAAATTTAGCGTTGGTTATTCAAGCTAGGGTAGAAGAAATTTTCGAATCAGTATTATATGAAATAAAAGCTTCAGGTTTAGAAAAGAAATTGAATGCAGGTATCGTTATAACTGGTGGTGGTTCTCAATTAAAACATTTAACGATGTTGGTAGAATTGGTAACTGGCATGGATGCTCGTATTGGTTATGCCAATGAGCATTTAGGAAAATCGCATATTGAAGAAATTAAAAGCCCCATGTATGCCACAGCCGTTGGTTTGGTTATTAAGGGTTTTGAGGGTGTGAATTTTGATGATGAGGATATTAAAGAAGATGTGGAGCCAATAAATAAAAAAGAACCTAAAACAGGTGGTTTATTAAAAGGCTTGGTTAAAAAATATAATAATTGGATGTTTAATGATGAAGACATGAAAGACTTTTAGTTTTTGTGTTAAAATAAATGAAAGTAAAAATCGCGCTTAGCAATTGTTGATTTAAATAATTGTTTTGGGCTAAAATATAATACCATGGAAACAAGATTGAAATTTAATTTACCTAAGGAAAAGTCATCCATTATTAAGGTGATTGGCGTTGGTGGAGGCGGAGGAAATGCTGTAAATCACATGCATGACCAAGGAATAAAAGGGGTAGATTTTATTATTTGTAATACCGATTTGCAAGCTTTAGAAGCAAGTGCAATTCCCAATAAAATACAGTTAGGTGCAAGCTTAACCCAAGGTTTGGGTGCGGGCGCTAATCCTGAAGTTGGTAAAAAAGCTGCTATGGAAGCCATTGAGGATATTATAGATATGCTTGGGGTTAATACCAAAATGCTTTTTATTACCGCAGGTATGGGTGGCGGAACTGGAACAGGTGCTGCGCCAATTATTGCTAAAACAGCAAAAGAAATGGATATTTTAACAGTTGGTATTGTTACTACTCCATTTAATTTTGAAGGTAAACGAAGAAAAACTTTTGCAGACGAAGGTTTAGAAAACTTAAAACGTTCTGTTGATTGTTTGCTTATAATTAGCAACGATAAAATTAAAGATATGTATGGCAATCTAGCGCTTCGCGAAGCGTTTGGACATGCCAATAACATTTTAACTACTGCCGCTAAAGGTATTGCCGAAATTATTACACATCCTGGGTATATCAACGTGGATTTTGAGGATGTAAAAACGGTAATGAAAACTAGTGGTGTTGCCTTAATGGGTAGTGCTATGGCTGAAGGTGAGGATAGGGCTTTAGTGGCTGTTAAGTCAGCATTGGCTTCGCCATTATTAAACGATAATCAAATTCTAGGCGCTAAAAACATTTTATTAAACATTTCATCAGGAACTGAAGAGGTGTTAATGGAAGAGTTTGAACAAATTTCATCATACATTCAAAACGAAAGTGGCTTAACTGCAGAGTTAATTTTAGGAACCAGTTTCGATGAAACATTAGGAAACAAAATTTCGGTAACTTTAATTGCTACTGGATTTGATAGCAAACCACGCGAAAATAAGGTGATAGTGGGTTCCACCATTAGTGAGAATGTTCCTCAAAATACAGTAATAGTAAAGCCTACAATTGTAGATACTAAGCCCGAGGTGGTGCAAGTTGTGCAAACCAATCCTAATCCGTCACCCGTTAATACAATTAATAATACCGTTGAGGTAAAACAAACTGAACGCAAAGTAGAAGAGCCAATTAGAATTAATTTGCTTGAAGAAGAACCTAAGGTTGAAGAGGTGAATAATGAAGAATTACGTTTTGAATTAAGAGTTGAAGAAGTACAAGAAGAGGAGATTGTTGAAAATAGCTCAATTGAATTGAAAATTGATGAATCGTTTATGATTACTGATGCTATTGATTTTGTTGAAGATAGACAAGCCTTTGAAATGCCAACTTTTATAGAAAGTAATCCTGCAACAACAACTAAAACGTATGGATTAAATGACGAATATGAGGTAACTTCAAATACGGAACAAGATAAAAAAATTGAACGTCAAATTCAACGCATTAAGGAGTTAAAAAATTTAAATATTACAATTAATAATCCTCAAGGTTTGCGTGACTTAGAGAAAGAGCCAGCATATTTAAGACGTAATAAAAAATTAGATGATGTGCCACATAGCTCTGAACCACAAATATCGCGTTTAAGTTTGTTTGAAGATTTAACCACTGGTAAATCAGAGATAAAAACCAATAATTCTTTTTTACACGATAACGTAGATTAGTAAATTTTATAATAATGGAAAAGCCTTGTATTACGTAAGTTTTACAAGGCTTTTTTTATTTGCCTAAAAATACCGTTTGTGTTGGGTATGCAAATTGACAATTATTTTGCTCTACAATTTCTAGTATCTGCACATTTATTTCTTCCTTAACTCTTGCCATTGCATCATAAATATTTGATTTTACAAAATAAATAACCAATATATTCAGTGAGCTAGAGTCGAAATCAGTAAAATGAACAGTCATTTCATCACTTGTTTCGGTATTTTTCTCAATCACTGATTTTATTTCATCTATTATTTTTAAAATATTTTTTGATTGGCTACCATAGGTTAATTGCAAGGTAAATTTTACCCTTCTTTCGTGACTCAAACTAATATTATTTAAGGTTGAATCAACCATTTTTTTATTAGGAACAGTTACCAAAGTTCTATCTAAAGTTCTTACACGAGTAGTTCTAAATCCTACACGCTCTACTACTCCTTTAACATCCGAAATTTCAATTTGATCGCCAACTTTGAAAGGTTTGTCTAGGTAAATAATAAATGAACCAAATAAGTTGGCTATGGTATCTTGAGCAGCCAAAGCTATGGCTAAACCTCCAATTCCTAAACTAGCTATTAGTGCAGTAATATTTACTTCAAAGGCTAAACCTAAAGTGATAAAGAAAGCAAAAATTACTACAATTATTTTTGATAGTTCTTTTAAAAACCTAATCAAATCAAGGTTTACGTGTTCAATATCGCTTTCAATTAAAACATAAGCAATAAAATCGGCAGCTTTTAGAACAAGCTTGGTAATAACTGTAATTAAGGCAATTTCAAAAGCAGCTTCAAGCACCCAACGTACTCCAAATTTTTCTATTTTGTCAAAATTCCACGCTTCTGGAAAGTTAAGTCTGTTAAAGGCAATAAAAATGATAATTAATGAAATTAATTGCTCAAAAGGTGTTCTTATTAACTCTAAAAATTTATCGTAAAATTCGTTGTTGGTAATACCTTTGAAAATGCGAAAGGTTTGTTTACTTATAATATTCGCAAATAAACGTTTCAGCAAAAAGCCAAATAGTAAAATAGCTGCGCAAATAAGGTATTCGCGCAGCGGATTTTCTAAAAATTTTATTTCTAATGTTTCTTGCATTGGTTATAAGTTAATAGAGTTATAAGTTTATAAGTTAATATAGTTGATTGGTTGAAAGTTAAAATTAAAAGATTGCAAAATCACAAAATTATCAGATAAATAGAATTAACCAATTTTACAGTTAGCCAATTAATTAGTTCAACCATCCAACAATTTAACAATTCACTTAATCAACTTTATTAATCAATCTCCTTATCAACCTTACTTCACCAAATTCACCAAAGCCATTTCTAAGCCTTTTTTCAAAAAGCCAGTATGTTTAGGATTAAATTGATGTAAGCGCATCATGGCTTCCCAAATAATCTTTGATGAATCTTTAAAAATAGCTTCATCAGTAGTATCTACTTCATCATTGCTTTGGCAATAGGCAAAAACACGAGCCATACCACAATTAGCAATAAAATCAGGGATTACAGCCACTCTATC
Source organism: Bacteroidota bacterium (assembly GCA_027491085.1). Lineage (GTDB taxonomy): Bacteria > Bacteroidota > Bacteroidia > UKL13-3 > UKL13-3 > JAAFJM01. The sequence goes on from JAIXWW010000013.1 coordinate 58,153, forward strand.
ATCAGTATAGTTAGCTATTGGTCCCATAAATATTTCTTGGTCGGCAAAAGGTACATTTGCACCGCAGCTTATTACCTCTAATTCATTTTCTACCATTCTATCTACTTGCTCTTGCGTTAATAAACGTGATGCAGCAGCAGGTACAAATATTTCAGCTCTAATATCCCAAATTTTTGAATTTACTTCTTCAAAACTCAACATATCAGGATGTACCAAAGTATTGCCTTGTTTGTTTAAGAAAAGGTCTTTTATTTCTTCTTTCGAAAAGCCGTTGTTATTAATTAAACCACCGTTTCTATCAATAATACCAACTATCATTACACCATATAAACTTAAGTAATAAGCAGCAGCAGCTCCTACATTACCCCAGCCTTGAATAATGGCACGTTTCATATTTACATTTCCGCCCCAAATACCATAATAATGACGAACTGCTTCAGCTACACCAAAACCTGTAATCATATCGGCTGTAACTAAATTTTTATCATCAGCAGGAATAAAACGTAGGTCGGTTAATTTTTTTGAAACACCTTCAGTTAAATTAGCAATACGCTTTTTGGTAGATTCTGCATTTACTTTAAAATGCCCATTTACCACACCTTCTTGAGGATGTAATAAACCTAGTTTTTCAGTAATTGGAATCACTTCATGAATTTCATCTACGTTTAAATCGCCACCAGTACCGTAGTATGTTTTAAGTAATGGCATAACTGCTTTATACCAACGCTCTAAAACACCTTTTTTACGAGGATCAGCAGGATCGAAGTTGATACCAGACTTAGCTCCACCAATGGCAGGTCCTGCAATGGTAAATTTAATTTCCATTGTTTTGGCTAAGGAGGTAACTTCATGTTTGTTCAAACCTTTGCGCATACGAGTTCCTCCGCCTGCAGCACCTCCGCGTAATGAGTTAATAACTACCCAGCCTTCAGCTTCGGTTTCACTGTCTTTCCATTCAAAAACAATCTCAGGTTGTTTGTCTTCGTATTTTTTTATTAATTTATCTAATTGCATAATAGTTCTTAGTTAATAGTTCTTAGTTTCTTAGTTCTAAGTTTATAGTTGTTAGTAATTAGTACTTTGTTGTTTTTATTTGGTAATTTTCCAATCTTTTAATTTTCCAATTTTTCTAATCTTTTAATTTCCCAATCAACCTGTTGAAATTTCCGTGTAAAGCACCGCCAATGCTATTACTAACTGCTCCTGTAACAGACTTCAATATATTGATTTCGTTCCTTATTCTTAACACACCTAAAAAAGCAAATATCAATGCTTCTTTGTAATTGATGGTTAAACTATCTGGAATTATAATTTGTGTTTTAGTTAATGTTTGAATGTTTTGAATTAAAATTTTATTATGTGCTCCACCGCCCGTTACCAATATATTATCAATATTTTCAGTATTTATTACTTTGGCAATTTGTTGGGCTACATGTAAATTAACTGAAGCCATTTTATCGGGTATTGAAATGGTTTCAAATCGATTTAGTATAGGAAGAAATGATTGGTTAAACCATTCAATTCCTAACGATTTAGCATTATTTTTTTTGTAAAAATCAAGGTTATTCAATTCCATTAATAATTCATCATGTATACTTCCACTTGCAGCAATTTTACCATCCTCGTCAAATGGTAAATTTATTTCATTTGCCATCAAGTTAAAAGCCATATTACATGGTGAAATATCAAATGCTTTTTGACTATTTTTAAAACTAATGTTTGAAAAGCCACCTAAATTCAAGCATGCATCGTAATCGTTAAATAAAAATTGGTCACCAATTGGAACCAATGGTGCACCTTGTCCGCCAAGAACTACATCCATGGCCCTGAAATTATTCACTACAGGTAAACCACACTCAGCACTTATACCTGCCCCGCAACCTACTTGGGCTGTAAACCCATTTTCAGGTTGATGAAAAATAGTATGTCCATGAGATGAAACAAAATCAACTTTAAGTTTTTGCTCGTCAATAAATTGACGTGTTATTTTTCCTAAATACCTACCGTAAAAAGCATCTGTTTTAGGAAATATATGAATGGGTTGTTGGTGTAATTGAGATAAACGTACCATCCAATTTTGCTCGTAAGGAAAGGTTTTGGCCTCTTTAATTGTAAAACTCCATTTTTGATTTTCACACAAAAATTCGCAATAAGCTATATCCACTCCATCCATAGAAGTGCCACTCATTAAGCCAATTACATTGTATTTTATCACTTATTTAGTTAAAAATTGGGTGTGCGAATATATTACAATAATGCCTTTCAGTGGCTATTTTTTCTCATTGAAAAATATTACAAGAAGAATTTTTTTTTAAGCAGAATTTAATTATACTTGTCATAGTAATATTAATAAAAATTTCATGAAAAAATTTCTTACAAAACTCAATTTTAATTTATCTGTTTCACTTTTAATACTCTTATTCATAAGTGTATTTGGAAGTGAATCGCGAGCTCAAGTTTCAAACTATGTTTTTACAGCAAGTTCTGGAACTTTCGTACCCCTTTCAGGCGGTACAACAATGATTTTATCTGGAGGTACTACCGATGATGGGTATTATAATAATATTCCATTAGGATTTAACTTTAACTACGATGGAGCTACCTATAATACAGCTGCTGGTTGTACAAATGGTTGGTTAAGTTTAATAGGTTCCATGACAGAAAATGCATGGACTAATAATTTAAACTCAGGCATTCCTGCTGCAAGGCCTATATTAGCACCTTTGTGGGATGACCATGATGGTTCAGGCATTACATTTACTTATAAAACGGATTATATTGCTGCTACAAGTGATAGTGTTTTTACCGCAGAGTGGCTTGATGTTGATTGGCAGTTTCAAGGAGGATCAACCATCTCTTTTCAAGTAAAGTTATTTAAAAACTCTGGTAATATTCAATTTATTTACCGTCAAGAATCTACTCCAGTTTTTGGTGTGTCAGCCTCTATTGGTATATCAAGCGTGACAACAGGTATCAATAAATTTCTTTCTTTAAATGGTTCTAGCGCTGCTCCTTCTGTTAGTTATACAGTTGAAACAACTAGTATTAGCACAAAGCCTGCCACAGGTCAAATTTATCAATTTGCTCCGCCAATTCCAGCTGCTCCTGTAATGATTACAGGTACTAAAACCAATGTGTTAACTAATACAGCAACACTCTCTGGTACTATAGTAGGTAATACATTCCCTGCCATTACAACAAGTGGAGTTGTTGTTGGAACAAGTCCAAGTCCTACAATTGGTGATCCTTTAGTTATTGATTCAATAACAACCCCAGTTGCAACTTCGGGTTCTTTTACAAAAAATATTGCGGGATTAAATAATTCAACTACTTATTTTTACCGTGCTTATGCAATTAATAGTATTGGTACAACTTATGGTGCAGATAGTAGTTTTACTACCAATGCAGGTTCTACCACTGCTAACATAATTAGTATTGGTGCTACCGGAGTAACAACTAACTCATCTAATATAGGAGGAACAATAGTTAACAATGGTGGAGATCCAATAACCACAAGTGGTGTTGTATATGCTACTACATCTCTACCAGCTATAGGTGGTTCAGGTGTTTTTGATTCTGTTACAACGCCTAATATTTCTTCAGGTTCTTTTAATTTTATTTTAGGAGGATTAACTCATTCTACAAAATACTATTACCGCGCTTATGCCATTAACAGCATAGGTACTGCATATAGCATTCAAGATAGTTTCACAACAGCACCAATAATTTCGGTATTACCATATAGTGAAAATTTTGATGCAGCTACTACTAGTTGGACTACAAATTCAATAAATGGAGGAACCAATGCTTGGGAGAAGGGAAGTCCTACAAAAACAAATTTAAACGGTCCTTTTTCTGCACCAAATTGTTTTGTTACCAAATTGTCAGGTAATTATTTAGGAACTGAAGACTGTGGTTTAACTTCTCCACAATTTGATTTTTCTGGATTAACTGTTACTCCCGTGATTAGTTTTAAACATAAATTTGACGAGTCAAATGATGTTGATTGGGATGGTGGTGTAGTAGAAATATCTATTAATAATGGTGCATGGACAAGGCTAGATAATAACACAGGTACTGGAACCAATTTTAATACAATCAATAGTACTGCATGGTATAATAATAGTTCTGGAAATGGAACTTTAGGTGCAAATAAATTTAATGATTTAAGCACATCATACGCTTCTCAAGTTAATGGTTGGATTACTTCAATAACTCCATTATCTGGAGCTATGGGGCAATCAAATGTAAAAGTAAGATTCCGTTTTTGGGCTGATCCATTTGTAGATGAAGGTTGGGCAGTTGATAATATTGATGTGTTTTTACCTGTTAGTCCTACCGTTTCTACTAATAGCAATTCAAATATTACATCTAATTCAGCTACACTGAGCGGTAATATCATTTCCAATGGATTTAGTGCCATAACTGAAAGTGGAGTTGTTTATAGCACATCTCCAGCTCCAGTTCGTGGTGCTTTAGGTGTTGTAGATTCAGCTTCAAGTCCTTTAGCTACAACAGGTGTATTTTCTAAAGGTATTAGTGGTTTAAATAATTCTACAACATACTATTACCGTGCATATGCTAAAAATGATGTGGGCACAACTTATGGACCTGATAGTGTTTTTACAACCAATGCAAGTTCAACAATCGCTTCAATAAATGCAAATACTGCAACTTTAATTAAAGCAACTAGTGCTGTATTGGGTGCTACTATAGTTAACAATGGAGGCGACCCAATCACTTTAAGTGGTATAGTTTTTTCAACTACTTCTTTGCCTACAATAGGTGCAGTTGGTGTTGTTGATTCTGTTACTACACCTAATATTTCTTCTGGTTCATTTAATTTCACATTAGCGGGTTTAACTCACTCAACTAAATACTATTATCGCGCATATGCTATTAACAGTATTGGAACAGCATATAGCACAGAGGATAGTTTTACAACAGCTCCAATTATTTCTGCTTTGCCTTACAGTGAAAACTTTGATATAATTAATAATAATGGATGGGGTGCAAGTACTGTTTCTGGAGTAATTAATCCTTGGCAGTTAGGCACTCCTGCAAAAACTAATATTAACAATGCATTTAGTGCACCAAATGCATGGGTAACCAATATTACTGGTAATTATGCAAACAGTACTAATGCAGCATTAACGTCTCCTCAGTTTGATTTCTCTGCGCAAACCGTAGATCCAATATTAAGATTTCAACATAAGTTTCGTACAATATCTGGAGTAGATATTGCAATTGTTGAAATATCAATCAATAATGGTCCTTGGACTCAATTAGATAATAATTTTGGTACAGGTACTAATTTTAACAGTTCAAATGGAAGCTTGGGTTGGTATAATGGACCTAATAACTCTTGGACAACTACCTCAGGGGCAATATTTACAGGAAATTCTACAGGATATGCAACTCAGTCAAATGGATGGATACAAAGTACCACTAAGTTAACTGGGGCAGCGGGCCAATCAAATGTAAAAGTGAGAATGCGTTTTGAAAGTACTACATTCACTTTCTTTGGAACGGATGAAGGTTGGGCAGTTGATAATATTGAGGTTTTTCCTCCAGTAGCTCCTACAGTTATCACAGGTTCTAAATCAAGTATCACTACAAATAATGCAACTTTATCGGGTATTATAACCAGTAATGGAAATTCAACCATAACTGAAAGTGGTGTTGTGTTTAGCACATCGCCATCACCAATTAGAGGTGCTGTTGGAGCGGTTGATTCAGCTTCAAGTCCATTAGCGACTAATGGTTTATTTAGTAAAAATATTTCAGGATTAAGCAATGCTACAACTTATTATTATCGTGCTTATGCAAAAAATGCTGTTGGCACCAGTTATGGTGCTGATAGTACATTTACCACTAATGCAAGTGCTACTTTAGCATTATTAAATAGTAATGTTGCTTCTGCAATTGGTACTACAGTTGCCACTGTTGGAGGTACAATTGTAAATGATGGAGGTGACCCAATAACAGTTAGTGGTGTAGTTTTTAGTACGTCATCTTTACCAACTATTGGAGCTTCAGGAGTTATTGATTCTGTTACAACACCAAATGTAACTTTAGGGTCTTTCAATTTTAATATGGTTGCGTTAACACATTCTACAAAATATTATTACCGCGCTTATGCTATTAATAGCGTTGGCACTGCATATAGTAATCTAGATAGTTTTACAACTTCTCCAATTGTTTCTACTTTTCCATACACGCAGAATTTTGATGCTTCTGGTAATTCAGGCTGGACAACTGAGGCTTTAAATGGCCGTTTTAATTCATGGGAATTAGGTACACCTGCTAAAACGTTTATGAATGGTGCATATTCTTCTCCAAATGCATACGTAACTAAATTGGTTGGGAATTATGGTGGTTCAGGCGATGAAGAAGCTGCTTTGGTATCACCTCAGTTTGATTTTTCTACAGTAACATCAAATCCTATCTTAAGATTTAGACATAAGCATAAAACTAATAATGATCCAGGTTATGATTGTGGAGTTGTCGAAATATCTGTAAACAATGGTCCATGGACAAGATTAAATAACCAAACAGGAACAGGAACTAACTTTAATACTTTGAGTAGTTATGCTTGGCATAATTTAACAAATACGAATGGCTTTATTTCATCAGGAAGTAAGTTTACAAATACTACTAATACCTATGCAAGTCAAGTTAATGGCTGGGTTCAAAGTGCTACTGCTTTAACAGGTGCTGCTGGTCAGTCAAATGTTAAGTTCCGTTTCCATTTTGCAGCAGATGAGGTTGGAACAGACGAGGGTTGGGCCATCGATGATATAGAAGTTGTTGCTTTAACAACACCTACAGTTACGGCTAGCTTAATCAATCTTACTCCTAATCCAGCAGGAGCAGAAATGAATGTTTCCTTTACAGTTGGTAATGGACAAGAGCGAATTGTTGTAGCACGTTTAACAACAATTCCAGCCATTGCACCTTACGATTCAGTTATGTATACAGCTAATCCTGTTTATGGTAGTTTAGTTGCTTCTAGTTTAACTGGTGTAGGTAATTATGTCGTTTACAAAGGCACAGGTAATTCAGTTAATGTTACAGGATTGTCTAATTTTACAGATTACACTTTTGATGTTTATGAATACAATGGTAAATACATGCACAACAAATTTTCTGCTGCTAGTTCAAATAACAATATTACACTTCCAGTTAAATTATTATCATTTAATGGAATTACTAAAAATAGTGACGTAATATTAAAATGGGTAACTATATCTGAAATTAATAATAAAGGTTTTGAAGTGGAAAGATCATTTGACGCTAAAACTTTTAAAACCATTGGTTATGTTAAAGGTGCAGGTAATAGTAATGCCACAATTAACTATAACTTACTAGATGCAGGTGTTTTAAATAAATCACCTTTGGTTTATTATCGTTTAAAACAAATTGATTTTGACGGAACCATAAGTTATTCTCAAATCATAAGAATCAGTGTGAATGGTGAATCAAAAAATTCGGTTGCTGTTTTCCCTAATCCTTTCACAAATGATTTTAATATTTCTTTTGTATCAAATGTTGAAGGTAATATTACTTACGACATTCTAGATATTCAAGGAAAGGTTATTGTTTCAAAAAATGAATTTGTTATGCAAGGCTCAAATACACTAGTTATAGATAATTGTAATAATTTTAATAATGGTATTTATTTTGTTCGCATTAATATTAATGGCGAAACACAAGTGATGAAATTAGTTAAAAACTAAGACAAATAATTAAAAGCTAAAAAGGGCAACTCAAATTTTGAGTTGCCATTTTTTTATATGCCCTTTTTGATAATTTAATATTGCAGGTACAATAAATTTATTGAAAGGTTAACGAGTTTTATTTGATAAAAAAGCTTCTCCAACCAGTAAATCTTCGGGCGTAGTTATTTTTATGTTTTTGTAATCACCAGCTATTAAGTTAATAGCGTGTCCGTTTGATTCTAAAACACTTGCATCATCGGTAAAGTTAATATGATCTTGCGCTGCATAAGCCTCTTTAATTAATTGGGCTTTAAATGTTTGAGGTGTTTGAATAAGGTAATAATTATCTCTGTTTACATTTTTATTACTTAGTAATTCAACTTTTCTTATCGAATCTTTTAAGCGGACTGCTGCTACTGCATTTCCTTTTTGTGCAGCTGTGTCAAAGCTTAGTGTTATAATTTCTTTACTTATAAAAGGCCTTACTCCATCGTGAATGGCTACTAAATCATTATCGTTACAGTGCTGTAAACCATTTTGAACCGATTCGAAACGAGATGCTCCACCAGCTACTATTTGGTGCTGAATGGTAAATTGATGTGTTTGGCATAATTGCTTCCAAAATTCAATTTGGCCTTGAGGTAAAACTAAAATAATGTAGTTAACACCACTATTATAAAATGCTTCAATGGTATGCATTAAAATGGGCTTTTCAGCCAACAATAAAAACTGTTTGGGTAAATTGCTTTCCATACGCGTTCCGCTTCCACCTGCTACTATTAAAGCTGTTTTGTTCATGGTTTTGTGTTTTATTTAAGATTTATATAGCCAAAATTAGGTTTATAAAAAAGACCAACAACTAATTGAATAGTGTTGGTCTTTTTTGTATTTTATACAAGCATTGCTGCCAGTAGTTTATTAATTATTAAATAGTTCCGCTTACTGCTTTTTGAACTAAATCAGCAGCTTCTTTTAATACAATTGCTGAGTATACTTTTAATCCACTTTCGTCAATTAATTTTTTAGCAGCTTCTGCATTTGTTCCTTGTAAACGAACAATGATTGGAACTGGAATATTGCCAATTGATTTGTAAGCATCCACCACACCTTGTGCTACTCTATCGCAACGAACAATACCACCAAAAATATTAATTAAGATAGCTTTTACATTTGGATCTTTTAAAATAATACGGAAACCAGCTTCTACTGTAGTAGCATTGGCACTTCCTCCTACGTCTAAGAAATTAGCAGGATCTCCACCCGATAATTTAATAATATCCATAGTAGCCATAGCTAAACCAGCACCGTTAACCATACAACCTACGTTACCATCTAATTTAACATAGTTTAAGTTAAATTCTTTAGCTTCTACTTCAGTTGGATCTTCTTCTGCAGTATCGCGCATGGCTGCGTAATCAGCATGACGGTATAAGGCGTTATCATCAATATCTACTTTACCATCTACTGCTATAATTTTATCATCGCTAGTTTTTAAAACTGGATTGATTTCGAACATAGCTGCATCTGAATTGGTGTAAGCTTTGTATAAAGCAGTAACAAATTTTACCATTTGTTTAAATGCCTCACCTTCGCAACCTAAATTAAACGCAATTTTACGAGCTTGAAAGCCTTGTAAACCTACTTTAGGATCGATTGTTTCTTTATGAATTAAATGTGGAGTGTGCTCTGCAACGTGCTCAATATCCATACCACCTTCGGTACTGTAAACTATAATGTTTTTGCTTTGACCTCTATCTAACATTACACTCATGTAATATTCTTTAGGTTCGCTTGAGCCAGGATAATATACATCTTGCGCTACTAACACTTTGCTTACTAATTTACCTTTTGGTCCGGTTTGAATAGTAACTAAAGTACCACCTATTAAATTGCCAGCAATTTCTTTAGCTTTATCAGCATTTTTAGCAACAGCAACACCGCGTTGTTCTTTTCCAATAATACTACCTTTTCCACGTCCGCCAGCATGAATTTGTGCTTTCACAACCACAAAATCGCTTCCGTATTGTTCTTTTAACTTTAATGCAGCTGTGTGTGCTTCATCTGCTGTTTCAGCAACTATGCCTTCTTGCACAGCAACTCCAAACGATTTTAAAATTTGTTTGGCTTGGTATTCGTGTATATTCATTTTGTTTTAAATGATGATTATTTTTATGGGTACGAAAATAGTAGATATACTTAATTACACAACCAAAATATTTGGCATTTTAAGTGTTAAATATTAGTTTTTTGAAATGAATTGGTTGTAAATAGAACATAAAAAAAGTCATTCTAGCTAAAGAATGACTTTTTTAAGTAATGTTATTTAAGCAATTGCTTTGGCTGTTCCCATTGCTTTTAAATGCAACAAGTGGGAACGAACTGCGCTTAAAACTGTAGGAAATTCTTTGTATTTAATATCAAATTCAGCGCAAGCTTGTTTAACAATTTTGTGAATTTGAGGGTAATGCACATGGCTAATACGTGGGAATAAATGATGTTCTATTTGAAAATTTAAACCTCCCATAAACCAAGTCATACTTCTACTTTTTGTAGCAAAATTTGCAGTTGTATTAATTTGATGAATAGCCCATTCTGTTTCAATTTTCATAGAAGTTCCATTGGTATCAACAAATTCCATATCCTCTAAAATATGAGCTAATTGGAAAACAATGGCTATAACTAATCCACATACAAAAACGCTAATTAAATAACCAATAATGGTAGGTACTAAACCAGCAAAAAATATAGGAAGTACTAAAAATAAACCTACATAACCAACTTTAGTAACCCAAAATATGATATGCTCTTTAACATCCATTTTGCGTAGTGGCGTGTAGTCAGAAATACGACTAGCAAAATATTTTTTAAAATCGTTGAAAAACACCCAAAAAATGTATGTTAAACCATAAAGTAAAAGTCCATAAATATGCTGAAAACGATGGAACCATTTACTGTCTTGGTCTGCATGAACACGTATAAAAGGTTTGATATCAATATCATCGTCCATACCTTCAATATTGGTATAAGAGTGATGGTTAATATTGTGTTTTTGTTTCCATAAATAGCTGCTTCCGCCCATTATGTTCAAGGAGTAGCTCATAGCCTCGTTAATCCATTTTTTAGTAGAATAACTTCCATGTGCACCATCGTGCATTACATTAAATCCAATTGCAGCTAAATCAACACCAAGTACAATGCAAATTAGCACGCATATTGTATTAGATTCAGGTGTAAAAAACACCAATGTAATATAACAAGCAGCTAATACAGATAATAAAATAGCCGTTTTGGAATATAGTTTGTAATTACCAGTTGGCTTAATGTTTTTTGTTTCAAAATACTCTTCAACGCGAGCTTTTAATACGTTGAAAAATTCAGGGTTTTTGTTGTCGAATTTAATTTTGGTCATTCTATATTAAATAATATGTTGCAATATGAATAAAAAAACATGTAGAAACTAAAACAATTATCATGTAATTTATTTAGATTGATTTTAATTAAATGTGTTAAAAGTCCATTCTAAAGCGCTCTCGCTTAAACTGTTGAAAAGCTAATGGATTGGCTCGTAATTCCTTGTTATCAGTGCGTCTAGCTATAATATCAAGCGCTAAATACAGCGCATTTCTTAAACTACTTTCATCTGCTTTGTTTTTTCCAGCAATGTCGTATGCCGTTCCATGGTCGGGCGAAGTGCGAACTGCACTGAGGCCAGCGGTATAATTTACCCCATCAGTAAAAGCAAAATATTTGAATGGAATTAAGCCTTGGTCGTGGTACATTGCCATAACACCATCAAACTTTTCGTATTGTTTTGAACCGAAAAATCCATCTGAAGGGTAAGGTCCATATGCCATTATGCCTTCCGTTTGTGCTGCATTGATGGCTGGTATGATGATATTTTTTTCCTCCACACCTATTAAGCCGTCATCGCCAGCATGAGGATTAAGGCCTAAAACTGCAATTTTGGGTTTTGGGCAATTAAAATCGTTTTTCAACGATTGATTCATTGTTTTTATTTTACTTAAAATAAGTTCAGTACTTAATTTTGAAGCCACATCTTTTAGTGGAACATGTCCTGTAACTAAACCTATTTTTAAGTCCTCGCAAACTAAAAACATGAGGTAATTATGGTTATTTAATTCCTGAGCTAAATATTCGGTATGTCCTTTAAATGGCAACAATTCGCTATTAACTAAATTTTTATTTAGAGGTGCTGTTACTAGCCCATCAATTTTACCTTCTTTTAAATCTTGGGTAGCTACTTCTAAACTTTTAAATGCATATTTTCCGCCAATTTCATTGGCCTCGCCAACTTTAATTTCCACTTCTTCTTCCCAACAAGCTATTAAGTTGATTTTTTTTGTGTTAACTTGATCTGGGCTTTTAATAATGTTTACAAAAAACTCAGTCATACCAATTATTTTTTTCCAAAAGCCAATTACCTTTGGTGAACCATAAATAATAGGTGTGCAGTAATCGCAAATTCTTAAATCGCTTAAGGTTTTAATTACTATTTCTGGTGCTATTGAGTTAATGTCGCCAATTGTAATACCTATAATGGGAAGTTTGCTCATTTTATTGATTTTTTTGTGAAGTTAGTGATTTTAATTAAAGTTTTTAATTATTATAATGCTTTTAAACTGGCAATGGTAGCCATTGGGTTATTAGATGAGAATACGTAATTTCCTGCTACCAAAACATTGGCTCCTGCATTTAATAATTTAGGGGCAGTAATTTCATTTACACCACCATCTATTTCTATCAAACATTGGCTGTTTTTTTGAATAATTAAATTCTTTAAATCAGCGCATTTATTGTAAGTATTTTCAATAAATTTTTGACCCCCAAAACCGGGGTTTACACTCATCATACAAACTAAATCTGTATCGGCTATAATGTCTTTCAATAAATCAATGGGTGTATGTGGGTTTATGGCTACACCTGCTTTCATACCTGCTTCTTTGATGGCGTAAATGGTGCGATGCAAATGGGTGCAAGCTTCGTAATGTATTGAAAGAATATTTGCGCCAGCATCTTTAAAATCGGTAATGTAGCGTTCTGGTTGAACAATCATTAAATGAACATCTAATGTTTTGGTGGCTAATTTTTGTAACGATTTCATTACGGGGAATCCAAACGAAATATTGGGAACAAAAACACCATCCATTACATCTACGTGAAACCAATCGGCCTCACTTTTATTAATCATTTCAATGTCGTTTCCTAATTGTGCAAAATTTGCTGAAAGTATAGAAGGTGCAATAATGTGATTTGGCATAATGCTGGCAAATATAATTTTTAATTGATAAGGCGGAAACTTTACTTCTATTCTCTAAATAGAAAAACACCTACTCCAATATTTAAGTTTATAACGGTTTGGTTGTAAGAAATGTCTCCCAAATCAGAATAATCGCTAGAATAATTATCTTTATAAATAATACTTTTAGGTTTTGCGGCACTCGAAATATAGTCAGCTTCTATTTCAATGAACAATTTGTTTTTAATTGGAACGTATATTCCTATTCCTATTCCAGAAATTAAACCTAAATCTGAAGTTGAGGCTAAAGTTGTTACCGATTCTACTGAATTTTTAGCACTTACAGTTGCTGAGGTTGAGCTACCAATTCCAAAAAAGCCTTTTAAAAACAAAGGAGATTCTTGACCTTTTAATAAAACCGATGCTAGTAGTCCAACTGTACTTGAGTTTTTATCAACTTTAGCGTTATTTGTTGAAAATCTATTGTTAAATGCTTTTCTTAAATTTCCATCTTCTAATGAGTTGGAAAAATTGATATAGTTTAAACCTAAACATAAAACACCTTTAACCCTATATTCTGCATAAACTTTATAATTAATGCAAGTGGTGGCATAACCATTATCTACATATGGTCCATAGCCACTTGCAAACTGACCCATTGGTATAGCAAATCCTGTTTGTACTCCAATTTGAATTTCGTGTTTTTGGGCAAAAACCATATTATTGAAGTAGATGAAAAAAAGTAAAGACAAATATTTTTTTAACATACAAATGCAATTATAAGCAACTTGCTATTTACTTTAAATTTTCGGCTATTCGTATAATTTTAATTCTGCTGTATTTTTATGCATTTAACACCTTTTTTTGTTTATAATTCATTTTATTTTTATATGTAAAAAATTGTTATTTAATGATTTATGTGCGACAAATTGTTTTTAAAATCTCAGAATAATTGTTGAAAATAAATAATCCATGTCCAATCTTTTGTTGAAAGCATTTTATTAAGGCTTTCCTTTGTAGTTGAACAAACAATAAATACATGAAAAACACTTTACTAATATTTTCTTTTTTGGTATTAATAATGGCTTGCCGCAAAGAAATTGTGGTGCAACGTGCTATTCCCACAAATACAACCAATACCACACCAAACACAGAAACACTAAATGGATTAACTGCCCCTGAAAATTTTAAGTGGCAGTTTTTACAAGATTATTTAATAACGCTAACCGCAGATACTCTTATTGATAGTGTTTCATTTGCTTTATACAGCGATGATGCAAAACTGGTTTATAACGGCATATTTAATTTTGGCTATGCATCTTTTTCATTGCGTGTACCACGTGATGTTAAATATTTGTTATTGGTTTCGTATAGTTCTAAAATAGTTCCTGCACAAACCATTAACCTACAAAATCCAACTTCATTGTATAATGATAAAGTTGTTATTAAATCAACAATACAAGCCAATAAATTATGGACTAAAAAATCAAATGATTTAGCGGATAAAAAAGAACATAGCCAATTATTTAAAGGTGGAGATATTACTTCGTTATGGAGCAAAAATGAGTATTTGTATACTAGAACTTTATTTGAAGATTTATGGCCAAGCACAGCCGACTATGATTTTAATGATATGGTAGTTGATAATTTAAATACCTTAAATTTTAGAACTGCCGCCAATAAACCTGCTGGAGCAACTCGTCCAATTGGTATTGGTAATAAAGTTGTTAATCAATTAAAGGGAACTTATGTAGTGCAAGCAAATGGTGCAGGATTTAATAATGGACTTGCAGTGCAATTATTGGGTGAGTATTACAATCAAGATGGAAGCATAACTCCAATTAATAATTTGTCTAATTATATATCTAATTGTAAGTTTACCAACAGCAGCGGTAAGGCTAACTCCGGTGCAAATCTAGAAACTTTACCTAATGGCGATGTTGTATTGGTTTTGTTTGCTCGCATCAATGATGTAAAAGCTTCTATTTATCAAAATACGGATGCCAAAACAGCTTTTGGATTAGGTGATACTGTATTTTTTACCATAGATTTAAATTCAGAGATAGATAAAGATTATTGGCAAGGTAAATTATGTACTTTCAGGTATTCTCATCCTTTTTTATTGCAAAATGGTGATAGAAGCATGGAAATACATGTGGCAGGGGAAAAACCAACATTAAAAGCCAATACTGCTATTTTTGGTACAGGAGAGGATAACACAAATTTAAGCACTGGCAAAACATATTTAAGCAAAAAGAAAAATTTGCCTTGGGCTCTTTCAATGCCCTCTAGTTTTGTTTGGCCAACTGAAAAAGTTGAAATGGTTAAAGCATATCCTAACTTTAGTGCTTGGGTTTTAAAAAATGGGGTTAACATCAACGAATGGCGTTACAATAAATTAGATTCATTAATAAAACAGGTTAATTAAACAGTTAATTTTAATTATTCAAAAAAGGGTAAGGTTTAAAAATCTTACCCTTTTTTTATTTTAGGTTATTTCAGTTTTACCCAATCATCTCATAATTCATTAAATTAAATATTTGATGTAAAGGTTAACAGTCAAATGTTATTACAAGAAGTTTTTGAATTAAAATATTGGGTTGCTTAACTACATTTTTGAGTGATAAAAGCAATAATTTTGACAAATACCATAAAAATGTAACTTTGGCAAAACATATTTTATGTATTTAAAACCCAATAGCACTATAGCAATAGCTGCCACAGCAAGGCATATTGACAAAGATTCCATTTATAATGCCAAACAAATTTTTGAGAGTTGGGGTTTAAAAGTATTACTAAGTAATTATCTGTTTGAGCATGAAAATGCCTTTGCTGGTAGCGATGAAAAACGCGCTTTGGGTTTGCAGCAATTATTAGATAACCCCGAGGTGGATGCTGTAGTAATAGCTCGTGGTGGATATGGAACTGTGCGTGTTATTGATAAAATTGATTTTACTAATTTCAGAAAAAAACCAAAGTTAATTGCTGGCTTTAGCGATGTTACAGTTTTACATGCACATGTTAATCAAAACTTTGGAATACAAACTTTACATAGTTGTATGCCAATTACCATGCAAGGCAAATATTTTAATGAGCAAACTAACCAAAGTTTTAAAAATGCATTGTTTGGAAATGCCATAAACTACCAATTTGAGCAGCATCCACTTAATAATTGTAATAATATAGAAGGGGAGTTAGTTGGTGGCAATTTATCGGTATTGTTTAGTTTATTGGGTAGTCCTAGCGATCTGAATTTGGATGGTAAAATACTTTTTATAGAAGATATCGGTGAATATTATTACCATATAGATCGTATGATGCAAGGCATTGATAGAGCTGGGAAGTTCAAAAACCTAAAAGGTCTTTTGGTTGGAGGTATGAGTGATATGAATGAAAATGCAGCGCCATTTGCATTTAATATAAACTGTTATCAAATTATAAATGAGGTAGTTGGGAAGTATAATTTTCCTATATTTTACGGCTTCCCTGCCGGACACGAAAATTTGAACTTATGCGTTAAACTAGCAGCTAATTGTAAAATTAGTTTTGATAAGGAGTATGTATTCTTTTTTCAAGAATAATTTATTTTGAATAACATCCAGTATTTTAAGTTTAAGATGGTTAAAACACAAAAAATATACATCAAAAATCACACTTCAAAAATCAAAACTATGTTAATAGTTTAACTTGCCAAATGGCAATCAATTTAATTACTTGCACCCAATGAAAAAAATATTACTTTTTGTACTAATTATAACCATTTTTAATGGGTATTTATTAGCACAACGTCCAACTAGTTTTTCTTACGATCCTAATGTGTTTATAACAGAATTTGAAAGTTTCATGCGCAGTGGTAAAAGTGATGCCAAGGATGAAGCAGAAAATTTTGCAGCCAATTATAATACGGGAAAATTTAGTTTGCCTCAAAAGCAGCAAATGGTAAAATTATGTAACGAAATGTTGCAAAAACAAATGCAACCAAGTGTAGAATTTTACTATTACATACAAACTGCAAATGCGTTAGTTGCGAACAATCAAATAGCTAAGTTTGATAATTGGCACAAAACTTTAATTAGTGCATTAAAAAAGAATAAAGATGAATTCAATAGGTTTTTGAATGTGTCAAAAAACGTTTTTGCTGAAAACGTAATGCTTCGAGTTGGTGTATCTACTTGGGTTATCAATGCACAAGATGTTGATTTAAAAATGGAAGGACAAGCTACCTTTATTTTTAAAAATCTTGATTTAATATGTTATGGTACTGGCGATACATTAGAAATTTTGAAAACAAATGGAAAGTATTATGCAGGTACTAATCAATTTGTAGGAAAAGGTGGAAAAGTAGATTGGAGCAGAGTTGGACTTGATACATCAAAAGTATATGCTAAACTCAATAATTATTTTATCAATTTAAGCGATGGACTACTTACTGCCGATAGTGCCATGCTTACTTATAAAGATAGGTTTAAAGAACCAGTTATGGGTAAAGTAATTGATAAACCTTTGGGGAGTAGTCAAGGCGAAAAATCAATTTATCCTCAATTTGAGAGTACCACACAAACATTTACAGGTTTAACTTATGGAAAAGCCAAATATAAAGGTGGTTTTGGTTTAAGAGGTGCATTGGTGGTTGGTAAAAGTTCAGGTAATCAAAAAGCAGAATTATACTTTTATTTTAAGAATAAACCAGTATTGCGCATTGCAAGTAATGAGTTTTTTATGCGTGATAATAAAATTACCAATGATAAAGTAGAGTTAACTATATTTTTAGATAAAGATTCTATTTTTCATCCTCAATTGAAATTTACTTATTTAATAAACGATGATAAAATTAGCCTTTACCGCGATACCAAAATTGGTATTAGTGCTGCACCTTTTGTAGATTATTATCACAACCTTGAAATATATGTAGATGAATTAAAATGGGATATTAATAATCCTAAAATTGATTTGAAAAATGTGGCAGGCGATGACCCAGCTAAGTTTCAATCAATTAATTATTTTAGAGATGTAATTTATGAACGTATACAGGGTATGTTGGATTACAATCCTTTACAGAGAGTAAAGCAATATTGTGAAAAGTATGATATCAAATCATTTAATATTGAATCATATGCTCAGTTTTATAAAAGCGATTTAAGCGATATAAAATTAATGATGATTGATTTGAATGATAGGGGTTTTTTAAATTATAACGAACAAACCAAAATTATAAATATAAAACCAAAACTTAAAGATTATGTAAATGCCCATATAGGACGAACGGATTATGATGCCATCAGTTTTAAATCTGTTATTAGTGCAATTCCTAATGCAGCCATTAGTTTAATTAATAATGACTTAATTGTACAAGGTGTTGGTAGGTTTAAATTTAGTGATTCGCAAAACGTAGAGGTAACACCACGAGAACAAATATTAACTATTAAAAAAAATAGAGGAATTGAATTTAATGGTAAGCTTAGGGCTGGAAAAGCCGATTTTTATGGAAGTAATTTTTCATTTGATTATACCAAATTTGATGTAAGGCTTAATAATGTTGATTCACTTAAATTTTTATATCTTGACGATACATTGGGTTATCTAGCCAATGTAAAAAGTGTAATTCAAAATATTTATGGAACCTTAGAAATAGATTATCCTTATAACAAAAGCAGTAGAAAAAACTACCCCGGTTATCCTAAATTCACAAGTGAAGTAGGCTCAAAAGTATTTTACGATTACCAAACTACGCAAAATGGAAATTATGTAAAAGATCGATTTTTCTTTGCAGTTGATCCATTTAAACTAGACAGTTTAAATGATTTGAATTTATATACATTAGCATTGGCTGGTACACTTGAAAGTGATGGAATATTGCCAGATATGAGGCAAGAAATATATTTACAGTCTGATAAATCTTTAGGGTTTTATATTCCTAACGATACGAATAATTCGTATATATTATACAAAGGTAAAGGCTCTGCAAAGTTTGCTTTGAGGTTAAGTAATGAAGGTTTAATAGGTGATGGTGATCTTTATTATCTAGCTTCTAAATCATCTAGTAAACGGTTTAATTTATTACTAGATAGCATGAATGCAGACTGTGAATCATTTAAAAATGATAGAACAGCATTATTTCCAACAGTAATTAACTCTCAAAATGTATACAATCATTGGATTCCTTATCAAGATACGATGTTCATATTTAATAAGGGAGAACCTATCAAAATAGCATACGAAAAAGCAGAATTAAGAGGTACTTTAATTTTAACACCTCAGGCCATGAAAGCAAGAGGAAGTATGACAATAGAAGATGGAGAATTAATAGCCGATTTATACGAATTACGTCCAGTTGAAATATTGAGCGAAAATGCTATTTTCCGTCAACGTTGGCCTGGCGACACTACTAAAATAGCTTTTGTGACTCAAAAAGTAAATGCCTATGTAAATTTGGAAAAACGATTTGGGGAGTTTACTTATTTAAATCCAAATGAAATTAATAATCAATTTGCTTATAATTTATATGAAGGTAGTTTTGAAAAAATGAGATGGGAAATGGAACCACGAACCATGGAATTTACTGGGAAAACTTTTGAGCAAAATGCCACCAATGCAAGCTATTTAATATCAAAACGACCAAGCCAAGATAATTTAACATTTAAATGTGCAAGTATGAAAATGGGATTAGGCGATTATTTAATGAAAGCAAGTAAGATTCCATTTATTCAAGTAGTTGATAGTAAAATATTGCCCGACAGTGGAAAAGCATACATTGGTAAAGATGCAGAAATGAGTGAGTTGATAAATGCTAAAATTAACGCAGACACTCTTACTAAGTTTCATAAAATAGAGCAAGTAACTATTAAAATTAACGGCAGAACCGATTTTAGAGGTCAAGGAAATTATATATACTTAGATAAAAATAAAAAACCTCAACGTTTTTACTTAAGTGAAATTTACCCTGAAGACAAAAAATATTTAGGAGGTAAATCAAACATTCCTGATTCTATAAATTTTAATGTTGGAACCAAACTAGCATTCAGGGGAAATGCCATCTTACATTCATTCAACAAAAATTTAGAATACAATGGTTTCTTTAAACCTTTACATGAACTTTATTTACCCAAAACTGATTGGTTTAAATCTGCTGCAGTTATTAATCCTGATACAGTATATATTGATTTATTGCCACCTTTAACTAATTTAAATAGGGCAGTTTTAAATTGTGGTTTCATACTTACTGCTGATTCTACTCACGTTACACCAGCCATGTTCTCGCGTAAACGTTCAAATAACGACATTGAACTTTTAAAAGTAGAAGGTACCTTTACCTATAACGATAAGTTTGACGAATTTAGAATTGGTCCGTATGCCAAAGTATTTGGTCAGCCAGCTAAATTGGGTAATTTTATGGCTGTAAGCGAGAGCAAAAAAGCCATTTATGGCGAAGGTAAGTTCAATTTCAATCTCGATATTCCTAAATTTAAGTTAATTACTGCCGGAAACGGTTCATTTAGCTTAAGAGATACTACTTTTACCATGAATATTGCAGCAGTGGTTGATTTTGAAATGCCTGCCAATGCCTTAAAATTAATGGTTGACTCTATTACCGATCAATCATCTTCTAATTCAAATGATTATTTTAAAAAAGAAATTTTGAATATTGCCATACCTGAAATGGTAGATGAAAAAACCTTGAAAAAAATAAGCGATGAAGCCAGCGATGAGTTGGAAGGAAAATTGATAAACGATTTATTCAAATCATTTTTTATAACAGACTTGAAATTTAAATACGATATCAATACCCGTTCATTTATAAGTGAAGGTGATTTTGGTGTTAAAAGCATTGATAAGTATTCAATTGAACGCAGACTGCAAGGTAGAGTTCAAATACTTAAAACCAGAACCAAAGAAGAGTTTGTAATTTATTTGCAACAAAATAATGGCAGTTGGTATTACTTTAAATATTCAAAAGGCAACTTGGCTATTTTGGGTAGCGACCCATTGTTTAACGAAGCTCTAAAAGCTGGAATGGATAAATTAAGTGGCGATGGATTTACTGTGAGGTTAGCAAGTATAAGCGACAGAAATAAAATAATGAGAGCCATAAAAGGCAAGTAATTTTTTTATAATATTAAAAATTTGTAATCTTGAAGTTGTAAAAAAAATAATAAATGGTCATAACAATTCTTATAATTTTAGCCTACCTCCTAGGGTCAATTCCCACTGCAGTTTGGTATGGAAAAACTTTTCATAAAATAGATGTAAGAGAGCATGGAAGTGGTAATGCTGGTGCCACTAATACTTTAAGAGTGTTGGGGAATAAAGCAGGTTTTGTAGTTTTATTTATTGATCTGTTAAAAGGTTTTTTAGCAACAAGTTTGTCCTATTTTTCATACTTCGAAATGGGAAGTCAAAGCTATTTTAACTTTCAAATGTCATTAGGAATTACTGCAGTCATAGGTCATGTATTTCCTTTGTTTGCAGGCTTTAAAGGTGGCAAAGGAATTGCAACTTTATTAGGTATGGCAATTGCTTTAAATTGGCAAATTGCATTAATTTGTATTATTGCTTTTGTAACCATTGTTTGGATTACAAAATATATTTCAGTAGGAAGCATGAGTGCAGCAATTTTAGCAGCATTGCTTTCTTTTTTTCCTTATTTTTATTATGATAATTTAATAGCAAATTCTTTTTTTTGTTCGATTGCTATTTTAGTAGTTTATACCCATAGAGCAAATATAAAAAGATTGAAAGCGGGTAATGAAAATAAATTTGCATTTAAAAAATAATATTTAAAAGTATGCAAACAGAAAAAGAATTAGAGGTAGATGTGCTTGAGGAGATTGATAATGGATTGAAAGTAGTGCTATATAACGATGATGTAAATACTTTTGATTGGGTAATTGAATGTCTTTGTGATATTTGTGAGCATGATGAATTGCAAGCAGAACAATGCGCTATGCTTGTTCACTTTAAAGGTAAGGCTTTAGTAAAAAAAGGCGAGGAGCAAAAGTTAAAAAGTATTTGCCAAGCTTTATGTGATAGGGGGCTTTCTGCTGTTATTGAGTAGGGGGTAAATTGTTAGATTGTTTAAAAATAATTAGGGATTGTAATCTTCAAACCTTGTAACTTTTCAACTTTCCAACCTTGTAATTTATTAATCTTGTAATTTTTCAATTTTCTCATCTTTCAATCATAAAATAAAAAATAAAAAAATATGTTACAAAAAGTAGTTTCAAATGCTGATGAAGCAGTTAAGGATATGAATGATGGTGCAGTCATAATGCTCGGTGGTTTTGGACTTTGTGGTATTCCTGAAAACTCAATCAATGCCTTGGTCAAAAAAGGTGTTAAAAACCTTACTTGTATAAGTAATAATGCTGGTGTTGACGATTTCGGAATAGGATTAATGTTAAAAACGCGTCAAGTAAAAAAAATGATTTCGAGCTATGTTGGCGAAAATGCAGAGTTTGAACGTCAACTGCTCAGTGGTGAGCTTGAAGTGGAATTAATTCCACAAGGAACTTTGGCTACTCGTTGCTTGGCTGCAGGTTATGGCATGCCGGCTATTTTTACACCTGCAGGTGTTGGAACTGAAGTGGCAATTGGTAAAGAAACCCGCGAGTTTGATGGAAAAACTTATTTGCTAGAACATGCTTTTAAATCGGATTACGCCATAGTTAAAGCTTGGAAAGGCGATGCTCATGGGAATTTAGTTTTTAGAGCTACTTCTCGTAACTTTAACCCTTTGATGGCAATGGCCGGAAAAATAACAATAGCAGAAGTAGAGGAACTTGTTCCTGTCGGAGAATTAGAGCCGGATGTGATTCATACACCTGGAATTTTTGTAAACTATATATTTCAAGGTACTGATTACGAAAAACGAATAGAACAATTAACAGTTACTAAACGATAGAAAATAAAAAAGGCGGCAAATATTAATATTTGCCGCCTTTTTTAATAAAACTAGTTATCGTACTAGTTTTATTATTTTCACCTTATCCAATATTTTTATTATAGGGTAAACAGGGTCGATTTCCCACCATTTCGCTGCGAAATTAGGCCTAGCACCGGCATGGTGATGGTTGTTTTGAAATAACTCGCCAAGCATTAAAAAATCAAAAATTAATGTATTTTTCGAATGGTCGTTTTCATTAAAGTTTCTATAACCATATTTATGTCCTGCCCAATTAACAATGGCTCCATGTACTGGTCCCATTAAAAAATGAATAGGAAGTAAAAAATACATCCACCAACTTGTGGCAAAATAAACATAAAATATAACGTATCCCGTTCCAAATAATAATCTGCTAGTCCATGTATTTGCCATCCAATCCACAGTTTTCCATTCTGGAAAATTTCGGTCAAATTTGGCATCAAATTGCAGTTTATTGTTATGAATTCCACTAAAAATTTTATAGGTATATTTCATCATACTCATTACCTCTTTGAAAAAATGTGGTGAATGTGGATCTTTTTCGGTGTCACTAAAGGCGTGATGCATTCTATGCATAATAGCATATGGTCTTGGTGTTAAATAGGAGGCTCCTTGAGTGAGGTAAGTAAATAAATAAAAAAACTTTTCCCAAAATTTATTCATTGTAAACATTTTATGAGCTGAATATCGGTGCAAATAAAATGTTTGAGAGAATAATGATAAGTACCAATGTGATACAAAAAATATTAATATATACATATTTAGTTAATCAAAAAATATATTTGATGCAAAAATAAGATTGAATAAAATTTAAACAACTCATTATGGAGCTACATATGATGAGTTTAATCAAAAATTTAGTTGTTGATTAATATGTTTTCCAAAATATCATACTGAAAATTCCAAGTAACATTATAATTTTAGCAATAAAACTTAAATGAGTAAAATGTTTTTTTGTGTCGGCATTCCAAAGTTTGAATAGTAAATAAATGGAAGGAATAATAACTAATAAAGAAATATAGGAAATAAATTGAAATGAAGCTACAGGGCCAACATTGCTTATTGTTGGAAATAGTATTGTAAAAGATAGGCACATCAAAATAAAACATAATTGTAAATAGAATAATATTTGTTTGGTGTGTTTTATGCCTAATTTTATTGGCAAAGTATTGGCATTAAATTTAGAATCACCTTTAATATCTTCGGTATCTTTTATAATCTCTCTTATTAAGTTACTAAAAAAAGCAAAAACGGAATAGGCCAAACAACCTAAAACATTAGCCTTTTCATCAAAAGGAATTAAAATGAAAATAGTAGAAGCGGTCATAACAGCTACTAAAAGATTTCCTAATAGATAACTTTTTTTGAAATATTGAGAATACATCCATAACAGTAAGGAACACACAAAAACTAATATTGCCACCCTATATGAAATTTGCCATGCAAGCACAAAAGCCAAAACGTTAAATCCAGAATGTAGCAGGATTGCCCACCTTCTACTTATTGTTTTACCAATAATTACTGATTGTGGTTTATTAACCATATCAAGTTTTACATCCATGTAATCATTAATAATATAACCTGCCGCAGCTGATAAAAAGGTAGAGCAAAGTAATAATATAAATCTTGATGAAAATAAGTTCTCTAACCCAATGTTAGGTGATAAAAAGTAGTAACTAAAACATTGAGTGGAGGAGATTATTAAAATATTTTTGTAGCGAATTAGCTTCCAAAAATCGAAAAGGGATTTAAAAAATGAATTAGTTGCCAATTTCTGTAACCCCACCGCTTACAATGAATTTCATAAAATCTGTTGAATTACCTTCATAGGGTTTGATTTTTGATTTTTCCACAAAAAATAAATTCCCGCTAAAAGCATAAGAATGAGGGCAATAAACGCCAACCAACCCCGGTAAATGAATTTCAAACAAATCATCTTGAGTTATAAATCCTGGTTTGTAAATACCATTACCTAATTCCACCATTACAGGTTTTGAAAATTTTTTCTTTTCACCTACAAATGCTTCCATTAAGTCTTTTACAGAAGTGTAAATTATTTTAATGAAAGGTAGGCTCGATAAAAAGTCGTCAAGTAGGTTGAAAATTGGTTTTGAAATAATGCTCGAACCAAACCAGCCAATAAAAGTTACACCAACAATGACAATTGCAAAGCCTATTCCAGGAATATCAATTGGAATAAATTTATCGATAGAAATTACTATACTCGAAACTACATAATAGGTTAAAATTATTGGAAGGCATACAAGTAAACCTTTTAAAAAAAAATTTATTATTTTTTTTATTCTGTAAGCAAATCCACGTTTAAGGTTTTCTTTTTTCATGTTTATTTTGTTTGCAATATTATGCCAATGATAAGTTTTCCTGGTCAATTTTAATTAATTTGCTTGTGGCGTCCCAAATTATTATACCTGCTGCCACGGAAACGTTTAGTGAATGCTTTGTTCCAAATTGAGGGATTTCAATACAATTATTTGACAAATCTAAAACTTCTTGACTTACACCCTCCACCTCATTTCCAAAAATATAAACATTTTTTTTCAAATTATCAGGCTTATAATTTAATAAATTCATACTGTTTCTGGCTTGTTCTACAGAGTTTATTGTGCAACCCGCCTCTTTGAGCATTTTAATACAATTTAAAGTATTTTCGAAATATTCCCAAACTACTGACTCTGTGGAACCTAAAGCAGTTTTTAGTATTTCTTTATTCGGTGGAATGGAAGTAATACCACATAAAAAAATTTTTTCCACATTAAATGAATCACAGGTTCTGAAAAAAGACCCCACGTTTTGGGCACTTCTTATGTTATCTAAAACTACAATAATATTATTTCGTTGGATGTTTTCGTAGTCTGAAATGCTTGTCCGGTCCAGTTCATTTGAAGTTAATTTTCGGTAATTCATATTGTAATAAATTGATTTTTTATGGGTTAACAATTAATTTATTTAATTTTTGATTAAATTATTTTATCTTTGCGTAATAATGTAAACTTCATAATTAATTCTACAAAAATATGTTTAAAATTTTGAAAAAGTTAACACTTTCATTTTTGTGTTACTCAATATTGTTCAATGCATCAGCCCAGAAAAATGTAAAATGGAGTGCTGATTTATCTTTAGGGATTCCTGTTACGTTTTTTTCAATTAATTCTGATTTGACTGGAATTTATCAAGCTGGATTACGTTATTCTTTTAATAAGAATTGGTCTGTTTCTGGAAGATTTGCTTCTAAAGCATTTTTTGCAAAAACAGGTAATGCATCTGGAGTTGTTTCCACAGATGGTATTTATGCAAAAGATGTAGCAAGTTATCGCAACGCATTTTATGATTTTAATGGTTATATTCAATATAATTTTGGTGGGTTATTAGGTTTAAATAAACCAACAACTAAATTTTCTCCTTTTGTTACTTTAGGTGCGGGTTTGCAATTTTGGAAATTAAAAACAAATTTTATTGATGGAACAGAAGTAGCGATGACTGAATTTGGAGATAAGCCTATGAGAAACTATCAATTAGGTTTAGGTATACGTTATTATTTGAACCCTTCAATTGATTTTGTCTTTTCAAGTGAATTCAACTATTTTGAAACTTATTGGATGGATGGTGCTTATGCTGACAAAAAGCTTGATCACTATTTGAATAATTCATTTGGAATCTCGTATAAAATTGGTGCAAAATCGGATAAAAACTTAGCAGATTGGGAGTTTAGAAATACTGATTTAGAAGATGCTCCTAAAAAGGATTATGCTCGTTGGAGTGCTGATTTAAACTTGGGATTACCAATTATGTTCACACCTATTGGATACAGTCCAACTTTAATGGGCGGTTTAGCAGGCAGGTATTCGTTCTCTAATTTCTTTTCTTTACAAGGAGCTTACCATTATGGTCAGTTTTCTGGTAGTCATGATGTTGCAAATCCATCTAATGGAAATATTTTGGATGCAAGCAATATTAAAGAATTTTCTAATAGTATGAACCAATTATCAGTTAGAGCAATGTTTAATTTACGTAGGTATAATTCTGAACCTGAAGTTTTAAACAAATGGAATTATTACGCTATTGTTGGTGGTGGTTATTTATTTTATACTGTAAACAAAACTTATGCTGATAATAGCACAAGTGAAGTTAATTATAATAACGGTACTCAGACTATTGTAATTGGTGCTCAAGCAAGAAAACATATTACATCAACTTGGGATTTTTTAGCTGGTGTTGATTTTAATTATAACCAATCAAAATGGCTAGATGGTGCTCCTAACAAGGATAATTTAATTCATCATATGTACATTAATGCAGGTATTTCTTATAAGTTTAATACTAGTAACAATAGAGAGTTAATTGATTGGAGTTATTCAAGCTACAATTATTCTAAAAAAACCAATGATATAGATATTGAAAAGATTCCAGTTATAGAAAAACCTGCAGTTGTTGATGTTCCTAAAGTGATTGAGCAAGCTCCAATTGACACGGTAAAAGCGGTAATAGAAACTCCTAAACCAATTGTTGTTCAGCCCGAAATTATAGCACCACCGGTTGAAGTACCAGTTAATAAAGTTGAACCTAAAGAAGTTACTCCAGTAGAGCCTATTTTAGCGGAAAATAAAGAAACTGTAACTGAACCAGATGGAAATTATAATGTTGTTGTTGCTTGTTATGGTTTAAAACACCTTGATTTAGCAATGAAATTTAGAGACACTATTCGTAAAAAAGGATTCAAATCAAATGTGTATCGTTCTATTGGATCAAAATATTATAGGGTAATGACCACTAGTACAGACGATAAAGCTTCTGCATTGCAGATTTTGAAAAAATCAAAATCACAAATAGATTCCGAATCTTGGTTTTATTTATACAATAAACAATAATATGTAGATAAAAGCCCCGAAAGGGGCTTTTTCATTTATTAGGAAATAGTATTTTAGCATATCGAAATATTGGACAAAAAATATGAAAAAATATCTTGTAATTTTACTTTGCTTAGCGTCACATTTTTTAAGTGCGCAGCAAAACATATCTGACAGTAAAGATGAAAAATTGGCAATTAGCAATAATGAAAATAATTTTTCAAATGCTAGTTTAAGCAGATGGTCGCTGGGTTTAGGATTGGGTGGAACATATACCGTTTTTGATATTGAACAGGACGTTGTTAATCCTGCAATAGCATTAAACGTTAAGTATTCTTTTGGTCATGTAATTGGATTGAGATTTCAAGGAATGTATGCCTCTTATT
Source organism: Bacteroidota bacterium (assembly GCA_027491085.1). GTDB lineage: Bacteria > Bacteroidota > Bacteroidia > UKL13-3 > UKL13-3 > JAAFJM01. The sequence goes on from JAIXWW010000013.1 coordinate 86,301, forward strand.
CTGGAAAAGGAACTTCAGGTTCCAAATCATACTACGGATTTGTTAATAATATGACTCAGCTAGGGTTTCATTTAATGGCTAATATTGGAGGATTAAATTTCAGAAAAAAGAACCCTAATACAATTGTTTATTTGTTTTCAGGTGCTTCTGTTGCAATTAGCGATGCTATTAGAGATAAGAAGGAATCTCAAATTCCTGAATTGCCTATTATTTCACCTACTTCTGGTAGTTATTCTGGTGTTGACTTAACAATACCTTTGGGTTTAGGTACTAAGTATAGAATAAATGATAAGTTTGATATTGGAGTAGAAGGAGTTGTGAATATTGCAAAGACGGATAAATTTGATATTTACGAACCATTTGTTAATCAAGGTTTCCCAGATTTTTTTGGTTCAATGATGGTACATGTTGGTTATAATTTTACTAACGCTGTGAATTCTAAACACATGGATTGGGTTAATCCAATGGCTGTTATTTATGATGATTTAGCAAAAAAGGCACAAAAGTCAGTAGAAGCTGCAAAAAGCGATGGTGATGGTGATGGTATACCTGATTATCTTGATTTGGAGAAGAATACTAAACCTGGCTACAAGGTAGATGTAAAAGGAATTACACTTGATAGTGATGTTGATGGTGTACCAGATACAGAAGATACAGATCCTTATGGCTTCAACCAAATGTTAAGCGTATATTATCCAGCAGAATCTTTTCAAGTAAAATCTTCAGTTAATGTTATGAGGTTTTCAGATTCAATACCAGAGGCCGATTTTATTACCTTAACAACTGAAGGATATGGTTTGCCTGTAATTACTTTTGCACCAAATAAATATGACATTCACGTAGAGCAATATCCACTTTTACAACAAATTGCTCGTATCATGGCTATTGATTCGAATGTAATGGTTGCTGTGATTGGTCACGCTGACGAAAATAAGCCAGATATGACTCAATTTAATGTTGCTGAAAAGAGAGCTTTGGCTGTGAAACGTCAACTTACCAAAATATATGAAATTAAAGAAGATAGAATATTGGTATTTAGTGAGCGTGATGCATTTGTGAAAAAGTATAAAATGCAAACTGAAGGATTAGATAGAAAAGTTGAGTTCAGATTAATTAGAAAACCTTAATCTTAACTTTATAAAATAAAAAAGCCCTTGTAATTTTATTATAAGGGCTTTTTTATTTTAAATCAATTTGTTTGCTGCTAATTTAGTGCATTAAAAAATGCATTTTTGTAAACTGTTGTTAAAGTAAATAAATATGAAGTTTGAAGAATACAATATAGCCGATGAAATTAAAAAAAGTATATCAGAATTGGGCTTTAGGCGTCCAACTGATATTCAGTTTAAGGCAATTGGCCCCATTTTAAAAGGCGAAGATGTATTGGGTATTGCACAAACAGGAACGGGAAAAACAGCAGCTTTTGCCATTCCAATTATTCATTTGCTATTGCAACGCAAAAAAAAAGGTACTTATATTAAAAGTTTGGTTTTGCTTCCAACACGTGAATTGGCTGTGCAAATTACTGAAGTTTTTAAAAATATAGCCAAATACACCAACCTGAAAATAGTTTGCTTAATGGGTGGTGTGGAGCAAGACAATCAAATTTTTGATTTAACGGTTGGTGCAGATATTGTAATTGCAACTCCCGGTCGTATGTTCGATTTACAAAGCCAAGGTTATATAGATTTAAGCAGGGTAGAAATGTTGGTGCTTGATGAAGCTGATAAAATGCTTGATAAAGGTTTTATCAAAGACATTCATGATATTATTAAGCGCATTCCTCGCGTACATCAAACCTTGTTTTTTTCGGCAACTATTAACCGCCAAATTAAAACTTTGGCTTATTCTGTAGTTGGTGCTAATCCTATACGTATTCAAATTTCACCTAAAAATCCAGTTTCAAAAAATGTAAGCCATGCTGTAGCATTTGTTGAAATGGACGATAAGCGCTTTTTCCTAGAACGATTAATAAAAGAAGCTCCCAAAAGTAAATTTTTGGTTTTTGTAAGAACCAAAGTACGTGCGGAAAGGGTTTTTACAGCTATGCAGCGTGTTGGTATTGAAACGCTTACTATGCATGGAGGGAAAGAGCAAGAAGATAGATTGGCTGTTATGAATGATTTTAAACACGGTAAAGTTAAAATATTAATTGCCACAGATTTAAGCGCACGTGGTATTGATATTGAAAATGTAGATTATGTAATTAATTACGATTTGCCTGATTTGCCTGAAAACTATGTTCACAGAGTTGGAAGAACGGGTAGGGGAGTAAAATCAGGAAAAGCTGTTTCGTTTAGCAGCAAAGAGGAAGCTAAATTGTTAAAAGATATTGAAATATTTTTAGGTTATGAAATCCCGCGTTTAGAAGTAGATAAAGAAACGTATATTGAAACTTTGGACTTTAGTGATGATGGAAATAAAAATTGGAAAGCCTTAATGAATGAGGCTAGTAAATTTGAAACAAAAAAGAAAAAATAATTCTTTTATTATTTAATTCAAGAGTTATACAATTACTTTCAAAAAACTAAATCTATTTTTGTAATCTACTTCGTATGTAATTTCACAAAGTAAACAATTAAAGAAAAAACTTTGTAAAACTCTAATTTACACAATATGATAAGTTACTTCTTTATTATAATACTATTCATTATATCTACCTTTCTAATAACAAGATTTGGCATATAACTATTTAGTCAAAAACATACTCAATGTAAAGTTTGTAAATCGTTTGATACAGAATGAGTGGAGCGAGGATTTTTTATAAAAGACTTTATGCTTATGAGTAAAATTCAGAAATATTGGTGCCGTAAGTGTTGGAATTATTTTTATTTTAGGAACTAATGGTTTTTTCCTAATTTTAAACTTTATTTGTGTTTAAAGATATTTTAAATATGAAAAAACTTATTTTTACAATTTTATTTACCATTTCTGCATTAATCTTGCTTGAATCTTTCGGAACTGTTGGTTTAGGTAAAAAAGATGGTACTGAACCCGGCTACACAGGCTCACCAGGGGATAGTTTGAAAAATTGTACTGTTTGTCATGGTGGGGCTGCTTACAGTGTTGAAGGTTGGATTACTTCAAATATTCCATCTAATGGATATATTCCAGGTGCTACTTATATAATTACTGCCAAGAATAAAGCTTTTAGTCATAATAGATTTGGTTTTTCTATATCACCACAAAACATTGATGGTAAATTATTGGGAACAATGCTAGTAATAGATACTGTGAAAACAAAGTTAGTAGGAAACAATAAATACATTACTTACCGCGAAGCTGGTATTTACAGTCAAGATTCTATGGTTTGGACTTTTAATTGGATTGCTCCAATAGCAGGAACAGGTGATGTTGTTTTTTATGGTGCATTTAACTCTAACCAAGATGGGCATAAAGGAGGAGATATTACTCAACTTACAACTTTAAGGGTAAAAGAAAACGGTACTGCATCAGTTGCGAATTTTAATAGTAATAAAATTACTGTTTCGGCTTATCCTAATCCTGCAAGCAATTTTATAAACATAAATGTTGCACTTGCTCAAAAAGGTAATTTAGTTATTAAAATGGTGAATTTAGAAGGAAAAATAGTTTACCAAACAGCTGAAGAAAATGCCAATGGATTAATTAATAAACAAATAGAAACTAGCCAGTTGGCAAATGGAGTTTATTTTATTCAAACACAAATTGGCGAAAATATTTCAACTAATAAAGTGGTAGTTTTTAATTAATTATCTAGTTTACCAAAATAAAAAAAGGTGGTTCAAATTAACTTGAACCACCTTTTTTATGGGTATTACTTTTATAATTATTTTCCTTTATTAAAACCTTTCATTACCCCGCGTTCCGAAGTTTGAATAAATTCTAAAATTTCATCTCTCAATGGCGAAGGTTTAATAGCATCTTCTACTTGCGCTATTCCTTTGCTTACATTATTATTATGAATAAAAATAACACGGTAAGTATCTTGTATGGTATTTACTTCTTCTTGGGTAAATCCATTGCGTTTTAAGCCTACCGAATTTACACCTTCGTAACTTACTGGATAACGGCCTGCAATAACATAAGGAGGAATATCTTTGGTAACCATACTTCCGCCTTCTATCATTACATTTCTGCCAATTTTTACAAATTGGTGAATAGCCGAAAGTCCGCCAATTCTTGCATAATCAGCAATGGTTACATGCCCAGCCACTTGAACACCATTGGCTATAATTACATTACTTCCTACAATACAATCGTGAGCTAAATGAACATAGGCCATTAGTAAACAATTACTACCTACTTCAGTTTTGTATTTATCTTTGGTTCCACGATTAATGGTTACACATTCTCTAATGGTAGTATTATCGCCAACTATGGCAAAAGTTTCTTCACCTACAAATTTTAAATCTTGAGGTACAGCGCTAATTACAGCTCCCGGAAAAATACGGCAGTTTTTACCTATTCTAGCACCTGGATATATGGTAACATTGGGTCCAATTTCGGTTCCATCACCTATTTCCACATTATCGTAAATGGTGGTAAACGCACCTATTACTACACTGCTACCAATTTTGGCGCGTGTATCTATTTGAGCTAAGTTTGATATCATTTTTAAAATTTTAGCCTTTGGCAGCAAGCTTTTGGCTATTTTTATTTTGTTAAATTAAAAATTATTTTTTTGCTATTTGTGCCATTAATTCTGCCTCACACACTAACTTATCGCCAACAAATGCTGATGCTTTCATTACGCAAACGCCCCTTCTTACGGGAGCTATTAACTCTAATCTAAATAAAAGAGTATCGCCTGGAACAACCTTGTCTTTAAATTTAGCATTGTCAATTTTCATAAAATAGGTATTGTAATTCTCAGGATCTTCCACTTGAGAAAGTACCAATACACCACCTGCTTGAGCCATGGCTTCAATTATTAACACACCTGGCATTACAGGATTTCCGGGGAAATGACCTGGGAAAAATGGCTCATTAAATGTTACATTTTTTACCGCTGTTAAATAACTTTTGCCCATTTCCAAAACTTTATCTACCAACAAAAATGGACTGCGATGAGGCAACATTCTTGCTATATCTTGTGTATTATATAGTGGTGGTTTGTTAGGGTCGTATTTAGGAACATTTACTTGGCTGCGCGTTTTTTTAATCAACGCTTTTATTTTTTTACCAAAAGCAATATTAGCCGCATGGCCCGGACGGGCAGCCATAATTTGAGCTTTAATTGGTGTGCCAATCAAAGCTAAATCGCCAACTAAATCTAGTAATTTATGACGTGCAGGTTCGTTATGAAAACGTAAATCTACATTGTTTAAAATACCTTCTTTTTTTACCTCAACCTTTGGCTTGTTAAACATTTTAGCCAAATGATCTAGTTCATCGTCTTTTATTATTCTATCTACAATTACAATGGCGTTATTTAAATCTCCACCACGAATTAAATTGTTGTTATACAACATTTCTAACTCGTGTAAAAAGCAAAAAGTACGGCACGATGAAATTTCAGATTCAAACTCTTTTAAACTAGTAATAGAAGCATGTTGGCTTCCTAAAACGGGCGAGTTATAATCAACCATTACAGTTAAACGGTAATCGTCTAAAGGCATGGCTATCATTTCTACTTGTCTATCTTCTTCGGTATAATAAATGTTTGAAGGTAAGGTAAAGTATTCGCGCTCTGCTTCTTGTTCTAAAATTCCTGTTTCTTTTAAAGCTTTTATAAAAAACTGAGAACTTCCATCCATAATTGGGGTTTCATCAGCGTTTATATGAATAAGGCAATTGTCTATTTCTAAACCTGCCAACGAAGCCATAACATGCTCAACGGTATTCACTTTGCCACCATTTTGCTCTAAAGTTGTACCACGACTTAAGTCGGTAACGTTATCTACATCGGCATCAATAATGGGTTTGTTGGGTAAATCTATGCGTTGAAATTTTATTCCGTGGTTTTCGGGTGCTGGGTTAAAAGTCATGGTAACTTCTTGCCCTGTGTGTAAACCTACACCACTTAAACTCACTGCTTTTTTGATTGTTGTTTGTTTCATTTCTACTGATTTTCAGCTATAAAATTAAAGGCTTTGTTGTTTTTAAAACGGTTTCAAATATAGCAAATAGCCTTGTTTGGTCAAATGTAATTTTTAAGCCTTAATTTAAGGGCTTTTGGTTTAAAATAATTGTTCTAGTTCAATGGTTCAAACTATTATTTTGGTTATTTTTGAATAAATTTAATTCTTTATTTTAGGTTTAATACTTTATTACTTATGAGCAATAAATTAGAACGTAGAAATTTTTTAGGCCGACTATCGTTGGCTTTTTCAGCTGCATTGGCTGCTCCTATTCATGGTTTTTCTAACTCTTTAAAACAAACTTATAATGCTTTGAACCCAAATCCTATTTTAAAAATTAAGCCTTTGGGTTTTCAGTGGGAAACAGCCGATCCTTTTCTGTTTTGTGTGCACCACGAAGATAAATTTCCGAAAGGAAACGAGTTAATGGGTCCCGATAAAACCCTTTTTCAAGGGCGCCATATGGGCGATGATTTTATTATAAAAGATGGTTTTAGGATGTATCATGGAAAAACCGTTCCGGGCTTTCCGGGTCATCCTCATAGAGGTTTCGAAACCATAACTGTGGTGCGCAAAGGCATAGTTGACCATGCCGATTCAATGGGTGCTGCAGGCCGATATGGTGATGGCGATGTGCAATGGATGACAGCTGGAAAAGGGGTACAACATTCTGAAATGTTTCCATTGATAAAAAAAGACCAAGAAAACCCTATGGAGCTGTTTCAAATTTGGCTCAATTTACCTGCAAAAAAGAAAATGGTAGAGCCTCATTTTAAAATGCTTTGGCGCGAAGCAATTCCTAATTATGTATATACCGATGGCAATAAAAAAACTACCAAAGTAGAAGTAATTGCAGGCAAAATAGGGAAATACAAAGCCCCAACACCTCCACCAAATTCGTGGGCGGCCGACCCTAAAAACGAAGTAGCCGTTTGGAATATAAAAATGCAATCAGGTGCAGTGTTTACCTTGCCTAAAGCCTCGGTTGGAATAAACCGAACCATTTATTTTTACGAGGGCACTACTTTAAAATTAGCCGAAACCAATATTAATCCATACAGCGCAGTGGAGCTTTTGCCAAATGTTGATGTAGCACTTTTTGCTGGTGATACCGAAGTAAGCATTTTGATTTTACAAGGCAGACCAATTGGTGAGCAAGTAATGCAATACGGGCCTTTTGTAATGAATACCAAAGAGGAAATAAACCAAGCTTTTGAAGATTACCATAAAACGCAATTTGGCGGCTGGCCTTGGCCTAAATACGACCAAGTACACGACCGCACCAAAAGCCGTTTTGCCAAACATGCCGATGGAAAATTGGAGGTAAAAGGGTAGAGTATTTGTTGATTTTTGATTTTTTGATTTGTTGATTTGTTGATTAAGTTGAAAAGTTAATTGAGTTAATTAGGTGATTGGGAAGTAAGTATTCTAAACCTTTTAAACATTATAGTTCCGTAGGAACGAACTTATAGTAGAAATTGATGGCTATTCAAGTTCTACTCCTTTGGAGTTATGTTTTTTATATTTCTAAATTTTCACCTCAGGCCAAAAGTGCTTTTTGATTGAAAAAATGAGTGGGATTATTCCAAAAAAGAAATGTATAAATGTGAAGTGAATATGACCATAATCGTGGTAGCTAAGTGCTAAAAACATAATGTTTCCTACTATACATAAAATCAAGTAAATGTATTTATTGATGATGTTCATTTTACAATCGGATTATACTATGCAAGGTAATTATTTTACCTGAGTTTTTTATTAATTAAATTTCATTTTTAATAGCCAAAACAACAAGTTGGAATTAAAAAAACTATAAGCATTTTTTTTAATTTTAAAAAATTTGATTTATTTGCGATAATAAAATAAATTACAAATGAAAAGAATTATTCTAATTATTGCACTTTTAAATACTTTTAGTGCTTGGTCGCAATCAACCTTAAATTTATTTACACAGGAAAGTGAGAAATTCATACTTTTTTTGAACGGAGTTCAACAAAATGCAAGTTCTCAGAGTAATGTTAAAGTTGAAAACATTACCGCTAGTGTTCAAAAACTGAAAATAGTTTTTGATGATAAAGCCATTCAAACCATAAATGAAAATATTTATTACGAAGCAGGAAAAGAATACACTTATAATGTTCGTAAAAAAAACACAACCGCTAATAATGTTAAAAGAATAGATGGGAAATCGACCACACCGATTATTTATGTGGTAAGATTACTTGATATGAAACCATTATCGAGCAAGTCAACAGTAAAAAATACACAAGTAATTGAAAGTACAAAGGAAGTAGATGGTGGTAATAACAGTTTGGAAACTGAAACAAACGATAAAGTAACCACAACGACCACAGTTACAAAATCAAATAATACATCAGGCAACGAAAATGTAAACTTAAACGTTGGAATAAATGGAGTAGGAATAAACATGAATATTAATGGATTAGATGCCACGGATAAAACAGTAGTAACTAACACAACAACAACAACTACTAAAACAATCACAAAAAATGTTTCAACACCCGTAAAAACTTCAACTCCTAAAGTTAATGAACCAGTTTGTGCGCCAATGACTTTAAGTACTTTTAATGCCCTAACAAGTCAGCTAAAAAAGCAAAGTTTTGAAGATAACAAACTTCAAATAATAAGACAAGTTTTGGCAAGCAATTGTATAAATACAGTGCAAGTAAAACAATTAATTGGTGAGTTTACATTTGAAGAAAACAAATTAAAAGTAGCTAAAATGTGTTACAAAAAAACTACTGATAAAGGTAATTATTTTACCCTTAATGACTCTTTTTCGTTTAGCAGCTCGGCTGATGAATTAAACGAGTTTTTGCAAAGCAAAGGAGCCGTTAGCGAAGACAGTGAATAGGTTTTAATAAATTAACATTTGGCCTTTACTTAGTATTTGGTTGCTAAATATAAATTTACCAACACTAATATTAAACCCATATGATACTTTGGCTTAAAAAGATGATTAAGCTAGACAAGCTAATAAACTAGCTTTTATGATTGTTGGGAAAATTGATTAAAAGGTTATTGTTGTAAGCTAAAACTGCTAATCACTTCACAAAATATTATTAATAGTTACCAAGGTTTTAAAGTAATCTTATACATTAAAAAAAGCGACCCTTTAAAGAGTCGCTTTTTTGTTTTATTTACATTCAGCTATATTACAAAGTCGGTAAAAGGTAAGTCCTTTTCGGGCTTTTATGCATTGGGTATTGCCATCTATTTTCCATTTGGCATGGAACTTATAAGTGGTTTTATAGTTTTGCAACACTATTTGGTTGTTGATTACCTCGTAATTGCCCATTACATCTATTGGTTTATTAGTATTGGTATTATCTATGAAATGAAAAGTTTTGTCTTGGTTCAATGCTAAACTTAATACTGCCTTAACACTACTTTGGTAACTACATACCCCATAAGTTCCCGCTACTAATTTAATATCAAGTTTTTGTTTGGTTTTAAATGAAAAAATGATGGATAGAACCAAAATGCTAATTAATATTTTAAATGTTTTCATAATCCGTGTTTTTTAGTAATTCAATGATAGTGAGTTTTATTGGAATTATTTTTATGAAAAGCGTTTTGTTATCTAAATGAAAAGATTTGGTTTTGAAATGGGCGATATATTGAGTAGAAAACTTTAGTAAAATACCTTTTGTAATTTGTTGTAAAATAAAGCAAATTTGCACAGCAAAAAAATACAATGGCAGTATATAAATTTAAATTAACTTTTGAAGATTACGAAGATTCTTATCGAGTAATTGAAATTAAATCGAATCAAACTTTTTTAGAGTTCCATAAAACTATTTTAGAATCAATTGGCTTTGACGAGAAGCAGTTGGCTTCTTTTTATATGAGTAATGATACTTGGCGCAGGGAACAAGAAATTACTTTGGAAGACATGACTGACGATCCGGAGAATCCAATTCCAGAAATGAAAACTGCTAAGTTGAGTCAGTTTGTAAACGACCCACACCAAAAAATTATTTATGTATATGATTTTATGGCTATGTGGACCATGCATTTAGAATTATTTGGAATTGAAATTAAAGAAAACCCTAAATTTACTTATCCTAGAATTGGTAAATCGGTTGGATTAGCGCCTAAACAATATGATAAGGTGCAACGTTTTGGTTTGGTTGATGACAATGAATTTGATGAAATAACAAAAAACTATATTGATAAAACAGATGATGTAGGAAGCGAAATCAGCGATGATGAAGCAGATGAATTTGGTCTTTTCTCAAAAGATTCAGATAGTGGTGATGACGATGCTGCTATTGAACCTATTGGTGGTTTTGATGAATATTAGTATTTAAAATAATAAAAATTGAAAATGCAGGTTTACAATTAAACTTGCATTTTTTATTTGTAAAATGGTATTGTAATATAAACTTAAATGAAATTGAATTTAAAACGCCCCCTTGTAATTTTTGATTTAGAAACTACAGGAATAAGCATCTCTACAGATAGAATAGTAGAGATGGCAACTATAAAAGTAAATGTAGATGGAACCGAGGAAATAAAAACCCAAAGATTTAATCCTACAATACCTATACCAGCCGAAGTTTCGGCTATACATGGTATATTTGATGAAGATGTAAAAGATATGCCCACCTTTGCCGAAAAAGCAAAAGAGTATGCCGAGTATTTTAAAGGCTGTGATTTTGGTGGGTTTAATTCTAATAAATTTGATTTCCCTATGTTAGTGGAGGAAATGTTAAGAGCAAATGTGGAATTTGAAACGGAAGGACGAAAATTTGTAGATGTGCAGCGCATTTTTCATCAAATGGAACAACGTACTTTAAGTGCTGCTTATAAATTTTATTGTGATAAAACATTAGAAAATGCGCATAGTGCCGAGGCTGATACCATTGCTACTTATGAAGTATTAAAGGCACAGTTAGACAGATATGAAGTGTTGGGGAATGATATGGAGTCGCTTCACAAAATTAGTGGACAAGCTAATTTGGTTGATTTAGCAGGACGAATTGTATTAAATGATAAAGGACAAGAGGTATTTAATTTTGGGAAGCACAAAGGTAAAATGGTGAGCTATGTGTTTAAAAATGAACCTGGTTATTACCAATGGATGATGGACAACGATTTTTCGCTAGATACTAAACGCAAATTAACCCAAATAAAAATGCAAGGATTTGGTAGTAAATAGCACCAAAATATAATAGCTAAATAGTACAAATAAATTCAAACAAGCTAGCAGCAAAAGGCAACAAATATGACAAAAACCGAAAAAATCATGCTATTTACATTGGCAGCCATCAATTTTGTAAATATCATGGATTTTATGATAATGATGCCATTAGGGCCTAATTTGATTAAAACATTTAATATCACTGCATCCGATTTTGGTATTTTGGTTTCATCGTATTCCATCAGCGCTTTTATTTCAGGCATTATCACAACTTTTATTATCAATAAATTTGAGCGTAAAGATTATTTAATGCGCATTTTTATTGGTTTTTTAATTGGAACTTTTGCTTGTGGTTTAGCTCCAACTTATCAAACATTATTGATTGCAAGATTTGCAACTGGTTTATTTGGTGGGGTTTTAGGCGCTATTATTTTAGCAATTGTAAGCGATGCAGTTCCTTTTGAGAGAAGAGGGCAGGCCATGGGAATAATTATGGCTGCATTTAGTTTGGCTTCGGTTATAGGGGTTCCTTTTGGAATTTTTATAGCTACTCATACCAAACAATATGATTTTTTAGGTTGGCATGCACCCTTTTTATTTTTGGCAGTTTTAGGTATTCCTGTTTACTTTTTGGTACGTAAATTTGTTCCAAGGCAAACAGCAGCGGTACAATTGGCTGCCAAACAAATGGATGTTGGCAAAAACATTGAGGCTATTTTTACCAATAAAAATAATCTTTTGGCCTTGCTTTTTGGTGTGGTTATGATGATGGGACACTTTTGTATCATTCCATTTTTGAGTCCATACATGGTTAGCAATGTAGGCATGCGTGAAGAAGATTTACCTTTAATTTATTTAGTGGGAGGAGGAGTAACTATTTTTACTTCGCCATTAATTGGAAAATTAGCCGATAAGTTTGGAAAATTGGTGATGTTTATTGTCTTAGCTTTATTATACACCATTCCTGTTTTTTTAATAACCAACCTTGATCCTCATCCATTGCCATTGGTTTTAACTATTACTGGCGTATTTTTTATTTTTTCAGGAAGATTTATTCCCATGCAAGCCATGGTTACGGGTGCTGTTGACCCCAAAATTAGAGCAAGTTTTATGAGCTTTAATAGCTCCATTCAACAGTTAGCTAATGGGGTTTCGGCTTTCTTGGCAGGTTTGGTGGTTACTACGGTTGATGGGAAATTGGTTAACTATAATTTATTAGGATATTTTAGTGTAGGAATGGCTTTGTTGAGTATTTTAATAGCACATAAATTACGTTCATCAAATGGAAGCAAGTTTTAAATACGATTTTATTATAATAGGTGGTGGCATAGTTGGTTTGGCCACGGCTTACCAATTATTGCAAAAAAACAGTAGTTTAAAAATAGCAATTTTAGAAAAAGAAAATCATGTGGCTGCCCATCAAACGGGACATAATAGTGGTGTGATACATTCAGGATTATACTACAAGCCAGGTAGTTTAAAAGCAAAAAATTGCTTGCAAGGTTATCAAATGATGATTGATTTTTGCGATGAAAATAACATAAAATACGATTTATGTGGTAAGTTAGTAGTTGCAAGCGATGAAAGCGAAATTCCTGAACTTGATAAGCTTTATCAACGCGGTTTAGAAAATGGTTTGGTAAAAAATACCGTAATTGAGCAAGATAGAATTAAAGAGTTTGAACCTAATTTGCGTGGTGTAAAGGCTATACATGTTCCTTATACTGGTATCATTGATTATAGCCAAGTTTGCGAAAAATTGGCTGAAAATATTACGGAATTGGGTGCTGAAATTTATTTGAGCCATAAAGTTGAAAAAATTGAAAACCATTCAAATTTTGTGGTTATTAGCACTAGTCAAAAAGAGTTTGAAGCTTCGCAATACATAAATTGCGCTGGATTATACAGTGATAAAATAGCAGCTTTAACCAATAAAGAAATTGATACCAGAATCATTCCTTTTAGAGGTGAGTATTACATGTTAAAGCCCGAAAAAAGGGCATTGATTAAAAACTTAATTTATCCAGTTCCAGATCCTAATTTTCCGTTTTTAGGTGTACATTTTACGCGTATGATTGATGGTGGAGTAGAGGCAGGGCCAAATGCAGTATTTGCCTTTAAACGCGAGGGCTACCATAAAAGTGATTTTGATTTTAACGAAACAATGGAAAGTTTAGCTTGGCCAGGTTTTAGAAAAGTTGCAGTTAAATATTGGAAAACAGGATTGGGCGAGTTTTACCGTTCGTTCAGCAAAACTGCATTTACCAAGGCTTTGCAAAAATTAGTTCCAAGTATTCAGGAAGATGATTTGGTGCCTGCAGAAGCTGGTGTGCGTGCACAAGCTTGCGATAAATTTGGTGGTTTATTAGATGATTTTAAAATAATAGAAGAACCAAATGCCATTCATATTTTAAATGCGCCAAGTCCTGCAGCTACAAGTAGTTTAAGCATAGGTAAAACCATAGCCGAAATGGCTTTGGCTAGGCTATAATTTATTCTTTATTACAAATTCAAAATTTAGTAAATGGCTAAAACATGCGGTTATATTTGTCCTCAATGCGAGGGGAGAGGTTTTTTAGATGACTTTTCTGATTGTAATTGGTGCACAGATAATCCAATTTTAAACAAAACTGATATGATAGAAATTTACCATAATAACCGTTGCGGTAAAAGCCGCGATGCGTTAACTATACTAACCGAAAAAAATGTAGATTTTAAAGTAATTGAATACTTGAAAAATCCTTTAACAGCTAGCCAAATAAAAGCACTTTTAAAAAAGTTAAATATCAATGCTTTTGATTTAATAAGAAAAGGCGAAGCTGTTTTTAAAGAAAACTATAAAGACAAACAATATTCGGAAGATGAATGGGTAGCGGTTTTGGCTCAAAACCCAATATTAATAGAAAGGCCAATTGTAGTAAATGGCAACAAAGCAATTATAGCTCGCCCACCGGAAAAAGTTTTGGAAATTTTATAATAAAAGTTGGTTCAATTAAACCAACTTTTATAAATCCATTGCATTTGCTATTAGTTCAGCTACATCAAGTACTTGAACTTCTTCTTCTTTGTTATTATGTTTAATGCCATCGCGTAACATAGTCATGCAAAACGGACAAGCAGCAGCCACAATATTTGCTTTTGATTCCAACATGTCATCAGCACGCTCCATGTTTACTTCTTTTTTACCAGTTTCAGCCTCTTTAAACATTTGAGCACCACCTGCTCCGCAGCATAAACCATTAGCTTTAGCACGTTTCATTTCTACTAATTCGGCATCCAACCTTTCAATTACTTGACGAGGTGCTTCGTATATATTATTGGCTCTACCTAAATAACAGCTATCGTGGTAAGTAATTCGTTTCCCTTTAAAAGCACCACCTTGAATACTTAGTTTACCTTTTTCTAAAAGTTCATTAATTAACTCCGTATGATGCACCACTTCATAGCTTCCTCCTAATTGCGGATATTCATTTTTTATTGTGTTGAAGCAATGAGGACAAGCAGTAACAATTTTTTTTACACCATAAGCATTCATGGTAGTAATATTTTGCATGGCAAGCATTTGAAACAAAAACTCGTTTCCAGCGCGTTTTGCAGGGTCGCCAGTACACGCTTCTTCGGTTCCTAATATGGCAAATTTAACATTGGCTTGGTGTAAAAGTTTGGCTACCGCTTTGGTTATTTTTTGAGCACGTTCATCAAAACTTCCTGCACAACCTACCCAAAAAAGTACATCTACTTCTTCTCCATTGGCTGTTACCTCTGCTAATGTTTTTACCTTAAATTCCATATATAAATAAGTATTGTTTAAAAAATTGCAAATTATAATAAAATAACAAAATTCCTTTATTGGTATAAAATAAATTTATTGCCTTATCTTCAATTACTGCTTAATCCATTTTTTTGTTAATGAATATTGATCGGTATTTATTTTAATAAAATAAATACCTGCTTTTAAATTTTCAGTATTGATTCTAATGTTTTTACCTAACTTATCAATATTGTTAACTTGAATTTCTTTTCCATTTAATTCGTAAAAAACTACCTGACGAATGGCTTCCGTTTGCGATGTAATATTTAGCTCATTTTGAGTTGTAGGGTTGGGGTAAATAATTACCTGATCGCCTTGGTTTAAGTTATTAATGGAAGTATTGCTTACCGAGTAATTGTAACAAATACTATCATTAATAATGTTTATGCCGTTCACTTCACTTATCCATGCACATAATTTATAGTCACCAGTTTTATCAATGTTTATAGTATTAGAAAAACTTTTTACTGCATATGAATTTGGTTGCAAATTAATAAGTGTTACTTCATCGGTGATTGGGGCTATGTTTTGTTCTAGTATTTTACAGCTAACAGAAAAGCGGGTAATTATAGATTCTCCATTATTTTTAAGTTTAATACTAATCGTATTGGGGCCTTTTTTGAGTTCAGTTGGTAGTACAATAGAATCGATTTGCAAGGAAGTTGTTTTAGGTAGAATATAGGTTTTAATAACTGTATCGTTATTTGCATTAATATCCCCATTGGTTTTTACCCAACAGTTTAGTTTATAATTTCCTCCAATTGAAATATTTAAAGGCTTGTTAAAAGTGTAATAATAGCTGGATTTAGCAGCAATATTTAATCCATTAAGTTTGGTTGAAATAATCGAGTCAGCGTTTAATTGCAATGAAATAATTGCTGAATCAATGGTTGTTTCTCCATTATTAAAAAGTTTTATTTTTACGCTATCTACTCCTCTTACTAGGTTAATTGGATTCACCACAGAATCAATTGCTAAATCAATAATTTTATTAAGATAAAACGTTTTGTTCAAAGTATCGTTTTGAGCAGAATTATCGCCAAACGTCTTAACCCAAGTTTTTAGTTTATAAGTGCCTCCTGTTGAAATATTGAACGAGTTAGAAAAAGTATAGTAATAGCTATTTTTGGGGTAAATATTTAAACCTTTAACCAATACTGAAATGGGAGTGTTTTTATCTATTTGGTAGGCAAATACAGCCGAATCAATCAATGTGTTTCCATTATTTGTTATTTTAAATGAAACGGCATTATTTCCTCTTATAATATTAATTGGGTATAGTAATGAATCCACTGATAAATCAACCACTTTGGTATTAATAACAGTATCTTTAGTAGCTAGCCAAATTGTAGCATTCATGATTAATTTTTCATGATTTCCATTGGCATCTGTAATCCAGCCATCATATAATTTATCACCAGTATCACCAGTGCCATCATCGCAAGGAGAGCTATCGCCCAAACCTACAATTTTTCCTTTTCCAAAACGAGCATAAGCCGCCATTACCCCAATATTGCCAAACCCAACACTTGGGGTAAAAACAACTCCTTTAACCGTAGCATTGTCATTGGGGTTTAGTGTCATGGTAGTGCCACTAAACCAAACAGCCTGAGTAACTTGACCCATGGGTCCATTCAAAATGGAGTCATTTGGTAAGTTTGGGATGTTGGTGGTATTAGGTGATACAGACAAAGAATCAAAAATAAAACCGAAAGCGTTTGGTTTAACAGAATTATTTTTAATTAAGTCGTTTAATATTTGTTGCGAATCAAAGCCATCATTGTTTCTATCAGAAATGGCATGATCAGAAACAATAAATAATCCTCCACCATTTTGCACAAAATTCATAATAGCATTTTTTTCAGCTGTGGTAAATAATATATTGGGTTCTACAATAATAAAAACTTTGTAATTACTTAAATCTTGTAAGTTAGAGGTGTTTCCGTAACTAATTGTGCCATTATATGGTAATGTTTCTACCACATATCCTTTTTTTACACAGTCAATTCCCCAAGCAGAAAGCGCCCCTTTCCAATAATTTTCAGTGGTAGTTGATGTAACTGTTGATTGGGCTGGAGTAGGAATTCGCTGCGCATTTCCTTCACTTCCACCTCCTATGCTTGCATTTGGACTCCATTTTATGTTATTTAAATCTTCATCTATTACCCAGTCTGCATTGCCAGCAGTTTCAGCTTTACTTGCATCAAACAAAATTTTTATGGTTTGCGCATTGGTGTTAAATACAATAGAAATGAAAAGTAATAAAAAAGTGTAAAATTTATTCATGTAAAATATATGAGTTGCGTTTTAATAATTAAAAATTAGGACATCCTAATCTACGAGATCCTTTATTGCTAAACCCACCAAAATTCTTAGCGTCTAAGTTAATGACTAAACCTAAATAACCAATAAAATAGGTATCTGCTTTTTTGTTTTTTAAATTACTGTACATATCTAATAACTCACTATTAGTTTGTCCGTAACTAACACCCATTTGCGCATCAAAATATTTATTAAGCGGTTTGCGTATATTAAAAACCCCTTTTATGGTTGAAACTGTTCCTGTAATTTTTCTATTTAAAGTGCCGGTTTGTTCATAATAAATTGCTTCGTATGGACTAAAAACTCTTCCTGAAAATAAACCCATATTATAGCCAGCCCCAATTCCCAAAAATAAATTTGATTGAAGTTTAAATTCATACATTAACAATAATCCTCCAGCATTTATTTGAGTAAAATAATTAGCAACTATATAGTTAAAGTTAATTTGCTTTTTGAAAAAAACAGAACTTGCCTCGGCCGATAAAGATAATCCCTTAATTAATTTTACTTTTAAACCCACTTCACCTAGTGAGCCAATTGTAGGCTTAAAGTCGAAATTAGTTTGAATTGGTAATCCCACGTTGAAATATAAAGAATATTTATGATAATCTTTTTGTGCTACAACATTAATGGTTAAAATTAATGTGAATAGTGTTGTATAAATAGTTTTCATTTGCATTACAATAATAACTTTATAGTCTTAAAATTTGAAATATAAAGTCGGTTTAACTAATAATCAGGAAAATGCCAATTATATCAAGTAATTATAAAGGAAATAAATGGAATAAAAATAAACATTTGGAAACCATTATTCCTGCTCTTTTTCGTAAGATTGATATTGCGTATGAACGAGAGAGAGTTGAATTGCCTGATGGTGACTTTATGGATTTGGACTATGTTATGAATAATAGTAAGAATTTACTAATCTTGTTTCATGGGCTTGAGGGTAGTTCAAATTCACAATATATCAAAGGGTTTTCTAAGTATTTTTCTAATCAAAGTTTTGATATTTGTGCTGTAAATTTTAGAAGTTGTAGTGGAGAAAATAATAGGCTTTTAACAAGTTACCATAGTGGGAAAAGTGATGATGTTGAATATATTATCAACCATATTATAACCAATAAAAATTATTCCAAAATAATATTAGGAGGTTTTAGTTTAGGAGGAAATGTATTGCTCAAATATTTGGGAGAGCAAGGCGAAAAAATTAACCCACTGATCAAAACTGCTTTCGCATTCTCAGTTCCAGTTGATTTAGCGGCAAGTTCAAAAGTTTTAAGTAAAAATTGGAATAAACCTTATATGGTTCGATTCCTAAAATCATTGAACAAAAAATTAGTTCAAAAAGCAAATCAATTTCCCAATCAAATTGATTTAACCGATTTATATAAAATAAATAATTTTAAGGAGTGGGATACAAGATTTACGGCAAAAATTCATGGTTTTGAAAATGCAGATGATTATTACCATCAATGCAGTTCGTTGCAATTTATAAATAACATAAGCATTCCTACTTTATTAGTTAATGCCCTTAACGACCCATTTTTGGCACCTAGCTGTTTTCCTTTTAATATTGCAAAAAACAGTAAACATTTTTATTTAGAAACACCAGAAAAAGGAGGCCATGTTGGGTTTGCGTTGAGTAGTATTAATGGGCAATACTACTCTGAACATGCTGCATATAATTTTACTAAAAAGTATCTTTAGTTAAGCTTTCAATCCAATCTTTTCGTTTACCAACTTTAAAATTAATTCTAACTGCTCTTTTTGATTGATATTGCTATTGTCAATTTCAATGGCATCATCTGCTTTCATAAGTGGAGAGTCATCTCTGTTGGAATCTATGTAATCGCGTTTGGTTAAATTAGCTAATACTTCTTCAAATGTGGTATTATTTCCTTTCGCTTTTAACTCGTCAAATCTTCGTTGGGCTCTTACATTAGGATCGGCTGTAATGAATAACTTTAATTCTGCATCAGGGAAAACAACTGTTCCAATATCTCGTCCATCCATAATTATACCTCTTAGCTTTCCTAGTTCTTGTTGTTGTTTTACCAAAAAGCCTCTTACCTCACTTATTGAACTTACATTGCTTACAAAACCCGCTACACGAGGATTTACCCTAATTTCATTTTCAATATTTTCACCATTCAAAAATGTCTCTTGAATTTGAGTTTGCTCATCTATTTTAAATGTAATACTGATTTTTTCTAGTGCGTTAATTACATCTTGAATATTGTTGAAATCAATATGATTTTGAATTAGGTACAAGGTAACCGCTCTATACATTGCGCCAGTATCAACGTATTTATAGGTAAGTATTTTAGATAATTCTTTGGCAATGGTACTTTTACCACATGATGAGAATCCGTCAATAGCAATAACAATTTGTTTCATTATTTCTTCTTTTTAAACTCTTGCAAGTTAGTAATTATTGAGAAATGATTGGTAGCATTGGTTGAATAAAATGATGAACTACCATATGAAAATCTAAATTTTCGTACTTTTAGGCCGAAACCCCAACTAAAACCAGCCCACGAACGCGCATCGGGCAATGCCAATTCTCTTCTACGTAAATCATTATAACCAAATCTTAATTGGAATCCTTGGCCAAATACCAATTCAGTATTGATAATTAAATGACTCATCAAATAATTAATCGAAGTAAAATCTTCTTCAATAGGTAATCCAGTCGATAAATCAATATTTCTATTGTTTTTTGTGCTATTCTGATAAAGTAACCCACCTATTTTTTGTAAATCGTGTGCTATTATTGATATACGTAATGGATTATGAGCAAATTTTTTGCTGTAACCAATTTGTAAATTCATTGGATACTGTTGTCTTTCAGTTCCGGTATATGTTGAAATTTCATATCCTAAATTGTTAATTACAGCTGTAAAAACAGAGAGACTATCTTCACTTTTATAACTTGCCGCTATGTCGGCTGCCATGCCTGTACTTGTGTATGATTCGATAACAGAATAAACAAATTTAGCAGTAGCGCCAATATTCCATTTTTTAATAATGCGTGAAGTTGATAAATGAATGGCAAAATCATTGGCAGCAAAACTTCCTAAATTGGTATTATCAATATCTTTTTTATCAAAAGATCCGTAATTTATATATTGAACGCCTAGCATTAATGGACCTGCACTCTTGGTATTGAAGGCATAACCAAAATATCCTGTGCCAATATTTGCCAAATAATTTTGGTAATTTAAACTAAGCTGTTTATCCATACCAGCAGTTAAAAGTGATGGATTGTTTATTACTAAGCTAGCATCATTATCGTGTGTAGCAATTGCACTTCCACCCAAGGCTGCTATCCTTGCATTTGAATAATTATTTAAAAATCCATAAGGAGTTATTCCACCTAATTGGGCTTTTAACGTGGTTGAAATAAAAATAAATACTACTACTATACTTTTCATTTAATTTTTGTTGTTATGATAAATAGCAATAAAAAACCAAGATTAATTGTTATTTATTTTACGCAAATTGATTAACGATTATGCCTCAAAAATAGTATTGCTATCATAAAATCCTAAATTTATAATCAGGTATTATTAATTAAAAAAATTAAATTTGCTTTACAATTACTTAACATTGCAATATTGCAATGAAAATTTACTTTCGCCCAAAATTATACCACATAATATGTTTGGATTAGACCCAACCTTAACTTTTCTTTTAATTGCTTGCTTATTTGCAGCCTGCGCTTTCGAATTTATTAATGGTTTTCACGATACTGCTAATGCTGTTGCTACAGTTATTTATACCAATTCATTAAAGCCATGGGTTGCAGTAATTTGGAGTGGAATATGGAATAGTGTTGGTGTGTTTGCTGGTGGTATTACGGTGGCTATGGGAATTAGCTATTTAATACCAAGTGAAATGCTTGCTGACCAAAATATTTACCATAGTATAGCTTTAATTATGTCTTTACTTTTAACAGCAATTATATGGAATTTAGGAACTTGGTATTTTGGTATTCCATGTTCAAGTTCACATACTTTGGTTGGAAGTATATTAGGTGTTGGTTTAGCTTATTCATTTATTGCAGAAAAAAGTGGTACTTACGTTAATTGGCACAAAGCGTCAGATATTGGCTTGAGTTTATTAATTTCACCACTTATAGGATTTAGTTTATCGATCTTTCTAATGTATGTGTTAAGAATATTTGTAAAAAATAAAACAATTTTTAGAGCACCAAAAACAAATGATCCACCACCATTTTGGATTAGAATGATTTTGTTATTGACTTGCACCGGTGTTAGTTACAGTCACGGAAGTAATGATGGACAAAAAGGGGTTGGATTGGTAATGTTAATTTTAATAGCTATTGTTCCTGGATATTTTGCCATTAATGCCAAAGTTGATTTACCAAAAGTTAAATATGAAATAACAGCTATTAATAGTATTTTAGATAAAACAATAGTTGAAAAACTTTCAAAAGAGGATAGTTTAGAAATTGCTAAAGTGCAAGTTATCACTCATAAAGTAATGTTTATTTTAAACTCCAAGTCATTCGATAGTTTAACTACTCAAGAAAAATTTGAGGTAAGAACGAACGTTACAAGGTTGGCAAAAGATATTGATAAAATTAAATACAGTAAAACAATTGCATTGAGCGAAGAGGATAAAAATGGCTTGAAAGCATCAATTGGGGGCGTTAAAACAATTACAGAATATTCACCAACATGGGTTATATTCATGATTTCTATATCACTTGGGTTAGGTACCATGGTTGGGTGGAAACGAATTGTAAAGACAATAGGAGAAAAAATTGGTAAACAACATTTGAATTATGCTCAAGGAGCTTCAAGTGAATTAGTTGCAGCTGGAACAATTGGTTTGGCAACAGCATTTGGTTTGCCAGTTAGTACTACTCAGGTGCTATCATCAGGTATTGCTGGTAGTATGGTAGCTAGTAAAGGTATTAAGAATTTGCAAGCTGGAACAATTAAAAACATTGCCATTGCATGGGTATTAACCTTACCTGTTACAATATTACTTTCAGGATTATTGTTTTTATTATTCAGGGCAATGGCGGGTTAAAAAACAATTTCTTTACTTTTCATACTTAAAAATATTTTTATTCAAAAAAGGAACTTTTTCAAAAAAAAAGTTCCTTTTTTGTTAGGTGCCTATTTCACTGATAGGTACATTTTTTTTTACAAAAACAAGTATAAAATAAACGCCTTGATTACTTGTTGAAAACTAAAATTGCTGATGCTTGCAAGCATTGAAAATACTAGTGTTTCGAGTGATATTAACAATCCTGTGATTAACTTTTTGAAACATACTTAACCCATGCAATGTATTATTGTAGGAAGCTAAATATTCAAAATAAATTTAAATCGCATTCAATGAAATGTATTTATGATTTGAATGCCAAACTTACTTTAATTTATAAACGGTTAATTTTAGAAAAAAACAAAAAATGCAAAATCAAGACGAGTTATTATTGAGGGAAAACAAAGACAGATTTGTTATTCTACCCATTAATTATCCAAAAGTATGGGAAATGTATAAAAAACATGAAGCCAGCTTTTGGACTGCCGAGGAAATTGATTTGAGTGACGATTTAAAGGATTGGGCAAAGTTAAATGATGGAGAACGTCATTTTATTTCTCATATTCTGGCATTTTTTGCAGCAAGTGATGGAATAGTTAACGAAAATTTAGCTGTTAACTTCATGAGCGAGGTTCAATTGCCTGAGGCTAGATGTTACTATGGATTCCAAATTATGATGGAAAATATCCATAGTGAAACATATGCATTGTTGATTGATACTTATATTAAAGATCCAAAAGAAAAGGATAGACTATTTCATGCTATAGATACAGTTCCTGCTGTAAAAAAGAAAGCAGAATGGGCATTACGTTGGATTAGTAATGGAACTTTTGCTCAGCGTTTGGTGGCCTTTGCAGCAGTTGAAGGAATCTTTTTTAGTGGTAGTTTTTGTTCTATATTTTGGATGAAAAAGCGCGGTTTAATGCCAGGTTTAACATTTAGTAATGAACTAATTAGCCGCGATGAAGGAATGCATTGCGAGTTTGCTTGTTTAATGTATAGTATGTTAAGCAATAAATTAAGTCAAGAAGAAGTTCATACCATTATTAGAGATGCGGTAGCAATTGAAAAGGAATTTGTATCTGAAGCATTACCTGTTGATTTAATAGGAATGAATGCAAAACTAATGCAGCAGTACATTGAATTTGTGGCTGACAGATGGTTAGCAGAGTTAGGATATGCAAAATTATATAACGCTACCAATCCATTTGATTTTATGGAAATGATATCGTTACAAGGTAAAACTAACTTCTTTGAAAAAAGAGTTGGTGATTACCAAAAAGCTGGTGTAATGGGTGGAAAAGAAGGCCATGCATTTTCACTAGAAGAAGATTTTTAAATATTGTAGTTGGGTTTAGTTATTAAAAGCTATTTAGCTATCTCGCAGTGAGATTGCTTCGTTCCTCGCAATGACTGAAAAAAAATAATAGTAATAACAAAAACAGAATTATTAGATGATGAGTTTCACAAAAAGAATTTCATAATTCATAATTCATAATTCATAATTATTAAGATGTTTGTAATTAAAAGAAACGGCAAAAAAGAGAGCGTTAAATTTGACAAAGTAACGGCAAGAATTGAAAAGCTTAGTTACAGTTTAAGTCCATTAATTGATCCAATTGATGTGGCTAAAAAAGTGGTGCAAGGAATTTACGATGGAGTTCCTACCACAGAGTTAGATAATTTAGCTGCAGAAACTGCTGCTTCACTTACAACTAAGCATCCCGATTATGCTTTATTAGCAAGTAGAATTGCTGTAAGTAATTTACACAAAAATACTATTAAGTCATTTTCGGAAACAATGGAAAAACTTTATAACTATACCGATAAAGGTACAGGTAAAAGAACACCATTAATTGCTGAAGATATTTATGAAATAATTCAAAAGAATGCAGAATTATTAGATAGTTCTATTATTTACGATAGAGATTTTGCTTTTGATTATTTTGGATTCAAAACAATTGAAAAATCATACTTGTTCCGTGTAGATGGAAAAGTGGCTGAGCGTCCACAACATATGTATATGCGCGTAGCCCTTGGAATTCACAAGGAAGATATCGATAGTGTAATTGCTACTTATAATTTAATGAGTGAGCGTTGGTTTACCCATGCTACTCCTACATTATTTAATGCAGGTACTCCAAAACCGCAAATGAGTAGTTGTTTTCTTTTAACCATGAAAGAAGATAGCATCGATGGTATTTATGATACTTTAAAACAAACAGCTAAAATTTCGCAAAGTGCAGGTGGAATTGGTTTAGCAATACACAATATTAGAGCTACTGGTAGTTATATTGGCGGAACTAATGGAACTAGCAATGGTATTGTTCCAATGTTGCGCGTATTCAACGATACTGCTCGCTATGTAGATCAAGGAGGAGGAAAACGTAAAGGTGCTTTTGCAATATACTTAGAACCATGGCATGCCGATGTTTTTGCATTTTTGGATTTACGTAAAAACCATGGTAAAGAAGAAATGCGTGCACGCGATTTATTTTACGCACTTTGGATATGCGATTTATTTATGAAACGTGTAGAAGAAAATGGCGATTGGAGTCTTTTCTGTCCGAATGAAGCACCAGGCTTAAGCGAGTGTTGGGGAGACGAGTTTGAGGCTCTTTATACCAGTTACGAAGCACAAGGTAAAGCACGTCAAACTATTAAAGCACAAGATTTATGGTTTGCTATTATGGAATCACAAATTGAAACTGGTACACCATACATGCTTTATAAAGATGCTGCAAACCGTAAAAGCAATCAACAAAACTTAGGTACAATAAAAAGCAGTAACTTATGTACTGAAATCATGGAATACACAAGTCCTGATGAAGTGGCAGTTTGTAATTTAGCTTCATTGGCTTTACCACGTTTTGTTATTGATGGTAAATTTGATCATAACAAATTATATGAAGTAACTTACCAAGCTACTTTAAACCTAAATAAAATTATTGATTATAATTATTATCCAGTTGAAGAGGCAAGAAACTCTAACATGCGTCACCGCCCAATTGGATTAGGGGTTCAAGGATTAGCAGATGTGTTTATTTTATTGCGCATGCCATTCGAAAGTGATTCGGCAAAACAGTTAAATAAAAATATTTTTGAAACAATATATTTTGCGTCCTTAACAGCAAGTAAAGACTTAGCTAAAAAAGAAGGCGCTTACGAAACATTCAAAGGTTCTCCGCTTTCAAAAGGAAAATTCCAATTTGACTTATGGGATATAAATGCTACCGAAAACTGGAATTGGGAAGCATTAAGAGCTGAAGTAATAGAACATGGTGTTAGAAATTCATTATTAGTAGCACCAATGCCAACGGCTTCTACTTCTCAAATTTTAGGAAATAATGAGTGTTTTGAACCATATACTTCAAATATTTATACTCGCAGGGTTTTAAGTGGCGAATTTGTAGTGGTTAATAAGCATTTATTAAAAGATTTAGTTCAATTAGGACTTTGGACTAATGATATGAAAAATAAAATAATTGCGGCAAATGGTTCAGTTCAAAATATTGCTGAAATACCAGCAAATATCAAAGAACTATACAAAACCGTTTGGGAAATTAAACAACGTAATTTAATTGATATGGCTGCCGATAGGGGAGCGTATATTTGCCAATCGCAGTCGTTGAATTTATTTGTGGATAGCCCCAGCAGTTCTAAGCTTACTTCAATGCACTTTTATGCATGGAAAAAAGGTTTAAAAACTGGTATGTATTACTTACGCTCACAAGCAGCTACCCAAGCAGTTCAGTTCACCATTGAAAAACAAGGTAATAATGATATGCAACCTGTAGTTCCTGTTATTGAAGTAGCTCCTACTTTAAATACTGTTTCTAATTCAACGGTACCAACGGGCAATAATATAGATGATATTACAACCGATTTCACAGGTCAAGTTTGTACCATGGAAGAAGGTTGTGTAACTTGCAGTAGCTAATTAATTAGTTCATAAATTAGAAAAGGTGCGGGAGTTGTAAAAACTTTCGCACCCTTTTTATTTTAAATATGTATTCCCAATAAATAATGAAATACCTATTGCTCAAAAAATTGTTGAAAGTTGGGATATTTTTTCGCTTACATGCTAATATTTGCTAGGTTTTAATACATTTGCAACGCAAAAAATATTATATGAAATTTTATAATTTACTTATCAAATACCGTTTTTGGGCTGGAATAGCCTCGTTAATCATTGGTCTTTTACTTCAGTTTGCTGGCTTAGGCGATATTTGGGCCGCAATTATATTTTATACCTTAGCTGTGATAGCTATTTTTACCCATTTTTTTATTGGTCCACTACGCCTGATTCAAGACCCAATGGAGAATGGTGATGTAGAAGCTGTGGAACGCATATTAAATTCAATATGGTTTCCAAATTTATTGTTCAAGCCTATTCGTAGCTCGTATTACACTTTAAAAGGTAATTTGGCTATGGCAAATAAAGATTTTGATTCTGCCGAAAAACTTTTGAAGAAAAGTGCTTCTATTGGTAGCACCTTAGCCGAAAATAAAGGCTCAACCGATGTGCAATTAGGCATGATGGCTTTACAAAAAGGAAACTTTAAGGAAGGCGAAAAATACATGAGAGAAGCTTTGAAAGGTTCGTTAGACAACGAAAGTCAAGCTATGGCTTTATTGGGTATGGTTCAAATTTACATGAACAAACGTGATATCAGAGCTTCGAAAGATTTTTTAAGAAGGGCTAAAAATTGCAAAGCTAAAAACGAACAAGTAGTTGCTCAAATTAAAGATTTAGACAAACACCTTGCCCGAGTCCCGGGATAGCATTTGATTTATGATTTATGATTTTTGAATTATGAATGTTGAATTTTAAACTTCAAACTTAGTACTTTGAACTCAGAACTTAGTACTTCGAACTCAGAACTCAGAACTTACTTAACTATTACAGTACCAATTTTTTTGGTGAGTTCATTGCGTTTTTTTGTCAAATCCATGTGTACACGCTGATGAAGTTCAAAATCTTCTTCAGTTAATTCGGGTTTGAGTTCTTTTTGATTTTTTACAATCAATTTATTGATATACTTAATTTGTAAGTGTAAAATGGCTGAGTCAATATCTGCTTTTGTATCTTTAAAAAAGGAATCCATTTTTACAGCAGCACGCTTTTCCCAGTTAGGACTTAATATATACTCACGAGCAAGCATATCAGCTGCTAAAGCCGTTATCAATGGGTTTTGATGATTGGTAAAAAACTTATCATCTACAATCTCGCCACGCTCTATAACTTGGTAAGTTTCATCTAAAATTAGTGTTACTATTGGATGGTCAATTTCAATTTCTTTTTCAATTAATTGCCTTAATAGATAGCTAGCAGCGGTTTCGGTTTCATTAACGGTTTTATTGGCAAAATTGATAATCAAACGAATCAAATCACGTTCTTGTTCATCAAAAATAGACGAATCGTTTAAGGTATCTTGTAAATCATCAGCATAACCTTGTTCTGGTATAGGCTCAAAACCTTCAAATGAATCTTGGCTTTCAGCATTTCTTTGTTGCTGCTGTTGTTCCCTATCTTTATCGGTTAAAAACTGCTTGCGCAATTTATTTAACTCTACCAAAAGCACTTGTTCGTCAATGCTCATTAACCGAGCGCATTCATTCACAAATACCGAACGTTTTATGCTATCAGGAATTTTACTAATGCTTTCTACAATATCGCGGGTAACAGTTGCCTTTTTAATGGGATCATTTCCGGCATCATTCAGCAATAGATTTACCTTAAATACTATAAAATCTTGGCGTTTGGTTTCTAAATATTCTTTAAAAGCATCGCTGCCTACTTTTTGGCTGTAACTATCAGGGTCGTCTCCATCAGGAAAAGTTAAAACACGAACATTTAAACCTTGTTCCAAAAGCATGTCAATACCTCTAATACTGGCTTTTATACCTGCCGCATCACCATCAAAAAGTACGGTAACATTTTCAGTAAACCTTTTAATAAGCCTAATTTGTCCTTCGGTAAGCGATGTGCCGCTCGATGCAACCACATTTTCAACACCCGATTGGTGCATGCTTATTACATCGGTATAACCTTCCACTAAGTAAACTGAATCTTGCTTACGAATTTCATTTTTAGCAAAATACAAGCCGTAAAGCTCATTACTTTTATGGTAAAGTATGGTTTCGGGCGAGTTTACATACTTTGGGCTATTGGGTTCTTTTTTTAAATACCTCCCTGCAAAAGCAATTACTTTTCCGTTTAAATTATGAATTGGAAAAATAACACGACCACGATAAGCGTCAAATTTTTTACCGTCTTCCTTATGTTTGACTAAGCCCGAGCTAAATAAAAGTTCTTCGCTAAATTGATTGGCTACTGCTTTATCAAAAAAGGCCGACCAACTATCTAAACTAAAACCAAGGTTAAATTTTTTGATGGTATCGTGCCTAAAGCCACGGTTTTCAAAATAGCTTAACCCAACAGCCTGACCTGTTTCATTTTGCCATAAAATATCCTGAAAATAGTCGTTAGCCCAATTATTTAATATTTGTAAACTTTCCTTTTCATCGCGTTGTTTGCGTTCTTCATCTACATTTACAAACTCTTGCTGTGGCCATTCTACATTAAATTTTTCGGCTAAATGTTTTAAAGCAGGAATGTAGCCTAAGCTATCGTGTTCCATTACAAAATTTACCACATTGCCGGCTTTGCCGCAACCAAAACATTTAAAAATACCTTTAGCTGGACTAACTGAAAAGGAGGGAGATTTTTCGGAATGGAATGGGCAAAGCCCAGTTAAGTTGGCGCCTCTGCGTTTTAAACGCACATAGTCGCCAATTACTTGTTCAATATTGGCAGCTTGAATTATTTCGTCTATTTTAGCTTGAGGTATCAACTTTTCAAAAATAGCTTATTTGTTGAATTGTTCAATGGTTTTATAGTTTCAAAATTAGTTGTAATGTTTAGTTCATAAAAATTGCCAATGGAAATGGGCATTTAAAAAATTTGTTTTTATAGACTCTTCAATTTAATTCTGTTATTCAACTCCTTCGGAGTTGTTTAAAGGGCTGTTTTATTTTTCACCGAGTTTCACTCGGTGCTATTTAAATTGAACTCCTTCGGAGTTTTTTATAATAATAATTTATACCAATTTGATTTATAAATGAGGGAAATGTGTTTGGTGTAAGTACAGCTATAATTCAATGAACTATTTTATTTAAAGAAGCAGTATTAGTTAATTCGGTAATTTGTCTAAATATTAAAAATCAATATGTTGTATTTATATCAATAAATCAACTCCGAAGGAGTTGAATTGCTGTAATAGATAATTTTTCTAAACGCAAAAAGCCCAAGTTTTCACTTGGGCTTTCTTATTGGTTTGAGTAATTGAATATGTTGTGTTTCAAAAATCTATCAACTTACAACCATCAACTAATTAATCTCTTCTACGTCTTCTTTCGCCACTTGGTCTATCACCAGCAGGTTTATCGCCACCATAGCTTCTGTTACGTCCGCCATCTCTGGTTCCGTAACCGCTTCTTTCGGTAGTTCCCTCGCTGCGGCCATAGCTGCTTCTGTCGCTTCTTTCAGTTCTTGGTGCTCTTTCTCTGTCTCCGCCTCTTTCTCTATCACCTCCACTGCTGCGTCTTCTTTCGCCACCGCCATAGCTTGAGCTCCCGCCTTCGCTTCTACGGCTGCTGTATCCGCCACCACTTCTTCCGCCTCTATCGCCTCCGCGGCCGCCTCTGCCTTCGCGCGAACCACCTGGTTTTTCACCACTTAATTCTGCTCTCACAGGTCTGCCTTCGTAAGTATTGCCATTTAAAGCAGTAATTACTTTTTCGGCTAATTCTTCTTTTACATCTACAAAGCTAAATACACCACTTACATCTACATGTAATTCTTTCCAATCTAACTTACTTTCTTGAGCAACCCAATCTTTAAAACTGCGAATGTCAAAGCCATCTTTTTTACCTACACTCACAAAAATTCTTTGTCCGCGTACATTTCCACCACGTTCGCCTCTTTCACCATCTCTGGTTCTATCGCCCGAAGTAGTATTTAAATCAGGAGCGTTTAAGTATTCAGCACTAAATCTGCGTAACTCTAACGAAAGGAATTTTTGAACCAATTCTTCCGAAGGTAAAGTTAATAACGGGCGCAAGCTAGTCATTACTTTATCATCAAAAATGCTTTCTTCAATTTCGGTATTTACAATGGTATCAATAAATGCTACTAATTTTTTATCGCGCACTTCTTCAGCACTTGGAATTAGTATTTTTTCAAATTTTACATTACTCAATCTTTCAATATCGCGTAATCTTCCATTTTCGCGCATGTTTAATAAAGTAAACGATACACCTAATTTTCCAGCTCTACCTGTTCTACCACTTCTGTGTGTGTAGTTTTCAATATCATCTGGCAAACTAAAATGGATTACGTGACTAATGCCTGAAACATCAATACCACGCGCAGCCACATCGGTTGCTAATAATATTTTGATGGCATGATGACGGAAACGGTTCATTACCTTTTCGCGTTGTCCTTGGCTTAAGTCACCATGTAAACAATCAGCATTGTAACCATCTTTAATTAATTTATCGCTAATATCTTGTGTTTCGTGTTTGGTAGTACAAAATATAATGGCGTAAATATCATCGCTGTTAAAATCAACAAAACGTTTTAAGGCAGCATATTTATCGCGGGCGTGCACTACAGCATATTGATGTGTAATGTTTACGTTACCCGAGTTAGATTTACCAACTGTAATTTCAAAAGGATCGTTCATGTAACGGTTTGCAATGTTTCTGATGCTTTTTGGCATAGTTGCACTGAATAAACAAACGCGTTTTTCTTTAGGAGTTTCTGCTAAAATGTATTCTACATCTTCTTCAAAACCCATGTTTAGCATTTCATCTGCTTCGTCTAACACTACATATTTTACTGTAGAAATGTTAAGCGCTCTGCGGTTCATTAAATCCATTAAACGACCTGGAGTAGCCACAATAATGTGTGCACCACGTTTAATATCAGAAATTTGACGTTCAATACTACTTCCACCGTACACTGCTACGATGTTAATACTAGATTTGTTTTTGCTGTAGTTACCTAAATCTTTGCTAATTTGCATGCAAAGTTCACGTGTAGGACAAATAACTAAAGCTTGAATAGTTCTGTTAGAAGGTTCAACAAGTTGAATAATTGGCAGGCCAAATGCTGCTGTTTTACCGGTTCCCGTCTGGGCTAATCCCAAAATATCTTGGCCTGTTTCTAAAAACACAGGAATAGACTGTTCCTGTATAGGCGTTGGAGTCTCAAACCCCATCTCTTGAATCGCATTCAAGATGGACGTTTCTACGCCCAAATCACTAAAATTTTTCAAAGTACTTTATTAAAAATAAGCTGCAAATATAGCTTAATATTTGATATATTGGCTTTTAGTGACTTAAATAAGGTTAATTTAATTATTGTTCAAATGTTAAATTGTTAAATGGTTGGTTTTTTTCTTGGTTTTTGAATGGTTGATTTTATTTGAATTGTTTAAAAAAATCAATTCAATAATGAATCAACTAAATTGATTTTTAAATATAAATTGAAAAGTAAAAATACTCAAACACCATGCAATAAAACTTTTGGCGGTGCAGGAGCGGAGGTAGTTTTTAGATAGTGATTACTCGATATTAATGAGTAATCACTATTTTTTTGCTAATGATTGTTTTCTCGCCATCTTTAATCATCAGTTGATAATAACCATTGGTAAGGTTTAATGCGTTAAATGTAAATCTATTCAAACCAGCCTTAGCCCTATCTGTTAGTAAAAGCGTTTCTTTTCCTTGCATATCAATTATATAAAAACTTAACACTGATTTTTCTTCCAAACTGAAATCAACGGTCATATATTCTTTAGCTGGTAATGGATATACACTTACATCGTTGGTATTGGCTATTTGTTCTTTATTAGATAATTTACTATCTGTATTTTTACTAATTCCTACCCAAGTTCTATTATCGTTATTGAAACCAAAACTTCCATTATAATAAACTTTTCCTGGTTCATTGTATTTTAATTGAATTCCACCATAGTCTCCCCAACGCTCCACAGAGTCGCCAATTAGCAATATATTACTTTCCCCTTGTTTAATAATTGCTGGAGTAGAAATATTTAAATTTCTGTCAACATAAACCAAGCTATTTCCGGGAAAGCTTCTAGGTGAAACATGGCTTAATGAAATCATCGCGCTATTATCTCCTAATCCATTTCCACAATAAGCTATACTTGGATAACCAAAATCCATGGTATCTGAACTAATTAACTGCAAGTTTGCTTTTAATTGATTTGGTCCCCAATAATTATCAATAGTTATTAAGTAGCACCCTGCTGAATTATAACGAGCATCCACTGAGTTGCCAACTAAATAGAAAATACCATTTTCATACATGGCACTAAGTACTCTTGCATCATTGGTTTGTAGTTTTTTTCCATTGGGTTGAAATGCATTTGGCTGTAATCCATAGTGGTTATTAGCCTTAACAACAGTAGTTTTTAATGTGGCCTTGCCTGATTTAACGGTGTTTGTAATTTCATGCACAAATACTGTATCATTCCATAATTGGTCAGGTCTTATTGAAAATAGAAACATATTTGGTCCATAAAGTTTACTACCACCTTTTGCCGGACAAACACTCCAAATTGGTTTGTTATTGTATTTAATATCGTAATAAATTTTTTGATTTAATGAATCGCCTTTAAATCCATTGTCCTTATCCATTTGCCAAATAAAACTTTCCATGAATCCATTCTTCCAATAAGTATCGTCTTTTAATCTATTTAAGGTTAAAAAAAGTTCATTTTTAGAAATAGAAATGATTGGAAAATCGCTCCAACTACTATCACCAAAAATGTTTCCAGGAATGGTGTAGAAATTCCAATTTAAAGCAGGATTATTGGTTTGGCTAAAGCCTACAATAATTCTAGTATCTTTACTTGAACTACCTTGCATAAATACTAAAATGAATTTGTCGGCTTCAGGATCATAAATTATTCTAGGGTCAAATGTTCTATTTAAATTATTAATACCTTTTGCAATTGATTGTAAGGTACGAGCTGAAATAACTTTTCCCGTATCATTTAATATGTTCATGTTGGTATTTACTACACTACAAATGGTTCCATTATTACTAACAGCAATATCATTGTCATTTGGTGTACCTTGAGTTACATTTGCTTTAAAACCTCTTATTTGAACTGGCGGTGTAACATCTCCTTTATTCAATTTCATTGAAGAAGTGCCATTGAAATTTAAAATTCCTTCTTGATGTTTTTGATCGAGTAGTTGTTTGTTGATATTAAATGCTGTGGCTGGTTTTGGATTTGCCGCTTTTATGAGCATTAATTTTGGGTCAAAGTCTTCGTCTTTTTCACTCATGTTTATTACAGCAGCTAAAGAAGTTTTGGTTTCAACACTTTTATAGCTCAATTGAGCGTTGGCACTCAATACAATGTTTATGAGCATTACCAGCAAAATGATTTTATTTTTCATGGTTTTAAAAATTATTTAGCAAGTAATAAAATATAATCAAATTCTTCTTTTTTTAGTTCCATAACTGAAAGTCGGCCTTGGCGCACTAGTCCTATGTCTTTTAGGTTTTCATCGGCTTTTATTTGCTCTAAAGTAACAGTTTTTTTTAACTTTTTAAATGGAGCTAAATCTACCACTACCCAGTTTTTATCTTCGGTTGTTGGGTCTTGATAATGCTCTTTAGTTACTTTAGCTATTCCAACTATTTCTTTACCCTCGTTACTATGGTACCAAAGTACCAAGTCGCCCTTTTTCATTTCTCTTAAATTATTACGTGCTTGATAGTTACGTACTCCATCCCAAAAAGTTTTTCCGTCTTTTTCAAATTGATCCCAACTGTATTTAAAGGGTTCTGATTTTACTAACCAATGTCTCATTGTATAAATTATAGCTGTATTTTTTAATTAAAATGGTAGTATTCTAATACTTTATTTTGTTTTTTATCAAATGCTATTTCTGTTTGGCTGCCTTTGCTTTTACTGTAAACAAAACCAACGCTTGTTGGGTCGGCAGCAATGGCTTCCCAGTGGTGTTTTTTAGAAAATTCTGCATCAAATTCTCTCTCTGCATGGATGGCAGGTGTTAAAAAGTTTTCAGACTTAAAAAAATTGTCTACCCAGGCTCGCATGTAATCGTCTTTTTGAATAAAAGTTGCATACTCACCTCCACCATCAAACACGCGCTCCAATACTTTCATAAGCGGAAATTGGTCATGAAAAATGCGTTCCCCTTGGCTGTTGGTTATGGTAAAATCAACAGTGGCATAATGAATTTTTTTTCCTTTAACGATTAATTTGAATTCATCAGCTGATTCATTGTTACTAAACTTTTGTTTAGTGCTATTTTCTAAAAAATAATCCTTTCTATAAACGTTGGTGTCAATCTCTGCAGTATATTTTAAGTTTTTAAAATCTTCGCCTTCGTAGTCATCTTTATGACTTCTTTTATTTTCGATAGTTCTTTTTGAACCACTAGATGTTTCGCTCCAATTGCTTTCGCCATACCTGTCAATATCTACACTATCATTATTGCATGCAATAAGTGTTAATAATGTCAAGGTTAATATAGTAAACTGCTGTTTCATGTTTTATTTACTAGTTAATTTTTTTCAAAAATAATTTTCCAAATTAAATCTATTTCTTCATCATTTTCGCTATTAATTGTTTGTGAATTAATAGGCGTTTCTATTTGAGGTAAAATGCCTCTCTCTGAATCTTTTATTGGTAGTTTATGTTTAAATTGATAATGTGGAATACGAATAAAATTTTTAGTATTTGGAAGTTCTAAAAATGGTGTATTTACTGCATAGCATCCCGACTCGGTTCCAGCAGTTTCTTGTCCTATAATAATGCCATCGGATTTATGTTTTACATATGCCGCAACAAAACTGGCAGCGCTAAAAGTGCCATTATCGATTAGGCAGAAAATAACCCCATTAAAATGTTTATCTTTTTTGAGTGATTTTTTATCGTATCCAAAATGATAATAAAATTGATTGTTTTCTTCCCTTTTGTTGCCAAATAAATCTATTAAGATTCTTGAAAAATAATACATGGATTTTTGTTTAGCATGGTTTTTATAGGTTAGTCCTTGAGTGCCTCTACAAAAACCATAGCTAAATGTATCCTTGCTTAAATAGGAAATTAGTTCTGCAGCTTCTACAATGCTTCCACCTCCATTACCTCTTAAATCCAATATCAAATATTTTATATCTTGACTTTTTATTTTTTCAAATGCACGTGAGTAAAATTTCGTGCCATTATTTAGTTGAAATCCTTTTATTTTTAAAATAGCAGTTTGAGTATCGCCTTCACAAATTCTAAATTGAGCAAAAGTTTGATTAAAAAGGTTCCTATTTGATTTTACTTTGAGTATATTTTTTTTGTTTTTATCTATTGAACGCTCACTTATCACCGCGGTTTGTGTGTCGCCATTGAGTTTAATATAACTAATTTTAAAAACAGAATCTTCACCATAAAGAGCATTGTAATAAGTTGCGAATTGTGAGGCACCATAAAAGTTTTTCATGCTATTTAGTCCTGCGTCAGCATTTTGAATATGGTAAATATCAGAAATAATATTTGATACATTTATTCCGTTAATGGCTGTTATTTCTGTTCCTTTTACGAGGTCACTGTCATTACTTAAGTTTTCGCTAACAAATATTTTGTCATTTGCTATTATCACTTTGAATGGAATGCTCTTATGCTTTCTTTTATTATATAGTTTTAACGATTTTTTACTCGGAATTACTTGTGTATGACCGCATTTTACATAATTTAAATAAGAACGTAAAACCAATCTGTATTTTACATAAGGCAATGGTTCTTTTAAGGAATTTAAGGTAATTTTATATATACTATCCCAAGTTTGTTTACTTGTATATCTATACACTCCGGGATGATTTAAATGCAAATGTTTGTGCATATAGTTAAAATCTGCTATCATGTCGTTAGGCTGATAAATGCTATCATTTTGAGCTAATAAATGAGTAGAAATCAAAAATAATAGACCTAAGATGATAGATTTTAAATATTGCATTAATTGGTTTGTAATTTGGAGGCAAAATACTTATTTAATAAATATAAAAAAGTGTCGTTTATAGAATTAACTAAATTTGGCTAATTTTGTTTAATGCAATCAACTAATCATATCCTTATGATAAGGCCTGTGGCCTTTACTTTTAATGTCCAAACTGCTAGTAATAACTCCTTTCAAATTCCCAATTTAGCCAACAGTCAAACCCAAACTTTAGCCTTACAAGAGTTTGATGAATTTGTGAAAAAATTAACTAATGTTGGTGTAAATATTACAGTTATAGATGATACATTGGAACCACACACGCCAGATTCTATTTTTCCGAATAATTGGATTAGTTTTCACAACAATGGATTGATAGCTGTTTACCCCATGTTTGCCCCAAACCGCAGGTCCGAAAGACGTTTTGATGTATTAGATAAGTTAGGCGATTTATTTAACCTTGATGAAATACAAGATTACACTGCTTCTGAAAAAGACAATCAGTTTTTAGAAGGAACAGGAAGCATGGTGTTAGACCGCGAAAATAAAATATGTTATGCTTGTTTATCTCCACGTACCGATAAAAGTTTATTAGAAAGATTTTGTAATGACTTTGGTTATCGTTTAGTTGATTTTATAGCTAATGATGCAAATGGAAATGCTATCTATCATACCAATGTGGTAATGAGTGTTACCAGTAATTTTATAATAATTTGTACAGAATGTATTCCAAATAAAGCAGAGTTAGCTGCCATTTTAGCAAGCACTAAAAAACAAGTTATTGAAATTAGTTTAGCGCAGTTAAATCAGTTTGCCGGCAATGTTTTGGAAGTTTTAGGTACTAGTAATAAAAAATATTTGGTAATGAGCGAGCAAGCTTTTAAAGCTTATAACCAGGATCAAATTGATGAAATAGAAAAATATAATGAGATTTTACATGCGCCACTTTACAATATTGAAAGCAATGGTGGTGGAAGCGCACGCTGTATGATGGCAGAAATTTTTTTAACTCCTAAAGCAAAATCTGCTGAATCAAAATAGTGGAGTTGTTAATTTAAATAATAAAAAAGCCGTTTTACTGAGAAGTAAAACGGCTTTTTTGTTGTCAAAGTGAAAATATACTAAAAATCTTGTTTAGCTACACCATCTTTTATAGCTTGTAAAGCAGTTTTTTCGCCCATAATAGCAGCCATTTTATTGCCTTTGCCATCATGACCTTTAGCCATGTATCCACCTTTAGCAGTTTTTGAAACTACTGCATCGTGCATAGGCACATTCTTTTCTTTTGTTTTTAGGCAATAAGCCTTAATCATTTTTGAAGTATCCATTTTTTATTATTATTGAACAGCGAATCTAACAACTTGACTGAAATAAAATAATTTTTAATAAAAAAGTTTATCATTTGCATGTACTTTAATTTTAAATTCGGTTCGTAATTATTTAATAACTAGATAGTAATGTGATTTTTTAGATGAACTACTTTATTTGCCGATTTAATAAAAAAAATAGTGCAATACAAATTAGTGTAAATTTTTAACTAAAACATACCAACGGTAATTAGATTATTTTGGTTGGTACAAATGTGTCTTTTATTACATTTAGGCAATTTATACAAATGCAGTCTTGGTATGTATTACTAATAAATTGACTTGCTTGGCTTGTTAAAACCAAACCATAACATTGACACTGCATAATATTTTCCATATTACACTCAAAAGGTTGGAGGCATTTCTCGCAAATTTTTTGCATGAGGCAAATATATTGTTTTGAAAAGATTATGGCATACCTTATCGGTTTAAACCGTTTTTAAATTGAATGATTTATTTGTTTAAATTGCAAGCTTTAAAAACAATTTTGGTTTAAAATTATTCCATATAATAAAAACAGTTATAAAGTGCCATATCCGCAATCAATAGAACTTAAATTAGAGTTCAATCAAATAAAAGAATTAGTAGCGAAAAAGTGTATTTCAAGCCTAGGTCAACAATACATTGATAAAATAAAGTTTAATAATAAAGCAGATATTATTGAGCGAATGCTCATGCAGGTTAAGGATTTTAAAAATCTTTTGGAAACCGATACGCCTTTTCCTTCCGATCATTACCACGATGTTTTTCCTTATTTTCGAAAAGCAAAAATAGAAGGAATGTGGCTTTTGGAAGACGAATTGCATCAATTAAAATTAACGCTGCAATCATTTTTACAAATAGCTAAATATTTTAGAGATAGACCTGAAAAATACTTGTATTTACAAGCCTTGCTCGAAGGATTGATGTACAATGATTTAATCATTAGGCGCATTGAACGTGTGTTAGATAATGATGGCGCCATGAGGCCAAATGCCTCGCCTGAGTTGGCTAAAATTTCGGGTAAAATTAACGAGAAAGAAAAAGAAGTTCGCAGGCGCATACAAAGCATTTACGATAAAGCTGCTAAAAATAATTATATAGCTGAAGATTTAGATATTACCATTCGCGATGGACGTTTGGTGTTGCCAGTTTTGGCCGAACATAAACGCCATATTGCAGGTTTTGTGCACGATGAAAGTAACACAGGGCAAACGGTTTTTATAGAACCAACTGAATGCTTTGAAATGAATAATTTAATACGCGAATTACAAATTGCTTATCGCAGAGAGCGTGAACGTATTTTATTGGAACTAACCGACCAAATTAGACCTGAAATTCCTGAATTAGAAAAAAATATTCAGCGTATGGGTTTGTTCGATTTTATTAGGGCCAAGGCTTTGTTTGCTATGGAACTTGCTGCCGATATGCCAGCTATTTCAAAACATCCAAATGTGGTTTTGCGCACTGCTTTTCATCCTTTGTTAAAGCTAAATCACCAACGCAATAAACTAAGCATTGTTCCATTAAACATTGAGCTAAATGCTGAAAATAGAATTACAGTAATTTCGGGTCCAAATGCGGGTGGTAAATCGGTTTGTTTAAAAACAGTTGGTTTGCTGCAATACATGTTGCAATGCGGCTTTTTGGTTCCTGCTAGTCCCGATAGCGAAATGTGCGTGTTTAAAGACATTATGGTTGATATTGGCGATGAACAAAGTATTGAAAATGATTTGAGTACATACAGCAGTCATTTGCTGCGTATGAAATATTTCACAGATTTTGCCGATGGAAAAACCTTGTTTTTAATTGATGAATTTGGTATGGGAACCGATCCTCAATTTGGAGGTCCACTGGCCGAAGCCATTTTAAACCATATCAATCGTAAAAATAGCTTTGGAGTAGTTACCACGCATTTTAGTAATTTGAAAAATTTTGCCAATAATACCAAAGGTTTGGTAAATGCAAGCATGCTTTTTGATAACGAAAAAATGCAGCCTTTGTACAAATTAGAAATGGGTAAACCAGGCAGCAGTTATGCTTTTGAAATAGCTACTAAAACAGGTTTGGCTCAAAGCATTATTAATTATGCTAAAGATAGGGTAGGAGTGAAGCAAAAACGCGTAGATGATTTATTGATTGAAGTAGAAAAAGAGCAAAAACAAGTAATTGATTTGCGCCAGCGTTTTGCTGAAAAAGAAGCTAAGGTAAATGCTTTAATGGAGCAATATGCCAAGCTGAAAGAAGAAATTGAAACCAATAGAAAGCAATTAATTAAAGAAGCCAAACAAGAAGCTTTAGCTATAATTACCGAAGCTAATAGCAAGGTAGAAGCAACTATTAGGGAAATAAAACAAAACCAAGCAGATGCCGAAACCCAGCGCAAGGCAAGAACTGAAATAAAGGAACAAATTCAAGAGTTAAAAGAATTTACCGAAAAAGAAATTGCAGCCGAAAAACAACAAGCTCCAAAACCTATTGATGCAACTATTTCAATTGGTGCAAACGTTATGGTGGAAGGTCAACAAAGCGTAGGCGAGGTTTTAGAAATAAATAAAAATAAAGCAGTGGTAGCCTTTGGCGATTTACGCACTACCGTTGCTATCAATAAATTGCAAGTAGTAAGTAAAACCAAGCAAAACGAACTTAAAAAAGCTGTAGAAGGTGTAAACATGAACACTAAAATGAAAGATTTTAGTCCTGAGTTAAATCTAATAGGTACGCGTGGTGAGGATGCTTTGAAAAAACTTGAAGTATTTATTGACGATGCTTATTTATTGGGTGTAAAACAAGTTCGAATTGTGCACGGCAAAGGTTACGGAATCTTGCGAAATTTAGTTCGTGATACTTTAAACAGAAATCCATTGGTTTCAAGTTTGCAAAACGAGCATATTGAATTTGGTGGTGATGGCGCAACCATTGTTATGATGAAAATGTAATTTTTTGCTTTTCTTGTCAAGAAATAAACCAATTGTTTTGCTATTTTTGTTGGGTTATTTCAATACTAAATTATGAGTTTGAAGAGGAAAATTTTATTAGCCGATGATCATGTGATAATAAGACGTGGACTTAAAGTGTTGATTGATAATTATTTTGGAGCATCTGAGTGGATTGAAACTGACAATACAAAGAATATAATCGAATTAATTAAGAGCAATAATTTTACACATATGGTGCTTGATATGCAATTGTATGACGCGAATATTATTGATATTCTTGCTCAAGTAAAAGAACTCAAACCAGAAATTCCTATTTTGATTTACACCATGAGTTCGGAAGATATTTTTGGTCCAAGAATGTATAATTTTGGAATCAGTGCTTTTTTAAGTAAGCAGAGTAGTGAAGAAGAAGTAATTAAGGCATTCAATCTGTTTTTAGATAACAAACTATACTTTTCAGAACATTTGCAAGATTTACTGAATAATCAAAAGAATAGTATTAAAAACCATAAAAACCCATTAAATATTTTGTCGGAAAGAGAATTTGCCGTACTTGGATATTTACTTCAAGGTGATTCTATAAAAGATATTTCAGATAAACTTGATTTGAAACCTACAACTATAGCAACATATAAGGGACGTATTTTTGATAAGTTGGGGGTGAATAATTTAATTGATTTAAGAAATATTGCTGACGTTTATAATTATAAATCAAATTAAGAATGATTTTAGGGGGGAATAATTTCAGGTTTTTTTCAACTGGTTTTCTTATAATGGTAATAGCATTATTTAATCCGGTTAAAGCACAATACAAGAAATATTTTTTACAACATTTTACTCAAATAAATGGATTACCACAAAATAGTGTTAATCAGTTATATTTTGATGCCAATAATTACCTTTGGATAGCTACCGAAGCTGGGTTATCGAGGTTCGATGGAGTTAATTTTTACAACTTTAATAGTGTTAATACACCAATTATTTCAAATGAAAGATTTAGATGGATTTTACCAACTACCGATAAAAAAATAATTGCCGCAGATGGTGAAGGTGCTATTTATAAAATTGAAAAGAATTTAATCACGTTAGAAAAAAATAAGCTTAACTCCCACAAATTAACTTACTTGAGCGGAGGTATTCCCAGCATTGATAATCTTTGTTATTTTAAAAATGACACA
This sequence comes from Bacteroidota bacterium, assembly GCA_027491085.1. GTDB lineage: Bacteria > Bacteroidota > Bacteroidia > UKL13-3 > UKL13-3 > JAAFJM01. Next base: position 128,266 of record JAIXWW010000013.1, read on the forward strand.
AATAATACTTCTAAAAATTGGAGAACTTTTCCAGCAAAATTATTGGTTGGAGAAAATGGATTTGTTTATGTTTTAGGATTAAAAAAAATATATAAATACAAAGAAAAACTTTTAGTTGATAGTATCTCTTCATCAGAAATTGTAAGTTTTTTTTGTATTGGTTCTGATTATTATGTTCAAAATAATTTAGGTGAAATATTTTTGGTAAACTTCAAAAAACACAAATTACTTCCTTGTACCTTACCTAAAGAATTAACCTTACTCAATGGAATTAAAAATATACAATGTAAAAGTCATCTTAATACGAGTTATTTAATTGACAATCAAAATTTGTATAGCATTTATTCTGACTCGAATGATAATACCAAGTTATTACTAAACTTAATTACTGATCAAATTCCAAGCGATTTTGATGTTAGTGATGTTGAAGTTAATAAAGATTTGAATATAATAGCCTTAGGTTCAAAGTCGAATGGTTTTTATTTATTTAAAAGGAGTATTTTCAAAAACCAAATTATAAAAGTCAATAACAAATTAAAAGTAAGGTCATTTTATGCAATTTGTAGGTTAAACGATTCAACTGTATTATCTCCATTTCATTATAAATTTACAAAAGATAAACTGAGTCCTGTAAAATTATATAATAAAGTAATCAACAATGAAGCCTTATTTGTGAAAGGTAACTTAGTGTGGTTTGGTGTTGGCGATTCGTTGTTTAAATACGACTGCAATGTAAAAAAACATTCTTTTATAGTCAAGTTGAAAAGTGCAATAACTAGTATAAATGGTTATGGAGATACATTATGGGTAGGTTGTAAAAACTCAATTTATATAATTGTAAATTATAAGCTAGTTCGGAACTTAAATTTGTCTAAAAATGGTTTCTCTCAAGTTCAGGCTATTGCTGTTTTTTCAAGTAATGAGGCTTACTTTTCTAATTGTAATGGCTTTTACAGAGTGAGTTTATTGAAGGGTTTAATAAAGTTAGATAACCTATACCCCAATATTTGTTTTAGAGATATTTACATATTTAAAAAACTTCTTTTTATTACCAGTTATGGTAATGGCTGTTTCGTTTTTGATGGCGTTAAATTCAATAAACTTAACGTGGACAAAGGTAATTACTTACTTAAAAGCCATAGTATTCAAATTGACAATAATGAAAATGTTTGGATTAGTACCAACAATGGAATTTTTCAAACTACTTTCCAACAAGTAAATGAGTACATAAAGGGAAACATAACCAAGGTGAATTATAACTATTTTAACGATGAAAATGGTATTCAAAATTCAGAGTTTAATGGTGGATGTTACCCTTCAAGTGTTCAGTTAGCTAATGGAAATATTTATTTCCCATCTATAAATGGGTTGGTAAACTTTAATCCGAGCGAAGTACAGTTACCTAAATTAAGTGATAGTATTTTTATTGACAAATTTGATATCAATGGTAGTTTAATTCCAGTTTCAAATTACATAGAATTAAAACCCAATAGCGAAATATTGAATATTTATTTTAGTTCTCCCTATTGGTATAATTCTTACAATGTAAGTTATCAATACAAGTTAGAGGGATATAATAGCAGTTTTGTTGATATTTTTGATGGTAAACAACATATTAGTTTTACCAATTTAACAGCAGGTAACTACAAATTAATCATTAAAAAAAATGCTGGTTTGAGAGGCGAAGTTGGAGTAAAAGTGATATATATTACCGTAAATAAAAATTTTTATGAAACATGGTGGTTTGTAGCCATTTGGATAATTTTGGGTGTATTAATCATCATAAAATCAGTGAAAATTTATAACAAGCATTTGGTGTATAAAAATTCAATTTTGGAAAAGAAGGTGAATGAAAGAACACATGAATTAGCTGATATAAATGCTTATTTACTAAAAGCAAATGAGCAATTAATTGAAAGTAAAAAGAAACAGAATAGATCAATAAACTTAAAACGCAAACTCATAGCAATATTAACTCATGATATTGTTACACCCCTGAAGTTTATTTCAATGGTTGCTAGAAATAGTAAAAATATTAAAAGTGAACTAGAATATAAAAATTTATTGAATGATATTGACCACACTTCTTTAAGATTATATGAAAATGCGCAAAATATTTTAAATTGGATTAAATATCAGAGTTCAATTATCAAAGTTCAAAAAACCAATGTTCCATTATATGTTATTGTTGATGATGCTGCTGAGTTGCTTAAAGATATTGTTGAAAGTAAAAACAGTGTCATTATAAATAATGTGGACCCAGATTATTTCTTATTTACAGATAAAAACATACTTTCAATAATAATTCAAAACTTAGTTTCTAATGCAGTAAAACATAATACAAGTGTTGAAATTGAAATATCATCAGAATTGGATGTTCAAAATAATTTGTCTAAAATTATTATCAAAGATAATGGCAAAGGTATAAGCAATGAAACACTACTACTTATTAAGGATATTATTGAAAGGCACAGTTCATATACAATCACAGAAAATAGTACTGGAAGTGGTTTAGGGTTTATTATAGTAACGGAATTATTGTTTGCTTTAGACTCCTCATTCGCAGTTCATTCTGATATGAATGGAACAATTATCACCATTTTATTGAAGTTATGATAAATTGATCATTTGTAAAAAAAGCAAGTAGTATTGTCTTTTGATATATTTTGTATTAATTTTGTGTCAACTTATCTGTAATTAATGTATTTTACTTTCTTTATTTCAATTCTAGTAACCGTAATAATTATTTTTGGGGTATTTAGATTATATATTTTTTCAAAAAGTCAATCTAGTGTAGTTTGTAAGAACTGTAAATCTTCTGACATTGAACGAGTGGCAAGAAGCGAAATGTCTAAGAAACTTTTTTCTATGAAGCACTTGCACAAATATTGGTGCAGAAAATGTGGCAATAATTTTTATTTAAAAGTTCGCTAATTAACAAATAATTTAAGTATTTGTTGGGCTCCATCTCCTATAAACTTGCAATAGTAAATGCCTGGTTTGAAATTGGTAAGTTTGATTTGATTCTGGACATTTTTAGTTTCTTCTGAGAGTATTACTTGTCCTTGAACATCAAATATTAGCACTCTTTCATATTTTGTTAGGTCACAATTAAAATTTAGAATATTTCTAGCAGGGTTAGGGAATATCTTAATTTCAGCATTTGATTTAGTTATATTTTTTACTCCAACCTCGTTTTTTACTTTCATTACAAATAAACCTTCACTGATATCGCTTGCCAAAATAATGCCACTAGGCAAATAAGGCCAAACACCCCAACAGCCATGAAAACCATTATAAACACCATCTGCATTTAATTGATAGGTATCGTAATAGGCATGTGTTTTAGGATTAAGAGGGTCTGTTAAATCATAAACATATACTCCATCTTCGTAACTCGATACGATTGCCATATTGTTTTTCCAATAGGCATTGTGAGGCAAAGCGCTGACATGTGAATTAAAGTAAGCCAACTGTTTAGGATTGGTAAGGTCTTTGATATCAAAAATTTTAATTGGAGAACCCAAATTTTCATCGGTAAACATAATTTTATCACCTTTTTCGTTTAGCCAACTGCTGTGATTTGTACCCATTTGCGGGTAATTAGTTATAGTTCCTAATAATTTTTGATTATTTAGGTTTGTTAAATCAATTATATACAAACCTGCTTCATAGCACGAAAGGTATACAGTGTCATTTCTGCCATACATTTCATGAACTTTGCTAAATTGAGGTTGTCCAAAACCATTGGTTGGTATTTGTAAACTAGCTAATTTAGTGGGTATTTCAGGGTTTTCAATTGAAAGAATATCCATTGCAGAAAATCCATTTTTTAAAGAGTTTTGACAAACATATAAACGCTTACTTTTAGGTTCCACAAAAATGGTATGTGCTTGCACACTTAATGCATCACTTCTGTATACTTCATGAACAGAGTCAGGTAAATATTGTAAGTCTAATATTTGCAAGCCACCTAAACTTCCTGAACGCTCCGAAACAAAATAGGCATAGTGGTCGTAAATTTCTACATCTCTATTGATTGAACGCTTGGAGTAACCATCAAAAGTTGTTACTAGTTTAGTTAGTGTAGGATTGGTAACATCAAAAAAATAAATGCTATCATTTCCTAAAAGTATGGCATATTCTTTTTTAGATGCAGAGTCGTAATAACCACCTATATCACTCCAAAGTTGATCCCCATCTATTGTGGTTAGGCTAGTGTTATTCCACTGCACTAGTAATTCCATATTCATACTTTGTTGGGCATGAGTGTTGTTTATTATGAAAAAACAGCAAAAAAGTAAATAGAATTGGAGCATGTTTGAATGAAGTTATTGTTTTAAAAATTTTTGTTTTAGACTGGTTTTACTGCCATTCAACTCTAAAATATATAATCCATTACTCAAATCGCTAATGCTTTCGGTATATAGATAATTAGATTTAAATTGGTGCTTAAAAGTCTTTATTTCTTTTCCAAAAAGGTCTGTAATTCTAACAGAAAAATGATCACTATAGTTGGTTTCTAATGCAATATTTAAATCGGTATTAGCCGGGTTCGGATAAATATTAATAAATGAAGTCAGATTTTCTGTTTTATCATTAAGTATACCACTATCGGCCTTAAGAACAAAAATACCATTTGTTCTATCACTAGCTATAATGTTTCCGCTTGGTAAAAAAGGCCAAACACCCCAACAGCCAGCGTATGGTAATGGATATTGATTTTTCGCGTTTTGTGGGTAGGTATCGTAATAAGCTGCCATTTGAGGATTTTTAGTGTTAGCGATATTAAATAAATAAACACCATCGCTATAGTAAGAAACTACGGCAAAATCACCAAACCAATAAGCATTATGTGGAGTTGCACCAATATTTGATACAAACATACTTTCCTGCCTAGGTGCCTGAATAATGCTTATATCATATATTTTCACATCTAATCCTGCAGGAACCTCATCGGTAAACATAATATAATTGCCATTTTTATTTAACCAAGAACTGTGATTATATCCACTTTTGGGGTAGTTTACAATGCTGCCAATTATTTGCTGATTATTTAAATCTCTCAAATCATAAATGTATAATCCAGCATATCCGCATGACAAATAAGCGGTGTCGTTTCTTACATGACTTTCATGTACCCATCTAAAAGCAGCATCGCCATTAGAGCGCACAGGAACATAAAGTTTTGCTAAAAATTTTGGGTGCTCTGGGTCTTCTAAAGATATTATATCCATAGCAGATTCTTTTGAATTGCCATTAACCCAATTAGCATATTTATTGGCACACATGTACAAGCGTTTGCTTTTGGCCTCAATAAAAATGCTATGGGTATTAATAGCTAATGAACTGTCTTCATATACTTTATGTGCTGAGTCGGGTAAGTATTGCAAATCATAAATTTGCATAGAACTTCTATTTTGATCGGCTACGCAATACACATAATGCTGGTAAATTTCGTAATCTCTGTTTATTACTCCTTTCACCGAACCATATTCTACATCAATCAGTTTTATTTGGGTAGGAATGGTAATATCAAAAAAATAGATACTATCTGTGCTTCCTGCAATAATGTATTCCCTTTTTGTTGTGCTGTCATAAAAGCCAACTAAATCGTTCCAAATATTTATAGAATCTACTTTGTTTAAATTTGGATTATTCCAATTACTCAGCAGTTGCATTCTGTATGCAATTTGACCATTTGCTTTAATTAGCAACAAACAAAGAAATATTAGAATTGGAAATTTTCTCATACTAATATTTAATAAACTTTTTAAATCTATAATCACCTCTGCCATTGTATAAAAACATAATATAAACACCTTGTCTGTAATAGGCAGTTTCTGTAATTAGTAAATTTGATTTACAACTATAGCCATCGCAAAATGAAGGATCAACATATAAACTTTTATAATATACGATTGCGCCATATTGGTCTACTATGTAAAGCTCTGCTGTGGTAGCATTATTTTGTAATTGAACAAACGAAAAGTTTAAATTATCGTTGGTGATGGTGGGGTAAATATCAAATTCTAAACCAGAGCATGATCCATCTCTCCATTGCCCTTGAAGAATGCCATTTTGCATCTCTGCTGAACAAATGTTTCTATAAGTTTTTCCATCGCAAGCACACACAGGTTTGTAGCTCGCATCTGGACATGGGAACTGTAAATTAATTTTTGAGCTATCTTTACAAATTTGGGCAAAACTACTTTGAAATATTAAAACCGATAAAGCAAGCGTAAAAATAAATTGGAGTATATGTTTGGCCTTCATTTTTTATTAAGTACTTTTTTGTTTAAACTATTTTGATTACGAATATAAAATATAATTTATCAAGTAGCTTAATTAACTGCATAAATCAATATTTTTACCAAAAACATATTTTAATATTAAGCAATTTAGAATGTTGAAATAATTATTATTGTGAACATAAATGAAAAAAATATACATAATCCGTCATGGCGAAACAGAGTTTAACAAACTATCTATAGTTCAAGGCCAAGGCGTTGATACATCATTAAATCAAACAGGCATTAACCAAGGATTACAGTTTTTTGAAAAATACAAAACCATTCCTTTTGATAAAATATACGTATCTAATTTAAAGCGCACCCAACAAACCATTCAGCCTTTTATTGATTTAGGTATTCCTTTTCAAAAATTGGGTGGATTAAATGAAATTAGTTGGGGCGATTTTGAAGGAAAAGCGCAAGATTTTAAAGAACGTGAATTTTACCAGCAAGCAGTAAACTCATGGAATAGTGGCAATTACGATGTGGCTGTAGCCAATGGTGAAACACCCAATCAAATGCAAGCAAGGCAAAAAGAAGCATTAAAAATAATTATGGCTAATGAACATGAAAACACCATTTTAATTTGTATGCATGGCCGCGCTATGAAAAGTTTGGTTTGCACTTTACTAAACGAACCTTTAAAAAATATGGACAACTACGAACATAGAAATACTTGTTTGTATCTATTTAATTTTGATGGTGAAAAATTTAGTTTAGAGTTAGCCAATGATGTTTCGCATATTAAAGATTAAGCCACTGATTACGCAGATTTCACAGAAGGATTGTGGTAAAAAATTTCAAATAAGTTTGTTATATATACTACCTTTTTTATTGAATTATTTAAACATAATCAAACGTCATGCTGCAAGCATCTTCCTTGAGTAAAAATTTGTTTTCCATTAACTACAAACTAACTTTGTTTATCATCGTTGAGCAATGAGTAATTTTGATTTAAACAATTCTGTGTATATAACTTCAAATCCAAGTCGAACAGTTTTTTATATTGGAGTAACTAATTCATTAGAAAGAAGAATAGCGGAACATTTTAGTAATAAAGGTAGTTGTGAGACCTTTGCAGGTAAATACTACTGTTATGAATTAATTTATTTTGAAATATTTAAAGATATAAAAGAAGCAATTTGCAGAGAAAAAGAACTTAAATCTTGGTCGAGAGAAAAAAAGCTAGAGTTGGTTAAAGCAGTAAATCCAAAATTGAAACGTTATGATGTTTTATAAGTTTAGCAATCAATCTAGTGGTTTAAGGAAGATTCCTACGGAATGACTTGTATTATTAAACATATAATCGTCATGCTACAAACATAAAATAGTAGTTTATAATCATTGTTATTTGCATAATCTGTGGCTACTTTTCTTTCAAACCATTTATCAAAAATCAATAATCTACAATCAAAAAATCGTTTATCATTGCTTTACTAATCTCCCAAAGTATGATAAAAAAATACATCTTACCTATTACGTTTTTGGCTGCAATTGCTTGCAATCAAGCACCTAAAAACGAACAAAAAAAATTAAATATGTTACCATATCCTAAAACTAAAACTGTAAATCAAACCGATAATTACCACGGAACCAATATTAACGACCCATACCGTTGGTTAGAAAACGATACTGCATCTGATGTAATTGATTGGGTAAAGGAAGAAAATAATGTAACCCAAAACTATTTGGGCCAAATTCCTTACCGCACTCAAATAAAAAACCGTTTGACCGAAATTTGGGATTTCCCCAAATATTCAAGTCCTTTTAAAGAAGGTGATTGGTATTATTTTTTTAAGAACGAAGGCTTACAAAATCAAAGTATTTTATACCGCCAGAAAGGTTTAACAGGCGATCCTGAAGTATTTTTAGATCCTAATAAATTAAGCGATGATGGAACAGCTTCTTTGGCTAGTTTTACTTTTAGCAAAGACCATAAATTATGTGCAGTTGGTGTAGCTCAAAGTGGTAGCGATTGGAACGAAATTTTTGTAATGGATGTGGCAACCAAACAAAAACTCAACGATAAAATAGAATGGGTTAAGTTTAGTGGTGCTACTTGGAAAGGAAATGGTTTTTATTACAGCCGTTACGATGAACCTGCCAAAGGAAAAGCATTTAGCAATGCCAATGAATTTATGAAAATTTATTACCATAAAATGGGAACTGCACAAAGTGCTGATGAATTGGTGTATGAAGATAAATTACATCCATTGCGATATTTCAATGCAGGCATTACCGAAGATGAGCGTTTTATGTTTATAAATATAAGCGAAGGAACCAGCGGTAACGAAATTTTGATTAAAGATTTAAGCAAAAACGAAAAAGTATTTAAAACGCTTTTTAAAGGTTTTGAAAATAATTACAGCATAGTCGATAATATTGGCGATAAAATATTAACAACCACTGATAAAGGTGCTGCTAAATACCGTTTAATAGAAGTTGACCCAGCTAATACAGATGAAAAAAATTGGAAAACCATTATTCCTGAAAGTGCAGATTTACTAGAAGGTGTGAGTTATTGGGGTGGTAAATTATTTACTACTTATTTAAAAGATGCCAGTACCCGAATTTATAAATTTAATGCAGATGGAACAGGTAAAGAAGAAATTACACTGCCGGGAATTGGAACTGCAAGCGGCATTGGGGGTAAAAAAGATGATACCGAAACCTTTTATACTTTTACTTCATTTACCAATCCGGGCGAAATTTATAAGTACGATTTAAAATCGGGTAAATCAGAATTGTTCCGCAAAACAGAAGTGAAATTTAATGCCAACGATTTTGAAACCAAACAAGTTTTTTATACCAGTAAAGATGGAACCAAAGTGCCTATGTTTATTATGCACAAAAAAGGGTTGAAACTAGATGGAAATAATCCAACCATGCTTTATGGGTATGGAGGCTTTAATATTTCATTGACGCCATCTTTTAGTGTAAGTCGAATTATGTTTTTGGAACAAGGTGGAGTTTATGCCATTGCGAGTTTGCGCGGTGGGGGAGAGTATGGCGAAGATTGGCACAAAGCAGGAATGTTAGGCAAAAAACAAAATGTATTTGACGATTTTATAAGTGCCGCTGAGTTTTTAATTAGTGAAAAATATACCAGCAGTAATAAGCTAGGAATTCATGGAGGTTCAAATGGAGGTTTATTGTTAGGAGCTTGTATGACTCAAAGACCAGAATTATTCAAAGTAGCTATTCCTGCAGTGGGAGTATTGGATATGTTACGTTACCATAAATTTACCATTGGTTGGGGTTGGGCTGTAGAGTATGGAAGCAGCGATAAAAAAGAAGATTTTGATTGGTTGATAAAATACTCTCCATTGCATAATGTAAAACAAGGTGTAAAATATCCAGCCACTATGATAATGACTGCAGACCATGACGACAGGGTAGTACCTGCACATTCGTTTAAATTTGCTGCAGAGTTGCAAGCTAAAGCCGATACTTTGAATCCAATATTGATAAGAATAGATAGTAAAGCTGGCCATGGTGCTGGTAAACCAACTACTAAATTAATTGAAGACGCTGCCGATATGTGGAGTTTTGTGCTTTGGAATTTGGGAGTGAGCGAAGTAAAATAAATTTCAAAAAATAGCCACCGATTTCACAGGTTTCATAGAATAGTTTTCTAGAATAAATCTGTAAAATTGGTGGCTAAAATTTGTCGGTCAGGAGACTAAAAAATGGGCAATTGGGTATTACTTGTGAATCAGTAGCTAAAATTAATTAGATCGAGGTCTTCAAAATGAAAATAACATTGCCCGAGTAAGCAAATGGACCCAATAATAGGTATAGATTAATTACCTATTATTGGTTTGATTTATTTTCAAAATCAGGTTTTAAAACCTGATTTTGAAAATAAATTTAACTTACATTCTATCACTGAAGTATGATTTTTCTGGAGTCTATTTTTTGACCTAAAGGATCAATTATTTCAATATAATAAACCCCTTTACCGGTCCAAGTGTTTAAATCCAAAGTTGTTTGTTGTTGGTTTACGGATGTTGAATAAACTATTTGACCAATTGAATTAGTTATTTTTAATTGATAATTGAGCAATAAGCCAAAATTCCCAAAATCAATGGTAAGATTACTCTTTGTCGGATTAGGATAAACCTTTATGGTATTCCTTAAATTAGGGTTGGTTATGCTCGTAAGTTTTGCATTAATGATAAGTGTATCTGTTACTGAAATTTTTAAAGTATCATATCGATGGATGGTATCTATTATACTACAATTTAAGGTATCATAAATTATGGTTGAAATCATTGCGGAGTTTATACAACCTTTTAAGTCGGAATAAGTATAGTTAATAATTTTAGAACCCAAACTGGCTAAGTATGGCTCAAACATATTTAATGATACACCTGGCCCTGAAAAAATACCACCAACTGGATTTCCTACCAGTACAATTGGATTAGATTTAATATTAATAAACGCTGGAATTGGGTTAATAGAAATATTAGGCAATGGATTGACAATTACCGATACTGGCGTTGATAAAGATATACAAGAGGATGAGTCTATTTTAACGGTATACGTTCCTTGTTTGGTTGCTAAGTGATTGCTTGATGTAGCACCAGGAATTTCATCACCGTTAATTTTCCAAGTATAAGTATATAAGTTTCCTTGCAAATTAGCTTGAAGCATCAAGTTTTTTCCAACACAAAATGTAGTTGGTCCATTATAGTTTATGAAGGCATTTGACATATTACAATTTGTACTTAAAGTTTTTATGTTTTCATTTGTTAAGTACTTATTGTAAATTCTTACTTCATCAATTTTACCTAAAAAATTCCATGAACCGCTAACAAATGGATGTCTTCCTATTACTAATGTAGGTGAAATAGGTTTCAAAACTGGTTGATTAGAGGATCCTGCAATGGTATTGTTAATGAATAGTTCGGTTTTATTAGTTGAATCTATTCTTAATACTAAGTGATTCCAAGTATTTGGAACAATAGTCATACTGCTTGAAAACGATATATTGCTTTCACTGATTGTTCCATTCCAATTATAATAGTCAATTTTAGAAGTGGTGGCATTATAGGTAATAGTATAATTTACATTTTGCCCATCTTGCATTTGAACAATATTTCTGTTGGTGTTAGCACTTGCACCTGATGAGGGATTAAACCAAACTGAAATAGCAAAATTATTCATGTTTGCTGTATTTAAACTTGAGTAATTTGCAGCATCAATCCATGCTAAACCTGTTCCGTCAAAAAAATAAGCCTTATTGTTATTACCGTTTTTATCACTTGTTGAAGAAACTCCAGCATTTTTTGTAGCATGATTGTTATTTCCGCTCGAATCTAGGGTATTACCTGAAAATGGATAATATGCTACTAAACCATCTGTTGGTAAATTTTGAGAAAATACAATATTTAATAAAACACAAAAAAATATGGTAAAAGAAATAGTCTTAATTTTTTTCATCTGACAAAGCTAATAATTTTGAATAGTAATCACCAAGTGCTAATAGCATAAAAATGGAAACTTCCTGAAATTGAAGAAAGCCATTTAATACTTGAATTAATATACCACCTCAGCATAAAATGCCTAATCAATTTTAACAGAAGTCATGGTTAATGAACCGGCAACAGCTTTATCGTTGAATAAACTAATATGTTCATTGTTCGATTTTAAAGCCAAGGTGTAGAGCAAAGGCAAATAATGTTCAGGGGAGGGAATGGCTAAATCAAAAGCAGTTCCCTGCGATTTAAAATTTATTAATTGTTGGTGGTTGTTATCTAAAATATATTTTTTCATTTTAGAACTGGCTTCTATGGCCCAATCGAATGCATAATTGTCAGTATTCATTTTATCCCAAGCTATTTTGCCTAGATTATGAACCATATTACCGCTGCCTATAATTAGCACGCTTTTTTTGCGCAGAGATGAAAGTTCTTTAGCCAAATCGTAATGGTATTGTGCAGGTTGGGTATAATCAATGCTCATTTGGATAACTGGAATATCTGCATTTGGGTATAAATGCTTAATTACACTCCAAGCACCATGGTCAAGTCCCCATTTTTCATCTAAACCAACCGTTGTTTTTTTGATAATTGATTTTGTTTCGTTGGCCAAATCTTTGCTGCCGGGTGCTGGATATTGTACGTCAAATAATGCTTGGGGAAATCCTCCAAAATCATGAATAGTTCGAGGGTGATTCATCGCAGTTACAAAGGTTCCGCGCGTTTCCCAATGAGCCGAAATACATAAAATGGCATTTGGCTTTTGAATGTCTTTGCCAACAGTTCTAAATCCAGTTACAAATTCATTTTCTTCTATGGCGTTCATTGGGCTTCCATGTCCCAAAAACAAAACTGGCATTTTATCAGAATTGACAAAAGGTGCAGTAATGCTGCTTAATTCATTTATTTTCATGGCGGTGCTTGCTAAGGGAAAAAGGGCTAAAGTTTTTATAAAATGTTTCCTATCCATTTTTTTTAATTTATATGCTAATCAAAGGTCAGTTAATTTCTCCATAAAAAGTATTAGTTTCTAGAAAATAAATATGTTGTAAAGTTTATGACTGTATCAAAGCCATTTTTTTCTTGATCTGCTCAATGATTTTTCCTGTATTCCCAATTACAAAGTAAGTTAGATAATATCTAATATTTATTACAAAATAGGTTTTAATTTATGAGTTATAATCCCAATTCGCTATTTGTTTTGTTTAATTGGTAATAAAACGTAGAGTCATCATTTTGTAGTCAAAAACCTAGAAGTTCGAAATCAAAAAACTACAAAAAAATTGAAGGGAATTAACCGTAAAAATTATTTCAACTGTATTTTTTATGTTATTCAAAATTTATCAAATGCAGAGTTGTAATTTTTTATTAATATTTTTTTAAAACAATTAATAAATTTAATAAGAAAAAAAAGACATTTTCGAAACTTAATAATCAATAAATGAAAAAAGCAATATTACTAGCAACACTTCTTTTAAGCATTCAGCATCTTGCTTATTCTCAAATCCCTACTTGGGAATGGTCAAAAACTTTGGGTGGACAAAAGGATGATAATGCCAAAAGCATAGCATGTGACTCAAAAGGAGATGTAGTAATGGTAGGGGATTTTCTGAGTGATTCAATTATTACTGGAACAATAAAATTAAGCAATGTGCATCCAACTGGTGGAGTAATAAACCAATATAAACTTTCTGATATTTTTGTGAGCAAATATGATTCTGTAGGAAATGTAATTTGGGCAAAAAATTTCGGAAGCGACAGCAGTGACTATGCTTATTCTTTAGCTATTGACAATGCAGACAATATTATTGTTGTTGGTAAATTTTATGGAAATACTTTTAGAATTGGAGATATTTCTATTTCTAAAACTATTGGACAATATACCCCCGATGCTTTTATTTTCAAATTAGACCCAAATGGCAATGTAATTTGGGCCAAAAGTATTGGTGGAATTTCTTTAGAAGAAGGCAAAGCAGTTACAACCGATGAGCAAAATAATATTTATATGGCAGGCCAATTTTGGGGTGCAAATACCAACCTTGGTGCCAATGTGTTTTCATCGAAAGGTGCCGATGATATTTTCATTACAAAATACTCGGGTGAAGGAACTGCTATTTGGACAAAAACATTTGGATCGTCTACCAATGAAAGCGTTGTAGATATTTGTTCTGACAAAAATGGAAATATTTATTTTACTGGAGAGTATAGATCTTCCAACCTAACAATTGGAACTTTATTACCTCCTAATATTGATAGTTCACCTACAACAGAAGTTTATGTTTCTAAAATGGATTTGAATGGTAATATCGTTTGGACTAAAACAGCCAATTGTAGTGGTGGCGATTATGTTAAAAGTATAGCAGTTGATAAGCAAAAAAATGTATTAATAACCGGAAGATTTGCTGAGTATTATTTAAATATTGGCAATAATATTTTTCCAGGAGATCATATTACAAACCCTAATTGTACAAACGGAGCTGGATTGTTTTTAATAAAATTTGATAGCCTAGGAATATTCAAATGGTTTCAAACAATTTCAAATTCATTTAGCGAAGCAGGATTAGCAGTTAAAACTGATAAAGACGATAATATTTTTGTAGTAGCTTTTGGCAAGGGTGACACTCTTTTAATTGATACCATTGCCGTTTATGGTATTCCTAATAGTGCCACACTATTATTAAAATATGACCCTAATGGACATATTATTTGGCAAAAAACATTTGGAACGGGTGATCATTTAGGTTATTTAGACATTGAAACAGACATTGATATTTCTAAACAAGGTAATTTATATTTAGGTAGTAGTTTTATGAAACCCACCTATTCAATGGATAAAGTATTATGCACCAACACTAATAATTTTTCATCATATGAACCATTTATAGCAAAATTAGGAAATGTTAATCAAAGTGCAGGAAAACATGAATTGGATGCAGAATATATATTTAGTGTTTATCCAAACCCTTTCACTAATTCCCTTTCAATTGAATATCCTTCGTTAAAAAAAGAATACTCAACAATAGCTATTTTTGATATTAATGGTAAAAAAGTTTATGAAAATTCTAAAGTTGAGACATTAAAAGGAAAAAACACCATTTCATTAAACAGTATGGATCTTAATAATGGCTTATATTTTATAAGCATATTGGTGGATGGTAAATCTCGTTCTTATAAAGTATCTTGTTTGAGATAATTTATACAATCATACTTACTTAATAAAAAGTTACTTTTATTATAAAACGAATAATTACCCATAAACTAAATAGGTAGTTGATACCTATTTAGTTTATGAATTACAACCACAATTTTGTTAAA
This sequence comes from Bacteroidota bacterium, assembly GCA_027491085.1. Classification (GTDB taxonomy): domain Bacteria; phylum Bacteroidota; class Bacteroidia; order UKL13-3; family UKL13-3; genus JAAFJM01. The sequence goes on from JAIXWW010000013.1 coordinate 143,357, forward strand.
CTATAAATAATAATTTCAAATTAATTTTTAGCGGCACTCAATTACTTCATTTAGAAACGAAAAGAAACCCAATTTACAATGATATTAAGGTTTTAATGCTATAATACCTAGCATATTATTAATATCAATTATTGGGTAATCACCAAAATCTGTAGAACTATCACCAGTTAAATCAGTTGTTAAATAACCAAGAACACCATTTTGATTATCTATATCCAACAAAGGGTAATCTGCAAAATCAATAGAACCATCTTGTGTAATATCACCACAATATAATAGAAAAACACCTCCATCATTTTTTACATTATCACCAAATGATTTATCTGCGGCATTTGAAAAATCATAATTTGTATTGCTAGCAAGTAATATGGGATTAGCACTCCATGTTTCAATTGAATTTCTATGTTTAACACTTAAATAAAAACGATTATTATTAAAAGTATTAGGAATATTTATTGAACACATACCATTGGTATCTAATAATGCAAAGGAAGAATATACAGTCATAAACATTCCAAGCGTATCATGTAATTCTATAGTTAAGGTATCTGCAATATTTTGAGGACTAATTCCATCTGCGTTAAATGGTGCTGAAGTCATTTTCTCATTACCTAAGTATAGTCCTTCTAGAAAAACTTTAATATTCAATGCTAAATAATTGGGTTGAATAGTTAAATTCAAAGTAGCAATAGAATCACAACCTAACGAATTGATTGTAGAATATGAATAAGTCCCAGAAGTGGTAATATTCTGTCCGTTCCAACTGTATGGTAAAGAACTAGAAGAAATTGATAAATTGTTGGTTGAATTAGTAGTTGAGCACAAACGCACATTTCCAACCACACTCAAATCGTAAGCAGTTGATGCAGCTCTATCGTAAAAGTAAAAAGTACCGCCAGTACCGCCATAAGGCAATATTCTAACCGTTATTGTTCTAGAGGAATGGATATTTTGCAAACCCGGAATTATTGATAAATCAATTGTTCCAGCCGAGGCACCTGAGGAGGTGCTGATTGGGAAATTTAAGGTAGCCAGATTATTGAAAACACCACCATTTACACTGTATTGTACCAAAGCATTCGTTGCGCCAGTGCTCGAACGTCTGTAATCTATTGGAGCGATAGATCCCAAATCTATTGCATAACCAGTTGCAGGTTTTAAAGTAAAAGTGATAGCAGAATTACCTGTAATTGCAGTAGCAGATGTAGCAGTATTTACTGTACCTCCCCATGCCCTGGCTGCTGCTGCCGATGTGGTGGGTGCTAAAATCCCTGCACCTCTAACCAAACCTCCAACAGTACAATTGGCTAAATTAAAGTTTGGATTCAAAGGGCTAGCACCAAAATTATTGGTTCCTGTTCCACCCAACAAAGTACTAAAATCCCACCCAGCAATTATTCCATTAGATACAGTTAAACTTCTTACCACATCAACTGCAGCTAAATAATTAGCATTGCCCAATTCAGAGGCAGTAATATTTGTGGAACCTATACCAATAATGGTAACTGTATTACCCGAAATAGTTGCTACCGAAGAATTACTACTCGTAAATGTAACTGGATTACCTGAATTACCTCCAGTTGCCGAAAGAGTAAATGGCGGACTACCAATCGTTTTATTGGGTAAAGCATTAAAGGTAATCAATTGAGGGGCTTGTGTTACTGTTAATGTTTTAGATACATTCACAGCAGGATTATAAAAAGAATTTCCTCCTTGTGAAGCGGTTATGGTGGTGGTTCCTATTCCAATTACAGTAACTACATTTCCACTTATAGTTGCCACATTGGTATTGGAACTTACATAGCTTACCGATAAATTTGAACTTGCAGTAGCTGTTAAATTAAATGTACTACCATAGGTTACATTTGCCAGTGGATTAAAAGTGATGGTTTGAGCACTGGTACCTGACCCTGAGCCTCCTCCCCAAATAATACCCACATATTCTGGATGGTCAATAAATGGATTTCTATTGTTTTGTAAGTTATAAATGGCATTGTTTCGTGCTATTTCTCTCGCACTTACCGTATCTTGATTATGCCAAGTGATAAGCATATTTAAAAAGGCAGTGCTAAAAACCTGATTACTGCTTCCGTTAAACATGGCATAAGTTGTATAACCTGCAACTACGTTTTCATACCTGGTAGCAAAATAAAAATACATTCGAGCAATGTCACCCTTAAATTCATCAAGCGGTTCAAATACAGTTCCTGTATAACCAGCAACAGCACTTGTACCACGTTTACTGCCATTTAAAGATGTCCATGAAGCCACAGCCACATTTCCATGTGGATTATCTGAGCGCATTCCATTCACATAACCATCTACAGGAACTATAAAATGTGCATCAGACACCATAGGCGAAGCGGAATTGAAAATAGACTGAGGAATAATGTGTTCTCTATTATAGCAGTTTCCTTGAGTGGTATAAGTACCACATTGATTTGTGCTATATATAAATGTTACTGGGTCGGGTCCTGTAGGGTTTTCCGAATAAAGATCAAAAACGGTATTGTCGTTTTCATATTGATTATCCCTATCGGTAGTGGCATAAGCCGACCATAAACCAGCATAACCAAGATTGGTGTGGTTTGTAATTTTATTATATAACTGCGTTTTAAGCACATATCCAGTGCCTGTTGCGGTGCTATAATACCCATTAGGTATTTGGGCAATGGAACTTGCAGCTACAAATAAAGCCACAAACAATAATTTATATTTCATGAGGTAGTCTAATCGCAAATAAGCCACGATATTAATTAAAATAAGTTACATCAGCATTATTAGGCAATTACCTATTAAAGCCATACTATTTGGTTAATAAATGAGTAGCCAAATCTCCTTTTTTAAATTATTACACTTAATAACTTGCTTAAGGTAAAATACTCATTCGTTTAAAAACAATTGTAATTACCATTAAAATAACCAATGTTTGTTTTTATAAAATAACTATTTAAGGGTATTGCCTAAATGTATAATTAACCCATTATTTATTTGAAAAAATCTATAAAACTATATAACAATGAAAACACTAAACAATGCAATATGCATAAAACTCTTAAGCATAATAACAATAATTATGCTATTTCAAAGCTGTAGTAAAGACCCTAAAGGTGGATGCTACACACCCAAAGACAATTATTACTACTTATCCGCAGCACAGCTAAACCAAACACCCTATTTTACTAATAAAGCTTTTGATACCATAAACTATGCAAGCGACAAAGGCGATACACTAACCTTTGTAAAAACCAAAACAGATACCACTTGGTACAAGGAACAAGGCAATATTGGAAGCCCTGATTGTGGTTATGATAACAACTTTTACCAAACCATACATAATACCTATTCTACTATTAAGGGTATTGGAAGTTTTGATGTGAAACAGTTTGTAAAAAATGAATTAGGTTATGACGGCTGTCGTATTAGCTTTAAAAATAATGATTATAATGTGGCTGCTTCTATAATAGGACTAAAAACAACAAAAGGATACAGGGAAAAGTTGGTTTTTAATAATAAAGAATATAACGATGTTCTAAAAATAGACAGTACCTCTTTCAACAGTAACATTTATATTAACAAAATGATAGGATTGTTTAGACTAGAATATTTCGATGATAACATTAATTGGACAAATTATGAAAAGTAAAAGAAACAAATTAAAATATTTGCCTGTGGTTGGTGTTCTCACCAACCTTTTTTACAGCATTTAACTATGATTATTTGGTGAAAACACCAATCATAAGCAATTGAAGTAAACATGCTGTTACTTTTGAGATGCGTATAAAAGTAAAAAACCTCATCATCTTGTAGATAATGAGGTTTTTTAGTACCCGGGGCGGGACTTGAACCCGCACATCTTTAAAGGATACAGGATTTTAAGTCCTGCGTGTCTACCAATTCCACCACCCGGGCGTACTAATTAAAATTTCTAGTAAAAGAAACAGTGATTAATATTGGAGCGAAAGACGAGGTTCGAACTCGCGACCTCAACCTTGGCAAGGTTGCGCTCTACCAACTGAGCTACTTTCGCATTTGATATTTTGTATCGTTTTGGTGGTGCAAAAGTATACAAAGGATTTATACTTACAAGTGCTTTCTAATTTTTTTTATTCCTTTTTCCTAAATAAATCAAAATCAGGTGGGTAATTTTTTATTTATTTAACGATTTGTTTATTTCAAGTAGCTGAAATTATTTTTTGTAGTGCTATTTTATTAAAAAACGGATTACTTTTTCATAAAACTCTTTTGGATTTTCAGCATGTAACCAATGCCCCGCCCCTGAAATAGTTTCAATTTGAGCATTGATAAAATGCTCTTGAATTTCTAGTTCATCACTTGGTTTTATGTAGGTTGACAACTCCCCACGTAAAAACAAAGCTGGTTTCAAGAACACTCCATCATATTCTATTGGTTTTATAATTTCCTCATAATCTCTTTCTAAAACATTTAAATTAACTCTCCAATTATACCCGCCATTTGCAGTCGTTGTTAAATTTTTTAGTAAGAATTGTCTTGTTCCAAAATCAGGAACCAAATGCATCATGATATCTTCAGCATCTTTACGTTTGGTAACTTTTGTAAAATCAACTGCGTGCAGGGCTTCAAGCACTGAATCGTGACCTCGTTTATACTGCCTTGGGGCAATATCAGCTACAATTAGCTTTTCAACTTTATCGGTATAATCAAAAGCAAATTGCATAGCTACTTTTCCTCCCATGCTATGGCCTAAAATATTGGCTGAAGCAATGTTTTGTTGCTCCATAAATTCGGCCAAATCGCTCACCATTAGCCTAATATTATGGCTTTCGGTATGTGGCGATTTCCCATGGTTACGCATGTCAAGTGTGTAAACAGTAAAATCTTTCGAAAACTCTGTAGCCAAAGTATGCCAATTATCTAACGAACCTAAAAATCCATGAATAATAATTAAGGTTTCTTGGCCTTCGCCATATTTTTTGTAGTTTAATTCCATATTTTGCCACTAGCTTTTAGCACCTAGCCTCTAGCCATATATTTTTGATTAAAGTTATTTTTCGAAATAAAAAATGCTAGTAGCCAATAGCCAGCTGCTAAAGGCCTAAAACTAGTTTCCCATTAATTTTTCTTCTAGCATAGCCATTTCAGAAATGGTCCCTTTCTCGCATCTTATTATACGTCCAGGATATTTGCTTATTAATCTATAATCGTGAGTAGCCATCAAAATTGCAGTTCCATTTTTAGCTATTTGATGTAACAATTCCATAATTCCATTACTGGTTTCAGGATCTAAATTTCCTGTTGGTTCATCAGCTAAAATTACTGCAGGTTTATTTAACAATGCCCTGGCAATTACCAAGCGTTGTTGCTCACCACCACTTAATTCAAATGGCATTTTAAAACTTTTGGTATCAAGGCCTACCATTTCTAAAACTTCATTGATGCGGCTATCCATTTCTGCTTTATTTTTCCAATCAGTAGCTTGTAAAACAAAATATAAATTTTCATAAACACTTCTATCGGTAAGTAACTGAAAATCTTGAAATACAATACCAATTTTTCTGCGCAAAAATGGAATTTGATTAGTTTTTAACTGATGTAAATTAAAATCAGCTACTCTGCCATCGCCTTGTGTTAAGTTTAAATCAGCATACAAGGTTTTTAATAAGGTTGATTTTCCGCTGCCTGTTTGACCTATTAAATATATAAATTCAGATTCGTAAATTTCTAAGTTAACACTTGAAAGTACTAAAGTATTTTGCTGGAAAATACTCGCATTATTTAATTGAATTACCGATGATTTATTCATTATTCTGTATTGTTCTTTTTTGTAAATTTATGTAACTAAAATGCAATTGGTGTTACTTGTCCAAATGGTATTTGGTTCATTAATTCTTTAATTTTTTCAATTTTATCACCAAGTCCACATTTCTCCAATGCCTTTTCAGGCCTATCAGTGCGGGTGTAACAAATTAGAGTAAAGTTATCATCCCTTACTTGTAAATAATCTGGAATTTTTGCAACACCTTTAATTTTAACTATATACATAAATAATTTAATTGAGTAATTTTAAACGAAAATAATTATAATTGCGGCACAAAACTAAAAAATAATATGAGAGATATGAGACAAGTTATTTTAGCGGCTTCATGTATTAGCTTAATTGCTGCATGTAGCGTAAAAAACAACTTTACTAAAAACAATTACACTGTTACTCCGAATCCATTAGAATTAAAAGGCGACAGCGTTGAAATTACCATTAATGCTACCGTTCCAGCAAAATCAATCAATCCTAAAGCTGTAGTTACTTTTTCACCTTATTTAAAATGTGAAGATGGAACCATCATAAATTTAAAAAGCAAAACAATCAAAGGTACTAAGGCTAAAGTTGCTGCAGATGAAACTGTAGATACCAAAGTTGGTGGTAATGTTTCATATACTGATAAAATAGCATACGTTCCAAGCATGAAACGTGCTTCGTTAATGCCTAAATACACAGCATTAAATTTTGAAGTTCCAGTTGGAATTGGTGCATTAGCAGAAGGAACTATTACAACCCCTTTATTGTTGAACAATTCTGATTTAACAATTTTTTCGAGTGATGATTACAAAGTAGAGTTGGTTAATAAATCGGTAAATATTTACTTTCCATTAGATGTAGATAAATTCAATCCTAACTTTAAAGCTGGCAAAAATTTAAGCAACAAAACTCAAATTGCTGAATTACGTAAATTGTTAAAAGCTGACAAAAACTTTGTAGCTCGTGGTATTGCCATTAACGCTTACGCTTCGCCTGATGGGGAGTTGGATAGAAATACTAACTTGTCAAAAGGTAGAGAAGAATCTACTTTTACATTCTTCAAAAAAGAATTGAAAAAATTAGGTTTTAGTGAAGTAAATGATGAAAACTTTACACGTGGTTACAGCAGTGCAGAAGATTGGATGGGCTTTGAAAAAGCTATTGTTGGAAGTGAGTTAAAAGAGAAAAATGCACTTTTAGAAATTATAAGAAACAAAAGCATTAGTGATGAAGAAAGAGAAGGTTTAATTAAACGTAGTTTTCCTAAAGTTTGGGAAAATGCTAAGGCTAATATATTACCTACTTTACGCAGAGCAGAATTAGTAATTAAAGGTGCTAACCCTATGAAAACTGATGCTGAATTGATGACTTACTATGGTAAATACGATACATTAACAGCTAAAGAATTATTTCATTTAGCAGTTATTACTACCGAAAATGCTAAAAAACAAGAAGTATTAAACGCATACAACGTTAAGAATTCAACTGATTGGAGAAGTTTTAATGATTTAGCTATTGCTAATATCCAAGATAAAAACTTTGATGCTGCTAAACAAAATTTAGAAAAAGCATTGGCAATAAGCCCAGAAAATGCAACTGTTTTAGCCAATTATGGTGTAGTTTATAAATTATCAGGAAACTATAACGAAGCTATTAAATATTACAACATGGCAGGAACCAAAGGTGCTGATGTTAGCTACAATTTAGGTTTATTAGCTATTAAAAACGGTAACTACAGCGAAGCTGTTTCATCATTTAACAAAAGCGGAATCAAAGATTTTAATACTGCTTTAGCGCAATTATTAAACGGAAATGCTGCTGGTTGCAAAGCAATTATTGATGGCTTAAACCCTGATGAGTTAAAATGGAATCACTACTACTTAAGAGCTGTTGCTGCTGCTCGCTCAGGTAATGCTGACGATGTTGCTGCTAACTTAATTAAAGCTATTGTTGCTAACAGCGAAGTGCGTAACTTAGCTAAAAGTGATATGGAATTTGCTAAATTATTCAGCAATCCATTATTCCAAGGTGCGATAAGATAATCATTAGTTTAAGCAAAATTTAGTGCTTAAATTTTTTAAAAATACCCTCAAATTGTTTTTCACTATTTGAGGGTATTTTTTTTAATGAAAATGAATCAACGGTCAAAGCTATTTTGATTTGTTAAAAATGCTCTTGTTATGAACGCAAGACTATTGTATTTTAATAAATTCTTTTTAACTAATAGGGTCTAACCGCTCTCCCTCTATGTTAATTTGGCTTATTATTGTTGTAATTTTTTCAATAATATCTTGCTTTAAAACATCTAATAATTTTTTCTTTACAAAATGCTGATGTACCACCAAACCTACAGTTCTATATGGAATAGGTGAAATAAAATTGCCTAAATGCATTTTTTCATTATCCGAAAAATCAATAGTAGCCAAATGAGGAAGTAAAGTAGTGGCTTTATTGGCTTTTACAAAACGCAGCAAACTATCAATTGAACCAGCCTTGTATTCAAAATTTAACTTAGAGCCTAATTGGTTTTCATCGTAATCGCAAAGCTGTAACACTTGTGTGCGCATACAATGACCTTCTTCCATTAAGCAAATATTTTTCATTTTAATATTTTTAAAAGTAATAGGCTCATTCATTTCATTTTCTGCATCAAAAAACAAAAATGGTTCATCGTATAACTTTACTTCAATAATTTCTTTATCGTTTAATGGAATCGAAAGTATGCCAATATCCAATTCCCTACTTTTTAGTTTTCTTACTATTTCGGAGGTAGTTTCTTCTCTTACCTTAATTTTCAAATTGGGGAATTTGGTCGCAAAATTTTGTAAAAACAATGGCAGTAAAAAAGGTGCTATAGTAGGAATAACCGAAAGTGTTAAACTGCCAGTTACTTCACCTTTTACTTCGCTAGTTAATTCCTTTAATTGGTCAATATTATTAACTATAATGGTTAATTGTTCCAAAATTATTTTGCCTTCGTTGGTAAGTTGAACAGGCTTTTTTTTCCTATCAAAAATTTTAAAACCTATTTCATCCTCAAACTTTGAAATCATGGTGCTTAGTGTAGATTGTGTTATGCAGCATTTTTCAGCTGCTATTTCAAAATGTTTGTATTCGGCTACTGCTAAAATGTATTGAAACTGTTGTATGTTCATCTATGTTGTGAATATTGTTATTGAAAATATCGTTTTTGTCAAACAAATGTATAGGTTATGTTTGTATAATAAAAAGAAAAATAAAACTAGATAGGAAATGAAAAAAATACTAATTGTTTTTACATTAATTGCTTCAATTAATGCCAATGCGCAAGATAAAGCAGAGAGCAAAGGAAAGTGCCCAATGGGTTTTATTACTAAAGAAAAAGCCAAACCTACGACTGAAGTAGAAAACACCAAAGGCAAAGTTTTTACCAATAAAGATTGGTGGCCAAACCAGTTAGATTTAAGCGTATTGCGCAAAAATTCGGAACTTTCGAACCCAATGAACCCAGGCTTTGATTATGTAAAAGCCTTTCAAACCTTAGATTATGTTGCACTAAAAAACGATTTACGTGTACTGATGACTCAATCGCAAGATTGGTGGCCGGCTGACCATGGCAATTATGCAGGTTTTTTTATCCGAATGGCTTGGCACAGCGCAGGTACTTATCGTTCAGGTGATGGTCGTGGTGGTTCAAGAGCTGGTCAACAGCGTTTTGCACCACTTAATAGCTGGCCAGATAATGGCAATTTAGATAAAGCCAGAAGACTTTTATGGCCAATCAAACAAAAATATGGCAACAAAATTTCGTGGGCCGATTTGATGATTTTAACAGGAAACGTTGCTTTAGAAACTGCTGGTTTTAAAACCTTTGGTTTTGCTGGTGGTAGAGTAGATGTTTGGGAACCAGAAACCAATGTATATTGGGGTTCTGAAACCAAATGGTTAGACGATAAACGTTATACTGGCGATAGAAAATTAGAAACGCCTTTAGCTGCAGTGCAAATGGGTTTAATTTATGTAAATCCTGAAGGACCCAATGGTAATCCTGATCCAATTTTGGCAGCAAAAGACATTCGCGAAACTTTTGGCAGAATGGGTATGAACGATGAAGAAACAGTGGCTTTAATTGCTGGCGGACATACTTTAGGTAAAACTCATGGTGCTGGCGATGCTAAACATGTAGGCCCGGCTCCAGAAGGCGCGCCAATAGAAGAGCAAGGTTTTGGTTGGAAAAGCAGTTACAAATCGGGTAAAGGCCAAGATGCCATTACATCGGGCTTAGAAGTAACTTGGACCACCAAACCAAACCAATGGAGTCAAGAATATTTAAAAATACTTTTTAACTACGAGTGGGAATTAACCAAAAGCCCTGCTGGTGCTCACCAATGGGTAGCTAAAACCAACGATTTGATTATTCCTGATGCTTTTGATAATACAAAAAAACATAAACCAACTATGTTAACCACCGATTTATCGTTGCGTTACGACCCTACTTACGAAAAAATTTCAAGAAAATTCATGGAAAATCCTGAAGTATTTAACGATGCTTTTGCGAGAGCTTGGTTTAAATTAACTCACAGAGATATGGGACCTAAAACTACTTATTTAGGACCAGAAGCACCCAAAGAAGATTTACTTTGGCAAGATCCAATTCCAGTACTTAACCATAAAGTAGTAGGCGAAGCCGAAATCAAAAAACTAAAAACAAGTATTTTAAACTCAGGCCTAACTATTAGCGAAATGGTTAGTACCGCTTGGGCTTCGGCATCTACATTCCGCGGTTCTGATAGACGAGGTGGAGCAAATGGCGCACGCATAAACTTAGAGCCACAAAGAAGTTGGGAAGTAAATAATCCGGTTCAATTAAATAAAGTATTGAATGCTTTACAAAAAATTCAAAACGAATTTAACCAAAGCAGTAAAGAACAAAAAGTATCGTTGGCCGATATGATAGTTTTAGCAGGAAATGTGGGTATTGAACAAGCTGCTAAAAATGCTGGTTATACAATCCAAGTTACGTTTACACCTGGCCGTATGGATGCAACTCAAGCGCAAACCGATATAAATTCAGTTAAATTCTTAGAACCACAAGCTGATGGTTTTAGAAATTATGTTAAAACACAATACAATGTTCCAACGGAAGCATTATTGGTTGATAAAGCACAATTGTTAACTTTGTCAGCACCAGAAATGACTGTTTTAGTGGGTGGAATGCGTGCCTTACAAACCAATTTCGATAATTCAAAACATGGTATTTTTATGGATAGCAAAGACCAATTAACCAATGAGTTTTTTGTGAAATTATTAGAAATGGGAACTGTTTGGACTGCTAAAGACGAAAAGAAAGAAGTATTTGAAGGCAGGGATGCAAAAACCAATCAAATTAAATATACTGCTACCAGAGCTGATTTAATTTTTGGTTCAAACTCTGAGTTAAGAGCCATTGCAGAAGTGTATGCAAGCAACGATGCCAAAGAAAAATTTGTAACCGATTTTGTGGCTGCTTGGACTAAAGTAATGAACTTGGATAGATTTGATGTAAAATAATCGAATAAAAAAAAAGCCTGAATTATTAAATTCAGGCTTTTTTTATTTATTATAATATTCTTGATTATTTGTACATCACACTTTTAACAGCATCCATCACTTGTTTTACACTAGGTAAAAATGCTTCAACAAAAGTTGGAGCATATCCAAGAGGAGTATCAGCTGTGTTTACTCTAATTATTGGAGCATCTAAATAATCGAAAGCACGTTTTTGAACCATATAAGTTATTTCTGTACTGATATTGGCTAAAGGCCAAGCTTCTTCTAATATAACTAAGCGGTTAGTTTTTTTAACTGATTCAATAACTGTATCGTAATCAATAGGGCGCACAGTACGCAAATCAATTATTTCTACATTTACACCTTCTTTTGCCAATTCTTCAGCAGCAGCATAAGCTACTTTTATAATTTTTCCAAACGAAACAATGGTAACATCAGTTCCTTCGCGTTTTACAACCGCTTTTCCAATTGGAATCAAGTATTCCTCCTCAGGTACTTCACCTTTATCACCATACATTTGCTCACTTTCCATAAAAATAACAGGATCGTTATCTCTAATAGCAGTTTTAAGTAAACCTTTTGCATCATATGGGTTTGAAGGAACTACCACTTTTAAACCAGGGCAGTTTGCATACCAGTTTTCAAAAGCTTGGCTATGTTGTGCACCTAATTGTCCTGCACTTGCAGTAGGACCTCTAAATACCATAGGCATATTAAACTGACCACCACTCATTTGGTACATTTTAGCAGCCGAATTAATTACTTGGTCGATAGCAACTAGCGAGAAGTTGAAAGTCATAAATTCAACAATTGGACGTAAACCATTCATGGCAGCACCAACAGCAATACCTGCAAAACCAAGTTCCGCGATTGGGGTATCTATGATGCGTTTGTCGCCAAACTCATCAAGCATACCTTGACTAACTTTGTAAGCACCATTGTATTCGGCCACTTCCTCGCCCATTAAAAATATATCTTTATCTCTGCGCATTTCCTCGTTCATTGCTTCGCGAAGCGCTTCTCTAAATTGAATTACTCTCATGTATGTTTTTTAAAAAGTGTTGCAAAAATAATCGGATTACAATGCTTTCAAATAGTTGTTTGAAAGTTTTTTAAAATAAGTATAAAATAATCCAATTCTAAACCTAAATCTCTGAAAAATAAACCAATTGTTTGGCGTTTATTGTCTCAAAAGTTGTAATCTTTAGTGTGCAAACTACTAAAAAATGTGTAAAAATTAAGAAAATAAATGAAAGCATGGATGTTTATTTGTAACATAATTTAATTATTAGTTGTGAGAAAAATATTTTCAGTTTTTGTGTTCATTTCATTGGTTTTTGCATGTCAATCACCTAAAGAAAAATTGTTAAATCAAATAACCGAATTAGAGAATAGCGATAGCGCTTTTAGCATTGGTCAAATAACAGATTTATATTGGGCTTACGCATCGTTTGTAGATAAATATCCTGACGATGACCATGCTCCTGAATTTTTATTTAAGGCTGCACAACGAAGTAATATTTTAAATAAAGCAGGTGAGGGAATTGCATTTTTTGAAAAATTAATTACCAATTATCCAAACTCTAAATTTTGTGAGCAGGCATTGTTTTCAATAGCTTTTAGCTATGAAAATAACTTGAATGATTTTGTAAATGCACGAAAATTCTATGACCAATTTTTACAAAAATATCCTAATAGCGAACTGGCTGAAGATGCAAAACTTTCAATTGAAAATTTAGGTAAATCTGATGAGGAGTTTTTAGAATCTATTAATAAAGATAGCGTAATTAATTAATTACCCAAACTTCTTAAAGAACGAATCAATATTAAAAAGTCTTTTTCAACCGAATAATCTTTGGCATATAAAAAGTTAAGTTTTTGAATGGTTATTGGGTTATAACTTTTGCCAGTAAGGTTATCAATTGGGTTTAAAACTCCTTGACGTAAAATTGGCAATAGTTTAATATTATCTGCTTTGGCATAACCAACCCAAGTTTTTTCGCCTAAAAGTACCTGAACCCAATTTTTAAAAAACTGTGTTTTATTCTTAATTATTAAACTTACAAAGGGGATAAATGGTAGAATAAAAATGGAAAAAAACACATCAAATAATCGTTTCTTTTGCTGCTCCCAAGCCTTGCTTAAAGAAAGGTTTAACTCTATGGTGTAAAAGTCGCCAGGTGTGTTTTTATTGTTGCTTCCAATTATAAATAAACTTTCTTCAGGCACTATTTTAAACAGTAATTCTTGCTGTTTCATGCGGCCCATCCATTCTATAATTTGCGATGCGGCTAAATCTTTAGAGCAAAAAATTATTTCTTCAATTTTCAGTACATCTACTATTTCGCTCAATTGGTTTACATTACCTAAATATTGGTTATCAGTTACGCTTTTATCGTCAATAGCAATAAAACCAAAATAGTCAGCTTTAGCTTTTGACTTTATCAATAAATCTTGTACTCGATTTACTTCATTGTAATTACCTACTATGGCAGTGCGCAAGCGGTTACTGAAGCTAAAACTTAACTTGCCATTTTTTAACCAAAACAATAAAAACCTATCAAAATAGGCCATAATAATGGTGCTCAAAGTTCCTAAAACTATAATGGCGCGACTAAAACGATAGGAATCGTTTAGGAACGCATAAAAAACTGCTATGGCTAAAGAACCAGCTAAAATACCTTTGGTAACACTTAAAAATGTTTTGCGTTTATTGTAAGCGCCTGCAAGGTAAAGGCCAGCCATCCAAAGTGCACCATAAATGCAACTATTGGCCAGAACCACGTTATTGCTATAGGCTGAATCAGTATTGTATTTAAAAACAGAATAACCTTTGCTTATGAAAAGCATACTTACCAAAATCAATAAAAAATCAATTATGGGTAAATAAACTGCATTTAAAAAGCGTAAAACTATAGCTGCTGTAGCTCTTAAGTAAATGGCAAAATTAATCAGTAAGCCAAATGTGCGAGCATGTTTTTGCGAATAATGTTTTTGTGCAAAAATTATCATAGCACGATAAAACGTAAAAACAAAGTTTACACTTGTTTTTTTAGTACTCTCACCTTTGTAATGTATGATAGTAGTATCGTGAAAATAGTAGTTGAAATAGCCAGCTTTGGTTACTCGGTAGCTTAAGTCAATGTCTTCGCCATACATAAAATAATCTTCATCGAGCATGCCAATTTTTTCGATAACTGTTTTGCGCAACATCATAAATGCACCTGCTAGTACATCCACTTTATGGGTTTGGTTTTTATCTAAAAATCCGAGGTGGTATTTGCCAAATCGTTTTGATTTTGGAAAAAGAGCAGCTAAGCCAAATATTTTATAAAAAGCTACATCAGGCGTAGGTAAACCGCGTTTACTTTCAGGTAAAAACTTACCTGAACCATCAATCATTTTTACACCCACAGCGCCAGCATCGGGCGTTTGGTCCATAAACGAAACTACTTTGTTAAAGCATGCTTCTTCTACTACAGTATCGGGGTTTAAAAGTAAAATGTATTCGCCTTTGGCTATTTTTATAGCTTGGTTATTGGCTTTGCTAAATCCTACATTTTCTTTATTTTCAATTAAAATTACATCGTTGGCAAACTTGTGTTTTACCATCTCGCAGCTACCATCTACCGAGTTGTTATCTACTACTATAATTTCTGCACTAATTCCATTACAAGCCTTTCTAACCGAGTAAAGGGCTTGCTCTAAAAAATATTTTACATTATAGTTTACTATTACAACTGAAAGTTTCAAATGGGCAATGAATTAAAGTTAACAAATATATAGGTTTGAAGAATTGTTTTAGTTTTTTTTTGCCATTACAAATAAGTTTACAATTTTATGTTCAACGTTATGAATTTCAGTTTTAGTATTAGTGATTGTTATATTATTTATTATCAGCGTTATAGTTATTTTTTGGAATAATTAAAGCCCAAATAAGCTCAACGAATTTTTGTAAAAAATAAGTTTAAGAGGAATTAACAATTATAATTATTTTATTTGAAGCATTATTATGAAAGTATTTAACAAAATAGTTTTGTTTTTAAATTGGGCACTAATATTACTTTTATTAGGTGCATATTTAGCAGCTTTTATTAGTCCTGTTCAATTGTGGTTTGTGGCGTTCTTAGGATTGGCATTTCCCATCATTTTCATTGCCAATTCATTTTTTGTGCTGTATTGGTTAATTAATTTGAATTGGAATATTATTTATTCATTGGTAGCCTTAATTATTGGAATTAATGTTAGCCAACGTTTTTTACAGTTTGGCACAAAAAAAGAAAATGTAAGTGATAACTGCATCAATATTGTTGATTTTAATACTCATGCGTTTGATGCTTTTGAAGATGGTGATTATGCACCGGAATTATTTTTCGAAACATTAAATGATATTAAACCAGATGTAATGTGTTTTCAAGAATTTGTGTCTTATAACACTTCTAAAGATAAAAGAATGTTTAAAATGCTAATAAACAATTATAAACATTTTGATAAGTTCAATATGCAAGATATTGAAGATAAAATTACAGGTTACAGCATCAGTATTTTAAGTAGATATCCCATAGTTAATTCAGGATTTGTAGAAAGAATTAATTCAAATGGAAATGCCACCATTTTTGCCGATATTAAATATAAAAACGATACCATTCGAATAATCAACACCCACTTAAAATCTATTGCTTTCGATAAAAAAGATTATCAAACTGTAGCTGAAATTGAAGAGAATAGTAATAAAAAAGAGGTTGACATTTTAGATATAAAAAATATTGCGGGAAAACTTAAAAGAGCATTTATTACTCGTTCGAAGCAAGCTGAATTTATTCAAAAATTTATTCAAAAATCACCATATAAAATAATTTTAACAGGCGATTTTAATGATTCGCCAGCTAGTTATGCTTACAACATAATTAAAGGTGATATGAAAGATGCATTTATTGAAAGTGGTTCTGGTTTTAGCTCTACTTATATTGGAAAAATGCCTTCGTTCAGAATTGATTATATTTTGGCAGATAAAAATTTTGAAATCGTAAATTACAAGCCTTATAAAATGAATTTTAGTGATCATAAAATGCTAAGTGCTACCGTAAAAATCAAGTAGTTTTTTATAATTTTAATTCTGTATAATTGTAAAATGGCTTTTGAAGTAACAATTTTAGGCAATAGCAGTGCATCGCCAGCACCCAATAGGCATCCAAGTGGCCAGTATTTAAATATATTGGACCACCATATTCTTATTGATTGTGGCGAAGGAACTCAAATGCAATTGCAACGCTATAAAATTAAAAAATCGCGCATCAACCAAATATTTATTAGCCATGTTCATGGCGATCATATTTTAGGTTTACCAGGTTTGTTACTCAGTATGAATTTAATGGGTAGAGAAGCGCCTGTTCATATTTATGGTCCAAAAGAATTGTTCGAAATTTTAAATGTATTTTTTAAATACAGTGATACGCGTTTTAGCTTTGAATTAAATTATCACACTGTTGACCCCAACAAAACCGAAGTTATCTTCGAAAATATTTATTACAAAGTAATATCTTTTCCATTGTTTCATAGGGTTCCAACTGCTGGTTTTTTGTTTCAAGAACGCAGCAAATTACGCAAGTTAAATGTGGAAGCATGTGAAAAAACGAAAGTTCCATTTACTCATTTTAACGATTTAAAACGTGGACGCGATTATTTAAGTCCAGATGGAAAGACCCACATCAAAAACGAATTATTGACTTTTGATCCAGGAAAACCAATTACCTACGCTTATTGCAGCGATACTATTTTTGACGAAAAAGTAATTAAATCGGTGCAAGACGCAGATATTTTATACCATGAAGCTACTTTTATGCATGATAAATTATCAAGAGCCATTGATACCATGCATACCACTGCCAAACAAGCTGGAATAGTAGCTAGCAAGGCCAATGTAGAAAAATTAATTATTGGCCATTTTAGTGCGCGTTACGATGATTTGCAACCTTTGTTAGCTGAGGCTAGAACGGAGTTTGCCAATACCGATATTGCTGACGAAGGACGCACTTTTATTATGGAATAATTACTGAATGCTGTTTTAGCAATTCATTAGCCTTATATTTGCCCTTTTATAAATTACATGCAAACATTTACACCTACCAATTGGCAGCAATACGAACTTTTAGATTGTGGCGATTTTGAAAAGCTAGAAAAATTTGGTTCATTGGTTTTACGCAGACCTGAACCTCAAGCTTTATGGAGTAAAAAATGGAGCGAACAAGAGTGGCAAAAATTAACCGATATTACTTTTAAACCTCGCACTAGCCATAGTGGCGAATGGATAAAAAAGAATAAAGCAGCAGGCGAACGTTGGAAAATGAATTACAAACACAACGATTTGAACCTGAACTTTAATTTGGCACTTACTTCGTTTAAGCATGTGGGCATTTTTCCAGAACAAGCCGCTAATTGGGATTATATTTTCCAAAACTTAAAAAAAGTAAAAGGCGAGCAACCAAGGTTTTTAAATTTGTTTGCTTACACAGGTGGCGCAAGCATAGCTGCTAAAGCAGCAGGTGCTGATGTAACCCACGTTGATAGTGTAAAACAAGTAATTACTTGGAGTAAAGAAAACATGGAATCATCGGGCTTGAGCGATATACGTTGGGTGGTGGAAGATGCCATGAAATTTGTAAAACGCGAAGTAAAACGTGGCAAAACTTATCACGGAATTATTTTAGATCCTCCTGCTTACGGAATTGGCGCCAATGGCGAACGTTGGCAGTTAGAAAATAGCATCAACGAATTACTGCAAGATGTGGCCAAAATTTTAGAACCTAATAATCACTTTTTGATTTTGAATGTTTACTCATTAGGTTTAAGTGCCTTGGTGGTTCAAAATTTAGTGGAAAGTAATTTTAAACAAACCAAAAACTTAGATTTTGGTGAATTGTATTTACAAGGAAAATCAGGCATTCAATTGCCTTTAGGAATAGTTGGCAGGTATAGTTTGTTGTAAGGACTTTATTGAGTTTATTGAATAAAGTTTCTCAATATTTTTTTGAATCTAAGTCCATTCTTCCGTGTAAAATTCTTATTATTTCTATATCATTATTGGGTAAAATTGTGTAGAAAATAATATGCTGGTTATGCAAATATCCAAGCAAATTGCTTTTTATTTGATTGTAGTTTTACCTATTTTGGGGTTATTTATTATGGTATTAAATGAATTAATGAGTGAAAAATAATATTTGTCCGCTTGATTTTCTGACCATTCATCAATCGTGTAATTCCAAATGTCTTCTAAATCTTGAATAGCTTTATTTGTGAGGTGGTAACTAGGCATTCTTTTTTTTTTTTTTTTTCATCATTTCTAAATGATTTTGAGGGTTAAAATCAGAATTTATTCCACTATTTATACCTTCGTCAATAGCTTTTTTAAGCGCAATTAGTTTGTTTTCTTCTAATTCAAGTAAACGCAATCCAGCTCTAATTACTTCACTCGCATTTTGATAACGGCCTAATGAAAGACTTTTTTCTACAAAGTTTTCAAAATGATCCCCAAGTGATATTGATGTATTTTTGGCCATAATTATTTTTTATACAAAATTACCAAATTTTGGTAACTTTCAAATTTCTTTCTTGTTTACCCAAATCAACCTTGTAATCTTTCTAATCTTTCAACTTTGTAATTAATCTAAACCTTCAACATTCCTCTAAATCCTCTGGCTGCGTAGTACGATTGTGCGCCATTGTGATATACAAACACATGGTTATACCTAAAATCGGCAAATAAGGCTCCACCTAGTTTTCTTATGGGTGCAGGGGTTTCTATCCAACTCGATGTTTTTGCATCAAAATTTCCTAATTGCAATAAGTTTCGGTATTGGATTTCGTTCAAAATAGTGATGCCCATTTCTGCTGCCATATTTAATGCGCTACCCGCAGGTTTATTTTCTTTTCGGGCTTCTAAAGCTTCATTGTCAAAACATAAACTCCTGCGTCCACTTGGGCTTTCGGCTGAACAATCTACAAAAATATATTCGATGGTTTGAGTATCAAAGTCTATTACATCAGGTTCACCTCCGGTAATTTCCATTTGGTTAAGCGACCAAAGTTTGTGTTTATTTTCACTCAATTCTAGCTTGGCTTGCACTTTTTCCCAATTTATATTTGAGTGGCGATTGGTATGTTTTTCGAAACGTTTTTTCAAAGTTTCTATTAACTTCTTTGCATCTTCAGCGGATAATTCCTTTTTCATAAAATGTACTTAGTGCTAAATGTTTAGTCGTTTAATCCTTTGCCTTCAAAAATTTGAGGAATACATTTTTCAATTCTTGCCACGCGGGTTTTAGCTTGTTTAGGTTGCGCAAAGTGCAATAAATAACCACGCTGTCTGCCTGGAGTTAATGCTTCAAAAGCATTTTTTAGTTCAGCACTTTCATTTAGCTTTAGTTGAAATTCTTCAGGAATTTCATACTCAGTAGTTTTTTTAAGTGTTACTTTTAATCCAGCTTTTTCTACTTCAATGGCTTCAAAAATATATGTTTTTATGATAGCTTCTTGTTCATCAATTTGGGCTAAATTGGTAAACCTAATTTGGCGAGTGGCTTGTACATTTTTCGATTGTTGAATTAAAATATCGTGGGTATTATTAAGCAACGCACCTTTAAAAAATAAAAATGCACAATACTCTTTAAAAGTATGAATGAGCACAATATTATTTCCGTTTAAAGTATAACAAGGCGTTCCCCATTTTAACTCTTCGGTTAAGTTGCAGCTAAGGGCTATGGCTCGCATTTTCGTAATTTCTTGCTGCCATTTTTGTTCTTTGGTAAAATAAAAATCAACCTTTGGGTTCATAAGGGCAATATGTAATCAAACTTAATCTTTTTATTACAATTGGTAATTGTTGTACAAAAAAATCCGAAGTTTTTGACTTCGGATTTTTGGATATTACATTTTGTATTTTTTCTTGATTTGGAAGAAATAACTACGGCTTATTTCAAATGGTTTTTCTACTCCTTTTAAGTGCAAGCGGCCAGTATCGTTAGTCCATTTTTCAATTTTTTGAACATTCAATAAATTAACTATGGTAGAGCGGTGAATTTGAATAAACACATCAACAGGTAATTTTGCGTCCCAATTTTTAATTGAATTATAGGTAATACTTAACTTTCCATCAGTCATATAAACTTTAGTATAGTTTCCATAAGCCTCTATGTAGTTAATGTCGCTTATTTTTATAAAATTCATTTTATTATCAAAGTTTAATAAAATGATTTGATCTGATTGGAAAGTTTCATCGTTTTCGTTACCATTTTCTGCAGTTTCATCAACTGGAGTTGTAATTCTTTCAATAGCTTTGCTGATACGTTTTGAACTTACTGGTTTAATGATATAATCAACAGCATTTAATTCAAATGCCTTAATAGCAAAGTTTTCGTGAGAAGTAATGAATATGATTTTAGGTGTACAATTAATTTCACCTATTAAATCAATAGATGTTAATCCATTTAAATCAATATCTAAAAATAATAAATCGGGTTGTAATAGGTTTATTATATCTTTAGCTTCATCAAAAGTGGAAGCTTCGCCTACTAATTCTATATGTGGAAATTGCTCTAAAACTTTCTTTAAAGTAATACGCATTACTTCCACATCATCTACTAAAACTGCTCTAATATTTTTCATTGTAATTCAAAATTACATGCAAACAATTTAACTTTTATGTTCTACATGCCTCTAGTTAGCAAATTAAATACTTTCTTTTCACATCTGCATTAAATTCTAACAAAAAAAATTCACAGGTTAAAGTTATTAAAAAAAAATTATACCTAGTTTTTTTCTTGAGATTTATCAATTTTGAATGTAAACGCAAATCTTAACACATACAAAATCAAAAGATTAATGGAAACAAAAAATATTTAGGAAACTTTTTTTGTAAAAAAAGTTTCCTAAGTTCATAAAGTTTCTCACATTTGCAAATGAATTAAAGTAAAATAATGGAACCCAAAGAAAAAATATTGTTAGGTGCTAATGGCTTGTTTATGAAATATGGCTTTAAAAGCATTACTATGGACGATATAGCCAGAGAGTTAGGTGTTTCAAAAAAAACATTATATCAATTTTTTGAAGATAAAAACGATTTGGTTAATCAAACCATAGATTTTCATATAGAATCAGACATGCAAATTTGTGGTAGCATTGAAAACGAAGGTCACGACCCTATTGAGTTCATGCTTGAAATGAGTAAGTCAATTACTGAGAAACACCGAAAAGTTAATGTTTCTGTGCTTTTTGATTTGAGAAAATACTTTAAAGCTGCTTGGGATAAGTTTGATAACTTCAAATCAAATTTTATTTACACCCAAATGCTAAATAATATAAATAAAGGAAAAGAACTTGGTTTATATCGTCAAGATATTGTTTCAGAATTAATAGCAAAATTATATGTACATAGCATTGACTTCATGATGAAACCCGAACTTTACCAAGAAATTAGTACCGATTTTCAGTATATACACCAAGAAATTTTAAGACACCATTTACGAGGAATTTGTACTGAAAAAGGCTTAAAAAGAATTGATAAATTAATAGAAAACCAACACAATAACACAAAATAAATAAGTATGATTACTAGAAGTATTATCGTAATAGTAAGCGTTTTATTAGGAGTAAATTTGGCTATTGCGCAACAAAACAATGAAACTAAAAAGTTTTCGTTAAATGATGCAGTAAGCTTTGCACTAAAAAATAACGACTCACTCAAAAATGCAGTGCTTGATGAACAAATAGCACAAAAGAAAGTAAAGGAAATTACAGCTAATGGTTTGCCACAAATTAATGCCACCTCAAGCTTGAATCATTTTATTAAAGTTCCTTCGGTAGAAATTCCAAATCCATTTTTATCACCATCAAATCCAAGTCCCACCTTGTCGTTTCCTCAGGGTATTCCATACTCTTGGAACAATACCATTCAGGCCAGTCAATTACTTTTTGATGGAACTTTCTTTTTAGGTTTAAAAGCCGCAAAGGAGTTTGTAGAAATGAGTAAAATTGACATTAAACGTTCAGAAATTGATGTAGAAAATAATGTTACTAAAGGTTATTACGCTGCTTTAATTATTGATGAAAACATCCAATTATTTGAAAATACGCTGAAGCGTATTGAAAAAACTTATTTCGATATCAATGAACTGTATAAAAATGGATTGGTTGAAAAAATTGAAGCAGACAGATTACGATTAACTCTAGCCAATACACAAACTCAATTTAGCCAATTAAAAGACCAAAAAGAATTGGTTTACTATAGTTTAAAAATGCAAATGGGCTTAAGAGTAAGTGATAAAATAGAGTTAACTGATAAATTAAATCAATTAATGGTAACCGATAATGGAACTGCTACTAACGAAAAAGTAGGCTACGAAAATCGCATAGAATACCGCAAGTTATTATTAGCCGAAAAGTTAAATAACTTAGATAAAAAACGCTATCAATATGGTTATTTGCCAAGTTTGGCGGCCTTTGGAAACTATACTTACAATACCTTTGGTGTGGAGTTTAGTAATTTAGGTAACAAGTTTTTTGATGGTAGTTTGGTTGGTGCGCAATTATCATTACCCATTTTTGATGGATTACGTAAATCAGCTCAAATTCAGCAGGTAAAGCTAAATGCGCAAAAGTTATCTAACACTAAAAAAATGGTAGAAAACTTAATTGACTTAGATAGAACCAATGCACAAAGCCGCTATGAAAGAGCTAAAGAGCAATTAGTAATTCAAAAAGACAACTTTAGTTTAGCTCAAGATATTTACAATAAATCAAGTCTAAAACTAAAAGAAGGTGTGGGTTCAACTTTAGAGTTAACTAATGCTGATAACGATTTGAAACAAGCACAAACCAATTACCTAACTTCTATTTATAATTGGTTAAATGCTCAAATAGAGTTAAAAAGAGCTATAGGTAAATAATAACAAAACATAAAAAAATTAAAATTTAAACAAAATGAAAAACGGAAAAGTAATAATTGCCATTATTTCAATTATAAGCATCATTTTAACCTCGTGCGGAGGTGGCAATGCAATTGAAAAGAAACAAGCACAGCTTGAAAAATTAAAGGCTGAACAAGCTGATTTAGCTATTAAAGTTAAAAACCTTGAAGACGAGATAAAAGCTGGTGGTGTTACTATTGAAAAGCGCGAAAAAATAGTAAATGTAGCGGTTACAAATGTTGAAACCTCCAACTTTAAACATTTTATTGATGTACAAGGAAGAGTAGATGGAGATGAAAACACTACTATCAGTGCTAAAGTTCCTGGATTGGTTTTAAATGTATTGGTTAAGCCAGGTTCAGTAGTTAAAGCGGGTCAAGTATTAGCTGAATTAGATGGAAATGCAATTCGTAAACAAATTCAATCAATGGAAACTAACTTGAGTTTAGTAACTGAATTATACAACAAACAAAAGGCTTTATGGGAAAAACAAGTAGGTTCTGAAATTCAGTTCAAACAAGCTAAAACCAACAAAGAATCATTAGAACAACAAATTTCATCTATGCGCGAACAATTGGCTATGTACAAAATTACTTCTCCAGTTAACGGAACCATTGATGTAGTAAATTTAAAAGTAGGTCAAACTGCTGCACCAGGAATGCCATATTTCTCAATAGTGAACTTTAATAAATTAAAAGTAAAAGCAGACGTAGCCGAAAGTTATGCTAATAAAATTAAGCAAGGAAATGATGTGGTTATTAGTTTCCCAGATATTGACAAAACAATTAATACCAAGATTACTTACAGTGGAAAAGGTATTAGCGCTTTAAACAGAACTTTTGGTGTAGAAGTAGCTTTACCAAGCGATGATAGCTATTTACCAAATATGATTGCCGTAGTTAAAATTATTGATTATGCAAAAAATGATGTAATAGTAATTCCTGTAAATTGTATTCAAAATGCTGATGGCGAAAACTTTGTATATATAGCAGTTAAAGAAGGTAGCAAAACAACTGCAAAAAAACGTGTGGTAAATGTTGGTGTTACTTACAATGATAAAGCAGAAATTATTGGTGGTTTAACTAAAGGTGAACAATTAATTACCGAAGGTTATAGCGACTTAAACGATGGTGAGCTAATCAAGTTTTAAGGATTAGGCAACGCAAAAAGAACTAAATAAAAAATCAAATAATTTTATAAATGCCAGTGGTCATCCCGATAGTTATAGGGAGCCAGAGGCTAGAAGCTAAAAGTATGCTAGATAAAATAAAAGAATTTAAGCCCTCGAGCTGGGCTATAGATAACAAAACAAGTATTTATATTATGACCATTATTATAACCTTAGCTGGTTTAATGAGTTATAATAGCTTGCCAAAAGAACAATTTCCGGAGGTAGTATTTCCGCAAATTATTGTTAGTACTGTTCAGGCTGGAACATCGCCTAAGGATATGGAAAACATTGTAACTAAACATTTAGAAAAGAGTTTAAAATCTATTTCTGGTGTTAAAAAGATTACAAGTAATACCATACAAAATATCAGTTTAATTACTGTTGAATTTAATACCGATGTGCAAATTCCAATTGCAAAGCAAAGGGTAAAAGATCAAGTAGATAAAGCGCGCAAAGATTTACCTCAGGTGCTTACTAGCGAACCTTCAGTAATGGAAATTGATGTGTCGCAAATGCCAATAATGTTCGTGCATCTATCGGGCGATTATCCATTAGATAAGCTAAAAGTTTATGCTGAAGATTTACAAGACAGAATTGAAGGTTTAAAAGAAATTACCCGTGCCGATATAGTTGGAGCATTAGATAGAGAGGTTCAAATTAACCTTGATATGTATAAAATGCAATCGGCTGATGTAGCCATGTATGATGTAATGCAGGCTATTGGAAACGAAAATGTTACTATTAGTGGTGGTTCTGTAAAAATGGATGGTTTATTACGTGAAATTAACGTG
Organism: Bacteroidota bacterium; assembly: GCA_027491085.1. Taxonomy (GTDB): domain Bacteria; phylum Bacteroidota; class Bacteroidia; order UKL13-3; family UKL13-3; genus JAAFJM01. Next base: position 168,584 of record JAIXWW010000013.1, read on the forward strand.
GTAGGTCAATATGCTGATCCTAAAAAAATTGGTGATTTAACCATACGTTCTGCAAGTGGTGCTATTGTTTACTTACGCGATATTGCTGAGGTAAAAGATGGTTTTAAAGAGCAAGAAAGTTTTGCTCGTTTAGAACATAAAAATGTAATTACCTTAAATATAGTAAAAAAGAGTGGTCAAAACTTAATTGACGCAAGTGATAAAATCAGAAAATTAACTGAAGAGTTAAAAGATAGTCACTTTCCTGATGGGTTAAAAATTACCATTACTGGCGACCAATCAGATAAAACTCGCGTAACCTTGCATGACTTAATTAATACCATAATTATTGGTTTTATATTGGTTACTGTTATCTTAATGTTTTTTATGGGTGCTACCAATGCCTTGTTTGTGGCTATGTCGGTACCTTTATCAATGGCAGTAGCATTTTTAGTATTACCAAGTTTAGGTTTTACTTTAAATATGATTGTTTTATTTGCTTTCCTACTCGCATTGGGTATAGTGGTTGATGATGCCATTGTGGTTATTGAAAATACGCATCGTATTTTTGAAAATGGAAAAGTACCAATTAAAAAGGCAGCCAAGCTAGCAGCTGGTGAGGTGTTTTTACCTGTACTTTCGGGAACCTTAACTACCTTAGCTCCATTTATTCCATTGGCATTTTGGCAAGGTGTAATTGGTAAATTTATGTTCTTTTTACCAGTAACTTTAATCATTACTTTGTTAGCCTCTTTAATTGTGGCTTATATAATCAATCCTGTATTTGCGGTTGGTTTCATGAAAACCCACGAAGAGGAGGCAGAAGAACGTAAAAATACCAAAGGTTTTAAAATTACTTCTGTAGTTTTTGCAGTAATTGCTTTAGTTGCATACTTATCAGGTAATTTTGGGTTAGGAAACTTTACGGTAGTTATTTATTTATTGTATTGTTTCAATCGTTTTGTTCTGTATAAAACAATTGGTAAATTCCAGAATAAAACTTGGCCAGCAATTCAAGAAAAATACCGCCAATTAATTACATGGTGTTTAGCTAAAAATCGTCCTGTATTAATTTTATTTGGAACTATTGGATTATTATTTTTTAGTTTTTTCCTAGTAGCTGTTCGTACACCAAAAATAGTTTTCTTCCCTCAAGCCTCACCTAATTTCGTATATACTTATATTCAAATGCCAGTAGGAACTGATCAAGTTAAAACTGACTCAGTTACTAAAATAGTTGAAGAAAGAATTTACAAAGCAATTGGCGATAGCAATAAAATAGTAGAGTCAGTTATATCTAACGTAGCTATTGGAGCGGGCGACCCTACTCAGTTTGAAGCTGGTGCTCAATCCCATTTAGGTAAAGTTACTGTGGCTTTTGTAGAGTTTGGAAAACGTAATGGCGAAGAAACACTTGATTATTTGGATAAAATAAGAAATGTTGTTAAAGATATTCCTGGCGCGTTGATAACTGTTGAACAAGAAAAAGGCGGACCTCCTACGGGTAAGCCAGTTAATATTGAAATTATTGGTGATGACTTTAATGAATTAACAATTACTTCCAAAAATTTAAAACGCTACCTAGATTCAATACAAATTCCAGGAGTGGAAGAGTTGAAATCAGATTTGATAACAAACAAACCTGAAATATTAATTGAAATTGATAGAGAGCGTGCTAATCGTGAGGGCATTACTTCAGCCCAAATTGGACAAGCTTTACGTGGTGCTATTTTTGGTATTGAAGTATCTAAATTTAAAGACGCCAATGATGATTATCCAATTCAAGTGCGCTACAACGAAAGCCAACGTAATAATATTGATGCGTTAATGAATCTAAAAATTACTTACCGCGATATGAATATGGGTGGAATGTTACGCTCAGTGCCTTTATCTTCAGTAGCAAAGTTAAAATATAGCCAAACTTACGGAGGAATTAAGCGTAAGAACCAAAAACGTATGGTTACCTTAGGTTCAAATGTACTTACAGGATATAATGCAAATGAAGTGGTAGATGCAGTTAAAAAGGCTGTTGCTAAATTTAATTTACCATCTACTGTAACAACTGATATGACAGGTGAGCAAGAACAACAAGCCGAAACAGGTTCGTTCTTAGGTAAAGCCATGATGATTTCTTTGGGTTTAATTTTCTTGATTTTGGTAACTCAATTCAACTCTATTTCAAAACCAATTATTATCTTAAGTGAAATTATTTTTAGTATCATAGGCGTGTTATTAGGATTTTCTATCTTCAAAATGGATATGTCTATCTTAATGACAGGTATTGGTATAGTAGCGCTCGCGGGTATTGTGGTGCGGAATGGAATTCTCTTAGTTGAGTTTACTGATATACTAATTGAAAATGGAATGGAAGTAAAAGAAGCAATTATTGAAGCAGGTAAAACCCGCATGACTCCAGTAATTTTAACTGCCTCAGCTACCATGTTAGGTTTAATTCCATTGGCAGTTGGTTTAAATATCGATTTCGTAACATTATTTACCCATGGAAATCCTCATATTTTCTTTGGTGGCGATAGTGTTGCTTTCTGGGGTCCGTTGTCTTGGACCATGATTTTCGGATTATTATTTGCCACAGTTTTAACTTTAATATTGGTTCCTGTAATGTTATTAATCTCAGAATCAATTAAAAAGAAAGTTTTTCCTAAAAAGGCAAACAAAGTTCACTAATACTACGTTATATTATTATTATTACACTTAGGGGTAGAGGTGTAATTTGTTTCATAGGCTAAACGAGGTCTCCGCAAGGAGGCCTCGTTTTTTCATTTTACAAGGCTTTTAGTTATATTGCTGCTATAAAGTTTTTTAAAATGATACAGAATAAAGATTTTAAGCAATACCCATTATCGTTTCCTGAAACTTTGGAAGCAGCACATTTTGAAAATATATCATTCAAAGTAAAAAATAAAATATTTGTAACACATAACGCCAAAGAAAACAGGTGTTGCGCCAAGCTTAGTGCCGAAGAACAACCTTTGTTTTGTATGATTGATAAAGAAATTATTTTTCCGGTTCCAAACAAATGGGGGAAACGTGGTTGGACACTGGTAAACCTAAAATTAGTTAATGAAGAATTATTGATGGAAGTTTTAACAGCAGCCTATTGCAATGTGGCTCCTCCAAAACTTTCAGCACCATTTTTAAAGCAAATTGATTCGTTTTGAAATTATTCATTACTCCACTCCCCAATTTTGTTTTTCGTTTTCGTTCCAAAGGTTTGGAAAAAACTTACGTTGCTGAAATTGTGGATGTAAATATTTTTTCCATTCAGAACCTCCTGTTGCTTGCTGATTCTCGTTTTTGCTATCTAAAAAATGTTTAGCTGTGTTTAAATGTGTCATAGGCCAAACTACATTGTACAAGTTATCAAATTCTTTAAGCTTGGCTAATAACTTGTTCGATAAATTGGGCATTTGACTAATTCTATCAGCTATGGTTTTACCTTTCATGGTAGTGGCTAAGCCAATAAATTGTGCTAAATATTTTTCTTCAAACAAAGTAAGTGTTAATGTTTTATTACCAGTTTTTCTATTTAAACCAGCATCTTTCCAATAAATATGGTCAAAATAATCAATAATACTTGGGTTCGAAATGGTTTTTAAACGTTCTTTTCCTGCTTCGTTAATCAAGTTTTCAAGGCCTGTACAATGCAATTCTATAAACCTAAACTGCGCACTTTGAAAACCACTTGCAGGTGCTAAAGTTGCTCTAAAAGTATTGTAATCATCGTAATCCATACCATCTTTCATTATATCGAAAGAGTTAATAAGCATTTGGGTATAACGAATGATGCGTATAAATTTATTCAGTAAAAAATTTTCGGTTAACTCAGGTTCAGCTGCTACTTGTTTTACTTCGTGTAACACCAGTTTTAAGAACAATTCTGTTACCTGATGGTACATTATAAAAATTTCTTCATCTTTAAAATCTGTACGAGGTTTTTGTAACGAAAGTAAAGTATCAACTTCTATGTAATCCCAATAATTGATAGGTTTTGCGTGTAATAAACCTTTCAAATAAGTTTCAGGATTTTCACCTAGGTTTTGGTACTTATTATTAATTTTATCAATAATTGGGTTTGAAGTCATGTTGCTATTTTTTATTTATGCTAAGCAACAAATATGTCATTAAGGTTAAACCCAAATAATGATGGCAGTCAATATTAATATAGACTTTTTATAGTTTGTATTAATTTTTATCCGTAATCGGAATCCAAACTTCTTCTTCCGATTCGTGGCTTGTATTGCTATATTTTTCGCCTAAAATTTCAAAATGCGGCCTATTATCTAATTCATAAACAGAATTTGGAATCCACTCGGTAAATATATAGTTGAAGAAGGGCGCTGCATTGCTAGCCAATCCTTTATAATTAAAGACTGCATATTTACCGGCAGGTAAAATAAAGGTTTGCATTCCAGTTGGAATAAAATCAAAATCAGTTACCTCAAGGCAAGCCCATTTGGTAAATTCGTTATGAGGATTAAATGCTACAAAATGCTCATTACTATAAATTTGCATGGAGATAAGATGGCTTCCAATTGCATTAGTAATTTGATGGCGTTTGGGCATAAAAGTTTGCCAAAGCATGGCTGTTTTGTTATTTACTAAACTCATGCTTTGGTTAATGCCTATTAGTTTTTTTTCTTCAATAACTTGAATGGTCGGAGTCATTTAGTTTTGCTCCACGTATTTTTTAAAGTTATTTAAAATGGCTTGCCAACCCATTTGTTGCATTTCTTCAGGATTTTGACCTTCAGGTTCAAATATTTCAATTACTTCTGTTTGATTATCGTTTTCTGTGAAATGAAGAATGGCTTTTCTGCCATCGCCCATGGTATATGCTATGGTTTTGTGTGTTTCAATTTGTGTGTAATTACCCCAAAAATCAAAACTAAAACTACCATCTTTGGCGACCATGTTGTATTTAAAAAGTCCGTTTACGGTTAAGTCGTTTTCGGCTGAAGGCGAATGCCAATCATCGTTGGCAAAGTTCCAGTTTACAATATGTTTAGGTTGGGTAAAATAATTCCAAACCTTTTCCACTGAGGCATCTATTTTTACTGATACTGTTATCATGTTTTTGAATTTTAAATGTTGAATTATGAATCAATAAATGAGTAAATTATTTTCTTGGTTGGGCTTTGATCCATTTAGCAATTTCATCAATTACATATTCGGGTACATTGCCTCGTTTCGAGTATTCGTCAGGTGTTGATTTTCCTTCACCTTCCATAAACAAATGGTTTAATTTAGCAAAAGAAGTAAACATATAATTGTTATGGTCAACTAAAGCATCTTTCCATAATTTATATTCACTAAGTGGCACTTGGTAATCGCGCTCTCCTTGAATAATTAAAACTGGTTTTTTATTGGATTTAGCTAATTGTATAAAATCAAATTTATTTATAAAATTCCAATAACTAAAGGGATACATGGAAGGTAAGCTATCTTTAGAGAATGTATTTGGTAAATTACTTCTTGTTGCATTTTTAGCTTGAATTCTCAGCTTGTCAAAAAGGGCAGAATCGTCCTTTGTTTTAACTTGCATGGGCATTAAATAATCAAATTGATAAAGCATTAAATTGGGCATGGTTGTATAATTACCAGCTGCCATAATTGCGCCAGCTACTGATTTGTTTTGTTTTAAAAACAACGGCATTAATCCTCCACCTTGGCTGTGGCCCATTAGGTAAATTCTATTGGCATCAATGGCTTCTTTTTTACTTACTTTTTTAACCAATTCTTTTACATCTTCTAAATATTCTTGTTCAATGGTATAATAATTTCCATTTTTATGCTCTTCCATCATTTTACCAAAATAGGCTTTGGTTCTTTTATCAAACCGCACCGTGGCAATTCCTTTATTGGCAAGACCCCAACTAAAATCTTTATAAATTCTGTTTGGTCCAATGGTAGCATCTTTATCAATTGGGCCACTACCGCCAATAATGATGATACAAGGATATTTTTTCTGTTGAATAGGCACCGTTAAAATAGCCTCGCCCTCAAAGCCTGTAGGTCCAAAAGGAATTTTTATTTCATAAAAACCAAATGTGTTTACATACTCAGGAATATTGTACATGGGCTCTGCATCCACAATAAAAAGTCCTCTCAATTTCCAATCTAATCCAAAACTTAAACGTAAGCCAACTGAACCATTTTTATATTTTAATTTGGTGGTGGTAATATGGGCTGTATCAATGTATAGGTAAGAAGTAGTGCCAACTTCTTTTAAATCGCCATTAACTGAAGCTAAACTCTCCCAAATTCCTTGAAGCCTATCAGGTGAGATTCTTCTTAACATTATATTATCTCCTAGAGAATAGGCTTTTTCATATTGTTCCGTTTTAAATAATTCAATTAATTCAACTGATTTTTGTACTGCCAAAGCTTCATTTTTTTGTGCAAAAGCATTTATTGAAAGCAAAATGGAAATAATTAATAAAGAAAAGTTAGCAGTAAATTTCATGTAGTGTTTTTAAATAAAATATTGATAAATAATGGCTGCGGCAATCATTAAAAAAAAGAAAGTTTCCTTAAGGATGGCCAAACGGGAACTTATAAAATAATTCGCCATAATTATGCTTACAGGAACAGCCAAATAGCAAATGCCAAATACGATATTATGATCCTCTATTAAAACTAGTAAAATAGAAATGGCAATAAATAAAGCTACGGTAAATAGTATTCTTCGGGTTTTTACTTTATTTTTAAAATAATTGGTCTGCAATGATATGCCTGAAACAAATACAATTCCTGTTATTAAAATCCAAGGAATTAATTTAATCCAATTGAATTTTATTTGGTTTAAATAAGTGCGGTCTAAACTTTTATTTACAATAATTATTAAATCGTTTAGGTTGTCGTTTAAAAAAAACAAAACACATAATAAATAGATAGGTAATAAAATTCCGAAAATAGAGGCCAGTAAAAACCTAATATTAAAGTAGGTCATGAGCACCACACTTATTAAAATAAAGGGTAAGTAAACCAATGTATCGTAATTAAACAAAACGGCTAAACCTAAGTATAATCCACTATCAAGTACAATATAGAGTGGTCTTTCTGCCTCATATAGATTACACAATCTATAAAACATAAAAATAATGAAGAGGTTGCCAATTAATTGCGGACTTAAAAATAGCTGTTGAGGATAAAGGCTGTTTAATAACACAAAAAATAATGCAGGTAAAAAACTATCCTTGTTTAAAATACTATGTTTGGTAACAATATGATTAACTAGCCAAGCTTCTAGAAAAACAAAAAAACTAGCACTTACAGCACTAAAATAATAATAATCTTCAAAAGTGGTTATCCAGTTAAAAGTAACTTGAGCCAATGGTGCATTGATATTTAAATCAATAGGCACATTGACTAAAAAAGGTAGTAAACGTATTAAAACTGCAAATACAATTAAAAATACGAAGGCAAATATACTGTTGTTTCTAAATAGGTTAAGCAAGGTAATTAAACTTAAAAAGTAATACGCATCAAAGTAAATCGTTTATCTCGAATGGTGCAAGCCAAAAGAGAATTAGCCGAAATTTGTTTGCAATCGGTTGGAATGATTAGCAAACTTGCATTAATTGCTTTTACTAAAATTTTGTTTTCGCTTTTTCCTTTTACATCAAATTTGTTCATCAATACATCGCCTTCTTGGCTAACATCTGCATTGTAAATAGTGTAAATGGCATCGTTATTTATATAACTACAAATTGAGGAGTAATAACCTCCATCGCTAATTGATTGTTGTTCTTTATTGACCACATCACCATTTTCAAGTAAACCATCTGCGGTTATACTCAAAAGCATTACATCGTTATAATTATAAACAGTGCGCGTATTGGTTTGAGGAAATCCATTTACATAATAAGTGTAAGATTGGCGAGTTAGAAAGTATTTTTCAGCTATTAAAAATAAACCACCATCACTTCTCGGAATTATTTTTCGTATATACAAATCATTTAAATCCATCGTTTTGCTGAATGAAATGCGGTCTTTTAAAACATTTAAGGAAACAGAATCAAGCCTGTTTATTTTTATAGAGGTATTTGTTAAATCGATGGTTTGGTAAAAATAACCCTTGTTATCTTTTTCATCTTCTTCGGCATAAAAGCCTATTAAATTAATTTGTTTTTTTATGTTGTTTACCACAAATCCTATATCGTCAATTGTTATATTTGGCTGGGCTATATCGTATTCGAGCATGGTTTGGTTGACATTGTAAAATACATACATTACAAACTTTCTATCATTATTTCGTTTACGGATTTTGTTAGGTTTAGGAAAATCAAGTAAGGTTAAATAATTTCCATCATTATCAATATCTGAATTGGTTGTTTCAATGTCTGCAATCCGTTCATTTATTTCAAAAGTTTTACCATATAACTGCGTTAAACCTGCATCAAACCCAAATAAATACAAGGCAGATTTTTCTTTATTGTTTTGGCTAGCTTTACCCATAAAACTCAAACTGAAGAATTTTTTATTAATACTGTTTTTTATAGAGAGGTTTAAGTTATCACCAATTAAAAATTCATCTATTGAAGCCAGAAGTACCATGCCTCCCGATAAATTAAAATTCATATCAAATTTTTGAACTAAAAAGTCTATTTTGTTGGTAGTATTGTTTTTAGCTGTTACAAAAACATAGATTTGTTGGTTTATAAGTATTACTTTTTCAATTAATGCGGGAATACCTAATGTAATTTCTTTGCTTAAGTCTAGTGTAAGCTTGGCATTGTATTTTTCAATAACAACTTCTTTTTTGAAGTTATTATCGCGGCAGCGTATTAAAAATGAACCTTGCTCATTGCTACCAATAATTTGGGTGTAATTTATTTTACTTTTTACTTTTATAGGCTGTCCAAACTCTATAGTTTGCGCTTTTAATTTTATTGAAAAAATAAAAATAACAAAAATGCTTAGCAGCTTATGTTTATACATTATTTTGCGAAGGTTTAAAATGAGTTGGCAAATTAACAAATTAGCTCGTTTTAAAAATGATTGATTACTTAAATGGCAAAAAAATTATACGATACCGCCAAACCGCAAGAACGCGCGGTTTTGGTAGGAGTGGTTACTCCAAATTTAAAAATAGAAAAGGCGCAAGAGTATATTGACGAATTGGCTTTTTTGGCGCAAACTGCGGGTGCTGCCGTAGAAAAGCAGTTTTTGCAACGTTTGCCTCATCCTAGCTCACGCACTTATGTAGGCGAAGGAAAATTAGACGAAATCAAAGAATACATTACGGTTCGCGAAATTGATATTGTGATTTTTGACGATGAGTTGAGTCCATCGCAATTACGTAATATTCAAAATGAGCTAAAAATAAAAATTTTAGATAGAAGCAATTTGATATTGGATATTTTTGCCAATAGGGCTAGCACAGCCCAGGCTAAGTATCAAGTAGAGTTAGCTCAAGCACAATATTTATTGCCAAGATTAACGCGCATGTGGACCCACTTAACCAAGCAAAAAGGTGGAATTGGTATGCGTGGTCCGGGTGAAACCGAAATTGAAACCGACAGACGTTTATTGCGCGATGAAATAAGCAAACTAAAAGAACGCTTAAGTCATATTGATAAACAATCGGCTATACGCAGGCAAAACCGCGATGAAAAAAAACGTGTAGCTTTGGTGGGTTATACCAATGTGGGTAAATCAACCATTATGAATTTATTGAGCAAAAGTGAAGTTTTGGTTGAAAATAAATTATTTGCCACCTTGGATAGTACAGTGCGCAAAGTAGTTTTTGATAATGTACCTTTTTTATTGAGCGATACCGTTGGGTTTATTCGTAAATTACCACATCAATTGGTGGAGAGTTTTAAATCAACCTTAGATGAAGTGCGCGAGGCTGATTTATTGCTACATGTAGTAGATATTAGCCACGAAAATTTTGAAGACCAATTAAACTTGGTAAATAGCACTTTGCTGGAAATTGGCGCAAGCAATAAAAAACAATTACTTATTTTTAATAAAATAGATCAACTGAAAGAACCTTTGGAGCCAGACGATCCGTTTGGCGAGGAAACGGAGCATTTACCTTATATTGAAAAGCTAAAAAATACTTGGATGGCCAAAGAAAATGGACAAGTAATTTTTATATCGGCTACCAAAAAGGTAAATATTGATGAATTAAGGAAAAAAATTGTTGAATCGATTAGCTAATAGTAGCTAGTGATTATGTATTTTAGTTATGGTAAATTCATTTCGACTTGGCTCAATGTCCGCGGTCGTTGAGCGAAGTCGAAACGAATATCATTTTAATAAAATGTTTAGTACACTTTTTTAGTAAATCTAAATTACTTTAAACTTCTTTTTTAGTGGCAATTTTAGCAGCTAATAAACCCATTGGTATATAAGCAAAAAACAAATCTACTACTGCAAACCAAATAGGGCCAGGAAGCATATAAACCATCATAGCACCACCAATAAAAAATACCATACTAACTGTTAGTGCCAGCCTCATTTTATTATTGACAGCTATTAATACTGTTAACAATGCACCCACTAAAGTTCCCAATGCATGTGCTAAAAATGGCATGATAAAATGTTTGGGTTCAAATAAATGAATACCAGCTTTTAAGCCTTCTTCTGTGGTTACATCTACACCAAGTGGAGGAGGAATTATAGAACTACTTAAGTTAATAAGTGCCATGTTTACTAATGAACCAACTAGTATACCAACTATAACTGCTAGTACGTTTCTTAAAATTATTATCATTTTTTTGGGATTTGTTTCAATACGAAGATAATAATACTTCAAAAAAAAGAGTAAAATTTATTTCATTAATTGATGTTAATTGTAGGTTTACAATTTATATTTGTATTGCAATATTAAATTTACAAATCATGAACAAAATAATTATATTTTTAATACTTGTATTATTTTTTGCATGCAAAAAAGAGGAAAATACTAGAGTTATTACAAGTCAATTGGATACCACTTTAACCAATTATAAATGGACTAAGTTTATGGATAAGCAGTTTATTAGTTATTTGGACATTAAAGATATTCGTTTAATTAATAATAATAGTATTTTAGGCATATTGGGTAATAATGATGTTTACTTTATTGATGAAAATAAAGTGTTAAGTAAACCATTTCAGTATAGAAGTTTACAATCAGGAACAAATATTCAATCACGTTTTGCAGAGTCTAAAACTACAGATTCTTTGTATGCTTATTTTTTGTATTTGAATACATTTAGAAACAATGATAAATCATACAGTCAATTCTTTGTTTCTTACAATTTAACATTTGAAAAAATTTTGCGGTTTGATTATTTCAATAAAAACTATTTTATTGAAGATACTTCATCGAATATTATTTATGATATCATGATGGAAAACGATGATTATAAGGTGTTTTGGTTTGGTATTGATAAGACAAAAGCATTGGGGTATTCTATTAATTATTATAACAATAAAATACTGACCAAATCAATAAAATTAAATATCAATCAGCTTTATACAAAAGCATTTGAATTCAATAACAAGCTTTGCTTTTTTAACGAAAAAGGGAATAATTTCAGGTATTTTGATATTGCTACTAACCAACTTGATTCTAACCAAACTTTTTCAGCCGATTTTAGATTGATTGGTATTTATAAAAACACTGCTTATTTTGAGAAAAAAGCAGATAGATCAATTTATTCAAGCACCAATTTAAAAGACTTCAAAAAAATATATACAGATTTAATTATGGATAATGTTTGGGCTTATCATAAAGGAAAGTATATCATCTATTCTCAGCAGTTTGAACAAAATACGGTTAGAACACATAATATTTGTTTACTTAATATTGAAACGTTAAAAGTTGTAACTTTTCCTTGGGATTCTTGGGATGGAGAATCCCAATGTTATTGGGTGATTGGTGATAATTTATATTTGCTAACTGATAATAATGTTTATGGTAGAAAGTTTTATTAAATTTATAAAATGTTTATTAGTAGGATGTTTATTATTTAAAATAGTAGAAAATAATTTTGTTTGAGTTCATTCAGACAGTTATCCTATAATCATTTTATAATTATTTGATTAGGTTTGTTTATTGTTTATTTTTATGTAATTATTTGTTATGGTTTTAAATGAAATATATGCGTAATTATTACCTGTTTTTGATTGTTATTTTAGTGATACATTCTTGTTGTGAGCCTTCCAATAATAATGAAGAAAATTTTCCTATTCAAAAAGATTACAAAGGCATTCGAATTATTGTTCAAGCTAAAAATAGCAACAACGAATACATAAATATAAGAACTGATAAAGTTGAATGGCTAGGTGCAAATAGGATTCAAATAATTAATAGTGATACTATTTCTTATTTGGAATTAGATATTAAAACCAATCAAACAAAATTTAAAATTATTCATCAACTTGGAATAGATACTTTTATTTTTAATTACGGTTGGAGTCCTGTAACTCATAGAATGTCTTGTGGAGGCACTAATAAAATGTCAAGAAATATGATCAACCTTTCAGTAACAAGTAATAAAGGAATTGTCAAAGATTCATTAGGGATTTACCTATTTAAAATTAATTGAGATGGGTAAATTCACATTCTTCATCATTTTGTTTTTATTAAGTTTAACTAATTACGCTCAAGTAAAACCCAATGTTCCTATGGGTATTGTACCAATACATTTACTTTCTGTCAATTACCGAGTTTTTGAGTTAGCTATTGGTGCCGAATTGAAATATCTTTACTTGAAAAATAAGCAAGGTGTTGCACCTGCTTTGGCCGCGGGTTACTCAGCCATTATGAATAATACGAGCTTGAAAAATTCTATTTATAGTGCAAATGGTACTTTCGCTAAAATTGGAGTGGCACATTATACAAAGTATACCAATAAAAATAAAATAGATAATACCATAATATATATTGGTATAAACACTATTTACTCTTATTCAAATCAATTATTCAAACCAACTTTTACCAATCAGTATTGGGGAACTTATCAGGAAGAATATAGTATAAATGATTTCAATTATGGTATTGAAGGCGATATGGGCATCATTTTGAAAATTCATCATAAAATATTCATACAGGCGGAAGGCTCTTTAGGGGTAAAAATGTTGAATACGATTAATCCAATTAGAGAGAAATTGTATTCTAGCGATCCAGATTATTTACCTTACTACACTCCCGGAATGGGTAGGGGAGGATTATTGTTTATCAATGCAAGTATTGGTTTAGGGTATTAGTTTTAAAAACTTGAAAAGTTAAGTTTTTTCTAAAAGTAATCAATTATTAACGTTTCAATTTAATAATCTTCCAATCTCTTCAACCTTATTCACACAATTAACTCAATCAACCAATCAACTCCATTAACTTAACCAACCAAACTCAAAACTAGTATTTATCAAATTTACAACATGGCAATTTTTTAAAGTATTGTATTACTTTCGCCTTTATAAAAACTAAAATAATATTTTAACTGATGAAACACGTTGCTTTAAATGATTTGCATGCTGGATTGGGTGCAAAAATGATTGAATTTGCAGGTTATAACATGCCTGTATTATACACCAATTTAATTCAAGAACATTTAGCTGTTCGCAATTCGGTAGGTGTGTTTGATGTTAGCCACATGGGCGAGTTTATGCTTAAAGGCGAAAAAGCCTTAGATTTAATTCAATTAGTTACCAGCAACGATGCTTCAAAATTAACCGATGGTAAAGTTCAATACAGTTGCTTACCAAACGATAAGGGTGGTATTGTAGATGATTTATTGGTATACCGTTGGAGTGCCGATGAGTATTATTTAGTTGTGAATGCATCAAACATTGAAAAAGATTGGAATTGGATAAGCCAACACAATACTTTTGGTGTAGAAATGAAAAACATGAGCGATGACATGAGTTTATTTGCAGTTCAAGGTCCTAATGCTATTAAGGCTTTACAAAAACTAACTGAGGTAAACTTAAGCGCTATGGAATATTACACTTTTTGTGGTGGTACTATGGCTGGTTGCGATGATGTAATTATATCAAACACTGGTTATACTGGTGCAGGTGGATTTGAAATTTATGTTTGGAATAAAGATGCTAAAAAAATGTGGGATGCCATTTTTGAAGCAGGAAAAGAGTTTGATATCATTCCAGTTGGCTTAGGTGCGCGTGACACCTTACGTTTAGAAAAAGGTTTTTGTTTGTATGGTAACGATATTAATGATGAAACTAGCCCAATTGAAGCAGGTTTAGGTTGGATTACCAAATTTACCAAACCATTTATAATGAGCGAACACCACAAAGCTATTAAAGAAAATGGTGCTACTAAAAAATTGGTTGGTTTCGAATTAATTGACCGTGGTATTCCTCGCCAACATTACATGATTAAAGATGCTGAAGGAAATACCATAGGTGAAGTTACTTCAGGAACTCAATCGCCAAGCTTAAATAAAGCTATTGGTATGGGTTATGTAGCAGCTTCGCATAGCAAAGTTGATTCTGAAATTTTCATTGAAATCCGCGAAAAAATGATCAAAGCGAAAGTGGTAAAAATTCCATTTTTATAGTATATTATTTAAAACAAAAAAGCCCGAAATCAAATTTGATTTCGGGCTTTTTTGTTAATAGGCAATAGGCAATTGATAATTAACAATGGATAATTGACAAGATGTAATTTGCAATAAGCAATTGACAATAGGCAATTAGCAATTCAACAATTCAACAATTCAACAATCCTAACTCACTTTCCTTCCTTTAATTTTTTTCACATTTACATTTTCTTTATTGGCAATTTTGCGCTTGATTAAAATTTTGGCTTCGGCAGCTTTTTCGTCTATTTGGTAACTTACACCTCCATAATTTACAAAAAGGTTTCCTTCTTCATTTTTAAAACCATCAAGCATATAAATTTTCACATCTAAATCAGGAGTTTTTATTTTTTTAAAAGTTAAATACAATTCGTTATTGCTTTCAAATGCAATGTCTAAGGTAGAATCGTTGCTGCGCAAACAAATGCCGGGTGTAAGTTCTTTTATGTTTAAAATTTTTACATTTTTACCTTTATAATATTCAATTTTTCCTCCAGAAATTTTAGTGCTGTTAGAGGCAATTTCTCTGCGCATATCAATATTCCTGTCAATATAAAATTGGAGTTTTTCAGGTTTAATTTGCTTGAGGTCTAGGTTGTTTCTGAGTGCTTCGTTAAATACAATTTTAGGTGTACAAGCCGAAAAACTAGCTGCAATGGCTAGGAATAAAATAATGTGTTTGGTTTTCATAAATATATTTGGTTTAAGTAAAAACCCTTTTTACAACAACCTTGCCATGCCAATATTTTAAACCCAAAAATAAAGTAAGCCGCTTATTATGGTGATTAGCGGCTTTTTAATGGTTTGATAAAAAAATGAAAGATAGAAATGAAGTTGGTAATATTGAGTAAATTCAGTGAAAAGACTTAACAAAATTATTATTTCAATATTATTCAGTCCAAGAGCCCCAAATTGTTAAGTTATTTTTTTGTGGGATATAAAAGTAATTCCAATAAGATGATACAGCTGATCTTATTGGTCGGATGCTTTATAATTATTGGCAACAATAACGCGCTGCTAACCGGAAATAGGTTTTAACCCATTGTATTTATAATTATCTGTGGAATCAGTGTAATCTGTGGCTGCGTTTATTTGATATGATTCAAAAAATAATTAAAAGCATTGGCCAAACTGGTAATTTCACTAAAAATTTTAAACCCTACTTTCATATCTCCATGATCCAGTAAATTGGATACTTCTAAATGCACTTTTGGGTTTTTGTCTTTCAACAATGAATACAATAATATAGACTGAGCAGAAGGAATTACATTATCGTCTTTTCCATGAATAATGGTAACAGGGCAAGTAATTTTATGCGCATGTTTCGATAAATCGAGTCGTTCCTTCCAAATGGCAAAATCAGGAATTTTTGTCCAAGCGCGCATAATCACTTCACTTCTGTATTCAGTGTTAAATTTAATTTTGTTATACAAATCAACAGTAGCTTCATCTGTTTGGGTAAGTAGGTTTGGCAGCAAAGGTACTTGTCTTTTTAAGCCATTATCTGCTAAGGCTGTATGAATTAATGCTTCTAATGCAGGATTCTTTCCCACTTCATATTTCAAGAAATTTTTCATTAAAATATGCATGCCATAATCATCTGCATTTTTTTCGTTTGTTAAAGCAAATTGAATGGTAGTTTCAAAATCACAAAAACTACCTATTAAACAAAAAGAGGAAACACTGTTTACAGGCATTTCGGCAATGGCCAAAGCTGCAATGCCAGCAGTAAAAGAAGGCGCAAATACAGCAGGACAAAACTTGTTTGGGTTCAAAAATGAATCTTCCGTAATTTGATTAATAACCTCTTTCACTTCATCAATACCTGATGGATGAATCAGCAAGGCATCAATGGTATTTATTTTGGGCGTTATTACACGGTATCCTAATTTTGCAAAGGTATTATTCACCACCGCTATGCGTTTATCTTGATAGCCATGCATAGAAAAGCCAGTAAGAGAAATAATGAGTCCTTTTTCCTTTTTTGCAGGTTTATATAAAAGCAGAAGTGTTTTACCACTTGAAAGCGTCAGTTCACGTTCCTCACCACTCTTATTATTTTTGAGCAATGAAGTATTTACAATAAATTGAAGACCTGCTATCATTGCCATTAATATTGATTTACGAATAAAATTAAACTAAAAAAGATGCTAAAGTTTTTACCAATAGTTTTTAAATTCATTTGCTTTTTTGATTTGTAACTACAAACGCAATAACATGATTTTATTTCAGTTTACTAGGTTTTATGAAAAATAATAACAATTCAATAATCAAAGAGAAATGGTTATAATTGGAAGTGCTGTGTCAATATAATTGATACATACATTTTATAATTCTCAAAAAAATTGGGCTTTAGCCCTTAGAAAATAATTTGCCTTATAAATAAATTGAAATGGGTTTTAACCCATTCTTAGAAGAAAAATGAGTTTAACTCATTAGGTATAATTATCAATAAATTTATACAATCTGTGGCTGGAAAATAAGTTGTTATTTATGCCTAAACCAGCAACTATTGTTATTACTTTCATACCCTTTAAATATAGTATTTACCGGAGCTCCATGAATTAACTGATTGTTAAATTGATTGCGAGCTATGTAATTTAATGCACCCATATCCCCTGTATAAGCTGTCTTATTATTTTGGTTAAAATGGCTATGAAAATTCACCAATTCATTCAGCAAAGCGGTCATGGTAGTTATGCTTCCACCTATTATTCCGCAATTGAGTAAAGTATCATTAGCAAATTTTTCTTCGTATGCTGTAAAAGCTGCTATTTGATTTCTAAAATGGGTTGAATGTTGCATCATCCATTCATTATTTAAAGTAGTTGGTTCATCGCCACAAAATAATGCTTTGGGATTGTTTTTAAACAATGGCTGCTCAAAAGGATTAATTATCACTTCTACATCAGTACTATCAGTTATAAAAAGCGATTCAATTTCGTGGTGATTTTTCATTAAAAAATCCAAATAAACAAAATACCTATATACACTTAAGTTGTAATTTGGATTATATGTTACCTCTTCAAAAGAAATAAACTCATTACTGTATTTGGCCACCGTTTCAGCTGAAAAGCTATTATGAAAGATAATTCCATGAAGTTTTAAAGCAGTAATGGAATTTGCCCATTTTTCAATTAACATATAATCATCATTGGGTAATATTTCCGAACGGTTCACATCGTATACACCAGTAAAAAGACAAGCAAAAATATATTGTTTATACATTTGTATTTAGTTTATTCAGCCTATAAAATGCTGTTTTTTAATTTGGCACAAGTGCTATTTGGAATGTTACGATAATAAATATAAGTACGAAGATCAACCTTTTTAACAATATAATTATTGGAAACCCTTTCATAAAAATTTGCATCAGCACCATACATAGTATAAAAAGGATTGTTTACAAATACTTCTCTTTTGCCAAAAAGCGTTGCAAACAAAATACAATCATCTACATGAATTACTTTCGATGTATCTAACCTATCTGGAATATAATAATCTGCTTCATCATCAACTATAGTTTGTGTTTTTGATGCAATTAAATCAGCATATTGCATTTGTTCCAAACATCTTCTTAAGTGATTGGGTTTAAATTCGTCATCGGCATCTATAATGGTAATGAATTGGCCGCTGCTTTTTATAATGCCACGGTTTATTGATTCAGCCTGTCCGCAGTTTGGATGATAAATATAAGTGATAATGGATGGAAATAAAGAAGTGTAAATAACCATTTCATGCTGGTATTGATTATCGCTTCCATCATCCATAATAATGAGTTCAAAATCTTGCATGTTTTGTTTCAATACCGAATTTATAGCTCGCTTTACCAATTCAAATGGAGTATTGTAAACGGCTAATAATACAGATACCAAAGGTTTTTTTAACATGAAAACAAAAGATTTTGAATGGCGAAAGTAAGTTCATTTTTATTGGTAATGATTACTTTTACCTTAAATTAATATGATTTTTATAGATGAAAAATTGGTTCAGGGAATAGTATTTAAATGTTGTATGTTTTTATAATGCCTGCTTTTATATCAAATGAAATTGTTTTAACCCATTTGTAAAAAACAATTCCAATCACTTATTTTTACCACATGAAGTTTTTAGTATTCCTGTTTATATTTATTTCATTTTATGCATCGGCTCAATACGATGAAAAGGGTTTAATTACTAAAGCTATTATTGGCGAAATTGGCAAACCTGAAATTGGTAACTACTACTTACCTGCCTATAAAGAAGTTGCAGTTTACAGTGCACCAAGCACCAAATCAAAGGCATCTTACAAAACCAAATCGTTCAAAGATTCGCTAAAAGTATTGGAAATACTAAACACCCAAGTGGTTTTAAAAAGGGTATATGGCTACTGGTGTAAAGTCAGTTTTCCGTTTAATGGCAAGCGATTTATTGGTTATGTTCCTAGTCAGTTTTTAGCTACTAATTACTTAAATCATTATAATACAAGGTATTTATTATTGGTTGATAAATATGCTAACAACCAATTTATATTGAACTTAAAAATACTTAAAAACTTTCAAATGGTGGGCTTTTATGCCTTTAATCCTAGCACAAGTTATAGTTATTATCCAATAGAAAGCGATACCATTAATGCTGCCTTGAACGGTTATTTAGATATGGCATTATTTAATAACAAAGGTTTGAATAGCGTAGATAATATTATAAGGGTAACTACTGGAATTGATGCTTGTGGTTATTGGAATGGTAGTCAATATTTATTGCTGAAAAATTTTAAAGTAAAAGCACAAATAGAGGATGGAGGTGTTGCCGATGGAGATGTTTATTCGGATGTTTATGAAATTACTTTTCCAGATACATTAGGTCAACCCAATAACCTTTTAAAAAATTATTATCATTGGGAAAGAAACGAAGACGATACTACAGCTAATACTTCAGAAGCCAAAGTTAAGTTTAATTGGCAAATTTTTCAGTTTGTAAAAACCGACTCTACATATAGCAGCAAAAAAGTAAGTGCTCTAGATTAATTAGGTATTTAGCTTTAAATTATTGTTTTGAAATAATTAATCACAAAAAAAAGCCGCTTTAGTTTTTAGCTAAAGCGGCTTTTTAAAGGTTTTAGTTGTTTAAAAATTAGTTTTCAATAACTAATTTTTTAGTGATGCTACCAAACTCGTTGGTTATTTGTATAAAATAAATTCCTGAGGTTAAATTGCTAGTATTTAAAACAGTAATTGTTTTGCTTGTATTAACCATTTCAATGATTTTTCCGCTTAGGTCTAAAATGGTAATTACATTGTTGTTACCTTTAATAGTTTCAATCGAAACATTTTCTTTAGCAGGGTTTGGATAAACTTTTACATCGCTATTAGCCAATACATTATTTACACCAACACCTGCTGTTTTAATGTCATCGAATAAAAAGTCTCTCAATAAACCTTCAGTTGTATCCATGTAAGCCGTGCTACTTGCTGTAGTTCCTACACCTGGACTAAATGGCACATGTGGCGCGTCTTGGAAAGTATAAAACACCGATTTCATGCCCAATACTTTCGCCATTGAATCTACCACAAAACTTCCGCTTAAACGACCAATTTGTAAACTACCGTAACTGAAAAAATCAGTTTTATATGGAACAGTTTCATCTTTAGTTCCATGTACACTAAAAATAGATACATTTTTGTTGTTTCTCATCCAGTTTACATCGCCTAAAGCACCACATAAACTAATTACTCCTTTAACTCTCCAACTTTGTCCAGGTGTGCCACTTAAACCTTCAATTCCACCACCAATAGTAGTAGTATCAATAGGTGGGTTAGCAGTTCCAACTTCGGCTTCTGTATCTAAAAAAGCTTCGTGTAATCCAAGTACACCACCTGCCGAAACTCCACCTAAATAAACTTGTCCTAGGCTAAACTTATAAGTATTTGCGTTTGCTCTTAAATACCTAATAGCAGCTCTGCCATCTAAGGTTCCGCGCCATAAAGCATTGGCAAATTGTGGTCCAGCTTGGCTTGGATCAAGTTGAATCTCAAAAAGATTAACACCTAAACGGTATTGAATTGATACACAAACATACCCGCGTTTTGCAAATTCAGTACATAAATAAGTAACATCAGGTAAATTTCTATTTCCACTTATAAATGAACCACCATGAGCTAAAACCAATAGAGGTCTGTTAGTTGCGGTATCGCCTACCGGTTGAAAAATGTTCATTTTTAATTCTTGTGGCGAATTAGCATAGTTTTTTGCCGAACCATAAGTAACACTATCTATAGAGACATTGGTGAAAATTTTGTCTTTGTATCTTTGTGCACTTAAATTAGTAAATACTGCCAAAGCAGCAATAATGGTAAATATTTTTTTCATTTTTTTGTGATTAATTGAAGGCAAGTTTAAATAAAAAAATCTGTTTTTGTGGCAATTTCAGATTTTATTTAAAACAAAATAGCTTAACTAATATTCATCAATTCAGTTCGGTTTTATTCATATTGCTTGCCTTAATTGGTATATTTGCCCAATGAATATTTTATTGATTGGTTCTGGCGGACGTGAACACGCATTTGCTTATAAATTAGCTCAAAGTAAGTTATGTAAACAATTATTTATAATGCCTGGCAATGCGGGAACAACCCAATTTGGTCAAAATGTAAAAATAAATCCTAACGATTTTGCAGCTGTTGGCCAGTTTAGCCTTGAAAATAAAATTGATTTAGTAATTGTGGGTCCGGAGGAACCTTTGGTTTTGGGCTTGCGCAATTATTTTGAAGAAAACGAAAATTTAAAAAATACCTTATTTGTTGGGCCCGATAAAATGGGTGCTACCATGGAAGCTAGCAAAGATTGGAGTAAAGCTTTTATGTATAAAAACAATATTCCAACCGCGGCTTATAAAACTTTTACCAGCCAAAATTTAGAAGAAGGGTTGGAGTATTTAAAAACACAAAAAATGCCAATTGTGCTTAAAGCCGATGGATTAGCTGCTGGTAAAGGAGTGCTTATTTGCCAAACTTTAGAAGAAGCAACCAGCGAATTGCAACAAATGATAAACGATAAAAAGTTTGGTGCTGCTAGCGCAAAAGTAGTTATTGAGGAGTTTTTGAGCGGAATTGAACTTTCGGTTTTTGTATTGAGCGATGGCAATTCGTATAAAATATTGCCAACGGCAAAAGATTATAAACGCATTGGCGAAGGTGAAATGGGTTTAAATACTGGAGGAATGGGAGCAATTTCGCCTGTTCCTTTTGCCAACGATGTTTTTATGCAAAAAGTAATTGATAACATTATTGAACCAACTGTTCAAGGTTTAAAAAACGAAAGCATAAAATACGTTGGTTTTATTTTTGTTGGCTTAATAAAAGTAGGCGAGGAGCCAATGGTTATTGAGTACAATTGCCGCATGGGCGACCCAGAAACGGAAGCCGTTTTACCAAGAATTGAAACCGATTTTGTGGAATTAATGGTGGCTACAGCCAAAGGCGAGTTACAAAATATTGACTTAAAGATTAGCGATAAAACCACTGCCACCGTAATGATGGTTTCTGCCGGTTATCCTGGCGATTATGAAAAAGGCAAAGTAATGACAGGTTTTGAAAGTGTTGCTGATTCATTGTTATTTCATGCAGGGACTTCGTTAAATTCAAATAATGAAATAGTTACCAATGGCGGACGAGTTTTGGCTATTACTTCGTTTGGGAATTCGGTAAACGAAGCAGTAAGCACTTCGTTGGCTAACGCCAATAAAATTAATTACGATGGTAAATATTTTCGCAGAGATATTGGCTTTGAGTTTTTATAATCAATCTATGATTTTAGCTTAATCATAAAACCAACGCATAAAAATCAGCAAACAATATTAGGTACAAAAACCTTTATTTGTAATACATAAAAACAAAATGACAAAAGAAGATATAATAAAAGCATTATCAACCGTTCAAGAACCTGATTTACGTAAGGATTTGGTTACTTTAAATATGGTTAAAGATGTAGTAGTAGATGGTTTAAATGTAAGTTTTACCATTGTATTAACCACTCCTGCTTGTCCTTTAAAAGAAAAAATAGAAACCGATTGCAAAGAAGCAATTCATAAGTTGGTAAACGATAAAGCCAATATTACTGTTACCATGACGGCCAATGTAAGCTCTAATCGTGCTGAAAAATTAACGCTTCCAGGTGTTAAAAATATCATTGCAGTAGCAAGTGGAAAAGGTGGAGTTGGTAAATCAACGGTATCGAGTAATTTGGCCATTGCTTTGGCTGCTACAGGCGCTAAAGTTGGTTTGTTAGATGCTGATATTTATGGGCCAAGTGTGCCAATGATGTTTGGCGAAATGGATAGCCAACCTCAAATGCGCGATATCAATGGCAAACAATACATGATTCCAATTGAAAAATATGGTATCAAATTGCTTTCCATTGGATTTTTAATAAAACCTGAGCAAGCTGTAGTTTGGCGTGGCCCCATGATTTCATCGGCTTTACGCCAATTTGTAAACGATTGCGATTGGGGCGAATTAGATTATTTGATTTTAGATTTACCTCCAGGAACAGGCGATATTCATTTAACCATGTTGCAAGTAGTTCCTTTAACAGGAATTGTAATGGTTACTACGCCACAAGCTGTAGCCTTGGCCGATGCTTATAAAGCTGCAACCATGTTTAGCATGACACCCGTTAAAGTGCCAATTTTAGGTGTGGTTGAAAATATGGCTTATTTTACTCCTGAGGAATTACCTGATAATAAGTATTATATATTTGGAAAAGATGGCGGAGCAAGCATGGCTAGCGAGTTAAAAGTAAGTTTGTTGGGTCAAATTCCTATTTACATGAGTGTACGTGAGGGTGGCGATTCTGGTAAACCTGCGGCATTAGACCAAAGCAGCCCTGTTTACAAAGCATTTTCAAAAGTGGCTCAAAATGTAGCGCAATTGGTATCCATTATTAACTCAACTCCGGCCGAAGAAAAAACAGTTGGTGCTAATTAGTGTTATTATAATAGATTTGTAAAAAGCAAAAAATTAAAAATGACAGATTCGTTGAGAGATAAAATAGAAATTGCTTTAAACAGCATGCGCCCGTTTTTACAAGCCGATGGTGGCGATGTAGAATTGGTTGATGTAACTGATGAAATGGAAGTGCATGTGCGTTTAATTGGCAATTGCAGTAGTTGTGATATTAGCCACATTACTATGAAAGCAGGCATTGAAAATGGAATTAAAAGTGCCTTGCCCGAAATTACTCGTGTGGTAGCTGTTAGTTGATTCACGCCTTGCGTGATTTAGTTGATAGTTTATGGACCATAGACCATAGATAGAATTTTTAATAGAGGTTAGCGTGAGCTGACCTTTTTTTGTTTTATGGGTTAAATAATTATTTTAGTTTTAAAATTTGTATTGCAACTAAATTTTAGTTGCAATGTTGTTTATTCTTAAATACATTTGTATGAGTAAAGTAGAAAAATTAATAAAGCAGTTAAAGTTAAAACCAAAAGATTTCACTTGGGATCAAATGGTTAAAGTGCTTAATTATTTTGGGTACAAACAAATGCCTCAAGGTAAAACAGGCGGTTCAAGAAGGAAATTTGTTAATGACAAAAATGACATTATCAGTTTACATGAACCTCACCCTCAAAAGGTACTAAAAGCTTATCAAATTGATATAATTATAGAGCATTTAAAATTATAATATGAAGAACTATTTAGAATATAAAAATTATATTGGAACTGTAGAGTTTAGTGCTGATGATAAAGTATTTTGGGGTAAAATACATGGAATAAACGATGTGGTTACTTTTGAAGGTGCTTCTGTTTTGGAATTAGAAGAGGCTTTTAAAGATTCGGTTGACGATTATTTACAAACTTGTGCTGAATTAAATAAAGAACCTGAAAAAGTTTTTAAAGGCTCTTTCAATGTTAGGGTTTCGGGTGCTTTGCACAGAAGTACAGCCCTTTTAGCTTCTAGAAAAGGACTTAATATAAACGAAGTAGTAAAACGTGCACTAACTTATGTGGTTAAGCATGAGGAAATGCTCAACGATGAAACCGTATTATCTTAGATAAGTTATTTAATGGCAGTTAGTTAATTCACGCCTTGCGTGATTTAGTTGATGGTTTATGGACCATAGACCATAGATAAAATTTTTAAAAGAGGTTAGCGTGAGCTGACCTTTTTTTGTTTTATGGGTTAATGATTATTCTCTTTGCAATTATTTAAGAATTAAATATTGAGTATTGTTTAACTTATCATTTATTGAAAACAAGCCAAAGTCTTTATTGATATAGGCAATAGAGCTCAAGCTATCGTTAAACTTATTATTAATTAATAATGCATTTTCAAAAGTAATACCTCTTAAAACTATAGTTCCCAGATATCTTGGATGTTTAATGTCTGTAATAAAATAATCTCCCTCATAAAAAATATAATTTCCGAAACTAACCTCTAAAATGTCTCTATTCTGTAAAACATTCTTTTTACAATGTTTAACATCAAAACTCCCATTACCCTTGACAGTAGCATAAGTATTGTGTATGGTTTGGTAACAATCTTTATCGTAACCTGTGTTTGGGTTTCCCCAACCTTTTTCGCAATACCAAGTAGTATCTGTTTTGGTTTTTACAAAGGTTAAGGTGTCGCCTTTATCACTAGCAAAACTTATGGTATCAAAGGTTGGGTTGGTAAAATAAGGTGTTTGGTTAAGTTGCGCTGCTGTTAAGTAATAATAATTGGTTTTATGTTCTACTTTATCGTATTCTTCTTTTATACAGCTTTGTATAAACAGCATGATGAACCATACCCCAAAAAGTTTACTGTTTTTGGTATTTATAATTTGACAAGTTTGCTGTAAGGTTTTCATGTTTGCTGTTTTAGTTTCTCAAATAATTGAAAGTGTAATTCAAACATAAGTTGTTTTATTTTAATTTAAAACTTTTGTATTGCTGATGTCAGTTCAAGGGCAAGAAAAATTAGAACGTGGTGAACTTTACAACCATTGAAATTTTTATGTAATAATTTTTTTCAAAAAAATAAAAACCCTTCGGAATTTAAAAATTTGGGTTGTGTTAAAGAAAACCAAATTATATTATAATTATTCCATTAACGATGTGAGTGGGGCTGGCAAAAAAGCGGGCCAGCCCAGGCCACGTGTGTGGAAGCATTTTTTTGCCTTGATTTTTTGTTTCTTTTTCATCTAAGGAAAAAGAAAGCAGAAAAAAAGAAATTACTTATCCATGAGCTAGCTTGATTGCCCAATTAAGGGGATTCCTACTGAATGACTATTTGCTTTATTTTATCAGTTTGCAAAAAAATATCAGTGAAAGAGAAGTCCAATAGCAATCGAACTGACAGTTAATATTGAAATGAGGTATTTTAAATTTAACTATCTTCTTTTCAAGCATTTTATTGCCAATATTTTGCAATTAAAAATAATTACCACTATTGATTTAAACCCAAAACCATGGTCTATCGTCTATTGTCCATCAACTAAATCACGCAAGGCGTGAGACAACCATCAACAATCCACCATGGTCTATCGTCCATCAACTATCAACCATCAACTAAATTAACTTCACAAACAATTAACCTTTAGAATATAAAATAATGTTTTATTTTGCACGGCTTTTATAAAACAATGAAGTTTAAATTCAAATTATTATATATTTTATTAATTACTGCCTCTTTTGCGCAAGCACAAATATTGCCAACCTTTGGTAATAGCCGCACAGGAGGAAGTGGTATGCAGTTTTTAAAAATTGCTCCTGACGCACGTTCGGCTGCAATGGGCGGTGCTGTTGTTGGCTTAACCAATGATGCTGCTGCTATGTATTGGAATCCTGCGGGAATTACCGGAATTGATACTGGCAAAGTAACTGCGCAATTTTCGCACACACGTTGGTTTGGCAATAGCCAAGTAAATTATGGTGCGGTGGCTTTTAAAGCTGGTAAATTAAGTTATGTGGGCGTAAATGTAATGAGTTTAGGCTTTGGCGATACCAAAGAAACAACAGAGTTTGAACCAAATGGAACAGGCAGAAATGTATTGATGGGAAGCACTTCTATAGGTGTTAGTTTTGCAAAAATTTTAACCAATAGTTTTAGTTTTGGCTTACAAGCCAAATTTGCTCAAGAGGTTATAGCTAACGTATCAGTAAATAATGTACTTTTCGACTTAGGTTTAACTTATAATATTGGTATCAAAAACGCTCGTTTTGGAGTTACGTTCTCTAATTTTGGCGTGAATGTGGCACCAACAGGAAGTGTTACTATTTTAAAATTAAATGGCGAAACGCAAAAAAACGATTTTACACCAGTTTCGGCACCAGCGGTGTTTAGATTAGGTTTTGCCATTGACCCAATTAGCAATAAAACGCACGTATTAACTACTGCTGCGCAATTAAACCATCCAACCGATAACAATGAAACAGTAGGGCTAGGAGTGGAGTATAGCTGGAAAAAAATTCTTTATGGCCGCAGCGGTTGGGAGTTTGGCTTAGACGAAGCTAATAATTTTCCAAGTTTAGGTTTTGGAATTAAATTGCCTCGTAGTTTTGGTAACTTTGGCATTGATTATGGTTTGGTGAGCAAATCGCGCATTGGCAATATCCATAGAATTGGTTTATTATTTACCATTAAATAATTTAAAAATGAAATCAACTTTTGTAAAATATATATTCTTAACTGTGTCTGTTATTAGTTTAATATCATCGTGTTCGGTGTTTGGTGGTAAACAAAACGATACCGTTGATCAGGTGTTACAACAAGGACAAATTGATCCAAACTTGGTTCCTAAAGCAGTTAGCTATGTTCCGGTATTTCCGTTTTTTAAAGGTTTCCAAAATCCTGTAGATGTATATGTAGGTTTTGATGAAATGATATATGTAGTTGATGACAAAGGTCTAAATGTGCTTGATCAAAAAGGTACATTGGCATATACCATTTCCATACCAGGCGCAAAAGAAGTAACACAAGACAGAAGATTACACACTTATGTAATTGGAAAAGTATTTGATGCTAAACTAAATGCCACTGTTACTTGTGTATATCACTTAGAAGGAACAGGTCAGGGAAATTATAAATTCATTGATACGTTGGCTCATCCGTTTTGCGATGCTTCACGCCAAAGTACACAGTTTAGAGGTGCTGCAGATGAAGAAGTAGAATTTACAGGAATAGCTTGCTTAAGCGATAATACGTTGTATGTAAGTAGAAAAGGTCCTCGTAATCAGGGTAACTCATTTGTAAGACCTGATAATGCAGTTTTATTATTTGACCAAGATGGCGTAAATACTGGATATGCAGCAGGATTAAATGCAACAGAATCGGGTTTAAAAACAGCCATAGATATTTCTGGAATTGCTACATTTTCAGCTCCACCACAAAGATTGCAAGGAATGAGTACTTCTAAAAATTTCTTAATTACTTCTAGTAATCAAACTAATAATTTAGAATATAAGTCGCTACTAATAACCGTTTTTGATGATCCTGATTTAGGTCCTCAATACACAGAAACTTCAAGTTTGCTAAATTTTGATATTTCGAAGGCTAATAGTTTTATGTATGAGCCATTCAGATTTAAAAAACCAGAAGATTGTTTTATTGCGCCTGATGCCACAGGTTATTATTTTGTGGTGGATAGTGAAACAGATTCAGTTTATGTATTCACTAACCAAGGTTTTGAAGGAGTTAATCCTCCCGCCAATTCAACCATTAAAAAGCAAGTAAATGTGTCGTTTGGCGGAAGAGCTGCCGATGGAAAACCACTTGATGGTCCGTTTAATTTTAACGATCCAATGGGAATTTGTTATAACCGTAAAATGATTTATGTAGCAGATAAAGGCAATAACCGCATATGTCGTTACAAACTGAATACTGATTTGGAATAATAAAATTCGAAATTCGAAGTGACAAAAATGCGGAGTTGGATGGTACTGAATATTCCTGAATTCCATGCCATTGTTGGTGTTTTAGCGAAGCGACACCAACAAAATTTTATCGCTAGAATTTCAACACACCAACAGTTACATTTCGATGCATTTAAATGTTTGCAAGGACGAAAACATCCGCTAAAAGTGAAAGTGACTTGTTTATTTCGCTCTGTTTAAACACCAATTAGGGCGAAAATTTCTTGTTCATTTAAAAATATCAATTCCTCTAAGTAACATGCGCCACTTCCTCCGTTTGGATTTCTATAACCAATGATAACTCCTTGAGTTGTTGATTCTGCTTGAATTGCAACAATAAGTTGTTGTGTGTTATTTTCTAAATCCAATAAATATGCTAATTGGGGTAAGTCTATTTCATAAACATCATGGCTAGAATCAGTATCCTTAATACAAAAAATGGCAATACCACTTATGGCTTCTTCTTCATTTGCAATTTTTCCATTGAATGATGGAATATCTTTCCACGATTTAATATCAAAAGCTGGCCAATTATCATTAGTTTCTTCAGGCATTTTCTTAAAATTTTTATCTCAATTAACTTAATTTATCTCGGTTTATTCCAGACTTTGCCTATGTTTTGGCAAAGCAACACCAACCTTTTACAATGATTACAAATCGTTTATTAAATAATTTTGAGTTGGAAAACTTGAAAGGCTGGTGTTATAAATATTAGTCAAAGTTTAAATTGGTAGGTTCGTTTAATATGGCAGAGCAAACATTGCAGTCTTTATTGGTTGTAGGAATTGAAGCGTCAACTATTTCAAAGTTAATATTACTGAACCAAACTTGCCCTTGCCCTACAAGCAATGAACCATAAGCAAGGTTACTTGCATTAGCCGGAACATCCATAATAATTTCATATTTTTTCCAATCAGTAGTTTTTTTAATTGGTCTATTTCCCATGTTGTCAAAACCTAAAGGTTTACTACCGTATGCTGCTTCATCTACTCTTAACCACAAGCCAGCCCAACCTTTAACATCTTCCGTTTTTACATATCCAGTCATTTTAATTCTTTTACCCAAATATTTTTCAGCAATGCAACTTTGCATTAATGTTCCAAAACCTCCTTTTGTTTTTTTAGAAATTGATTTTATGGTTGCAGCATTTTTTCCATTAGGTCCTACGCCTTTGTCTAAGCCCATATCATAACATTCTGGACTACTGCCTGCTTTGTGCCAACCATTTGGTATGTCGAAAGAGAATAATATTGCCGTTATCAAAACGATTACTGCATTTTTTAAAATTTTAGTGTTCATTTTTTTTGTTTAGATTGTTTATGTTTATTTATTGTTGAAAGTGTTATAACGAAGCGACACCAATAATATTATATTTATACTATTTCAATTTGCCAGTAATTATATTTCAATACTTTTATATGTTAGTTTTTTAGTTATTCTACTCTTCACATATTTCTTTCAACTTTTCTAGTGCCTTGGGGTAGGTTTCGTTCATATAATCTAAAAAATCTTCTGTTGTGTCTAAGTCAACAGTTACGGTAGTAGTTTCGTTATTTTCTTCAAACGTGTAGTTTTCAAAACCATTTGCCCATTTTTCTACTTCTGGTCCTTCTGTTATTTCTTCATTTGCTTTTACAAGTCCGTAATGGCGAATAGAAATAAATTGGTTAGGTATGTTTTCCATTATTTCCGAAACTAATCCGCCCTTTTCTCCATTTTCATCAGTTCCTACAAATAACATTTTGCTACCCTTATTCCAATTACCCTCGTAGCTAGATGTAGGATTGAACAACGCAGTCCATTGTTCATAAGTCAGTTTTTTGCTAATGCCCAGCATTAAATCATATACTTTGTTTGCAGGGGCATTTATTTTTACAATGAATTGTACTCTTTTCATAAGCTTTAATTATTTACTAAATTTATTTTTTCTAATTTTCCTTTTCTTTTAACTATGTTTTTATAGTCCCACTGAATTTCCCTTGATTTTTTGAGCCAACGGTTCAAATCATTTACGTTAATGTCAGAAATTTTATTGATGAAAACAGATGCGTCTTTAAATTTTTCGCCTCTTACACTTAATTCTTCTTCTTCAAAGTCTGCACCGCTCCAAAACATAAGTCTGATACCGGCTTTTTGTTTGCTATATCCCACAATAGGGTTGCCATTTAAAAACCAAACCGGATGACCATGCCATATTTTACTTTCGGCTTCGGTTAGTTCATTGCAAATAATTGCTGCCAGTTGGTTTCAAATTTCTTTATCGTCCAAGGTTTGTTTGTTGTTGTATTCAATAATTTTATCGTTCATTTTTTCAATGTTAGGTGGCTAATAACTAATAAAAATTCACCAATTCCAAACATGCAATTTTCAATTATCAAGGCAAAATATTTAACTATCCTTAGCTTAGCGCTCTAAGGATTCTAAATGAATTGTAGTTTTCGATAGCTATCGGAATCTGACAAGGGCTTTTACAAATGAGCTTAGGAACTTTTTTTCATTTTTAATATCGCAGTCACTGTTAAGACGGAGGATATTAAGTTTAACAATTTTAAAACAAATATTTCAAAATAAAAATAGGCCGATTGAATTGGCTAATTTCTTTAACTTGCAGCATATAGATTGTAATTATTTATATAGATAAATACCGAAAAATGAAAAATTCAAAGAAAATATTAACCCTAGTTTTTGGTGTAATCATGGTTATAGCGGGAGTTATGCATTTTATTAGTCCAGCAGTATATTTGCCTTTTTTTTTCTGACGAATGGCCACAAAAAGCAATTATTTACGGAAGTGGAATAATAGAAATTTTGGTTGGTTTATGCACTTTAATACCTCGTTACAGCAGGTTTGGCACTTTAGGTATTTTTATATTAATGCTTGCGTTTTTGCCACTTCATGTAATAGATGTTTTTAAAGAAAATCCTGTAGTAGGCAGTAAGTTAGTGGCATACATACGCTTACCGTTTCAGTTTGTATTGATAGCTTGGGCTTGGTTTATATTAAAAAGTGAAAAGTGAAATGTGAGATGTAAGATGTGAAATGTGAGGTGAGAAATGAACAATTGGCAATGAGCAATTGACAATTAGCAATATAACTCCCGATTTATCGGGGCAGCAATATAACCATCTAACAATAATTTAACTCTCGAAAAATCAGGACAACCAATCTCCAATTACTTTATTAACTTAATTAACTTTTCTTCACTAAAACAATTGATTTTTATTTGAGTTTATAATAGTATCTCTTAAAATTATATATTCGCAACAAACTAAAATACATATATGAATTTTCAATTTACCGAAGAACACTTAAATGTGCAACAAGCAGCTCGCGATTTTGCTCAAACAGAATTATTACCAGGCGTAATTGAGCGCGATGAGCACCAAAAATTCCCAATGGAACAAGTTAAAAAATTGGGTGAACTTGGATTTTTAGGTATGATGGTTGACCCAAAATACGGTGGAAGCGGAATGGATACCATTAGCTACGTGTTAGCAATGGAAGAATTTTCGAAAGTAGATGCTTCGGCTTCGGTTGTGGTTTCAGTTAATAATTCTTTGGTATGCTGGGGATTAGAAACTTTTGGTAACGAAGAACAAAAACAAAAATATTTAGTGCCAATGGCTAGCGGAAAATGCTGGGGTGCTTTTTTACTTTCGGAGCCAGAAGCAGGTAGCGATGCTACAAGCCAAAGAACTACTGCCGAAGATAAAGGTGATTATTATTTATTAAATGGTACTAAAAACTGGATTACCAATGGTAATACAGCAGAGTATTACTTAGTAATTGCACAAACCGATGTAGAGAAAAAACACAAAGGTATCAATGCATTTATAGTTGAAAAAAACTGGCCAGGTGTAACAGTTGGTAAAAAAGAAGATAAAATGGGTATTAGAGGTAGCGATACGCATTCTATTATGTTTACCGATGTAAAAGTGCCAAAAGAAAACAGAATTGGTGAAGACGGTTTTGGATTTAAGTTTGCCATGAAAACATTAGCTGGTGGACGAATTGGTATTGCTTCGCAAGCTTTAGGTATAGCTAGCGGTGCATATGAGTTGGCATTAGCATATTCAAAACAACGTAAAGCATTTGGAACTGAAATTATGAATCACCAAGCTATTCAGTTTAAATTAGCTGATATGGCTACTAATATTGAAGCAGCTCGTTTACTTTGCTTAAAAGCGGCTTATTTAAAAGATACACATGGTGATTATGCTTTAGTTAGTTCAATGGCTAAATTATATGCTTCGCAAGTAGCTATGGATACTACGGTAGAAGCAGTTCAAATTCATGGTGGTTATGGTTTTGTTAAAGAATACCATGTAGAGCGTTTAATGCGTGATGCTAAAATTACCCAAATTTACGAAGGAACTAGCGAGGTTCAAAAAATTGTAATTTCAAGAGAAATTTTAAAATAATTATTGAATCAGATATTAAAAACCTTGGTCTTTGGGCCGAGGTTTTTTTTTGAGTTCAATTTTTGAATTTAAATATAAAAAACTTAAATGTTTGAGGTTTAAATCAGTTCATAATTATTTCAAAAAAAATAAAGTACTGAAAGCAACCTTTTTGCAATTAAATATTACTATTTGAATTATTCAGGCAATGGTTATATTTGCCAATATCTAACCTTATTTTTAAATAAATAAGTAATTTTAAAAATAAATACTAAAATATAATAGATGAAACACTTTAACATAATCAAGAAATCATTATTTGCTGTGATGGCAAGTGCAGTTTTTTATTCTGCCAATGCTCAAACGGCACGCTTTCAATTAATTCATAATGCTGCTGATCCTATTTTGGATACTGTTGATATTTATATTGATGGAAATAAGCTAGATAACGTAGCTTTTAGACAAGCTACTGGTATTATGACAGCTGCTTCATCATCGGTAAAAATTAATATTAACGATAAAAATAGTGCTGATAGTAGCGATTTAGTTTTGGTTCGTTTTAGCCAAAATGTGGCAGCTAATTCTAATACTGTAATGATGGTAACAGGGGTAGCTAATACTGCTAGTTTTGCTGTTAATCCAAACTCGCTAAGCACAGCTGTGCAGTTGGTTACTAAAACAATTACTAATTGGGCTGCTGCAGCTAACAGAGTTCAAGTAAATGTATTTCACGGTGTAACAGATGCTCCTGGTGTTGATGTAGTTTCTCGCCCCGCATTAGCAACTGGTACTTTACCAACTAATCTACGTTTTGCTCAAGCTAATGGTGGTGCACAAGCATTGTTTTTTAACAATACTGCTACCTATTTAGAAGCTCGTTTAACAGGAACGCGTTCGGTTATTAAAGCATACAGCGCTAATTTGGCCTTATTTAATCAAAAATTGATTACAGTTTTTGCTTCAGGTTTTGTAACTCCAACTGCTAATCAAAATGGAAAAGCATTTGGTATGTTTGCAGTTGATACCAATGGAACAGTAATTGAATTACCAGAAGCTACCAGAATTCAATTTATTCACAATGCTCCAGATGCAGCTTTAGGTAATGTAGATATTTATTTTAACCAAGTTAAGGTTGTTTCAAATTTGGCTTATAAAGCAGCAACTCCATTTATTACTGCAAATACAGGTAATACTGAAGTATTGGTTTCTAGTGCTGGCCAAAATGATACATTATTCAGAATTCCTGCTGTTAATTTAGTTTCAGGAAAATCATATTTAGCCATGGCTTTAGGTTTAAAAGATACCACAAGTTTTGAGAGTAATCCTGAAGGTTTAAACAGAATGTTTAATATTATTGCGAATGATAGTATGCCTGAGGGTTCATTAGCTGCAGGTAGTTTTCAATATTTAGTAGCAAACGGTTGTACCGATGCTCCGCAACTAAATTTTAATAATGTAGCTAATCAAGCAAGTTTAATTGGTAGTTTGTCTTATTCTTCATTGTCTGCTCTAAAATCTACTAATTCTAATGTAATATTTAACATAAGTAATAATGATAAAACAAAATACAATGGTGCATTTTTATTAAATGGCGCTACTTTATTGAATCAATCAGGTGTTATTTTTACAACTGGATTTTTTAACACAGCATCATTCAAAGTTATGTTAGCTTTAAGCAGTGGTTCCGTTATAGAACTTCAACGTTTAAAAAATAAATTACAAATTATTCATAATTCACCTGATACAATCATTCGCATGGTTGATATTTATGCAAATGGTTCAAAAATAGTAGATGATTTAGGTTTCAGAAAAACCACAGGAATTGCCTCAACTGATGCTTATGTTCCTGTAAGAATTAATATTGTGAATGGAAATGCGAGTGATACAGTTAATTCACTTTGGTCTGCAAGCATGTTACCTGATTCTAATTTCAATATTGCTATTGCTCATGGTTTTGTTGGTGCTGCTTATAGAGTAAATCCTGAAGCAATTTCAACTAATTTTAGTGTAAAACTAATTAGTCCTGCTAAATTGACTTCTTCATTCCCTAACCCAACTAATGAAGTTATTTTCTTCCATGGAGCGACAAACGTTGGTAAATTAAATATGCAAGGCGACCAAGAGCCATTATTCGTAGCTAAAAACAATTCTTATGGATCTGTTTACAAGTACATGCCTACAAAAGGAAATGCTGGAGCTGCTTATACAGTTACAGATGCAAATACAAATACTGGTTTGTTTACTTATTCTGTTAATTTAGTAGGAAAAAATGGATTAGCAGGAGTGTTGTTTGCTTCAGGAGTTAACTTAAATTTGGCTGTAAATTATAAAGATACCACCATCAATATTGGCACTATTCAAAATCCAATAAACAAAACTTATGTAATAGCACGAGCAGCTAATAAGGCTGATTCTATTTTAAATGCTTTAGATAAAAATTTGAATATAGGTTTTTACATAGCTTGGAGCAATGGAAAAGTTGATACTTTTACAAGAGAACGTGGAACTAATGTTAAAAATGTTGCCTCAAACGAGAATGGTTTAGTAATTTTCCCAAATCCTGCAAATGATAAAGTTTCGGTTATGGTAAATGCTACTAACAGCAATAACGCTCAAATAAACATTATTGATATTAAAGGTGCTATTGTAAAATCAATGGATAATAAATTGGTTTCTGGTGTAAATGTAGTGGAACTTTCTGTTGCTGATTTACCTAAAGGAATGTACTTTGTTCAAGTAACTTCAAACGAAGGAACAAGTACTAAAAAATTAGTGATTGAGTAAATTCTATTTATATTAATTAATTAAAAAAGACTATCCTTAAAAGATAGTCTTTTTTTTTGAGTTGGTTTTTGCAAAAATGTTATAAAATATAAAATTCATGTAGAGCCTTGATTCAATTGAGTTTTTTGATTTTGAGGTGGTTTTTCATTAACTTTTCTATTTCATTAACTTAATATTCAACATAAAATTCGATAACATTACATAGGTTTATTTGTCGCATTAATTTTTTAAAAAAATGAATAAACCAATTTACAAATTATTATGTGTCCTGCTTTTAGTAACTGTAGGTACACAAATTAAAGCGCAAATCAATGCGCAACTCCTTGGAAGGTATTCCATAGGAACTTACAACTCTGATGGTGGAGTAGCTGAAATTTCGGCTTACGACCCAAGTTCAAAAAGGATGTTTGTTACAAACGGTCCTGACAATTCTTTAAGGATTGTAAACATGGCTAATCCCTCAAGCCCTGTTCAAATTAGTTCCATTTCAATGGCTCCTTATGGAAGTGACATTACTTCAGTAGCTTGTAACAAAAAAGGGATTATTGCTGCTGCCATTTTAGATTCGAATGGTAAAACAAACGCAAGTAGTATCGTATTTTTCGACATCAATGGAAACTTTATTAGTAAAGTAAAAGTTGGTGCAAATGCAGACAATGTGGTTTTCACTCCAAATGGAAACAAAGTTTTAGTTGCTAACGAAGGTGAGCCAAACAATGGATATACCATTGACCCAGAAGGTTCAGTTTCAATTATTGATGTGTCAGGTGGTTTTGCAGGATTAACTCAATCAAATGTTCAAACAGCTGGTTTTACTGCTTTCAACGCTCCTGCTGTAATTGATTCAAAAATAAAAATTACTGGTAGAATTCAATCAGGTGGAGTTTTCTCAAGAAACTCAACTGTAGCAGAAGATTTAGAACCTGAATATATTACTGTTTCTGAGGATAATTCAACTGCTTGGGTTACTTGCCAAGAAAACAACGCGATAGCTGTTGTTAATATTAATACTGCAACCGTAACTTCTTTATTACCTTTAGGTTTTAAAAATCATAATTTAACTGGAAATGGTTTCGATCCATCTGATAGAAGTTTAAATAATACATCGGCACAAGCTGCTATAGCCAATTGGCCTGTATTTGGAATGTATCAACCTGATGCAATTTCAAGCTACAAAGTAGGAAATCAAACTTTTTTAGTAACTGCTAATGAAGGTGATGCAAGAGCTGATTGGGGTTCTGCAAACAATGAAGAAGTTAGAGCTGGAAATGCTGCTTATGTATTAGATTCTACAAAATTTGGAGGTTCTGCTAACGTAACTGCATTAAAACTTAATGGTGCATTAGGAAGATTAAATGTTACCAACCGCTTTGGTGATTTTAATAACGATGGTAAATTTGATAGTATTTTCACTTATGGAACACGCTCATTTTCTATTTGGAATGGAACTACAGGCGCTTTAGTATGGGATAGTAAAGACGATTTTGAACAAAGAACGTTGGCTATGTTCCCTAGTAACTTTAATGCTGGTCATAATACTAATAGTTTAGATGATAGAAGTGATAATAAAGGTCCTGAACCAGAATCAGTAACTGTTGGTAAAATTTTAGACAGCACTTATGCATTTGTAGGTTTAGAAAGAATTGGCGGTATCATGATTTATAATATTACCAATCCTAATAGCCCTTATTTTGTACAATATATCAATACACGTAATTTTTCTCAAACACCTGGATTAAATTCTGGTGGTGATTTAGGTCCAGAAGGAATTGTTTTTGTTCCTAGAAATGAAAGTCCAAATGGTAAGGATTTAATTTTATTATCTAACGAAGTAAGTGGAACAGTTGCTGTATTTCAAATCAACTCTCGTAGTGCATTCCAAATGCAAGTATTACATGCATCGGATATGGAAAGCGGTATAGATGCACCTATTGATGCACCAAATTTTGCTGCTGTATTAGATACTTTAGAAGGTACTTACCCTAATACTGTAAAATTAGCTTCTGGTGATTGTTATATTCCTAGTCCGTTTTTAAGTGCTGGTGAAGATGCAAGTATGCAAACTCCTTTACGTAACACTGTTGCAAGCTATTATGCAGGTACACATGCTGTAAGACCAGCTATTGGTAGAACTGATATTGCAATGATGAATATTATGGGTTTCCAAGGTTCAGCTTTTGGTAACCACGAATTTGATTTAGGAACTCCTGAAGTAAATAGTATTATTGGTGTTGATATTAGAAGCAACGGTGCTGACAAGCGTTGGATTGGTGCTCAATTCCCTTATTTAAGTGCTAATTTAAATTTTAGCAACGATGTTAATTTAAGTTACTTAACTACTAACCAACGTTTACTTGTTGATAGCTTTAAAACTCCTGTTAACATTACTGCTAATTCTCAAAAGAAAGGTATTGCTCCTTCAGCTATTATTGAAATGAATGGCGAAAAAGTAGGTATTGTAGGTGCTACTACTCAAGTATTAGCTTCTATTTCATCTCCAGGTGCTACTACAGTAATTGGCGCTAGCGTAAATGATATGCCGGCTTTAGCTTCGGTATTACAACCAGTTATTGATTCATTAAGAGCAATGGGAATCAATAAAATTATTTTAATGAGTCATTTACAACAATTGGCTAACGAAAAAGCATTAGCTCCATTATTAAAAGGTGTTGATATTATTATTGCTGGTGGTTCACATTCATTATGTGCTGATGGTAATGACAGATTAAGAGCTGGAATTCCAGTTGCTGATAGATATCCAATTTTAACTGTAAACAATGATAATGAGCCTTTAGCCATTTTAAATACAACTGCTGAGTGGAAATATGTTGGTCGTTTTGTTTGTGATTTTGATGCAAATGGAGTTTTAATTACCAACTTATTAGATTCAAACATTAACGGTGCTTATGCAGCTGATACACCTATGGTTACTGCTTTATACGGTACTTATGCTGCTGGTTTTACTACTGGAAGTAAAGGTGCAAACGTTAGAACTTTAACTTCACAAATAGCTACTGTTATTAATAATAAAGACGGTAACAAATTTGGAAAAGCAAGCGTATTTTTAGAAGGAAGAAGAAATTTTGTAAGAACTGAAGAAACTAACTTTGGTAACTTATCATCTGATGCTAACTTATGGTACGCTCGTCAATACGATAATGAGGTAAAAGTTTCTATCAAAAATGGTGGTGGAATTCGTTCTGCAATTGGAAATGTTAATGCAGTTGGAAATACAACTTTATTAGAAAATACTTTAGCCAATCCAAGTGCTGGTAAAGTACGTGGCGATATTTCTCAATTAGATATTGAAAATTCTTTGCGTTTCAACAACGGTTTAGTAATTGGAAGAGTTAATACTGCTGGTTTAAAAAGAATTTTAGAACATGGAATTTCAGCTACCAAACCTGGTGCTACTCCTGGTCAATTCCCTCAAGTTGGTGGTGTGGCATTTAGCTACGATACTACTAAAGTTGCTGGAAGCAAAATTCAATCTTTAGTAATTATCGATTCTTTAGGAAATATTCAAGATACTTTAGTTAGAAATGGTGTATTACATGGTGATACTACTAGAACTATTAAGTTTGTTACTTTAGACTTTTTATATACCGGAGGCGATAGCTATCCTTTCTTAGCTAATTCAAATTTAAGAATTAACTTAGATA
Organism: Bacteroidota bacterium; assembly: GCA_027491085.1. Lineage (GTDB taxonomy): Bacteria > Bacteroidota > Bacteroidia > UKL13-3 > UKL13-3 > JAAFJM01. Next base: position 207,845 of record JAIXWW010000013.1, read on the forward strand.
CTGCATTGAAAAGTGCTGGTATTGCCACTTTTTCAACTATTGGTAAAGAGCAAGATGCTTTTGCAGAATATATGGGTACAAGCTATGCAACAAATCCTTATAGCGTTAGAGATACATCAATTTTTGCTGATAAAAGAATTCAATTATTAAATGCAAGAAGAGAAGGAATTTTCTCAATGGGAGCAGGTCCAAGTAGTACACAAACACCTTATTTAACTACTAATAGAAATGATGTAAGTTTTACATCTATTTTAACTGTGGGTGATGCTGCTGCGAATGGTTACAAAATGGCTGGTATTCCTGATGGAGTTGGTGCTTATGATAACAATAACGGTACGTTTACAGCTTTAATCAATCATGAAATCAATAGCTCATTAGGCGTAATAAGAGCGCATGGTTCAAAAGGTGCTTTTGTATCTAAATGGGTAATCAACAAATCTGATTTATCAGTAGTAAGTGGTTCTGATTTAACCACTACCGTTAAATTATGGAATAAAACTACTAAAGTTTTTGATACTTATAATACTTCAAATCCTATGGCAGTTGGTTTCAGTCGTTTTTGTTCAGCTGATTTACCTCCAGTTTCTGCTTTCTTAAACGGAACAACAGGAACTGCTGAGCGTTTATTCTTAAATGGTGAAGAAAATGGAAATGAAGGAAGAGCTTTTGCACATATAGCAACAGGACCAAATGCTGGTACCACATATGAATTGCCTTATTTAGGAAAATACTCTTGGGAAAATGCAGTAGCAAGTCCTATCAAAGGAGCTAAAACTATTGTAGCTGGTATGGATGATGGAACAGGTGGACAAGTTTATTTCTATATTGGAACTAAAACTAAAGTTGGAACTGAAATAGACAAAGCTGGATTAAATAACGGAAAAGTATTTGGTGTAAAAGTAACTGGTGTAAAAACAGAATCTAATACAAGCGTTCCTGCTGCTAATTCACCATTTACTTTACATGATTTAGGAATAGTTCGCGATTCAACTGGCGCAAGTCTAGAAAGCCGTAGTCAAACAGATTCGGTAACCTCTTTCTTCCGTCCTGAAGATGGTGCTTGGGATCCAAGAAAACCAACAGATTTCTATTTCTTAACTACCAATAATATTACTTCACCTAGTCGTTTATGGAAATTAGCATTCAAATCAATTGCTAATCCAGAGCAAGGTGGAACTATAACTGCGGTTTTAGATGGAACTGAAGGTGCTAAAATGATGGATAATATGGCTATTGATAGCTTTGGAAATATATTTATTCAAGAAGATGTTGGAAACAATGTTCATATTGGTAAAACTTGGGTTTATAATATTGAAAACGATAGATTAGTAGAAATAGCTGGACATGATACAAGCCGTTTCTTATCTGGTGGTTCTAGATTTTTAACTCAAGACGAAGAAGGTTCAGGTATTATTGATATGAGAAGCATTTTAGGTAAAGGTAAATACTTATTGGTTGATCAAGCTCATTACTCAACTAATACTGAATTGGTAGAAGGTGGACAACTATTAGCTATGACAGTAACCGACTTGTCATTATCTAATGTTGCAATTGTTCAAGATTCAATCGAAATTGGAGTAATTGATTCAAATAGTTTAGTAAATGTAACTGCTTCGTTAGTTCCAAATGCTGATACTTACAAATGGACAGTTCCAACAGGAGTTGTTATTGTTTCTGGTCAAGGTACTCGTAATTTAGTAGTTAGGTTTACTAATCCTGTTAAATTCTCTAGCCCTGTAACTAATCCTGCTAAAATTACTTGCCAAGCTATGATATTGTTATCAGGAGTAAAATCAAATGTTGATACAGTTAAAATAACTAAAACTAAACCTGCTTTTGCTATCAATTCTATAATTGGAAATGCCAACAGAGGTTTAACTAATGGTGCGTGGACTTCTACAACTACTGCTGGTTCAACTGGTAATATAGTAAATGTAGTAAGCACTGCTGGTTTAAAAGCTGGTTATTTAGTTAAATTAACAAATGGTACTGGTAATATTGGTTTAAATAATGTAGTTGAATCAGTAATAAGTGCAACTCAATTCCGTTTAACAAACAATATGACAGTTAATGTATCAGCTGGTGCAACTTTAAAATCGTTTATTGTTCCACAAAATACATTTACAGCTTATACTTCTGCTGCAGGTGCTGCCAATGTTAGTACTTTAGTAACTGTTTCTTCAACTACTGGTTTAGCTGAAGGTATGTTATTAAACTTAGCTTCAGGAACAGGAACTTTAAAAGCAGGAACAGTTGTTTCTAAAGTTATAGATGCTACTAAATTTGTAATATCATTAGCTCCAACTGTTGATTTAAGCAACAGTGCAGTTTTAGTTGCAACTCCAGTTTTAACTAATATTTGCCCAATTGCAGTTTCAAATGGTTTAAGTTCAGAAGTTGATTATTCAGTAATAGCTACACCTGTAAATAATATTGGTTACAAGTTTACAGTATCAAGAGGCGCTAGAATTTCTAGAATTGGTGATTCAACAATAGTTGGATACGATACTGCTACTACTACTGCCTTGTTAACAGTTTCTACTAAAGCAAATTCTATTGGTGTTGTATTTGATTCATCATTTGTTTCAGGTACTGTTAGTGCGCAACCATATAACAATGCAGGAACTGCATTAGCTTTCAAAGTATCTGTTAAAAACACAAAAGCTGCTATATATAAAGTTACAAGTACTGCTTCTGCAATTAAACGCACTATTGTAACATACAAAGCAAGCGTTAGCAATGGTAGCGAAGTAACAGGTTATAAATGGATATTACCTGCTAATTCAACTGCATTATCAGGAACTGTTTCAGGACTTGTTGTTACAACCACTACCGATACTTTATCAATTAGATTTGATAGTACTTCTAAAACAACTTATTTTAAATCAGGAAGTTTAAAGGTAGAACCTATTAACAATTGTGGAACTGGAACTGCTAAAACATTCGTTTTAAATGGAACTACTACTTTATCTAAATTCCAACAAGAGTTTGATTTAGAAGAAGTAATTGAAAACAATGAATTAACAACTGCTACTAAAGTAAATGTTTATCCAAACCCTAACCAAGGTAACTTTACAGTTTCAATAACTTCGAACGAAAAAGAAGCGCCTGCTCAAGTAACTATCATTAACATGATGGGTCAACAAGTAGCTGATTTTACAGTTGAAAATAACAATGGAACTATTGAAACAAATATTAACCAAGGCTTAGCCGATGGATTGTATTTTGTTAAAGTAAAAATTGGTTCAGAGTTAAACATGGTGAAAATTGTAGTAACTAAGTAATCCTAATCATTAATTATAAAAAGCCCCCAAACGAAAGTTTGGGGGCTTTTGTTTTTTATAATTATTAATGAATAAATTTGAAAAATATGCGCAAAAGAAAAATGTATTTAATCCTAGTTCCCTTTGTAATAGCTTTAGGTATACTATCGCGGAAGTTTAGTTACCTATTGCCTGATATAATAAATACATACTTAGGCGATGCCATTTGGGCTGCTATGATTTATGTAATGATGGCATTTGTATTTGCCAATAAATTACCAAAACAAATAGCAGTTTTTAGTTTGTTATTTTGCTATGCAATTGAGGTTAGCCAACTATACCAAGCACCTTGTATTACTGACATTAGAAACACAATCCTTGGCGCGTTAGTATTAGGTTCTGGCTTTCTTTGGAGCGATTTATTGGCTTATGCTTTAGGAATTATGGTTGCGTTAGTTGTTGAATTTTTTTGGATTGAGGAATAGGTTTCTTTCTTTATTTTAACGGTATCCTTCCAAAGCATATATCCCCCATAAGTAATAGTTATAAAGCCTATTACGAAAAAGCTCCAATTGTAGTGTGTAGGTTCATAATGTTTAAATACGACCAACATTTTTTCAGGAGCTAAATTGTTTTTACCTAAAAATAATAGTTGCAAATAATCAATTACAAAAGTGCCAATTATAATCAAGCAGCCTCCAGCTAATACCAAATGGTGTTTTAGTTTAAAGCGTACTTCATAGTTTTTACTTTCGAGCCATAGTACTAAAAACGTTAATCCTATCATACTAAGCGATACCAAACAAGGCGCTAATACTGGGCCAATCCAAGGTACAGGTAATAAGAATAAAATATCCCAAGTAAAAACACTTGCTGGCCAGTTTAAAAATATTTTTAAAAATATGTAGTAAAAAATATCCCAAACGCCAAAGCTAAATAAGAAAAATACAAATCGTTGTGCTTTGGTTTTTCCAGTTAAATAGCCAATTGCTGCAAGCATAATAATGGTAGCCAATTCGCGCCAAAGTTCAACAACTACAATATTTCGTTTGATATCAACCAAAGGAAAATTGAATCCTGCCGGGTAATACATTTCGCGGATATAAATTACTACCGCACTTTCTAAAAAGCCCATGGCAATGCTAAAGGCTGTAAGCCAAACTATAGTTTTGGTCATGTTGGTTTGATGGTTGTTGTTCATTGTTTATTAAAAGTTTAAGTTTCTGTATTTTGCATAAATTTCTAAATTGCTGATGGGGTGTATTTGCAATAAATGACTGTATTTTTCAAGTAAGGGCACTATTTCGTCATAGGTTTGGCAACGAGCCATGTTGTATGATTGCCAACCGTAACTATTTTCATTGATGCTAAAATCAACCAATTTGTTAAATAACTTTTGTTGCGAATAAGTTCCATTGTTATAATAAGTTATTGCTGGATTGGAAAACGTATCAGGTTGTTTGGTTAATTGGTATTTTAACAACACCGGCAAAGCTTGATAGGAGAGGGTTGATAAGTAATTTATATCGGGTTCTTTACCTTTGCTTTGGGCTTGGTAAATATTAAATTCAGCTATCATTTTATCCCAACCTATTGGAACTGCCATTACTAAAATTACATACCAAACCAATGAGTTGGCTTTTACCAAATAAAAATTGCTTCGCTTGTTTACTATTTTTATAAAAGTAAGAATTAAGCCAGCTATGGTGCAAAGTAAAAACGCATAAACACCAATGCGTTTGTAGGTTAACGAAAACTCGTTGATGTACAAATTGTTTTTGTAAGCTGCGCTCAATAACATGATTAGGTTTTGGGCAATCCATAAATAAGCCAATGTTTTAAGTGTTTTTTGCTGTGCAAAATTTTGGCTTCCCCTAAAATACCAAAGTATAATGGCAATGGCAATTACTATAGAAAGTATCAAACTAAATATACCTTGATGCACATAATCGGCATACGATATATTGGCAGGTAAAAGCACGCCACCAAACATAAACTGTAGGTCAATTACATTTACTAAAAGTAATAATCCATTTAATAAGCTGAGCATAACTACTCCTGTTTTAAACTCGGTTTCTTCTTCTACATTATTGCCTAGAAACGAATAACTTTGGTAACCATCAGATGTAATGTTTAAAGGAATCATTTTTTCGTAAATGGCCAATACAGCTAAAATACGCGGACGGAAAAATGCATATATTATTATAAAAGATGTGGCATAAAAAAATATTAACCTAGCAGTTAAAAATTTTAAGCTAAACTGTTGGATAAAACTACTGAAAGCAGCGTTAGAAGCTTGGTATAAAATTACAAACAATACAAATACCAAAGTGCTACTTAAGTAAATAACTATGCGTTTACGTAAGTTTCCATTTTGTTCATTTTCGGAAAAATACTTTTGTTTAAACCTGCGAAATATTTGCGCTATGGATGTTATGTAAGAGTAAAAAATATGCAATATGCTGGTTAAAACAGATTGTTGTTTTAAACTTACAGAGATAGATAAAAGCGTAAGTGATAAAATATTGGCAATTACTGTTAATACATGTCCGTTCAAAAAAGCAAATACTGAGCTTATAATGGCGCCAGCAGTAAATAGCAATGACAATTTGTTTTTTAAATAATTAGGGTTTGAAATGAATAAACCTGCAATAAGAATAAGGTTAAGAAGGAGCACGTTTGCACCAATGCCTTGCATGTAAAGTAAATAGGTGTAAACAATTGACGAAAAGAAAATAATAAATCCGTTTTTCATGATGTGTTATGGTTTATAAAGTTGATGTTTTAATTTTCAATTAATTTAGGAATAAATCCATTGTGAGATTCGGTAAAAGCTTTGATTAAGCTATAGTTTTCGGCCTTGAAAAAGGAAAGTGCAAACTGAAAAAGAATGATATAAACCAAAGCTATAAAAATACTTAGCAGCAAAGTTGATTTGATACCTATGAATTTATTTGGTGTATTTTTTAAATAAAACATCAGTATTGCAGTAAACAAGAATATATTGATGATTGGGGCAATAAGTAGGAAACCTATAAAAGGAATGGCTGTTAGTAATAGCCCGATTGGCCCAAGTTGAATAGAACTAATTATACTTAAAATAATTAAACTGATTACTAAACCGTTTCTTAATAACTCAATAAATAGTTGGTTTTTAAAAAAATGAGAACAAATTACCACAATACCAAATGTGGTAAAATAGAAAATAGTGATATCTGCTAAATATTTAGGAGCAAATAACCTAAATATATCATCTCCGCCCCACGATTCTGCACTTTGGTAATTTTCACAGGCATGAAGATTAAAACCCAAAAGTGGTGCTATGACTGCCGTTGCTACAAGCAGCAATAACCAATTATTATTTTTTAAAAATAATGAGTCATTTGATTTTAAATCGGTAACAATTGATTTGATTAATTTGTAGAATAACCAAATAATGAATATTGGTTGAATTAATAAGAATGGTATGGCTAGTATCATGTAATTATTTTATTTTTTTAAAAGTACTTTTAAATTCAAAGTAAATAGACAAAAAAATATAGTTTATCCTTTTATTAATTTTTCAAGCGCGTCTAAATGAGCTTTAAACGCAGTTTTTCCATCTAAAGTTGCCTCAAAAGTGGTGTTGGGTTTTTTGCCTACAAATTGTTTGTTGATGGCTATGTAACCTTGTTTTTCAAGGCCAATAATATGGCTTGCTAGGTTGCCATCAGTTAAGTTCAGTAACTCTTTCATGGTGTTAAAATCTACTTTGTCGTTTACCATTAACACGCTCATAATGCCTAAGCGTATTCGGTTTTCAAAAGCTTTGTTTAAATTGTCAATATCAATTTTCATACTATGGTTGGGTTATAAAAATTGATGAATTAAGCTTGTTTACGTTCGTATTTAAAATACATGCCAATGCCATAAATAATGTGCATTAAGCCAAAACCAATGGTCCAAAAAAGGAGTCCGTTGGCCAAGAAAAACATGGCTAATAAACCAATAAGTACTTCAATAATGCCCAATTGAAAAATATCGTTATAGGTATATTTACTCACGTTTACCAGAGCCAAACCATAAAAAATTAAAGTAGCTGGCGCAATAAAAATACTTTGTCCATGGTAAATTAATAACAAACAAAAAATACCTCCAGTAGCCAAAGGAACCATCATATTTATAAAAACACGTTTGGTTAAACTGTTCCAAATAGTTTCTCCAAGTTGATTGGCTTTTTTATAACTTAGCCAAAAACTGGTGCTTAAAGATAAAAAAAGTACCAATAAGGCATCTGCAAAACAAAACTCTTGAAAATTTAAACCGAATAATTTCATGGCAACTCCTCCTTCGCCAATGCAGCGTGTTATGCCAATTACATTTATAAAAAACCAAACTCCAAATGCTCCTAAAAGCGCATAAGTTCCAGCAAAAACTCCCGAAAGGCCGCTTAACGAAACAAACTTGGTGCTGCGTTCCATTAACTGGCGGATATGTGCTAGGTCGTTTAAATTGTGGTTTGAATTACTCATATTAAAAGTACTTTGTATTGCAAAGCTAATTTTAAAATTCAATTTGTCAAGTATTTTTTTTAAATAATACCATTTTTGATTTATAATTAGACAAATGCGTTTGGAATAAATCTTAGATGGTATTATGCCGCTACAAAATTTATTGGTTTTTATTATGCAACATAGCGGTATAAAAAAGCCCACATTTAAAAAATGTAGGCTTTTCAAGGCTTTTAGCTTAATTAATATTTTAAAATAGTAAGTGCTCCGGGTTTTGGAAACACTGTTATGTTTCCGCTTCCGCTTAAATTAGCAGGACAACTTCCTAATCCGCTAGCTGATGTAATAGTAAATGTTTTTATTCCTGCTGTGCCATAAGTTGGCGAGTTAAATGTGTAAGGACTGGACGTAATACCATTTACAGTTACTGGTGTGGTGCCATCGGTATAGGTAACATTCCAAGGGCTTGTGCCAGTAAATGTTATATTTAATTTAGCAATACTTGCATTGTTTATACAAATAGAATCGGTTCCGCTAATTGATGCATTTACAGTTGGCAAAATAACAATGCTCATTTTTACAGTATCTCCAAAACAACCTGATGGCCCAATTTCAACCAAACGTAAAGTGTCGATTCCTGCAGTGGTTCCATAATTAATTAAAATACTATCTGTTCTGCCCGCAACAGTATTTATGGTACCTAATCCGTTTTTTAACGACCAACTGTATGTAGAACCAAGCGAAGGATTCACATCATAAATTTTATTATTTGCACCAGAACATACCGAATCTGATTGCGCAAAAGCAGTAGTTGTAAATAATAAAACTAAACTTAATAGAGTATATATTTTTTTCATAATGGATAATTAATAAGCTTGAATTGTAGGTGTAGTAATTGCTGGTCTAACATATATTAAATAATTAGTAGGAATTGCAGCTAAAGTTGCAGCTGCATTTCCTCCTGCATAACTTCCAGGTGCAGGGTTTGAAGCGGTAGCTGCAATATTTGATGCAATGCCCGTAATAACTAAATAATAGGTACCTGCTGATAAACTTGAAGTAGGAATAGAGGTTAAAGAAATACTTCCACTTGTGGTAAGTAGGGTAGAGGAAGATCCTAAAACAGCTGCTCCAGATGTTGAACCACTGCGTAATTCGAAGGTAATATTAAACTCGCCTAAATTACTTGCGCCCCCAATGGTTGCATAATTTGAAACTGTTAAGGTTTTAGTTCCTAAACTAGCTCCAATACATAAAGTATCGTTAACACTAACCGATACAACAGGTTTAGGATACACATCAATAGGTTTATTCACCAAATTACTCGTACATCCATTTAATGTTTCAAATGCTTTAATGGTATCTCTAATCATAGCTGCAGTGGTGTTGCCCCAAGTTACAGTTGTTAATCCACTTCTACCACCACCATCTAATTTGGAACTGGCGCTACCTGCACCTAAAGTAAGGTTCCATGTAACTTGCGAGCCAGCATTTACCGTAGTGTCAATTCTAAATCCACTGGTGTTGCCATTCCATGTTTTTTGATTTTGCGCAAACGAGTTAAAGTAAAATATGGTCAATATTGTTAATAGAAATATTTTACTTAAAAAGTGTAATTTTTTTGGTTTCATAAATTCCTTATTTTTAGAATGCAATTTATACTATAATTCGTTTTTTACAATAGTTATGTAAAATAGTACATTTAATTAAACCATTCAGTTGAATTGAGGGCAATTCGTACAATTTAGCTAACAAAAATTTTTATAGTGTAAAATTAAATATTTTGCTATTTGAGTATTTTCTATATTGCATATACTATTTTGTATTGTTTTGAGTAACTAATTTATTGTTTATAAATGAATAGAAAAAAATTTATAGCCACCTTATCCATTTTAGGAGTTGGCTCTGTGGCGGGTTATTATGGTTTTCAGTTTGCCAAAACCAAAGGCACTCCCGACATTAATTATTTGGATAACAATAAAGATTTATTGGCCGATTTATGCGAAACCATTATTCCTAAAACCAATACGCCAGGTGCTAAAGAAGCCATGGCACATGAGTTTGTAATTTATTCATTAAAACACTCAAAAGAAGAAGCTTTGGTAAATAATTTTATCAATGGTCTTAAAGATGTGCAATCATACTCGTTAAGCAAATACGATAAACCTTTTACACAATTAGCTAAAAACGATCAAATACAAGTAGTGGCCCATTTCCAAGAAATTGGCAAAAATTTTAGTGGTAGTTTGGGAAAAGTGCGTAATAAAATTTTAGGCAAATCATTCTTTTCTATATTAAAGGAAAAAGCAAGCGTAGGTTATTGTACCTCTATGCTTGGCGCAAAACAAGGTTTGGCATACGAGTATGTTCCTACTCGTTTTATAGGTTGTACCGATTTATTACCGGGACAAAAATCGTGGGCTACTAAATAAAAAAACACATGAGCGATTCATTAAACGTAAACTTAAATATAAAAGCTGAGGCACAAATTACTTACGATGCCATAGTGGTTGGAAGTGGAATTACAGGCGGTTTGGCCGCTAAAGAATTATGCGAAAAAGGTTTGAAAACTTTGGTTTTGGAGCGTGGCCGCAATGTGGAACACATTAAAGATTATACCACAGCCATGAAACATCCTTGGGAGTTTGAAAACAGGTTAGAAATAACCGATGAAGATAAAACTACCAATCCGGTGCAAAGCATGAGCTACGACCCAGGAAACAAACATTTTTATGTGAACGATCAAGATCATCCATACATTCAACAAAAGCCTTATAATTGGATTAGGGGTTACCAAGTGGGTGGCCGTTCTTTAACATGGGGCAGACAAGTTTATCGCTTTAGCGATTTAGATTTTGAGGCCAATCTGAAAGATGGACATGGTGTTGATTGGCCAATTAGATACAAAGATTTAGAACCTTGGTATAATTATGTAGAGCAATTTATGGGTGTAAGCGGCTGTGCCGATGCCATTCCTCACTTACCTCATGGCGATTATTTACCTGCCATGGACATGAATTGTATTGAAAAACATTTGGCAGAATCAATAAAGAAAAATTACGACCAACGTTGGCTAATTAGCTCGCGAGTGGCCAATTTAACCAAAGGTTATAAAGATAGAGGTCCTTGTCAGTTCAGGAATTTATGTAGCCGTGGCTGCCCTTATGGTGGATATTTTAGTAGTAATTCGGCTTCATTGCCTGCGGCAAATGCTACAGGAAATTTAACCATTAGGCCACATGCCATTGTGCAAGAAATAATTTACGAACCACAAACCAAAAAGGCCAAAGGCGTCCGCATTATTGATGAATTGACCAAAGAAACAATGGAGTTTTATGCTAAAATTATTTTCTTAAATGCATCAACCATTGCTACTGCTTCTATTTTATTAAATTCAAAATCAAGTTATTTCCCAAATGGATTTGGCAATAGCAGCGGACAAGTGGGCTTAAATTTAATGGACCATCATAAAGGGGTAGGTGCAACGGGCATGTACGAAGGTTTTAAAGATAAATATTACGCAGGCCGCAGACCAGCAGGAGTTTATATACCAAGGTTTAGAAACTTAAACGAACAAACCAAACATCCTGATTTTGTGCGTGGTTATGGCTATCAAGCTGATGGAGAACGCAGCGAATGGCCTGATGTAATGAAAGATGATGATAGTTTTGGCGAAGGTTATAAACAAAAATTAAGTACTCCAGGCCCGTGGACCATGTGGATGGGCGCTTGGGGCGAATGTTTACCAAACAGCGAAAATAAAATTTGGCTAGATGCAGAGAAAAAAGACAAATGGGGAATGCCATTGGTAAATGTAAACTTTGAGCATGGTGCAAACGATATGGCCATGCGTAAAGATGCCAAAGAAAGTGCGCAGGAAATGTTAGAAAAAGCCGGTTTTAAAAATATTAAGCCTTTTGAGTTTTTATTTCCAGGAACTGCCATCCATGAAATGGGCACAGCCCGCATGGGACGCGATCCTAAAACTTCGGTTTTAAATGCACACAACCAAATGCACGATGTGAAAAATGTATTTATAACTGATGGTAGCGCCATGGCTTCAAGTGGCTGTCAAAATCCATCGTTAACATACATGGCATTAACCGCTCGTGCGTGCGATTTTGCTGTAAGCGAATTGAAAAAAGGGAATATTTAGTTGGTAGTTCTTAGTTTTTAGTTCGAAGTACTTAGTTCGAAGTTTAAGGTTCGAAGTGCTAAGTTTGGTTACTGAGTGAGGTGTCTTTTTGCCGTTGTGCGTTTTTCGTTAATCGTTTTTCGTTTAACAGTCATACTGAGCGCAGTGAAGTATCTTTATTAGTTGTTGTGCGTTGTTTCACGCCTTGCTTTATTTAGTTGATAGTTTGAAGTATAAAGTTTGGTTGATGGGAGAGGCGAAGTATTTTTAGAAATGCCAAAATGATGAATTGGAGTGAGAAGATAGAGAAAATCGTTTTGTAACTTATGAAATGCGATTAGCAAGTGAGGAAATGGAAAGTGAAAGCAAAGAAATGTCAGGTAAAGATAATGCAATGACATGTGAAGGTAATGAAATGGCATGTGAAGATAGAGAAAACCGTTTTGCAACTTATGAAATGGAATGTGAAAGTACTGAAAACCATTTGGTAAGTAACGAAGCTTGATGTGAACGAATAACGAATAATGAAGCCCGTTTGATGATTTGTGAAATAAAGATATATTTGAAAAAAACGTTTTGTGAGACCTATATACAAGTTAGCAGCAATTAATTAATGCAACATAAAAATGACCATCATACGACCCCAAAATGTTATCTAAAAAATTTTTCAGACGATGGGAAATCTATTTTTAGAAAGTATAAAAGAGTTGATAATGGTCAAAGAGTCAACAAGGAACTTAAGCGACCTGAAAGTTTAAAAAGTGCAACTGTCCGAGACAATTTCTATACGGTTCAAAGTGGCAACGAACCAATGGTAATAGAAACTTTAATCTATGAGCGAGAAATTGAGAACTACTACCCCAAGTATTATAAATTACTAACGGACCCGAACAATGTTGGACTGCCAATGATGGAAGACCGTAGTAGAGCATTGATGTGCCTTTTATCTTTACATTGCAGAACTCCAAAACAATTCGAGAACTTCTTCAAGGAAATTCCTAATGATTTCAATTATGAGTTAGATAAAATCCAAGAAGATTATAAAGGAGCGCATTTACTTAAAACGCTAACTAGTTTTATAGAGGCACATCAATTCAAAATTTTTAGAGTTGCGACCATTATTGACACATCAGAATTTATTACAAGCGATAACCCAGTTTTGATTGTAAATAAGGAAGGAAATCTAGTGAATTCTGATTTTAGACAACAATTTAATAAGGAAAATATTATAATCATTCCATTAGACCCAAAACGTTGTTGTATATTGACAGCTGCGACTGATAAAAATGGAAATGATATAGATGGAAAAGTATTTTATAACAAAATTGATAGAATTAACGTTGACTGTTCCTTTGTTCAGAGTGTTAATTATCATATGATGGGTAGCGCAGATAAGTATCTATTTGGGAGTGAAAAATATTTGAATGCATTTTTTAGTTTATGGAACTTTGAAGAATAAAAATAATTTCAGCTAACAAAAAAATAGTAGTAATTATAAATAAGATAATATATGAATGACCTTTCTTTAGACAGTCCATTAATTGAAGCATGGAATATTGCTGCCTTAGATCTGGGTTTGGACATTATAAGTCCCTTAAAAATGAATACCGAAAACGGAAAAGTTAGTTATCCTATATTGGTAAAAAACTTTGGAGGAAAGAAAGGGACAATAATCGCTCGTCACGCACTTTTTATGGATTATCCCATGCCAAAACATAAAGACTATTATTTTTCTGCGGTAAATGCGGACTCTTATTCAAAGTATAATAGAGAAAAATTTATAGAGACATTAGAAGATTGGGGATATTACGGAGACAAGAATAACAAACCCGAATGGTATAATGGACATATTTACAAATAAAACTGCTGCTAACACGGGTTTTGCGTTAGTGGGCGGACAGTGCGAATAGAAACATTTGAGCAATTAATAAACGTTGGTGCTGGCAGACATTTTTCGGTTTTAAAAGCCCACCAACGCAAAGCCCAAAAACGTTATAAAATATTTTTGTATTAAAACCGATTATCGAACAACAATTATCGAACAACGAACATCGAACAACGAACATCAAAAACAATCTAAAAAAAACTGCCCTTGTGAGGCGGTTTTTTTTATAAAATAATTGGTTTATTAAAAAGCTTCATCGTCTAAATGGTTTTCCATTTCTGGGTCCATTGCAGGTGTGTTTTTGTCACCCTTGCTGCCTCTTCCTTTTTCGGCTCTTTTGTTTTTCATACTTTGGCGTAATTCTTTTTTAGCCGCTTCGTATTTTACTTTTTGGTCATCATTCAAAATGCCATTTAGGTTTCTATCAGTTTTTTTTCGTTGCTCTTTTATGGCAGTTCTTGCTTGGTCGCTATTTGCTTTTTTAAACTCAGCTTTTAAACCAACCATATTGTTAAAATGTTCGGTAAAAATTACAGTAGCTTTTTGTTGTTGGTCGGCTGTTAAAGCTAACTTTTCGGTTAACTTAGTAACCATCATTTTGGCTTTTTCGTCTGCTCCTTTTTGAGCAAATAATAGGTTAACACCCATGGTTAACACTATGGCAAGGCTTAATTTAATTAACTTATTCATAGTAGTATTTATTTAATGTTTGTTATGGATGTTTATTGTATTAAATAGTTTAATTAGGCTGAAATTTATTTTTATTTTTTTATGTTAATGTCTGTATTTCACAAAATTAAACAAAACACAAAAAAATGTTTATTATATCATTCCTTAAAACTTGCATCATTATTAATAAAATTGCTATTTTGAAAGTCCATTAAACCGTTTAGTTTATATTAAAATGTTTGTCAAAATAAAGTTTGTTTCCATTTTTGCCATTTGCTTGTTATTGTTTTTCAGTAACAAGGAACTATCAGCGCAAGTAGGTTTTGATAAAGTAGATAGCTTAAAACAAAAAATGGCAAGCATCGCTTCAAACCTTAATGTAAACATAGTTGACACTTCTATTTTTGACATAAACCGAGACTTAGAAGATCAGCTAATGCCCCTAGATTCGATACTGTTGCTTGCTACAGAAAATTCGGCAAACATAAAAATGGCTATTGCCGAAACAATGAAATTTAAGTATAATCGAGAATACATTAAATGGATTTGGCTGAACTCTGTTCAATTATTTTATAATTATGGTTATGGAAATCAAGTAACAAATCAAATAGCCAGTAACCAACAAGTAGATGTGGCCACACAAAGTTTGGGAATTGGCTATAGAGTTGGTGTTAATGTTGTTTTGCCATTGGGCGATTTGATTGGAAGAGCGGCAAGATTAAAGTCGTTAAAATACGAAACGGATTTGGCTATGCACAAACAAGATGAAGCCAGAAGAATATACAAAAGATTAATTATTGATGATTATTTTGCATTGATAGCCAATCAAAAGTTATTAATTGTGAAAAGCCAAGATTTAGAAACTTGTCGTATTACTGCTGAATTAGCATTCATTGAAATGCGCAGAGGTAAAACCCAACCTGCAGAATTAAGTAGATTAAGAAATATAATGGCAGTAGCCGAAGTTGGCTATGAACAAGCCAAACGCGATTTTTTATCATCCTACTATAGATTAGAATCTACCTTAACTCAACCATTGATAAATTTTAGAAAAAGAGAGGTTAATAAGCCATAATGAATATCATTTCATTTTTAAGAATAATTGCACTCAAGTGGAAATGGTTAATGCTATTTCCGCTATTATTAGCAGTAACAGTTTTTCTGTTAACGCGTGATCAAGTGCGAGAATACCAAACTAATGCTACTGTTTATACAGGTTTAGCATCAGGTTATAGTATCACCGATGATGATAAAACCAAAATAGATTTATTTGAAGTTAATAATGCATTTGATAATTTATTAATTACTGTAAAAAGCCGCGAAACGCTTGAAGAAGTTGGTATGAAGCTTTTGGCGCAGCATTTACTTTTGGCTCAACCAAGCGATGATGTGTTAGGCGAAAGAGCCTTTAGTAAATTGAAAGAATTAATATCTGAAGAAGATAGAGCCAAGTTAATTGTACCCGGAAGTTTTGAACGAACATTTAAACGAATTCAAGGTATAAAAGATAGTACCTCTAAAAATGCTGTACGTAGTATTTTAAATGTTAAAGAAGTTTATTACAGTCCAGAATATATCCTTTCATGTTTAACAGCTAATAGAAAAGCAAGTTCGGATATGGTTGAAATGAGTATTAAAACAACTGATCCAGGTGTTGCGGTAAATATGCTAACTTTTTTAATACAAACTTTTAGTGAAAGATTTAAATCTATAAAAGGATCTGAAACCCAAAATGTAGTTAGGTATTTTGAAAACCAATTAAAGCTATCATCTAATTCACTTCAAAATTCAGAAGGTAAATTGCGTGAATTTGGTATAAATAATAAAATTATTAATTATTACGAACAAGCCAAGTTTGTGGCAGAAAGTAAGGAAGATTTATCTACCGATTACTACAAAGAGAAAATGCGCTTTGAGGCTGCTAATTCTGCCATTACACGTATTGAAGAAAAAATGTCTAAGTACACAGATGTTTTAAAAAACAATGATGAAATGATGAAAGTTCGTCAAGAAATTTCACAGTTGAATATCAATATAGCTAACGCAAAAGCCTATAAAATGAATGTTGGTCAAATTGATAATATGGAAAGTCAATTAGAACAACTGAAGGAAAAAATAAAGGATAAAGCTCGCGATTACTATAATTTTAACAATAACATTGAATGGATTCCTCAAGAAGCATTATTAAATGAGTGGTTAGCCAAATTAGTTGAACTTGAAGAAAGTAGAGGGCGATTAATGGTTTATGATTCACGTTTAAAACAATACGATGGAATTTATGCACAGTTTGCGCCTATGGGCTCTACTATGAGTCAATTAGATAGAGAAATAGGAATTAGTGAAAAGGAATACCTTTCTATTTTGCATGGATTAAATTTAGCCAAATTGCGTCAGCAAAATATTGAAATGAGTAATAATCTTAAAACAATTGATGCTCCTAATTTGCCATTATCTCCTCTTCCTTCTAAAAGAGGTTTGTTAATTATAGTAGCATTTATTGGTGGTTTTGTGGTGTTATTATCTTATTACATAGCGGGTGAGTTAATGAATAACTCAGTAAGAACACCAGAAAAAGTAGAAGAGTTAATAGGTATTCCTTTATTGAGTGCCTTACCTGATTTGTCAGTAGGTTCAAGTAAAATAGTAAATATCGATGAAATGAATGCAGCCTTGGTACAAAGGGTTATCAATTCTATTTTTATTGAGTTAAAAAGAAATAAGCCCCATGCTGAGCGTCATGTAATTACAGTTTTGAGTACTAAAACGGGTGAAGGAAAGTCGTATTTTTCGCAATTGATTGCCTCTAAATTAGCTCAAATTAAAAATGATGTAATATTATTATATCCTGAAACATCATCAAAAAGTGACAACATGCAAGGTGTCAAAACACATCACGATTTACAATTAAAAGAATATAAGGTTATAGATAAATTGGTAGATGCAGATAGTATTACTGATTTAATTGAAGCTAATAATAATAAACCTTTAGAAGAAGGAAAACATAGTTTTGTAATTATAGAATTACCAAGTTTAAACAAATACCCAGTTCCTATTCAAATTTTAGACCAATCTGATGTTTCAATATTGATTGTTCATGCTAACAAAAGTTGGACAAGCAGTGATAAACGAATTTTAAAAGAATTTGAAACTGTTCGTCAAAATCAAACCAAGGTATTATTAAATAGAGTTGTTCCTGATTTATTAGAGGGTATCTATGGTGAAATTCCTAAACAACGTTCAAAATTGCGCAAAAAAATGAAATTAATGTTTGGAGGCCAAAAATACTAGAGTATGCAGTTTGCACCACATAAAAAAGGTTTGCAATTAAATGAATTGCTACAATCATTTTTAGTAGCTGCAATTGCTGTAATATTGGGAATAATGGTAGCTAAGCTAGGCATTGGCATAGCTGGTGCCATGATTGGTTTACCTTTGGTTATAGCCTACCTTGTTTATATTTTTAAAAATCCTCGTATTGGGGTAATCACCGTTTTTCATTATAGTTTTATAGTAAATGGATTGAGCAGGTATTTACCGCCTTCTGTTCCATATGGTTTAGTAGTAGATGCTGTTTTTATCATAACTGTAATTGCCTGCGTTTTTACCATCAAAAAAGAGCAAGCTGCTCGTATAAATAATCCCGCATTTTGGCTTTCGTTTGCTTGGATGATGTGGATTATGTTTGAATTGTTTAATCCTGAAGCAACAAGCAAAGAGGCTTGGTTTTATGCCATGCGTGGAATTGGTTTGTACCCGGTTCTGCAAATCCCACTTATGCTTATACTAATGCCAGATAGAAAGGACTTAACGATGCTCTTTAAATTAGTACTTGGGTGGTCAATTATTGCGTCTATTTATGCTTATAAGCAACATTATATTGGAGTAGATTCGTTTGAACAAAAATGGTTAGATGAAGGTGGTAAGGTAACACATTGTATCCAAGGTAGGATGCGTATTTGGTCGTTTTATTCAGATGCAGGTCAGTATGGTGCAGGTATGGCTCACATGGCAGTGTTTTGTATTATTTTAGCGCTTTCGCCTATTAATACCAGAAAACAAAAAATTGGTTATTGGATAGCATTTGCAGTGGTGTTTTGGGGTTATGCACTTTCAGGAAGTCGTGGTCCTTTATTTGTAATTATTGGAGGGTTATTTATTTATCTATTAATGATTGGAAATATAAAAATATTGCTAATAGGAGGTTTAATAGGGGGGATGTTTTTTGGGCTCCTCAAGTTTACATCTGTAGGTAGCAGTAATTACCAAATTCAACGAATGCGGTCAGGATTAGACCCCAATGACCCATCACTTTTAGTTCGTTTAGAAAATCAAAAAAATTTAAAAGCTTATTTAGCTTCAAGGCCTATTGGAGCAGGAATTGGTACAGGTGGAAGTTGGGGTGACAGGTTTTATAAAGGCCGTTGGCTTAGCACAGTGCAGTTAGATAGTTGGTATGTGCGCATTTGGGTTGAAATGGGTGTGGTAGGTTTATCTTTGCATTTATTACATTTATTTATATGTTTGGGAGTTGGAATGTATAACATAACACGAATTAAAGACCCGCATCTTCGGACACAAATGATAGCTTTGGCTGCGGGTTTTTTTGGAATTATGTTTGCAAGCTATGGAAATCAAATTTTAGGACAAAACCCAACGGCTGTAGTAATGTATATGAGCATGGTTTATTTCTTCATATGCAGAAATTGGGTTGATAAAGATGGCAATATATTGCCAGAACACGACATTGATAAGTAAGGAAAAACTTAAGTTAACTAAATATAACTCGCTGCAAATTTATCAGTTCTTGCGTTATGGAAGTTTCTTTTTAATTTCTATAGTGTTGGCTAAAATTGCATTCTACCGCTTTAACCCGGGTTACGGAACCAGTATTATTGGCCGCTATGAGTTTTTAATGGTGGTAAGTTCTAGTTTAACTTTTTTCTGGGTATCAAGTATTTGTAATACATTGGTTCCGTTTTTTAATGCGAGTAATGAAGATAAACAAAGGCGTGTTTTATTCAATGCTTTTGCTTTAATGGTAGCATTTTCTTTATTAGCAGGCATTATTACTTTTTGTTTTGGATTTTATAAAAAGGAGGATGCTTACCTTTTTCATATGTTTTCTCTGGTTGTATTTTTAAACACACCTACTTTTATAGTTGATTATATTTTCTTTCTTAAAGGTAAGTATAGGTCGCTTATTATTTGGGGTATTGTAACCTTTACAGCTCATACGTTGATGCTTTGTTTGCCCTTGTTTTTTAGGCAAACCTTAAACCTAGCAGTAAACTTATTGGTAATTTTGGCTTTGCTTAAGTTTAACTACACCATTATTTTATTAATGAAATACTCTACCATAACCATTAATACTAGACTTATTCAAGAGTTTATGATCAAGGTAATGCCATTTATGTTTTCTATACTTTTAGCTGGCAGTATGGACTATATAAACAGTTTTATTGTAGTTCATTATTTTACCGAAGCCGATTTTGCAGTGTTTAGATATGGCGCAAAAGAGCTACCTATATTCTTAATTATGGCCAATTCTTTAAGCAATATTTACAGTGGCGAAATTGCCAATTTAAACAAACAAGGGCTTTTAAATCAAGGGTTAAATAAGCTGAAAAATAGTAGTCGAAAACTCATGTATTGGTTATTCCCATTGGCCATTATTCTGTTATTTGTAAGTAAACCAATGTACATTGCTTTGTATAATAATGATTTGGTAGAAGGTTATAAAATTTTTAATATTTCATTATTACTCATCATTAGCCGATTAATTTTTCCTCAAACGGTGCTTACTGGTTTAATAAAAACACGCGCATTTTATTTGGTATCAACCAATGTGTTAATTGTGAATGTAATTTTAGCTATATGGTTTATTCAATTATTTGGCATTTCAGGCATTGCTTACGCCACTGCCATTTCATTCTTAGTAGAAAAAATTCAATTGGTAATTTACTGTAAAATAGAAGGAATTAGGTTCAAAGAATATACACCGGTGGTAGAATATTTTGTGTTTAGTTTTTTAATGCTTGCAGCTTTTGTTGTTTCTATAACTATTTAATTTTTTTCAAAAACAATGCAATACACAGCCGATTACTTTATCAATAAATTGGGTTTAACAAAACATGTTGAAGGAGGTTCGTTTAAAGAAACATATAGAGCTAATTTAGAAATAAATAAGCAAAATTTACCAGCCGATTTTAAAGGCAATAGAAATATAAGTACAGGAATTTATTTTTTATTGGAGCATGGGCAGTTTTCGGCTTTTCATAAAATAGCTAGCGATGAAATGTGGCATTTTTACTATGGACAAACCTTGACTGTATACGAAATTGAACCTGACGGAAATTTAATTACCCATAAATTAGGAACCAATTTAGAAAATGGCGAAACTTTTCAATGTGTAATAAAATCAGGGAATTGGTTTGGTTCACGTTGCGAAGTACCCAATGGCTTTAGTTTAGTGGGTTGTACTGTGTCTCCCGGTTTTGATTTTGCCGATTTTGAGCTGGCTAATAAGGAAAGTTTAACCATTCAATATCCTCATTTAAATGAATTGATTGGGCAAATGTGTTATTAGCAAATACTTAATAAACCGTTCATATAAATGGTTTGGGTATAACTATTTAAAAATTCATTCTTTGTGAAAAATACCCAAATTAGTTTATGAAAAAAATATACTCTTTAAGTTTTCTTTGTCTTTTAGGTGCCAATACTTTATGGGCACAAGTGCCTGCTAACATTGCTAATAAACTCGATAGAACTTACGATAGTTTATGTGCTAAATTAAATATCAAAGGTTCGGCTGCTGCAGTGTTAATACCCAATATGGGTATTTGGAAACGAAGTTATGGCATATCTCATGAAGGTGTTCCCGCAACAAACCAAATGCTTTTTACACTTGGCAGCAATACCAAAACTTATACCAGTACAGTAGTGTTAAAATTGCATGAGTTAAAGTTGTTAAAATTAAGCGATACCATAGGCAAATGGTTTGGCAATAATGCAAACATAAATGGAAAAATAACCATTACTCAGCTATTGAATCACACTAGTGGCGTTGCTAGTTATACCGAAAATGCTGCGTTTTGGGAACTTGTAAATGCTGATTTAACAAAAAAATGGACGCCAGAAGAAATTGTGCCATATATTCCTGCACCTCTTTTTGCGCCTGGTTCTAGTTGGGAATATTCAAACTCTAATTTTTTGTTGGCAGGATTAATTATTAAACAAGTTACAGGTAAGTCGTTGGCCAATGCTTATCAAACCTATATTTATTCACCTTTAAATCTAACTAATACCAAACTTTTAAGCGAAGAAACCACCAACGCTGAAGTGGCTCATCATTGGAGTGTAAGCATTGGTTTTCCTAAGTTGACTGATTGGGAACAATTGGGTTTAAGTTACGATGCCATGAACAGTGTAGCTTGGGCTGCTGGCGGTTTATATGCCACAGCTGATGATAATGCCCAGTTTATGAATGGATTATTTAATACCAATAAAATTATTTCAGATAGTATGTTAGTTAAATTAAAAACTACTAGAAATATAGGAAGTGGTGCAGGTTATGGTTTGGGTATATTTTCATATAATAACTTCAACGGACGCACCGTTTACGGACATGGCGGAACCAATTTAGGAGGTATTAATGAAAACATTTTTGACCCAATTACCAAAGTAAGTATTTCGGTTTTAACCAACCAAGATAGCATTGATAATAATACCATATTAACAAGAATAGTATTTAACTTACACAAAGATTTAGTAGCATTAAAAGTAGGTGTTAACGAGTTAAATAATACCGCTAAAACACAAGTTGATGTATTTCCAAATCCTAGCCAAGGTTTGGTTAATATTCAAAGCAGTGAGCCTATTACCAATTTAACAGTTACTAATATTAGCGGAAAAACAGTATTAGAGTTAAATAATTTAAATACCAATAATTTACCAATTGATATTAGCCATTTAAACCAAGGCGTTTATTTTATAAGTGGAGTAACCAATCAAGGTACATTTGTCCAAAAAATTGTATTAAGTAAATAATTAAAATTTATATGTATAAAAACAAAAAGGCTGCTAAAATTAACTTAGCAGCCTTTTTATTTTTATTAGGAATTATTTTAACTCAAACTCTGTTGCTCCAATTCTAAATCCATCAGAAAATAACTCAGCTTTGTATTTACCAACTGCAAATTCAGAGCCTTTTGCCCAATAAATAACTACGTCTTGCGCTTCTTGAGTAAACTCAATTACTTTCTTTTGTGTGTATAACGATTCTTCACCTTGATACTTAAAAGTAGCAGTACCTGTGGCTTGGTTATATAGAGTGGTTCCATCTTGCATGGTCAGTTTCAGGTAAATCTCTTTGTTTCCTTTTTCCGCCACATAGTTTTCAGCAATTTTAAATACAAGTTTAACTTGTTCTACTTGCTTAGCTTTCATTGTCTCTTTTTCTTTACCATTGCTTCGCATTTTAATTCCTGTAACTAAAATAGCAGAGGTATTAAGTTTAGCACCAATAGCTACTTTGTTTTTCAAACCAGCATTTTCCATACTAAGGTTTTCATTAAAGCGCTTTTGTGAATTAATATTTCCTTTTAAATTGTCGTTTTCACGGTTAAGCATTACAATTTGACCTGAAAGAGAGTCAATTTGAGTTATGTATTTTCTTTTGTAATAGCGTAATTGTTCAATTTCTTCCAACGCTTTATCTAAATCGTTTTTACTTACTTTATCTTGTGCTAGCAAACGTTTTATTCTATCAGCATAAACTTTAAGATCACTATCTTTTTGGCTTACAAGGCTATCTAATGAAGCATTTTGCCCTTTGTAACTTTCAAGTTCACTCGTAGTTATTTTCAATAAAGAGTCTAATGAACTTTTAGCCTCTTTTGTATCAAATAATACTTCTTCAGTTACTGCCAATTTTTGGTCAGTTTTGAAGTAGTTATAAATAAAAAAACCATTTAAAACAGTTAAGATAGCTACTAATGCCCAAGGTAGTATTATTGCAACGCGATTACGTTTTTCCTTATTTTCTTCCATTGGTCGCAAAAATATAAAAAAAATGATTTAAAAGTGATTTGTGGTTAAATTATCAATAACTAATTGAAAATTTGATGAATTAGCTTAAAGAAATATGCAGCGCTATACTTTAATCTGCTTCCATACCAACTAAATAATTCTCCATCTACTAAATATATTTTTGACTTTGGTAAGAGCTGTTGTAATTCTTCAATATGTTTTAAATTAAATGGATAAGGTTCGCTTGACAATAAAATAATTTCCGGATTTTTCTCTATTAAATCACTATGGTTTATTTGAGGGTAACGAAATGAATTGTTTTCGAATACATTTTCAAAGCTAAGTTTTACGAGTAAATCGTTAATAAAAGTATTTTTCCCAGCTACCATGTATGGTTCGCGCCAAATAAAATATGCTACTTTAGGCTTGATATTATGAACAGGTAAATTTTTAGCTAAAATGCTAAAACCATCATTAATGTCACCTATTATTTTTTCAGCATTGTCTTTTTTGTTAGTTATTTCGCCAATGTTTTGAATCATTTCTAATGAATCAGCTAGTGTGTATATATCACTCATCCAAACTGTAGCGTTTTTCATTAAGAATTCAATTTGCTGTTGCTCGTTTTCTTCTTTATTGCCAATTATTAAATCAGGCTGCAATGCTAAAATTAACTCCAACTTAAGTTTTTTTGTACCCCCAATAATTGTTTTTGTTTTATGCCTATCAGCAGGATGAATACAAAACAATGTTTGACCTACCACACAATCGTTGAGGCCTAAATCATACAATAATTCTGTTTGTGAGGGCACTAATGATACAATTCGTTTAGGAGGACTTTCAATTTTTACTTCCCTTTGCATTTGATCAATAAATATTTTTGCAGCCATATTGCTTTAATGTGTAAAATACATTTGTTTGTTGCAAAGCAAGTTAATAAAAGTAAATTTGTTAAATTTATATCTTGAAAATAGTTACTAAAATATTAGTTACAGCATTATTTTTTTTGGCTATGGTTTTACCTAGGTTCAATGGCAATCAGTTCTTGGTAAAACAAGAACCATACGATTTAAAATACTTTAAAGCTTATGTTGAATATTTTAGAGATCAACCATTAACTGCTCCGCTCAGACCTGCTACCAATTGGCGTTTTTTAGTTCCATATTTAGCTAGTAAAATTCCATTTGATGCAGTTACTTCAATTAATTTGGTTAATTGTGTTTTTCTGATTTTAGCACTCGGTGTGTTCTATAAAACTTTAAAA
This sequence comes from Bacteroidota bacterium, assembly GCA_027491085.1. GTDB lineage: Bacteria > Bacteroidota > Bacteroidia > UKL13-3 > UKL13-3 > JAAFJM01. The sequence continues at coordinate 232,581 of JAIXWW010000013.1, forward strand.
TTATTGAAAATTGAACAAAACAAAATATGGCACAGCTTATGGATTTTTATTCTTTCATTTCCCATGTTTTATTATTCTACTATAGGTTATGTAGATGCATCATTGTTTTTTTTTATAGCCTTAAGTATTTACTTTACAATAATTAATAAACCTGGATTATTTTTACTGTCAATTTTATTGGGTTTGTGTGTAAAAGAAACAATAGCCATAGCAATTCCTTTTTATTTTTTTTACCATTTAAAAAGGGGTAGAAAAAAAGCAATTTACACATCACTAGTCACCATTATTAGCTTTGCGGTTTTATTTTACGTTATAAAAAGAACAGCTCCAGTAAGTATTGAAGGAAGCGAAAATAATTTTTGGAAATTTGATTGCATTAATCTAAAAAATAATTTTTTTAGAATTAACACTTGGTTAAGTTTTATTTTAACTATTGGATCTCCAGGTTTAGTGATTTTATTAGAACTTAGAAAATTAAGTTTTTATAAAATATGGAGTAATCAAGTAATCTTATCTTGCTTAGTTTGCGTTGCGTCTGCATTTTTTTTCTACACACTTTCTTACCTTTCCACTGTGGCAGATGGTAGGATAATTTGGTTAACTTATTTTTACCTCATAATAATTTGGCAAACCTCTAAAACCATTAATTCAAAGCAAACCACCTAATTTTACATTCTTGGTCGCCAAGCTATTTCTGATGCGCCAGAATCAATAACAATTTTGCGAGAAAGCATAAATAAATAGTCGCTTAATCTATTCAAATAGATGGTTACGATTGGATTTACTTCAGACTCTGTAGCTAAATGCACAACCAAACGTTCTGCTCTACGGCAAATGCAACGCGCCACATGACAATGAGATGCTACCATATTGCCACCGGGCAAAATAAAACTTTTTAATTCAGGCAAAGTTTTATCCATTTTGTCCATTTCGCTTTCTAAAAGTTCAATATCCTTATCATAAATATCAGGTACTTTCATTTTGCTTTTAGTGGGCTCACTGGCCAACAAACTTCCAATGGTAAAAAGCCTATCTTGAATTTCAGCTAAAATAGCATTTACTTCTTTATTGTTATAACTATCTTTGATTAAACCGATATATGAATTCAATTCATCAATAGTTCCGTAACTTTCTATTCTTATGTGAAATTTAGGCACTCTTACTCCTCCAATTAATGAAGTTTGTCCAGCATCACCTGTTTTAGTATATATTTTAAAAGACATTTTTATTGTAATTTGTTAGCAATATAGTTACACAAAGAAACACATTATTCAATTTGTTTTAATTTATTACTGTTAATAATTTTCTAATTGACACTTAGTTAAATAAAATCACAAATTTTAGAACTAAGTGAATTTTTAAAATTCAATTTGAATAAAAAGCATTACTATTGCGCACAATTTAAAAAACTGGGCAATAGTAAACAGTTGTTTGTAAGTAAAATAAGGGAAAAAGAAATAATTACAATTTTTTTTACAATTTTTTTTGCAAGTGTTTGTTATTTTAAACATTATGATTTACTTTTGCCACCCCTAAAAAAAAGAATAAAGCTGTGGATTCATTGAGTTACAAAACAATTTCGGCAAACAAAGCTACCGTTAACAAAGACTGGTATGTATTTGACGCTGAGGGACAAACGGTAGGCCGTTTCTCTACAAGATTAGCAAATATGTTGCGTGGAAAGAATAAAACTAACTTTACACCAAATGTTGATTGCGGAGATAATATTATAGTTATTAATGCTAGTAAAGTTCGTTTTACTGGTAATAAACTAAACGATAAAGAATACAAATTCTACTCTGGACATCCAGGTGGATTAAGAACAGAAACTGCTAAGCAGTTACTAGTTCGTAGACCAACTTATGTAGTAGAACATGCAATTAAAGGTATGTTACCTAAAAACAAATTAGGTGCGGAATTATTCCGTAACTTGTATGTTTATGAAGGTGCTGAACATCCGCATGCTGCTCAACAACCAAAAGATCTTAAATTTTAATAATGGAAGTGAATAACGCACTAGGAAGAAGAAAAACTGCTGTTGCTCGAGTGTACCTATCAGTAGGAACGGGCAATGTAACGGTAAACGGTAAAGATGTTAAAGAATACTTTCCTTCAATTGTAATGCAAAATGCTGCCTTGAAACCATTCGAGGTTACCAACACTGTTGGTCAGTATGATGTTAAAGTACATGTGAACGGCGGTGGAACATCAGGCCAATCCGAAGCAGTTAGTTTAGGAATTACAAGAGCGCTTGTAAAATTCGATGCTGAACTGAAACCTGCTTTAAAAGCAGTTGGTTTAACTACACGTGATCCAAGAATGGTTGAACGTAAAAAACCAGGTCAGAAAAAAGCTCGTAAGCGTTTCCAATTTGTTAAACGTTAATCAAAAGGTACACAAAAAATGGCAAAAATTACTCAAGAAGAATTATTGGAGGCTGGTGTACACTTTGGTCACCTTACTCGCAAGTGGAGCCCGAAAATGGCACCGTATATTTTCATGGAAAAGAACGGTATTCACTTAATAGATTTAAATAAAACTGCAGTTAAATTAGAAGAAGCTGCTCACGCTTTAAAAAATATTATCCGTTCTGGTCGCAAAGTAATGTTTGTGGCTACTAAAAAACAGGCTAAGGAAATTATTGAAGCAGAAGCAAAACGTGTAAACATGCCTTACGTAACCGAGCGTTGGTTAGGTGGTATGTTAACTAACTTCCAAACTGTACGTAAATCTATCAAAAAAATGCAAACCATTGAAAAAATGGGTATTGATGGTACTTATACTAACATCAATAAAAAAGAGCGTTTAATGTTAGATAGAGAAAAAGAAAAATTAACTCGTTTGGTTGGTGGTATTGCTGACATGAATCGTACTCCTGCTGCATTAATTATTGTTGATGCAAAAAGAGAACATTTAGCAGTAGCAGAAGCTATGCGTTTAAATATTCCAACATTTGCTTTAGTTGATACCAATACAGATCCAAATAATATTGATTATCCAATTCCTGCAAATGATGATGCAGCTAAATCAATCGCTTTAATCACAAAATACTTAACCGATGCAATCGTTGAAGGTATGGCTGAACGCAAAAGCGATAAAGAAAAAGAAAGTGATAAAGAAACAGTAGCAGTTGAAGCAACAACAGAAGCTTAATTTATTACACTTTTATAATAAAATATAGGGAAAAGAGAATTTGAACTTAGGTTCAAATTCTCTTTTTTACAAATTGGAAATAGCTATTTTTTACTTTTAAATAATATTTCCTCAATTTTTAGAAAACATAAATAATTAAATAAAAAAATAATATGTCGATTACAGCAGCAGATGTAAACAAATTGCGCCAAATGACTGGTGCAGGTATGATGGATTGTAAAAAAGCTTTAACTGAAACTAATGGTGATTTTGAAGCAGCAGTTGATTTTTTACGTAAAAAAGGAGCTAAAGTTTCTGCAGCTCGTGCAGATAGAGATGCTAAAGAAGGTGCAGTTATTGCTAAAACTTCTTCAGATAATAAATTAGGTGTTATTATTCAGTTAACTTGTGAAACCGATTTCGTTGCTAAAAACGAAGATTTCGTTGCTTTTGCAAACCAAATTGCTGATTTAGCTCTAACTAATAAATGTGCTAATGTTGATGCTTTAAAAGCAATTACAATAGATGGTTTACCATTATCAGAAAAATTAATTGAACAAGTTGGAAAAATTGGTGAAAAAATTGATGTAATCAATTATGTAATCATGGAAGGTGACAATATTGTTCCTTATATCCACGGTGCAAATCGCTTAGGTGTTTTAGTTGCATTAAATAATGCTGCTAATGAAGCTAATTTTGTTGCAGGTAAAGATGTTGCTATGCAAATTGCTGCAATGAACCCGATTGCTTTAGACAAAGATGGCGTTGATGCATCTATTGTTGAACGTGAAATTCAAATTGGAAAAGAACAAGCAGCAGCTGAAGGTAAGCCAGAAGCTATGTTGGAAAAAATTGCACAAGGTAAATTAAGTAAGTTCTACAAAGAAAATACTTTATTGAACCAAGAGTTTGTTAAAGATAGTTCAAAAACTATTGCACAAATGTTAGATGGTGTAGAAAAAGGCTTAACCGTTACCGTATTTAAGCGTGTAGCACTTGGTTAATAAAATCTTTAAAAGTCCCTCACAAGGGACTTTTTTTTTGTGCTATTATTGCACATAATATATTATTGTTAATTTTTTAAAATAACTAAAATGAAATACAAACGCGTACTCCTAAAATTAAGTGGTGAAGCCTTAATGGGCGATCAACAATACGGTATTGATCCTAAAATACTTGAGCAATACGCTCGCGAAGTTAAACGTGTAGTTGAAATGGGTGTGGAAGTAGCTGTTGTAATTGGTGGTGGTAATATTTTTAGAGGTGTTCAAGGGGTATCGGGGGGAATTGTAGATAGAGCACAAGGTGATTACATGGGCATGTTGGCTACGGTAATTAACGCTATGGCCTTGCAGGGTGCTTTTGAAAAATATGGTTTAAAAACGCGTTTGCTTTCTGCTATTAAAATGGAGCAAATTAGCGAGCCATTTATTCGCAGAAGAGCTATAAGACATTTGGAGAAAGGCAGAGTAGTTATTTTTGGTGCGGGTACCGGTAATCCATATTTCACTACTGATTCAGCAGCATCGTTAAGAGCTGTGGAAGTTGGTGCTGAATTAGTTTTAAAAGGAACCCGTGTTGATGGTATTTATACTGCCGACCCTGAAAAAGATAAAAATGCAACTCGTTTTGAAACTATTAGTTATCAAGAGGTGTATGAGCGTGGTTTAAATGTGATGGATATGACTGCTATTACTCTTTGCCAAGAAAATAAATTAGCGATTGTGGTTTTCGATATGAACAAAGAAGGAAATTTCTTGAAAGTATGTGAAGGCGATAATTCTGTTGGTACTTTAGTTTGCTAAATTTTATAAATAAAAACTAAAATGTATTCGGAATTGCTGTCTGATTTGCAAAATGGAAATAAGCGTGCTTTAGCACGAGCCATTTCATTGGTAGAAAATGATAGCCAAGGTTACGAATCGTTATTAGAAAATTTAGATTTTAATAAAAAAGTACCATTAATAGGTATAACAGGTCCTCCAGGTGCAGGTAAAAGTACTTTAATAAATGCTTTTGCCAAACACTTATTAGATCAAAACAAAAAGGTAGCCATCATTGCTATCGACCCAAGTTCTCCTTTTAATAAAGGTTCGTTAATGGGTGATAGACTTCGTATGAGCGAACATTTTTTAAATCCCAATATATTTATTAGAAGCATGGCCAGCCGAGGAAGTTTGGGTGGCCTTGCTCCTAAAATTTTTGAAGTAGCCGATTTAATTCGTGCTGCGCAATTTGATTATGTTATTATAGAAACTGTTGGTGTTGGGCAAAGTGAGGTAGAAATAGCAAGTTTAGCCGATACAACAGTACTTGTTTTAGTTCCAGAAGCAGGTGATGATATACAAACCATTAAAAGTGGTGTAATGGAAATTGCCGATGTTTACGTTTTGAACAAATCGGATAGGAGTGGAGCAGATACATTTTATAAAAATCTTTGTGCATTAACCCATAGCCATGCCTCGGAAAATTGGGAAAGTCCTGTAGTAAAAACAGTAGCGCATAAATACGAAGGCTTACAAAACTTACAAGATGCTATTGAAAAACATCAAGCTTCAAATAATTTATCAGATAAAAAGAATTTACTTTTAGCTGAAAAAGCCATTATGTTAATTAAAAATCAACGAGTTAAAGATATTTTTTTTGAAAATATTTTTAATGATTTGAAAGAAATCAGTCACCTGCAAAACTTTAATATCTATCGCTATGTTAAAAAATATACAACATAGTTTTATTAAATGAATATAGCAATTATAAGTGGCTCTGCTAGGGCCAATAACAATACTTTAAGGGTTGCGAAAGCAATTAAGTTATACCTTGAAAGTAACCAACATCAAGCCAATATTATTGATTTTACCCACTATGATTTACCTTTAATAAATCAAGGAACTATTAATAGCAGCGGTCTTTCATCTTTTCAAAACGACTTAATAACTAATTGGCGTAAAGCAGATTTAGTTATTACCATTTCGCCCGAATACAATTGGAGCTCTACACCTGAATTATTGAACATGTACAATGCATTAGGGGTTCGCGATTTTATGGATTTATTTAATGAGAAAACCTTTGCCTTTGTTGGCGTATCCACCGGTAAAGGTGGTAAAATGCCTTGTTTACAATTAATACAAGTAGTTGGGAAATTAGTAAGTTTTAGCAATAGCCAGTCATTTATTTCTCCTAAAATTTTCGAATCGCATTTCACCAAAGAAGTATTAGATGAAAATGGAATATCCCAAGGTAACGCGCTTTTTGATAAAGGACTAGCAGATTTTATTGACTACAATTTAAAAGTAGCCGAAAGGTGGAAAAAATAGGTCTGATTTAATCAATTTTACTCTGATATATTTACCAAATAACCATTCACATTTGACCAAAAAAAATCCGAACCATTTACATGATTCGGATTTTTTATTTTTAAAGATATATTATTTTCTGCCTTTTTTAGTTTGGCTACCTAATCTATCCATTACGCAACGGAAACCAATTGTAGCAGTAGCTTGTTCTTGATCTAGATATCTTCTGTTACCTGGACTTAACCAATAAGCTCTGTCATTCCAACTTCCACCTTTATAAACCCTTGCAGCATTGTCAATTAATGAAGTAACTCCGTACTCATATTTTTGGTCAATATCGCCATTATAGTTCAATTCATCCTTGAAACCAATATTATCAGCTTTTTTGTAGTTACGTCTTTTGATATTCTCAGCTTCAGTAACATCTCTATATTTTATTCTACCTAAACTATCTTTTTCTGTAACATTTCCATCTGCATCTCTCTCTTGAGTTTGATACACGTTACCTCTAAATGAGTTTAAATCACTGTTATCTTCTAATGATAAAGGACGGTAAACATCCATTACCCATTCGCTTACATTACCTGCCATATGGTACAAACCAAAGTCATTAGGTATGTAAAAATTGTCTTTAACAGCCGATGTATATGATGAGTTATCATTCAAATTTCCAGCAATACCTTTGTAATCACCTCTTCCTCTTACGTAATTGGCATACATTCTACCACGTGTTTTTTCAGTATCACTTCTACGAAGTGTTAAGCCTGACCAAGGGTAAACTTTTCTTGAATCAACATTTTCGTTATATGATGCTGTTTTGTATGCCACACTTGCATACTCCCATTCTGATTCAGTTGGTAAACGGTAATTTGGTAATAAAATACCATCTTCCATTTTTACATCACGTTTTTTTCCGCCCGGTGTATAATCTCTTAATTGTTTTTTGATATCAACAGGAGTTAAACCTAATAAGTATGCTTCAGTATTGAATGTTTCTTCATTTTGCTTGTTAAGATTGCTATTTTTCATCAATCCTTCACGAATCATAATCATCTCATTAACGCGGTCAGTTCTCCATTTGCAATACTCGGTTGCTTGTAACCAACTCACACCTACTACAGGATAATCACGATAAGCAGGATAACGCAAATAATAATTAACCATTGGTTCATTGTATGAAAGTTTACTTCTCCATACTAAGGTATCTGGTAAAGCCTTTTGGGCAATAATTGGATTTTCAGCACCGTAAGCTCTGTTCAACCAATATACATATTCTAAATATTGTAAGTTAGTTACCTCAGTCTCATCCATGTAGAAACTATTTACAGTTTCACGTCTTTTTAAATTATTTCTATCATAAGTTACATCTTGTTCAGATGCACCCATAACAAAAGTTCCACCTTCAATAAACACTAAACCTGGTCCGGTTTCTTGTTCTTTGAATTTGTGTTTTTCAAATCCACCCCATTTGGAGTCGTTATATTTCCAGCCAGTAGTGCTTGATTTTTGTGTACATGCCGAGAACAGCAATGTAGCTGCAAATGATGTAAACAATAATTGTTTTACTAATTTCATGGTTTTAGTTAATTACTTTAAAGTTTCCAAATATAACGGAAATTGGGAATTATATGTATAAAAAAAATATTTTTTTTGATGAATTCAAATAATCAGGCTGATAATCTTTAAATCGATTAAAGGTCAGGGCACTTTATAGGTTTTCCCATTCTGCTTCTAGAACTTGTTGGAGTTTTAATATCAAAACCTATAGATAATTCATGACTTCCAACTGTGGCTGTTCTTGCATTCGAAATGGTTAAATCATAGCTGTATCCAATTCTAAAATTTTTGAATCTTAACCCCGCTAGAAATATGATAGCATCTGCATTTCTACTCGTTTGTCTATACCACATTCCTACGGTTAATGTTTGTTTTTTTATATAAGTACCAATATTTACTTGGTAAAAATCTCTTTGTTTCATAAACAAAACATTGGGCGATAAATAAATTTTATTGGTTTCAAATCGAGCATTATTTAAAGGAATATTTGCTCCAGTATGAATGGTATATCTTCTAGGTAAAATATAGGCTTGGCCAGTATTATCGGTTAATATAAATGACTGATTGGGTTCTAAAAGGTTGTGAGATGCAAAGCCTGCATAAAAATATTCATTGTAAATAAGTGCACCTGCCGAAAAATTGGGAAATGTTCTTATTTCGCTTGGACTTATTTCGGCTGATGGTTTTCCTGTATAACCAAGAACTGGATCTAATTGATCTCCAAAAATAAATTTATTGAAATCGTAGGAACGCTGTCTTATTTCAGCTAAAATACCAAAATTGGCATTCCAATTTCTATTTATTGACAAATTATATGCATAAACGCCTCCAATATTGATTGCAGTTAAATAGCCATCACCTGCTTGGTCTGTTGAAGCTAAAAATCCTAAACCACTTTGCATACTTGGTATGTATGCATCAAGTGAAGCAACTGCAGTTCTATAAGTTTTATTTAATCCTGTATATTGATTTCGAGCATTAGCAGTAAATCTAATTTTTTTAGCAGCCCCTGCAAAGGCAGGATTAGTGTATATAGGTGATGCATAAAACTGGCTCAGTTGTGGGTCTTGAGCCATAACTTTGTTTGAAAATAATATTACCAAACAAAATACAATTGTTTTATCCATAAAGTATTTCATACTTCGAATATATTAAAATTCAGGACAAGTCATAGGTCTTGGATTTCTGCGTCTAACTTTTTTACGCAATTCAAACGCTAACGATACCTCATATGAATTTGCAGCACCTGCCCTTGCGGTTGAAACTGTTCCATCGTACGAAAAGCCGATTTTCACTTTTTCTGTTCTTAATCCTACAATTGCAATAATAGCATCAGTGTTTACATTAGTTTGGCGAACATATAAACCGCCAACAATAGTTCCTTTACTAATATACATTCCAACATTTAACTGGCTTACTGTGTTGCCATTAAAACCTTGTTGCATATAAATAACATTGGGGTATAAGTAAGAAGAACGACCTTTTACTCTGCTTTCAATAATTGGAACAACAAATCCAACATGACCAGTATATTTTCTATATATTGGGGCCTCAACAACTTTGTTTATAAAGGCTTGATTAGGTTGGAAAATATTATGGGTTGCAATTCCAAAATAAAAATTCTTGGTATAACCCAATAACCCAGCAGCAAAATTTGTAATATTAACTTGACCTTCTTTATCTATTAATGGTTCAGCATCTTCAGGTTTTGTGTAACCATTAATACCTAATTGCGAGCGCCATAATAATTTGGTGAAATCAACTGATTTTTGAAGAAAACCAGCTTGAAGTGCCAAGCGCATGGTGAATTTTCGGGAAACGGGAATTTGATAAGAATAAGCAATATTAGCACCTACAGTTCTTAATGTTCCAGTACCTTGTTCATCATAATGTGCTTGAATTCCAATACCTCCATTTATGGCCTCAAAATGCTCGTCATAACTAGCATTCACTGTGGTAAATGATCCCGAAACAGACGGCCATTGGTTACGAGTATTTAATACTAAACGACCTACTTTACTGGAGCCTGCAAATGCAGGATTGATATAAACAGGACTTGCATAAAACTGCGAGAATTGTGGATCCTGAGCATATGCTCGCACACTTATTAACAGCGGTAATATGTATGTAAGTATTCTGCGCAGTGCAGCTTTTTTAAATGTCATTGTTTTTTAGGTTGTCGTTTGTAAAATATATGTTATTTAATAAAATATATAAGTGTTAAAATACTTTTTTAGTATGTTTGTTCGTTGTTTTTTTAGTCCAACAATTTTTCAATTATAATTAATTTCACATTTTATATGCAATTTTTATTCATCCAAATCAAAAAAAACATTAAAATCATATCTTTATTTTTATCCTTATTGTTTGTTAATCAGTCTTTTGGGTTGGTTATAAAAAAAAATGTAAAAATTGATTGGGGAACACCAAAAACTGCTAAAACAGGTGAAATTCGTACTTTTTTCAACAATGCTATTTACCAAAATCAATTTGGGCTATTACCAATTTATGAAAATAAGCTAGGCAAAAGTGGAACAAAAGTTTTAAAGGTTAATATTTCTGATTTAATTTTTGAAGAAGAAAAAAACGTAAATAATGATATTTTAAAAATAACAAACTCGGAAATTGAACTAAAGACTAATATTGTTTATGAACAACGACAATCATACATATTTGTAAATTTTATTCCTTACATCAAAGAAAATGGTGTTGTAAAGCGACTTGTTTCTTGCAATTTAACCATTGAAACTAATGATATTTTTCAATTGCCTAAATATCTTGGTAAAACTAGCTATGCTTCTAATTCTGTTCTTTCACAAGGGGATTGGTATAAAATTGCAACTATTAACAACGCGGTTCATAGAATTGATTACACTTTTCTGAAAAATTTAGGAATAAATATAGATGCCATTGACCCTAGAAATATAAAACTATTTGGGAATGGTGCAGGAATGTTACCTGAGTTGAATGCTGCATTTAGGTATGACGATTTACAAGAAAATGCCATATGGATTCAAGGCGAAGCTGACGGTAAATTTAATGTGAATGATTATTTGTTATTTTATGGACAAAGCCAGCGAGAAGCATGGGTTTTTGATAAAGCAAATAAATTATATAACAATAAAATAAATCTTTATTCAGATACCACTTATTACTACCTAAATATTGGTAATTCAGCGGGTAAAAGGGTTCAAACTATTGCTTCTAATACTGGCGAAACTTATACATCAAACACCTATGATGCTTTGGCTCATCATGAAGAAGAATTAGTGAATTTTGTAAAAACAGGGAAAAATTGGTTTGGTGAAGATTTTAATCGTGAACCTCAGAGAACATTCACCAATATTTTAAATGATATTGACACGAGTGTTGCTGTTATTTTTCAGTCGGCCACAGCCGGTAGGTCATCCCAGTCAAACCGTTTTGATATTTCCATTAATGGAACATCAATTCTAAATCATATATTCAGTCCATTAAGTTTATCCTATGATCAAATTTATGCAGCTACAGACTATAAAACTGCTTCATTTAAAACAAATAGTAATAGATTTGATGTTACTTATAGTTACAATGGACCAATTGCTCAAGGGGCGAATGGTTGGTTAGATTTTTATACTTTAAATGCCAGAGCTTTTTTACGAAATAATGGTAAGCAGATTTTATTCAGTGATAAAACAAGTATAAATGCAGGACAGATAACTCAATTTAATTTAGCAACGACCAGAAGTTTAACTATTTGGGATGTTTCAAATCCTACACAAGTTTTTTCAGTTCAAGGTGATTACATTGCATCGAATCTACAGTATAAATTCACTGTAAATACGGATAGTTTACGTTGGTTTATGGCATTTGATGGAACTAGTTTTATCAAACCAATTACAATTGGAAAAATTGCTAATCAAAATATTCATGGTTTAACAGCAGCTCAAGGCATCATCATTACACACTCTAATTTTCTGACCGAAGCAAATCGTTTGGCTGAATACCATAGTAAAAAACGCGGAATGAAAATTCATGTAATAAATGTAACCGATATATACAATGAATTTAGCAGCGGAAGTCAAGATGTGAGTGCAATTAGAGATATGTTGCGTATGTTTTACAATAAATATACTTCACCTACCGAAAAACTGAAGTATGTAACCTTAATTGGCCGTGCTAGCTACGATTACAAAGGTAATTGGTCAAAAACCAAAACGGGTTTTATCAATAGTAATTACATTCCCACATTTGAAAATAATGACGGTACTGATCCTGGTTCATTTTGTACAGACGATTTTTTTGCATGTTTGGATGATAATGAAGGTAATCCCAATAATGGCGATTTGATGGATTTAGGAATAGGTAGATTTCCAATAAACAGCATAGAGCAGGCAAAAGCTATAGTGGATAAAGTAATTTATTACGAAACCAAAAGCAGTTATGGCGATTGGCGCAATAAATTAACTTTTATAGCTGATGACGAATGGACTGACATCAGAATTGAATTTAATCAAACTGCTGAAGGTTTTGCAAATAATTATATTAAACCCTTTAAAAAATTTAATATCAATAAAATTTATTCCAACTCTTATGAACCATTAGCTACTGCTGGAGGAAAAAGATTTCCGCAAGTGAATACTGCAATTAGCAATGCGGTAAATAAAGGCAGTTTAATCATTAATTATATAGGCCATGGAGGTGAGGTAGGTTGGAGCGCCCGTAGAATTTTAAATGTAGATGAAATTAATTCGTGGAATGTAAAAGACAATATGCCTTTATTAATGACCGCTACTTGCGAGTTCAGTAGATTTGATGACCCTGATAGATTAGCTGCTGGCGAACTTGCATTAATCAATCCCAATGGTGGGCCAATAGCCTTGTTCACAACTGTTAGGCTAGTTTATAGTAGTGCTAACGATGAATTAAATAGAATTTTTAATAGTCAAATAGGATTGGATTCAAATGCCATTATGAAGCCTAAAACTTTTGGTGAATTAATGATGCAAACTAAAAATTTATTTGCCAATACAAATACCCGCAATTTTACCTTATTGGGCGACCCAATGCTTCCTTTGGCATTGCCAAAATACAATGTAAAAACTATTTCTATTAATAATAAACCTATCAATAATTTTGCAGATACCATCAAAGCATTAAGTAAAGTTACTTTTATAGGTCATGTGTTGGATGAGAATAATAATTTGATGTCTGGTTTCAATGGAATTGTTTATCCTACAGTATTTGACAAAGAGTCGGAATATCCAATTGTAGATAATGAAAAACCAATAAGTATAAATAGTTTTAAACTTCAAAATAATATCATTTATAAAGGTTCGGCTACTGTAACCAATGGCGTTTTTACATTTAGTTTTATTGTTCCTAAAGATATTGATTATAAATATGGTTTTGGTAAAGTTAGTTATTATGCCAATTGTGACACTGTGGATGCAAGCGGTTATGAAGGGAAAGCACTAATAGGAGGAACTTCTGATTCCGTTTGGGCCGATAATAAAGGACCTGAAATTAAATTGTACATGAACGATGAGAAGTTTGTGAATGGAGGTTTGGTTCCTGAAAACTCCCTTTTTATTGCTAAAATATTTGACGAAAATGGAATCAATACCACTAGCCGAGGAGTAGGTAGAGATTTAAATGCAGTTCTTAATAAAGAAAATACAAATACCATCATCATGAATGATTATTACCGCTCAGCATTAAATACTTATCAGTATGGAACGGTTAATTATAACTATAAAAAATTGCCACTTGGCGTTAATAAAATTAAGTTTCAAGCCTACGATATTTTTAATAATATTGGAGAAGCCGAAGTGGAGTTTTTGGTAGCCAATGATAGTAAAGTTGCTTTGCAAAATGTGTTGAATTACCCCAATCCTTTTACTACCAAAACTTCCTTTCATTTTGACCACAACAAAGCAGGTCAGGATATGCAAGTATTAGTTCAAATATTTACCGTAAGCGGTAAAATTGTTAAGTCAATTCAGCGCGATGTTACTGCTGCTAGCAGCCATTTTAGTGATATAGAATGGGATGGAAAAGACGATTATGGCGATGCAATTGCAAAAGGAGTTTATATTTACAAGGTAAAAGTTAAAGCATCAGGAAAAACTGATGAAGTGTTTCAAAAATTAGTTATTTTAAATTAAATTTTGTAAAAAACTGTTTTGATTGAACATTATTTTTATATTTGAAAATACTAACAATGGAAAAAATTAAATATTACGTTGAAAAAAATGTGTTTGGGGTTTGTTCATATCTTGGCGAGCGCCTTGGTATTAGCTCAAACGTAATACGTATGTATTTTATTTACACTTCTTTTATTACAGCAGCTTCGCCTGTTTTGTTGTATTTAATTTTAGCATTTTGGCTAAATATAAAAAAATACATAAATCCCAAACGTAAAAGTATTTGGGAACTTTAGTTTACAACTTATTTTCTTTTTAATAAATCAATTTAATTTGAATGAATAAACCACGTTTAATTTTCATTTTTTTATCCATTTATATTGTTGCGGCATTTAGTTGGTGGGGATTTGAACATTTCAGAAATAGCAATACCATCAACAATCTTGAAATAGCAAATAGTAATTTAAGAGCTGAGGCAGATGAAATATTATGTTACAAAGCATCTTCTGATATTTTTGAAGAAATCAGACAAGACAATTTTTTAGATACTACGCAAGCACAAAATTATTTTAAAGCCAATTACAAAACATTAGAATTGGTTTTTGTAGATACAATCAATCCTTTCAATGGCTATTTAATAAGGCCAAAGCAAGACGCCTATAATAAGTTGCAAACTGAAACAGAGGCTGCCAATAAAAAGCTTAATCGAAAAAAATGGATGTATGCAGGCGAAGGTTTAGTAATGATAGCGCTGCTAATTTGGGGGATTTTGTGGGTGTATAAGGTTTTCGAAAAAAGCATTGAACTTAACAAGCAACAAAATAATTTTTTACTAGCAGTAACTCATGAACTCAAAACACCAATTGCTTCTATAAAACTTTATTTAGAAACACTCTTTAAACGTGATTTATATAAAGAACAGCAAAGTGTTATTATAAAAAATTCAATTAATGACACCAATAGATTGCGCGATTTAGTTGATAATTTATTGCTATCAGCACAGTTAGAAACTAAGCATTATGAGCCACTAATGGCAAAAGTAAATTTAAGTGAATTGGTTAATAGAGTAGTAGATACTTATGCCAAACCAAGGAATTTGGAAGCTAGGTTAGTTAAAAACATTGAGCAAGAAGTTTACATTACTGGAGACGGTTTTGCACTTGAAAGCATAATTATTAATCTTTTGAGTAATGCCGAAAAATACTCTGACCAAAACATTACAATTCTTTTAAAAAGCGATAATAAGCAGGTTGTTTTAAGTATTATAGATTTAGGTATAGGTATTGCCGAAGCTGATAAACAAAGGCTTTTTGATAAATTTTATAGAGTAGGAGCGGAGCAAACACGTAAATCCAAAGGCACAGGTTTAGGCCTATTTATTGTTAAAAAATTGGTGCATTTACACGATGCAACCATTACCGTTAAAAATAATCATCCTATTGGAACAAACTTTGAAGTAAGTTTTAACGTTTAGTAGAATAACAAAACTTAAAATCACTTATTATGAATAATATTTTATTAGTTGAAGACGAAGAAAATCTTCAGCATGCACTTAAATTAAATTTAGAATTAGAAAATTATCACGTAATAGCTGTTGGTGATGGTAAGAAAGCTGTTGAAGCCTTTAGAGAACGAAAGTTTGACTTAGTGGTACTCGATATTATGCTGCCTGAAATGGATGGCTATATGGTTTGTGAGAACATTAGGTTACACGATCAAAATATTCCTATCCTTTTCCTATCGGCTAAAAATACACCAGCTGAGCGCGTGGAAGGATTGAAAAAAGGTGGTGATGATTATTTAACCAAACCTTTTGATTTAGAAGAACTTTTATTACGTATAAAAAAATTATTAGAAAAACGCGATAAAATAAAAGCGCTAGACAAAGCCCTGCCTAATATATTTAATTTTGGCAATTTTTGGATTAATTTTGATAGCCATCAAGCTCAAGGTATTGATGGAATTATAGAATTGACTAAAAAAGAAACCTTGTTGCTTAAATTACTTATTGAAAATAAAAATACGGTTGTTAGTCGCGAGCATATTTTAAAAGTGGTATGGGATTATAATGTAATTCCAAACACGCGTACAGTTGATAATTTCATGCTGAGTTTACGAAAATATTTTGAAACCGATCCTAAAAACCCTGTTTTCCTTCACTCATCAAGAGGAATAGGATATAAATTTGTAGATCAAATGGTAGTAACTGCCTAATTCATAAAAAACCAACCTCCAAAAGGTTGGTTTTTTTATTTTATACTTAGTAAATAAGCTATTGTTTAATTGATTATGAACAATGAAAAATATATCAATAAAATAATTGAGATTAATAAAAACAAAACACTAACATTTGTACTTTAAAAATATAACAAGTATTTAATTAAATGAAAATAGGAATTGTGTGTTATCCAACCTATGGAGGCAGTGGGGTAGTGGCTACAGAATTAGGAAAAGCGTTAGCGCAAAGAGGTCATCAAGTTCATTTTATTGCTTATAAACAGCCCGCAAGGCTAGATTCTTTTATGAGTAATATATTTTACCATGAAGTAAATGTGAGCACTTATCCATTATTTGATTTTCCGCCTTACGAAACTTCTTTGGCAAGCACATTGGTAGATGTAGTTAAGTTTGAAAAATTAGATTTACTACATGTTCATTATGCCATTCCACATGCATCGGCTGCTGTTATGGCTAAACATATTTTGGCTACGGAAGGAATTCATATTCCAGTAATTACTACCTTACATGGAACTGATATAACTTTAGTAGGTAAAGATGCTGCTTTTGAGCCAGTTGTAACCTATTCCATCAATCAATCGGATGCAGTGACCGCAGTTTCCGATTTTTTAAAACAAGATACTTACCGACATTTTAAAACAAAAAAGCACATTGAAGTTATTCCAAACTTTATTGATGTAACACGTTTTCAAAAACAATCAAAGGAACATTTTAAAAAGGCTATTGCTCCGCAAAATGAAAAATTAATTGTGCATACCTCTAACTTTAGAAAAGTAAAAAGGGTAGAAGACGTAATAAAAATATTTGGACAAATTAGGGCAAAAATACCTTCAAAATTATTGTTAGTAGGCGATGGGCCTGAAAGACACAATGCCGAAATGCTTTGCAGAGAATTAAATTTATGTGATAGCACATTGTTTTTAGGTAAGCAAAATCCGGTAGAGGAAATTTTAAGCGTGTGCGATTTATTTTTAATGCCTTCTGAAACCGAAAGTTTTGGTTTGGCTGCATTAGAAGCCATGGCCTGCGAAGTACCAGTTATAGCCAGTAATGCAGGCGGAATTCCAGAGTTGGTTCAAAATGGAATTTCAGGCTTTATGGCTGAAGTTGGAAACGTAACCGAAATGGCCGAAAAAGGAATTTATATTTTAGAAAATGAAGAGCGATTGCTTCAATTTAAAGCAAATGCATTGGCTCGAGCCCTTGAGTTTGATATCAATAATATTGTTCCTGTTTACGAAAAATTTTATGCAAAGGTTTTAAGCGCACAAATTGCTTAATTTGCAACCCATATTATGAATTTACTGAAACAAAAAGTTGGTATTTTAGGTGGCGGTCAGTTGGGTCGCATGCTTATAGAAGAAGCTCTTAGATTAAATGTAAGTGTTAATATTTTAGAAAGCTCAAAAGATTGTCCTTGCTATCATTTGGCTACAAATTTTATTGAAGGTTCGTTACAAGATGAAGCTAAAATAAACGAATTGGCTGCTATGAGCGATGTGTTAACCTTTGAAATAGAGCATGTAAATACCAATGCTTTAATAAAGTTGGAAGATGAAGGTAAAACCATAATTCCTTCGCCTCGCGTTTTACAAATTATACAAGACAAAGGTTTACAAAAACAATTTTACACCGACCATCAGGTGCCCACTGCTCCTTATGTTTTGGTGAACGATAAAACGGAATGGAACCAAGCCATTACAAAACTTGGAACTGAAAAATTTGTAGCTAAAACCCGTACCGATGGGTATGATGGTAAAGGAGTTACTATTTTAAATAGCAAAGCTATTTTAGCTGATAATAATTTAATTCCGTTTGAAACTCCTTGTGTTTTAGAGGCATTTATTCCTTGCGAAAAAGAAATTTCAATTATTGTAGCTAAAGATATTTTTGGGAAAACAGTGGCTTACGATGCTGTAGAAATGGAGTTTGATCCTGAAGCAAATTTGGTTACCTTTTTGTTTAGCCCAGCCGAAATTAGTAAACCATTAGCCGAAAAAGCCAAAATTGTTGCTATCCAAACCATCAATCAATTTAAAAGTGCCGGTGTTTTTGCGGTGGAAATGTTTTTAACTCATGCAGGAGAAATTTTGGTCAATGAAATTGCTCCTCGTCCTCATAATTCAGGTCATCATGGCATTGAGGCTTGTTATACTTCGCAATACGAACAACTAACACGTATTCTTTTAGGATTGCCAGTTGGCTGCACAGGTTTGGTAAAACCAGCTGCCATGCTAAATTTGTTGGGTGATAAAAGTTTCAGTGGGCCTTATGTAATAAAAAACTTAAACCAAATACACCAAATAGAAGGAGCTTACTTACATTTATACGATAAAAAAGAAAGCAAACCAATGCGAAAAATGGGTCATATTACGGTTTTGGCAAATTCAATAGATGAGGTAAAAGCCAAAGCCAATAAAGTGATGAATTTAATAGGTTTTGAACCTTTGGTTTAAGCGTTTTGTTGGCTTTCAATTAACCATTTGAAATAGAATTTAGAACCTTCACCTTCTTTCGACTCTAACCAAATTCCACCATTATTTTCTTCTACTATTTTTTTAACAATGGCTAGGCCAGCACCAACGCTTTCCACTTTATCGCGGGTTTCTAAGGTTTGGAATATGGTAAATATTTTTTCATGATACTCTTTGGGAATACCTAAACCATTGTCCGAAATACAGAATACGTAATATTGGTTTTCAGTTTTATAAGTAATATTTACAATTGGTTTGTCATTATTATTGTATTTAACTGCATTTGAAATTAACTCATAAAAAATGTCATCAATATCTTGGTAGTTAGCAGTTATAGTAGGGAAATGATTGTCAATGAAAATAGCATGTTTACTGTCAGGAGCAAGTCTTTTAAGGACATTTTTTACCACTAAATTGATATCAATTTTTTCTACTTCATTATTAATCCTTCCTGCTCTACTATATTTTAAAAGCGAATTAATTAACGATTCCATTCTTAGCACTCTTCCCTTTAACATTTGAAAATATTTTCTACTTTCATCAGTTAGGTTATCGTGTAAATCTTCTTCAATCCATTCAGCCAAATTATTAATACCGCGTAATGGACTTTTTAAATCGTGTGAAGTGATATAGGCAAATTGGTCTAATTCTTTGTTCCTTTTTTCTAAGTTTTTGGTGTAAAGTTCTAGTTTGTGTAAGTTTTGATTTTCGGTATTTTTGCTTTCAATTAAATTGTTTCTCATTTCTAGCAAAGCCCTACCTAATTTGTCATTTTTCCCTTGCAAGGGAACTTCAATTTCATAATTACCTTTTCCGATTTGAAAAGCTACATCAGCTTTGTTTTTCATACCCAATGAAAGATTTTTAGCCGATTCAATCATATCTCCAATTTCATCCTTTCGGTTTATTGTATCTTCAAATTTTACAATTTCACCTTTGCCCATAATTTTAAGCACTTCACTTACTTGTTTCACAGGACTAACGATGGTTTCATTGGTAATTATTAATGAAATACCTGCTACCAATACTAAAATTACCATCATAATTAATAATGAGAACCTTAGAGTACGGTAGCTTTTATATTTTTCAGATTGCAAAGCATTACTTGCATCAATGGCATTTCTTTCTATTTCATCAATATTTAATTCAAGTTGCCTAATATCTTCCTTTATTTCTGTTAGTAATTTTTGACTGTTGGGTGTATTGTTAATAGGTGTTGTAATACTCAGTAATTCTCTTTGTTTAAGCATTACTTTTGAATAATCTTTATCAACTGTAAGAAACATTCTCTTGGCCTTATCTAAACCAGGTTCTTGCAATAATTCTATTAAAAATATTTTTCTTCTGCGGTATTGTTTGTCTAGTATTTTCTGAAGTTTTAACCTGCTTGGTTTGTCGTTTTGATTTACAATAGACGAACAGTGTCTGTTGCTTTCATCAATTATCAAATGAATATCTTTTGCAGCATTTATAGCTGGAGCAAAATTTTTAGATAATTTTTCATCTATATTTTTACTGTGTTGAAGTAATACAATTGCGGTTATACTTGCTAATAATGCAAAAAATATGATGGTGAAATAACTAATAGCCGAACGAGATCCGGTACTTAGGTTATTTAATATATTTAACAGTTTATTGAGCATTTTAGGTGTGGGAAATTAATTATCTCCATCCATAAAAAGTGTACAAACATTTTGCCGATTCTTTTTTAATTGATTTTCAGTTAAATACATTTTATGGCTATTGTTTTTTTGTTTCATTATGAAACTTTTTTTTGCATTTGGGATGGTATTATTTATTTACACTTACTTATTTTGTTAAAAATTTCAGATAACAGCTGATTTTTCTAATAGCTTTATGGACTACCATTTAAAATTGTTTTTTTAGTAATGGTCAAATCCAAATAACTTTTATGAAAGTTATTTATGCTAAATAATAAGTAGGTAATTGTTAATAAAAAATTTAGATTTTTAGTAACTATGTTTGTTCAAAAAATAGAACTATGAAATTTTTTAAAATTCAAACCTACAAAACCCAAATAGTTTTATTTATATTTTTTCTATGGGTGTTTTCAGTAAACAGTTCGTATGCCGACCATTTGGTGGGTAGCGATATCAGTTACCAATGTACCTCTACACCCGGAGTTTACAAAATTAGTTTAAAAATATACAGAGATTGTGCTGGTGCTCAAATGTGTAATGGCTGTAATAATGCTCCTGGAAGTGTGTCTGGCTGTACTACGGCAAATGCATGTTGCGGATTTACAAATTCCATCATAGGAGCAAGTCCATTATGTTTGGGAACAAATTTTGGAACTTTTACTTTAGCGGCCGTATCAGTAACAAGTGGTTATGATATTATACAAACTTGTACGAGTGTACGAACCATTTGTACCAATTGTAATACGCGCACAGCAGGAACCTATACTCCCGGAATTGAGGTTTACGTATTTGAAAATAATGTAAATTTAAATGCTTTGCCGCCTAGTTGTTGCGAAGTTTCTGTAAGCTTTAGTGCTTGTTGCAGAAACACTGCCTTACAAACCATTTCTTCTAATAATTACTTTACTGAAGCCAGAATTAATCGTTGCCAAACTCCATGTAATTCGGCTCCTACTTTTACCAACGATGCTGCGGCATTGGTATGTGCAGGTGCAGATTTTGTATATAATTTAGGTGCCATAGATCCTGATGGTGATTC
>JAIXWW010000014.1 GCA_027491085.1 Bacteroidota bacterium
CAATTATGCGCCACATGATGAACTTAGAATCGGTAGTAACTTACGAAGGAACGCACGATATTCATTTATTGATTACCGGATTAGATATTACTGGCGAAAATGCTTTTGCATAACTAGTATCCATAACAAACAAAAAAAGTCGAAAGGTTTACTTTCGACTTTTTTTATGTAAACTGTTTTTAAACCTTATTGCTTAGCAATACTCTTCAAAAGCGGCTTTTAAGTTTTCGGCAATCATTTCAGCGCTGCGGCCTTCAATATTGTGGCGCTCAATAAAATGAACTAACTCGCCATTTTTGTATAATCCAATAGATGGAGACGATGGTGGATAAGGAGCAATAAACTCTCTAGCTTTAGCTACGGCTTCTACTTCTTGTCCGGCAAATACGGTTAATAATTCGCTTGGCACTTTGGTAGCTTCTTTAACAGCTTTCATAATTCCTGGGCGGGCAGTACCTGCTGCACAGCCGCATACAGAATTGAAAACCATTAATTTTGTACCTTCGTTATTGTTCATTGCTGCAGCTACTTCATCAGCTGTCATCAGCGATTTAAAACCAACTTCAACCAATTGTTGACGCATTGGTGCTACTAACATTTCTGGATATGGCATAATATTTATATTTTTTAAGTATGTTTTGAGATTACAATTTTACAAAAATGTTTCCAAAAAAAGTATTAAGCCTTAATGGCATAAAAATTATTTAAAAACAAATTGCTGTTTAACTGTTGTAATATTTAATAATCAATTTTTTAAAATGCTTGATTATTCTATTTTTGCATAAAATATTAAAGCAATATACAAACAAAATAATATGTCAGAAACAAAATCAGTAGCTCCTTATAAAGTTAAGGACATTAGCTTAGCAGAGTGGGGAAGAAAAGAAATTAGATTAGCCGAAGCAGAAATGCCAGGTTTAATGAGTATCAGAAAAGAATATGGTGCGCAACAACCTTTAAAAGGTGCGCGTATAGCAGGTTGTTTACACATGACAATTCAAACTGCGGTTTTAATTGAAACTTTAAAAGCTTTAGGTGCTGAAGTAACTTGGAGTTCATGTAATATTTTCTCAACACAAGATCACGCTGCTGCTGCAATAGCTGCTGCTGGTATTCCGGTATACGCTTGGAAAGGTCAAAACGAAGAAGAGTTTGACTGGTGTATTGAGCAAACTTTATTTGCATTTGAAGGTGGTAAAGCATTAAACATGATTTTGGATGATGGTGGCGATTTAACCAATATGGTTTTTGACCGTTACCCTGAATTAGCAAAAGACATCAAAGGTTTATCGGAAGAAACTACTACTGGTGTTCATCGTTTATACGAGCGTATGAAAAAAGGTACTTTATTAGTTCCTGCTATTAACGTAAACGATTCAGTAACAAAATCGAAATTTGATAACAAATACGGATGTAAAGAATCATTAGTTGATGCTATTCGTAGAGCAACTGATATTATGATGGCTGGTAAAGTAGCTGTGGTAGCTGGTTATGGTGATGTAGGAAAAGGTTCTGCAGAATCGTTACGTGGTGCTGGTGCACGCGTTTTGGTTACCGAAATTGATCCAATTTGTGCATTACAAGCTGCAATGGATGGTTTTGAAGTAGTTACCATGGAAGATGCTTGCTCAAGAGCTAATATTTTTGTAACAGCTACTGGTAATGTTAAAATCATTACTGACCGTCATTTCAAAGCAATGCGCGATAAATCTATCGTTTGTAACATTGGACATTTTGACAATGAAATAGACATGGCTTGGATGAATAACAATTACGGTTCTACTAAATTTACTGTTAAACCTCAAGTTGATGTTTACAATGTAGATGGAAACGAAATCATTATTTTAGCTGAAGGTCGTTTGGTTAATTTAGGTTGTGCAATGGGTCACCCAAGTTTTGTAATGAGTAATTCATTCTCAAACCAAACTTTAGCTCAAATTGAATTATGGAATCACAGCGATAAATACGAAAATAAAGTATATGTGTTACCTAAACATTTAGATGAAAAAGTAGCATTTTTACATTTAGAGCATATTGGTGCTAAACTTACCATTTTAGATGGTGAACAAGCTGATTATATTGGCGTAAAAGTTGAAGGACCTTTCAAAGCAGAAATGTACAGATACTAATATTTTTAGTAATAAAGTTAAAAGCCAATCCTATTTAGGGTTGGCTTTTTTATTGCAATTTATTAATTAAATATTCTACTAATCCCCAAAAAGCATATATTTCGTAGATTATATTCTTCAAAAACATGAATAAATGGAAGTCAATTTTTAGCCTTGTTATATGGATAACTGCTTGTTTAAGCGCAGGTATTTTAGGTGCATTAACCACCAGCCCTAATACGCAGTGGTTCCAAAGTTTAAACAAACCATTTTTTCAGCCACCTAATTGGCTTTTTGGCCCGGTTTGGACTGTTTTATACATACTTATGGGGGTTTCTATTTGGCTAATAAGTAAACAAGGTTTTAAAACTAAAATAGCTAAACAAGCGCTTTATTTATTTATCACGCAATTGGTATTAAACTCTTTATGGAGTTTGGTTTATTTTGGAATGCAACAAATATTGGGAGCATTTGTACTCATTATTTTTATTTGGATATTTATTTTACTAACCATTATTTGGTTTAATAAAATAAATAAAGTGGCAGGTTACTTACTATTGCCTTATCTTTTTTGGGTAAGTTTTGCTACAGTTTTAAATGCTGCTTTGTGGCTCTTAAACTAAAATGCTTCGTTCATAGTAAAATACATTCCTTGTATTCCATTTTCGCCTCGGCCATAATCAATCCTTATATTTACCCTATCTCTGCGAATGGCCATTACTCTTAAACCAGCTCCATAATTTGGTTTAACGTTTTCAAACAACAATGAACTTTGGTGGGCTACGTTTCCAAATCCACCAAAAACGGTCATAGAAATTGGTCCCCAAACTTGTTTCCTTAACTCAGCCTGAAAAGCCATGGCATGATTATCTCTAAAGCGCCCATTGTAATAACCACGCATAAATGCATCGCTGCCTATGGTGGCTAGTTGTTTAAATGGAATATTTCCTTCGTTAAAATTTCCAAATGCTTGCAGGGCTAAAATATTGTATTTCCAAAGCTTGATGTATTGGCGAGCATCAATGGTAAGGTTATTAAATTGGAATTGGCTGCCTAAAAACGGTTGGTTAAATAAAGTAGTAATATCAATAAAATGACCTTTGGTGGGAAAATAAATTTTATCTCTATTATCAAAACTAACCACTGCCCCTATGCCCGATGTAAAACTATTATTGACTCCATTTAAGTTCTCGTTGGTAAAAACAGAGTCGCCTTTAAAATTACTCAAGTAGTTAAAATCGGTTTGTAAACCTAAATAAATGCCTTTAAATACTTGTTTGGTGGCACGTAATTGAAGCCTGTTTTGCGAAAAATCGTATAACGATTTTGGGTTATTGCTTTCATTGCCAAGTCCCCAATAATACTCGTTAAAGTATTTGTATAAGTAAATTACTTTAAAATTATATTGGTTGTTTTTGGTGAAAATATCAATATAAGGCCTAATGCTATATTGCTTTAATTGGGTATATTGTGTGTTGAATCTGATAAGAGAAGGACGTGTAATAGTGTCATTGGCTTGCCTATACAAGTATACTAAACTGAGGCCAATTTGCCAACCAGTTTCAGGATAAGCACCCCAAATAGGCACTGCAAAAAAGGAATTCTTTTTAGGTTTAGCCGAGTCGCCTTCTATTTTATCATAAATTTTATTAATAAACTTTTCGAGCTTTTGTTGGCAAAAAGCTAATGATGAAAAGTTTAATGATAACAGTATGAATAAAAAAGTTCTTAATTGCATAGAAAAGTGCAAGTTTATACAATTTAAAGCAATAACATATTTTTAGTTTTAAATAAGGCTTTCACAACAAGTGAAAGCCTTATTTAGATTAATTTTTTATTACTTTGAAAGCTTTACTTTGACCATTATTGTTTGCTAAAATAGCCATATAAAATCCAGGTTTTAAAGTTGATAAATCTTCCGTTATTACATTGTTATCGCCCATATTGGTTTGAAAATGTTGTACATAAACCTCTTTGCCAATTGCATCAGTAATAATTAATCTAGTACTTTCTTTAGTAACACTTGTAAAGTTGATTTCTAAATTAGTACTAAATGGATTTGGTTTAAAATGGATTTGTGAAAAGTTATGGTTTAGTTCATTAACTCCAACATTGGTAATTTTAATAGGCAAAATTGATGAATCCATACAACCATAATTATTGATAACTTTGGCTGTTAAGTTTCCAATTCCTGCTGTTGGCCAAATTACGTTTACCATATTAGTGCCTTGTCCGCTTTGAATGGTTCCGTTGGTTGCAGTCCAATTATAAGTACTGTTTACTTGGTTTAAAACTGAGTAAGTGAATGAGGTTGTAATAGAATTGGGAGAGGTATTTCCAAATATATTTCCAATATTTGGTTGTGCATTAACCACAACAATTTTGAATATCGAATCATCACAATTGTTATAATTTTTAACTAGTAATTTGATCGTATAAGTCCCAATTTTATTATAGGTTTTTGTTGGATTTGAAAGAGTTGTTGTATTGCTTGAATCTCCAAATGACCAAACTTGATTGTTTATATTTTTTGAGTTATTGGTCAATTGAAAACTATTGCCAAATAAACATTGTGCAGAATCTTGAATGCTAAATTCAGCAACAGGGTTTGGATAAACAGCAACAATCTTAATAATGGAGTCTTTGCAATTGTTATTGCTTTCTACAATTAGTTTTATAACATAGTAGTTCGATTTTGAATATGTTTTATTAGGACTTATTAAAGTGGAAGTATCATCCTTATTTTCATTAAAATACCACTTTCTATTTAATGTACCTGCTGAAATAGTTGAGGTATCATTAAATAGAAAATTATTCCCGTTTAGGCATTGTGAAGTATTATTAATAGTAAAGCCTACTTTAGGATTTTCATTAACATTTATTTCCACTGTGTTTGATGTATCAGCGCAGCCTTCATTATTAACTGCTAATTTGTATTCGCCTTTTAAGTTAACTTGTAAATTGCTGCTATTTGAATTGGTATTATTTATAGTTTGATTATTGAAGAACCATTTATAATTTGAGATATTGTCTGTAGAATTTAATGATATATTAGTTTTTAAACCATCGCAAATAGAATTGTTTTTTGCTGTAATTACTGGTTCATTAAAGCCAGGAATAATAAGAATATCATAAGGAGCAGTTGCTAAATTTGTTTGGGAGCTACTTAAAAGACGTAATTTATAATTTTTGTTTAATGCCAATCCGCTAGGTAAGTTAACACTAATACTTCCTGAATTATTGGTATTAAATTCTGATCCAATTATTTTTGCGTTTGTAAATATTCCAAGTGAATCAGATAATTGAACAATAAATAAGTTATTACTTAATAAATTTATGCCATTGGCTTCATAGTCTAAATTGAAAGAAGTGGTTTTATTATTGCAAAATACTTTTTTAGTACTTTTAGTAATTAACATTTTAGGTGCTTCAACTGTTATATTTATTCCTCGAGTAAATACCGAGCGAATTGGGCAAAACCTATCACTACCACTTACGGTAAATATATGTGGCAAAGATCTGATTGCACTAGATGGTGGAGTCCAGCAAAATTTGAAACTATCTGCCTTAGGGCCATTAATTGCTCTATTGGCTAAAATATAATTTCTAGTAAAAGTGGCGTTGCTCATTGTGTTATCAAACCAAATAGGATTATTCCAACTCAAATCAGTTGTGTCGGAAGTTAAGGGGTCATTATTTATCAAAGATTGGTCTTGAGCCACTATGTCAATACATATTTGTTGGCCAGCATATGCAGTAAAGTTTTGATTGCCATTTTGTGAAATTCCGTCTATATAAGTTTTTAATATCGGTATTTTATTGCTATTGCATGCCAATGTTATGAAACCAACATCTCTTCGCGTTTTGCCAACATCTACTCTAATACCACCGATTAATTTCCATTGTGTAACCTCAATAATAAGATATGTATTAACAATGCTGGTTGGTCTAAACATTATATCTCCGGTAATGGGGTCAATTCGCATTCCTGCTGGTGAAGCAGCATTCATATTCGGGGCTCCAAAATATGGAATTAAATATGAACTTGAATAGGGGTTAGTATATATTACTTCTGTATTTAAAGCTCTGTATGGAACTCCGAAGCTATAGGATAGTGAATCTCCATCCACATCAGTTGCTCCTAAATTATAAACAAAGTCAACACCAGAACAAACAGCAACTACAGCTTCATTGGTAAATACAGGAGCTGAGTTACAAATTGTTTGGCATCTGTTTAATTCGGCAATCATAAAATAATCTTGGTTAATATCTACTGTATTTGTTTTAAAGTATCTTTCTATATTGTTAGCCTGTAGGCCAACTCTACAACATGTTGCAGGAATTGCAGTTAAGTTTGCGTTTCCTTCAAATGTGTATACTTCTATTCCTGTTGTAAAAGTACCTCCAGTTCTAGTATTGCAATTTGTACATATGGATGTATTTGATTTACATGTTTGAATAATATCAAAACCACTTGAAGCTTGATCGGCAGTTAAGGTAAAGGTGCCATAATTTACGCCTAAGAATTCTGGACTTAAACCTATAATTTTAGTAGTTACTTGCTGGAAATTACAGCCATAAGTAGTTCCATTTGGGATAGGATTTGAGCATCCTCCACATAAAGAAAGTCCAGCACAATCGCTGTAGGCCTTAATTGTAACTTTTAATATACCAGGGGTTGTGGTACATTGGTAAGAAATGCTACCACCAACAAGCCCATGTGCTTTCCCATAATTTGAAAACAGAAAAATTAAAGCAATTGTTAGACAAGAAACAAACGCACTTTTCTTTTGTGTAAGAGTTGTTTTCATATTATCATTTATTAGTTAAACAAATCTAACATACATCTTTCTAAAAATATTATTAATTAATTAGTTCTGGAAAATCAAATTCAATGCAACCTTCCTTACTCTTTAATCACCTTTATGCTTTGTTTATTCAAGCCATCAATGCTTAATAAATACATTCCACTTTGAAGGGATTCGAGGTTTACAATGGTTTCGTCTAAGTTTAGTTTTCCGCTTATTATTGTTTGTCCAACCAAATTAGTGATGATGTATTTTTTACCTGTTAAATTGGTTTTGTTAGTAATAGTTATGCTGGTTTTGCTAGGATTTGGATATACTTTTAAATCGTTATCCAAACTTAAATTATTAATACCAACCTTGGTTAAATTTACTGCTAAATTGGTTGTATCAGTACAATTGTTTGCATTGGTTATTTTAGCATTTACACTTCCTGTTCCTGCATTTGCCCAAACAACACTTATGGCATTGGTTCCTTGTCCACTTTGAATGGTTCCGTTGGTGGCAGTCCAATTATAGGTTGCGTTGGCTTGGTTTAAAACTGAATAAGAATATGGATTAATGGTAGAAGTTGGATTCGTATTTCCAAGTATATTTCCTATAATTAGATTTGGTGTAACAGTTACTATTTTGCTTATAGTATCTAAACAATTTTTATCTGATTTTACTGTTAACTTCACCCCAAATGTTCCTACTGCAAAATAGGATTTATAAGTATTTGTATTGGTAGAAGTATCTCCATTATTAAATAACCATAACCTGTTTATGGTGCCTGAAGCAATACTTGAATTATCTGTAAATAAAAAGTTATTTCCATTAAGACATTGAGAAGGATTATTAATGCTAAATGATGCAATAGGTTGTGGATATATGGTAACTGTTTTGGTTATTGAATCAGGGCAATTAGCATTGTTTTTAGCAACTAGTTTTACGTTATAACTTCCAGCATTTATATAAGTTTTTGTAGGGCTTAAAACATTAGAGTTACTGGCATCACCAAAGCTCCAGGTTTGTGCATTTGAATTAGCTGATGTATTGGTAAAAATAAAGTTGTTTCCTATTAAGCATTGCTGTATTGTATTGGTATTAAAATTAGCAGTTGAATTATTGTTAACTGTAATATTTTTAACCATAGAATCTTTACAATTATTGTTACCAGTAACTATTAATTTTACTAAATAAGTATTGGGAGTACTGTATGTTTTAGTAGGATTTGCGTTATTAGAAGTGTCTGAAACATTGGTCCCAAAATTCCATTTACGGGTAAAGTTTCCTGATGGAAAATTGATAGAATCTGCAAAAATAAAATTGTTTCCGTTTAAACATTGTGTAGGGTTATTAACTACAAAATTTACTGATGGTTTGGGGTTTACGGTTATGGTTTTTGTAATAGAATCTTTACAACCATTGTAATTTACTGCAATTAATTTAACTGAATAGGTGTTAGGCGTGTCATAAACTTTTGTAGTATTATAACTGCCCGATAATTCTGTTTTTCCATCACCAAAATACCAATTATTCGAGAACATTCCAGGTAAATCCAAAGTGTAGGTAGTATTGGTAAAAACAAAATTGTTTCCATTTATACATTGCGAGGCATTATTAATGTTAAAACCTACTTTAGGTACTTCAATTACCATAGCAGTTTTGGTTATAGAATCTTTGCAACCGAAATCGCTAATAGCAACTAATTTTACTTTATATGAAAGCTCAGTATGATAAGTTTTGCTTGGCGCTATATTGGATGAAGTATCTGAAACCCCATTACCAAAATTCCATTTCCTTGATAAATTGCCTGAAGCTATTTTAGAGGTATCTGAAAAAATAAAATTATTACCATTTAAACATTGCGTAGCATTATTAATAGTAAATCCTGCTTTTGGTAAAGGATGTACTGTTAAGTATTTCATGTTTGAGGTATCAGTACAACCTGAATTACTTACAATGGCACGGTAATTATAGGCAGAATCAACTAACAAACTATCTTTGGTTTGATTGGCAATAATTACATTGTTTTTTAACCATTTAAATGTTAAACCTGCTGTATTGGGTGTTACTTTTAAAGTGGACACCAATCCTTTGCATAATGAATCTTTATTGGCAGTAATAATTGGCGTGTTAAAACCTGCTACAAAATTAACGGCATAAGGTGTTCCTAAATTGATGGTGTCTGAACTTGCATTTATTCTTATTTTATATTGGCTATTGGTAAATAAGCCTGATGGGAAAGTGATAGGAATAAATCCAATGGTATCTGTTGTGGTTTTAGTTCCAATTACTGTTGAATTGGTAAAGGAACCTGATGAGTCTGACAATTCAACAGTAAGTATATTTCCTGAAACCAAGTTAATACTACTTGTATTATAATTAATGTTGGTTGTGGTTATTTTATTATTACAAAATATGTTTTTGGTTGTACTATCTATATTTACAGTTTTGGGCTTAACAACAGTAATTGCAATTCCTTTTGTTATGACAGAACGCAATGGACACGACCTATCAGCACCCGAAACGGTAAAAAAATAAGGAGTAGACCTAATAGCACTTAATGGAGGAGTCCAGCAAAACTTAAAGCTATCGGCTTTTGGTCCATTGATGATTCGCTGGTCGTAATTAGGGGTAAAGGTTGCATTGTTCATAATAGGTATGAATAACCCAGGATTGTTCCATTTTAAGTCGGTGCTATCGGCTAATATTGCGGGTGAAACGGTTAAATCTTGTTGGTCTTGTGCTACAATGTCTAAACAAATTTGTTGTCCTGCAAATACAGCATTTGAAATTCCAGTTTGTAAAACATTGTTTTTATAAATTTTTATAATTGGTGCCCTATTGTCACTGCAAAGTTTTGTTTGAATTTGAACATCGCGCCTTGATATTCCAACATTTTCCCATACTCCTCCAACGTATTTCCATTGCTTTACTTCTATTACTAATTGTCCTACAAAAATACCCAAAGGTCTAAACTGAATATCACCTGTTTTTGGGTCTAAATGTAAACCTGCAGGAAATAATGCATTCATATTAGGTGCTCCAAAATATGGAAAAGGAAATGCTGCGTTATATGGAGCTACGTATTGAACAGCACTATTAGCGCCTTCAAATGATTCGCCAAAGGCATAACTCAATGAATCTCCATCTGGATCTATTGCTCCTAAATTATATACAAAATCTACTCCCGCACAAATCAAGACAACAGCATCATTGGTAAATGTTGGAGCTGAATTGCATGGAGTTTGACAACGATTAATGGTTGTTTGTGAATAAAACTGACCGGGTACAATGGTGGTTAATGCACCATTTCTGCAGCAATCACTGTAACTTAAAGTTACATTACAACAATTAGTAGGGATTCCATTTAAATTAACATTTCCTTCATAAACATAAACCTCCATTCCTGGTGTATAGGTACCTGCTGTACGCGTATTACAGTTGGTACAAATGGTTTTTAAAGATGAACAAGTTTGTATAATATCATATCCATTATTACCAACCACTGCATTTAAAGTAAAAGTGCCAAAATTAGCTCCTAAACACGCTGTGCTAGCACCTAATATTTGTGTTCCTGTAGTCCCAACAGAGCAACCTACTGTAGTTCCAGAAGGTATGCTGTTACTGCAACCCGTACAAATTTGGATACCAGCACAGTCTCTATATAATTTTAAACTTATCTTATAAACTCCGGGTGTAGAAGTGCATTGGTAACTGATATCGCATCCCGTAAAGTGAGACGCTTTACTTTGGAAAGCAATTAAAGAAAATAAAATAAGGATTAGGCTGTAAAATTTTTTATTCATAATAGGGAATTGATAGGTGCAATATAAGTTTAAATTAAATTAAAATAAAACCTACAGGCGAGCCTTTAAGATAGAATTAGGAAGAGTAATGTTAAATTAACTTTTTAGTAATTATGATAATCTTTGTTCTCAGCCAGTGCGGTTTTGCAAACCGCACTTTACTACTATAAGCATTTGTAATGCGAAAATATTATTCCTGTTAAAATATTTGTTCAATGGTTAGTTTGGTAAAATCGGATTACAAATCCTCACAGTAAATGATTCGGATTGCAAATCCGAACCAGCGGAACCAGCGGGTCTTTGTTCTTAATTAAAGCCACTTAAGTTTTGGAATTAAATTGTAAAATCTATATCCAAAATTAAAACCCAAACTAGTTGATTGGTTGGCTACAAAATGAGGGTAACCAAAGCTATTAAGGGAACCATCGTATATTAAAAAAACATTCCAAAAGTATTTGTTCCCATTTCTTCCTACAGAAAGTTTAGCATGGGTATCAAATTCGTAACTTAATCCGGTTTGTTCTTTAAGATTACTATTAATTTTGTATGTTGCTACTCCTAAACCTAAAAATGCTGATGGTGAGATAAACCAAGTACCACCTTTAAAGCAAAAATTGTAAGCATAACCTGGTCTAAAATTTAAATGCCAAAGTCTTAAAAAATTCATGCCTGTTAATTCGCCATAATTCTTTGCATTGTCAATATTGGCAGGAATTACGGATGAGTCCGCTTTCATTGACCTATAACCTAAACCACACATAATTAAAATTGAACCTGACGATTTTCGTTGAAATTCGGCCATAGAAAGGGCGCTTCGGTAAGAAAATTTTTTGTAATTTACATTGTAAAATAAATTTAAGCCGTGTGCTTGAATATTGGCATCGGGTCTTATAGACAAATTGGTGTCTGCTCCTAAGGTGCGATAGGCGCCTACAAAGGAACGAGAGTATACTTCTCCACCGCCCCACGATTGGTAATAACTAAATGAAAAATCGTAATAATTGGTTCTTCCAAATTTTTGTTCGTTACCATTGGTACGCGGAACCTGCACTCCAAAAGCTACTGTTACATATTTTAAACCTAGACTCAGTCCAGTTTGCAAACTTATATTTGGAGATAACTTTATCAGTTCAGTGGAGTTCGAAAATCTGGGCGGATTGATAAAAAAATCGAATTTATTAAGCCAAGTATTAAATTGAATATTGTAAGGACGTTCAAATTGAACTATGTAGTTAGTGTCTTTTTGTGAATAGGCCTGATGAAAGTTTAAAACAAAAAATACTGTAAAATAATAAACCAATTTATTGGGTTTACTATCAAGTATAAATTTAGTTTTAAAATGCAGTTTCATTAAGGGTGAATTTTGTTTTGGACTTATCTTAATACAAAGTTTTGTCCTAGGTAAACTCGTCTTACCATTTCATCATCAGCTAACTCTTGGCCTGTTCCAGCTTTTAATATTTTGCCCTCAAAAAGCAAATATGCTCTATCAACTATCGAAAGCGTTTCATGCACATTATGATCAGTTACTAAAATGCCAATGTTTTTATGTTTTAGTTTGGCCACAATTACTTGAATATCTTCTACAGCAATTGGGTCAATTCCAGCAAATGGTTCATCCAAAAGAATGAATTTAGGATTTACAGCAAGAGCACGGGCTATTTCAGTTCTTCGTCTTTCGCCACCGCTTAATACATTTCCCATGCTTTTACGTACCTTGTGTAAAGTAAACTCATCAATGAGGGATTCTAGTTTATCGCGTTGTTCTTCCTTACTCATGTCGGTAAGTTCCATTACTGCTTTGATATTGTCTTCTACACTTAAGGTTCTAAATATGCTAGCTTCTTGAGGCAAATAACCTAAACCTTTTTGCGCTCTTTTATACATTGGCATGGCAGTTAAGTCCTCGTTGTCAAGGGTAACAGTTCCCGAATCAGGTTTAATTAAACCAACAGTCATATAAAAAGTAGTTGTTTTTCCAGCACCATTTGGTCCAAGCAAACCAACACATTCGCCTTGTTCTACTTCTATTGAAACATGATCAACTACTGTTCTTTTTTTATATCTTTTTACTAAATTATGGCTTTCTAATTTCATGGTATTTAAACAAATCGGGAAACAACTAAGTTTGCAATAATAATGCCATTAATATATATTTTTTCAATATTTTTATTGGCAAAACTTGTAATTTGACAAAAGGTGTTTTGTTTACTAACTTATTATTTTAAACTTAACTAAGAGGTAAGTTCTATATTATTCAATTTCTTTTTTAGCAACAAAACTTTGTTTTCCCCCTAAAATATCGAAATACAACCAAAAATCAGAGGCTAAGCTGTATAATGGATATTGGAAAGTGGCAGGTTTATTTTTTTCAAAAAAGAAATGACCTATCCATGCAAAGCCATATCCCACTATGGGGCACAAAATCATCAATGAAATTTTGTGAAATAAAAATGCGCCAAAAAACACAAAGAAAAACAAGCTAGTGCCTATAAAATGCAGTATTCTGCTAGTCGTGTTTTGATGTTGACTAAGGTAAAAAGGATAAAATTCTTTTAAGGATGTATATTTCTTTTCCATGTTATAAATGCTTGTGCAACAATAAAACTAAAAATGAATAATATTAGTTGGCTAATTTATTAATTGAAATTTGATTTTGATTTTGAATAAAAAACTTAAATTGCTGCCATAAAATTAACAAAAATATTTTTAAAAAATGAACTTTCCAGAAAATTTAAAATACACCAAAGACCACGAGTGGGTAAGCGTAGAAGGTAATGTAGCAACAATTGGAATTACCGATTTTGCTCAAAAAGAGTTAGGCGATATAGTTTATGTAGATATTCCAAGTAAAGGAAAAACTGTAGCTAAAGACGAAGTTTTTGGAACGGTAGAAGCTGTTAAAACTGTTTCTGACTTATTTATGCCACTTTCTGGTGAAGTAATGGAATTAAATGCTGATTTAGATGCTGCTCCTGAAAATGTAAATAACGATGCATATGGAAGTGGTTGGATGATTAAAGTTAATATTTCAAATGCAGCCGAAATGGATGAATTATTAGATGCAACTGCTTACAAGCAATTAATTAATGCATAATAACTTAAATAATATGATGAATGCCTTATTTAGCAATTGGTTAAATAAGGCATTTTTATTTGGGGCCAAGCAATATATAGTTCTATTAGTATTGTTATTTGCTTTTCAATTTATTGCAGCACAAAACAGAAATTACTTAGGTAATAATGTAAGTGTTTCTCTCAATACACAATCGTTGTCACGTTTAAAGAACAACGATTCATTAATTAATGATAAATATAATTTTAGGTTCAGCCAATTTTCTATTGGTTACAAATACGAATTATACTCAAAAATAAATACCAAAAACAATACATTAGCATTTAGCCAAGTAAGTGTATTACCAGCTTTGCAAGTAGGTAATGCAAGCTTTGGTGCTAATAATTTAGATAGAACATTAATTAACCTAAAGCTTTCGCTTTTAGGAATTTTTCATACATCAGCTAAAAATACCTTTTTGGTAACGGCTACTACTTTTGCCAACGAAGATGAATACACCTTAGCCGATGCTACCTTGCGCTATGCTGGTATATTTTTATATAATCGCAAGGTAAATAACAAATTTTCGTATCGTTTTGGAACCACTTTTACCTATTTATTTGGTGAGCCTTTACTTTTACCTGTACTAGGATTTAGGTATCAAACCAGCAAAAAATCAATACTCAACGTAAATTTGCCTTATAGCCTAAACTGGAAAAAACAAACCAAAATACCTCAATTGTTTTACGGGTTTTCTTTGAAACCAAATGGGGGAATAAACCAATATCAAAACAAATTAAGCGTTGATACAACTAACCAAACCTTAATGCTAAGGCGCAGAACTGCCATACTTACAGCTGATTTAAGATGGATAAATAAGAAAGGTTCATTGTTGTTTCAAATAGGTGCTAATCTTAACCCAAAGGTGCAATTTACGCAGCAAAACGATAATGAGGTAGTAAATAATTTTAAGTTTAGTGGCAGTAATAGTTTATTTGTAAATATATCTTATATATGGTTTTTAAGTAATGATAAAAGAAAATCAACTAAGGCCAAAAGTACTGATCTGCAAAATATTACAGAAGACGAAGTAATTGATAATTCTTGGTTAGATTTTTAAAAAAATAATAACATCTATTTTAGTAAAAACAATGCTATTATTGATGCTAACTAAAACAATAGCATGAACGATTGGTGGCAAATAATTAGTGTTACATTGGTAAGCACTATCAAATTTATTATAGGTTTAGCCATGGGCTTAGCTTATAATTTTAATGCTTTAACTTTTTATGTAACCACGGTTGGCGGTGGAATGATTGGTGTGTTTGTGTACCTTTACCTTTGGGATTTTATCTTAGTTATAAAAAGAAAAATTGTTAAACCCAAACCACACGCTGTTCATATAAAAATTAATAAAAATATCCGCAGAATGGTTCATTTTTCAAGAACTTGGGGTATTTATGGTATTGCATTGGTAACGCCTACCATAATTTCCATGCCAGTTGGAACTTTAATTTGCAGAGCTATTGAAAAAAACAAATGGCATATCAAATTAGTCATGTTTATATCACTGAGTTTTTGGTCGGTTTTAATTATTGTATTACAAAAAATATTTGACTTGGATGTACAATCATGGATTGTAAATTTAATTTCTTTTTTCTCTAAAATTATTCATTTCTTTATTTAAAAAGGCAATTTAATATGAAAGTACTTTACGCTATACAAGGAACAGGAAATGGCCATATAAGCAGGGCTAGAGAAATAATTCCTTATTTAAAGCAATATGGTGAATTGGATTTACTTATCAGTGGCACTCAAGCCGATGTTCAATTGCCGTACCCTGTTAAATATAAACTAAAGGGCGTAGGATTTGTTTTTGGAATAGATGGTGGAATTGATATGAAAAGTAGTTTTAAAGAACTGCATCCCATAACATTTATTAAAGATATTTATGAAATACCAGTAAAGGAATATGATCTTGTAATTAATGATTATGAGCCTGTAACTGCTTGGGCGTGTAAAATTCATCAAATAAATTGCGTAGCAATTAGCCATCAAGCTGCATTTTTAAGTAAGCATACTCCAAGGATAAAAAAGAAAGATAAATTTGCTGAGAATGTCCTTAAAAATTATGCTCCTTGTACGGATAAAATAGCTTTTCATTTTGATAGCTATGATAGTTTTATTCATACTCCAGTTATTAGAAGCGAAGTGAGGCAAATGGAAGTTACCAATAAAGAACATATATCAGTGTATCTGCCAGCCTATGCCGATGAGCTTTTATTGAAACATTTTAATAAAATTAATGACGTCCAATTTGAAGTATTTAGCAAACATTCAAAAAAGCCTTATAAGCAAAAAAATTGTATAGTTAAGCCTGTTTTAAATGTAGATTTTATCAATAGTCTTGCTAGTAGCAACGGTTTAATTACCAATGGCGGTTTCGAAAGTCCAGCAGAGGCAAGTTTTTTAGGAAAAAAAGTAATGTGTATTCCTATGTCTAATCAATATGAGCAAAAATGTAATGCAAAAGCATTTAAATTGTTGGGAGGTACTAGGGTAAAAAAGGTAGAAAGCGATTTCTATTTAAAAATAAACGAGTGGTTAGAATTTGGTAAACCTATTAAAGTAAATTACAAGGATGAAACCGCAGAAATTATTGCTAAAATGATGAATAAATACAGTAAATAAATAGCCTATTCATTTATCTGCTTGCTTTCATTTCTTTCCAATATTTTACTATATCTAACAAGTGTTTTGGATTTAAGGAAGAGAAAAACAAAGTAGCTGACTCTTTTGGTTTGTAAACAAACATGATAGCAAAAATGCTGCACAAATAAGCTAACACCACACTATATGCTGCACCTTTAATGCCATATTTTGGAATCATATACATTTCTAAAGCTAAAATAATTACTAAAACAAAAACTTGGTAAACAGTAATTAACCTTTGTTTATTTAGTGCTAAAAGCCACGAGCCCCAAGCTGTTCCAAAAAATACAGGAATGGTTATCCAGATATGTATTTTAAAAATTTCGGGCGCAAGCGGAAAGCCATCTTTGTATAAAAACCCAATTACAATATCGCCAAGTAAATATCCACCAATTGAAATAAAAATAGCGCTCCAAATCATTAATGAATAAATTTGGGTTAAGCGTTTTAACTGTAAAGGTTTATTGTGTCTATTATTTATAATTCCAGGAAAAAGTGCGGTAGAAAGTGCAACAGGAATAAAAAACGAAGCTTCACTTATACGTGTTGCTGCCGAATATTGTCCTACCATTCCCATGTCGTGTAAATAACGTGCAATTAATATTTTGTCTGCTTGCTGGTAAATCATTTGCATGAAGGCCGAAATAATAATTGGCCATGAATGCGATAGTAAACGCTTGGCTTCTGTAAAAGTAAAGTTCCATTTACTTATTTCTTGTTGGTTTATTTTATAAAAATAAATTTGGTTAATGGCTGTTATTAAAGCTTCAAACATGACCATACTAGCAAACCATGTTAGAGGTGCCTCCAAATAAATCAATACCAGTTTTACTATGGCTGAAAGTACCAAAGTTATAATTTGAATAATTGCGGTAAACTTTCCTTTTACCTCCGACTGAAAGTAAAAATCAATAACACTGAATGACTGAAAAACAACTGCTATAGAAACTAAAAAAACAATCCAAGTACTGTCACTTGGGTCACGCATAGATGAGTAGTAAGTGGCTGCTAAAACTACGAATAATGAACCTATAAAACGCATCCAAAATGTGGTTCCTAGTATTTCGTATTTTTTATCTTTTTCAGTAATGAGTTCTCTAACCACAATGCCATCTAACCCTAAAGTAGAAAATACTGTGAAAATACTTAACACACTTAAAGCATAGCTTATGATACCAAACTGTTCTTTACCTAAAAAGCGTGCTACCAATACGCCAACCAAAATTCCTGAAATAATGCGAGAGGCTTTTTCAGCTAGCATCCAAATGCTATTGTTAATGTAATTGTTATTTTTCTTTGTCAATTTTTTTTGAGTGTTTTTACTCCTTTTACAATTATTAAGCCATAAATTTATAACTATCCAAAATTTATTTCAGTGCTATCGCCAATATTCAAACTTTGCTTATTTCCGCATAGCGTTGCATCATTTCCAATCAACGATTTTTCTAAAATGGCATATTCAATTTGGGCATAAGGCCCAATAATACTATCCTTAATAATGCCGTAATTTAATATTGCATTTTCGCCAACTGATACATTTGGTCCAATAATACAATTCGAAATTTTACAATCATCTCCAATAAAAACTGGTGGAATAATAATGGTGTTCTCAAACTTATATTTACTAGTATCGTAATTTAAACGCTTTAATAGGGTAGAGTTGGTCTCTAATAAAATATCTTTTTTACCACAATCAAACCAATTGGCTACATCAAAACTTTTAAACTTCATGCCGTTATTAATCATGTTCATCATGGCATCGGTTAAAGTATATTCGTTATGTGTGGTTTTCTTTTGGCTGATATTGGTATCTAACGCCTCCAACAGTGCGTGGCTATCTTTAATTTTATAAATACCAACCAAAGCTAAATTCGATTTTGGAATGGCTGGTTTCTCTACCATTTTGGTAATATAACCTTCATTGTTAACCTCTGCAACTCCAAATTGGCGTGGGTCTTCCACTTTCTTAATGCCCAGCATATTATGAGGCTCTGCAATTACTTTTTTCAAGTCAACATCGGCTATGGTATCTCCAAACACAATCAATATTTCACTATTGTCTTTTAAAATATTTTCTTTGGCTAACCATATAGCATGCCCAACTCCTTTACCTGTAGTTTGAATAATAAAATTGGTTGTTATTGTAGGGTAATTTTTTTGGATATATTCCTCAATCTTATCGCCTAAATAACCAATGATAAAAACAAAGTCCTTAATGCCAGCATCAATTAAATTATCTACAATATGCGCCAATATGGGTTTACCTGCAATTGGAATCAATGCTTTTGGTTGTGTATGTGTATGTGGCCTCAAACGAGTGCCAATTCCTGCAACAGGAATAATTGCTTTCATAAATAAGTGTTGTTTGAATTTAATTATACTTCTTGAAGTAATGTTCTAAATGCATGGAATTTTTCACCAAATAAATCGCGACCATCTTTTTGTAATGTTGGTGCAAATTCAGATTGATAACGCTCGTAATGTTCCATACTTGGCGCAAAGTATTGAATGGCGTACGTCTCGCCCAACTCATCTTCTTGTTTGCTAAGTAATTTTAAAAATTTATAACTGGTAAACATGCCTGTGGCCATTACATCGTGCAAATGTTTTTCTTTCATCCATTTCACCCATTCATCGTGAATATCGTGGTCTAAATTAATGGTTACGTTATATACTATCATTTTTTGTTCTATTAGTTTAAAATATCGCCTCTTAACTGGCGATAGCGTTTGCGTACTTCGTTTATAAATATGCTGCTGCCGTATGTTTCAATAAATTTTTCGTATTGTTTTTTAGCTTCAACAGGGTTGTTTAAATTTTTATCGTAAATGAGGGCAAGGTTCAATAAAGCATTATCGCCTAAAATATCAGTGCCATATTCATTGATAACAATATTGTATTGCTTTATGGCTTCTTCATATTTTTTTTGCTTGGCATAAATCTGTCCTTTTTTAAATGCAATATCATCGGTTAAGGCATGTTTTGGAAACAATAAAATAATCGAATCTAAAGTTTGAAAAGCTTCACTGAATTTATTTTGCTGATAACTTAAATCGGCTCTAGCAAATAGTTTCAAGGCATCTTCGTTTGAGTCGACAGTATTATCTTGAATCAATAATGAAAGCTCCAATGCATTGTTTGCAATTAATTGGGTGGTGGCTGTTTTTAAAATATCTAACTGTGCTTTGGCCCATTCAAATTCGCCCAAATAAAAACTCAGTTTGGCATTTCTTAGTTTTGCTTCTTGCCCAAGCGGATGCTCTAAAAAGTCTTTATCTACTTGACCATATAACAACATGGCATCCCACTGTTGGCCTTTTATTACATATAAATCGCCAAGTTCAAGTTTACATTCTGCGGTAAAATAAGTTTCTAATCCTGGTAAGGTTAATATTTCGTTGAGGCAGTTGATGGCTTTATCTATATCATTTAAATAAAATGCATACAGTTTTGCTAAATCGCGCATACTAGGCGCTGTGTAATAAGTTTTTCCATTTTCGTCTAAAAAAGCCAAATAGGTTTTCTCTAAATTTTGTAAATCTAATAAACTTAAATTGGCATTGCTCAATAGTTTTTTATTGCTTGCTTCTAAAACGCCCAATTTTGCAGCTAAATAGTAGGCTTTATTATTGCCTAAAAGTACTACTTCGTTAAATAGTTTAATAGCTGCATCGTATTTTTCATTGCTTATGGCTAAATAGCCTAAATCCATCATTTTTCGGCCTTCTTCCTTTAGCCTTTTGTCCATGGCTTTGGCTTGTATCAGCGCATTGTCAAAATCTTTGCGTTGCACATAAAACCAAATTAACATTTCATAAAATGCATCGGTTTGGGTATTGGCTTTAATCTTTTTGATGAGTGCATTTTTAAGTAATTCAAAGTCGGATGGTAGTTGAATATTGTTTTGCAATAATCCTTGAATTTCCTCACTGTTTACGGGGTTTTGTTCTACACTGCTTAAATACTCATCTATCATTAACTGCATTT
Organism: Bacteroidota bacterium; assembly: GCA_027491085.1. Taxonomy (GTDB): domain Bacteria; phylum Bacteroidota; class Bacteroidia; order UKL13-3; family UKL13-3; genus JAAFJM01. Next base: position 20,462 of record JAIXWW010000014.1, read on the forward strand.
GTTTTGTTTTGGCATAAAGTGCAGCTAGTTCATTATTAAACACAGCATTGTAACCAAGTAATTTGCGGCCATTGGTATATGTTTTTATTGCATAATCAATTTCATTCCGTTTTTCAAAAGCATTGGCAGTTTCTTGAATTTTATCTTGATTAGGAATAAGTTTTTTTACAACCTCATCAAATTGTTTAATTGCCTTTTCTGGCTTGTTATTTAGGTTATGAATAAATCCAATATCAACCGAAAAGTAAGGAGAATTGGTTTTGCGAAACATTTTTTTGCAAAGCGATTCTGCATCATCCAAACGTTTCAATTTAATGAGTGATTGCAATAAATTATCGTAAAAATAAAATGAGTTGATATTTTTATTGAGCAGTTTTTCGTATAAATCGGCCGCTTTATCGTATTCGGCATTGGAAAAAAATTGCGCAGCCAATTGCTCATCTTTATTTTGAGCAAAAGTTATATTGCCAAAGGCTAATAACAAAACCAAGAGTATGGCTGAATAACGTAATTTCATTTTCATAGCAAATATATCAAACTAACAATGGTTTTCAATATTTATAATAAATGGTTTTTAAGTTTAGGTTATGTTTGGTTTAAAAATTTTATAAAGCAACAAATAATTTTATAAACGGTTTATTTCTTAATTTTATTAGGATTATTAGTTACAAATGCATCCCAACTTGTTGCCTTTTTTTTAGCTGGAATTTTTGCTTTGGATTTAGCAGTTTCAATACCTAAGTTTTTTTGCATAAAATGACAATAAGCAGCTGCTAATCCATCGGTGGCGTCTAAAAACTTAGAGTCGTATTTAAATTTTAAAATATGCTCCAACATTCCTGCTACTTGCTCTTTAGTAGCGTTTCCGTTTCCCGTAATTGATTGTTTTATTTTTTTTGGAGAATACTCGTTTACAGCTAATTCTCTGCTCATAGCACCTGCAATGGCAACTCCTTGCGCTCTTCCTAGTTTCAGCATGGATTGTACGTTTTTACCAAAAAATGGAGCTTCAATGGCCATTTCATCGGGTTTAAATTCATCAATTAAGCCAATGGTTCTTTCAAAAATTTTCTTCAATTTCATGGCGTAATCATCGTATTTTTCTAAATGAAGTACGCCAAGTGTAATTAAACTCACTTGTTTTTTATTGATACCAATTATGCCATATCCCATTACAATCGTTCCGGGGTCAATGCCTAGAATTATTCGGTCAAATTCTTTTAAGTTTTCTGTTTCCATTAAAAATTTTGATTCTCAAACAATACATATGAGAAAATTATGATGGTTCCTAATACGCGCAGAATTGATACGAAAATATAATTATTGGTAAAACTAATCGGTAAGTTATTCTTCACCATTTTATTATAATTTATATTCATGGGAATAACAGTTGCTAGTACATTGATTAAAACTAGTGTTAAAATAGCAAGTCTAAGATTCAATAAATCGAAAAATGTAATGATTAAAAACAAAATTATTGCAGCAATTCCAACATACAAATTGATGTTGCTTCGTTTGTTGAACAATTGAGCCAAAATTGCTTTGTGTTCATCGGTTAATTGTGCTATGTATTTTTGTTGCCAAATTCGGCTACCAAACATGATGGCAACACCTAATAATAAATAAAATATAAAACCCATTTTTCGTTTTAAAAACTCAAATATATTTTAAAAACAAAAGCAATCAAATAAAATTATATAAATTGCCTGCCTTAAAGGCAAATAAATATTGGCTTGAAACAGTTTTGGCTAACACATAAAAAATGGATTACGTACTTAAAAATTGCATTGGCATTTTTAACGGTTGCATTTATTTTATATAAACTTTTGATTGCCTATAATATAGATGAAAAAGTAGCTTTGTTTCAATTTGATTTTTCATTCAAAAATTCGGTTTTCTTGGTTTTTGCTGTATTGCTGTTATTCCTCAATTGGGGTTTAGAAACTCTAAAATGGCAATTATTAATTAATCAATTTGAAGCCATAAAATTCTTGGATGCATTAAAAGCCGTATTTTCTGGCGTTACCTTAAGCATTATTACCCCAAATCAAATCGGTGATTTTGCTGGAAGGGTCATTCATTTAAAAATACTCAATAAAATTAAAGGTTCTTTGGTTACTGTTATTGGGCATACTGCCCAATCTTTGGTTACAGCTGTTTTTGGTATGTACGCACTTTTGGCCTTTGCAGCCAAAGCCGATTTTTATGTTTACATTTATTGGAAATATATTGCCATTGCATTTTTAATCATGCACGCAGTGGTAATTTTCGGTTTTATAAGAATAGATTTGGTTTATAATGCGTTATCTAGATTTAGATTTTTCTCCAAAATTGAGCAATATGTTGTTGTTTTTAAGGCTTATACCAAAACGCAGTTAACAAAAGTGTTACTTATTTCGGCTTTGCGTTACACTGTTTTTTTATTCCAATATGTTTTTTTACTTCAGTTTTTTGGTGTGCATGTTGGTTTGGTCAATTGTTTTATTGGTGTCATTGCAGTTTTCTGTATTCAATCGGTGGTGCCAAGTTTTTTCTTACTCGATATTGGCTTACGTGGCGCAAGTGCCCTTTTTGTTTTCAGTGAATTGAGTAATGGCAATCATGCTTTCGATTTAGGTGTATTGCTTTCGGCTTACTCGCTTTGGGTAATTAATATGATGGTGCCAGCACTTTTGGGTTTGGTATTTATTTTAAAACATAAATTTAGTTTTAAATGATTTCTTGGATAGTAACATCTTATTTTTTAACTGCTTTTTATTGCTGTTTGATAGCATTTTTTTATGTTGGATTATTAGCAATTATTTTACGAACAAAAAGGCAAAATAAATTGCCAATTTCTCCAGTTCAAAATAGTTTTTCTATTGTTATTTCTGCTAGGAACGAAGCTGGTTTTATCAGACAATGTTTGCAGTCAATTATCAATCAAAATTATAATTCAGAAAACTTTGAAATCATTGTAATCAATGACCATTCAACAGATGATACATTAGAAATTCTCAGTCAATTCAATATTCAGCATTCAACATTCAACATTTCAATAATAGATTTAGCTGATTTTGAAAAAATAAAGAATAAAAAACAAGCCATTACTAAGGGCATTGAACAAGCAAAATTTGATTATATTATTTTGACTGATGCTGATTGTACTAGAGGTAATAATTGGTTGAAAACCATCAATCAATTCATTAATATTTCTTCGACAAAATTGGTGTATGCTCCAGTTGAATTTACTGCAAAAAATATTTTCGAAAAATTGCAAGCATTAGAGTTTGCAGGTTTAGTAGGAGTAGGGGCTGCGGCTATGGAATTAAAATATCCAAACATGTGTAGCGCAGCTAATTTAATTTTTGAAAAAAAGGTATTTTTTGAAGTAAATGGTTATGCCGATAATATGCATGTTATAAGTGGCGATGATGAATTTTTAATGCATAAATTTTTTAAAAAATATCCTAATCAAGTTCAGTTTCTACACCAAAAAGAAGCCATAGTTTTAACAGGAGCAAATGGTACTTTAAGTCAGCTTACAGAGCAGCGTAAACGCTGGGTAAGTAAAAGCACTAAGTACGAAAATAGGTATATTACTTTTATTCTTATCATGGCTTACTTTTACAATATGAGCATGGTTGTAAATCTTTTTATTGATTGGCATTTGGCTTTGAATCAAATATTATTTAAAACGCTAATAGAAGGCGTTTTTTTAGTAACTATTTTAAAACTTTTTGGTAAAACTAAACTTATTTTATTATTACCACTTGCCGAAATATTTCATGTGTTATATGTAATAATTATTGGCATTTGGGCTAATTTTGGAACTTATAATTGGAAGGGTAGAACCCATAAATAATTTTTTATGCAATACGAATTGAGCGAAATAGATTTTGATATTTTAAACGTTTTATATTTTGTAGAACCATTTAGCAAAATACTAGAAGAAGTGGATGCGCCACCTAAAATAGTAGCCGATTGTTTAAAGCATTTAATTGCCAAAAAAATGGTAGTGGCCATGCGTTTTGATGAACAAAAACAAGACTATGTAAAAAGCTTCATTTTTGACAGTGACGATATGCACGCTTACAGTTATTTAGCTACCAAAGATGGCCTTTTGGCTCATAATGGAAGGCTGTAAGTTTTATTTTACAGCTATCCTTAATATACTTTTCGTATCTTCATTAATCTTAAAATCGTTACTGATTTGGTAAGGAATTACTGCCGCAATTTGATTGGTAGTTTTGCTTGTTAAAACCAAACATTTTTCTTTTTCAAATTGGTTAATTTTTTTATCAATTAAATAATCGCTTACTAGCTTAGTGCCTTGCATACCAAGGGGCTTAAAGCGGTCGCCTTGCTGCCAAGTGTGTAATATAAACTCGTTTCCAATTTTATCTTTATCTAAGTATAAACAGTTTTTTTCAAATACTTTTGGGTATTCGCTCAAAGTTTCAAAATGAATGGGTCCCAAATTGCTTTGAAATTGAAGGGTTTGTTTACCAATTTCAATGGTTTGATTGATGATTTCAACTTCTCTTTCTTTAATTACAAAGTGTTTTCTATCCACCAATAATTGGTGTGTTTTTGAATCGAAAATGGCACCAGTTGAAATATTGGGGTTTTCACATAATTGAATCACATCATTTTCTGTAAAACCCAATTCATTTAACACATAAAATAAAAAGGTTTTTGAAGCATAGTGTTGTTTAATTTTTAGGTCAATATAAAGCAGGCCTTTTTGGTTTTTTATATAAATTTTTTTTAGGTCGTTCAGTTTTTCTTGCAGCAATTGCTCATCAATTTTAATTCTATTGCTTAACTCATAAAAGTTATCAATTACTTTTTCATTTAAAGATGCCAGTTTAGGCATAACCTCGAGCCTAATTTTATTACGCCAATAGTCCGTTTTTTTATTACTGCTATCTTCCCTGAATGGAATTTTTTCTGCATTTGCATAATTTTCAATTTGGTTTCTATTGGCAAAAAGTAAGGGCCTAATTATATTATTTTTTTTAGGTAAAATGCCATGTAATCCGATAATCCCGGTTCCTCTTGTTATGTTAATAAGCATGGTTTCTGCTACATCGTTTTGGTGGTGTGCAGTAGCAATTAGTTGAAAATTGTTTTCCTTACAAAGTTGATCAAACCAATTATACCTGAGTTCGCGAGCTGCCATTTGGGTTGAAAGTTTATTTTCAACAGCATATTTTGTTGTGACAAATTTATTGGTGTAAAATGTGATATTATTTTCAGTACAAATTTGTTTTACAAGGGCTTCATCACCATCACTTTCAATTCCTCTCAGTCCAAAATTACAATGAGCAACAGCAAATTGATAGTCGCTTTTAATAAATAAATGCAGCATAACCATAGAATCTACTCCACCACTAATGGTGAGTAAAACCGTTTCATTTTCAGTTATTAACTTTTCATTTTTGATGAAATTTTGAAATGCTTCAATCATTTGCATTTTAACTTGGTATAATTTATGGTGTAATTTTACAACTATTTAAGCATAATATTATATTTAAGCTATGCTGTAATTAAAAATTTAATAGTTTTGAACCATGCAATATTTTGCCACTAAATTTAAAATTTTCATTGTATTGTTTGCAATGAGTCAATTATTACAAGCCCAAACCAAAAGTAAAGTAGAAATTGTTGGGGCCGATTTGTTTGAAGGACAAGTAACCCCAATTGGTAATTCTAAAAAACTTTCAGGTAATGTAGTTTTAAAACAAGAAAATACCTTAATGTATTGCGATTCAGCCATTTTATATGATGATTCAAACATGGTAAAGGCTTACAGTAATGTTCGTATTAACCATAACGATAGCATAAGAATGGATGGGAATTATTTAAAATACGATGGGAATTCCAAACATGCATTTATGGAAGGCAATGTGAAAATGTATGATAAGTCAATGACTTTGACCACCAGTCAGCTAGATTTTGATATGGTGAATAATGTTGGCTATTACTTAAATAATGGTTTGATTATTTCAGATAAAAATAATTTAACCAGTCAGCAAGGTTATTACCAAAGCAGAACTAAAAATTTCTTTTTCAAGAAAAATGTGGTTTTAACTAATCCGGACTATAACATGAAGAGCGATACTTTAATGTATAATACAGTTACTAAGGTTTCCTATTTTTATGGGCCAACAGTAATTAAAAGTGCCAAAGATAAAATTGTTTGCGAAAATGGTTGGTACGATACCAAAAAGGAAATCAGTCAGTTTAGTAAAAACGCTATTTTGTATACCGAAAATAAAGTTTTAAAAGCCGATAGTTTATTTTATGATAGAAAAAACAATATTGGACGTGCCTATCGTAATTTGGAATTGTTTGATTCTATTCAAAAAATCACACTTTATGGCAACCTAGGTGTAATGAATGGTAAAATTAAACAAACCTATGTAACCCAAAATCCATATGGTTTAATGATTATGGATAAAAAGGACAGTATGTTCTTATATGCCGATACTTTATTCTTGTTCCAAGCCGACAAAAAATTAAAGCAAAAAGAAATCATAAAGGCTTATCGGAAAGTTAAAATATTTAAGTCAGATATTCTTGGAGTTTGCGATAGTTTGGTTTATGCAAAATCAGATTCCATTTTATCCATGTTTTCTTCACCAATTATTTGGAATGGCTTGAACCAAATTACAGCCGATACCATAAACTTTTACATTAATAACAGAAGGTTAGATTCATTTCATTTAAGAAATAATTCTTTTTTAATATCAAATGAAAAAGGCCCACACTATAATCAGGTAAAAGGTAAAAATATGAAAGGAATTTTAGACAGTAATAATATAAAATACCTCAGAGTATATGGTAATGGGCAAAGTATTTATTATGCCAAAGAAGATAGTGTAAATTATATTGGAATAAACAAGATTGATTGTAGTGAAATGGAGTTCTATTTTGCCAATAAAAAAATTAGTAAAGGTGTTTTCATTAACAGTCCAGAAGGTTTCATGTATCCTTTAGATGAATTAAAACCTGAAGAGTTAAGGTTGAGAGGGTTTATTTGGCGTGAAAAAGAAAAACCACAAAGGCTTTATTATCAGCATTAAAGATAAAAAAAATGTAATTTTAACTTGGATAGTTTGGTTAAAAGGATTAAATACCTATTTTAGCTAACTGAATTATTTTAAATAAAAACAAAATAAATAAATATATGAAATCAAAATTTACTAATTTTTACGTTAAGCTAAGTTTGTACTTAACTGTATTTATTGGGCTGTCGGCTGGCAATGCTTTTGCTCAAGGATTTGCAGGCGGTAAAACTTATGTAGTAAATGGTCAGGTTGATCAAGTAGCTCCAATTGACACTTTTGTTAACTTGTCAGGTGCTGGTTCAACAGGCGCAATTACCTATCTAAATACTTTTGGTATTGATGTTAGCCAGCCGCAAGGGCCAATAACTATTTTACTTGACCAAGGTTACACAGGAGTTGAACCTTCACCTATTCAAGTTGGTGCAACTACTGGCGCTGGTTATCCAAACATGAGTTCTACAAGACCGATAGTTTTGAAACCAAAATCCGGATTGAGTTTTACCATTTCAACCACTACTGCAATAGCTGCAAATGGAAGTTTATTTAGAATTTTTGGTAGTACAGATTTTACAATTGACGGAAGTAGTATTGCAGGACAAAGAAATTTGACTTTCAATATTGGCTCATCAACTGCAATAACCGCAAAGGTAATTGATTTAATTCCTGCATCTTCTACTGCTTCAAATAGGATAAGAAATGTTGCAATTAGAAATTGTAACATTGTTGGTAATTCATCATCAACAGTGATAAATACTTATGCTGGAATTTATTTTGGTGGTTCAACTTCTACACCACAAAATGCTGCAATTGGAACTAACTATAATATAAGTTATGTAAATAATTTGATTATGGCAGTTCAAAATGGTATTTATCATAGAGGTTTTCCTACTACAACTACTGCTTTCCCTTCTCAAGATACTGGAGTTAACATTTTAAACAATATAATAGGTGAATATGTAAATCCAATTAATCCTGCAAACTTTGCTGGTATTGGTGGAACATCAACTAATTTATCAGGTATCTATGTACAAACTGTTTCAAATTCCACCATATCTGGTAATGTTGTTAAAAATACATTGCCATTAAGTATTGCTAGTATTAATCCAGGTTTTGCAGGAATTAGACTTGCTACTGATGGTACTCCTTCTGCTTTAGATTCAAACATTAGAGTTGTAAAAAATACTATTTATAATATTTATTCTAATGCTGCTGGTCAAGGTGTATCGGGAATAAGAATTAGTTTAGGTGCTCATACATCTCCTCGTAGATTACTAGTTGCTAATAATTCAATTTCAAGAATAGCCGCACGAAATGGTGCAAACTCAATTTCTAGTACTGGTTTTTATACAGCTGGTATTTTAGTAGAAAATAATACATCAAATGTTGGATTGGAAATATTTTACAACTCAATTGATTTGGCAGGTGATACTATGATGTTAGCGGCAAATACTGTTTCTGCATGTTTAGCAACAGGCTTTACTACCAATGGTGGAATAGAATTAATGAATAATTCATTTTCAAACAGATACGGAAATTCGCCAAGTAATTCTTCGGGTTTTCAGAATTATGTTATAGCTGTTGCTGCAAATAATATGAATCCATTTTCATATTCAAACTTTAACAACTACTATTCAAATACTTTTGGTTCTGGTTATGCTTTTGTGGCTGGTATGAATAGAAATGGCGTTATTAGGAATATTTCAACTTTAAAAAATTATAGATTATACTCTTTTTCTGATTCAAATAGTTTTGCTATCATTCCGCCATTTAAAAATGATTCAATATTAACTATTGAAAATGGTGTTGCCCATAGATTATATAACAGAGGTTATGGGTTTGGAACATTATCACTATTTAATAAAGGTGTTTCAGATTCAGTTATGTTTAAAGTTGGTGATGATATTTTAGGTAATCCAAGAACTGGATTAGGTAGATTTACTTCAATTGGTTGTCATCAATGGAATGGTGATTCAACAAATTTGGCTTCAGTTTTGGTTGCGGGTTCAACATATCCAATCAATGGTATTTCAAATCCTCCAAAAGAAAATGCACCAAGTACGGGATCATTCATAAATTTAGCTGAGGCAGTTACGTATTTAAATTCATACGGTATAACTGGGAATCAAAACAACGTAATATTGGAAATCTCATCAAATTATCAAAGAGAAACAACTTGGATTCCAGCAATTACAGATTACCCTGGTTCGAACAATTCATTAGGAGTAATTATTAGACCTCAAGTTGGTTATGTTGATACAATTTGGTCTCCAAACGACCGTAATGCTGCAAATACCTCTGTTATCAGATTCATGGGAGCAAGAAATATTACCCTTGATGGTTTAACTAGCAATAGTAAAGAAACAAGGAATTTAACTGTTATGTTTAGAAGACTTGATTCAAATATAAATTCAAGGGTTATTGGTATTGTTCCTACGGATACAGCTAGTCAAAATATTACCATTAGAAATATTAATATTCTTGGTAATACTTCTAACTCAACAATTAGCACTTTTGCTGGTATTTATTATGGTCATCCAATTATTGCATCTGTGCCACCTGCTGCAGGTGACACATTGAGAACAGTTGATAATATTAATATTAACATTACAAATAATATAATTCAAGGTGTAAGAAATGGTATTTACGTAAGGGGATCTTCAGCAAACCCATTGGGTACAGATCCAACTTTTGCAACTACTGCACTTGGTGTAATAACCAATAGTGTTAGAAACGTGAAGATTGTAAGTAATATTATTGGAGGTACAATTGCTCCTGGAGGAACAGTCCCTACAACATTTATTGGTGGTGCTAATGATCAAGCAGGTATTTATATGAATGGTATTGAAGGTGTTGTTATCGATTCAAACATTATTAGAAATTCATTACCAGGAACTGCAACAAATGTATTATCTGGATTTAGAGGTATTGATATCAATGAATTGTCTACCAAATATCCTAATTTTGACGTAAATATTAGCAGAAACTTTGTTTATAATTTAGTTACAGCTGCAGGGCAAAGTTGTATTGGTATTAGAACTCAATTCACTGCACCAAATGGAACAAGAAGTTATTTTATAACTAATAATTTTATTTCAAATATTTTGTCAAGAGGTGCTGGTACCAATATTAGTGTATTGAATCCAACTGGTATTTTAATTGACGCAACACCCGCAATTACTGGAACCAACATTGTTTCATTATTAAATAATACCATTAACATGAGTGGTAATAATTATCTTAATGCTAATAGTGGTATTACCGCATTATATTTAGGTACAAATATCAAAAGTGGTATTTCTAGTTTAAATAATATATATGGTGTAACAGCAAATAGGAACAATGCAGGAAATATGTATTCTGTATGTGTACTTTCATCAACTACTCCTTTTGCTAAAAATGCAGGCTTTTTGATTCCTGAGTCAGATTTTAACTCATACTTTGTATCTGGTACAAATCCAACTTTGGCTAATAATATTATTATGGCTACACCTAATGCTGTCCCAACAACCAGAACAAACATTAATGCAATAAGATCATTTACAGGTACAAATGTCGATTTGAATTCATTTAATTTCCCTACTAGATTTGTTTCTGATACGTTGCCAGATTTATTGTCTGTTTCTGGTGGTACTAGATATTCTACAGGTGGTTCAGTGGCTTTAGTAGTAAAAGATATTTATGGCGCTTCTAGAAATGGTAACATTAACATGGGAGCTGTGAATTATGCACTTTTAAATTCTGGCTTACAACCAAATGGTGTTTACCAAATTAATGGAGTTGACAATTTCCCTTTACAAACAAATCCATCTGTTGGTTCTTTCAAGAATTTACGTTCTGCAGTTAATTATTTAAATGCATTTGGTACTGGTCTTTCATTTACAGGTTATAGTCCAGTTAAGTTAGAATTTAGCGCTGGATACGTAGGTGAAACTGATAGTTTTGTTACCCCAATTACAGTATTTGATTACCCAAGTGCTAATCAAAGTGTTCCAGTTATTGTTACTGTTGCTGCAGGAAGAACGGATACAATTAAGTTTACTAATTTTAATCAAGCACCTGCAGCAAATTCAAGTTTGATAAGAATTTCAAGTGGTCGCTATTTTGGATTTGATGGTTCTAATAATGGAACAAATACGAGGGATTTAACCATCATTATGCCATCAATTATGAACGGATCAACTTATAAAATTATTGACATTATAGGTGGACAATCATCTGTTTTTTCTCAAAGTTTAGCTACTACTGATAACTTTGTTAGAAATTGTAATTTAATAGGTAATTCAACTACTACTACAAATAATACTTTTGCCGCTATTTATTCTGGTGGAATTTCAGCTACCCCTTCAAATGCAAGTGGTACAGGTTTAAATAATAATAATTCATTTACCAATAACTTTATTGGTGGTTGTGATTACGGTATTTATTTGAGAAGTAACGGTGTAAGAGGTCAAGGCGATTTAAATACTGTTATTACCGATAATGTTATTGGTGGAAATATTGCTCCAGGTGGAACTCAAGTTACAAATTATTTTGGAGGAATAAACAATGCAGCAGGTATATTCTGTGTTGGACAAACTTTAGCCAATATTTCAAGAAATAAAATTCAAAATAATATAGCTGGTTTCTCTAATCCAAGAGGTATTGAGTTAGGTACTGTTGTTGGAAATACGGTTTTAGATTCTGCAAATATTATTGATGGAAATATTATCAATAACATTGGTTCAACCGTTGCAGGTAGTTCTGCATATGGTATTTATATAAATTTTGGTGCTGATAAAACAAATACAGTTAATAGTACCAAGATTCATAATAATATGATTTCTAAAATATTTGGACAAGGAGGCTCAACTATAACTACAGGAATTTGTGGTATTGCAGTAGATGCTTCAGTTACGATAAATGATCCTAATATTAGTATTAACTTTAATTCAATCAATTTAGGAACTGCTAATACATTAATCTCTAATGGAAGAAGTGCATGTGTTGCAATTGCTCCTCGATTTGTTTATGATTATACTAATACAACTATTTTACAGTATGGTTTTAAAATGTCAAATAACTTATTCTCTAATAAACTTGGAGGTGTTAACGCATCAACAAATGTTAAATCTAGGGCAGTGAGTATAGGTACTACAATTAGTCCATTTACATTATCTGATAATAATAATTACTTTAGTAATGCAACCAATTCTATCAATGGTTTGATAGTTGCAAATGATAGTACAACAACTCCAATAATTTATAATACATGGGATAGCATTTATAGATACACTGGTGGTGATTTATTTAGTTCAAATTTAACTGCACCATTTATAAATGATACTAATTTATTTATCCCTGCTTCAACTGCTTCAACTATTTTTGGTAGAGCTGTACCTATTATGGGTATAACTACTGATGTGATTCTAAACAATAGAAATAATATAGCTCCAACACTTGGTGCACACGAATATCCCGGTGGAACAGCAATAGACAGTCTTGTTCCAAGAATTTTACCAATGAATTCAATTACTTGTATGAACTCAATTTTCAATCAGTTAAGTTTTATAATTGAAGATAGAAATTATATTGGTGATGCATTAACCTATAGAATAAATGGTGGTGCTACTTTTAATATATCTGGTGTAGACGGTGGTTTAACATCAGCGGGATATAGAATTAGAACATTTACTTTTCCTAGTTCAGCCTTCGCTTCTGGAGGAGTAATTGAATATAAAATTACTGCAAATGATATAATAGGTAATAGTGGAGTTTATCCATACAATAAACCATGGGATACCCTAATGACAGGCTTGAGTACTTTTCCTTATACCATGAATTTTGAAAATGGTTTGCAAGGTTGGAATACCAGTACATTAACCAATGGTGGTTCATGGAACGTTGGATCATTTGGTTCAAATGCTAATCCGTCTCATGCTACGGAAAATGGAATTAAATGTGCTTTATTCCCTTCTAGCACTTTACCGGCTGGAGCATCTGCTCGTTTATTATCACCATGTTTTAATATAGCCGCAATGGGTGGTTCAGCAAGACCAATGTTAAGATTCCGATTCTCTCAAAGTAACTTTGTTGCAGGAAAAAGAGATTCAATTATTGTTAAAGTAATTACAAACGGATTTGTAGGTCCAGAATTAAAAGTAGCAGTTCGCCCTAATGTTCAGTCTCCTTATCCAGATTGGTTTACTTATGAAGCATGTTTGAGCGAATATAGAATACCAGGAAATATTTATAGCTTCCAGTTTGACGCTTTCAGTACTGGTGGTGGTCAAAATATGATGATAGATAGTATTCAAATTTTTGACGATGCGCAAAATCAAACAGTAATACCGTCTTCAGCGTCAATTTGTAATATCAATCAGCCATTTACCATTAAAATTGCTAATAGTGATGCAAGAATTGTATACAGAGCAATTGAAGTTGATGCATTAGGAAACGGTGTGAGAGTTTTAGACAGTGCTTATGGTAACACGAGTGATTTAACGTTGCGTTTTGCAAATAGACAAACAGATACACTTCGTTATGTTGTTTCAGCAATTAATTATGGTTCTGCTAGCTACCAACCTGTTGGGTCTGTTGTAACGCCTAATTACTGTAGTAACAATTTACCTGGAAATTACATGGTATTAATTAATAGATTTAATAGACCAACAACTGCTATAGGTTCTTATATCATTCCTGATTTATCTCCTGGAGCATTTAATGGATCTGTTAATGATGGTGATCAATTTAAACCTGATGCTGTTAAAAATGGCAATTCAGTTAGATATGAAATTTTACCTCCATCTATTGCATTCGATAACAATGGTTATGGAACAGCTTGGACTTTACTTAATACTACTATCAAATCAGTTCAAGGTGGAACTTTAGCAACTAATGTTGTGTTTACAGCTCCAACGTCATCTACAAATGCTAAAGTTACTTTTGTACCTACAGTATTAGAAGGTGACACCACTTTTGTTTTAGCCACTACTTTGAGATTTTTAGCAACCAATTGTGATACTACTGTATATAGATATATTAAAGTAGCTAATCCTATTAAGTACGGATTTGTGACTAGCCCACGTACAGATACAACTTGTACAGGAACTGCAATTAATTTTGGAGTGGTACAAGGCGACCAATCAGGTGGTGTTACTTGGTTATGGGATTTTGGTGATGGTAGCCCAATAGCTAATGCATTTAAGAACCCAACTTACACATTTAATACAGCTGGTCAATACAGAGTAAGATTGACAGCTACCTCTCCATTAGGAATTCAAGATACAGTTTCAAGATTGATAACAGTATTGCAAGGTCCAAGTGCTGAATTTACAGCTAGTTCTACAGCTATTGTTTGTCAAAATGATTCAACAATTTTTAATGTAAATACAACAGCTAGTGGATTAAGTTATTTATGGAAGTTTCCGGGTAATATCAGTAGAACTTCTAGCAGAGCTTCATTCTATTTTACGAAAGCTGATACCAATTACGCTGTTAGTTTAACAGTTTCTAATCCAGTTAATGGATGTGTTGCTATCAATAATAGAGTTTTCCCATCTTACGCAAAACCTAAAGCAAGTTTTACAGTTACTAGTCACTGCCAAGGTCAATTTATGCCTTACACTGATAGCTCATCAATCTCAAATACTGATAGATTAGGTTATTTCTGGTCGTTTAGCTCTGGTGAACAACGTCAATCTAATAGCTTCCAAATCAAGTTTCAAAATAGTGGAACATTTAGAGTAAGTTTACGTTTAACTTCGGCTGCTGGTTGTCAAGATACAGTTTCAAAATTAGTTACTGTTTACGAAACACCTAAGCCTGATTTTATTGCAAATTCAGCTTGTACAAACGATTCAGCAACTTTCAATAATCAAACAGTTTATGGAGCGGGTATTCAAAATGCAGGATTTATTTGGGACTTTGGAGATAATAGTGGTGCTGACTTACGTCAAGACCCTAAACATCGCTATCTAAATAATAACAGCGGAAATGCGTTTGTTGTTAAGTTAATCGCTAAAAATCAATTGTATGGTTGTAAAGATTCTATTTCTAAAAATGTTTCAATTAAATCAGCTCCAGTTGCTGTGGCTGAGTTAGGTGGAACAACAAAAACAGGCATAACATCTGATAAAATCTGCCAAGGAAATAAGGCTACATTTACAAGTAAGTCTTATTCAAACACTGGTTCAACTGTTACTTGTACTTGGATATTTGGAACTGGTCAAAATAGTGATTGTAATTCATTCAATATTTATGATAATCCAGGTGTATATAATTGGAGTTTAACTGCTACTGCGGATGGTTGTCAAGATACTAAATCAGGTACTATTACTGTCTTACCAAAACCAGTTATTACTTTTAGTAAACAATCATTTGGAGTAAATCCAGGTAGATTTACAATTGATAATCGTAAAGTATTTACTCCTTCTGATTTGGCTACAGACTTGAATTCTTATTCATGGAACTTTGGTGATAATGATAGTACAACTACTAATCAAAGAATTGCTGATTTTACTTACAATAAAAAAGGAACTTATAATGTTAGAATGAAAGTTATCACTTCTGAAGGTTGTGTTGTTTCATACACTGATACTGTAAATGTTTTTGCTGGTGTTAGTGTAGGTGAAGAATTAGCTGCTAAATACAATTTGGTAGCTTATCCAAATCCATTAACCAATAACGCATTTATAAGTTTAAGTTTACTAAAAACTGATGATGTAACAATTACTATTACAGATGTATTAGGAAGAGAAATTTCATCAACCAGTTATCTTAATGCTAATGCAGGCAAACATGATTTTGAATTGACTTCAAACAATTTTAATACAGCAGGTACCTATTTTGTTAAGGTTAAAATAGGTGATACTGTTATAGTAAAATCATTAGTGAAACAATAAATCATAATAATTATATTTTCAAACCCTCAAGAACAATGTTCTTGGGGGTTTGTTATTTTTGTGACATGAGCATAAATAAATACGCGGTAGAAATAGCTTATAAAGGAACCAATTTTCATGGTTGGCAAAAACAAATGAATGCCCTATCAGTTCAAGGTGTGCTTGATGAAAAATTAAGTGTGATTTTAAGACAATCAATAGAAACGTTGGGATGTGGAAGGACTGATACTGGAGTTCATGCAAAACAGTTCATTGCCCAATTTGAGGCCGAATTGAATATTTCAATAGAACAACTTATTTATAAATTAAATAGGCTTTTACCTTCAAGCATTGCTTGTTTTAATATTTGGCAAGTGGAAAATACTTTTAATGCACGTTTTGACGCTAAATGGCGCGAATATGAATATGTTATTTCCACCAAACACAACCCTTTTATAGTTGATACCAGTTGGCTGTATCAGCTTCCATTAAATATCGACCTAATGAATGAGGCGTGCCAATTATTACTTAAACATAACAATTTTGAATGTTTTAGTAAAGTTCATACCCAAGTAAATAATTTTAACTGTGATTTATATATTGCTAATTGGCGAAAGGAAAATGAACTAATCATTTTTACTATAAGAGCTAATCGCTTTTTAAGAAATATGGTAAGGGCTATAGTCGGAACTTTAATAGCAATAGGTAGAGAAGAAATTAATGTAATTGATTTGATAGAAATCCTAGAGAGCAAAAATCGTTCAAAGGCTGGAGTTTCAGTCCCTGCTCATGGATTGTCGTTAACTAAAGTTCAATATTAAAGTTTAGGTAAATTTATTTTATCAGCGATAATTATACATTCATTAAATTCACCCTTAATTTTATTATAAAATAACTTGGCATCTAATTTTGTTCTAAAATCACCAATTCTTATTTTAAAATATGGTTGGTTATATGCAAGATATGCTGTTTGATCGGGATATAGTTTTAAAAATTTAGTTTTAATATTATTTGCATTATTTCTTTCATTTCCTGAAAAAAGTTGTATCCTGTATCCGTTAATGGTTTGATTAATACTATTTTCTCTATTTTTCTTATCTATTATACTATCTAGGTATATGATTTCACCTTTTATTTTAATGGAACCTATTTTAGTTTGAGCTTTAATATTAAAACTAAAACACACACACACAAATAAAAAAATAATAAATTTAACTTTCATATTTGATTAGGATAATAAATCAATTCCATTTGATGTGCCAATAATATCTGCGCCTGCAGCAATTAAATCTAATGCTTGTTTTTGAGTTTTAATACCACCCGCAGCTTTTATTTTTATTTTGGTTGGTAATTCCGCCCTCATAAGTTTTATTGTTTTTGGGTCAGCACCTTTACTAGCATAACCAGTAGAGGTTTTTACAAAATCTACCTCGCAATCAACGCATATTTTACAAGCTCTTAAAATTTCTTCGTCAGTTAAATAAGCGGTTTCTATAATTACTTTTACTTTTTTATTTTGTAAATGGCATACTGTCACTACAGATTGTATGTCGTTTTGTACAGTTTGAATATCATCACTTTTAAATGCAGCAATATTCATTACCATATCTATTTCATCAGCTCCGCTTATCAGGGCTTTTTTTGCTTCTTCAACCTTTGCTCCAACAGTAGAGTAACCTAATGGAAAACCAGCAACTGTAACTAATTTAATAGGTTTTTTCCCAATTGTTCTTTTTGCTAATTGCACATAATATGGAGATACGCAAACTCCATAAAATCCATGCTCAATAGCTTCATTGCACAATTTTATTATATCTTCTTTTGTACAATCAGGTTTAAGATTCGTATGTTCTATATATTTTGCTAATTCCATTTATAGTATTTAAAATTTGTCTTGAAAGTAATTTTATACCTTCAAGACAATATATTATTTTAATAGTTAAACAGCTTCTTTGCCGTGGCATTGCTTAAACTTCTTGCCACTACCACAAGGGCATAAATCGTTTCTTCCAATTTTATTGTCTACAAATACTTGTTGCTGTTTTGGTTTATCACTTACACTTTGGCCTGCTTCTATAGCTCTTTGTTGAGCTTCCGATAAATCATCAGTTCTGCTGGTTTGAAGTTTTGGAGCAGGCTCTTTTCTTGGCATTTGAGCTGTTGTAGAAATATTATTATTGTTATTTACCATAATATGGCCTTTAAATAACATTCCTAAAACTTCTCTATTAATACGGCTCAGTAAGCCTTTGAATAAGTTAAATGATTCTAATTTGTAAATCAATAATGGATCCTTTTGTTCAAATACTGCGTTTTGTGATGATTGTTTTAATTCATCCATTTCGCGCAAATGCTCTTTCCATTCGTCATCAATTATCCAAAGAGTGGCAAATTTTTCAAAAATTTTGGCTACTTCTTTACCTTGGTTTGCTACTGCATTTTTAATATTAATAGGTAATTGAATATTGCGCAAACCATCAGTAATCGGAACTACAATCATTTCATGGTCTTGAACATTATTATTGCTATTGATATCGTTAAATACAGGATATGCTTGAGCCGACATATGACTTACTTTGTTTTTGTAATGTTCGCTTAACTCGTGCATAAATGCATCCACCACAACTTCGGTTTTACCCGTAAATTCATCTTCAGTAAGTTGAGGTTCGTAAGCCAATAAGCGTAAAACTTCTATTTTAAATTCTTGGAAGTTTTTTAAATCTTGATAGGTTTCAACCAATTCGTAACACAAATCGTGTAACATATTGCTTAAATCTAATTCCAATTTATCGCCATAAAGGGCATTTCTACGTTTAGAATAAATTACTTCGCGCTGAGAGTTCATTACGTCATCATACTCTAATAAACGTTTACGAACACCAAAGTTATTTTGTTCTACCTTGCGTTGTGCGTTTTCAATATTTTTAGTAATCATAGAGTGTTCAATGTTCTCACCCTCTTTCATACCTAATCTATCCATTACTTTAGCAATACGCTCGCTACCAAACAAACGCATCAAATCATCTTCCAAGCTGATATAGAAACGCGATGAACCTGGATCGCCTTGACGACCAGCACGTCCACGTAACTGTCTATCTACTCTTCGAGATTCGTGACGCTCTGTACCAATAATTGCCAAACCTCCTGCATCTTTTACACCTTCGCCAAGTTTTATATCCGTTCCCCTTCCAGCCATGTTGGTTGCAATGGTAACTGCTCCTTTTTGACCAGCTTCAGCAATAACTTCAGCCTCACGTTGATTTTGTTTTGCGTTTAACACATTGTGTTTAATTTTACGCATAGTTAGCATACGGCTTAATAATTCCGATACCTCCACTGAAGTCGTACCAACCAATGTTGGACGGCCAGATTCAGATAATTTTACTACATCATCAATTACTGCGTTGTATTTTTCGCGTTTGGTTTTGTAAATGATATCGTTTTCATCTTTACGCGCAATTGGGCGATTTGATGGAATAACTACCACATCCAATTTGTAAATTTCCCATAACTCACCAGCTTCAGTTTCGGCAGTTCCCGTCATACCACACAATTTATGGTACATTCTAAAGAAGTTTTGTAAAGTTACTGTTGCATATGTTTGCGTTGCAGCTTCTACTTTTACATTTTCCTTAGCTTCTAAGGCTTGGTGCAATCCATCGCTGTATCTGCGTCCATCTAATACACGACCAGTTTGTTCGTCAACAATTTTTACTTTTCCGTCAGAGATAATGTATTCAACATCTCTATCGAACATACAATATGCTTTCAGCAATTGATTAACAGTATGAATTCGTTCAGATTTGATTGAAAAATCAAGTAATAATTGTTCTTTTTCTGCTAATCTTTGTTCAGTGGTTAATTCAGTTTTATTTTCTATTTGAGCAATAGCTGAACCTACATCAGGAATAATAAAGAATTGTGAATCTTCGCCACTTGCAGTAATTAACTCAGCTCCTTTTTCAGTTAAATCAATAGAGTTAACTTTTTCATCAATGGTGAAGAATAAATCAGCATCAACCTTATGCATTTCTTTTTGTTGGTCTTGCAAATAGTAGCTTTCGGTTTTTGTTAATACTTGTTTGATACCTTGTTCACCTAAATATTTAATTAAGGCATTGTTTTTAGGCATTGCTCTATGTGCTTGTAACAATTTAAAGCCACCATTTTTTTCATCGCCTGCTGCAATTAGTTTTTTAGCGTCAGCCAATACATTGTTGAACACTTGTTTTTGAGCATTTACCAAACGTTCAATACGTGGTTTTAAAGTAAAAAATTCTTGCTCATCGCCTTTAGGCACTGGTCCTGAAATAATCAAAGGCGTTCTCGCATCATCAACTAAAACTGAATCCACCTCATCCACCATTGCAAAATGGTGTTTGCGTTGAACCAATTCTTCTTTATCACGTGCCATATTATCACGCAAATAATCAAAACCAAATTCGTTGTTGGTTCCGTAAGTAATATCGGCTAAGTACGCTTGACGTCTTGCTTCAGAGTTGGGTTCATGGTAATCAACACAATCTACCTTCAAACCATGAAATTCGAACAATGGTGCATTCCATTCGCTATCTCTTCGTGCTAAATAATCATTAACCGTAACCAAGTGAACACCTTCTCCCGCTAATGCGTTTAAGTAAGCAGGTAAAGTTGAAACCAAGGTTTTACCTTCACCCGTTCCCATTTCCGAAATTTTACCGCTGTGCAAAACGATACCACCAATTAGCTGCACATCGTAATGAACCATGTTCCATACCACCGTATTTCCCGCGGCATCCCAAGTATTTGCATAAATAGCCTTGTCTCCATCAATGGTTACAGGTTTTTTAGGCTTTGTTTTTGCTGCCAAATCACGGTCAAATTGACTAGCAGTTACCACCAATTGTTTATTTTCTGTTAGTCTTCGAGCGGTTTCTTTCACCACTGCAAATGCTTGAGGAAGTATTTCATTCAACGCTTTTTCAATTTGTTCATCGCGTTGTTTCCTTAATTTATCTACCTCTTTGAATATATCATCTTTTCCTTGTAAATCAATTCCATCAACTTCGGTTTCTTTTAACAATTCCGCTATACTATTATCAATAGTAGCTAATTCAGATTTTATATATGCTTTAAATTCAGCTGTTTTGTTTCTAAGTTCGTCATCAGTTATGTTTTGTAATTTGGCGAACTCAAGTTTAATTTGTTCTACAATGGGGTAAATTGGTTTTAAATCTCTATCTGATTTGTTTCCAAATAGTTTTTTTAACAGGGAATTTAACATATAAAAAGTTGATGTTTTTTTGGTAAATAATATTTTGCAAAATAATAAATTTAGAGCATCTATTTGCTACTAAATTATTAAGCAATTCAATTATTGCGAAAATTAAACCAAGAGTCAATTATTGACTATTTGGCTTGTTTTTTTTGTTTGAAAGAAAAAAAGCCCGATTTCAATATTGAAATCGGGCTTTTTTATTGAAATAATTTTCTAAATTATGCTTCAGCAGTTTCAGCTTTTGGAGCTAAAGGTAATACTGATACATAACTACGATCATTCGCTTTTTTGCGGAAAACAACTGTTCCATCAATTAAAGCAAATAATGTATGGTCTTTTCCAATTCCAACATTATCGCCTGGGTGATGTTTAGTTCCACGTTGACGGATAATGATATTACCAGCATCAGCGCGTTGTCCACCAAAAATTTTAACGCCTAAACGTTTACTATGCGATTCTCTACCGTTTTTCGAACTTCCGACACCTTTCTTGTGAGCCATGGTATTTTAAATTTTTTTTAGTTAAACAATAAATTAAGCGTTTATAGCTTCAATTTGAATTTGAGTGAAACATTGGCGGTGGCCATTGAATTTTCTGTATCCTTTTCTGCGTTTTTTCTTAAAAACAATAACTTTATCACCTTTTAAGTGCGATAAAACTTTAGCTTTTACAGTTGCGCCAGCTACGGTTGGTAAACCTACAGTTACATTGCTACCATTATCTAATAGCATAACTTTGTCGAATTGAACACTGGCGCCTTCTTCGTGTTGTAAGCGGTGTACATACACTTTCTGGTCTTTTTCAACTTTAAATTGTTGGCCAGCAATTTCTACGATTGCATACATGATTTTTATATTTATTTAATTTTAAGGGCTGCGAATATAGAGTAAACTTATTTAATTCCAAATACTTGCCATAATTTTTTAGTTCGAAGTTCATAGTTCGAAGTACTAAGTTGTGAATTGATAGTAATTCTTTTCGCATTTTTGGCATTTCGAATTCCGAATTTATCCCAAAAACTCTTCAATGGCTGCGTTTACTTCTGCACTTTTTTCTATTTGTACAAAATGGCCTGCGTTTTTCACAATTTTAACTAAACTGTTGGTTATTAAAGCGTTTGATTTTTTAGCAATGCTCTGAATACTCTCTGTTGGGTGCAATAATTTATTAGGAATCATGGCATCGTTATCGCCAAAAATAATAAGCGTTGGCATGGTTAAACTTGGCAAAAACTGCTGCACTTGCTCGTTTAACATAGCCGAAATAGATTCTTTTACCATACGTTGCCACTTTACACTGGAGTGAATTGGAATAAATTCTTTGGCATCTTTTACCAAGTTTTTGATAATCAATTTATCAAAATTATAAAAGCTGCTATGAATAGCACTTTCTAAGTTTTGTTCGTTGGTTGAAAACAATTGCCCAAACTGCATGCTATTGTTAATCATCATTTTATCAAATTCGGTAAAATATTCTAATCCGCTTGCAGCTACTAAAACCAATTTATTTACCAAATGAGGATAACGCAACGAAAGCACCAATGCCACTTGCCCGCCCATGCTATGACCAACCAAAACCACATCGGTTAAGTTTAATTTATCAATAAATTGTTTAACACATTCAGCATAAAAAAACATGCTGTATTTATAATCACCATTGCTGGAGTGCCCGTTTCCCGGCAAATCAAGGGCAATACAACGGTAAGTTTTACTTAGTTCTGTTATATTACTTTGCCAAACACCTTTAAAATTGGCTAATCCGTGAATAAAAACCAATGTTTTTGAGCCACTTCCTGTTTCGGTATATGCAATTTGAATTTGCTTTTCTATTTCTACTTTTTTCAAAAACGTAATTATTACTAACGTTCGCAAGGTATTGTTTTTTTAATAACATCTTTTGATTTGTGATTTTTGAGTTGAGAATTGTGAAATGGGAGTTGAGAAATGGGAAGTGAGGATTGAGATAATAAAAATGAAATTCGAAATTCGAAACTCGAAAACCCTCAACTCCAAAACTCGTAACCCTTAACCCGAAATAAATAACTCATAATAAAAAACTCTCCATAAAAAGAAACCTGCAACAATATTTGGCATTTATATTGTCAATATTACTATTTTTACGATTACTAAAAACATTTATAAATGATAGATATGGCTGATGATGTGATGTTTGAAGAATGGACAGAAAACGATGATTCGAATTTTGAAACCATTCCAATTAACTTAAACGATAAAGATTTGGATTTAAAGGTGGAAGATTTGCCCGATGTGCTGCCAATTTTACCACTGCGTAATACAGTGTTGTTTCCAATGATGGCTTTGCCTGTTAGCATTGGTAGGGTAAAATCTAACAAATTAATAAAAGAAGCTAAAAAGAATAAATCGTTCATTTTAGTTGTGGCGCAAAAAAATGTAAATGCTGAAGAGCCAACTATACACGACTTATATACTACCGGAACTTTAGCCAAAGTTTTGCGTATTATCAAATTGCCCAATAATCAGGAAACTGTGTTTTTGCAAGGGGTAAAGCAGATTACTTTAAAATCGGTTGAAACTACTGAGCCTTATTTAAAAGGAACTTTTACCATTAATGAACAAATTGACGATAGCAAAGAAACTTTAACAAAGGATTTATTATCAACCATAAAAAGTGTTGCTTCTGATTTAATGCAATTGCAAGGTTCGTTTTCGCCCGATTTAATTAATGGCGTAAAACGAATTGACAATCCGTTTTTATTGATGGCATTGGTAGCTACCAATTTAAATAGCGATATTGCTGCTAAGCAAAAAATTCTTGAAAACGAATCGGCTGGAAAAATGGCTGCCATTTTAGTAGAGCAAATGATGGCTGAAAAAGAATTGTTAAAACTGAAAAACAAAATTCAGGATAAAGTTCGTGGCGATATGGATAAACAGCAACGCGAATTTTTCTTACATCAGCAAATAAAAGCCATTAACGAAGAGCTTGGTTCTGAAAGTCCTGAACAGGAAATTGAAACCATAAAAGCAAAGGGTAAAGATAAAAAATGGAAACCTGATGTAGAAGAAGCTTTTAATAAGGAAGTAGAACGCTTACGCAGAATTAACCCTATGGCTCCTGATTACAGTATTCAAATAAATTACTTGAATACTTTGTTAGACTTGCCTTGGAGCGAGGTTACCGTTGATAATTTTGATTTAAAACGCGCTGGAGAAATTTTAAACGAAGATCATTTTGGACTAGAAAAAGTAAAAAAACGTATTTTAGAATATTTGGCTGTTTTAAAATTAAAAGGCGATATGAAAAGCCCAATTTTGTGTTTATACGGCCCTCCGGGTGTGGGAAAAACCAGTTTGGGTAAATCAATAGCTAAGGCTTTAGATAGAAAATATGCTCGCATAGCTTTAGGTGGATTGCACGATGAAAGCGAAGTACGCGGACACCGCAGAACTTATATTGGTGCTATGCCTGGACGTATTATTCAAAACCTAAAAAAGGTAAAAAGTAATAATCCAGTTTTTGTGTTAG
Organism: Bacteroidota bacterium; assembly: GCA_027491085.1. GTDB lineage: Bacteria > Bacteroidota > Bacteroidia > UKL13-3 > UKL13-3 > JAAFJM01. The sequence goes on from JAIXWW010000014.1 coordinate 45,139, forward strand.
ACGAAATTGATAAAATACAAACCAGTTTTAGAGGCGATCCATCAAGTGCGTTATTAGAGGTGCTTGACCCTGAACAAAATGGTACTTTTTACGATAATTTTATTGAAATAGATTACGACCTTTCGAACGTCATGTTTATAGCTACTGCCAATAATTTAGATGCCATTCAACCTGCCTTGTTAGACAGGATGGAAATTATTGAAATTAACGGTTATACGCTAGAAGAAAAAATTGAAATTGCTAAAAAATATTTGATTCCAAAACAAGAAAAAAACCATGGTTTAAAAGAAAATAGTTTTACCATAAGCAATGAAGTTTTGGAAAAAATTATAGATGGTTATACACGTGAAAGTGGTGTGCGTGGTTTAGAGAAACAAATTGCAGCGGTAGCGCGCCATGTGGCTATGCAAAAAGTTATGTTCAAAAAGAACAAAAAAACTTTTTCGGTAGCCGATTTACAAACCATTTTAGGAGTAGAACGTGGCGAAAAAGAAATGTATCAAGGCAATGATGTAGCTGGTGTGGTTACTGGTTTGGCTTGGACAAGCGTAGGTGGCGAAATTTTATTTATAGAAAGTAGCCTAACGCAAGGCAATGGAAAACTACAACTTACAGGTCAGCTTGGCGATGTAATGAAAGAGTCGGCTTTAACGGCTTTAACATTTTTAAAAGCACATTGCGATTATTTGGGAATTAACCCAAAAGTGTTTAATCAATTTGATGTGCATATACATGTGCCTGCGGGAGCGGTTCCAAAAGATGGACCATCGGCTGGTGTTACTATGCTTACCTCGTTGGCAAGTTTGTTTACCCAACGTAAAGTAAAACCTCAATTGGCTATGACTGGCGAAATCACTTTACGTGGAAAGGTATTGCCAATAGGCGGTGTAAAGGAAAAAATACTTGCAGCAAAACGTGCTGGAATTAACACCATTTTGCTTTGCGAAGCCAATAGAAAAGATGTAGAAGAAATTAATAAAAGTTATTTAACTGATATTACTTTCCATTATGTAAAAAACATGTTAGAAGTAGTTGATTTTGCTTTACTTGACGAAAAAGTAAACAATCCAGTAAATATGGAAATTATTGAAGTTAAACCAGCCACAGTTTAGTATTTGGTTTAAGTCAATTAATTAAAGCCTCATAGCAATATGAGGCTTTTTTATTTGGCTACTACTAGCGTTTTCATTAATTGCGAGGCACCTTGTTGTACCTGATAGTAATAAGTGCCATTTCTTAAACTTTCGGTATTTAAAACTACTTCATGTGTTCCTTTGCTATAATCATTTTCGGCTATGGTTAGTATTTCTCTACCTATGTTATCATACAAACGTATTTTAACATAACCACCACTGCACGAGAACTTAATGGTAGTTTGATTAGAAGCAGGATTCGGATAATTTTCTAAAATACCAATTTTTGCTTCTGTTGCATTAGTAACGCTTGAACTGCCGTTTGCTATAATATCTAACAATGGAAATGTTTTATTAAGCAACATTGGGCTTAATTCGCTATCGCTTACATTAAACCAATATTTTAAAATACTGGCGTAAACCGATCTGAAATCAACTTGCATTGGAACATTATCGTTGGCAGTTACTGTACTTGGTATAATTGGATTATTACCAGTAATTCCTGGTTTTACATTTTTGCCAAATATAAATAATGGTGCGGCTGCTCCGTGGTCTGTTCCTAAACTGTCGTTCGATTTAATTCTACGTCCAAATTCCGAAAAAGTCATGCCTAATACGCGGCCATCAATGGCTAGTTTTTTCAAATCATCTTGAAAAGCATTTACCGCTTGCGATATTTTTTGCATCAAGTTTGCATGTGTGCCACTTTCAGTTGAGCTTGCATCGGTTTGACCTGCATGTGTATCAAATCCACCCAAACTAACCATATATACTTGGGTTTTTAAGCCTCCGGCAATTAATTGTGCCACAATTTTTAATTGGTCGGCAAGGCTATTGGTTCCAGCAGTTGGATATAAAGTAGATAAATTGGTGGCTTTATCGGCTGCGGCTTTTATGGTTCCGCTGTATTGTTGCGTTTGCTGAGCTACTAATCTTACATAAGTTAATTCGTGGCCAGCCGGAGTATTTGGAGCTGTATCAACCGTTCCGTTTACAAATTGATAAAACGAAGTTGGATCTGTAATTGACATGCCTAAACTGGCTTGATGGCCTTGCAATGCTGGCGAAACCAAAGCTCCAATTTGAATAGCAGGAGGGTCAGGATAATTGGTGTTGGGGTAATTGGTTGGAAACCCATCAAATTTAGTATCTAGGTATCTTCCCATCCAACCTGTTTCTTCATTTACGTTGCTATCGCTGCCTGTTAGCCAAATATCAGTTGCTCTAAAATGTGAAAAGTTAGGGTCAGGGTAACCTACACTTTGTACAATATTTACCAAGCCATTATCGTAAAGATTGCGTACTTCACTTAGGCTTGGGTGCAGGCCAGTAGCTTGCGTTCCTGTTAAAGCCAATATTTTATTTTGTTGAATTAAAATATTTTGCCTTGCCAAAACTAATTTGCTGTATTGGTCAATTGGAATAACGGTATTTAGCCCATCGTTACCACCATTTAATTGAATTAAAACCAATACATGATCTTCGGCTCCTGCTTTGCCTAAATATTGTACAATTGGGTTATCGGCCAGAGTTTGAATTGGGAAACCATTAATAAATAATGGCAATGCACTTGCAGTAATTGCTTTCTGTAAAAAATCTCTTCTTTTCATAACAATGGCATTTTAAATTAATTGAAACTCGGCTAAACCCATTAAATATTTAAACAATCCTTGTAACCTACTGTATACTGCTTGTTTTTTAGCAGTATCGGTTGGTGCTTGTAAATAGGCATTCCATGCATCGGTCCAATAATGATCACTTGCTTGGCCCGAAAGTAAAAAGGCTGTTTTAAGTTGTGTTTTACTATTTGTCGAAATATCAACGGCATAAAGTAAACTAACAGCTTGGTTAATTAATTCGTTTGGATCTTCTGGTTTTGAAAATTGACTTACAAAAGCTATTGGATCAAGTATTAACTTAAATCCTTGGCGATTAAATCCAACATAAATGAGTCCATCGCAAACTTGGTTTCGTTTTGGCAATGAATCGGAATTTATCCATAGTTCGTAAAACTGAGGCGATTGCCAATAAGCAGGCCAACCTGCCACATTAGGAGCATCGCCAATATCTTGTCCAAATGCTAAAGCTATTTGTTGAATATAACTCAAATGAGTGTAAGTTTGAGTTACATTGCTAGGGTCTGGGAGTTGTAAATTAAAAGTACGGGCTATTCCTACTAAATGGTCGGTTGGTGGTTTTATAACACAACCCATATTTAAAGCATCGTAAAAATGTTCACTTTTTAGCAAAGTATCCATTACCGTTTTTATATTGTAGCCGCTATTTCTAAAAATGGTTGCTAAAGGCACAATAACATTTGTTTCTAAACTTTCATCAATAATATAATAAACGAAAAAGCGGTAAATTTTACGGCAAATGTATTTTGCTACTTCATCATGATTAAAAATCATGGTAATTAAATCATCTAACTCAGTAGCGCCAGCAGAACCAGTTTTTCCTGTAATTACCGCATTATTGTAAAACGATGAAAACTGTTTATTGCTGGTATCGTGTTTGGTTGAATCAAAATACGATGTGTAACCAACTCTATTATTGCGCCAGCCAGTCATTACTTTAGCCGCTGCCTTTACATCGTCTTCGGTGTAATGATTAGCTAAATCTTTTCCTACAGTAAATAGTTCTTGTAGCTCGCGTCCAAAGTTTTCATCAGGAGCTGTTTTGGTATTTTTTTCACCATTTAAATATACCAACATGGCACAATCGGTAGCCACCAAACGAGTTAAGGTTTTAAAATTACCCAAACAGTTTTGACGCAACATTTTATGATGGTCGTAAGTAAATCTAGCTAGTTGAATTACAGTACTTTCTGTGGCAAAATGATTGTGCCAAAAAAGAGTCATTTTCTCTTTAATGGTTCGGTCTTGATTTATCATTAAGCCCATCCACCAAGCTTTAAACGAGGTTCTACGGGCTGCACTAAGCAGCGGATTTTCGTTGGCGTTTACCCAAGTTTCGCCAAAAGGCACATCAGCATCAGGAAAACTTGCACTTGCGCTATAATGATTAACTGGAGGGGCAGGGTCGGTGGTTGATATATTTAAAATGGCATCCACGGCTTGAACCATGGTTTTGGTTTTAAAAAAATCAATATCGGCCTTCGATACACCAAATAAAGTTCTACGGCACAAATGCTTTATTTCAGTTTCGGTCCATGCACCTTGGTAAGGGCTAATTCCTGTGCTGGTTTTCCTTAAGCTAGTAGGAACTTCAGTATTTGAAGGATCCTTGTAAGGATAAACGGGTAACTCTTTTTCGGTTAAGGCTTCAGAAGCCAAGTTTTGAAAAAACTGCTTTCGGTTAATTTGTGCCATAAAATATTATGATTATTAAAAAATTACGAATGTCGGACTCTTAAAACCCCAAAAGGTTTAATTATTAAATTGTAAAATTATTCTATTATAATTTTTTGTTCAAATTGGCTGTTTTCGTGGTTAATTTTAACCAAATAAATGCCTTTAGCCAATTGTTCGGTATTGATGGTGTTTTTATTTAGTCCAAAATTTAAATCAAATTGTTGGTTAAAAACCTCTTTGCCTTGCATACTGAATAATTGAATAGTGCAATTTGCTGCATCATTATTCCAAATTTCAAAATTTAGTTGGTTATTACTTATTGGGTTTGGGAAAATTTTATAGCTAGCATCTTTTACATCATTGCCATTATTAATACCTAAACTACTTTCTACAGTAACGGTATAGTTATTCATGGTATCTAATTGGGTTTGAGTAAAACCAAGCGCTGTGACTCTTACTTTTAAAATAATTTGAAGAGGATAAATCCCTTTTGTAGTTGGTGTTCCAGTAATTTTGGCGCACCCATTTCCCCCACCAGGAATAGTGCAATTTGATGTATTACAAATGAAACTCATTCCTTCGGGAATGCCATTTACTTTGAATATGGTAAATGAATCAATTGTTGCATCTACTTTTCCAAAAACAGGAACGGTAACTGAAGAATCTTTAACCACATGAAATTGCAATATTTCACTATATGGAAGTCCTACTTTTGCTGAAGGCAGAATAACAGGGTAAACTCCTGTTGATTGCAGGCTTAAATCAGGTGTACATTGAGCATTAGTGTTTAGTTGGATAAAACTTAAAATTAGCCCAGTAATTATTGTTTTAAAAAATATCTTTTTCATTTGTCGGTTACGTTTATTTAAATTCAAATATAACAAATAAACTTATTGAAAAGTTAACTCCAAGTCACTTACTACTTTATTTTGCATAACATGCATTTTAACAATTTCTTCAACCCTATCAATAGTAACGTTTCCATAGTATGTTCCTTCAGGATAAATTACCAAAGCTGGACCATTTTTACATTCGTCTAAACAGCCCGCACGCTGCGCACGCACTTTACCTTGCAAACCATTTTCTTTTAGCACTTCTCTAAATTTTTCAACTAATGCCATTCCGCGCTCCTGTCCGCAGCAAACTTTTCCTTCGCCCTTTTGATTGGCGCATATAAATATATGTTTTTCGTATTTCATGTTTTTGCTTATTTGTTAATTTTTGATTTAATGATTTCTAATATTGTTGAATTGTTATATTGTTGAATTGCTTAATTGTTAGAAATTCAACATTCATAATTCAACATTCATAATTTTAAATTAGTTTCTCATTCTCCAAATGCCTTGTAGCATCGCGATTGGTTTTTTTAGCCATGTTTTTTTCAAAAGCTGTTGTTAAATCTACCCCTGTTTGATTGGCCAAACATATTAAAACCCAAAGCACGTCAGCCATTTCATCGGCTAGGTCTTTGTCTTTTTCATTATCTTTAAAACTTTGTTCGCCATATTTACGAGCCATAATACGAGCCAACTCACCTACTTCTTCCATTAAAATAGCAGTATTGGTCAATTCGTTAAAATACCTAACTCCAATGGTTTTTATCCATTCATCAACTTGTTTTTGCGCTTCACTAATTTGCATTTGTATAAAAAAATTAGAAGGCGAATTTATGGTTTATAATAGATTAATCAGAATGGGTTTTTGCTTTCTAAAATTTAATTTTTTGTTTTGATTATAATTTACGTATTTGAGAGCAAATAAAATTTATAAAATGGAACAGAATTCAAAAACAAATTGGGGGCAATTTGTCCCTTTAGTAATCGTATTTTTCTTTTGGGGCTTTGTGGCCGCCAGTAACGACATTTTAATTCCTGTATTTAAAACCGCGTTTAATTTAAGCCAAGGAGAAAGTCAGTTGGTATCATTAGCATTTTATATTGCCTATACAGTTGGATCATTAATTTATATGGGCATTTCTGTATTAATGAAACAAGATTTAGTAAATAAAATTGGTTATAAAAATGGACTCGCTTTAGGACTTTTTATATCAGCTTTAGGAACCTTACTTTTTTACCCTGCTGCCAATACGGGCTCATTTGCATTAATGCTTTCTGGTTTGTTCATTGTTGCTTTAGGATTTTCGCTACAACAAACAGTTGCAAACCCATTAGCCATAGCTTTAGGACCAATAAGCACCGGCTCTCAACGTTTAACTTTAGCAGGTGGTATTAATAATTTAGGAACTACTATTGGGCCGTTAATTGTAAGTTTTGTCATATTTGGCGCTGCTACTTCTGGTCCATCACAAATGAGTATAGAAAGTGTAAAAATACCCTATTTGGTATTAGGCGCAGCCTTTTTGTTAGTTGCTATTTTATTAAAGTTTTCTTCATTGCCCGATAAACCTGCTATTGTAGCCGAAAGTAATAACCAAACTGAATCAACAAAAACTTCTGCTCTAAAATATCCTCAATTAATTTTAGGTATGATTGCTATTTTTGTTTATGTAGGAGTTGAGGTATCAACTGCTAGTAATTTACCAGCATATATGGAAAAAAACCTGGGTTTTTTAACACAAGATGTGGCGCCATTTATTTCATTGTATTGGGCTAGCTTAATGATTGGTCGATGGACAGGTGCTGTTGAAGCCTTTACCGAAGATATGAATTTACAAAAAATATTACGCTTCATAGCACCATACTTGGCTTTTGCAGTATTTTTAGGAGTAAATAAATTTATGAACCATGACTTAACGCCATTTTATGTTTATGGATTAATTATTTTGGTGTTAATATTTGCAGATATGGCCAGTAAAGGTAATCCTGCACGTATGTTGTTAATTTTCTCAATACTAGGAATTTCAGCACTAGCAGTTGGTATGGCTACAGATGGAATGATAAGTGTTTATGCATTTACAAGTGTTGGCTTATTCTGCAGCACGCTTTGGCCTTGTATTTTCACTTTGGCAATTAGCGGATTAGGAAAACATACTAGCCAAGGTAGTAGTTTCTTAATTATGATGATAATGGGTGGAGGAATTGTAAGTTGGTTACAAGGAACAGTTGCTGATTCAATTGGAATTCACTTTAGTTATATCATTGGTGTATTATGTTTTGCTTATCTAGCATTTTATGCATGGAAAGTAAGTGGCATTTTAAAAAGTCAAGGAATTGATTTTGATAAAAAAATATCAGGAGGACATTAATTAAACAAAAACGATTAAAACAATCAAATGAAAACAAAATTCATTCTTTTAGTATTAATGGGAGTAATTTGTAATTTTACTATTGCCCAAAAAGTTACTGATTATTCAAAATTATCGAAAGTACCTAGTTTTTACATTGGGTTTGGCAGTGGTTTAAACTACAACTGTGGTTTAATTGGTTTGAAATTAGCTGGCAGAATTAGTGATAAAATCCTTATTGATGCCTCAGCAGGAATTGGTTCATGGGGCAATAAACTGGGTTTAGGTATTATTTTAAATGCAAAAAACGAAAATGCTTGGTGTCCAATTATTGGCGTTTCAAGAGCAACTGGTATAGAAAGCACTCCATTAAATATAGAAGTAATTAATTCTTCGGGCAATAAAATTACAAATAACTTTGATGTGAAAATTAGCCCTGCAACTATGGTTAATATTGGTGTTCAACGTCAATGGATTAGACCAACTGGAAATAGAATAACACTGGAATTAGGCTATTCAGTATTAGTTAGTGGTGGAGAGGCAACTCTATTAACTCCAGGCTATTCTTTTACTGATATTAGCAAAAAAGTTTTTGATTTAATAAAACCTGGCGGACTAACTGTAGGATTTGGTTACTATTTTGCTTTAAAATAATGTTCATTATATTAAACTTCATACTTTAAAAAATAAAGCTCATCAATAATTGGTGGGCTTTATTTTTGCTTTATTGTTAAAATTGTCCGCTTGTGTAAACAAACAAAGTCAAACGTAGTTTAAATTTATATTTGGCGTTATTAAAAATGATTGAATTAAAAAATATACAGAAATCGTACACCGTAGGTGATAATAAAATGAAAGTGCTTAAAGGCATTGACATGAAGGTAAACGAAGGTGAAATGGTTTCTATTATGGGCTCTTCGGGTAGTGGAAAATCAACTTTGCTTAATATTTTAGGTATTTTAGATAGTTACGATGCCGGTGAATATCGTTTAGGGGGCACTTTAATTCAGCATTTAAATGAAACCAAGGCAGCCAAACTGCGCAATCAGTACATTGGTTTTGTGTTTCAATCGTTCAATTTAATTTCATTTAAAAATGCCATGGAAAATGTGGCCTTGCCACTATATTATCAAAATATAAGTAGTAAAAAACGCAATGCCATTGCTTTAGAATATTTAGAAAAAGTTGGATTAAAAGATTGGGCTAAACACATGCCCAATGAAATGAGCGGTGGACAAAAGCAGCGTGTGGCCATTGCAAGGGCATTGATTACTCAACCTAAAATGATTTTGGCCGATGAACCCACAGGAGCTTTAGATACACAAACCAGTTACGATGTAATGAATTTGCTAAAAGAGGTAAATAAAAGTGGTATTACAGTAGTGATTGTAACCCACGAGCACGATATAGCCGATATGACTGATAGAGTGATTCGGTTGAAGGATGGATTGATTTTATAAATTCTAATATTTAATCCCGAAGCATCGGGACGAAATTCGAAAAAACTAATAAAATCCTTTTCGAATTTCGAGTTTAGTTTTTCGGATTTTATCGCTTAAAACAATGTTTGATATAGATAAATGGCAAGAAATATTTGCGTCTATTAGCAAAAATAGACTCCGCACTTTCCTTACAGGATTTAGTGTGGCTTGGGGTATTTTTATGCTTATAGTTTTGCTAGGTGCTGGCAATGGTTTGGGAAATGGCGTAAAATTCCAATTCTCGCACGATGCTGTGAATAGCGTTTGGTTCAATAACGGACGTACTTCGGTAGCTTACGATGGCATTCAACCAGGCAGAGATATAAAACTTACTAATCAAGATTACGAAGCCATTGGTAAAAGCGTAAAAACCATTGAACACCTTTCGCCAAGATTACAACTGTGGGATGTAAATCAATATAATTTTAAAAATCGTTATGGTAGCTTTAGCACCAAAGGTTGCAATTACGATATGATTTATGCTGAAAAAATTGAAGTGCAAAAAGGTCGATTTGTAAATGAATTAGACATAAAAGAATGCCGAAAAGTTTGTGCCATAGGCCAACAAGTAGTTGATGAATTATTCAAAACAGAAGAACCAGTTAATCAATTAATCAATATCAATAATATTCCATTTAAGGTAATTGGTGTTTTTAAAGATGCTGGTGGGCCTGAAGATAACAGAAGAGCATATATTCCAATAAGTACTTCTCAACGTGTGTTTGGAAACGATAATAAACTAGACCAAATCATTTTTACTTTACCTGAATCGGATATGGATAAAAGCGAAACCATAAAAGATGAAGTTTATAAAGTATTGGCGCAAAAACATCATTTTGACCCAAAAGACCAAAAAGCGGTTTTTGTTTGGAATAATGTAACTGAATTTAAGCGTATCATGGGTTTAATAAATGGCATTCAATTGTTTGTTTGGATTATAGGAATAGGTACTTTAATTGCTGGAATTGTAGGTGTAAGTAATATTATGATGATTGTGGTAAAAGAACGCACCAAAGAAATTGGAATTAGAAAAGCATTAGGTGCCACACCGTTCAATATTATATCATTAATTATTCAAGAAAGTATTTTTATAACAGCGCTATCTGGTTATGTTGGAATGATGCTCGGAATTGGTGTATTGGAATTAGCTCAAAAATATATTCCCGATAGTGACTTTTTTAGAAAACCTGAAGTTGAATTTAAAGTAGTGATGGTAGCTTTGGGAGTATTGATATTAGCTGGACTTTTGGCAGGGTTTTTCCCCGCACGAAGAGCCGCAAAAATTGAACCTATTGAAGCCTTGAGAGCGGAGTAAATTGGCTTCTGGCAACTAGCCTCTAGCCACTGGCAAAAAACAATTAGTTCTAAATGATTACATAAACAAAAATAGAATAAAATAATTGGCTAGGTTCCAGAGGCCAGCAGCTAGCAGCAAAAAAAAATAACCTTGGAAAAACTAAAAGAAATATATCAAACGCTTAGTAAAAATAAACTAAGAACTGCCTTAACTGCCTTTGGGGTGTTTTGGGGTATTTTTATGTTGATTATTATGCTAGGTTCTGGACATGGTTTGGAAAATGGTGTTACCGAATCGTTTGGTGGCACTGCTAAAAATGCGGTTTACATGTGGACTCAACAAACTTCAATAGCTTATAAAGGTTTACCTCGCGGAAGAACTTTCGATTTTAAGGTAGAAGATATACAAGCCATAAAAGACAATATTCCTGAATTGGCAGTTATTGCTCCTGCTGCGCAATTAGGCGGTTACCGGGGCGAAAATAATGTTAGCAGAGGAAAATTTACTGGGGCATTTACCGTTCGTGGCGATTATCCTGACACCAAATTAATTCAAACTTTTAAAATTGTTGAAGGACGTTTTTTAAACGAATTAGATATAAAAGAACGCAGGAAAGTTTGTGTGATTGCACCCAGAGTTATGGAGATTTTATTTCCTAAAAATGAAGCACCACTGAATAAATATATTCAAGTAAATGGTATTTATTTTAAAGTAATTGGCACCTTAAAAGCCGATAATAGTGGCGATGATGTGCAAGAAAAACTGCAAACCATTTATATTCCATTTACTACTTTTCAAAATGCCTTTAACTTTGGTGGTAAAATTGGTTGGTTTACTTTAACAGCCAAACCTGCTTACTCGGCTTCTTTAGTAGAAGAAAAAATAAAAACATTATTGAAAAACCGCCATCATATTTCACCAGCCGATGACAGAGCCATTGGTACTTGGAACAGCGAAAAGGAGTTTAAAAAATTAATGGGTTTATTCCGAGGCATAGAATTGTTGGTTTGGATTGTAGGCATTGGAACTTTATTAGCTGGGGTAATTGGGGTAAGTAATATTATGCTCATTATAGTAAAAGAACGAACCAAAGAAATTGGCGTTCGCAGGGCACTTGGAGCTACTCCAATAAATATTATGAGCCAAGTTATTGCTGAAAGTATTTTGCTTACCTCAATAGCAGGTTATATTGGTTTGGTTTGTGGTGTATTTGCATTAGAGGCTGTAAGTGCTGCAATAAAAGGGCAAGAAAGTGGCATGTTTCAAAACCCGGGAGTAGATATTATTATTGCCATAAAAGCATTAGCTATATTAATTGTTTCAGGTGCATTAGCTGGCATTATTCCTGCACAAAAAGCAGTTAATATTAGTCCAGTGGAAGCATTGAGAACGGAGTAAAAGTTGATTGAAATAAATGCGAAGTGCGAAATGAACAAAAATGCGGAGTCAATTAAATAGTTCGAATAAAAAGTTGCGGGAACAATTCCCCCTTGTGCGTTGGTATGTGAGTAAGCGAAGGGGGTTAGGGGGATGTAATTAATAAATTCGAAACTCGAATAACGAAATTCGAAAAATAGGTCACTAAGCGAAGTTCAATAACTATCGTACGAAGTGAAGCAATTTTGAATAAAGAATATTGAAGTATAGTATCAATTGCCGTTTGGCGGTTACTGAGCTTGTCGAAGTATAGCCAACGGACAAAAAAATAATAAAAATAAATAGGCCAATAGCGAGCAGCCAGTGGCCAGAAGCTATAAAAACATGAAAAAAATAATTAGAACATTGGTATTTGTGGCACTTGGTGCTTTGTTTGTGTACACCATTTATTACTTGTATAATAAAAACCAAGAAAAGCCAACGGTATTTAAAACCACTCAAGCTTTTGAAACCGATATTGTTAAAAAAACTTTAGCTACAGGAAGCATTGTGCCTCGTAGAGAAATCAATATCAAACCTCAGGTTTCGGGTATTATTGAAAAAATATTTGTGGTAGCAGGCACGCATGTAAGCAAAGGCGATATGATTGCACGTATAAAAATTATACCCAACATGATTAATTTAGCCAATGCCGAAAGCCGTATTACACGTGCTAAATTGGCTTTAGATAATGCAAAAATTGATTTTGAGAGAAACCAAAAAATGTTTGATCAAAAAATGATTTCTCTATCGGAATACCAACCTTTTGCCTTGGCATACAAAAATGCTAAAGAGGAACTTGAAGCAGCCGAAAATAACATTGCTTTGATTAAAGAAGGTGTGAGTAAGTCGGGCGGAAAAGTTACCAATACCATTGTGCGCAGCACCATTGATGGAATGATTTTGGATATTCCGGTTAAAGAAGGTGGAAGCGTAATTGAAAGTAATAATTTTAACGAAGGAACTACAATTGCCTCCATAGCCGATATGGGCGAAATGATTTTTGACGGTAAAGTAGATGAAAGTGAAGTGGGAAAAATTAAACCAGGAATGGACTTAATTTTAACCATTGGCGCTTTAGATACTGTAAAATTCAACGCCAATTTAGAATACATAGCACCAAAAGGAGTGAAAGAAAACGGGGCCATTCAGTTTCAAATAAAAGCAAAAGTAAACTTACAAAAAGGCGTGTTTTTACGTGCGGGTTATAGTAGCACAGCTGATATAGTTTTAGCTAAAAAAGAAAAAGTATTGGCCTTGGCCGAGGGTGTTTTGCAATTTGAAAACAATAAAACTTTTGTAGAAGTAGAAACTGCCCCACAAACATTTGAAAAACGCTATTTACAAACAGGCCTTAGCGATGGAATTAACATCGAAATTTTAGGTGGAATAAAAAAAGAAGATAAAATTAAAGACCCAAATGTGGAGAAGGTGGAGTGATTATTTACGAAAACTTCCTTATATAATTACTAGATACAAACACGATAAATATTATTACCATGCAACATTATTTGTTGTAGTATTGTCTAAACATGTAACCGTTAGTAAATGATATGAAAAAATTTAGTTCAATAGTATTAATTGGTCTGTTGGTTTTTTTCTCCTCATGCAAAAAAACTGAACCAAATTGCAACGGAAATGTAGAGATAAAAGGTAACAATCACTTGGTTGATGTGAGTATATTAAAAACTGTTCCTCAAATGCTGGACAGTTTGGCAAAGTACCACAATTTACAGGCCGCTAGCATTGTGGATGATGAATACATGACTAGTGTAACTTGTAATTATTTTTACAATGACTTAATAGTGTTTGGTGCAAGTTACGAATTAACCAAAAGTAAAAAATTTGGCTATTTTGATTGTTTTGATTATAGACCCAAAGTGACCCTTCCAACTAATTTGGCCCAAAATATTGATAATATAAAAGCAATCGAAATAGCTAAAAAAGCAATTAATTTAGAACCAACTTGTTTAACATCCCAACTTGGATATGCTTATCAAGAAACTAGTGTTATTGAAAAGCCTAGCAGCTATAAATTAGTTTGGAATATAAAAAGTGGCAGTGCCTACGTTATTGTTGATGCTGGCAATGGTAATGTTTACTCCAAATTTGATGGTAGATTTACCATTAAATAATTGATAATTCAAATTGGGGTGTAAAAAATTGATCATTACTACTTCAAAAAATCTATTAGAACATTAAACATATTATTTTCCTTTCGAACACAAGTTTGAAGTAATAAAACAATCTTAGCAATATTCAGATTTTAAAAACCTTTCCTTATTATTATTATTGCTCTGCAATTAGGAAAAATGAACGAGCAAAATATACTGAATTACCAGCGCATTGCAGCAGCTATTGAATTTATAAAAACAAATTTCAAGGCACAGCCATCGTTAGAACAAATAGCAGCAGCAGTTCATTTAAGTCCTTTTCATTTTCAACGTTTATTTGCTGAATGGGCTGGAACTAGCCCTAAAAAATTTTTACAGTATATAAGTATTGAACATGCTAAATATTTATTAGGTACAAAACAGCAAACACTATTTAATACTGCCTTAGAAACGGGTTTTTCAAGTACCAGTGTGCTCCATAATTTGTTTGTAAAAATAGAAAGTATGACACCTGCAGAGTATAAAAATGGAGGTAAAAATTTAGTAATTGATTATAGTTTTGAAAGTAGCCCATTTGGCTCTTTAATAATTGCATCAACTCCTAAAGGAATCTGTTATATAGCTTTTGTGGAGAATGAGGAGACGTCTGTTAATTTACTTCGTACCCAATTTCCTGCTGCGAGTTTTGTTTTTAATAAAGTAAATTTTCATAAACAAGTTAAACATTTTTTTGAATCTAATTTAGGTAATCAAGGTTATATAAAACTTCATTTAAAAGGAACAGATTTTCAGCTTAAAGTGTGGGAGGCTCTGTTGAAAATTCCATTTGGAGAGCTAAGTACTTATGGTCAGTTAGCGAAAAAAATAAATAACCCAAATGCTTCAAGAGCAGTTGGGACAGCCATTGGTAGTAATCCAATAGCATTCATTATTCCGTGTCATAGAGTTATACAAGCTTCAGGTTTGGTAGGAGGGTACATGTGGGGAAGTACACGTAAAACTGCCATAATAGGATGGGAGAGTGCAATTAATGAAAACGAAAAAAAATAACTAATTTGCAATAAATTATTATAAAAATGAATATTGAATACTTACGCGATTACTGTATCAATAAAAAAGGTGTAGAGGAAACTTTTCCTTTTGATAATGATACATTGGTTTTTAAAGTAATGGGGAAAATGTTTGCATTAACATCTTTAGTTAATCCCACCAGTGTCAATTTAAAATGTGATCCAGAGAAAGCCATTGAGTTACGAGGTAGTTATGATGCTATAAAACCAGGCTTTCACATGAGTAAAACACATTGGAATACCATTGATTACAACGGTGATGCTAACGACCAATTAATACTTGAATTAGTTGACCATTCTTATCAAATGGTAATAGCAGGACTTACTAAAAAACAAAAATTGGAGTTAGAAAACTTAACATAAAAAAGGCCATCATTTCTGATAGCCTTAATTTTTATAAATCTCTATGGTAATAAACGTCCATACATTCTAGGGAATGGAATACTTTCGCGAACGTGTGGTAATTTACAAATCCAAGTTACCAAACGCTCTAAACCTAAACCAAAACCTGCATGAGGCACACTTCCGTATCTGCGTAAATCTAAATACCACTCAAAGGCTTCCATTGGAAGTTCGTGTTCGTTAATTTTACCAATTAATAAATCAGTATCAGTTTCACGTTCGCCACCACCAACTATTTCACCATAACCTTCAGGTGCTAATACATCTACTCCGCGAGCAAATTTAGCATTTTCAGGATCGCGTTTTAAGTAAAATGCTTTTACTGCATGTGGCCAATTGTAAACCATAACAGGTACATCAAATAAACGAGTTAAAACAGTTTCATCGCTTCCACCAAAATCGTTTCCGTATTCAAAGTTTCTAGCCGATTCTAACCAACCTGGAATATTACGTTCTTGCTCTTCTAAATCCTTTAACTCTTGTTTTAACTTATCAATTTTTGCTTGGTTAAAACCAATTTCTCCTTTTTTCATGCCAGGAGTTTTAATTCTTTCTTCGCGTTCAGCTATTTCAGCATTTACCTCTACTATTTTAGCTTGCACTTGAGCCAATTCATCTTCTAAAGATTTAATAGAGTTTTGTCCGTTTACATCTTGCTCACCTTTAATAATACGAACTGCCTCATCATAAGTTAAACGAGGGAAAGGCCTAACAATTTGCTCTAAAACAGTGGTGTCTCTTCCTACCATTTCTAGTTCAGCTTTGCAATTTGCCAAAACATTCGAAACCACAAAACGCAAGAAATTTTCAATAACATCCATGTTTTGGAAAATATCGTAAAACACCATTTCAGGTTCTATCATCCAAAACTCCGATAAATGCCTACGTGTTTTCGATTTTTCAGCTCTAAAAGTTGGTCCAAATGTGTAAATTTTACCCATAGCAAAAGCCATTGCCTCGCCATAAAGCTGACCACTTTGACTTAAATAGGCAGTATCGCCATAAAATTCGGTTTCAAATAAATTGGTTGTTCCTTCGCAGGCATTACCTGTAAATAAAGGCGCATCCATTTGAACAAAACCTTCGTTTTGGAAAAACTGATGTATAGAAAAAATAATTTGATTTCTAATTTTCATAATAGCCCACTGACGTTGGCTACGTAACCACAAATGGCGTTTGTCCATTAAAAAATCAACCCCATGTTCTTTTTTCGAAATTGGGTATTCATCGGCTACTGAAATTACTTTTACATTACTTGCTTGAATTTCGTATCCACCAATTTGTTTTTCATCTTTTCTAACGCTTCCTGTTATTTCAATTGATGTTTCAATTGATATTTTTTTACATTCGTTAAATACCTCTTCGCTAACGCTATCGGCACTAACCACGCATTGGCACCATCCTGTACCATCGCGTAAAATTATAAAATAAATTCCTTTACTATCTCTGCGGTTGCTTGCCCAACCTTTTAGTGTAACTTCTTTTCCTTCGTAATCTTTTAAGTCTTTAATCAAAAATGCTTGCATGTATCAATAAGTCTCTTTAGTATAATTAGGTACAAAAGTAATTTATTTTAAGCTATTAGCCATAAAGTTTACATTTAGTTTTGTGGTTTGTGTAATTTCTTGTCATACTTCAATAATTTGTAATTGGTAGCCAAACCATTGTTTTAATCAAAAAATTAGTTTATTGCTTTTTGTAATTTATTAAAAACAAGCATTTAAAGGGTGCTTTTTACCCAATTTATTTAAAAAAAATTTACCAATGAAAAAAGTTATTTTGTCAGCTTTAGCTGCGTTTTTTGTATCTATTGCTGGCTTTGCCCAAGAAATAGACAGCACCCAAATTTGGGCCGATTTAGTAGAATCTAACTTAAAGTACGAAACTGGAGTTATTGATTTAAAAGATGGAAATGCAAAACTTACAGTTCCACGAGGCTTTAAATTTTTAGACAAAGAACAAAGTATTTATGTTCTTACCGAACTTTGGGGAAACCCAGTAGATAGTAGCACTTTAGGAATGTTGGTGCCTGAAAATAGAGGTGTTGTTGGTGCAAAAAGTTGGGCTTTTACCATTAGTTACGATGCAATGGGTTATGTAAAAGATGACGATGCAGACGATATTGATTACAATGAACTGTTAAAAGAACAACAAAAAGAATTTGAAGAAGCTAATCCTGAAAGAGTTAAAGCGGGTTATCAACCAATTCAATTTGTAGGTTGGGCATCAACTCCGTTTTACGATAAAAACAAAAAAGTTTTGCATTGGGCAAAAGAATTAAAATTTGGAACCGATAGCTTGAGTACTTTAAATTACAACTTACGTGTTTTAGGTCGTAAGGGTATTTTTATGTTAAATGCAGTTGCTTCCATTGATGAATTAAATGAAGTTAAATCGACAATTGATAAAGTAATTACCAGTGTAGAGTTTAATGAAGGTAGCAGGTATGCTGATTTTGACTCAAATATTGATGAAGTAGCAGCTTGGACAATTGGAGGATTAGTAGCAGGTAAAATTTTGGCTAAAGTTGGAATTTTTGCTGTGTTGGCTAAGTTTGGTAAAGTTATTATTTTGGGTTTAATAGCAGCTGGTGGATTTATTTGGAGATTAATTACTGGTAAACGTAAAAAGAATGACGATGAAAATAACGATGCTTCAAGCAATATTGAAGATGCAAAAGTAATTGAATAATTATTTTACATTATTTCTTAAAAGAGCTTTCGGGCTCTTTTTTTATGTCTATTTTTACCGTAATGTAACAATTTGAATAAGACGTAATTCTTACTTTTGAGAAAAAAGAATTTTATGGACAGAAAAGAATTTTTATCGCAAGTTGGCTTTGGTGTAGCTGCATTATTAGTACCTGTTTGTATTGGTGGTGTTTCAAGTTGTTCTAAAGAAAGAACAACTCCTTCAACCCCAAGCAATGTTGATTTTACCTTAGATGTAAGCACAGGCGCTTTGGCTGCTAATGGAGGTTATTTGGTAAGTAATGGTGTAATTGTAGCCCGCACCACTTCAGGTAGTTTTATAGCTGTATCGGCTGCTTGCACACACGAGGGAACCAATGTTTATTACAGTTCAAGTAATAATAATTTTATTTGCCCAAATCATGGAGCAAAATTTAGTACTAGTGGCTCAGTAACTCAAGGGCCTGCTTCTAAAAGTTTAACTCAATATAAAACCACTTTAACAGGAACTAGTTTAAGAGTTTATTCATAAAAAAATGGATTGAAAATTTAGGAGTAAAAGCCTTAATAATTAATGCCAATTTTGAGCTGAATATTATTAAATAATTATATAATTTTAGTTAGCAATTTTCGGCACGGTATTTATTTCGATGCTTTGTATTTTATTTTAGACAATTAATTGATAATGTGGTGAATTGATAAGGCTTACAAGCCTTATCAACACTGCATTTTTTTTTGTGTAAAAAACCTTATTCACAGCCTAATTGATAACATATAAAGCACTTACAAAGCCTCCCCTAAAAATGTGTGCATATTCTAACTTGATTTAGCGTTTATATACTTGCATTTTTGATTGACTATTTATCGCCTTCATTTAAAAATTGGCTTTAAATAAAAAAGTATCATCAAGTCTGTATTAAAGTAAGCCATTAAACCATGACTAAATCAACCAAAAAGAACCTTGAAAAAGGTTTAACCATTAACCGCCATTTTACCAAAGAAGGTGTAAGTCCATTTGATATGTTTGAATACGATTACCGAACTTCGGTAATTAAAAATACCAACGGAAGTGTGGTATTTGAATTAAAGAATGTAGAAGTACCAAAATCGTGGAGCCAAGTAGCCACGGATGTGTTAGCACAAAAGTATTTTAGAAAAGCTGGCGTGCCTCAGCCTGATGGTAGTTTAGGACAAGAAACAAGCATTAAACAAGTGGCACACAGAATGGCTCATTGTTGGATGAAATGGGGCGAGGATTATGGTTACTTTAACTCTCGTAACGATGCGCAAGTATTTTACGAAGAAATGGTGTTTATGATAATTGGTCAGTATGCAGCACCAAACTCACCTCAATGGTTTAATACTGGTTTGCATAGTTCGTATGGAATTACTGGTAAGCCTCAAGGACATTATTTTGTAAATCCAAAAACAGGTCAGTTGGAAAAATCAACTTCGGCTTACGAGCGTCCACAACCTCATGCTTGCTTTATACTTTCAGTGGATGATGATTTGGTAAACGATGGTGGAATAATGGATTTATGGGTGCGCGAAGCACGGATATTCAAATATGGTTCAGGTGTTGGAACCAATTACTCCAAAATTAGAGGCGCTATGGAAAAATTAAGTGGTGGTGGAACTTCATCGGGCTTAATGAGTTTTTTGAAAATTGGCGATAGAGCTGCAGGTGCCATTAAATCAGGTGGAACCACACGCAGAGCCGCTAAAATGGTTTGTTTAGATTTAGATCATCCAGAAATTGTTGAATTTATAAATTGGAAAAAGGACGAAGAACGTAAAGTGGCAGCATTAATTGCTGCAGGCTATGCAAGCGATTATGAAGGCGAAGCTTATGCAACTGTTTCTGGTCAAAATTCAAATAATTCAGTTCGTATTCCTCATGAATTTTTCACTGCTTTAAACGAAGGTAAAAATTGGGATTTAAAAGCACGTACCAATGGCAAAACCATTAAGAGCATTCCTGCAAACGATATGTGGGATATGATAGCCGATGCAGCTTGGGCTTGTGCCGATCCTGGTGTACAATACGATTCAACGATTAACGAATGGCATACTTGCCCTGAAGGTGGTAGAATCAATGCATCAAATCCATGTTCGGAATACATGTTTTTAGACAATACCGCTTGTAATTTGGCTTCGCTTAATTTAATGAAATATTTTGATGCCAATACTTTAACATTTGATGTAAAAGGTTTTGAACACAGCAGCCGTTTATGGACCATGGTGTTAGAAATTTCGGTATTAATGGCTCAGTTTCCTTCAAAAGAAGTAGCACAACTTTCGTACGATTATAGAACTTTAGGTTTGGGTTATGCCAATTTAGGTTCTATGTTAATGATAGCTGGCATTCCTTACGATTCGCCAAAAGCATTTGCCATTTGCGGAGCAATAACAGCAATTTTAAATGGAGTTGCTTACCAAACTTCGGCTGAAATGGCTAAGTATTTAGGTACATTTAGCCGTTACCAAGAAAATAAAGAACACATGTTGCGTGTAATGCGTAACCATCGTTATGCGGCCTATAATGCTACCGATGCTTACGAAGGACTTTCGGTTAAGCCAGTAGGTATTGATCCAAAATATTGCCCTGATTATTTATTAACTGCCGCCACCAGCGCTTGGGATAAAGCAGTGCAAATGGGCGAACAATATGGTTACCGCAATGCGCAAGCTACTGTAATTGCTCCAACTGGAACTATTGGTTTGGTGATGGATTGCGATACCACCGGAATTGAACCAGATTTTGCTTTGGTTAAATTTAAAAAATTATCAGGTGGTGGTTATTTTAAAATTATCAATTCTGGCGTGCCTGCTGCTTTAAAAAATTTAGGTTATAACCAAACTGAAATTGATGCCATAGAGAAATATGCTATTGGCCATGCTACCTTAAAAGGTGCGCCTCATATCAATCCTGAAAGTTTAAAATTCCGTGGTTTTACCGATGAGGAAATAGAGAAATTAGACAAAGCAGCCGCAGGTGCTTTTGAAATTGGTTTTGCATTTAACCAATGGACTTTAGGCGAAGAGTGCTTACAGCGTTTAGGTTATAAACCAGAAGATTATAATAGCCATACTTTTAATTTATTGCGCAAGCTAGGTTTTACTAAAACCGAAATAGAAGAAGCCAACGATTATATATGCGGCACCATGACGGTAGAAGGTGCGCCTTATTTAAAAGACGAACATTTACCAGTATTTGATTGTGCCAATAAATGTGGCAATAAAGGCGAACGTTATATTGCAGCAACTGGCCATATTAGAATGATGGCTGCTGCGCAACCATTTTTAAGTGGAGCTATTTCAAAAACCATTAATTTACCAAACGAAGCTACTGTAGAAAACATCAAAGAATGTTACTACATGAGCTGGAGTTTAGGTTTAAAAGCCAATGCCCTTTACCGCGATGGATGTAAATTAAGCCAACCGCTTTCTAATAAATCGGATGTGAAGGATGAAGAGGAAATTCAAGAAACGGTAGAAGCTATTTTAGGCGAAGATGCCCATAAACCTGTTGGGGAGTTAAGTCCTGAGCAAGTGTTAGAAGCAGCTACAGCCATTTTAAATAGAACTCACGATACTGCCTTTAAACATAAATTGGCAGGTGTAGTAGCACGTAAAACTTTACCTGGCAAACGTGGTGGATTTACACAAAAAGCTTCTGTTGGCGGACAAACCATTTTTGTGCGCACAGGTGAATACGAAGATGGAACTTTGGGTGAAATATTTGTAGATTTACATAAAGAAGGAGCCACTTTGCGCAGCTTAATGAACTGTTTTTCTATAGCAGTTTCGTTAGGTTTACAATATGGTGTGCCACTAGAAGAGTATGTAGATAAATTTACCTTTACCCGCTTTGAGCCTGCTGGAATGGTTACTGGCCACGATAATATTAAAAACGCTACCTCCATTATTGATTACATGTTCCGCATGTTGGGTTTTGAATATTTGGGAAGAGAAGATTTTATACAAGTGCCACCCACAGAAAGTCAGCGCAGTATGTTGGCCATTAACCAACATCGCCATGTAATTCATGGTTCAAGTATGGTAAAATCAGAAAGCTTTAGTAATATTGTGGCCGATAACTCGGTTCAAAATACTACCATTGGTTTTCATAAAGTAGAAAAAACAGCTTTGGCACCACAGCCAGTTGCTGTTAACCAAACCATGGAAGCACAATTGGACCAAGTGAATGAAATGAATAAACGCATGGGCGATAGTCCTGCTTGTCCTACTTGTGGCCATATTACCATTCGTAGTGGTGCATGTTATAAATGCTTAAATTGTGGCACACAAACAGGATGCAGCTAATTTGTGATTTTTGAATTTTGATTTGTGATTCAATGCTCATGGTCATTGAGCGAAGCCGAAATGACATTCGGACGAAATGATACTAATTTTGTTTCGAATGTCTCCGGACATTGAGCTTGTCCGAAAGCTTTCGGACGAAACGAACATTATTTAACCAAACACGCCACAATTAACTAGCCCGATGTGGGGGCAATTTTATATATAAATTTAAAATCCTTGCTTGCATAAAGCAGGGATTTTTTTAACCAGACACTTTTAAGCAATCTATATTTTTTGGACATTTTTCTTTAATAGTCCAAAAAGCAAGGAATCTTCTAAAACCCCATCCACATGGTAGTGTTCTTTTAAAACACCTTCTTGGCTAAACCCCATCTTGGTGATTAACTTTAAAGATGGAATATTTTTAGGACTAACTAGTGCCTCTATTCTGTTTAAATTCATGTTAGTAAAACCATGATGAATAATGGCTTTAACAGCTTCTGTCATGTAGCCTTTTTGCTTGTATTCGTCCAATTTCATATCGTAACCAATTTCAGTTCTTTGATGTATGGCATACCAATTATGAAAAGCACATGCACCAATTACTTTATTATCGGTTTTATTTAACAAATGGAATATAACAACCGAGCGATTATACGAAGTAAAACCTTGTTTAAAACGTTCCTTATCTGTAGCTAATGCAGTATCGGAATAAGCGCCCAAAAAAGTGCTTAACTCTTCGTCAGAGTAATTTCTGAACACAAAATTAAGTTGCTCAATTCCCGATTTGCGAAGCAAGAGTCTTTTGGTTTCAATTATTTCAAATTCCATCAAACGAATTTAACAGTTGCTATCAAAATAAAAAGAGGCCATAAAAAATACAGCCCCTTTCTTTAGTATAATTAATTAAATAAAACGCTTAGTATGCTCTGGCATTGCTGCCTTCGTAATAATTAATAAATGCTTTATTTACTACTTTAGTTCCGCCTGGAGTTGGGTAATTTCCTGTAAAATACCAATCACCATGATGGTTAGGGCAAGCTTGATGCAAGTTTTCAATGCTTTGAAAAATAACATCTACCTCAGCAGTAATTTCATCAGGAGTAACAATTTTAGCTATTTGTGCCGAAATTTCGTCAGGAGTAAATAATGCATATAAATCTTTCAAATAGTTTTTCATTTCCTCTTTTGGCAGATTTTCTTGTGCTTTACATTTTCGGTAAACTTCGTCAATTTTAGCATCCAGTTTACGTTCTTTAACCAAAGCTATCATGGCTTGAAAAGCTACAAAATCTTTCAACCTACTCATGTCAATTCCATAACAATCAGGGTAACGAATTTGCGGAGCAGACGAAACAATCACTATTTTTTTAGGATGTAATCTATCTAAAATACGTAAAATAGAAGTTTTTAAAGTAGTACCACGTACAATGGAATCGTCTATTACCACCAAAGTATCTTCATGATTTTTTACAATTCCGTATGTAACATCATACACATGAGCTACCATATCCTCGCGATTGGTATCATCGGTAATAAATGTTCTTAACTTGGCATCTTTAACGGCTACACGCTCTCTACGCGGATGTAATTCTAAAATTTCTTTTAGTTTTTCATCGGTAATATTAGTGCCTAACTGTTTTATTTGTTCAATTTTATGGGTGTTTAATAAATCATTGATACCATCTACCATGCCATAAAATGAAACCGCAGCTGTATTGGGTATATAACTAAAAACTGTATTTTTAAAATCGTAATTTACAGTTTTCATTATTTTATCGGCTAGCAAATAACCAAGCTGCTTGCGCTCTTTGTAAATATCTCTGTCATTTCCGCGGCTAAAATAAATACGTTCAAATGAACATGCTTTATTTTCGGCTTGAGGAATAATATTGGTTTCGGTTATGGTTCCGTCTTTCTTTATTATTAGAGCATTACCACGACCTAGTTCTTTAATTTCTCTAATCGGAATATTGAAACCAGTTTGAATAGCAGGACGCTCACTTGTAACAACCGCAATTTCATCATTACAATAATAAAAGCAAGGGCGAATTCCATTAGGATCGCGAACCACAAAGGCATCACCATGTCCTAATAAACCAGCCATTACATAACCACCATCAGCATCGCGCAATGAACGTTTTAAAATACTTTCAATATTTAATTCCTTGGCTATTAAACTCGATATTTCTTGGTTGCTGTGTCCATCTAATTTGTATTTGGTAAATAAACGTTGGTTTTCTTCGTCAATAAAGTGTCCAAATTTTTCCAACATAGTCACCGTATCAGCTCTTTCGCTTGGATGTTGGCCTAACTCTACCAAAACATTGAATAATTCATCTACATTGGTTAAGTTAAAATTTCCTGCTAGCATTAAATTTCGACTCATCCAATTATTTTCTCTTATAAACGGATGGCATAAATCAACACTATTGCCTCCATGTGTTCCGTAACGCAAATGACCAAGTAATAACTCACCCATAAAAGGCACATTGGAGCGCATGTAATCAGGGTCGCGTAACTGTTCTTTGGTTCCTGATTTGCTAACTTTTTTATTTAATTTTTCAAAAATTTCGGCAATGGCATTGCTTCCATTAGCGCGCTGACGATTGATATAAGTTTCGCCTGGCAAAGCGTTAATTTTAATGGTTCCCACTCCTGCGCCATCTTGGCCGCGGTTGTGTTGTTTTTCCATTAAAAGGTAAAGGCGTTTTAAACCGTATAACGCTGAACCATATTTTTCTTGGTAAAAACTCAGCGGTTTAAGTAGGCGAATAAGGGCTATTCCGCACTCGTGTTTGATTGAATCACTCATAAAAAGATAGGCAAAAGTACCACATTATTTTAAAATAATTTCCTATTTTATGTTTTAAAAAATTGAAAATTTGGAACATAAAAAAACCGATAACTACATAGTTACCGGTTTTTTTATGAATAAATTATCTCCTTTGTGGGGGTTGGCTTCCTGGTCTTACTCTTTGGCCTGGAGCAGGTTTAACTGGCTCTGCTGGTTTAGGTTTAGGAGGTGCTACATAGTTGATATCAATAACTTTTACAGTAGTTCTTCTGTTTTTTTGATGTTGTGCTTCCGAACATCTTTGACCTTCAATTCTTTCGTTTGGACCTTCACAATTACATTCAGGAACTGCAAGTGCATTTTCTCCATATCCTCTAGAAACTAAACGCATTGAGTCAACTCCATGGCGAATTAAATAACCAACACATGAATCAGCACGTCTTTGCGATAATTTGATATTGTATGAAGAATCAGCTCTACAATCTGTATGTGAACCCAATTCAAATTTTAACATTGGATATTTATTCATTACTAATACCAACGAATCTAAAATCTCAGCTGAACGAGGTCTAATATCTGCACTATCCAAACCATAATAAATTCCTTCAACTGTGAAAATATCTAAACTTAATGGAGTTAAAGTTAAATCTTGTACTAAATCAGTTGAAACTTCAAGTCCTTTGGTTGTTGCTCCATAAATTTTACTATCGTAATGTAATGGTTTTGAACCATAAAAATCATAGTCTGTACCAGCTCTTAATGCAATTCTGTAAGAACCAACTTCGTCAGTTTTTACTACTAATTTAATGGTATCATTACTATTGGTAAATTGGATAGTTGTATTTTTCAAAATTGCGCCATCTTTTGAACTTCTGGCCACACCACTTAGAGTAAATACCAAAGGTGTTTTAGTAAATCTATAAATATCATCACCACCTTTGCTGTTCAATCTATTTGATGCAAAAAAGCCACTTTCTTTATCTTTTGAGAAGATAATTGAAAAGTCATCACCACCTGAGTTTATAGGTGCTTTCATGTTAATTGCATCACTCCAATCTGTACCTTGTCCTTTAGAATAAAAAATATCTAATCCACCCATACCACATTTACCATTTGAAGCAAAGTATAAGGTGCCATCTTCGTGTTGGAAAGGAAAACCTTCGTCACCATCAGTATTAATTGCAGGGCCTAAATTAACTGGATCTCCCCAAGCATTTCCTCTTTTGCTATAACTAACGCTGTATAAATCTTTACTTAACTCTGCACCTTCAGGATTTTCTGCACTTGTTACAGGCTTAGCAATACTGCCAGGCATATTACTTGAAAAATAAAGTGTAGTGCCGTCTTTACTTAAAAATGGTTGACCACAATCAAATGAATCAGTACTAAAAGGAAGTGGCACTGGAACGCTCCATTCTGTTCCGCTCAATTTAGATTCGTAAATTCTACAATGTGCTCCCTTACCATCATTTTTTTCACCATAATTACATTTAGTAAAATACATGGTGGTATATTTAGCATCAAAACAAACAGTACCATCGTTCCATTTTCCGTTCACATTTTTCTTGTCAACTAAAATGGGTGGGCTATAATTCTCAATAATTTCTTTATTCTTTTTGTTTAATTTCAATGTTGTTGTGTAAACATCACAGTATCCATTATTAAACCAACCATATTTGTCTTTACCACTTACACCAACTTCAAGTCTATCACTTGAAAACATTAATTGGTCTTTTCTAAAATACATTGGAGCAAAGTCACTATATTTAGTATTTAATTTAGCTACATTCTCCACAACAAAACGTGTTTTTTCAGATTTCCATTTCTGTGCATTTATACTTCCACAATCTTCTAAGTCAATCTTTGGATCTGAACCAACATCTTTTTTGTATTTATTAGCTTCAGTAATTGCTTCAACATATTTTTCTGAAAATTTCAAAGCTTGAATTTGGCGGTATTTTGCTTCAGAATTGGTTGGATCTTGCTGAACAGATTTGGTGTACCAATTTTGAGCTACAAGCCAGTTGTTTGATAATCTAGCACATTCTGCGGCATAAAAAGCTGCTTCTTTCTTAATATCTTTGTTTTTAGTGGTACCATATACTTTTTGATAAATGGTTCCAGCTGCTGCATATTGTAGGTCTTTGAACTTTTTTCGAGCTTCGTTAATATCTCCTCCACCACTTTTACAAGCGAAGAATAAAGCAGATAATATTAATACAAATCCAGTTAATTTTATCATGTAATTTTGTTTCATGTGTAAATACTTTTTGCGTTTGATTTAGTACAAACGCAATTTTAATGTTTTTAGCGTATTAAACAATGTTTTTTTTTACAACTTTTCTTTTTTTAATTGTCTATATATGAGCACTTTTAAACAAAACAGCCATTCAAATTAGTATTGAATGGCTGCTTTAAAATGCATAAAATGCAAAAAAATTATTTAATAAATAGCATTTCTCTGTACTTAGGTAATTGCCATAAAGTATCATCTATCATAAACTCTAAAGCATCACTTGATGAACGAACATGATCAAACAAAGGTTTTACTTTATGACATAATGCCACCGCTGCTTTATGCGTATTAACTGCATGATGTGCTTTTTCGGTTTCAACAATTATTTTATCTACATTATCACTAATGGTTTTGATATGTTTAGAAATAGTTTCGATAGTTTTTAACTGTGTTTCGTAGCTAGCTTTGCTAAGGCCTGCACCTTTTAACGCTTGAACGTTGGTAGCCAATTTGCTTTGGTACTCCACTGCTGCTGGAATTACATGAGAAGTAGCTAATTGAGATAATGTTTTTGCCTCAATATCTATCTTTTTAACATATAATTCTTGCATAATTTCGTAACGAGCCTCTAATTCTATTTTGCTAAAAATATTATTTCTAGTAAATAAATCAGCCGATTGTTTTGAAACATACGCATTCAATGCTTCTGGAGTAGTTTTTACATTTGATAAACCACGTTTTTCAGCTTCTTTAACCCACTCATCGCTATAACCATTTCCTTCAAATAAAATGTTTTTAGATGCTTTGTAGTAAGCTTTTAATGTGCTCAAAATAGCTTCTTCTTTCTTTTTACCTTTTTTAATTAAAGCGTCTACTTCAGTTTTAAATTTGTTTAATTGGTCTGCCATTACTGTGTTTAACACAATCATTGCATTAGCACAATTTGCGCTTGAACCAACCGCTCTAAATTCAAATTTATTTCCTGTAAAGGCAAATGGTGAAGTACGGTTTCTATCGGTATTATCTAATAAAATATCCGGTATTTTGATAACATTAATAGCTTGTTTTGATTTGGTATTAACCTTGGCACTCGACTTATCGTTTAAAATTGAATCTAACACGTTGGTCATTTGGCTACCAATAAAAATACTCATAATTGCTGGTGGAGCTTCGTTTGCACCTAAACGGTGGTCGTTGCTTGCAGTAGCAATTGATGCGCGTAATAAATCAGCATTATCGCTTACAGCTTTAATTACGTTAACAAAAAAAGTAAGGAACTGTAAGTTAGTTTCTGGATTTTTGGTAGGAGCTAATAAATTTACACCTGTATTGGTAATCAAACTCCAATTATTGTGTTTTCCGCTTCCATTAACACCTGCAAAAGGTTTTTCGTGTAATAATACTTTTAAACCATGGCGCTGACTCACTTTTTCCATTAAATCCATTAACAATTGGTTATGGTCAACTGCTAAATTGGCTTCTTCAAAATTTGGAGCACATTCGAACTGACCAGGAGCCACCTCGTTATGACGGGTTTTTAAAGGAATTCCTAATTTGTATGCTTCGGTTTCAAAATCAACCATAAAATCGTGGATTCTTGGTGGGATTGAACCAAAATAATGATCTTCTAATTGTTGACCTTTTTCAGGAGCATGGCCTAATAAAGTACGGCCTGTTAACATTAAATCCGGACGAGCATAAAACATGGCTTCGTCAATTAAAAAATATTCTTGCTCTATACCTAAACTTGCTGAAGCCTTTGTAACATTTTTATCAAAATATTCAGAACAAACTGCTACTACTGAGTTTTCTACAGCATGCAATGCTTTTAATAAAGGTGCTTTAAAATCTAATGCTTCGCCTGTGTACGAAACAAAAATGGTAGGAATACATAAAGTTTTACCATTATTCTCCTCCATTATAAATGCTGGCGATGAAGGATCCCAAGCGGTATAACCACGCGCTTCAAAAGTATTTCTAATACCTCCGTTTGGAAAACTACTTGCATCTGGTTCTTGCTGAACCAAAGCGCCACCTGAAAACTTTTCCATTGAGCGACCATCCTCGGTAGGTTCAAAAAAGGCGTCATGTTTTTCGGCTGTAGCACCCGTTAATGGTTGAAACCAATGGGTATAATGCGTAACTCCACGGCTCATTGCCCAGTTTTTCATTCCCGAAGCTACTGCATCAGCATGGCTGCGGTCAATTTTTTCACCCATTTTTACAGCTCTTGAAACTGCTTCGTAAGCTTCTTTGCTTAAAAAGTTTTTCATAGCACTGTCGTTAAATACATTGCTGTTGTAAAAATCTGATACTTTTTCAGATGGGGCTTTGGTAAGAACTGGATTTCTGCTGAGGGCAGTTTTTAAAGCGTTGAAACGTAAAGTTGGCATATTTTATGTTTGATTTTTGCGGTAAAAATAATGCTTAACAAAATATTAGCCTATTTATTTTTAATTAATGTTGCACATTTTTTCAAGAGGAGTTGAAGATGCCCTAATAATAAAGGTTTTCGAGCTAATTATTTTTTAGGTCCTTTTGGTTGCAATGGCCTAATTTCAAGATTTACAGTATGAAAATTATCAGGCATTTGCAATGCAAAGATTAAATTAGCCGCCACATCTTCGGGCATTAACATATAATCATGTGGTTTTACACCGGGGCTATTTCTGAAAAAATCGGTTTTTACTGCACCCGGATAAATACAAGTAACTTTTATTTTGAAATCTCGTACTTCGCGAAAAAGCGATTCGCTAAAACCTTTAACAGCCCATTTACTTGCCGAATAGCCAACAACATGCGCCATTCCTTCTAATGCAGCAGTTGATGCAATATTGATGATATGGCCAATTTGTTTTTCTTTCATTTTTGGCAATGCCATTTTACAGCAATAAAAAATACCATTTAAGTTGGTTTCTTGCATTTCATGAAATTGTTCAATGGGCATATCCTCCAAAAAACCAAAATAACCTAAGCCTGCATTGTTTATAAGAATATCAATGGTTTGGTTGGTTTTTGTAAATATTGTATTGAAAGCATTTTGCACAGAATCGAAACTGCGTACATCGCAATGGATAAAATTGTAATTTGAGTTTGAAATGTTGTTATTATTTCGACCTAAGCCAAATACAGTTGCGCCATTTGCTAATAATTGTTCGCAAACAGCTTTGCCAATTCCTTTGCTAACACCTGTAACAACGGCTATTTTATTTTGTAAATTCATGTAAAAATTGAAAGATTAGAAAATTGAAAGATTACAATATTACAAAAATTAACAGCTTATGATATTTAAAGAATAAAATTTTGTCTTGATAAATTTGCCAATTGCTTATTACCAATTGTTAAAACTACCACTTTTTAAAAACCACAAAAACAGCTAATACTATTAAAGCAAAGCCAAGTAAATGATTCCAAGCTAATTTATCTGATTTAAAAACAAAATAATTGATGAGTACAAATACAGTAAGCGAAATCACCTCTTGAATGGTTTTTAGCTCAAACATATTAAATGGACCTCCATTTTTTTCGTAACCAATTTTATTGGCAGGAACCATTAAAGCATATTCAGCCAAAGCTATCAACCAACTAATTAATATAACACCAATTAATCCAGTATTTTTCAGCCATTCTATTTTGCTAAATTGTAAATGACCATACCAAGCAAAGGTCATAAAGGTATTTGAAAGGGTTAAAAGTAGTATGGTGTAAAATGCTTTCATTATATTTTTGGTTTACGAGCAAAATAACAGAAAATTATATTTAAGAATGTAACTTTAAAAACATATTTAGCCTCCTCCAATAAATTTTAGTTATTATTGCAGGCTTAAAAAATTTACTTTAAGCTTATTACTAGCTATTTATAGGAGTTAGTAGTTATTTAAAAACACTAAAATTTTGAAAAACATTACTTCGGGGCAATTTAAAATGATTGCCAAAACTCAACAAGGCTTGGAGCCTTTATTAGAAAAAGAATTACAAGAACTTGGAGCACAAAACACACAGCGCTTAAAACGAGCAGTTAGTTTTGAAGGCGATAAAAGATTAATGTATAAGGTAAATCTTCATTCCCGTTTGGCACTAAAAATACTTTTGCCTTTCTATAGTTTTAAAGCCAGAAACGACCGCGAGTTGTATGATGCAATTAGTACCATTGATTGGAGCACGTTTTTAGATGTAAATGGTTCATTGGCTATTGATGGTTTATTGCGTTCTGATTATTTTAACCATTCGCAATACATAGCTTTAAAGGCCAAAGACGCCATAGTTGACCAATTTAGAACTAAGTTTAACAAACGCCCAAATGTTGATATTGTTAATCCTGATTTGCGATTAAACTTACATATTTTTCAAGATAGCGCAACACTTTCTTTAGACTCAAGTAACGACTCATTGCACCGCAGAGGTTACCGCGAGGATGCCAACAAAGCACCTTTAAATGAGGTAACTGCTGCTGCTATTGTTAAAATGACAGGTTGGAATGGTTCAGAAGCTTTGATGGATGGCATGTGTGGAAGTGGAACCATATTAATAGAAGCTGCTATGATGGCTAAAAATATTCCTGCTAATTACTTACGTAAACGTTTTGGTTTTCAGTCGTGGTTAGATTACGACCATCAACTTTGGCAAGAGGTAAAACAAGAAGGAAAGGCCGGAATAAAAGATATTAAATTAACGATTAACGGTTCTGATATTTCGTGGGATACATTGCAAATTGCAAAATCAAACGTAGATAAAGCAGGTTTGACAGGTGTAATAAAATTAGATAAAACGCCTTTTGAAAACCTAACACCTAATGCTGAAAGAGGTTGTTTAATAATGAATCCGCCTTATGGCGAGCGTTTGGCTTTAGAAGAAGCAAATGCTTTTTATAAAATGATTGGCGATAAGTTTAAAAAAGATTTTTCGGGTTGGCAAGCTTGGGTTTTATCATCAAACCAAGAAGCCATGAAAAGTATCAGGTTAAAAACTTCTCAGCGTTTATTAGTTTTTAACGGCCCTTTAGAATGCAAGTTTCATCAATATGAAATGTACCAAGGTACCAAACGTGTTTTTGATAAAGAATCTAAAACCGAATAAATTATTCGTTCACTATATTTACCCAAACCGCTTGCCAATGCTCCCATTCAGGAGTATGGGTAAGGTTGGAGTTATGCCAAATACTTATAAAGTTTCCACCAACTTTTTTAATTTCAGTTTTTAGTTTTTGAATAGCTAAATTGGCGTCTTTTGGCGTGAAATTCTCTCCATTTTTTAAAGTAACATCCATAACGCAAGGCGAAAATATTTCTAAGTTTTTGGTTGTATTTTCTATCAAATCAAAAAACTGAAAACCTTTACAAGTGCTTGCTCTAAAGCCAATTTTGTTGCCATAAGCCATGCTGTAATCTTCTAATATATTGCTTTCTATTAAATGATTAAAACTAGCAGGCAGTTTAAATTTTAAAAAATGAAACCTACTTGTATTAATGGTAGTATTACTTATTTTTTCTAACTCAGTCTTTTCAGTTAAAAGTATTTTTTTGCTTGAACTAGCTTGGTATGATGGATGAATTCCAATTGGAAATTTAGAAGCAATATTTTTTATTAAATTTTGATATTCGCTACTTTCTGGAAGTAAATTCTTATCGTGGGTACTTTCGCTTTCAGCTAATAAAAAAAAGAAGTGAGATGGTTTATTGCCCAATGATTCAAAGATAAAATCATAAGTATCAAATTCGTCTTTTATGTTTTTATCAAATTGTTTTTTAAGCTCTTTAAAGTCAAATCGGAATAAATTACCTAATGCTTTTTTGTAAAACCTAAATGGAGATAATCCTTTATATTTATAAGCAAAATCAATATCAAACGTGTTTAGTTCAGAATAATTAGTTAACTTATAATTAATTTGGCCATACTGTTTATTGATAATTTTTCCAAGTTCTATTGCCCATAAATCAACCAAAGGAATTTGTAAAAAACCATTCTTAAGAGCCAAGCTTTCCTCAGCCTTAAATCTATTGTGTAAATCGAAATGAGGGTGAATGTATTCTTCGTATCTGCTTAATAAATAAAAACTAGCGCTAAAAATATCGAATGGTAAATGCTGTTTTGGAGGTTCTACAAATTTATCAGTATCAAATTTTATGCTAAAAAAGGTATGAATAAACGTTTCACTTTTTTCAACTAAAACAGGTATTCTCTTTAAATTTTCTTCAAATAGAAGTGTGTGAGCCGGAATATTTATACAGTGCTCCATGATGGTGTTGGAGTAATTGATTTTAGGCATTTTAGAACGCATAAAATAATCAAAGCTATCCGTTAAAGTATAAGTTATTTGAAGGCGTTTGTACAAAACCTCATTTAAAATATATTGTAATCGTGGCGATTTTTCGTCAGCTGCAAAAATCAAAAGCATACTGCAATATACAATTTAGGGTTAAATTATAAATTATTGTTTTTCAAGCTGTTTTACTTCATCTACAAACCATTGTCCAATAGGTCTTTTTGTCCAAATACTTTTAATACCCATTGTTTCAGCTGCTTTAAAGTGCATTCTGGTATCGTCAATAAATATAGTTTCTTCGGGCTTTAGGTTATTTTCATCTAAAATAAATTGCCAAGCTTCTAAATGTGGTTTGCGCAAATTTATTTGATGCGAGTAATAGATTTTATCAAAAAGACTCTCCCAGATTTCATCTGGATGATCTTTTTCAAATATTTTTTTAAATTCTTGAATGTGTAATTCGTTGGTGTTGCTTAAAATAAAAATTTTGTAATCTTTTCTAAGCAACTTTAAAATCTCAATTCTATCGGTAGGAACATTTAAAATCATGTTGTTCCAAGCATGGGTAATTTCTATATCGCTGGCATTGCCTTTTAGTTCAGCCTTAATGGTTTGTACAAATGTTTCGGTATTTACTTTACCCAATTCGTATTCTTTAAAAATGGGCAACTTTTCATTTACTTCGTCTAAATCAATATTGAGTCGTTTAAAACTTCTAATAGTTCTATCTTGGTCAAGATTAACAATTACACCGCCTAAATCAAAAATTATAGCTTTATATTTTAACATTTTATAAAATTTATTTGCAAGAATAATACAAATTACATACTTTCGAACTCCTTAAAAAATCAAATAATAATCATTTGATTTGGGCCTATAGCTCATTCGGTTAGAGCAACTGACTCATAATCAGTAGGTGCCTGGTTCGATTCCAGGTGGGCCCACCAAAAAAAAAGGAGTTACAATTTGTAACTCCTTTTTTTATGCGAAATAGTTTGTTAAAGTTTTCCGGTACTTCCATAACCACCAGCACCACGGCCTGTTTCGCTTAACTCAGTAGTAATTTCCCATACAGCAGTTTCATGCTTGGAAATAACTAATTGCGCAATGCGCTCACCATTTTTTATTTCAAAAGGTTCGGTTCCAAGATTAATTAAAAGTACTTTAACTTCGCCTCTGTAATCAGCATCAATTGTGCCAGGACTGTTTAAAACAGTAATTCCATGTTTAAAAGCTAAACCACTCCTTGGTCTTACTTGAGCTTCGTAGCCTATTGGAATTTCCATAAATAAACCCGTAGGTATAAGTGCTCTTGAATTTGGATTTAAAATTATTGACTCACTTACAAAAGAGCGTAAATCCATACCTGCGGCATGAACTGTTTCATAGGCAGGTAAATCGTTGTTAGAAGTATTAATTATTTTTATTTTCATAAAACTAGTGATTAAATATTGTTTTAAAACGCTTTTCAACTATAAAAGCAATGGCAATAAAAAGGAATAGTAGAAAAGTATTGATACCATATAAAATAATTGGCTCAGTAAATATACCAGATAGCAATTTACTAATATAAAAAATAGCTATTGCAGTTAAAGTGTAACCCAAAAACTTACCAATATTATATTCGATAGGATAATATTTTTTACCCATTAGGTAGCAAACTACCATCATGCTAAAATAGCAGATAAGTGTGGCCCAAGCCGAACCAGTATACCCATAAATAGGAATCCAAATGAAGTTTAATAACAAGGTAATTCCTGCCCCCATAAGAGATATGTTTGCTCCTTTTTTATTATTGTCACTTAGTTTGTACCAAATAGATAAATTATAATAAATACCGAGGAACATATTGGCTAATAATAAAATTGGTACTACATGTAAACCCTCATAAAATTTGACATCTATAAAGTGTTTAAAGAAATCAATAAACAGAGTAACTACTAAAAACAAGCAGAGACAAATGATGATAAAATAGTCCATTACCACTGCATAAATGGTTCGCTTATCTGAACTTTTTGAGTGACTAAAAAAGAAGGGTTCAGCAGCAAATTTAAAAGCTTGTATAAACAAAGTCATTAAAATGGAAAGTTTATAATTAGCTGCATAAACTCCATTCATTTCGTTAGCTAAATGGGCATCTGGATATAAGTATTTTATTAATACACGGTCTAATGTTTCGTTTATCATACCCGCAAAACCTACAATAATTAAGGGTGCTCCATAAATTATCATTTGCTTCCAAATCATTTTATCAAAACCTAGTTTAATGTTCTTAAACTCAACCAACAGAAGAGGAATGGTAATTATGCTGGCAATTAAGTTACTAATAAATACATACTTTATACCAACTTGTCCATTGAACAATGGCATTTCAATACCTTTATTTTGTAAATAGGGGCATAATATTAAGAAGTATAGATTGAATAGAATATTGCTGAAAATATTGATGTTTTTTACTAATGCAAACTTTAAAGGTTTGTTCTGTTGACGTAATAAGGCAAATGGCAAAAATGTAAGTGCATCAAGACCTATTATTAATGCAAAATAAATAATATACTCTGCATGTTCCGGATATCTTATGAGGTTGGCTATGGGATGTGCAAATAAAAGCGTTCCCAACATAAAAATTATGGAGGTAACTAATATTGATATTAATGCTGTAGAAAAAATTCGAGGATTATTTTTATTGCTATTTGAAAACCTAAAATAAGCTGTTTCCATTCCATACATGAGCACCACATTTAAAAACGAAACATAGCCATACATTTCAGCTACAGTGCCAAAGTCGGCTTTTGAAAACAATGCTGTGTGTAGAGGTACCAATAAGTAGTTTAAAAATCTACCTAAAATGGTACTTAAACCATAAATAGCTGTTTGCCCTGCTAGCTTTTTAATAGTACTCATTATTTTTTATTTGGTATTGAATTTTCAATGCTTTGTTTAATGTATGCATTAATAAAATCGTAAATTAATTGATACGATTCATTGTATTTACTTAATGTTACAGCAGATGCTTTATCATCAATATCATGGTAAAAACTATAATTTCCCATTAAATAAAAAAAGAATGATTTGACGCCAGCTTCAGTAAAATAATAGTGGTCACTATTAGCAGCTTTACCTCTTGAATTAATATTAGGTAAATAGTTTCCTTGTTCATTGATATAACGCAATAATTTAAATTCATCAGGAAATTCAGTAGCGTTTACTGATGTCATTCCTTTATCGCCTGTTGCCATCAAATCTAAATTTAGCAATAGTGCCATTTTATTTAATGCTATTGAAGGATTTTGTGTATAATAATAGGAACCTAATAGGCCTGCCTCTTCACCTGCAAATGCAATAAACATTACGGAATAATCTAGAGGAGTTTTGGCAATATTGCCTACCAAATCAAGCATCATTGCTATTCCGCTTGCATTATCATTTGCACCAGGAAATATGGCTTCTCCAAATTTTCCAAGATGGTCGTAATGTGCCGTTATTACTACAAATGAATCAGGGTAAAGCTTCCCTTTAACTATTCCAAGTACATTTTGTGTTTGGTGATTTATTAAAATGGATTCAATATTAATATCTAATTCTACCATATGATGTTTTATGGCATTTTTTTGGATATAAATAATTGGGAATTTTTCTTTTTGTAATGATACGCTCCAAGTAAATTTCTCCTGATTATTAAATATTAAGCCTTTTGCTCCAATTGTATTCGATAAAATGCTTTCAGCACGTTCAGGGTGCAAAAATGTTTTGCCTTTAATATCAGTAACTACAATAAAAAATTTTCGCAATGATTTTTTGGTGAAAGTTTCAAAAGCAAAACTGTTATCTATAGTAGCAGAATCTATATAAATTACATTGAATTTTCCTTTTATGGTTGGACATCCAGCATTGACAATAAATTCTCTGCCAGCTTCTAATCCAACACCATCAATATTTAAAAAAGTTTCACCAGGAAAAGTAACAACAGGAAAGCCGAAAGTTTGATAGTAATCAACAGTAGGGGAGCCGAGTCTGTTTTTTCTAAAAATTTCGGCTATGAAGCGAGATGCTTTTTTGTCTCCTTCATTTACGTAACCCCTCCCAGCAAAATCATCTGAACATAATTTTTCAATTACTTGTTTTGCGTATTCTTTATTTTGAGCTTTCGTTGCCATAGGCCATATACAATAGGCCATAGGTAATAAGCAATAAACAATAGGCAAATGACAACTGTTAAAAAACGAATTGCAGTTGTGCTTTAGCAATCGGAAAAAGAGGAAAAGAAAAGTAAGTTTAGGGCAAAAAAAATCCTTTGAAATAGTTTTAATACGCTTTCTCAGGATTTTCATTCTACAAATAAAATTAAATTGCTACTATAGTGTATTCGTAGCTTTCCATAATAAGGTTAGCTAAAAGCTTGGTGCAGGCAGTTTCTACCATTTGTTTTGCTTCGCTTTCATCAGCTGCTTCTAACTCCAATGTTATATGTTTTCCAATTCTTACATTCGATACTGAAGGTAAGCCAATATTTGGCATAGAACCTGTAACTGCTTTTCCTTGTGGGTCTAATAAAGCCTTGTGAGGCATAATGTTTATGTGGGCTGCGTATTTCATTTTTTAGTTTGAAAATTATTATAAATCGAAAAAAGTATGTACAAAATGATGCTGATGTTTATTCCTAAATATCCAAATGCAAATAAACTAATCAAACAGCATATTAAAAAGATATATCGTAGTTGATTTGCTTGCCAAGCAAAACTTTTAAACTTTAAGGCAAACAATGGGAGCTCGGCTACAAGTAGATAAGCACTAACAATTGGAAAAAAAACTAGGAACCAAATATTTTGAAAAATAGAACCTAAACCAAAGCTATTGGCACTAATTACAAATGGAATTGCCGCTATAAAAAGTGAATTAGCTGGAGTTGGAACCCCAATAAATGAATCAGTTTGGCGTGTATCAATATTAAATTTAGCCAATCTAATTGCAGAAAAAACAGGAATTAAAAACGAAATATAGGAATGAATATCAAAGTGGTTAAAGTCGATCGGAATATTGGTGATTTTATAAAAAATAAATCCTGGAGCTACCCCAAAACTAACACAATCAGCTAATGAATCCAATTGTTTACCCATTTCGGAACCAACCCTTAAGGCACGAGCAACAAAGCCGTCAAAAAAATCTAAAATAGCTGCAGCACCAATAAAATAAGCAGCTTTCTCTAGGTCGTTTTCCACCAAACTTGAAATAATGGATAAACAACCAAACAATAAATTGAATGAGGTAAGTGCATTAGGAATGTGTTTTTTCATTTGTATTTTGGTTCAAAACTTTTCGCAAAGTATTAGTTATTTAATAATTTGACAAAGTACACATAAAATAAAATTGCTTTTACGGCTTAACCTTATAATTTTGAAATTTATAAAAATGTTTAAAATGTTCAGAAACACATTACTAATAATATTCTATTTAATTGGCTTTCATTTAAGTGCCCAAAACAAGATAAGTACAGTTTTTAATAATAAAACTAGTAATTTACCGTGCACGCAAAATACTACTTATGAGAATATTAATGGTAAGATAAATATTAGCATTATGACCAATGATGGTCAGTTATTGGAACTGAATAACATAGATGAAAATCAATTTAAGTGTGGTAATAAAATGAATTCATTGATACCCAAAATTGTTTTGATACATGAAAAAAAGAATCAAACTTGGGTTTCAAATTCAAGCATTAATATTTCTATTAAATGTAAAGGTGTTCCAAACGAATACTTGGTTTTTTTTAGTGGGTTAATAAAAAATAAGAAACAAAAAATGTACTTAAGTTGCAATTTACAAGTTAAAAGTAAACCTAAAAAGCACCTAACAATTAATTAGAAAATAATAAAGTTAAACCAATGTATAAAAAATTACTAAGTATTTCAATGGCCATATTCCTTTTAGGAGAGGTAAATGGTCAACAACAAGTTAAAGTACCACATAAAAGTTTATTGGAGGCTAAAAATAGTAAAGAGCTACAAGCCATTTATGAACAAAATATTAAAGCAGAACTTACCTATGCAAAGGAAGTTTTGGGATTAAATATTGAGCCTCAAATATTGTTGGATGGAACGGTAATTCAACTAGTAGGTGTTTCTGAAAATGGAATACCTAAGTATATTAAAACAGACAATGCTGGTGCTGCTAAAACTATTGGAACCGATAAAGTTCATCCTGGGGGTAGTTTAGGTTTTAATTTGTCTGGAAGTGGAATGACTAATCGAATAGGTATTTGGGACGGAGGTGCTGTTAGAGTTAGTCATCAAGAATTTCAAGGAAGAGCAGTGCAAACTGATGGGACAACCACTTTAAGTGATCAT
This sequence comes from Bacteroidota bacterium, assembly GCA_027491085.1. GTDB lineage: Bacteria > Bacteroidota > Bacteroidia > UKL13-3 > UKL13-3 > JAAFJM01. Next base: position 85,187 of record JAIXWW010000014.1, read on the forward strand.
GCTACACATGTGGCAGGAACAATGATTGCTGGTGGAGTTCAAGCAAATGCAAAAGGAATGTCGTTTCAAGCACCATTAAAATGCTATTTTTGGGATAACGATGTAAGCGAAATGAATACAGCTGCTGGTTCTGGTATGTTGGTGTCAAATCATAGTTATGGAAGTGTTTGTGGTTGGAACTATGATGATGCGAATACGCAATGGAGATGGTACGGTGATGTTAGTTTGTCTTCTACAGAAGATTATAAATTTGGCTTATACAATGATGATGCACAAGCTTGGGATCAAACAGTATATAATAATCCATTTTATTTACCTTTTAAATCTGCTGGAAATGATAGGGGAGATGTTCCCAGCACAGCAGCCACAAGAGTTTATTTTAATTCAAACACTGGTAATTGGGTTCCTTTTAGTGGAGCTACTCCTCCAGCTGATGGTCAATATGATTGTATTTCTACAAATGGAGTGGCAAAAAATATTCTTACAATTGGTGCAGTAAATAAAATTACAAATGGATGGAATGGAGCTAGTTCTGTTGTAATGAGCTCATTTAGTGGTTGGGGGCCAACTGATGATGGAAGAATAAAGCCAGATATTTGTGCAGCTGGAGTTGATTTATACTCGAGTTATTCAGGTAATAATACAGCATATAGCACCATTAGTGGTACTTCTATGGCTTCTCCAAATGCCACTGGTTCGGCACTTTTAATACAACAACATTACAATAACTTAAAAGGTAAATTTTTGCGTGCTTCTTCACTAAAAGGATTAATTATTCATACTGCTGATGAAGCTGGAAGTAACCCTGGTCCAGATTATTCTTTCGGATGGGGTTTAATGAATACAGCTAAAGCTGTTCAATCAATCTCAGACAGTGGTGCAAACCAAATAATAGAATCACAAATCCCAACAGATTTAACTCCATTTGTTAAAACGGTAGTTTCTAATGGCACAGTTCCTTTAAAAATAACTTTATGTTGGACAGATATTGCCGCTACTGCTTCAAGTTCAAACGTTTTTGATGATCAGGTAGCAAAATTGATAAATGATTTGGATGTTAGAGTTGTAAGAGTTAGCGATAATCAACAATTTTTACCATATATATTAAATCCTGCCACACCAAATGCTGCAGCCACAAATGGGGATAATTTTAGAGACAATGTAGAACAAATTTTTATTGCTGCCCCTTCTGCAGGAGCATACTCTATTAAAGTTTCAAGCAAACGAGGTTTTCCAAATAATTTGAGTCAATCATTTTCTTTAATAATTGGCGGTATTTCGCCTAAACCAGCTGCTAATTTTTCGGCTTCAGCTCAAATGTCGTGTGTAGGTAGTCAAATTACTTTTACCAATAATTCATCATCAAGTAATACCGCAATTTGGTATTTTCCAGGCGGTTCACCTTCTACATCCACATCGGCCAACCCTGTTGTAACATACAGTGCTGCTGGAAATTACCCTGTGGCACTAAAAGTAATTGGTGTTTCAGGCGAAGATTCACTTTACAAATTAGATTACATTAAAATTGGCGGGTTAACACTCCCAGTTATTGAAACTTTTGAAAGTAATTCTCAAACTGCAAATTTATGGAGAGTTGGAAACATTTATAATGATACTTTTAGTTTTAGAAAATGGACAAATGCACTTGGAACAACTCCAGGAAATACAGTAGTTGGTGTTAATTTTTATGATAACCCAATTACAACTAGGCGCTATCAATTGTACTCCCCAATTTTAGATTTAAGAGGTATGCAAAATGCCAATTTAAGTTTTCAACATGCATATAGTAGGTATGACGGAACAAGTAAAGATTCACTAATTGTAAGTATAAGTTCAAATTGTGGTTTAACCTGGACTCGATTAGTTGGAATGACAGAAAATAGGCCGAGTAATGGTTCAAAAATGGCTACATATACTGGCGTTGGAGATCCAGCACAAACTTCACAATATGCTTTTGTTCCGTCTTTGCCAGCAGACTGGTGTAGTACAAACATTAACAGTACCCCATGTAATTCTATTGGATTAAATTCTTTTGTTGGGCTAAACAACGTAATTATTAGATTTGAAGTTTATTATGGAGGAGGAAATAATTTATTTTTAGATAATATAAATATTACTGGAACACCTTTTAGTCCTAAAGCAGGATTTAAAGTTCCTAGTTTGGTATGCGCAAATCAAAATACTGTATTAACCGATACTTCATTAAATAATCCGAGCACATGGAATTGGGTAATAACGGGACCACAAAACTTTACATCTACAAGTAAAAACCCATCATTTAATTTTTCAAGTACTGGTTTATACACAGTTAAATTAAAAGTAAGCAATGTTTCTGGAAGTGATAGCGTTACAGTAACCAATTCGTTTGAAGTAAAAGCCAGTCCAGCCAAACCAGCGGTAAGCCTATCAGGTTCACTTATCCTTTGTAATAATGATTCATCATTGTTAACAACAACTTCAAGTAACTTGCAATGGTACCGTGATAGTGTTGCAATTGTTGGTGAAATAAATTCGAATTATTATAATAAAAATGCGGGTAAAATTGCTGTTAGAACCATGGGTTCAAATGGATGTTCTGCACAAAGTGATTTGTATACATTTAGCACAGGCACCAACCCACCAGTTCCTACCATTACAAAATCATTAGCTGGAAATCAATTCTGTGAAGGCGGTTCATTTACACTTACTTCGAGCGCAACTTCGGCAAATACTTGGATGAGAAATGGGGTTAATATGCCTGGTCAAACAGCCACAACTTTAAGTTTTAATGATTCAGGCACATTTAATGTAAAGGTTTCAAATGGCGTTTGTAGCTCCATTTCAGTTCCGTTAACTATTAGCAAATTGCCTAGACCAAATACTTCTGACATAACAGCATCTAAATTTGCATACAAAAATGATACAACATCTTATTGGGTGAATGGATTACCAACATCTAGTTATACCTGGACTGTATCAGGAGGAACAATTCAAAGTGGACAAAACACAAATAATATTGTTGTAAAATGGAGTACAGGCACCAATGGTGTAGTTCAAGTAACCGAAAAAGGCACCAACGGATGCAATGGAGCATTAAAAACGTATCCTGTTGGTATTTGGAATACAGCAGTTAGTAATGTTTCTAATAACAATGATTTTATTTTATTCCCTAATCCTACAAATCAATTCATTAATATCAATTATTTAGGAAGTACAATTAATAACTTAGATATAACTGTTTTTGATGTATTTGGTAAAAAGGTTTTGAGCCAAGACGTAAACTTGAACAATAATAAGCAACAAGTTCTGGATTTAGTAAATTTAGCTAAAGGTGTTTATATCATTAAATTGGTTTCAGATAATTTTTCGGGTAGTAAAATTATTACGAAAGAATAGTTTTTATAAATTAATTTTGAAGGTCAAAAGAACACGCTTTAGGGCGTGTTCTTTTTTTATTTTAGACAAACTTGAACGAAAAGTATAAATTATTTAGTGCTTTAAACGCTAATCAATTAAAAAAAAAGCAAGAATTTTGCAATGTTTTGGTTAGGTTTATTCCTAAAGAAGCTGTTGAATATTGTGCGGAACTTATTCTATTTCATGATTTGCATTTACATGTGGAAAATGAGCGAAAAAGTAAGTACGGAGATTATAGTCCGCACAATGGTAAAGGAAACAGAATTAGCATCAATTTTAATTTGAGTAAGTTTGATTTTTTGATAACATTTATTCATGAACTCTCGCATCATACTGCATTTGTTAAGTATGGAAATCACCATGAGCCACATGGTGAAGAATGGAAGAATGAGTTTCAAAAAAATATGATTCCTTTTTTTGAACACGAAACATTATTTCCATACGATTTAAAAGCAGCAATTGCAAAACATATGCGTAATCCTAAATACACGCATTCGGCTGATATTAAACTACTTCAAGTACTTAAGAAATATGATGAGAAAAAAGCGAGTACATTAGTTTTGGCCGATATACCTAATGGAACACTTTTTAAAATGAAAGGTTATGCTGATACATTACGTAAAATTGAAAAACTCAGAACATACATTTTATGCGAATCATTAAACAATAAAAAATACCGGGTTCATGCAATGGTGGAAGTTACCATTATTGAAAGTTAGTAAAATGACAAAGTTGTTGCTAAAACAAATTGAAAAAAGTATTGTACTATATATTTTAAGATTTACTTTTGCAAAAGTATTTATTTAACAAAATACCAAAACCATGATTACAGTTAGCGAAAAAGCAAAAAAACGTATTGCAGAATTAAAAATTGAACAAAACTACAGCTCTGCGCACTTTTTAAGAGTAGGTGTGGAAAGTGGTGGCTGTTCGGGTCTATCCTATAAATTAGATTTTGATACCGAATTAAAACCAGGTGATGAAAAATTTGGAGATAATGGTGTTGAAATAGTTACAGATAAGCGCAGTGTTTTGTATTTATTTGGAACAGAACTTGATTTTACTGACGGATTAAATGGAAAAGGATTTAGTTTTAATAATCCAAATGCCTCACGCACATGTAGTTGCGGAGAAAGTTTCTCAGTATAAACATTTTTTTTGTGGAGTGTTTGATTTTTAAATCAAAACGGTATATTTGCAACCCCTTTATTAGTTATATACATAACTGATAAGTTTTAAAGAGATAAATTAAATACAAAGATGGCTAATCATAAATCAGCAATAAAACGTAACAGAAGTAACGCAACTAAGCGCTTACGTAACCGTTATCAAGCAAAAACAACTCGTAGCGCTATTAAAGAACTACGCTTATCTGAAGATAAAGCTGCAGCTTCAGAATTATTTAAAAAAGTAGCTAGTATGTTAGACAAGTTGGCTAAACGTAGCATTATTCACAAAAATAAGGCTGCAAACCAAAAATCTAAATTAGCTAAAGTAGTTAGCAAAATTGGAACAGCTCCTAAAAAAGTAGCTAAATCAACTAAGAAAAAAACTGCTTAAGCAGCATTTGTCTTAAATAAAGTATTATTATTTAAAGCTTACTCATAAATTATGGGTAAGCTTTTTTTGTTTTTAAGCTTTTAATTTATTTTGCCCTTGCATTTAAATCAGAATGGAAAATATTTTGGATAAATTTTCGGGTATTAAAGCTTGGGCTGAAGATGACAGACCGAGAGAAAAATTTTTGCTAAAAGGTAAACAAAGTTTGAGCAATACTGAGCTATTGGCTATACTAATTGCAACTGGTACCAAAAATGAATCGGCAGTAGATTTGGCAAGAAAAATATTGCAATTAACCAATGATAATTTAAATGAGCTTGGGAAACTTTCAATTAAAGATTTAAAGAAAGTAAAAGGAATAGGAGAGGCCAAGGCTATAACAATTGCTGCTGCCCTTGAATTAGGTAGAAGGAGAAAAGATGAAGATGCCAAACAAATTGAAATTGTTAAAACATCGCGTGAGGTTTTTAATTATTTTGAGCCTTTACTGGCCGACTTACCACACGAAGAATTTTGGATTTTATTACTTGCTAGAAATAGAAAAGTAATAGCTCGTGTAAAAATTAGTGAAGGTGGTGTGGCGGGAACAGTAGTAGATACTAAAATCATATTTAAACATGCTATCGAAAATTTGGCTAGCTATATTGTACTTTGCCATAATCATCCTTCAGGAAATTTGCAGCCAAGTACTGCCGATATTCAAATAACGAAAAATTTAAAAAATGCAGCAAAACTCCTAGATATAGACATTGTTGACCATATAATTATTGGAAACAATAAATACTATAGTTTTGCTGATAATGATGATTTTTAAACCTTTCTTCCCTAAAGACATCAAAAACGAATTATTACTTAAACATTAGATTGATTGGAAAAGGAAATTACGGATAGCGAATTGATAGTGAAATTTAATAATGAGCAAACCAAGCATACTGCTTTTGAGCTTATTTTAAATAAATTTCAAAAACAAACCTATTGGCATATTCGCAGAATAGTAATTAACCACGATGATGCCGATGATATATTGCAAAATACTTTTATTAAAGTTTGGGAAAATTTAGCAAAATTTAGAGGAGATAGCAAACTATATACTTGGATTTATCGCATTGCTACCAATGAGTCATTGCTTTTTATTCAAAAGAAAAAACAAAATTTCAATATTTCTATAGATGATGAAAATTCTGAATTTTTAAGCAATAACTTAACAGCTGATAATTATTTTGATGGTAACCAAATAGAACTGAAATTGCAACAAGCTATTTTAACTTTACCTAATAAACAAAGATTGGTCTTTAACATGAAATATTATGAAAATATGAAATATGAAGAAATGAGTGAAGTGCTTGATACCAGCGTGGGTGCATTAAAAGCATCTTATTTTCATGCCGTTAAAAAAATAGAAGATCACCTAAAAAAAGAAACAAATTTTAAATAAAATGATAAAATATTTTAAGCAATTTAAAACGTTACAACAAGCCGAAATTGGAAGCTATAGTCCTGGATTAAATGCCATAAAAGGATTGTTGGTAATAATCGTAATATTTGGTCATGCCATAAATATTACATCCAAATTCCAAACAGTTTATTTTTTTCATATGCCCCTTTTTTTATCAATTAGCGGTTTTTTGGTTAAAAAGTCGGCATTTGATGATGGAATTTTTGCTTACTTCAAAAAGTTTTTTAATAGAGCTATTATTCCATGGTTAATTGCATTTGTTGTTTTTATTCCAATCGCTTTTTATAATAAATCATTTGCTACTTTTTCGGTTAAAGATATACTTTATCCTTACTATCATTTGTGGTATATACCTGCTTATATTCTTGGTGTTTGCGTGTGTTTCTTAGCTGTAAAATACAAAATTCCATATTGGTTGGTGCTAATTGTTTTAGTCTTTATTTCTTGCTGTTGGTTTATAATTTACAGCGATTCTTCTCCCGATAATTTGCCTTTATTTTACCTTGGTGAGAAAAGAATTTATGGCTACCTAACATTTTTCTTTTTAGGATTTGCTATTAGAAATAAGGAAATAAAATGGCGCCCAAATCCATACATACTCATGGTTATTATTTCACTAGCAGGTTTGGTTATATTGGCTTTTATAGCCAAGCACATGCAGTCAAATGGTACTTTATTAGTTACTCCCTATTTAATTTGTAATATTGGTTTGGTTTTTTTTACCCTTATTTATTTATCATCTCAAAATTGGACTGATAATAAATTTATTCATTTTGTTAATAACCAATCTTTAGGAATTTATTTGTATCACCCCTTGTTTATTTTTTTAGCCTACCAATTTTTAAACGACCCTCAAATGAACAAGTTGAATGATTTATACGGCACCATTATTTTCATTCTATCTACTCTTTTAAGTGCAGCATTAATATGGTTATTAACTCAATTTGATATAACAAATAGATATGTGTTGGGAAATATCAAGAAGAATATCAATAAATAGTTCAGTTATAATTAAACCATTTAGTTGAAATAATATCTACCAAATACTTTCAATGGAAAACGAGACAGAAAAAAGTGATAATTTGTTTTTAGATAACTTGCCCAAAGCAAATGGTTTTACAGTGCCTACTGGTTACTTTGAAAACAGAAGTGCCTTAATTTTAAGTAAAATTGAAGCAAATAAAACTTTGGATATAACAGATAATAAAGGTGGTTATACTATCCCTGATGATTATTTTGAAACGAGTAAATCTCAAATATTAAGTAAAGTAAATTCACAACAAGTTAAAAAAGTAAATTTGTTTTCTACTGCCAATTGGCAATTTGCGAGCGGAATAGCTGCCATTTTTATCGCTATTATTTCACTGATTATTTTTGTAAAAAATAATCAACAAGATAATTTAAGTGCAAATCTAAATAAGGTGAGCGAAGCAGAAATGATAGATTATTTGGCCAATAATGATGTGAAAATTGAATGGATTAATGAGTTGAATCCAGAAATAAAAGCAGATTTAAATAAAGAAGAAAGTAAAAAAGAAATTGAACAATATTTATTAGAGCATGCTGACGAGCAAGCTTTATTAGATGAACTTTAAGAAAAAAATACCATGAAAAAATATATTTATTTAGTAGCAATTATTGCAACCATTTCATTGAAAGCAATGGCTCAAAAAGGGGAAAGATTAGAAGCCATGAAAATTGGTTTTATTACTGAACGTTTGAATTTAAGTAGTGAGGAAGCAAAAATCTTTTGGCCGGTATACAATAAATTTACCGAAGATTTAAAAAAATTACGCCAAAGCACCAAAGGAAAAATTGCAGATGAAATGGCCGACATGCCAGCAATGACAGATGCTGAAGCTGAAAAAGTTTTAAACGATATGGTGAATTTTAAAATAAATGAAGCCGATTTGCTTAAAAAATATGCAACAGAATTCAAAAAGGTTTTACCAATAAAAAAGGTAGTTCTATTGTTTAAAGCCGAAAACGATTTTAAACGCGAATTGCTTAAAAAATTATCTCAGAGAAATAGGGAGTAACAAATTAGTATTGTTAAGTTTGATTGTCATTGCGAACGTAGTGAAGCTATATCAAGCCTAACGATTAGTTTTTATATAAAAGCCATAAGTAAACCCCCTATTTCTTCAAAGTAATTTCTACACTTTCGCCTTCTTTTAAAGTAAGTGTATTGCCACGCAACCAAGGATTTAATAATTTTACCGTTTTATAATTGGTTTTAAACTGAATAGCCCAAGCAGCCAAATCGGGAATGGAATAATTAACCGATAAATTCATGGTTGGAATTGGATCGTATAAATGATTTTTAGCTATGTAAAACCCATATTGTTGTGGCTTTTCGGCTATTTCCTTCATTGCTAAAATTCTAAACACATAACGCGATGTTTCAGTATTTAAAAATAAATCGTAATAACTGCTACCTGATTGGTTTTTTAACTGACGCCTTAAACCTTCAATTCCCATATTATAACTTGCAGCCACCAAGCCCCAATCGTTAAAAACTGCATACGATTCTTTAAAATACTTACAAGCCGCATAAGTAGCTTTTTCAAGGTGATAGCGCTCATCAACTTCGGTATTGATAGTTAAGCCATACTGTTTGCCTGTTTTATCCATAAACTGCCAAAAACCCGAAGCACCCACAGGAGAATTTACATTCATTAAACCACTTTCAATTAAAGCCACGTATTTTAAATCATCGGGCATACCTTGTTCCTTTAAAATGCGCTCAATGGTTGGAAAAAAACGGTTAGCACGTTTCAATAATAAAATGGTTTGCGATTGCCAATATACATTGGTAAGCAATTCTCTGTCAAATCTTTCGTGCACATCAAACTCCTTTAAGCTAATTTTTTGCCCAGCAAATGTTACACTTTCGGGAATTGGCAATGAATAACTTCTGATGTTTTGTTCAATTAACTGCTGCTGCTTATCATCGTAGCGTAAACTGCCTTTAATAAACAATCCGCTACCAAAACAAATGATACCAACTAACAGAATGATAACCGTATTTTTATTCCAAAATTTCATTTTTATTCTTCCTCCATTGGTTTAAAATGGGCGTAATTTTTCCATTTATCTAATACTTTCACAAAATCGTCAGGCAATGGACTTTCAAAAAACATGCGCTCATTGGTTACAGGATGTGTAAACCCAAGCGAACGTGCGTGCAAAGCCTGGCGAGGCAATATTTCAAAACAATTATCTACAAACTGCTTGTATTTGGTAAATGTAGTTCCTTTTAAAATTCTATCGCCACCATAAGTAGTATCGCCAAAAAGTGGATGCCCAATACTTTTGGCATGAACCCTGATTTGGTGCGTTCTGCCTGTTTCCAACTTTAACTCAATTAAACTTACATAGGTTAAATTTTCTAACACTTTGTAATGCGTTACACTCCATTTTCCTTTTTCTTCTTCATTATAAAGTTGGAAAATTTTTCTGTCGTGGTTACTGCGGCCAATATATCCAGTTATGGTTCCTTCTGGTTCCGGCATTTCGCCCCAAGCTATGGCATTATAACTTCTATCAATGCTGTGTTCGTAAAACTGTTTAGCCAAATAGGTCATGGCATGTTCGGTTTTAGCTACCACCAATAAACCTGTGGTGTTTTTATCAATTCTATGCACCAAACCTGGCCTTACATTGTTTTCCTTAGCAAAAGGCAAATCTTGAAAATGCCAAGCCAAAGCATTTACCAAAGTACCAGTAGTGTTATTATAACCAGGATGAACCACCATGTTAGTAGGTTTGTTTACTATCAATAACGAATCATCTTCGTAAATAATATTTAACGGAATATTTTCTGCAACAATTTCGGTATTAGCTGGAGGATTGGGTAAAACAATGCTGATTACATCAAAAGGTTTTACTTTATAATTTGATTTTACAGGTTTTTCGTTTACCAAAACACAGCCTAACTCGCAGGCTTGCTGCAATTTGGAGCGCGTAGCATTGGCTATACGAATCATTAAATATTTATCAATTCGAAGCATGGCTTGACCCTTTTCTACTTCTACTCGGTGATGTTCGTATAGTTCTTGTTCTTCGTTATTGTCGTCTTCTAAAAGCGGCTTTAAATACATTTAGCAAAGGTAAGGCTTTTAGTTGATAGTTGTCGGTTGTTAGTTGATAGGGTTTTTGGGGTGGGTCGGTTGATGGAGTTAATTGAGTTGATAGGTTGATTGGAGCGTCATTTCGACTGTTCCAAGCGACCATTCAAGAAACTAACAAGTCAATCATCTATTGTCTATGGTCCATCAACTATTGTCTAACTAACACCGCAGCACACCAATTATTGGTAACTACTTTTTGTTGTAAATTTAAGCCAAATGCTTGGCAACAATCCAATAAATCGGCTAAATCAGATTCATAGAAACCGCTTATTAAAACTATTCCGTTTGCTTTAACGTGTTTGCTTAATTGCTCAAAACTTTTCAGTAAAATATTTTTATTGATATTGGCTAAAATAATATCGTATTCAGTATTTGGAACTATGCTTAAATCGCCTTTTTGGTAATCAATATTGGTTATGCTATTCATAGCAGCATTTTCACCTACATTTTCAAAAGCCCAATCGTCAATATCGTTGGCAAAAATACTAGTAGCGGCTAATTGCGAAGCTAATATGGCCAAAACACCTGTACCACAGCCATAATCAAAAACGGTTTTGTTTTTAAAATCCATTTTAAGCATTAACTCCATAATGCTTTGCGTGGTTTCGTGGTGGCCAGTTCCAAATGAAGTTTTAGGTTGAATAATTATTTCGTAAGGATATTTTTGTTCAATTTGATGGAAAGGTGCTTTAATGATTAATTGATTACTTACAATTACAGGCTCAAAGCTACTTTCCCATTGGGCATTCCAATTTTGTTGAGGAATGGTGTTTTCGACTATTTGATTTTGAGCTAAACCATAATTACTTATTATTTCTTTGAATAAAGATTCATTGTATTCACTTTCTAATAAATAGGCTTCAAAACCAGTTTCATTTTCCAAAAATCCTTCAAAGCCAATTTCGGCTAATTCAGCTATTAAAATATCAGTTAAATCGGCACCGCAGTTAATTTGGAAAACTTTGTAGTTAGTCATAATAAAAATTTGAGAATAAAAAATTTAGAAACAGAAATAAATTGAAAGGATATTTATTTGTAAAAAGTTACCTAGTTACATAGTGGCCAATAGTTCATTTATTTCAGTTGCTAAGTTTGCAATTTTTACTTTAATTTCATTAATCATATTTGGAATTGCATCAGTACTTACGCCATTTTTTCCAATTTTTTCAATTTCTTTTAATTTATCAAAAAGTTCACTTGCGCCAATCATTTGTATAGGAGCTTTCATTTTATGAGCTAATTGGCCAATTGCTATATAATCTCCAACTGCTAGGTGGTGGTCAAATTCATTCACTTCAATAGCTGTAGTGTTTATAAATAAATCTAACATTTCTCGAATAAACGAATCATCTCCGCCAGAAATCTCTTTTAAATAGGTAAGGTCAATATTGTTCATTTTTTTTAATAGCTTTGACGCAAATAAACAATAAATTTTAAGTTTTTAAAAAAAATGTTTGGTATTAGTTTAATTCCGATTATCCCACTTAGAAGTGAGCCAAGTAGCAAGAGTGAAATGGTGAGCCAATTGCTATTTGGACAAAAGTATATCGTGTTGCACACACAACCTAATTGGTTGAAAATTGAAACCATTGATGATAAATACATAGGATGGATAAACGATACGCAAGCTGAGATAATTGATGAATCAGAATGGCTTGGTTTGCAAAATCCTACAGTAGTTTTAAATTATCCATTTTTAAAAATTTTAGTAAATGAAACTCCAATGTTTATCAGCACAGGAAGTATCATTTATTCGTTAACTCAATTTAAAGTTGGTGGGTATAATATTATTACCAATTTGGACGAAACAAATATGCAGTTAGGTTTGGAACCTACAGCCTTGCAATATTTAAATACTCCTTATTTGTGGGGCGGAAAAACTCCTTGGGGAATTGACTGTAGTGGCTTTACTCAAACTGTTTTTGCTCAAAATGGAATATTCTTGAAAAGAGATGCTTACCAACAAGCTGAACAAGGTGAAACCTTGGCTTTTTTAGCGGAATCAAAAATAGGTGATTTAGCATTTTTTGATAATGATGAAGGTAAAATTATTCATGTAGGCATATTGCTAGAAAATGGGCAAATAATTCATGCAAATGGTAAGGTAAGAATTGATAAAATAGATAATTATGGTATCATGAATTCTGAAACTCGAAAGTATAGCCATAAGTTGCGAATTGTTAAGCGGATTATCTAAAAATTTGAAATTTCTTAATGCTTCTTATTCTTTAGCGCATTGTCTTAAAACCAGAATCAAATCGTACTCGTTAAAATTGCGAATTTTCAGAAGTTCATTTTTAGCGCAATAATCCTTAATCCATTCGGCTTTTTTTGTATTAACACCTGTAACTTTTATGATGTAATCAATGCTTAATTTGTCGTCAATTTTTACTGATTGGTTATACAATTCCACCAATTTTAAAAGTTTTTCGTTGCTTTTGCCTTTATCAGAAAAATTATACCAAACCTTATTTATTAAACCTGTTACCGCAATTCCTCCTCCCGAGGTAAAAGTAATATCCCTTATTTTAGACATCTGTCTTAGGTTTTTAGCTCTGTCATTATTATTCAATAAAGTGTCGTGTTTCATTAAATTAGCGTATGCCTTAGCCAATGAATCGTTTTTATGTCGTGCATTTACATTTACATCTCTTAACGTAATTTCTTTTCGTTTAAGAATAATATCAAATGGTTTTATCTCATAAAAAATGGCTTTGGTAATAATAAAAGTATCAGATTTATAAGAAATTCTCGAAATTAACAAACTATCACCTAAGCTAGCTTCCATTACAAAAGCACCATATTGATTGGCAGAATAAGTTTGTTTGGTAGTTGTATTGTATATAATTGAAAACGATAAAGTTTGTCCAATATCGTTTTTAACAAAACCTTTTAACTCTTTGCTTTGCTGCGCCATTAGTTGGCTAGCCAAAAACATTAATATACAAGTAAAAAAGTGTTTCATAAAAGTTTTGGTTTGTAAAACCATAAACGAATTAAGCCAAATATAGTTACATGCCCTATTTTTAAAATTAAGTAATGGTTTAAGTTTTAAATCGTTGAACTAAAAATCATTTTAAAGTTACAAATAAGCAGCGTACTTTCGCTCCAAATAATAGCGCTTTGTACAAATTACTTCTCAAATTCCTTTTTATAATGCCGGCAGAAACTGCCCATTATTTTTCGTTAAATTCTTACCAAATACTTTGTAAAATTCCATTTGTTCGCCAAATTGTTTCTAGTATTTTTAGGGTAAAAAATCCAGTACAGTTTTTAGGCTTAAACTTTTACAATCCAATTGGATTAGCTGCGGGTTTCGATAAGAATGCTAAATACTTGAAAGAATTAAGCTCGCTTGGTTTTGGTTTTGTAGAAATAGGCACTGTAACTCCATTGCCACAAAGTGGAAATGATAAACCTCGTTTGTTCCGTTTGCCAAAAGACGAATGTATTATTAACCGAATGGGCTTTAATAACGATGGTTTAGAAGTTATAAAACAGCGTTTGGTTAACCGCCCTGCTGAATTAATTGTGGGTGGAAATATTGGTAAAAATAAAGTTACGCCTAACGAAAATGCCAAGGACGATTACGTGAAATGTTTTGTAGGTTTATATCAATTGGTTGATTATTTTGTGGTAAATGTGAGCTCGCCCAACACACCAAACTTGCGTGAGTTGCAAGATAAAAAGCCTCTTTCTGAAATACTTTTGGCTTTAATGGAAGAGCGTAAAAATTTTATTGCCAAAGGCAATATTCAAAAACCCATTTTGTTAAAAATAGCACCCGATTTAACCCAATCGCAGTTAGATGATGTAATAGAAATTGTTCAATCAACCGGCATTGATGGCTTGGTGGCAACCAATACTACCATTAGCCGTGATAATTTAGTAACGGCAAAAACCGAAGTAGAACAAATGGGCGCAGGTGGATTAAGCGGAAAAATTTTGAGCGAAAAATCAACCGAAATTTTGGCTTATATCAAGCAAAAATCAAACAACCAAATTCCGGTAATTGGAGTTGGTGGTATTCATTCAGCACTAACAGGGCAAGAAAAAATAAATGCAGGCGCTAGTTTAATTCAAATTTACACAGGCTTTATTTATGGTGGACCAGGTTTAATTAAACAATTAGCCAAGATAAAAATTAGTAAATAAAAAGTTATTTCATTGTAAAAATAAAAGCACAATAAATTTGAATATCATACATTTAACAGCAGCGGCCATTCAAGCCATTAACGAGTATAAAATAAACTTACAAATTCCAGCTACTCATTATTTGCGTATTGGAATCAAACAAAAAAACTCAACCGATAAAGGTTTAATTATTGGTTTTGATGAACCAACAGATAAAGATAAAACGGTTGAAATTGAAGGCATAAAAGTAGTTTATCATCCTGGCCAAGCCTTATTTTTTGCAGGTATGCAAATTGATTTTTTGGAGCGTGATGGTAAAAAAGGTTTTGAGTTAATGGAGAAAAGGTAATATTTGTTCTTATAAATTTTAAAAGGTATTGGTTTGTTGCTAATTGCGCTAAAACAAGCTACCGATTTTAGCATTGTTTATAAAATAAAACAAGGCGAAAACCTTTATAGTCTTTCTTTAAAATTTATTTGTTCGCTTCAATAAATTAAGGATTGGAACAAATTAAATAACGAAGATTATGCGCAAGTTGGGTAATTGAAAAATGATTGTTTTGCCTATTTCAACTGTGCCTTCAGTAAATTAACAAAAAAAAATAATGGTGTAGAAAAGCAAAAAACGATTCTGCTGATTTAAAAATAAAGCATTTTATTGAACCTATAAAAATTCGAAAAAGTATTTTATCAAAACCAGCAGAATGAATTTATAACAACTCTTGGTTTTAATCCAATAGCATTATTTTCCCTCTGTTTGTTCCAGTTTCCAACTGAATAACATAGAGAGTTCTTTAGCCTTATCAATGGCTTTGGTTGCAATGGTGCCTTGGAAATTTTGGTTTACAGTTTCACAAAATAGGCTAAGCCAAATATCGAAATGAGGGGATTTTATATTTCTATTACTGTGTGAATCATATATATTACCTTTAAAACCGGGTTGATCCAATAGTATAAAGTACCAAAATTCTTTCATTCTTGGTAAGTGATGTTCCCAATTAGTATTAATAAAAAAAGAGTTTAATGTAATGTCCTTTTTTACTTTTGTGTAAAAATTTTCAACTAATAAATCAATGTCTTGTGTGGTGGTAATGTCTCTCATCATATCAGTTGATTTATAAGCCCCCAAAATAAAATTATTATTAATTATAATTTAGGAATTGGTGCAAGTTGTTGAATATTGATAGCAAAAGTAGCATTGAATGTGCTAAATTGTTCATTGGCAAACGAATGATTATACTCAGTGCCTAATGCAATTGGACCTAACTTAAATCTAAAGCCCAAAGTACCTTTGTAGGCTTGTGCTGCTTTAGTTGAAAATGAAATAGGGTCAGTAATATTTTCAGTATATTCTTCTATATTACCATTGTTATTTCGTAATGATTTTATGGGAAAAATTCCTTTCATAGCAACATCTGATGTAGCACTGTGATAAGTAACTCCAAGATATGGAGTGAAAAAAAGTAGTTTTTTAGAAATAATCAACCCAGCTTGGTAACCAGAAGTTTTGATAGTCATTTTTTGAGAATTTTTATAATCAGCGCTAGGTAATGAGCCAGGTAATGAAGCACTGGCATTTAAAAAGTTTTCTCCAAAAGCAAGTTCAAGATTACTGCTATTGTAAGTTGCAATTGCAGCAATATCTATTGGTAGTTTTTCAACTCCCCATATCCATTGCGATAAGGAGTGTTTTACCCCAAATCCAAATCCACTAGAACTAAAATCGCCACTTTGAATTGGCATCAATCTTACCATAATTTCTGTTGATTTGATAATGCCTAAACTTACTTGAATAAAAGGTGTTGTGCCAATTGAGGCAAAACTTCCAGTACCTGAAAAAGTGCCAATAGTATCAATGTATAAACGTTGTGTGTTGTCTAAAGGATTTAAGGTTGAAATGGCAAACCTAGTGCTGTTTCCATCGCCCATTACGGTGGGTTGTTTGGTATTAACATCTCCATTTATAGGAGTAAGTAAAAAATTACTTTTCGCATCAGTATTTGCACCAACACTGTTAAGTGTAAATGTTTTCGAATCATTATTTACTAATGATCCTCCAAAACCAACTTTAATATCAAAACCAAATAATCCTAATGGTTTTGCAGTGCTATACCAAGCATCGTTTATGCCACTCGAAAGTCCCCTGCTAATGGGTTGTAAATATCCATTTACTAGTTTATTTGCTTCTTCTTTTCCTGCTTTTAAAAAAACAGCTGCATCATTTTGAGCAAATAGATTGTATGTCATTACTGTAATTCCAATCGTAATTAAGGTTTTATTGAAAAAATGCTTCATAATTTTAAAATTAAACTTATAGTTTTTATTAGTTAATCAATTATTGAATACTATATTTTTTGAATTCAATGCTTTAGTATGAAATATTAGGTTGATAAAATAAAACTTAACTTCATTTATTCTACTACCTATAACATAATAGTGTTGATGTTTTTGTTATGATTTGAAAAAAGTTTATCTCAAAATAACACGTTTAAAATCTCTATCTATTTTAAACTTAACTGTACCTACTGCTAAGTTCTTTTCAGTTACTTTGTGGCTCTTTCCATCTGCCACAAACTCAGTGCAAGTAAATGGTAATCCATGAACTACCACTTTAAACGTTTTATTACTTTCAAAAGCACCTTCTAAAATATGAGAAAGGATTAAGTTTTTATTGTTTCCTTTTACATAGAATTTATGTAGGTTATATAAACCCATGCGGTAGCCATAATTGTCGCCTGCATCTTCGTAAAGGTAACTAATTACTTCTTTTTCTTTGTTGAAATATACATGTAAAGTAGTTTCTAAAACCTCTAACTCGCCTACATATTGTTGTTTTGGCCATTGAGGAATAACGGCACCTGCTTTAATAAATACAGGCATTCTATCTAGTGGGCAGCCCACCATATGTTCCTTGCCTCCATTGTATTCATGATCGTTCCAAATATTAAACCAACGTCCTCTTGGCAAATAAACAGTGCGTTCGGTAATTCCGGGACGCATTACAGGACAAACCAAAATATGATCGCCAACGGCAAACTCATCGTTACGAAAAAGGGTTTCAGTATCGGTTTGGTCAATAAATGCTAATGGGCGTAAAATGGGTGTTCCAAACGTACTGTTTTGCCAAAACGCGGTGTACATATATGGCAATAATTGGTAGCGTAGGTGAATGAATTTTTTTACAATGTATTCGTATTTAGTTCCAAAACTCCAAGGTTCTTGGTCAAATTTAGTTTCGTTTCCTGCACTATGTGTTCTGAAAAACGGATGGAAAGCTGCTAATTGAACCCAACGTGTGTACAATTCACCATCAGGTTCGCCTATAAATCCGCCTACATCGCTTCCGCAAAACGATACACCCGAAATATTTAATCGTAAACATTGTTGACTAGCTATCCATAAATGTTCCCAAGTAGCTATATTATCTCCTGTCCATACACTTGAATAACGTTGCAAACCACTGTATCCTGAACGAGTAATTACAAACGGACGCAATGGTTGTAAGTAGCGTTTAATACCTTTTTGAGTAGCTCTAGCCATTTGCATACCATATACATTATGCGCTTTTCTGTGGCTACATGGGTTGCCATCGTAATCATGGCGAACATCCTCAGGGAAAGTACCAATTTCAAAAACAGCAGGTTCGTTCATATCGTTCCAAACTCCACGCACTCCTGCTTCAATTAAACCTTTGAATAAACCACTCCACCATTCGCGCACTTCAGGATTGGTAAAATCAGGGAAATGACATTTACCCGGCCAAACATCGCCCTCCATTAAAGTGCCATCTGCTCTTTTACAGAAATAATCTTTGGCAATAGCTTCTTGCCAAACCCAATAATCTTTGTCTATTTTTATTCCTGGGTCAATAATTACAACCGTTTTAAAACCATCAGCCGAAAGTTCGCTGATCATTTTTTTAGGATCAGGAAAATACTCTTTGCTCCAAGTAAAACAACGGAAACCTTCCATGTAATCAATGTCTAAATAAATGGCATCGCATGGAATTTTACGTTTTCTGAACTCTGAAGTAATTTCACGTACTTTACTTTCGGGGTAATAACTCCACTTACATTGATGGTAACCTAAACTCCACATTGGCGGCAGTTCAGGCGTACCTGTAAGGCTTGCATATTGTTCTACCACTTTTAACAAATCGGGTCCGTAAATGAAATAGTAATTCATTTCGCCACCACGTGCATAAAAACTTAAGGTATCAGCATTACTTTTACCAAAATCAAAAATGGTACGGAAAGAATTATCGTAGAATATACCATAACCAATTTCACCTTTGCTATGCACACCCATAAAAAACGGAATATTTTTATACAATGGGTCTTGGTCTTTTTGAAAACCATAAGTATCCATACCATAATTTTCAAAATATTTGCCTCTTAGGTTCATTTCGGTGGGCTTATCGCCCATTCCATAAAAGTACTCATCTGGCTGAATTTTTTTGCTGCAATAATTTATTTTACCACCTTTTACCAAGTAATGTTGCCAATGAAAACCTGCTTCGTCTTCACTAATGATATTATTTTGCCTATCAAGCATGGTAATTTTCATGTTTTCCTTGCTTATTTTGGCGGTAATGGATTGTGTTTGGATATAATAAAATCCATCATCTTCATAAAAATGAAGTTCTACCAATTTTTCATCAAAATATTTACTAACAGCATAACTAAAATCTTTCTGAAAAAAACCATCAGCAGCATACCTAAAACGAATAATTTTATCGGTCATTACTCTTGCTTCTAAAATGGTTTCGCTGGTAATAAAAATAAAGAAATTACCTTCTTTTTTTACCTCTGTAACTGCATCGGGGTAAAATTTACTAGAGTATTTAGTTTGTGTTAGCATGGTTGTAAATATCTTAATTCAAAATCCAACACAATAAAACATTTATATAAAAAAATAACTAATTAAGTTATCAAGAATTATAAGTTAGTTGTTTCATTTTATAATATTTTTACCTACTTCCATTTTGTAAAGTATTATTTACCATACTATTTAAGCCAATTTTAAATATAAACCACTAATAAATAATACATTGTGTTTTTAAAGTAAAATACTACAAATGCAGTATTGCTATTGATTAATAATATACCAATGTTTGTTTTTATAAAAAATACCAATAAATAGGTATTGCTTAAATGTATAATTAACCCATTATTTGAAAAAACTAATAAAAACTAAATATTATGAAACAAACCAAACCATTAACCATTTTACTTTTTGCCATTTTACTAATAAATGCTTGTGGTAAAGAAGGCTGCCCTGACAGCAAACCCATAGAAAAGGGAGTAGATAAAAGCTATTTACCATACATTATACCATATAGCGATACCAGCACACGCTTGTTTTTAAAAAACGGAACCGATACGTTAGTTTTTAAAAGCCAAGGTTTAAAAGAAACAAAAATCCTTTATGGCCCAATAGCAGAAAGCTGTGACAAATACAATTTGCAACAGATAAGTCTTAAAATGGCAGCTAACGATACGGATTTTTTTCAGATTAATTTCTATGCACGCAAGTTGGGAGATCCAATGGTGAATTTTGAAATAGTTAATAGTAAAGAAGTTATTATAACAGATGTTTATCAATACTTTTATGATTATTTTAAAATTTATATAAACTCGAAACCAATAAACAAAATAAACATATTAAACTTTACTTACGATTCAGTAAATATTTTAAAACCTTATCCAAATCTTTCAATCTATACAAAGCCTAATGTAGGCATAATAAAAATAGAGACATCAAATAATATTTATGAATTAGTAAAATAAGACAATGAAAAAGATAATCTTAACAGTATTAATAATATTGCTTAATTTTTTTAATACAAAAGCAAATTCAGATAGTTTAACCTCCAAAATAGATAGTATTTATAATATAGAAGTTAATGAAACTAATGATTCCATAATTGAACCACATGAAGAAAATTTAAATTTTGAAAAAAAAGCAGAAGCAGAAAAGCATAGTAGTAATTTTAAAAAAAATAGAATTGTAAAATTAAAGTCGAATCTCAAGGCAGCTAATTGGTTCAGTGATGCTTGGGATGCCATTACTGATTTATGGAAAACTGTTTGGGGGCTTTACACCGAAGATGGATATAGACAAGAAGGCCCCTATTTTTTATTTATGAATAATTACAACAAACTTAACTTGTAAATTCATACAATAATAATCAAAATATTAAATAACTAACAAAACCAACACAATATGAACCAAACCAAACAATTTACAATTTTACTTTTTGCCATTTTATTAATAAATGCGTGTAGTAAAGACAATTGCGATGACAGTACCAAAAACTTATTTGTAGATAATACCTACTTGCCTTATATTATACCATACAGCGATACCAGTACCCGCTTATTTTTAAAAAATGGAACTGATACATTACTTTTTAAAAGCCAGGGGCTAAAAGAAACCATTGAGGTGCAAAAAGGAAACGATGAAAACGATTGCAGGACTTATAACCTACAAAAGTTTTCCTTAACCATGACTGCTAGTGATACTGATTTTTTTAGGATAAGTTATTATGTTGATAAAGATAATACAGGATTTGTTCAAATAAGTATTTCCAATTTAGTAGAGGCAAATCCACTTTATGATTTAGCATATATTAAATATTACCCGCCAGTCTTAAAAGAAAAGGTAATAAATGTTATATATGATACTATTACAATTAACAAAAATAATCGCGGGGATGTTTTGATTACAAAACCTAATTTAGGTCTTATTAAAGTAAAATCGGACAAATTTATTTATGAACTAATAAATTAATATATGAAAAAAAACTTTGTCTGCGGTTGGTATTTTCACCAACCATAGGCAAATATCCGTTTGTTTTATTTTATAATATTTTTAAAACATTTTGTAGTTTGAAATAGAAATAAATATATTGCTTGAAGTAATTTAATAAAGTTGAATTAAAATATCTACATGCAAAAACGACCTAAAGTATTAATGTTTGGATGGGAATTTCCGCCAGTAATAAGTGGTGGATTGGGTGTAGCTTGTTTGGGATTATGTAAAGCACTTTCCCCTTTGGCTGATGTAAAAATGATCATCCCTAAAAGTGTTCCCGATTTTAAAATACCCAATATTGAACTCATAGGTTTAAATGCTTTTAATAGGGAACAATTGCGCGATATTTTCAGTAAACCAAGTAAACATGGTGATCATGGTTTAAATTCACATCAGGTTAACGCGGGTGTAAACCCTTATGCCAAAATAGATAACCACGAGTCAATTAACCAAAAGTTTTACGAAGTTTATAATAATAATATTGAACCCTTTGAAATAGATGCATTATACGCTGGCGATGTAATAAAAAAGGCCATCGAATTTTCGCGTATTTCGGTTCAGTATGCGCTTACGCAAGAGTTTGATGTAATACATGCGCACGATTGGATGACTTTTTTACCTGCCATTGAATTGAAAATGCTTACAGGTAAACCAATGGTTTTGCATGTACATTCAACCGAATACGACCGCTCAGGGGCCGATAGCAGAAATTGGGTATATGATTTGGAAAAACGTGCCATGCAGCTAGCCGATAGGGTTATTCCTGTAAGTCATTATACCGGTAGTATTTGTCATCATCATTATGGCATTCCTGAATATAAAATTACTCCCATTCACAATGGTGTTGAAACGGTAAAACATACGGTTAAGGATAGTCCGCATAAAGATAAATTAGTTATTTTCTTTGGACGGATAACTATGCAAAAAGGTCCTGAATTTTTTGTAGAGGCTGCACGTATTGTATTACAACACCATAAAAATGTAAAGTTTGTAATGGCTGGCAGTGGCGATTTACACAAACCATTAATCGAAAAAATTGCCTCATTTGGTTTAGGCGATAAATTCTTTTTTACAGGTTTTTTAAATAAACAAAAATTAAATGAGCTGCTAGCAATAAGTGATGTGTATTGTATGCCTAGCATGAGTGAGCCTTTTGGTTTAAGTGCAGTAGAAGCTGTGCAATACGGTTTACCTGTAATTATGAGTAAAACCAGTGGAGCAGGGGAGGTGTTAAGTAGTTCATTAAAAATAGACTTTTGGGATACTCATAAATTGGCTCAATACATCATTGCATCGCTTGATTATAATGGATTAAGCACCGAAATGGTAGATAAAGCAAACGAAGACCTAAAACACATTACTTGGGAAAATACAGCCTTAAAAGTAATGGAAGTGTATGAAGCTGTTATGAGTTAATAGCGTTGGTTAGTTAATAGAGTTAATAGAGTTAATAGAGTAGCAATTCAGCCATACAACAATTCAGCCATACAACAATTCACCAATCATCAATCACCAATCACAAATCAAAAATATACTCCTATGCCATCAATTTGTTTTTATTTTCAAGTACATCAACCATATCGTTTAAAGGAATACACTTTTTTTGATATTGGCAATAACCATCATTATTACGATGATGAAAAAAACAGACAAGTGTTAGATAAGGTGAGCGAGCGTTGCTATTTGCCTACTAATAAATTAATGCTTGATTTAATAAAAAAGCATAATGGCGATTTTAAAATAAGTTATGCCATTAGTGGTGTGGCTTTGGAGCAATTTGAAACTTGGCGCCCCGATGTATTGCAAAGTTTTAAAGACCTTGCAGCTACAGGCTGTGTAGAGTTTATTAGTGAAACTTATTACCATTCGTTGGCTTATATTTTTAGTAAAGATGAATTTGTAAGGCAAGTTGAAAAACACAAAGCATTGTTAAAAAAACATTTCAACTATACGCCTAAAGTATTTAGAAATACTGAATTACAGTATAATAATGAATTGGCCAAATTCATTGAAGATTTAGGTTACGAAGGCATTATTTGTGAAGGGGTAGATAGGCTTTTAAAAGGGAGAACACCTAACTATTTATACCAAGCACCAAACGTTACTAAAATAAAATCATTGCTTAAAAATTATCAACTAAGCGATGATATAGCTTTTAGATTTAGTAATCGTGGGTGGGAAAGTTGGCCTTTAACAGCAGATAAGTTTGCTAGTTGGTGTCACTCCATTGCAGGCCATGGCGAGACCATTAACTTGTTTATGGATTACGAAACTTTTGGCGAACACCAATGGGCCGAAACGGGTATTTTTGATTTTATGTGGCACATGCCTGAGTATATTTTAAAACATAAAGATTTTTCTTTTAAAACTCCTTCAGAAACAGTGGCAGCTTATCCTACAAGAGATGTGTACGATGCACACGAATTAACAAGTTGGGCCGATATGGAGCGAGATTTATCTGCTTGGCTTGGCAACCCTATGCAGGATGAAAGCATAGCTAAAATTTACTCTATTGAAAAAAGAGTTTATGCTACTGCCGATAAAGCCATTATTGATACTTGGCAAAAAATGCTAACCAGTGATCATTTTTACTATATGTGTACCAAGTTTTGGAGCGATGGCGATGTACATAAATATTTTAGTCCGTACGAAAGCCCTTATGATGCTTATATTTATTTTATGAATTCGTACAGTGATTTTTTAATGGAGCTTGATAAGTTTGAAGCCAAAAAAGTATAGACATAAAAAAACCTGCATTTACTTAAAATGCAGGTTTTTTTTATAATTAAAATTGTTGTGTTAAGCGCTTAATGCAGCAGCTCCACCCACAATTTCCGAAATTTCGGTAGTAATTGCAGCTTGACGAACTCTATTGTATTCCACTTTTAATGATTTCAATAATTCACCAGCATTATCAGTAGCTTTATCCATAGCAATCATACGAGCACCATGCTCTGAAGCTAAAGAATCTAGCATACATCTGAATAATTGTGTTTTCAAAATTCGAGGAATTAATTCTAATAAAATTTCTTCCTTATTGGGTTCAAAAATATAATCGTTTTTCTTAACACTGTCAGTAGCTAAACTTGCGGTATTAATAGGTAAAAATTGTTCTGCACTTAAAATTTGAGTAGCAGCATTTTTAAATTGATTATAAACTATTTCAACAGCATCAAATTTACCTGAATTGTATTGATTCAAAATAAATTCACCTATAGCAAATCCTGTTTCAGAATTAGGTGTTAATAACGAGTCCTTAAAGGTATCGATATAATTAACCGCTTGTTTTGAAAAATATTCATGTCCTTTTTTGCCAATTCCGATAACACTTAAATTACCGTTAGCTTTTTGTTCTGCATATTTTTCATTGATAGTTTTGTTGGCCATTTTAATAACATTTGCATTAAATGAACCACATAAACCTCTATCACTAGTAATAACAACTATTAATACATTTTTTACAGGACGAGTATCGAAATAAACTTTTAAAGAATCTACATCAATACTATCAGACAAATTACTTAAAATGCCATTTAACTTTACTGCATAAGGGCGCATTAAAGTAATTGCATTTTGTGCCCTACGCAATTTTGTAGCCGAAACCAATTTCATGGCTTTGGTTATTTGTTGTGTAGAGGTAACTGATGCTATTCTTATTCTAACTTCTTTTAAATTTGCCATTTTTTATTAGTTGATTGGTTAAAAAGATGATTAGTTAATTAAGTAAGTACTTATTAACTAATCATCCTATTAACTTTTTACTATAATTAACCTACGTATTTTGCTGATAATTCTTTACAAACCTTTTCAATAGTTGCAGCAGCATCATCCGATAATCCTTTTTTCAAATCATCTAATGTGTTTTTATGTTTATTTTCCATATAACTTAAAAACTCAGCTTCGAATTCACTCACTTTATTAACTGGAACATTGCTTAATAAACCTTTAGTTCCTAAATAAATAATTGCAACTTGTTGATCAACACGTAAAGGTGAGAATTGACCTTGTTTCAAAATCTCTACGTTACGAGCACCTTTTGCTAATACTGCTTTAGTTGCTGGATCTAAGTCTGAACCAAATTTAGAGAAAGCTTCTAACTCACGGTATTGAGCTTGATCTAATTTTAAAGTACCAGCTACTTTTTTCATTGATTTAATTTGCGCATTACCACCCACGCGTGATACCGAGATACCTACGTTAATAGCAGGACGAATACCAGAGTTAAATAAATTTGACTCTAAGAAAATTTGTCCATCGGTAATTGAAATTACGTTAGTTGGAATGTATGCAGATACGTCACCAGCTTGTGTTTCAATAATTGGTAAAGCAGTTAATGATCCACCACCTTTAACCAAATGTTTGATTGAATCTGGAATATCATTCATTGCTTGTGCAATAGAATCGGTAGCGTTAATTTTAGCAGCACGCTCTAATAAACGGCTATGTAAGTAAAATACGTCACCTGGGTATGCCTCACGTCCTGGAGGTCTACGTAACAATAATGAAACTTCACGGTAAGCTACTGCTTGTTTCGATAAATCATCATAAACAACCAAAGCAGGATTTCCTAAATCGCGGAAAAACTCACCTATTGCAGCACCAGCCATTGGAGCGTAAAATTGCATTGGAGCCGGATCTGATGAAGTAGCTGTAACAACTGTAGTGTATTTCATAGCTCCATTAGCTTCTAAAGTACTTACAATTTGAGCAACTGTAGATGCTTTTTGTCCAATAGCTACATATATACAATAAACTGGTTTACCAGCTTCATAAAATTCTTTTTGGTTGATAATGGCATCAATACAAACTGCTGTTTTACCAGTTTGACGGTCACCAATAACTAACTCACGTTGTCCACGACCAATAGGAATCATGGCATCAATAGCCTTAATACCTGTTTGTAATGGTTCTTTAACTGGCTCACGGTAAATAACACCTGGAGCTTTACGCTCTAAAGGCATATCATATAAATCACCAGCAATTGGTCCTTTACCATCAATTGGTAAACCTAATGTATTAACTACACGACCAACCATGCCATTACCTACTTTAATAGATGCAATTTTACCAGTTCTTTTAACTGTATCACCTTCTATAATTGAATCGCTTGAGCCTAATAATACAGCTCCAACGTTATCTTCTTCCAAATTTAATACAATTGCTTGTACGCCATTTGCAAATTCGATTAACTCTCCAGATTGAACTTTAGTTAATCCATAAATACGGGCAATACCATCGCCCACTTGAAGTACCGTTCCTACTTCTTGTAATTCAGCATCCGATTTAAAGTTGCTTAATTGCTCTCTGATAATTGCTGATACTTCGTCAGGTCTAATCTCTACCATAATTAATTTTTGTTTATTTTGAGATATATGTGTTTAATAACTGTTGTTTGGCTTTACGTAAGCTACCCGAAATACTTGCATCATACAAACGGTCTTCCATTTGTATCATAATTCCACCAATTAATGATGGATCAACATGCATTTTAAGTTCTACGTTTTTACCATTTTGTTGTTGTAAAAAGTTTTTAATTTCAGCTTGAATTTCAGCTGAAGCTTCTACTGCGGTTTTCACTGAAGCAGTAGCAATTTTGTTTATTTCATTGTATTGTGCAATAACAGCATCACAAATTGAAGGGAATATCATTTCGCGTTGTTTACGCACAATAATTGAAATAAATGAAAGAGTAAGTTTATTAAATGAACTAGCAAAAATTTGAGTAATAACTGCTAATTTTTTGTCACCTTTAATAACTGGGCTTTTAAGCAAGTTTTCGAGTGATTGATTTTGTTCAATAGTTTGTTTAAATAATTTCATATCAGCACAAACTACCTCTAGCAGGTTTTGTTCAATAGCTAAATCAACTAATGACTTTGCATAACGACTGGCTACTCTAAAATCCGACATACTAGTTCAGTGTTATATTTTTTAAACTTTCATTTACAAAAACCTCTTGTTGGCTTCTGTCTTCCATTTTATTACGTAATATTTTTTCAGCTAAATCAACTGAAAGGTTAGCAACTTGAGTTTTCAATTGGTTCATGGCGTTAACTTTCTCCATTTCAATTGCCTCTTTAGCTGCAGTTATCATTTTGTCGCCTTCGCTTTTAGCATCACTTTTAGCTTTTGCTAAAATTTGATCCTTAATTTCGTTAGCTTCTTTTAATAACATATCGCGTTCAGCACGAGCTTCGTTTAATAAACGTTGGTTATCAGTTTTTAAACTTTCCAACTGTAAACGTGCAGTTTCAGCCGATTTTAAAGCCTCATCAATGCTATCTTCTCTTTCTTTAAGGGTTCTGGTAATTGGTTTCCAAGCAAATTTTGTTAATACAAAAAATAGTATAAAAAATGCTATCGAACTCCAAAAAATCAAACCAATACTTGGGGTTACTAAATCCATTGTATATATAATTTTATAAAAGTTTTTTCAAATAAAATAAAGCCCGATTTAAAACAACCGGGCTTTTTGGGGTACTAATTAATTAGTTAGCTCCGTTTCCTAACAAAGCAACAACCACCGCGAATAAAGCAACCGCTTCAACGAAAGCGGCAGCAATTAACATTGCAGTTTGAATTTTGTTAGCAGCTTCTGGTTGTCTTGCCATACCTTCCATAGCAGATCCACCAATTCTTCCAATACCTAGTCCAGCTCCGATTGCGGCTAGTCCAGCTCCGATTGCAGCGATACTTCCTGTCATTTTAGTTTTTATTTAGTTTAGTTTGAAATTTTTAAAATTTATTTTTATTGATTAATGATGTGCTTCCTCGCCATGTTCAGGTTCTTGAACGGCCATTCCAATAAATAAAGCCGACAAAATAGTGAATATAAATGCTTGGATAAAAGCAACCAATAATTCAATAGCGCTAATAAATACGATAAGAGGAGTTGCTACTGCACCTACTGCATACGATTTAAAGATGAATGCTAAACAAACTAAGCTTAGCACTAAAATATGTCCTGCTGTAATGTTTGCAAACAAACGAATCATTAAAGCGAAAGGTTTTGTGAAGATACCAATAATTTCTACTGGAATCATTAATGGATATAACCAAAGTGGCACGTGAGGCGTAAAAATGTGTCCCCAGTAGTTTTTGTTACCGTTAAAGTTAGTTATTAAGAAAGTAATTACCGCTAGCACTAAAGTTACTGCAATATTACCTGTTACGTTAGCTCCTCCTGGGAAAAACGGAATTAAACCAATTACGTTAATGAACCAAATAAAGAAGAATACAGTTAATAAATATGGCATAAACTTTTGGTATTTATCACCTAAGTTTGGTTTAGCAATATCGTCACGAACAAAAATAATGATTGGTTCAATCCAGCTTTGTAAGCCTTTAGGAGCACCAATTCCTCTTTTGCTGTAACCTTTAGCTACAGTTAAAAATATTAATAATAGGCCAATTACTGCTATAAATAAAGTTGCTACGTTTTTTGTAATAGAGAAGTCTAATACTTTTTTGCTAGCCTCTTCATTTATTTCGCCCGCTTCGTTTACAACTTTAATTTTTTCGTGAACTAATTTATAAGTATAGTTACCTTTATAAGCATCATGGCCATGATTAAATTTACCACTTGAAAAAGTTTCTAAACCTTTGTCTGTATAAATAATTACTGGCAAATGAATGCTAGTATGCCCAAATAAATGCCAATCGTGTGCATCGGCAATATGTTCCATTATTGTTTTGTTGGCATCAAATTTTTCTTCACCATGATTTTCCTCATGTGTACCTTCAATATGCGTTGCAGTAGCATGTTCGCTTTCTGCTGAAACAACTGTAGAATCAGTGTGTTCACTAACCAGAGGTTGATTTGCGAAAGAAATGACTGAAACGATAGAAAACACTATCGTTAAAAGGGCAGTTTTAATGGTGTAGTTTATTGATTTCAAATTGTTTATATAAGTCATTTGGTTCTTCTTTTCGTCCTTAATGGTGGCGCAATTTAGTTGTAAGGATATAAATTTCAAACACAATAAATAAAATAAAAAGCAACATAAAGTAAAAAATGAAAGATAATTGATACGTTTTATGGGTTTGAGCATAGTACAAAACATAGAACAAACTGCTTATAAATCTGACTGCTAGGGCTGCATAGGAGTGCATCACAAAATTTTGTGGACCTTTTTTTAATCCCAAATAACTGATATAAAACACTAAACAAGTTACAATGCAGTAAAATGTTAAACAAATCATTGCATCGTTAAAGTTTAAATTGATTTTCAGTGAATTAATGCTCCAAAAAGTAGCCAAACCTATAAAAATGCCTAATCCTATGCTCAGCAAAAAAAATTGAATAATTGTTTTCATGGATGAGTTACTTTTCTTTTATGAAGTTCTTAATCAAATTGTAAAATCCAATCGTCATTCCTATAAAAACACCAATAACGGTTAGATATGGGACTTTATGTGCAAAATGTTTATCAATCCAATTACCCAAAAAGGTAAAAATAAGCATGAAAATAATAAGCTGAACCAATAAGCCAAATACTTTGCTGTATTTGGCATAGCTGCTTGTTAATTCTTCTTTATCGAGTTTAGGGTCGGTCATTTTTTATGACCGCAAAAGTAATTTATTATGGCAAAACAATTATTTTTTTAATTTGCAGGCATGAAAACCACTAAAATTATCGCTTTTATATTAATTGGCATTTCGCTTTTATGCGCAGTTAGTGCTTGTGGAAGCAAAAAAGGAATTGCACGAAATAAAAAATGTAATTGCCCTAAATTTTAGTTAATCAAAACATGCAAAATCCTTTAGTAAGCTTAATTACGGTTACTTATAATGCTGAAACACTTCTTTACGATACTTGGCAATCTGCCATCAATCAGTCGTTTAAAGATTTTGAACTCATTTTAGTAGATGGTGGCTCAAAAGATAGTACCGTAAAAATTGCTCAACAATTTACCAGTAATATAGGAACCATTATTTCGGAACCTGATAAAGGAATTTACGATGCCATGAATAAAGGCATAAAAGCAGCAAAAGGACAATGGGTTTATTTTTTAAATGCAGGAGATTCATTCTACAATAATGAAGTGCTTTCCGATATTTTTAAAAACAATACTTTTAATAACTGCGAACTTATTTATGCCAAAGTGCAAACGGTAAATGAACCAACTGGTGTAAACTATATAAATGGCAAACCTGTAAAATACAGCGATTTCTTTTCGCACTACCCTATTTGTCATCAAGCTACTTTTACATACAAAAGTGCTTTTGAAAAAATAGGCTATTATAATACTAGCTATAAATTGGTGGCTGATACTACTTGGTTTGCCTCATTTTTTAAAACTCAGCCGGAAAAAGCTCTTTATTTAGATAAGGTTATTGCTTTTTACGACATTCAAGGTGCCACTTACCATAAGCGTATGCTTGGATATAAGGAGTACATTCATTTTGGATGGAGCAATTTTCCATTAGCTGTTGCCATTAAAAATTGGTTGATGTATCCGGTAATTTGGCTAAAAGTAAAACTGATAAGAACTTTAACCAATACTGCTATTTTTAAAGTTTATAGAAAGTTAAAGTTTGGGATAAAATTGGCTCAGTAAATTCGAAACAATAAATTCGGAATTCGAAGGCATGCTAGTTTAAATGTTTGATATTTAGAAATATGTAAAAAATAAAGTTCGCCAAAACTAGTAAAAAAAAGTGAGTTTTGGCGAACTATACAAATTTTATCACTCAAATAAACAACTGATTTGTAAATCGTTTTGAACTAGTTCAGCACTGTATTCATTTGGTTTAAGTCCAAAGGTAGTTAGCATTATTAAGTGTATATTTTTTCTTGTATCTGTTTCTTTTTGAAATTCATCTATTTTGTTTTTTAAGTTTAAATAATATTGTTTATCGATTGTAAAAGTTGAATTATAAAACTTCATTTCACACAGGTTTATAATATTATCATCTCTATCTATGAGTAAATCAATCTGTGCATTTTTGTTAAACCAACTGCTACTTGTTGAATAAACAGCATCAATGCGAAGCGCTTTTTTAATTTGATAAATGTGTTTTAAGCAAATGGTTTCAAAACTAAAACCTGACCATGACGTATAAGTTTGTTTTTTAAATAATCGCTGCCAAGTCCCAGCGCCTTCGGCTTTATATGGTTGTATAAACTTTAAATAAAAAAGCGAATATTCATCAGAAAGCCTGTAGAGTATCAGCTGCTTTTTGTTTTTATAATAAGCGTATTCACTTACAAAACCTGAAGCGATGAGTTCTTCTAGTTTTAGTGAAAAATCACCACCACTTGGAATACCACTTTGAGATATCAAATCTTGTCGTGTAATGCCCTTTTTGCATTTGGCCAAAGTTTTAACAATGGTTCTGTGCTTTTCTGAATTATCAAATAAGGAAGTAAAAAGTTGATTGAACTCATTGTGTAAAACACCATCTTTATCAAAACACAATTGATCAATATTCTGAGCCACACTTAATCCTTTTTGAAGTTTATCAAGGTAATGCGGAACACCACCCATGGTCATATAAATTTGCAATACATCGTAATGCGAATATCGAATTCCTCTACTCTTTAAAAATGTATCGGTTTCATTTAAATCAAAAGGTAATAGCCTGATTTTACGTGTAATTCTATTATGCAATCCACCTTTATTATTCAAAATTTCTTTTACCATGTATGATGCAGCCGAGCCACAAATTACCACAATTAAATCATCTCGTTTGGATGCATATTGGTTCCAAAAGTTTTCAAATGCCATTAAAAATTTTGACCGTGGTGAAGCAAGCCAAGGAAACTCATCTATAAAAATTACTTTCTTTTTATTAGAGGTTAGTTTGTTTAGGTAATTTTCTAATTGTGTAAAAGCTGCTAACCAATTTTTGGGGGTATCAAAATTTGCTTTTTTATTTCGGGCATTTAGCTCCTTTGTAAAATTTTGAAGTTGACTATTAATAGTACCATGAAATAATCCTGCAATTTCAAAAACCAATTCTTTTTTAAAATATTCTCGAATAAGAAAAGTTTTACCAACTCGTCTTCTTCCATACACAGCAATTAACTCTGACTTGTTATTTTGCCTAGCCATTTCAAGAATATTAATCTCTGATTTTCTGCCAATTATTTTGCTCATAATAAAATTAAGTTCGCCAAAACTAGTAAAAAAAGTGAGTTTTGGCGAACTTAATTTAAAAAAAGTAGTTTAACTAATTACTCTTTTGCCTTTCGGTTTCTTAAAAAATTTTATTTAAAATTTCAAGTGATTTATTGAAATAATAAAAAAACCGAAGTTTTTTGAACTTCGGTTTTTTTATTATTTGGTGCTTTTTATTTCAATTTCGATTTTAAAAATGCTAAAGCTTTTGCATGTGCATCTGCCGAAAATTCTTTGTTAAACTTAGGATTACTAGGATTAGCAAAAGCATGGTCAGCATCGTAATTGTAAACAGTTAATTTTTTTTTAGCTTTTTTCATATTAGCTTCAAATGCTTTAACTAAATCAGCATTGATAAACTGATCTTGTTTAGCAAAAATACCTAACACATCGCAATTTAAAGTTTTTAAACGCTCAATGTTTTTTTCTGGCATTCCATAATACATTACGCAAGCTTTTGCTTGTTTACTTTCTAGTAAAGTACTTTGTAAACTCCAAGAACCACCCATGCACCATCCAATAGTGGCTATTGATTTGTCAGCTCCAACTTTAGCTATAATTCCGTTTACTATAGCAGAAGCACGTTCTTGTTTTAAACCAGACATTAATTTTTGTGCGGTTGGAACATCGGCTGCTACTTCGCCATCGTATAAATCAATTGCGTACACATCTACATCTCCCATTTCCATTGCAAAAGTTTCAGCTTCTTGTTTTATGTAGTCGTTTAATCCCCACCATTCGTGAAATACAAATAATACTTTATGGGTTGGCTTTGAAGATTTAATATAATAAGCATTTCCGTTTGAACCCTCTTTGGTGGAAAATGAAATAACTTCGCCTTTTGGTTGTTCTAACTTAAAAGGTGCTGGCACATCGTGTTTAGATGCAAATTTGTCGTTCATGGCTAAGGCTGCATTTTGACTGCTAACGGTTATAGCGCAACAGCTGGTTTGTGATTTTGCAATAGTAGCTAAAACAATTAATGACATTGCTAATAAAATTTTTTTCATTTTTTGGTTTTGGTTTATATGAACACAAACTTGCTAAATCCTAAATTGTTTCATTATTCTTTTCTTATTTTATACTTTAACTCTTGTAATTTTTGCTCAAAATAACTTGGCTGTCTTAATTTAAACCAACTTGGTTTTGAATAATATTTTGGATTTAAAAATACATTTACATAAACAGCCCCATTTTCATAACTATTTCCATACCAATTATGATATAAAAAATCACGTTGGGTCTTGGTAAATTCAGCATTTACATTCGATTGAAGCAAAGCAGGAATGGTATCTAAATTCAAATCATTTAACGAACCAATTTTTAAACCTTTGTCCAAATCTAAATAACGTATATCGGCACTTGAACTAATAGGGGCGTATGAATAAAATGCAATCGAATCGAAATCATTTTTTACTAGTTGTTCTAATTTAAAAAAATTACGGTATTGCAAATTGGTGTCTGCTATTACCTTACCTGGGTAATACATAATATTTCCAATGCCTAAACTTACCAAAACCAAACTTACAATCCATTTGAGTTGTTTTTTATTGCTTGCTTCTATCAACAAAATAATAGATAAAAACTGGCTAATCATAAAATACCTGTGGCCAATGGTATTGTATAAAAATACCGCCATGCAAAGGCTATTTACCAATAAAATAATAGCACTAAAAATAAACAGTTCCTTATTTAGCTTTTGTTTAAAAAACAAATAAATAAGCAACCCATAAACGGTTAATATACCATTATCAACCAAACGCCAAATAATTAAGAATACACTTTGAACAAACTGCTTCATTCCTTTTATTTCATTATGTTCGGTATAATTAGGCGATAAAAAAGCCCAACCAAAATGTTGTTGGTGAACATACAACCAAATACCTAAAACAGCTACTGCTGGAAGAAAAAGCAATAGTCCATTTTTAAAAAATTGGGCTATGGTTTCTTTGTTTTTAAATACTTGGTAACAATAAATAATGCCAAACGCCAATAAGAAAAAATTAGCTTGTAAATGGGTTAATTCCATTAATACAGTGCTGATTATAAAACCTGCTTTTTGTTGTTTTATTAAATAATTAAATGCTAATAATACAAACAAGTAAAACAATGGTGTATTAAGTAATAAAGCTTCTTGAGCAACAAACATAGAATAACATCCTGCTAACAATGTGGCTATATTGGCTTTGGTTTCGTGGC
Organism: Bacteroidota bacterium; assembly: GCA_027491085.1. Taxonomy (GTDB): domain Bacteria; phylum Bacteroidota; class Bacteroidia; order UKL13-3; family UKL13-3; genus JAAFJM01. The sequence continues at coordinate 120,005 of JAIXWW010000014.1, forward strand.
AATAATGCAAAGCAATTTTTCTAGTCACAAAAAGAATAAAAAAGGAAATAAGGATGATTATAAAATGACTTACCACTAACGACTTTCCGAAAATCATCCAACTGCAGGCTAATAAGAATGGAAACAATGTGGGGTGACCGGGATCAAAATTGGCAGGATACCAAATAGTTTGCAAATTATTATTGTAAATATTAAGTGCTGCTCTAGCTGTAGATGTAACCGCATCGCCATGAAAAGGATCGTTTTTAATTACAAAAAACAATACCAATTGCAAAACTGCTATGATTCCTAAAATATACTTGTTAAATGGCTTTTGCATTGAATAAAATTATAATATTTAAATGTAAAATAATAATATTGCTTGGTAATAATACCGCCACAACAATATTGATTTTAAGGCATATTTTATGCTTGTGTCAATTTAATATTTGTTTATGATAGAAATAAATTCACCAATTGAACCATTATGTTTTAAGCTTTTTAAACAAAAACAAATTTCGGTTTATATTAAACGTGATGACAAAATTCATCCATTTATAAGTGGAAATAAATGGAGAAAACTTAAACATACAATAGCCGATGCCAAACAAAAAAATAAAACACATTTGGTTAGTTTTGGTGGTGCTTACAGCAATCATTTAAATGCATTGGCTTGTGCAGGTGCTATGTTTGGTTTTAAAACTACCGCTTTTATAAGAGGCGATGAAGGTGTAAGCAACCAAATGTTGGCTTTAAATAAACTTTGGGGAATGGAGTTTATTTATACCGATAGAACCAGCTACAGAGATAAAGAAACTTTATTTGAAAATCATTTTGGACAAGATGAAAATGCTTATTTTGTTAATGAAGGTGGTGCAGGCATTTTAGGTGCTAAAGGTTGCCAAGAAATTGTAACTGAACTAACCGATAGTTACCAGCATATATTTTGCGCAGTAGGCACAGCTACTACCTTGCAAGGAATTGCTCAAGCAATAAAAGATCAACAATTAACAACCAAAGCCGAAGGTATTTGTGTACTAAAAGGTGCTGAAAATATTGATGTAGAATTGCAAAAAAATCAATTGCAAGATTATTATAAAATTCATCACCAATTTCATGAAGGAGGTTATGCCAAAAGCAATCCTAAAGTGATGGATTTTATAACCATGTTTGCAAGTAAAACAGGTATATTACTAGACCAAGTTTACACAGCCAAAATGATGATGGCAGTTTTTACCTTAGCCGAACAAGATTATTTTGAACCTAATAGTAAAATTTTGTGTATTCACACAGGTGGATTATTGGGATTGTTAGGGGTTTTGAAATAAGTATACAAGTAAACCAATTTCTTTGTTCAACTAAGTTATAGTTCAAATTTAACTATTCAATTACTAAACGTTTTACCAATTGTTTGCCAGTTTCAGTTTGGATTTTCACAAAATAAACTCCTGCATTTAGGTTTGTCAATTCAATGGTTGCTGTTTGTGTTCCGCGGGCCATTGATTGATTAATAACTGTGGCACCCAAAATATTGATAATGCTTACTTGCGATTTTTCATTTAATAAATCAGTTTCAACGGTTAATTTATTTTTAGCTGGATTAGGATAAATTTTGGCTTCAAATGTTTGTTCTGTTAAATCATTGGTAGTTGATAAACTTATTTTCCCTAAAATAGTACTTTTATAAAATTTGAATCCACCACGTTGGTTTCCAATTAACACCTCAGGGCTGGCATCAGCATCAATATTTGCGATGGTAACACTGGTATAAACCCCTTGAGAAATACTATCAGCAGCCATGTTTGCATCATCTTTAAATATATTAGCAATTCTACGTGCTTTTATTGCAGGATTAGCACTGATATCAGTATATAAAACTACACTTTTGCTATAACTTCCAATTAAAGCTTCGTAAATGCCATCATTATCCAAATCAAATACAAATGGATAGGCATTTCCATAACTTTCGTTTCTTGATCGCACACTTAATTTTCCTAATGAATCAATAGTTGGGGTAGAATTAAATGAAGGTTCTGTAACTGTTCCAGTGTTTTGATAATAAGCCAAGGTTCCATTGTATTTTCCAATAACTAAATCAAGTTTTCCATCAGCATTTAAATCAATTAACTGCGGGGCTATTTGTGTGCCAGCATTTATATTGAAGTAATTGCTATCTCTTTTAGTAAAGTTAATAGTAGAGGATGTTGAAGTATTTTCATAATAGTTTAAATAACCATTGTACCAACCCAAAATCATGTCCTTTTTGCCATCATTATTTAAGTCACCAAATGTCGGAATTACATTGGTTAATGGCAATCTTACATCCGCTTGTATATTAGCAAAATTTGTATCTACTAAGCTAAATAAAGGATTGATTTTAGTTCCAATATTTTTGTATAAATACAATTGCTCAAAATTATTTTTGGTACTTGAATAATTCCCCTGCGTTGCAACAATTAAATCTTGGTCATCATCATTGTCGATATCAACAAAAACAGGCTTGGAGTTTCCTCCTAAATCAATCATTTCATCTATTAAAAAATTCTCTTTCACAAATTGAAATTTGGCAGCAGTATTATTACTAGTAGCAGTGTTTTTATACAAATTGATATGGTTCGTGTTTTTAACAGCTGCAGGTTCATTCGTTGTGATGATTAGATCAGTGATTCCATCATTATCAAAGTCTTGAAAATAGGGGGTAGGCCATGATAAATCTAATGGACGATAAGTATTCCTAGGGAAAATGGTGTCTTCAGTTACAAAGGAGTCCCTTAACAAAGAGTTTGACTCTCTACCGTTTTTTGCAAAAATCAATGTATTGAAAAATCCATCCCCATAAATAAGATCTTTATCTCCATCTGCATCAGTGTCAAATACAGCAAACGAATTGCTTACATGCTTTCCACCCTTGCCTAAATAATAGGCATCTAATCCAAAGTTAAATCCGTGAGTGTTTACCTTATAACCTACATGTCCCCAAAAATTAACACCAAATCCGAAATTTATTGAATCGCAATTATTTTTTGGTCTTCTATTTCTGTATAAATCAAAATAATTGGATCCTGAAGGCATATAAACTACATCGGGGTCGCCATCATTATCCATGTCCTCTATTGCTCCAATATCAGTTGGGGTAAATTCCAAGCAGTCTTCAAAATCGGCACTATTTACGTAAGTTAAACAATTACTTCTTTGTTTAAATTTTAGATTATTGGTTGTGGAAATATTTTGCAAATACCTTATGGAGTTTGATTTTACATATTCTCCTGGATTTAATACATATGCTTGTCCAGATGCTGTAAGTAAATCGTCCTTTCCATCGCAGTTAAAATCAATTATTTTTAACCATTGCGAAATATTAGGTAAGAATTTTTCGTAAGAAGGTTCATAAACCCAACTATTATTTTTCCAAAGGTAGGTAAATACTTTGTCGCCAATGCCGTCAAATACCACTAAATCTTTTTGTCCATCATTATCTAAATCCATCTTATTGAATTGCGGTTTTTGAAAACCACCAACAAAAGGGTATTTCAAAGTATCTGTGTTGTTTCTTTTTAAAAATTTTGCGGTATTAGCTAAAGTAAAATATACATTTTGAGCATTCATTATTGAGTTTATAAACAATAGTGAAATAATAGCAAGTATGAATTTACGCATAAATTATGGTTATTTGTTGATTCAAATTTATAAATTAAAGTTTGAAGTAGTTTCATAATTTTTTATTAAAATGGATATAGCCAATTTACATCAATTATTTTTAAAACATCCTACTGTTTGCACTGATACACGTAAAATTGCAGCTAATAGTTTGTTTTTTGCATTAAAGGGAGAAAAATTTAATGCAAATCAATTTGCTAGCCAAGCATTAAGTCAAGGAGCAGCTTATGCCATAATTGATGAAGCACAATATAAAATGAGTGAGCAATATATTTTGGTAAATGATGTATTGACCACCTTGCAACAGCTTGCTACTTTTCATAGAGACACTTTAAAAATTCCAGTTATAGCTATTGTAGGAAGTAATGGAAAAACCACTACTAAAGAATTAATCACATCGGTTTTAAAACAAAAATTTACAGTTTTAGCTACTCCAGGTAATTTTAACAATCATATTGGCCTACCTTTAACCATGTTACAAATAACTAGCGGTCATGAGATAGCAGTTATAGAAATGGGCGCTAATCATATTGGTGAAAATGAGTTTTTATGTAAAATAGCCAAACCAAGCCATGGAATTGTTACCAATAATGGTAAAGACCATCTTGAGGGTTTTGGCGATATGGAAGGTGTAGCAAAATCAAACTCTGAGCTATATTATTATTTGCTAAAAAATAATGGAATTGCATTTGTAAACATGCACGATGAATGGTTAATGCGCATGGCAAGGCAATTAGAAAATAAAGTTACTTATGCTGCTAATTTTAAAGGTAGGATTAAGGAAGCATCTCACACTTGTTACGCTAGTCATTTACAGCCAACTATTAATTTTACAATTGATAATTCACCAATTGAAATAAATAGCAATTTAAGTGGTGATTACAATTTTGATAATATTACCGCAGCAGTGTCCATGGGATTGTATTTTGGATTAACTATTTCTCAAATTGCTAAAGGAATTGAGAGCTATAAACCGAGCAATAATCGTTCGGAAGTAATAAAAAAAGAGTCAAACACTATCTATTTAGATGCTTATAATGCCAATCCAAGTAGCATGGAAGTTTCCATTAAAAATTTTGCAGCGATGCCTTTTGGCAATAAAGTACTCATTCTTGGCGATATGTTTGAATTAGGAAAATATGCTGAAGAGGAGCATCAAAACTTAATTCATTTTTGTGAAGTACTTGGCTTAATAAATGTACTTTTATGTGGCGATTTATTTAAAAACACCAAAAACAATTATGTGAGTTTTGCAACTACAGAGGAATGTAAAGTGTATTTATCAGAAAATAAATTAATGGATTCAAATGTATTTATGAAAGGCTCTAGAGGAATGAAGTTAGAAACCTTAATGGAAGTTATTGATTAAACCACTACAAGCATAGCTTACTTTTTATGTAAAAATACAAATCATCAAAAGGAAAGTTAACTCCTTTAATTACATCAATAGCATACCTGCGTTTAACTTCAAACATAATAATATGCACCAAAATAAAAGCTATTGCAGCCATGGCCATAAATCGTTTGTTGTATAATAAATACTTGTATGCTAAAATTTTTTGTAACACACATTCTATAACTTTTTAAATAACAAAATGTTTTATCAAACAAAAAAGGCTGCCTTTAAATTAAAGCAGCCTTTTTATTTTTAGTAAATTCGTTTTAACTTAAACTCTTTTAGAGGAGTAATAACCAATGGTACTTTTTCAATCAATACCGAACTAGTATCCAATCCAAATGCTTTGGCCTCCGATAAACTTAACCTATCGAGTGTAAAGTACACATCCATAATCCATTGCTCGTAAGCCGAAAGTTCGTTTTCGTTTGATAGATGGCGTTGTAAAACTACAAATTTAAAATCACCTGTAATATTTTGTCCTCGTAAAGAAGCATAACGACTGGTAACATCTACCTCGCCATTTAAAACTAACTCTTCTACTACTTTTCTAAAGTAATAATTAATTTTTTGCTCTACCCTAAAGCCTAATTTAAACTCTACTTTTATAATATCGTTAGGCACTATATGGTCAACTTTATATTGCATTGTATAAGGTTGATCATCTACATGAATATGCACAAACCAATAAATATCGGCACGTTTAGGCTGTTTTTGTAAAATAGAATACATAATTTTTGATTCTATTTCGTTTTGTAAATCGGCACTGGTTAAGTAAACCAAATGTGTAGCAAACTTAGAAACTGATTCGTCTTTACTTAGTTGTTCTAGAATTGGGATATATGATTTTAACTGAACAAATTCAGTCAATCTGTTTTTGATTTTACGGCCTTTATACCAAATCCACATTACAAAAATAAACACACTACTTATTACTAAACTTACCCAACCACCATGGGTAAATTTCAATAAATTAGCAGCTAAAAACGAACCTTCAATAGCCACATAAATTAATAATAATAAAGCTATCAACCACTTATTTATTTTTATATGGCTGAGGTAATTAACCAATAATAAAGTGGTCATTAACATGGCAATGGTAATAGCCAAACCATAAGCCGCTTCCATTGCTCCAGCTTCTTTAAAATACAAAACAATACCAACACAGCCTGCCCATAAAATTAAATTTGCACTAGGCACATAAAGCTGACCTTTCATTTCGCTTGGATATTTTAAAGCAACTTTTGGCCAAACATTAAGTCTAATTGCTTCCGAAATTAAAGTAAACGAACCACTGATTAATGCCTGACTAGCAATAATGGTAGCCATGGTAGCAATGGCAATACCATATGGTAAAAACTCGGTAGACATGATACTATAGAAAGGATTGATAGCAGCTTGCGCCAATGTTTCACCTTCGTGGCTTAATAAGTTTGCACCTTGTCCAAAATAATTTAGTAACAAAGCCGATTTTACAAAAATCCAGCTTACACGAATATTCTTTTTACCGCAATGCCCTAAGTCAGAATATAAAGCCTCAGCTCCTGTGGTACAAAGGAAAACTGCACCTAAAATCCAAAAACCTTCGTGGTAATTTACCAATAAATTATAAGCATAATAGGGGTTTAAGCAGTTTAACACATCTAAATGAGTTCCTATTTTGGCAATACCTAAAAACGCTAACATACCAAACCACAAAAACATAATTGGACCAAATGCTTTACCAACTATGGATGTACCAACACGCTGGATTAAAAACAATAAACTTATGATAGCAATTACAATTGGCACTGTTGGAATTTCAGAGAAATTAATAGTATCTGATTTTAACAGTCGCAAACCTTCAATGGCTGATGAAACCGAAATAGGTGGAGTAATAACCCCATCGGCTAATAAAGCACAACCACCAATAATGGCAGGAAAAATTAAATAGGGCCTGCGCCTACGAACCAAGGCATACAATGAAAAAATACCACCCTCACCATTATTATCGGCATTTAGGGTAATCAATACATATTTTATTGTGGTTTGTAAGGTTAAAGTCCAAACTATACAGGAAAGCCCTCCATAAATTAATTCTTTCGAAATAATTTTATCGCCAACTATGGCATTTAATACATAAAGCGGTGATGTTCCAATATCGCCAAAAATAATTCCAAGTGTAACTAAAAGTCCAGCTACTGATAGCTTATTATGATTACTGTGATGCTCTCCCACGTTTCTGTTTTTTTGAAATAAGGTTGCAAATGTATAGGTTCATTTATATTCCACAAATTTTTTATTTAACTATTATTTAGGTGGGTATTAAATAATTAAAAAGAATCCTTAGTGGTTTTTGCAAGTAATTATTATTTTGCCAACTTTAATACACCAAAAACTATTTTGATTCAAACTATTTTAAAAGGGTATGGAACAGGACTAATACTTTCGCTATCATTTGGCGCAGGTTTTTTTTCATTGCTACATACTAGTATTGATAGAGGTTATAAAAAAGGATTATTAATTGCCTTGGGTATGGTTATTAGCGATTTGCTGTTTATTGCCCTCTGTGTATTTGCTGCAAGTTTTGTAGAAAATCAATTGCGCCAGCTCGATTCTGAAATACGGTTGGTAGGTTTTATAGCTTTACTAATTTTGGGAATAAGCACTTACCTTAAAAAGCCTAACGACCCAAATCAAATACAACCACCTGCAAGTGGTAATTTTATTTACATAATGAAAGGCATTATGCTTAATAGCATTAACCCCTTAACACTTTTGTTTTGGCTTGGTTTGGCCGCATTTATTAAAAGTAGCTTACCAACCTTATTGGAAGTAGTGGTGTTTTTCAGTGTTACCTTAGGTGCCATGTTTTTACACCAATTTATTATTTGTTATTCGGCCAATAAAGTGAAACACCTATTATCTATTAAAAAACAACAATTACTCAACCATATTATTGGGGTTGTGTTCGTGGTAGTAGCTTTTGTTTTGGTATGGCCAGTAGTGCAAAAAATCATGTAAGTTATTAGGTTTGAAAATATACTTTCGTAAAAATATTATTTAGAAAAACTATGCAAAGAGATACCGTTATATTTGATTTGATTAATCAAGAAAAAAGCCGCCAAGAACATGGCATTGAGTTAATTGCCTCTGAAAATTTTACTAGCCCACAAGTAATGGAAGCTATGGGAAGCGTATTAACCAATAAATATGCTGAAGGCTTACCAGGAAAACGCTATTATGGCGGTTGCGAAATAGTTGATGTAGTTGAAAATTTAGCCATCGATAGATTAAAACAAATTTTTGGCGCTACTTGGGCCAATGTTCAACCTCACTCGGGAGCGCAAGCCAATGCTGCGGTGATGTTAGGTTGCTTAAACCCAGGAGATAAAATTTTAGGTTTCGACCTTTCGCATGGTGGACATTTAACGCATGGTTCACCTGTTAATTTTTCAGGTAAATTATATGTTCCTTCATTTTATGGTGTAGAGCAAGAAACTGGCTTAATTGATTGGAATAAAGTAGAAGCAAAAGCACATGCTGAAAAACCTAAAATGATTATTTGTGGTGCTTCGGCTTATAGCCGCGATTGGGATTATGCTCGTTTACGCGCCATTGCTGATAGTGTTGGTGCTATTTTATTAGCCGATATTTCTCACCCTGCAGGTTTAATTGTTGGAAAATTATTGAACGATCCAATTCAACATTGCCATATTGTTACATCAACTACTCATAAAACTTTACGTGGCCCTCGTGGTGGTATTGTGATGATGGGTAATGATTTTGAAAATCCATTTGGACAAAAAACTTTGAAAGGCGAATTGAAAATGATGAGTGCTGTTTTGGATGGTGCTGTTTTCCCTGGAACTCAAGGTGGACCATTAGAGCATGTGATTGCAGCGAAAGCGGTAGCCTTTGGCGAATGTTTAACCAATGATTACAAAACTTATGTAAAACAAGTAGCGGTTAATGCGCAAGCTATGGCCAATGCATTTGTAAACCGTGGGTATAAAATTATTTCTGGCGGAACCGATAATCACCTAATGTTAATTGATTTGCGTAGCAAAAACTTAACTGGAAAATTAGCTGAAGCTGCTTTAGGCAAAGCTGATATTACCATTAATAAAAACATGGTTCCTTTTGATGATAAATCGCCATTTGTAACAAGTGGAATGCGCGTAGGAACTGCTGCTATTACCACTCGTGGTATGATGGAAGCCGATATGGAACAAATTGTTGATTATATTGATACTGCCTTAATGAACAATGATAACGAAACCACCCTTGCCGATATTAGAAAAAATATCAATACTTGGATGGCTAAATTTCCATTGTACAAGTAGGTTTGTTGGTTGATTGAGTTATTGTTTGACGGGTTGATTGGTTAATCAGTTGTAATCAACATAAATAAAAATCCCTTTCAGTTTATATTGAAAGGGATTTTTTTATGCCAAATAAATTCCGTTTAAAACTAGAATCTAACCTTTGAAGTAGTTTTGCTAAAATACTAATTACTAATATTTTAAAATTGAGTATAAATTTTTAAAATATGAAAACACCTTTTAACAAATTTCTTTACATTGGTTTCATCATCATGGGATTGTACCAAACTTTTTTCACCAATGATTATATGCAAGCTGCCGCATCTATGGGAATTGGCTTAGCTTTTGACCCATTTGATACTGAACAAAAATGGAACGAAAGACCTAATTGGCAAAAAGCAGTTTTAATTATTCATATAGCTGCAGTGGCCGCTTTATTTGGTTATGGTGTTGGTTTGAATGATAAATAAAACCAAACATTAATTACTTGAAGGTTCCCAAAGTTCTATTTTATTGCCTTCATTGTCCATAATGTGAACAAACTTTCCGTAATCAAAAGTTTCAATCGAATCTAAAACATTTACACCATTTGCTTTTAATTGGACTACCAATCCTTCTATGTTTTGCACACGGTAGTTAATCATAAACTCTTTTTTTGAGGGTGCAAAATATTCGCTTCCCTTTTTAAATGGACTCCATTGCAAAGTGTTTATTTCATCAGGTTTATCTAGGCTTCTCGATTCAAAGCTAGCGCCATAATCGTTGGCATCAATGCCTAAGTTTTTTTTGTACCATGCTCTTATTTCCTTTGGGTTTTCAGAAAAAAAGAAAATACCACCCACACCAGTTACTTTAGGTGTGGTATCGTTAGTTTGGGTATCGTTGGTTTTTTGTTCCATGTTTTGTTTTACTTTATATTCAAAGTTGCAACTTACAAAAGTTCCATTCATTACAAACAAAACTGCTATTAATATGACTGAGTTTTTCATTAGTTTTAATAAAAAACAATGATAATAAAATTGAAAATTGATTTCTAATTAAAACCAACTTCTCATTTACCTCTTTTAAAGCACAAACAATGAAACATTAAATTTGATTATTGGCGAAATAAAAGTAATGATAGAAATGCATAAAATAATAATTCTGGCATTTATACTGAGAAGTATTTTATAAAATTTGTTTATGATTTTTTTGAATTAATTACCTTCAAATTTATTTTATAAAAAACCAAAAAAATCTATTAAAGTGTTTGGTGTATTTCGTTCCTTATTCAGCTGCTATTGCAATTTTGGTTGGAGCAACTGTGCCAGAATATGTTTTAGCATAAACGTAAGTAAACTCAGCACCAAAAAACATAATTATGGAGGAATAAGAAACCCATAATAAAATTAAGATTACAGAACCTGCAGCACCATAAACCGAGGCGGGATTAGCTTTTCCAAAATAATAAGCAAGCGCAGTTTTTCCTATGGTAAATAATATTCCGGTTATTAATGAACCCAACCAAACCTGCTTCCACTTTATTTCGGCATCGGGTAAAACTTTAAACATTAATGCAAACAAAAACGAAATTACGGCAAGCGACAATAAAAAGTTAATGATGCTAAAAACTGAAATCATAAAAGGTGAAGTATCCACTTTTATCCAATTGCTCATGGCAGCTATGGCGGTAGAAATAACTAATGAAATAGTTAACAAAAAAGCAATAGCCAATATTAATCCAAACGAAAACAACCTTGCTTTTAAAATAGGCAAAATACCTTTTTGAGCCACTGTTTTAACTTGCCAAATTACATTGAGTGTTTTTTGTAATTCAACAAATACGCCTGTAGCGCCAATTAATAAAATAATTACACCCACAATAGAACCCCAAAGTGTGGCTTTTGATTCGTTGGCTTTCTCTAATATTTGGCTAATTTGAGCAGCAGTGCTTGCCCCCATGCTTTTCGATATTTCATGGATGAGGTCATTATTTACGGTTTCATTCCCAAAAAAATAGCCCATAATGGTAACTATTAAAAGTAACAAACCTGGAATACTAAAAATGGCGTAGTAGGCTATAATTGCGCTTTCTCTAAATGGGTCTATATTAATCCAAGCCTCAAAACTATCTTTAAAAAGTTTACCCAAATGTTTAAGTTTAAATGCCATTATTTAACCTTGGTATTCTTTTTATTTAATTTAATACCTGCTTTGGTAATTTTTTTAGGTGAACCTGCTATTTGATTAGGATCATTCGCATTGGGTTTTTCTCTTTTAAAATCTTGATATGTTTTTTTCTCTAACAAGTTAATGGTTTCAATGGTATTTATGGTTTTTAAAGTTTTCATTTTGATGTATTGTTAAATTTATAAGCTATTAATTTAGTTGGTTTTACTTTTTTAGTATTACCTACTATTTTTCTTCCTATAATATACCTTGTTATTATGGAACCCACCACTAAAATGAGCAACAAATGAATGAAAACACCCGCGCCAAAAAAGAAAAAGCCCAAATGACCAAAAAAACTTTTGCTGAAATATGTAAAAATTGCATTGACATATTGTTTGTTTTTTGCTACAAAAGTGGCTTTAAGAAGCATATAACTCATTACATAATTATTTAAAGTGTTACATATATCACACCTTAAAAGGGGTATCATTTGAGAAATTTAGGAGTAAAAAACTTTGCTAGTGTTTCGGGGGTGTGCCAATTAAAAAACCTTTGGCTTAAATACAAAACCAAAACCACTTCGGCTAAAACCGAAAGAGGTTTCTTCACTTAAAACTTACCCCACATTTCCCGCTTTTAAAATCCTTTACAAACAATATATTTGAATGCATAAAATATATAATCGGTAATGAACAAAATTTTTATACTTTTATTTTCTCTTTATTGCTTCCAACTAACGGCTCAAACCAATGATGCTGCTGTTATTAAACAAATTACTGACGAGGTATTGCTCAACGGAAAAGCATATTCAGACCTGCGTGATTTATGTAAAAAAGTAGGTAACCGAATCAGTGGTAGTCCGCAGGCCGAAAAAGCTGTACAGTTAATGTATAACAAAATGAAAAGTTATGGTTTTGATAGTGTGTGGCTTCAACCTGTTATGGTTCCGCGTTGGGTAAGAGGCAGTAAACAAACCGAAATTGGTAAAATTATCAATGAAAATAAACCTTATAAAGTAAATATTTTAGCTTTAGGCGGCTCAGTATCTACTCCTAAAAATGGCATTACAGCCAATGTAATTGAAGTAAAAAACTTTGAAGAATTAAAAAGTTTAGGCAAAGAAAAAATTGCTGGTAAAATTGTTTTTTTTAACCGCCCCATGGACCCAACTCAAATTATTACTGGAAGTGCTTATGGAGGTGCTGTAAACCAACGTGGGCGCGGAGCTACCGAAGCTGCCAAATATGGAGCCATTGGTGTAGTAGTGCGTAGTATGACTTTAGCTCACGATGAATTTGCTCATACAGGCGCTATGTATTACAATGATTCTTTTCCAAAAATTCCTGCTTGTGCCATTAGCAGTAACCATGCCGATGCATTGAGTAAATCTATCAAACAAAATAATCGAACCCAATTTTATTTTAACTTAAATTGCCAAAACACCATTGATAGTGTATTGAGCTATAACGTAATTGGGCAAATAAACGGAACTACCAAAGCCAACGAAATTATTTTAGTAGGAGGCCATTTAGATAGTTGGGATGTAGGCGAAGGTGCTCACGATGATGGGGCAGGTTGTGTGCAAAGTACAGAAGTATTGCGTTTGTTTAAAACCTTAAATTTAAAACCACAGCGTACATTGCGCGCAGTACTTTTTATGAATGAAGAAAATGGTTTGCGTGGTGGCATAAAATATGCTGAGTTAGCAGCTTTGAACAAAGAAAATCATTATGCAGCCATTGAAACTGATGCAGGAGGTTTTGTACCGCGTGGTTTTGGCATTAGCGATTCTACCGTTTATAAAAATATGGCCGCCAAAGCACATTTGTTTAGAAACTATGGTTGGGATAAAATAGACCTCGGTGGCGGTGGTGCCGATATTGGTCCTTTAAAAAATAATTGCAAAGCATTAATTGGTTATGTACCTGATTCGCAACGCTATTTTGATTACCACCATACCGAAAACGATGTATTTGAAGCAGTAAATGAACGAGAGTTGCATTTAGGTGCTGCCGCAATAGGCAGTTTAGTTTGGTTACTTTGTAACGAATAATTTACAATAGCTAAACATAAAACATAAACTAAAATATACATTTGTAAACCTAGAAAAAGAAAAACTATTAATTAATTAACCAAATAAGATGAGTGCAGAGACAAAAGAATTAATTTTTAAAAAAATTGGAATAGCCATTGCGTTTTCGCCAAGGCTTGAGGCTATTATAGCTGAAGCATCAAAAATGCAAAAAGGATTTGTATCCAACTTGTTTTTTATTCATGTTGGAAAACAAAGTGCTGAAGACGAAAAAACATTAAATGAACTTTTTGATAAATACCATTTAAACAACTCGCAATTAATTTGGCGCGAAGGCGAACCTGTTGAAACTATTTTACAAATATGCGAAGATGAGCAGTTTGATTTATTAGTAGCAGGTGCTTTAGAAAAAGAAAGTTTAATAAAATATTTTATGGGCAGTGTGGCTCGTAAATTAAGCCGCAGGGTAAAATGCAGCATGTTAATGCTTACCGAACCTATGATAGAATCGAACCCTTTAAAACGCATAGTGGTTGAAGGTTCTGATAATCCAAAAACAGTTAACACCATTGCCAAAGCCATTGAAATAGCCAAAGCTTTTGAGGTGAAATATGTAGATGTAATACAAGAAACTGATTTAAGCAAAGCCGCCTTAATACGCAGCGATGAGTTTAAAGAAAACGAAATGGCTCATCACAAAGAGCAATTAATTAGCGAAGAAAATAAAAAACTAGAATACATTTTAAGTTGCAACGATTGTGGCGGTTTAAAAGTAAATGTAGAACGCATAGAAGGAAAGCCAGGTTACGTAATTACCAAATATGCTCGCGAAAACGAAGCAGATTTATTGGTACTAAACTCACCTGATAGAAAACTAAATTTAATTGACCGTGTTTTTCCCACTGATATAGAATTTGCCTTAGCCGATTTGCCTTGTAATTTATTATTGGTAAACGAAGATGGGGTTTAGTTGATGGTTGACAGTTGTTAGTTGATAGACCATTGACGATGGATAATAGACAATGAGCAATAGGCAATAAGCAATTAGTTAATAGACGATAGTTAATAGGCAATGGACAATAGACAATAAAGGAAAATAACAATTCAGCACATAAACACTTTAACACAAAAACACTTCAAACAAACAAATGAAAACCTTAAACCACCACGAAACCATAAGTTTAATATTAAGCTTAGGCATACTGCTTATTGTGGCAAGGCTTGTGGGTGAGTTTTTCAGGAAATTTAAAATGCCATTGGTAGTTGGAGAGTTGGTGGCGGGTATTTGTTTAGGACCAAGTTTGTTAGGTCAATATTTTCCGCAGGTAAGTAATTTGGTTTTGAATAAAGAAAGTAATTCGGCCATTGCATTTAATGGTATTACTTCTATATCTGTTATTATGTTATTGTTTGTTGCAGGTATGGAAGTTGATTTATCCATCATTCGTCAGCAAGGCAAAACTGCTTTAAAAACAAGTTTTTTAGGATTAGTCATTCCACTAGGATTAGGATTTTTAGTAGCTTATTACCAATTTCCATTATTTGGCGAAAACTACAATTCGCACACTCAATTAATTTTATTCAGCTTATTTTTTGGAACAGCCATGGCTGTTTCTGCATTACCAATTATAGCGCGTACTTTAATGGACTTAGGTTTATTTAGAACCAAAGTAGGCATGATAATTATAGCAGCTGCCATGTTTGATGATATCATCGGGTGGTTATTGTTTTCGGTAATTTTAGGTATGATGAAGCCCGACACAGGTGCTCATGGTTTTATTTACACTTTGGGTTTAACCGTATTGTATTCCGTTGCCATGCTGACAGTTGGCCGTATAATTATTAATAAATCATTGCCTTGGGCACAAAAAAACTTTAGCTGGCCGGGAGGATTTTTAAGTATTTCGTTAGGTTTGGCATTTTTAGGTGCAGCCTTTACCGAGTTTATTGGCATTCATGCCATTTTTGGTGCTTTTATAGTAGGTATTGCTTTTGGCGATAGCGTTCATTTAACCGAAAAAACCCGTGAAATAGTGAATCAGTTTGTGACCAATATTTTTGCACCTTTGTTTTTTGTTTCTATTGGTTTTAAAGTAAACTTTTTTGCCAACTTCGATTTCCAAGTAACTGCTTTGGTATTAATTATTGCAGTAATTTGTAAACTATTAGGTGCTGGATTGGGCGCATTATGGGGTGGTTTAACCAAAAAAGAAAGTTTGGCAGTAGGTTTTGGAATGAATGCACGAGGTGCTATGGAAATTATTTTAGCATTATTGGCTTTGCAAGCAGGATTAATCAATCAAAAACTGTTTGTGGCTATAGTTATTATGGCGGTGGTAACTTCGGTTATGGCTGGCCCAGCTCTGCAACTTTTGGTAAAACGCCAATTAGACCAAGACAAAGAAGATTTAGACAAAGAACAAGAAGAGATGTTTGTTTAGCTTTTTGAATTTTTGATTTAGAGATTTTTTGATTTAAAGATTTTATTGTTGAATTGTCAAATTATTGATTGAGTGATTTTTCGATTTGGAGATTGAATTGTTAAATTGGGTAATTACCTATTTTTATTACAATTAACCAATTTCTCATCTCACTTTTAACAGTCTCCATCTCACAATCCTCATTTCACATCTCACCCCCCCCCAAAAAAGGCCTAAAATGAATTTAAACAATAAATAGTTAGAGTTTTAAAACAAAACCTTATTTTCGCCCCCATTAAAAATTATAACAATAAATGAAGCAATTGATAGATGCCATTAAAGCAACTTTGGCAAAAGAAGGATTTGAAGGCGAAAAATTAGTGAATCAGTTAAAAGAATTACGCCAACATTTTATTGAAAATTTAAACCAACCTGGCTATGTACGCATGATTAGATTGGCATACGAAAACATTCAAGAAAATGGCGATTACACCTTTGAATATACCGAAGATGACGGAAAAGCTAACCTTGATTATTTGTTAGATTTATTGAGCGATTATAGCAACAAATACAACAAAGAAGAGTTGGTAGAATACCGCAAAATGATGGAAGGCGAAGAGTGGACTAGTCCTGACCAAGAGTGGGAAGGCGAAGAGGATGACGAGGAAGAAGTAGCTTAGTTAAAAACAATCGGGGGGATTTTAGTTTTCTCACTTAAAAATTGTACCATTGAATACACCAAAAGGAAAACTTATATCTATTGGAGGTGCCGAGGATAAAGGCACTGAACCAGAAAATGGATATGGGCACTCAGTAAAAAGTTTAAACTTTTTTAGCTTAGCTATTTTAAAAAGATTTGTTGAAGAAGTTGGCGGATCGGATAAAAAAATTGAAGTAATTACTACTGCTTCTTCTATTCCGCAAGAAGTAGGACAAAATTATATAGATGCATTTGGCAAAATAGGTTGCAAAAAAGCAGGCGTTATGAATATTCGTAACCGTGAAGACGTGCAAAATCCTGAATACATTCAACGCGTAAAAGATTGCGATGGTATTTTGTTTTCGGGTGGAGATCAATTGCGCCTAACCAGTATTTTTGGTGGAACCGAAATTTACCAAGTATTGCATGATAGGTATTATGCAGAAAAAAGTTTTGTAATAGCAGGTACTAGTGCAGGTGCCATGGCTATGAGTAATACCATGATTTACAGCGGAAAAAGCGAATTAGCGCATTTAAAAGGTGAAGTTAAAATTACTACTGGTTTAGCTTTTATTCCAAATGTAATTATCGATTCGCATTTTGATAAACGTGGACGTTTTAACCGATTAGCACAAGCAGTAGCAAGCAATCCGCAATGCACAGGAATTGGGCTTGGTGAAGATACTGGAGTAATTGTTATTGATAATAATTATTTAGAAGTAATAGGAAGCGGTGCTGTGGTAATTGTAGATGGGCGAGATATTAAATTCTCTAACATTACCGATGTAAGCGAAAGTTCACCTATTTGCATTGAAAATATTAAAGTAAATATTTTGGTAAAAGGGAATGGCTATTTGCTTAAAGAACGTAAGTTTTTACCTAATGCTCACGAAGCACACGCCAAAGCATAATACTAAAATCAAATAACTAAAAGCCTTCTAAATTCAAATTTAGAAGGCTTTTTTGTTTTTATCCAAACTTAAAATATTAGCAAATAAAACCATCATTAATGCCAAAAGATTATCTTTTACGCGAAAAAACGAACACCTCCTTCTAACTATGCCCCTATGATTACCCATGAATTTTTGACATACTGATTTAGTAATTTATTAAGAAAGGATTGATTTCGATAAACGTTTGTAAGTTGAATTGTTTTAATATTTTAGTGTCAATTCTTTTCTAAAAGGTTAGAAAGTAATAGCGCGTTGGCCCGACAAAAATGCGGGGGTACTTCAGGCCTAGTGGGGTGGGGAGCATATTTTTGTCTAGCTTTTTTGCATACTTTTTTAGCAATGAAAAAAGTATGAAGTAAAAAAGTAGAATGCTTAAATATAGTTAAATTTTGTCTTGTGAAAATTGATGAAGTACTTTCAAGAAGTTACTATTTGGTCAACTTCTGCATGTTTTTTGGCAAACTCAACAAATTAGCAAACAACCTATAAGCGCCTGGCACGCCCGCAGGTAATTCTCTAAAGAAAGCCAAGCCTGTATACACATAATTTCCTTTGCCATATTTGGCAATAATTAAGCTGCCTTTATTAGGTTTTTCTCCTGGATCATTCATGCTTAGTGGGCATTCAAAACTACTATCTATTTCAGTAGCAAAATAAATTCCACGCTCTTGAATCCATCCGTCAAAATCGGTATTGGTAATTTTATTCGGAAAGTTTAAAACTGGGTGTTCTGGCAATAAGAACGTAATAGGTGCTTCTTCAATGGTAACTCTATCGCGACTAAGTTTAAATGGCACTGGCGAAATTTGGTCTTTCAATGGTCCAAAAAAGCTATTGGTATTGTATTGAACAATTAAGTTTCCACCTTCTTTTACATAATCAAACACACGTTGTTTGTATTGTTGTAATTTTTCGTTGGTGTTAAATGCACGCACTCCAAGTACAATGGCTGGAAATTCATTTAAGTTTCCATTTTGTAATTGTTCATCAGTAATCATAACTACTTTGTAACCCATTTGTTCTAAGCTTGCTGGTACTTCATCGCCCGCACCTTGAATATAACCAATGGTGTTAAAAGTTTTCTTTACATCTACTTTTACCAATTTGGCTTCTGCTTCTGGAAACCAAGTTTGAACTGGAATATGATCATACTTAATTTCTTTGATGCCTTTGGTGTAGGTTTGTCCGTCTATTTCGGCTGTAAAGTTAATAGTTGATGAAGTTGATTGGTTAATAGGTGCTTTGAACTGAAAAGTAAATATTTTTTCATCACCTTTTTTTGCTAATTCAAAATTATAGGAAATAGGAGAGTAGTTAAAGGTGGTTAGTTCTGCAAGTGCTACTTTAGGGTTGTTTTTGTCTTCTGAAATTATTTTGTGTTCATTTAATTTACCATCAGATTTTAAACTTAAAACACCTTTTACATTGTCTTTTCCAGCTTTAACAATCACCTTGATTTCTTTGGGTTTTTCATCGGTAAATACAAAACTTTTTTGCGTTAAATTAATCATTATTGGAGGCGTAATTACCAACGGACGATACAATTCTCCTTTTTCTGGATCCACCCATTTGTATTGAAGTTGGTCAACTATTTTAATTCCTTTGCTAGTTGGGCTAAAATCGTAACCTGATAGTGTATAAGGTTGAGAAAAATTGTTACGTAGTAGATTGTTTTTATCTTCTATAAAAAACATATTGTTTGTTATCCTATTCTTTGTCCAATATAAGTAGGATATTTTATCGGTTGAAAAAATCGTAGTATCCTTATTTTGAATATTGAAAACATATCCTTTTAAAATGCTATTGGGAGTTCTAACAATAGTTCCATTTGCAATAGTAATTTTTTCATTAATACTGAAGTTAGGTCTGTCAGAAATTGATTCTCTGAAGTATCCGTTACAGTTTAAAATTATTTTTCCAGATAAATCAAAGTAGTAATGATGTTCTTTTTCATCAAGAGAGTTGTAATGTGCTACTAAATCTTTTGATGATAACTGAGGTTCTTCAACCTTGTAATCTTTCAAAATCTTTGTAATCAATGAACCAATTTTCTCTCCACCTTTCACTCTTTTCCAACTAAAATCTATTCCTTCAAAAATATCTTTTAAGCCAGTGGTATCGCCTTTTAAAGGTTTAAAAAACTCCAAGCTTTCGCCACGTTGTTTGGCACTTCCAAAGCCTTGGCTTTTGTGCATGCTGCGGCTTTCGGCTGCTATTTCGCCATAACTTTTACCTAATAAAGGATTGTAACCACCTACATCTAATTTCATATACGGACTCATATCTGCATTAGGGTTTGCAAAACGAGTACTCACATTCCAAAACATCCTGCGGGTTTTCCAAACCGAAACATACTGTAATTGCTCAGGAAAAAGAGTTGGATCGGCTGCTGCATCAAAAGCCTCTTCGGCCAACATGGCCGATGCTGTATGATGCCCATGCCCGCCACTTCCGTCAGTAGTAAAACGAGTAATGATAATATCTGGTCTAAAATTACGGATTACCCAAACCATATCGCTTAATATGGAATCGTGGCTCCATTTGGTAAAAGTTTCTTCTGGATTTTTACTAAAACCAAAATCGTAAGCGCGGGTAAAAAACTGCTCGCCACCATCAATTCTGCGTGCTGCTAATAATTCTTGGGTACGAATCATTCCTAATTCAATGCCTTGTTCCGAGCCAATTAAATTTTGTCCACCATCGCCACGTGTTAAACTTAAATAGCCAGTGCGCAAACATTTTTCATTAGCCAAATAAGCTATCAAACGCGTGTTTTCATCATCAGGGTGCGCAGCAATGTATAACACAGAGCCAACAGTGTTTAACTTTCTAAGTTGTAACAATATTTCCGATGAAGTGTATGATTTGGGTGCTTGCGCATTTACCAAACCTAAAATGCTAAATGATAAAATGAAGGTTATAAGTTTTTTCATATTTTATTTAAATTCTACCGCAAAGTTCTCAAAGGTTTTTCGCGAAGAGCGCTAAGTTTTATTTTTTTAACCGCAAAACTCTCAAAGTTTCTTTTTAAAATTCTTTGGGCTCTTTGCGTTTTTTCTTAGTGCCCTTAGCGGTTAACAAGCACTATAAGAAGCTGCCAGAAGCCAGCCGCTAATTAATCACACTATAACTCGTTCCATCTTTGCCATCTTTTATTTCAAAACCAATTTCTTTTAGTTTGTTTCTAATGGCATCGCTGGTAGCAAAATCTTTGTTTAGCTTAGCATGATTTCTTTGTTCAATAATCATGTTCATCAATCCATCCACTTTGCTATTATCAGTATTGTTTTCTTCTTGCAATCCCAATACATCAAAAACTATTTCTGTCATTAGTTTTTTCAAACCTGCTTTATCTGTTTCAGTAATGGTTTCTTTTCCATCGTTAATAGAATTAATCATTCTAACCGCTTCAAAAATACTTGCAATGGCAATGGGTGTATTGAAATCATCGTTTAAAGCAGTGTATATTTCTGTTTTTACAGAATCAATATTTACTGAACTATTAGCACTTACTTTTAAGCCATCAATTAACTTTATGGCATTCATTAATCTTGCAAAACCTTTTTCTGAGGCTTGTAATGCTTCGTTGCTAAAATCTAAGGTGCTGCGGTAATGTGCTTGCAACATAAAGAAACGCACCGTCATTGGGCTGTAACCTTTATCTAATAAAGTATGTTTTCCTTCAAATAATTCATTTGGCAAAAACGAATTACCTAAACTTTTGCTCATTTTTTGACCATTTACTGTCAACATGTTGGTATGAATCCAATAACGAGCAGGTTGAGTTTTATGGCAAGCTAAATTCTGTGCAATTTCGTTGGTATGATGCGTAGGAATTAAATCCATTCCACCGCCATGAATATCAAATTCATTTCCCAAATATTTACTACTCATAGCCGAGCATTCTAAATGCCAACCAGGAAATCCAACTCCCCACGGACTAGGCCATTTCATGATATGTTCTGGTTTTGCTTTTATCCAAAGTGCAAAATCTAAACGTCCGCGTTTTTCATCTTGCCCATCTAAATCACGAGTTCCGTTCAATAAATCGTCTAAATTTCTGTTTGATAAAATGGTGTAATTATATTCTTTGGTAAACTTTTCTACATCAAAATAAATAGAACCATTTACCTCATAAGCATAACCATTGGCTATAATCTGTTTGGTCATTTCTATTTGCTCTATGATATGACCAGTGGCAGTTGGTTCAATGCTTGGGGGCAAAGTATTGAACATGCGCATGGTTTCTCTAAAATCAATGGTGTAGCGTTGTACAATTTCCATTGGTTCTAGTTGTTCTAATTTTGCTTTTTTAGCAATTTTATCTTCGCCTTCATCTGCATCGCTTTCCAAATGTCCAGCATCGGTAATATTGCGCACATAGCGCACTTTATAACCCAAATGCAAAAAGTAACGAAAAATGACATCGAACGAAATAAAAGTTCGGGCATTGCCCAAATGCGCATTACCATATACAGTTGGTCCGCATACATACATGCCTAAATGACCCTCATGAATCGGTTTAAAATCTTCGGTAGTTCGGGTTAAGGTATTGTATATTTTTAAAGTAGAATCCATAATAAAAAATGTGTGGCAAATATAGCTGTTTATAGTTTGAATTTTGGTTTCCTAAAATTGAATTTTAGGAAAGATTTTAGAAAAAAATTGAACAATAAATTGGTTGTAATAAAAGAAAATATCAAACAATTTTAATTTTTATAAATCAAGCAAAAAGGCATTACACACTTCTTTAATTGTTTGTTCAACAGGTTTAAATTTAAAATTGAGCGTTTTAATTATTTTACTATTGTCATAATAGAATTGTTTCTGCGATGCTCTTGCAGTTTCTTTTGTTAAGCTAAATTTCGATAATTTTAAAAAGCGAACTATGGCAAATACGCGCCACGCCACTTCACTAAGAAATGGAGTTACGGCTATTTTGGGCGGCTTTACCTCTAGGTATTTGGCAATATTGTAAAATAATTTTTTTATACTTACGCTTTCACTTACCAAAATATAACGTTCCCCAAAAATATTTTGTTCCATCAATTGAAGACAAACTTTAGTAATATCTTGTACGTCAATATAACCGTTTATACCATTGGTATAGAATGGCATTCCTTTGTAAATAGAGTTAAAAAGAACCACAGAGCCTTTTGTGAAATCGCCATAGCCTAATATAACGCCAGGATTAACAATACATACATTCAAACCTTCTTCTTTAGCTCTCCAAACTTCCATCTCGGCCTTGTGCTTGCTAATGGCATAATTACTATTTAATTTTCTATTTTCCCATTTACAATTTTCGTTGATGGTTGTGCCATTCAAACTACGACCAATAGCCGCTATAGAACTGATATAGCAAAATTTTTCAACCTTATTGATGAGAGCAAGATTTACCATATTGGCAGTTCCTTCTACATTGGTTTTGTCCATTTTAGTTTTATCGGCTTGGGCAAAACTTACCATTGCTGCGCAATGATATACTTCAGTAACACCAATAAATGCCTCTTGAAGTTGTGGTAAATTTAAAATATCGGCTTCTACCCAATTCAAAGATTCGAATAATGCATTTTTAGCATCAATACTGAAATGGTTGAAATAATAATTAAATATTTTATTAAACTCAGCCAAACTAGCTGTACTTCGCCTAATTAGCTTTATTTTTTTACCTTGTAAAATTAAATAACAAGCCATGTGGGCACCTAAAAAACCTGTTGAACCGGTAACTAAAATCACTGTTTGTGGATATGTTTATTTTATATGCCAACAAATTAATGAGTTTTGAGGCAAATAGCTACTATGAATTAAGCGATTGTTTAAAACTAAAAGTAGATAAAAATAATAACCATGGAATTTTTAAAACCTATACCTAAAAGCACTATCGATTTTTTAGCTTCAAACTGTAGCCAAAAAAGTATTTTTTATAACACCAAATTTACCAATAATACAGATAATTTAGAGAATGTTGATATTGCTATTCTTGGAGTTTGCGATGATAGATTAAGACCTGAATTTAGTGGATCGGCATTGGCTGCAAATGTTGTTAGGAAGGAATTTTATCAGTTAATTAAGCATAGAAATGATTTTAGTATAGTTGATTTAGGAAATATTGAGGCCGGTAACACTTTAAGCGATACTTATTTTGCTCTTAAACAAACTATTGTCACACTTTTGAAAAAGAATGTTATGTGTTTAATAATAGGTGCTAGCGAGGATTTTGTTTATGCTCAATATGCTGCTTACGAGGAAACACATTTTAATATGAATGTATTGTTTGTAGATGCTAGAGTGGCATTGAAATTTGATGACGATAATCCCGAAAATAACGGATACATCAGTAAAATAATCGCACATCCAAAAAATTATTTGTTCAATATTGCGCATATTGGTCATCAAAGTTATTTTGTAGAACCTGAAAACTACGATGCGTTTGAGCGAATGAACTTTGATATGCTTCGATTAGGAAATTTCCGAAATAAAATTCAAGATATTGAACCTTTTTGTAGAAATGCAGATATGATGGCATTTAATATGTCGGCAATAAAAGCAGCCGATGCGCATGGTCAAAATATGCCTTCAGCCAATGGTTTTATGGGCGAAGAGGCTTGCCAGATTGCCCGTTATGCAGGAATGAGTAATGATTTGAAATCATTTGGTATTTATAATATAAATCCTACACATGATTTGAATAATTTAACTAGTCAATTAGCAGCTCAGATGCTTTGGTATTTTATAGATGGATTTGGAAATAGAAAAGTAGAATACCCAACCAAAGAAAGTAATGACTTTATGGTTTATTATACCAGTATTCAAGATACCTATGAAATTACTTTTTATAAAAATATATTGAGTGAAAGATGGTGGATGGAAGTGCCATATCCTAAGGATAGAAGCGATAATAAGGGTTCATTTATGGTACCATGCAGTTATGCTGATTACCAAATTGCACTTTCTAACGAAATACCTGACAGATGGATAAAAGCATTTCAAAAATTAATTTAATTGGATAAGTATACCTTTTTTGACAATGTGTTTGATGTGGTAAGGCAAATTCCTTATGGAAAGGCTACTAGCTATGGCGCCATAGCTAGGTATTTAGGCAGTGCCAAAAGTAGTCGAATGGTGGGTTATGCCATGAAAGCAAGCAATCAGGTAATACCTCCAATTCCTGCTCACAGAGTAGTGAATAGAAATGGTTTGCTAACAGGAAAACACCATTTTGGAGAAAATTCCATGCAAGAACTATTGGAGGCCGAAGGTTTTGTAATTGAAAATAACCAAATAAAAGATTTTGATAAACACTTTTGGGATCCAAATGTGGAGTTGGCTTTGTAACAACTATTTTATCGGCTACTAGATAGGTTATAATTCTAATTTATGAATTCTTTCTATTGGAATTACTACTCCTTGTTTTAAAATAACTCGTTCTTCTGTTAATCCCCAAACCGTAGTATCAACCATGCGCTTTTTGGTATTGTCTTCAAAATATATTTTTATTTTAAAATGCTCCAAATTTCCCAGCGAAAGTGCTTTGTTTAAGTTATCGGTTCTGTCTTTAATTTTCTCAGCATCTTTTAAAACTTCTTCGTGCGGGAATTTTAATGTTTCGATTGCTTCTTTTTCAATAATTTCAAATGTAGTATCCATAATTGATTGAATGTATTTTTGTTTAGTTCAAATGTAGAATTTGTGTTGGTATTAACTAATTATATTTAAAATATATGCCTTAAAAATTTTATTGATAAATGAATCAAATATTTAAAATTTAAATAGCGTATTTTTCATAAAAACTTATTTGTTTGCGTAATGTTTTAAATTATACCTAAGTAAAGGTATTAATTAAGTAAAATTTTTGTCTTGAGTTTCCATAAAAACATATCGTTTCCACATGTAATGCAGCTAATAAGTAGGGGCGAGGGAGAACAATTGGATTTTAAAAAAACCATTTCCTCTGCCAATAAAATTGCTAAAACTATGGCTGCTTTTGCTAACCACAAAGGCGGAACTTTACTAGTTGGAGTTAACGATAATAAAACCATTTCGGGCGTAAAAAGCGAAGACGAAAAATACATGCTTGATTTAGCCGCAAGTTTTTACTGCAAACCCGAAATAAAAATAACTTTAGTAGAGTGGGAGATAGGCGGTAAAACGGTTATTGAATGCATTATTCCCGAAGGAAATAACAAACCTTATTATGCCAAAGATGAAGATGGTAAATGGTGGGCACATATTCGTGTAGCCGATAAAACTTTATTGGCTAGTAAAATTGTATTAGATGTATTAAAACGACAAACCAATAATACCAATACTTTTATTGCATACAGTAAGCACGAGCAAGGTTTATTGCAATATTTAAACACCAACAATAAAATTACTTTAAAAGAAGTATCAAAATTACTCAACATTGGCCGTTGGCGAGCACAAAAAATGCTGATTAATTTAGTAAGTGCTGGTATTTTACGCTCTCATACTACCGAAAAAACGGAGTTTTTTACTTTAAGTTAGTTCTAAAAATTAAATTTTTAAGGTAAAATCACTTTGATATGCTTTCGTAATTGTAAAAAATAATAAGTATGTTAGCACCAAATTTTGAAATCGTTGGTGAAACAACTACTATATGTAATTTTTATCGTTTTTGGTATTTGCTTTATTAATAAAATTAAGGCACAACCTACTGTGCTTGGAACCGATATAGCCAATTATCCCAACTACTCAACTTTTAATTTAAATATCTTCGGAAAAATTAGACAGTACAGAACACAAGCGCTTAATAGTGCCGCAACTGGTCAGTCAAAATGGGAGTTTCCAACAGGTACTGCTGCTTCAACTAATTACAATATTGTATGGCGACCATATACCGCCAATCAAACTATCTTCTCCTTCGATTCTATTATTTCTCCAAACTCAACCCCAACGGTTGGAGCCATGTTAAATAACGCATCAGGAGGCTCTGGAGGTAAACTACCTGCTGTTGTAGCAAATAGGTATTATACTTTTAATATTGGTGACTCAACAGGGAATAATTACATGGCCGTTTGGGAAACTAATTTTAATCCAACTGCCATTTCTGTTAGTTCACAATCTCCAAATACTGTATGTACCAATGGTGATTCAGTTAGTATTTTATTAACGGCTAATCAGCTTTTAAATAGCACTGAAAATGTATATTTACGTTATTCATCAAATGCAAATTTTGCATCTTCTAGTCTTGTTCAGGCTCAGTTTGCGGGGTTAAATGGCTACGCTAAAATTCCAACACCTAGTGTTATTGGTACAGTATATTTCTATGTATTTACTTCAAAATATAATATCAATAAATTAGCGCCTAATGGTGTGGTCAATCAAACTTATTGCGATTTAAGTTCATTAAGCATAAATAATAATTTTAATAATAATTATAGTTATAACGTAATCAGTGGTACTATTCCAAATGTTGATTTTTCTACAAGCAATTTTTGTTTAGGTGGCTCTACTTTATTTACTAATAATACCACCATTTCTAGTGGCAGTATATTAAACTATAATTGGGCATTTGGAGACGGCAGCATCAGCACTAATTCAGCATCCTCATTTACCAAAATTTACAGTAGTGCAAATAATTATACCGTAAGCTTAACAGCCACAAGTAATTTAGGTTGTGCCAAAACTATTTATAAAACAATTACCATTAATCAACCCCCAATTACTAGTCAAATTATATCAGTTTATTAATTAAAAAAATATTTGAAAAAGTACATTTACATATCATTATTATTTGTGTTAGCCTTTAATTATAAAGGCTATGCGCAGTATTTTGATACTGTTTGTGTAAATGAAAATAATGTTCGTTACAAGGTAAATGAAACCATAGGTTCTTCATATAATTGGCAAGTTACAGGAGGTTCAATAATTGGAGGGCAGGGCACAAGTAATATCCTTGTTAATTGGGGTAGTTTAGCTGGTGTTTTTACCCTTTCAGTTACTGAAACAAACGGTGCAAGTTGCGTAGGTGAAATGGTAACAGACAGTATTCTAATTCAAAGTAAACCTCAAGTTGTTATTATTGGTCCAGATTTAGTTTGTGCCGACTCATTAATTGCAGTTCAAGCTTCCGGGAGTATTAATTATGTTTGGAGCAATGGAAGTACAGGAAACGCCATTGTTGAAAAAATACAAAACACTAAAACCTATTATGTAATTGGTGAAAATAATGGCTGTAGAAGTGATACCGTTTTTAAAACAGTTACTGTTATTAGTAAGCCAAATGCTGCTTTTACAGCGAACCAAATAAATGATTGGATAATTGGCGATGAAATTCAATTTACGGCCACCGATTTAACTATAAATAAATGGGTTTGGGATATCAATAATATGCCAATGAATCAAAATCAGCCAACAATTAGTTTTATTCTCAATTTGATAGGATTGAACACTATTAAATTAACAGCATACAATAGTTTTAATTGTAGCGATACGTTTTCAATTACCAATAATGTGGTGAATAAACTTGACCTCTACATTCCTTCTGCTTTTTCACCAAACAATGATAATTTAAACGATATTTTTGAGCCTACTGGTTCACATTATTCTGATTACTTTATGCAAATTTTTGATGCTTTTGGTGGACTTATTTATGAAGGGACAAACAAAGGCTGGGATGGTACCTATAATGGACAATTGAGTGCATTAGGAAATTACACATACAAGATAACGGTTATCACTGCCAGTGGCAGAAAAAAAGCAGTTGATGGTAACGTGATTTTGGTACGATAATTTTTAAATTAATCCGTTACTTCAACCACTTTTTCAGGATTAGCCAAAGCAAACAATTCTATTTGTTTCAAGATAAAAAAACTCTCCTTATATTTTTTTATAAAATGGATGATTTCATCAAGGTTGTCTCTTGGAACTTCAATAGGTATATAGCCCATGCCAATAAATTTACCCTTACTCACATAAATAGCTGAAAACTCATTTTTAGTTCGTCCTTTATCAATTATTAAGTAACTTTCTTTATTGCTTAATTGAACTATTAAATCATTTACTTTTGCATTGTATTCATATAGTGAGATGGGTTGTTTGCAATCGCAGTTTGAGTTAATACAAACTTGCTGCACACCGCAAAATTGAGGACATAATTCAAATACCTCCACCATTTGTTGAATGTGTTCAATAGCTTCTGTTTTTGAACTGTATTCAATTAACGGTTTGGTATGTCTATGTTTTCCAATAATTTCAATTCCCAATCTAATTATACCGCTTCTATCTATGTAGTCGTATAAACCATATTTGGCATCATATTTTTTTTGTGCTTTATTAAAGGCTGGCCAATGTGCTTTAATTTCGTGCGATTCGAGTATAAGAGCCAAAAGTTCTGTAGAGGTTTCCTCAAATGAAAGGCTGTGAATTTCTCTTAAAAAATCTTGCTTCTGTTTATTGGTTGAATTGTTTGAAAAGTGGCTGCTTACCCTACTTTTAATATTAATAGCCTTGCCTATATAAACTATTTTTCCTTCTTGATTATGAAAATAATATATGCCAGGTTTTGAAGGTAGTTTTTCAAATTGTTGTTTAGGTAAATTAGGAGGCAATGACTGCTCCTTTGAACCTTTTTTAAGCATTTTTTCAATATCTCCATTGCTGTCTTGCTCAAGTAAAATTTTAAATAGTTTTACTGTAGCCGCAGCATCACCTTTAGCCCTATGTCTATCGAACATTGGGATATTTAAATACCCACATAAATTACCTAAACTGTAGCTAGCGTAACCTGGTATAATTTTTCGGCTTAACCTAACAGTACAAAGTTTGCTGGTATTAAGTTGAAAGCCACATAAAGCTAGCGAATGTTTGATAAATGAGTAGTCAAAATTAACATTATGTGCTACAAAAATATTGTCTTTTAGCAGGCTGTAAATTTGATGAGCCACTTCGTTAAAATAAGGAGCAGTAGCTACCATTTCGTTGCTAATACCTGTTAGCGATTCAATAAAACGGGGTATTTCCATTCCCGGATTTATTAAAGTTTGGTATTCGTTAATTACTTTTTCACCATCAAAAATAAAAATACAGATTTCGGTTATACCATTGGTTGAAGCGTGCCCGCCTGTAGTTTCAATATCAACTATTGCATACATATTAGGCTGTAATATTAATCAAATATATTTTAAATTAAATATCACACTTAAAATTTATTACGGTTTTAAAATGCATGATTTTGTGAAAATGAAAATATTGCCATTTAATAAGTTACCTTGTGAAAATACCAATAAAATAGGGTATGGTGGCGTAATGGATGATGTGTTTGAAGCCTTAATTGGTAGTTATATTGAAAACAGGATTGGTATTGTATCAAATTTTTTAACCAATAACTTGGCTAATAAATTAAAAGACAGCCTTATTTCACTTAATAAAAATAGTTTGTTATTAGCCGCTGGCACGGGTAACTCTCAAAATCCAAATCAAAATTCAGCTATAAGAGGGGATGCCATTTATTGGTTAGATAAAAATAATAATAACCAAGCTGAAGATGAGTTTTTTATACAAATAGAAAATTTTATTAAATACCTTAATATGAGTTGCTATGCAGGTATTACAGATTACGAATTTCATTACACACTTTATGTAAAAGGAAGTTTTTACATCAAACACATCGATCAGTTTAAAAACGATACAAGCAGAGCTTATTCTTTAATAAGCTATTTAAATATAGATTGGCAACCACATGATGGTGGTGAACTTTTGGTTTACAACAATCAAAACAATAACGCACAAATCATTGAGCCCAAACACGGAACAACTGTATTATTTAAAAGCAATGAAATGCCTCATGAAGTATTAGTTACTCAAAAACCACGCATGAGTATTACGGGTTGGTTAAAGAAATAATAGTTAGTCATCATTCATTTATACCTTTTATCTTTTTGCTGCCTCGTTCCAACAATAATTTGGGCTGTTATTTTATTATTAAGCTATATTAGCTGCGCAATTAATCAATAAAAATTTATGAAGCAGTTTTTCAAATTTATGTTTGCCAGTATGTTAGGATTTATAATAAGTGGCGTGGTGTTGTTTTTTATCCTAATAGCAACTATAGCTGGCTTGGCATCAAGTGGCAATAAGGAAGAAGTTAAAGTACCCAATAATTCCATTTTAAAATTGGATCTTAACTATTTAATTCCAGAAAGAACAACTGAGAATATTTTAAAAAACTTTAATTTTCAAACTTTTGAAAGTAAAGAAGATGCTGGTTTAGATGATATTTTAGCTAATATTAAAAAGGCCGCTGCCGATGATAATATTAAAGGAATTTATTTGGTAATGGGCATTAACATGAACAGCTTTGCAACTTTAGAAGAAATAAGAAATGAACTAATTGAATTTAAAAAAACCAAAAAATTCATTTTAGCGTATGGCGAATTAGCCGACCAAAAATCATACTATTTGAGTTCTGTGGCCAATAAAGTGTATTTGAATCCTGCAGGTGAGTTAATATTAAATGGTTTATCAAGCAGTGTAGTTTATTTAAAAACCATGTTCGAAAAAGTAGGCGTAAATCCTGAGTTAATTCGTCATGGTAAGTTTAAATCGGCAGGTGAGCCTTTAATTGCTGATAAAATGAGTGATGCAAACAGAGAACAAATTAGCTCTTATTTGGGTAGCCTTTATTATACCATTGTAAATGGAATAGCCTCAGCACGAAAAAAATCAAGTACTGAAATAGAAAATATTATTAACCAATTATTGATTCAACACCCTCAAGATGCAGTAAATCTTGGAATAGCTGATGGTTTAAAATATGATGATGAAATAGAAACTGAACTTAAAAAACTGGCGAATACTCCAAATGAAGAAAAAGTTAATGTAATTACTTTTGGAAAATATAGTAAAACGCCTAAAATAAATATCTCAACTAGCGAAGATAAAATAGCCATCATATACTGTGATGGAGAGATAATTAGTGGCGAAAGTACAGACGATGCAATGGGTAGCGAAACTATTGCTAAAGCCATTAAAAAAGTAAGATTAGATAATAATTATAAAGCCATTGTTTTACGCATCAATTCGCCAGGAGGAAGTGCCATGGCTAGCGATGTAATTTGGCGCGAAGTAATTTTAGCTAAAAAAGTAAAGCCAATTGTGGTAAGTATGGCAAGTGTAGCTGCTAGTGGTGGATATTATATAGCTGCTCCTGCCGATGTAATAGTAGCTGAACCAAATACCATAACTGGTTCTATTGGTGTATTTGGGTTAATGATAAATGCAAAAGAACTTTTAAATAATAAAATTGGGGTAAATGTAGAAACTGTAAAGTTTGGCGAATATGCTGATTTAGGTTCTATTGATAGGCCTTTAACAACTGCCGAAAGAGCTATTATTCAAAAAGGTGTTGATAGAATATATGAGGATTTTATTACCAAAGTAGCTGAAGGAAGAAAGCTAACAAAAGAACAAGTGGATAGCATTGCACAAGGAAGAGTTTGGGTAGGATTAGATGCTAAAAAGATAGGATTGGTAGATGAATTTGGAGGGTTAGATAAAGCATTGGAAATAGCTAAAAACAAAGCAAAACTAACGGATTACAGAACAGTAAGTTTCCCAGAATTAAAAAACCCACTACAAAATTTATTTTCAGATGTTTCGGAACAAGCAAATATGTATTTTGCTAAAAAGAGTTTAACACCTGAGCAGTTTAAGTTAATTAACAGTATTGAAAAACTCATGCATTACCGCGGTGTACAAGCCCGAATGAGTTTTGATATCAATGTACAATAATTGATTTGAGAATTAATAAAACAAAAAAAGCTGCTTTTTAATTAAGCAGCTTTTTTTGTTTTGTTTAAAATATTAGTGATGAGCGTGTCCATCAGCACCATGTGCATGACCATGCGCTAATTCTTCGGTAGTAGCTTCTCTAATGCCAACTATTTCACCTTCAAATTTTAAGTCAGTTCCTGCTAAAGGATGGTTAAAATCCATTTCTACATAAGTATTGGTAATAGCCAATACAGTACCTGTAAGTTGGTTTCCTTCTTCATCGTTCATAGGAACTACTGCACCAACATACACATACTCAGTTTCCATGTTTCCATCTTCATCTAAAAATGCATCCACCGGAATTTGAACAATTTCGTTTGGATTAGGATTGCCATAAGCATTTGCCGATTCAATGGAGAATTCAAAAGTTTCGCCAATGTTTTTACCATGTAAGTTTATTTCAAACTCAGGAATTACAGCACCTGTGCCAAATAAAAATACCATTGGATGTTCTGGAGAAGTTTCTTCAATTTTTTCTCCTGTTTTGTGGTTAGATAACTTGTAATTTAAAGTAACAACCTTATTTGCTTCTATTGCCATTTTATTTAAAATAAGGGCTGAAAGGTAGGTATTAAATAACACTTTTCTAAAATTAATGATTAGTAAGTTGTTATTTATTAAGTTTTGTGGAATAATTTAGTTCTTTATAAAAGTCGGTTTGATTTTTAGGTCCAATTAGCTGCATTTGTTTGAAGATATACAAACACAGTTTTGTTATAAAACTTTAAAGTACTTTTCCAATAAAGTATCATACTTGTTTTTAACATTCAATAAATTCAATTATAATATTAAATTCGATTACAAGTAATAATTACAAAAACATGAAAAAATTGGCTTCAATTGGTATACTAATATTGCTGTGTTTTAACTGCGTAAAAGCGCAAACAAACGTTCAAAATGAGCCTAGTTTTAGTGAGCAAGTAATTAAAACATCTGACCTTATTTTAGAAGGAACTGTTACCTCTATTTCCTACTTTAGAGACACCACAAATGCTGTTAGGAGTTACAGTTTTTATAATCATGCTTCTGATGATAAAGGGGTTTGGTTTATTAAATACGAAATAACAATTCACAAATTATTTAAAGGTGAAAAAGCAAATAAAGTCTCTGTTATTAGCGTATGTCATGGATATCCAATTTCTAATGATACTATTCAAGTATCTGTGAGCTATTCACCACATGTTGATACTCAAAGTGATTTGATTGTAAATCAAACTTGCATATTTTTATTAACCAAATCATTTGCGCCTGATTTACCTTTAAATACCAACTCCTATTATTTTAATTATGTTCATGGTTATATTGGACGTTATAACCTTTTAACGGAATCAATCCTCTATATACCAGACAAAGGAGTAGTTAGGAAATTTGAAACATTAGACGATTTATATAAGTACTTAGAAAAAGAAACTAAAACAAAAAAAATAGATATTACACACAAACAATTTTTTGTAAATAATAGTGGTGAAAAATTTGAGAATTATATTGGTACTCATTTTGGTGATAGCAGCAACTCAGAATCGTTTATGAAAAAAATTAGAAATGGTACTATTAACCAATTAAACGCAGATAGTTTTTTAGTAAAACAAAAACCACCTCTAACTAAAAAAGAACTACGATTACAGAAAAGAGAGAGAATACGCAAAGGCGAAGAGGCTAAAATTAAATCCAAAAAAATGTTGAAAAAAATGAAAGAGGATTTAAACTACTACAAAAAAACAGGTAGTTTAAATAAAGTAGACGAAACATTAACCTATCGAAAAATTTGCTTGTCTTGCACTTTGGCCAATATGAATACAGCGCATATTGCACCAATGGTAGCATAAAGCATATCTGATTGAGTATCCCAAATATAACCTTGAGTTCCTAAAAATGCATCTCCAGATTCTCCTGAAAACAGGGCTACAAACCATTCTAAAAATTCATAAAAAACACTTATTGAAACACAAATACATACTATAATAAATGGTTGCCAACTTTTTACTGAAATGATATTTTTCCTTACAAACACTTCTCTAATAATAAGTGCAGGAACAAAACCTTGGGCAAAATGTCCAACTTTATCATAATTATTCCTGCTTTGGTCAAAAACCATTTTTATCCAATTAAATAAAGGAACTTCAGCATAAGTATAATGTCCACCAATAAAAAGAATATAACAATGAACTAAAATAAAGAAGTAGGTAAAGTAGGTGAATTTAAATTTACTGTATGTAAAAACAAGCACAATAAAGCCAATTATTGCTGGGAAAACCTCAAGAATCCAAGTGAAATAATCGTGTGGACGAATACCTGAAATTATTAATCCTAAAAAGAATAATGCAATTAATAGATAGTATTTTTTCATTTACAAAAAATTTAAACAAAGCCTAAAAACCTATCAACTAACAACAATTAACTTTCAACTAATCCTCTGGTTCTACTTCCACAAAAGTGGTATCAAACTCTTTTTTGTTATTGATTGATTTTTCTAACGAAAGCAATAATGAAGGTAATAGTAACAAATTCATTAACATCCCAAAAATTAATGATAATGATGTTAATACACCCAAGGCAATAGTTCCTCCAAACGAGCTTGCTGCAAATATGATGAAGCCACCAAAAAGCGCTACTGCAGTATAGATAATACTTGGTCCAGCTTCGGTTAAACTTTCGGGAATGGCAATGCTCATATCCCAATTATGTTTTTTAAGGCTATGCCTGTATTTAGCCAAATAATGAATGGTAAAATCAACCACAATTCCATAAGCAATACTAAAAATAATAATGGTGGATGGTTTTAACCTGATATGGAAAAAGCCCATAATTCCTAAAGTAACAATTAAAGGAATGATGTTTGGCAATAACGAAATAAGCATCATGCGCCATGAGGCAAATAAAAATATCATCATAAACGAATTAAGCACCAAAGCCCAAAATACTGAGCTCAGCAAGTTATTGATTAAATAATCGTTTCCTTTTAAAAATATAGCACTGGTTCCAGTAAGTTTTACCGAGTATTTATCTTTATCAAAAATAGAATCTACCTTTTGTTGAACCATTTGGTGTATGCGTTTAATATCGGTTGAACCTACATCAGCCATTTGTATACTAACCCTAGCCGTTTGGAAAGTGCTATCCACCATCGATTTTAACAAATTAGGTTTACCTGCTTGTTGTTTTGGTAAATAATTTACTATTTCACTCATAGCCAACACATCTGGTAATTGGTAATAACGCACATCGCCATTATTCATTCCTTGGTTAGCAAATTTTAAAAAATCAACTACCGAAGTAGCTTTGCTAAACTCAGGAATTTTAGCCAATTCCTTTTCTAATCTGTTAATTTTTTGAAGCGTAGCATAATCTTTAATGCCATTTGGGCGTTTGGTATCAATGGCTATTTCATATGGCAAAATACCTTTCAAGTTCTTTTCAAAAAACTTCAAGTCTTTGTACACCTTATTTTCTTCAGGCATATCATCTACCACAAAACCAGTTCCATCCACCATTAAAGCACCACCAACACTGCCCAATACCAATAAAATAGTTGAGATATAAATGGCTTTACGTTTGTTATAAACCAAGTAATTACAAAACTCTAATACTTTATTTAAACGCTTTGCTTCTAAATGTTTGGTATGTTTAATTTTAGGAGGAGGTAAATAACTGTAAACAATTGGAATAAATACCAAACTGATTACATAAATTAGCATGATATTGATACCAGAAACAACCGAAAATTGGTCTAAAACTGCGCTTCCTGAAAAACTAAAAACGCAGAAACCAATGGCAGTAGTAATATTGGTTAAAAATAACGCTAAACCATTTTTGGCAATTAACTCTTTAATGGCCTTTATTTTATCGTTATGTTTTAAAAACTCTTGATGGTACACATTGAGCAAATAAATACAATTTTGCACCCCAACTATTACCATTAAAGGCGGAATAATACCTGTAAGTAAACTAATTTTATAACCAAATAAAGCGATGGTACCAACTGTACAAATTACCCCAACTATTACTACAACTAGCGATAAAATGACAGCACTAATAAACCTAAAGAAAACAAAAATAAAAATGGCAGTTACCAAAATAGATAGGTAAATAAAAATCTTTATTTCATCGGCTACCTTGCTACTCATAACAGTGCGCACATAAGGCAAACCAGAGTAATGCATTTCGCAACCATATTTTTTACCAAATGCGTCAGCAGCTTGTTCTATGCTATTAACCAACGGAATACGTTCTTTACTATCTAACTTTTCCTTTTTTAAGGTAATGGCTAAAAGTGTAACATTGCTTTCGGGGTTGTATAAAAATCCGTTATAAAATTTCAAATCTGCAACTTGGTTTTTAAAACTATCAAGTTGGCTTTGGTTTTCTATTTTGCTTTTAAGTAATGGCTGTAAACTAAGCGTTTGTGAGCTATCATTACGTAAAATGGTTTGAATATTGCTTAACGATACTACTTTTTCAATGCCATCAATTCCTTCTATTTGTTTGGTTAGATTACTCCAATCATTAAAAAAATTGTACTCAAAAATTTTATCTGATTGAACACCAATCACCAAAACGTTTCCATCTTCGCCAAAAGTATTTTTAAACTTGATGTAGTCAATATAATCGGGGTCATCGGCTGGAATTATCTTAGCAAAATCGTAAGTGAGTTGAACTTTACCAGCATAGTATCCAAAAAATACGGTAGTAATTGCAATGGCTAAAAGGCTTTGCCATCTATATCTTAAAATAAAATCAGCTAATTTGCTCCACATAAAACTTGCGCAAAATAAACAAATAATTGAGGCTTACCATTTGATTTCATATAATTGTAAAATAATTATTCAAAAGAAACGTTTGAGAAATAGTTTTTATTAATTTGCCTTATAATGATTAAAAAAATTTGCACCACGCTATATCTGTTTTTACCCATTTTTATTATAGCTCAACCTGCTGGTGGACTAGGAACTTGGCGCGTTCATTTGCCTTATTGGCAAAATAAAACCATAGCTGCTATTGGCAGTACAGTTTATGTTGGATCATCAAGTTCAGTTTTTTCATACAATGAATCCGATAAAGAATTAGAACGTATTTCAAAAGTGAATGGACTTTCAGATGTGGAAGTTAAGTTATTGCGCAGCAATCCAAATAATAATTTACTTTTTATTGTTTATGAAAACGGAAATATTGATTTACTCCAAAATGAATCTATTACCAACATGCCGCAAATTTTTCAGCGCAATGTTATTGGCAAAAAATCAATTAACGATGTAACCTTTTTTAACGGAAAAGCCTATTTGGCTTGTAGTTTTGGCATTGTGGTAATTGATATTAATAAAAAACAAATCACTGATTCGTACCAAAATATTGGTGTGAATGGAAGTAATATTGAAATTTTAGATGTAGCCATTTTAGATAATTTTATTTATGCATCTACCTATAATGGTGTTTATAGGGCTAAATTAAACAGTGGTAACTTAAGCGATTTTAACTTTTGGAGTTTAGTTAAGCCATCTACTAAAAGTAATAAAATAGAAGCTTATAACGGAATGTTGTATGCCGAAATTGACAGTATTTTAAATACCTTTAGCAATAATACTTGGACTGCAAGTAATGATTCTGATTTGAACAATGTACTTGATTTGGTGATTAGTAATAATAAATTAATTGTCACTACCTATTTAAACGTAAGTGAAATTGCTGCAAATAATGTAATAACCAAAACCGGTAAAGCTCTTAAAAACTCCGCAGTTCAACTACCAAATAACCGGTTTGCTTGCGTAGATAATTTTGCTGGCATCCACCTTTTTCCAGGTGGAGAGTTTAATGGTTCTGATTTTATTTATCCTAACGGGCCATATAATAAAATTGCAACTGATTTTAAATTTATTAATGGAAAAATATATGCTGCAAGTGGCTATGCACCTTATTTTAACGAAAGTTTTAGTCACAATGGTTTGTATATTTTTGATAATAATATTTGGACTAATACCATTCAAGGAAATGCTATAACACCTGATTCTATAAGAGATATTTTGTCAATAGTATACGACAATGTAAATGAAAAATTGTACGCAGCTTCTTATGGTTCAGGATTGGTTAAAATGGATTTGACTGGCCGAGTAGAAGCGGTTTATAATAAAAACAATAGCATTTTACAAGAGGCATTTGGAGGTAGTTGCCGTGTTCCGGCATTGGCTTTTGATGCCGATAATAATTTATGGTTTACTAATCATTCTAGTGGTCAACCATTGTGCGCATTAAAGTCAGATGGAACGTTGCAATGTTTTTCAGTTGGGAATGTATTTGGTGGAAGTAATTATGTTACTGCCATTGCCATTGACGATATGAATCAAAAATGGGTTGCTCATTCGCGTGAGGGCGGCTTACTTGTATATAATAATGGATTAGATATTAATAACGCTAATGATGATGCTTATAAAGTATTGAACAAGGATATTGGAAATGGTGCATTAGCAAGTAATCAAGTTAATTGTCTGGCAAAAGATAAAAATGGGGAAATTTGGGTCGGAACCAGCGAAGGTTTAAGTATTTTTAGTAGTCCTGAAAGTGTATTTGATGGTTCTGATAAAACATCATTTGATTCTCGCCAAATTGTAATAAAAACAGGTTTAGTTTATTCTAATTTTTTAGGTGGAGAAAATGTAACTTGTATAACTGTAGATAAAGCTAATAGAAAATGGATTGGAACCAATAATGGTGCTTGGTTAGTATCAAGCGATGGATATACTGTAATTCATAATTTTACTACCAAAAACAGTTCATTAATAGATAATAATATTTTGAGTATTGGTGTAAATGATAACACTGGTGAAGTTTTTTTTAGTACTTTAAAAGGTATGGTTAGCTTCATGGCTGATGCTACTGAAGCTAAGGGAGATTATAGTGCAGTAGATATTTACCCAAATCCTGTTCGCCCTAATTTTATTGGAAATATTTCTATTAAGGGTTTAGCAGAAGCAAATGCAAACGTAAAAATTACTGATATTGTTGGAAATTTGATTGCAGAAACGCAATCTTATGGAGGTTTTGCAACTTGGGATGGTAAAAATTTTGCAGGTTCAAGAGTTCCAACTGGAGTTTACTTAATTTTTTCGGCAAGTAAAGATGGTACTAAATCGTTTGTAGGTAAAGTGGCATTTATCAATTAATTTTTTTCAAGTTTAAAAATATTCATAAATTAACTATAAGCAAATTGGTTTTTTGCCATTTTGTAAATCAATCTTATATATTCGTACTTCATAAATTTTAGAAAATGCAAATTAGTGTAGCGCAATTAGCGCAATTGTTAAACGGGACAGTAGTTGGAAACCCTGATATATTGCTTCATACGGTAGCAAAAATTGAAGATGGCAAAGAAGGAGCTTTGTCGTTTTTAGCTAATATGAAATATGAATCACACATTTACGATACCAAATCAAGTGTGGTTTTGGTAAATAACGATTTTATCCCAAGTCAAGAAATAAAAGCTACTTTAATAAAAGTAGAAAATGCTTATGCTTCGTTCACCTTATTGTTAGAACAATTTGCAGCTTATGCCAATAAAAAAGAAGGAATTGAAGAAGGTGCGGTTATAAATAAATCGGCCGAATTAGGCACAAATTTATATGTTGGAGCCTTGGCTTATATTGCCAAAGGCGTAAAAATAGGAAACAGTACGCAAATTTATCCTACAACTTATATTGGTGATAATGTAACTATTGGCGAAAATTGCATCATATATGCAGGCGTAAAAATTTATAATGATTGTGTAATTGGCAATAATGTGATTATCCATTCAGGTACTGTAATTGGTAGCGATGGTTTTGGTTTTGCACCTTTGGCCGATAGGTCTTACAAAAAAATTCCGCAAATTGGTAATGTAATTATTGAGGATGATGTAGAAATTGGGAGTAATTGCAGTATTGACAGGGCAACAATGGGTAGCACCATTTTAAGGAAAGGTGTAAAATTAGATAATTTAAACCAAGTGGCTCATAATGTGGAAATAGGTGAGCATACAGTAATGGCTGGGCAAAGCGCCATTGCAGGAAGTACCAAAATAGGTAAATATTGTATTTTGGCGGGTCAAGTAGGAATAGGTGGACATTTAACCATAGCCGATGGAACAGTACTTGGTGCTAAAAGTGGGGTAAACAGTAATATTAAAAAGGAAAATCAAAGATTATTTGGTGCACCTGCTTTTGAATATGCCGAATCAATCAAAGCGTCAATTGTTTATAAAAAATTACCACAATTGTATAAAACGGTAAATGAGTTAGAAAGAAAAATAAATGAAAAATAATTTTAGACGGCTGTAACTTTTTTAATTTACAAATCGTTTCAGTTGTAATTTTAACCCAATGGGCTTATTGAATGACTATTACTGAGTACAATACATGCGTTAAAAATTATGCTGATGCGGTTTACCGATTCATTTATAAAAATATAAAAGATGAGGAAAGAGCTAAGGATATAGTGCAAGACACGTTTGAAAAAATGTGGCTTAAAGTAGATAATATTATATCTGAAAAAGCTAAATCTTATTTATTTACCGCTGCATATAATACCATGATTGACTCTATAAGAAAAGACAAACATAAAGTAACCTATGAGGAACATTATGATGACTACTTAACTACCAATAATAATTACAATGATTTGAAAAAAGTAATTAATTTAGCTTTTAGTAAAT
Source organism: Bacteroidota bacterium (assembly GCA_027491085.1). Taxonomy (GTDB): domain Bacteria; phylum Bacteroidota; class Bacteroidia; order UKL13-3; family UKL13-3; genus JAAFJM01. The sequence continues at coordinate 161,067 of JAIXWW010000014.1, forward strand.
TGAATGAAATTCAAAAAAGTGTAATTATGTTGAGAGATTATGAAGGTTATTCGTACGAGGAAATTGGAAAAATTACTGGGCTAAACGAAAGCCAAGTTAAAGTATATATTTACAGAGCTAGGCTGAATTTAAAAGAATACATTGGCTCTTTGGAAAATGTGGTATAAAGCGGTTTTAAAAAAAAGAAAATGGAAATAAATATTAATAATTACGAAGAGATTATTATTGACTTTTTAGATGGAAAGTTAGATGATGATGCTGTGGCTGAACTATTTGTATTTTTAGACCAAAACCCTGCTATTAAATCAGAGTTTGATTTGCTAAGCACTAACCAAACTGCTTTGCCTGTCGAACCAATAGCTTTCGATTTTTCGGGCTTGCTTAAACAAGAAAAAATAAATGTTGGAAATTATTCCAATCGATTAATAGCGCTTTTGGAAAATGATTTAACTCCTGAAGAAACCAAATCATTAGAAACAGAAATTAAAACTTATCCGGAATTAGCCGCTGAATTCGAATTATTTAAGAAAACAAAATTAGTTCCAGAAAACGATATTGTTTTTGCTAATAAACAAGTTTTAACTAAAAAAGGTGGTTTTACAATTATGCCATTATTTGCTCGTTATTCTGCTATTGCTGCAATTTTTATTGCTATTGTTATGGGCGTTTATTTCTTTACCAATAATAATAATGGGGAGCAAATGGCCGATAAAGTAGATACTACCATTGCTAAATCAAAACAAGATTCAATAAGTGAAATACTTAAATCTAAAAATAACGTACAAAATCAGTTAGAAAAAGAAACTGAACGAAAAATGTTGGCATTTGGAGGAGTTAATGTAGCCAGTGTTCAAAAACAAAACAAAAAAGCAGTTTTGCCAGCAAATAAAAATCCACAAAACAAAAAACCAATTAAAGAAAATCCTTTAAATGGAGGTGCCAATCAATCTGTTGTGCCCAATAATAATGCGCCTAAAAAAGTGGTGGCAGAAAATGGTGGAGGAATGGGTAATTTGGCAAGTGCTGATTTGCCTAAAGTTAACAATGATTTTAAAGTTCAACCAAAAATAGTCGAAAACATTATTGGAAATAATAATAGTGAACAAATAATTGCCTCGAATTCTTTTGATAATAATAAAAAAGTAGATTTAAGAGATTATGTTAAACAACAGCTAAAAATTACTGCTCAATCTGAAGTAATTGCGGTAAATAAACCTACTAATTCAAACGAAGATATTTCATTGGCAGAGTCAATTGGTTTGAATGTACTTTCTCTTCTTAATAAAGTTTCCAATCGTGATGTGAAAATTAAAAAGACATACAATAACGATGGTGAAGTTGAACAAGTAAGATTAGTAGCCAGTGGCTGGTAATCTAATTTGTTAAAAAAAATAGCTTTTTTATTACGGCTTAAAAAGTAAACGTAATTCTTTTAAATTCATATCGTTTTTCAGATAATAATTTTTTACCATTTCCTTATTTTTTGATATTTTCTGTCAAAATGGATTTTTAGCCACATTTCTTCTTCATAATTAGTTCATAATTACATTAATAGTTTTTAATACTAGTGTCTAATTATTTTATAATTAAAATTTTACTTTTTTTTGTGTATTTTACTTTGCATATTGAACCCGTATAATTACCACCATTTTGTGTGGTTTAAATTAAAAATCAATAATTAAATAATAAATATGAACAAATCTACAAAACAAGAGTCCTTTTTGAAAAGGTGTTTAGGTTCGGCAAAAGTCACGCTTTTGCTCTTTCTATTACTGTTTGGAGTGATGCAAGTTCAAGCACAGCTAACGGTTAGTGTAACTAATCCTAGCAACGCTACGCCTGCCTTATCATCGTCCTACTCTTCTTTAGCTACTGCTATTACTGCTTTGAGTTCTTCAACTGCATTTAGTGGGCCAGTGATTTTAACTTGTTCAGGTACTTCTGAAACAGCACCAGTTGGTGGTTTTAGAATAGCCTTTACAGGAACTACCACAGGAGCTAACAATGTAATTATTGATGGTTCCTCTACTACGGTGACTGCAGCTAACTTATCAGCTACAACTGCAGGTGTTAGAACAGATGCTATTTTTAAAATTGTAGGTAGTGATTATGTTACTATCCAAAATTTTATTATGACAGAAAATGCTGCTAACACTACAGGTGGAGCAATTGGTGTTCAAAAAATGACTGAGTTTGGTGTAGCTTTATTTGCTTCATCTACTACTAACGGTGCTCAATACAATACTATTAAAAACAATACCATTACTTTAAGCTCTGCTACTAAGTATCAAAATGCTATTGGTATTTTTTCTAGTACAGCCTCATCCGAAACTAACTCAGCACAAGCAGCAGCTTCAGTAGCGGGTACTAATTCATTTAACATGATTTATGGTAACACCATTTCAGGAGTTGCCACAGGTATTTATTTTGTAAGTCCTGCTCAAACAGCTACAGTTTTCGAATCCGGTAACGATATTGGAGGTACTTCTTTGAGTACAGGAAATACGATTACCTATGGTTGTTCAAATACTGCAGGAGATTTAGGTTATACTTCATACTCAGGTGCTACGCCTGCAGGTGTTTATTTTAGAAACGTAGTTGGAAATAGCGTGAGATACAACACTATTACTAACGTATCTACCTTAACATTAACGAGTGGTGGTATTTTTTCAGCAAATGGTACAGCCCCTGCTTCAGTTCCTGTTTATACCTCTAATTTTAGTAATAATATCATTACCATTACCCAAACTGCTTCAGTAGCCATTACAGGGATTGATTTTGGTTCAGGTACTGCTAATGGAACTATCACTTGTGACAATAATAAAATTACGATTAACCATACTATAATTGCAGCAAACTCGGCTGCAGATAATGGTATCAAAGCAAATTATACATGTGCTGGTGCATCTTTAAGTTATAATACAGTAAATATTAACCAAGCAGTTACAGCTACAGCTTCAATAGCTTACGCAGGAACGCATTACGGTATTTGGATTCCAGGTGGAACCACTGCCAGTGTAACTGTTTATGGCGATTCTGTAAATATTATTAAATCGGCAAATGCTTCGGCTACATTTACTGCTACTCATAGTGGTACCATTTACGGTTTTAGTACATCTACCGCAGCTAGTTCTATGATTATAGGAAACTCAACTCCTGGAAATGGAAACGTTTTTATTGTTAACGATAACCCTTCCGGTGCAGGTACTTATGCGGCCAGTTATATTATTTATGGGTTTGATGGAAATGCCTTGGCACACAATACCTATAGATGTGAGTATAACTATGTAGGTACAGGTAGAGGGAACTCTAGAAGTTCGAGTACAACTTATGGTTATTATTTACCTTCAGGGGGAAATAATACCATGTTCATTACTAATAATACGCTTTCTTTAGACAAAACAGGTGTAGCCACTGCGGGTGGAACTACCTATGGCGTTTATGCAGGTGGTGCTGCTACAAACTGTCCTAATTACCGAATTGGGAACAATAACTTAACTTATAATAACCAAACTGCAGGAACTGCTACTGGTACTTTTTATGGTATTTATACTTTTGATCAAAACAGTATGTTAACCAAAAAATACCAAACCAATAATGTAGTTTCAGGTAGTGGTTTGTTTACAACTTGTGTTGGTATATACCATTATTATGGAGATAATGTAGATTCAAATAATACCATTACTCTTACATCATCATCACCTACTACAAGTCCATCACTAACAGGTATTAGCTGTATTAATACTACACCAGCAGCATACAATGTGTATAATAATACCATCAGTTTGACTGCCACTGCGGGTAGTACCTCTGCTACGAGTCCAACTTTAATAGCAATTAACATGGCAGGTACCACTACAGCTA
>JAIXWW010000020.1 GCA_027491085.1 Bacteroidota bacterium
ATAAAAACAAATAAAACACAGAAATGAAAAAAATAACAATAATTATGGCATTTATGTTGACACTAGGGTTGTCACTATATGCACAGTTACCCACGTTTGAGTGGAGATTAGAAAATGGAACATTGACAAGTTCAACCACTTATACAGTAGATGTATATTTATACAATAAGGGGGCATCGTCATTCGAATTACGCGGAGGAACAATAGCGTTTTTAACCAATTCAGCATGGCGTAATGGCGGAACAATAACCACATCAAAATTATCGAGTGGATTAGTAGCAGGCCAACAAGGTAGTGCAGTAGTAGCTTATGTAACAACAGCACCAGAATACTGGCGTCAAACGATCACAAGTTTAGGCGCAGGAAGTGGAACAACAGTAGCTGCAGGTTCACGCGTATTAGTATTCAAAATGCAATTAAGCAATACAGTAGCATTTTCAACAACAGCATCACCAAATTTTGCATGGAAATATAATGCAGCACCATCAGCAGGTTGGAATTACACAGATGGCTCAGGAAATTCAGTGAGTGTTGTAAGTAATACAGCGAACACAATAAACCAATTATCATGTCATACACCAACTTATTGGAATGGTAGCTCATGGGTATCAAAATCAGTAAGAACCGGAGCAGATACAACGATAGTACCAAGCTCATCAAAAGATGCAGTAATTTATACAGGTACTTTAGGAGCAGGAGCTTTAACATGTAGAAACTACGAGTTACGATCAGGTGCAACCCATAATTTAGGCGCCAATACTTTAAGTGTAAACGGAACAAGTATGATAAACAATGGTACTTTAAATGCAAGTACAGGCACATTAAATTTAGAAGGAACTACAGCAGTACAAACAAGCAATCAAAGCGTAAGCGGAAATGCATTTAGTGTAGCAAATTTAGGTTTTGGAGCATCAGGTAATGGTGGAACAAAAACCTTATCAGCAGGTGTATCAGTATCAGGATCAGTAAGCCAATCAGGCACAGCGGTATTGGCATCAGGCGGAAACTTAACGTTATTGTCAAGTGCAACAGGCACAGCTCGTATCAATCAATTAACCTCAGGAGCAGCAGTAACCGGTAATATCACAGTAGAACGTTATATTCCAGCAACAGGCAGAAAATGGAGATTTTTATCATCACCAGTAGTAGGCGGAACAACTTTACAGTGGAGAGATAATGCAGGTACAACAGCAGGTCGTGGTATCCAAATTACAGGCGGTAACACAACTGATTACGATGTGTCAACATCAAACTCACCATCATTATTCCGTTACAACGAAAGTTCAGCAACAGGTGGAAGCAATATCAATTCAAAATGGGAATCAGTAAGTGGTAATACAAGCTTAACAAATGGCTTAGGTTACAGAACATATGTAAGAGGTGACAGAACAATATCGTTAACCACTGTAGTAACAACTACAAATGCAACAACAATATGGGTAAATGGAACATATCCAAGTACTCCAGTAAGTATGCCAGTAACGTATAGTGCAGGCTTAGGAAATGGATGGAACTTAGTAGGAAATCCATTCCCATGTCAAATCGATTGGAATGCAGCATCAGGATGGGGCAAAACAAATGTATCAAGTACATTTTGGATATTTAACCCAACAACAAACAGCTACGGATCATTTGATGGAACAACAACAATAAATGGCGTAACACGTTATATTGGAAGTGGTCAAGCATTCTTTATCCAAACTAATGGAGCAAGTCCAGTATTAACAGCAGATGAGTCAGTGAAAGTAAGTTCAACTCCACCGGTGTTGTTAAAAACAAGCGAGCAAAACTCATTGAGAATCCAATTAGTAAAAGATTCAACAGAGCGTGATGAGACCGTAATTAGATTTATGGAAAACAAGAGCGATGAGTTCAATGCTAACGATGATGTGTTAAAATATGCAATGAATGCTAATGTAAATATCAGCTCATACTATGGAGTAGATAAATACACGATGGTAAACTACTTAAATTCAAGAAATTTGAAGACCAAAGTAGTAGCATTAGGTGCATGGGTATCAAAAGCAGGAGTTTATACGATGAACTTTAATCAAATCGAAGACTTTGATGCTAATATCAATATTTACTTAAAAGACAATTACAATAATACATTAACAGATTTAAGGTTAAAAAACACGTATGAATTTAATGTAGAAGAAGGTAATGCAGCAAGTACAGCAGATGGAAGATTAGAAGTAATCTTTGTAAATACAAGTACATCAATAGAAGAGGCTTTAGCAGGATTAACGCCAAAGATGGAAGTATATCCAAATCCAGCAGTAGATGTATTGCATTTATCATTAAGCAATGTAAACTTTAAGGAATCAACAGTAAGTATTTACAACGTATCAGGCCAAGAAGTGATGAGTACAAATATGGTTGGCAAAACAAAGAGCTTAGATATAGAAAAATTAAGCAATGGCGTTTATATGGTAAAAGTAACGAATAGTGCAACAGGCTATAGCAACACCATCAAGTTTGTGAAATAAAAAAAGAGAAAAAGAGAAAAAAGAAAATTCACAAACCCAATCAAAAACTTAACAATAAAAAAGAAAGATACCATGAAAATAAAAAGAATAATAGCAGCAACATTGGTATTAACGATGTTTGCGATAGGCGCTCAGGCCCAACCAGGGAGTACTACAACTTCAGGCGATCCATTTGGAGATGAGCCAGTGGATGTACCAGTAGATGGTGGCATTGCATTATTGGCAATAGCAGGAGCAGCTTATGGTTTTAAAAGACTAAAAAACAAATAGTCCATACTTATTTAAAACCATTTAAGTATATTTTATAAAAAAAGCCCAAAAGTTTTCTTTTGGGCTTTTTTTTGTAATATTTAATATTTAATATTGCTAATGAATTGGTCCATAATACAACTCTAAATATGAAAAAAAATTTACTTTTAATTATTGCAACAGTTTTTACGGCCTTGATTGCCAAGGCGCAATTGCCTTCGTTTGAATGGAGATTAGAAAATGGTACACTTACTAGTCCAACCACTTATACTGTAGATATTTACATGTATAATACTGGTACTACATCCTTTGAATTAAGGGGAGGGACAATTGCATTTTTAACCAATTCAGCATGGCGTAATGGGGGAACAATAACCACTTCAAAACTATCAAGTGATTTAGTTGCACTACAATTCGCAAGTCCGACAACAACTTATGTAACTACAGCACCAGAATATTGGCGTCAAAATATTGCAAGTGTAGCTGTTGGTAGTGGTACAATAGTATCAGCAGGCAAACGCGTAAAATGTTTTACAATGCAACTAACAAATACAGTTGCTTTTTCTACTACTGCTACACCCAATTTTGCATGGAAATACAATGCAGCGCCATCAGCAGGGTGGAACTATTCAGATGGAGCAGGTAATTCAGTGTCTGTTGTAAGTAATACTGTAAATACAATAAACCAATTATCTTGTCATACTCCAACCTATTGGAATGGGTCATCATGGGTATCAAAATCTGTAAGAAACGGTGCAGATACAGCAGTGTTACCAAGTGCAACAAAAGATGCCGTAATTTTTACAGGAACCTTACCTACAGGCGCAATAACTTGTAGAAATTACTCTCTAAATTCAGGTGCCATTCATAATTTGGGTGCAAATGCTTTAAATGTTGGATTTAACTTAGCTAATAATGGTACTTTAAATGCAAATACAGGCTCAATTAATTTAACAGGTACAACCACTACTCAAACTGATACTCAAACTATTTCAGGTTCATCAGCAGTTACGGCTAATAATTTATCGTTAGTATCTGGAACTAGGGTTTCGTTAGGAACTTCTGTTAATGTAAATAATAATTTAACATTAACTACAGGAAGAATTTCAATTAATAACAACAATTTAACTTTAGGCAACAGTGCAACAATTACTGGAGCTAGCAGTACTGCATATATTGTAACTGATAGTGCTGGTTCATTGGTAATAAATAATGTTGGTACAAGTGGCAAAACTGGAGCTGTTTTATTTCCTATTGGAACTTCTACAGGTTATAATCCTATTTCAATTACCAATGACAGTATAGCTGACAACTATTGGGTTTCAGTAAAAACTGGTGTTGATGCTGCTGGAGCATTATTAACTACAAATGCCGTAAATAAAAAATGGTCAATTAAAGAAGCAGTTTCTGGTGGTAGTAAATTAACTGTAAACTTGCAGTGGAACTCTGCTGATGAATTACCTTCATTTGCTCGTGCATTATCATACGTTTCAATGGTTGATAGTACTGGAAGATGGATTCCGAGTAGTGCAGCTGCTGCTGGTGGTGCAGGACCATTTAGCCAAACATTATCTGGTATTACTGCATTATCAACTTTTGGTGCATTTGGTGTAGGTAGCAACAATGCATTACCAATAAGTCTATTATCTTTTGGAGGTATTAAAAAACCAAATTCAGTTTTATTAAATTGGAGAACTGCTGCTGAAATAAATAGCAAGGAATTTCAAATTGAAAGATTGGATTTGAATAACAAATTTGTAAAAATTGGAACGGTAAAAGCAAGTGGAAACTCTAATAGAGTATTGGTTTATAATTTCACTGATTTTGATATTTTGGTTAATCAAAAAGTTAACTTTTACAGACTTAAAATGGTTGATTTGGACGGTTCTTATAAATATTCTAATGTTATCAAAATTAGCGATGAAAATGGTCCAAAAGTATTTACTGTTTTCCCTAATCCTTCGGTTGGTAAATTAAACATTGAAAGTAATAATATTAATTTAGCTGCATCAACATACAAAATCACAAATATTATTGGTGAAACAGTTAAAACAGGTAATTCTGCAATTGAAGAAATTGATGTTAATAATTTAGCTGCTGGAGTTTATATGATTACTTTAGTTGATAGTACAAACGAATCAGTTTCTGTTAAGTTTGTAAAACAATAAGGCAAACAAATACTTTAATAAATGCAATAAAAAAGCCCGCTTTTGCGGGCTTTTTTATTGCATTTATTTCTTATTTATTTTCGAATACAAACTGTTGGTGATCATCTAGGCTAATCAATATATTTGAGTCTTTTTTAACCTTACCAGCTAAAATTTCTTTAGAAAGTTCGTTTAAAATTCTGCGTTGCATAACTCGTTTTAAAGGTCTAGCACCGTATTGTGGGTCGTAACCTAATTGGGCTAACCAATCTAAGGCTTCATCGGTAATGTTTAGTTCTATTTGTTGGTGTAATAAAGTTCCTTTTAAGCCTTCAAATTGTAGATTTACTATCTGTCTTACGTTTTCGCGGTTAAGCGGAGTAAACATAATAATATCGTCTATTCGGTTTAAAAACTCAGGACGAATTTGTCTGCGTAAAAGCTCCATTACATTGTTTTTAGCTTTGGCGGCAATTGCTTCTTTGTCAGCATCTATATCGTCCATTTGCTCAAAACTTTCTTGTATTACGTGCGAGCCAATATTAGAAGTCATGATAACAATGGTGTTTTTAAAATTAGCTGTTCTGCCTTTGTTATCGGTTAAACGGCCATCGTCTAAAACTTGTAACAAAATATTAAATACATCAGGATGCGCTTTTTCTATTTCATCTAACAAAACTACTGAATATGGACGTCTGCGAATGGCTTCGGTTAATTGTCCACTTTCTTCGTAACCTACATATCCCGGAGGCGCTCCAATCAAACGACTAACGGTGTGTTTTTCTTGGTATTCGCTCATGTCAATTCTAACCAAAGCACTTTCTTGGTTAAATAAAAACTCGGCTAAGGCTTTGGCTAATTCTGTTTTTCCAACACCTGTAGTTCCCAAGAAAATAAATGAACCAATTGGTTTTTTAGGATCACTTAATCCGGCTCTGCTTCTGCGTATAGCATCGCTAATAGCTGCAATGGCCTCTTCTTGTCCAACCACGCGTTTGTGTAATTCTTCTTCTAAATGCAATAATTTTTCACGTTCGCTTTGAAGCATCTTAGTAACCGGAATGCCTGTCCAACGGGCTACTACATCGGCTATATCGTCAGCAGTAACTTCTTCTTTTACCATTGGCGAATGATTTTGAGCTTCGTCTAGTTTAGCTTTAAATTCATCTAAACGTTTTTCGGCCTCTTTAATTTTTCCGTAACGTATTTCTGCTACTTTAGCAAAATCGCCATTTCTTTCAAATTGGTCAGCTTGGTATTTTAAGTTTTCAATTTCTTTTTTGGTTGATTGAATGCCTTCAACTACCACCTTTTCGCTTTGCCATTTGGCTTTTAGCTCGTTTCTATCTTCTTGTAAATTGGCTATTTCTTCTGCTAGTTTTTTTACTTTTTCATCATCGCCTTCTCGCTTAATGGCTTCTCTTTCAATTTCCAATTGCATAATTCTTCTATCCAATTGGTCTAATTCTTCAGGAACCGAATCTATTTCTAAACGCAATTTTGCAGCAGCTTCGTCCATTAAATCAATGGCTTTATCTGGCAAAAAACGATCTGAAATATAACGTTGCGAAAGCTCCACTGCGGCTATAATCGCATCGTCTTTTATGCGCACTTTATGATGCACTTCGTAACGTTCTTTTAAACCACGTAAAATAGAAATGGCATCTTCGGTATCAGGTTCTTCTACATATACTTTTTGAAAACGTCTTTCTAAAGCTTTGTCTTTTTCAATATAGCGTTGGTATTCGGCTAAAGTGGTAGCACCAATGCTGCGCAATTCGCCACGAGCCAAGGCAGGTTTTAAAATATTGGCAGCATCCATTGCGCCTTCGCCTCCGCCACCTGCACCAACTAAGGTGTGAATTTCATCTATAAATAAAATAATTTCACCATCGGCACTAATTACTTCTTTAACTACTGCTTTTAAGCGCTCTTCAAACTCGCCTTTAAATTTTGCCCCAGCAATTAATGAACCCATATCTAATGAGTAAATCTTTTTGGTTTTTAAATTTTCAGGGACATCGCCATTTACAATTCTGTGTGCTAAGCCTTCGGCAATGGCAGTTTTACCTACTCCAGGTTCGCCTATAAGCACTGGATTATTTTTGGTTCTGCGGCTTAAAATTTGTAAAACCCTGCGTATTTCTTCATCGCGACCAATAACAGGATCGAGCTTTCCTTTTTGTGCTAATTCATTTAAGTTTTTAGCATATTTATTAAGCGAGTTGTATTGATTTTCGGCTGTTTGTGAGGTTACTTTTTGTCCACCACGCAATTCGTTAATGGCAACTTTTAAGTTTTTTTCTGTTACCCCTACATCTTTAAGCAAGGTTGCAACAGTGTTTTTGCCATCCAACAAAGCTAAAAAAATGTGTTCAACCGATACAAATTCATCGCCAAATTCAGCTAAATAACTTTGTGCTTTTAGTAAAGTTTGGTTTGCATCGTTCGATAAATATTGGCTTTGGCCTTCTACCTTTGGGTAACTTTTTATAACAGCATCTAAGGTAGATTCAATTCTACTTTGGTTAATGTTTAATTTTTTAAGTAAATAGGAGATAACATTTTCATCTGTTTGAATCAACGCTTTTAAAATATGCGCAGGTTCAATGGCTTGCTGACCATTTTTTAAAGCAATTTGAACTGCTTCTTGAACGGCTTCTTGCGATTTGATTGTGAAATTATTTAAATTCATAGTTTGTTTTTTCTATAAGTCGTCAAAATATACTCCAATGGAAAAATATAGTATTATTGACACATAAAATAAAAAAACAAGCATACTTGACTTAAATAATGGTTTTTGACACACATTTTGGTTAATAAATTCAGCCAAAAAGGCTTTATTGATAAGGGGTTTGAAAGATTTTTATTAAATAATTAACTTGATGATTAATGATGCATTTTATTTATTGATGTTTTAAATTTTTTAAAAATAATATCCTATGCAATTTGTTGATGAATAGTTTTTTCAATGGTTTTATAAATAACCATTGTGACAAAAAGAGTTTGTTATGATTAACAACAAACCAAATCCCCAATATTTACGATGTATAATAAATTTAATTTGAAATGGACTCTTCAATTCTGCACAAATAATTTTTATCTAATAAAAAAAATGCCAAGATAATTAGTAGGCAATCTTTTCAATAACGTTAAAACACTTCAATGTTTCTAATAACAACAATTAGAATTTATATTGAGAAATTATTTGGTAAACATAGGTAAACTTGAAAGTTTGATAATTCTTCTTCAAAAAGAAGTCAATTCACCAAACTTGTTATAGTTTTAACCAATAACATATCTCGGTTAAAATTATCAAGCATTTAAAGTAATAATATTATTGATTATTGTAATTGCAGTTAATTATTGGATTTTAACCGATAACGCTAAATACGGTATCAGTATTGGGCTATTATCATATCCATTGTTATTACTAAGTGACATTAATCCATAATCAAATGCGGTTGCATTGTTTATTGATCTAAAGCCAAGGCAGTTTAAGTTCAAATTTGTTTGTCTATCAGCAAAATAATTGTCGGTTATTAAATATAAATTATTTGATAATTTTAAATTACCCCCAATAATAATAGCTAAATCACTTTGCCCTGATGTGCTATTACTGTTAACTAAATTGGTAAATTTACCCGTACTAATAGTTAAGTTTTTTTCTGAATCGCCTATTGTTAATCCTCCCGACAATAGACCTATCGAATTATTATCTTCTGACGAGCTAGAACTCCAAGCAGCACCAGCCTTAAAATGATTATATGAGGCACCAATAGAAACTCCATTGGTAATTTTAAATTGAGAGCGAACATGAAAATTAAAAAAACCAACTATTCCAAGAAAAAAGGCACCACCTCCAATTGAAAAGTTATCAATGACACCAAAATCTAATCCATTATAAAGTATACCAATATTTTGATAATAAAATTCACCTTGTTTTAAGCCTTGGTAATTATTGTTCCACCAATATTTATGGCTTAAAATGATTGGTTTTTTTCTAAATTGGTATTTCGATTGATAATTGCTCTGATTTACATTTTTTTCATTCAAATTACCATCGGGTTTTACTGCATTTGTTTTAGTTTGGTTTTTTACATTACTAATATTTGAAATATTTTTTTGATTTATTATAATTATTCCAGCGTATTCAGTTTTTAAGCTAATTTCTTCTAAATTCATTGCAATTATCTTACCTCTTAAAATACTACCATCATTAAGGGTTATGGTAGCTTCTATCAAGGTATCTGTATTGTTATTTGTTTGAGCAAAGCCTAGTTTTATAAAAAATAAAGCTGCAACTATTAATAAAACTTTTTTATACATTTTAGTGGATTTAAATCTTAAGTATTTTGAATAATTTATTTTATTTTAAATACATATCCTAAATATGGATATGGAACAAATTCTTCACGATTTACAGTAGTATAATTTGAAGAATTGTAATCATATTGCTCAAAACTACTGGTATAAGTATTTCCCATTAATCCAAAATCGAAACAATTAGATTTCCCTGGAATTCTGAAAGAAACACTAAAAAATCGTTTATCTGAATCTTTCAAAAAGAAATTGTCTGTCATAATGTATAAATTATTGTTAAGCTTCGCCATACCGCTTACCGATAAACCAAGGCCATTTAAGTTGCTACTATTGTTATTTAAGGAATTTGCAGCTCTATAATCACCTTGGCCTGCGCTAACAGTTAAATTATTTTCCTTATTCCTAATGGTAACTCCTCCGCTTAATAATCCAAAGTAATTACTTCTATTATTATTTGAAATGGCACTTCCGTATGTATAAAACATATTATAGGCAGCACCAATTTTTATGTTTTCTGTAATTTCAAATTGGGTTCTTAGGTTTATATTTCCAAAACCACCAACGAATAAATATAAAAATCCACCCCCAATTGAAAGGTTGTTAGTAATACCATAATCCAAACCATTGTATAAAACCCAAATGTTTTGGTAATACATTTCATTTTTTTTCAGTCCATTGTAATTGTTGCTAAATGAATATTTATATGAATTAATTAACGGGACAAAGTTTCGATTTTTGGTTTTGTCATAATTTGATGAACCGCCAAATTTTACAATATTTAAATTGTTTGGATTTCTTGAATCGTAATATTCCTCTTGAGGTTTTTGCGGAGGAGTATTATTTATTTGGTTTGTTTCATTTTCGTTTATTTTTCTAATATTGGCTACGTTTATTTGCAGTATGGTTATAATGCCCGCTAAATCGGTTTTTAACTTAACCTCAACTAAGCTCATTTCTAATAGTTTACCCTTTAAAATGGTTCCATCTTTTAAAGTAACCTCTACCTTATTAATGGTATCTGAAAATGAAAGGTTATCATTCTTTTTTAAAGTGTTATCAGCATGAATAAGCTTGGTTCCCAAAAGAAAGCAAATTATTAAAATGACGAGTTTAATGTTCATATTCTTATATATTTATTTTAAATGTTGAATGGTCTTAATTCTCAATTTTAATTGAAAATAAATTGAAAACCAAAATCTATTTATTTTTATGCCAATGTCTCAAGTTAAATTTATTCCAGAGTATTTTGGTTTTTATAATTTAGAGTTATAACCAAAAGATATTCCAACTCTAAAGCCATCACTGTTTGGGATGGTTGCCCAAGTGTTAATTGGAATGTTTAGTTTGCCACTTTTCACTGTTTTACCAAATGCTATTACTATGGCACCAGTTAATTCTAAATCACCCCTGCTATCCAACCTTTTTTCAAGTTTATAGTCAGTAATTTTCATGGCGTCCAAATCTTTTTTACTGTAAAATTTGCCATTATAATCAGCACCTTCCATTTTATTTAATATGCCCACTGTTGGCCCGAATGCTATTTCCCAACCATTTTTATTATTTCTGAAACCATTTAAAAAAGTTAGACTTGGAATAATTAATTGTTGGTCTACACCCGTAATCATTGGTAAAAACTCAAATAAAGCTTGGTAATTACCTTCGTTTAAATATTGTTTTTCAAATTGATAACCAAATTGAAACATGGCAGGGTTAGCATTGTAACCTCCATCTTGCTTACTTTTTCTTAATACTTCGTTTTCTTTTCCTACTAAATAAGTATAGCCAAATCGAGGACCTTCAAGGTTAATTCTGTTTTTATTGGGGTTATTTAGAGCATTTTCATAATCAAAGCGTTTGGTAAGTTTAGCCACCAAATCTTCGTTATTAGTAAGTCCAAACATTTTGTGAGCAGTAATTTTGATCATAGATTGAACCTCATTTGGTAAGTTGTTAAATTCCTCAATGGTGGTTTTTTCAATATTTTGTTTTTGAACATTTATGAGCCTTAAAGTTATTAGAATATTTTGATTGATAAGTTCCACGCTTCCCGTAATCATATAATCTGTTTGAATAACTTTTGCTACTTCAAGCAAACACATTTTTCCATAACAATTATTTACATTAAGTTTATTTTTTTCAATTAAATAATTTACATCGTAGCGGTCTGTAACGTCAAAAGTATCCAGTTTTTCAATTTCAGTTCTTAGTATATTTCCTAATTGCTGAGCATCCGTTTCAAGTCCTTTGCTATCTACATTTAAAATAGTAACTGTTGGTTTTACTTTTTGAGCATTTGCCATAATTACATTGCCTAATAACAAGAATAAAAGTGCTAATTTGTTTAAGTTAATTAAGTGTTTCATAATAGTTTTTGTGTTAATTTTATGGCACAAAACACTTATTATTTTCAATTTAAAAATAATTGATAGAAAGGCCATATTCTTTAAGGGATAGTATAAAACACTAAAATTTTGTTTTAAGTTAGCTTTTGAACAGTTTTTAGTGAATTTTGCAATGAAAAATTTAAGTATTTGCATATTTTGCAAAAAAATAATGGCAAAAAATGCTGTTTTAACTAAAAAAATAATGAGTAAAGAAGGAACTAATTCAATTCAAGAACAATTTATAAGCAAATTAAAAACGGCTATTCCAGCAAACGAAAACTTGGTTCAAAGCATTGCTGATACATTAAACTTAAGTTTAGATAGTGCCTACAGGCGCATTAGATGCGAGAAACTGTTTGATATTGACGAAGTAGCTATTTTATGTAAAACCTATAAAGTTAGGTTTGATGATGACGTAAATACATTGGCTAATGGAGCCAACTTTAATTTTAATTTATTAGAAAACAGTAAAGAGAAATTTAGGCAATGGTTACAAAGCATTTTAGAAAACCTCAAACAAATTAGCTCACGCCCAGAGAATACTATTATTTACTCTGCAGATGATGTTCCTATTTGGCATCATTTCAATGATGAGTATTTAATAAAGTTCAAAATATTTTATTGGCTTAAAACAATATTGGCCGATCCTGATTTTGTAGATAAAAATTTTGATGCTGACTTAATTTCAAACGATTTAGTACAAATGGCAAAAGATGTTGCTTTTTATTACAATCAAACCACTTCCATTGAAATTTGGACAGAAGATACTTTTAACTCAACCCTTAAACAAGTAGAGTATTTTTGGGGTAGTGGATTTTTTAAAACCAAAGAAGATGCAATTAATGTATGTAACTCTATTTACCATGAGTTAAATATTTTACAAAAAATATGTGCTAATAGTAGTAAATCAGAAAATGGAAAACCTAATTTTACCATGTATCATAGCGAGGTAATGGTGGGTAATAACAGTATCGTTGCTACTATTGGTCAAACTAAAATTTCGTATGTGAGTTATAACACATTTAATATGATGACCACTACAAACGATAAATTTGTGCACGAAGCAGAGCAATGGCTTAAAAATCTAATCAAAAAGTCAATATTAATAAGTGGAGTAGGAGAGAAGCAGCGTAATCAATTTTTCAGGAAATTAACTCAACGCCTCGATAAATTGAAACATGAAATAGAAGCCGAAATGTAAATTTTAAACCTATTCGATACACTCAAAATATATTTAGGCAACAGAATTATACAGTTTTACATAATTGGTATAAAATAAATTTAATAATTACTTGACATTGCAAGCATAAAGACTAATTTCGTTAATATGATTTTGAGTAGTTCGATAGTACAATATTTGCAGTATGTGGAGTTCGAAAAAAAACAAGCTAAACATACACTTATTAACTACAAGGTAGACTTAACTCAATTTGAAAATTACGTCACTCAAATTTATCAAATTAACCATATTGGACAGGTAACTCATTTTCATATAAAAAGCTGGTTGGTACATCAAATAAATGAAGGTTTAAAAAATCGTTCTGTAGCCCGTAAAATTTCAACTTTAAAGTCGTTTTACAATTTCTTATTGCGCGAGCAATTAGTTACTATTAATCCACTTAATAAAGTTCAGGCACCAAAAGTTGAAAAACGCTTACCTGAGTTTGTTGAACAAAATGCCATGGAAAATTTATTTGATGGAAATATAGATGATGAGCATTTTGAAAACACTTTTGAAGGTTTAAGAGACAAATTGATGGTTAATTTATTTTATGCTACAGGTATTCGCTTGTCTGAGTTGCAAAATATTGAAAACCCAAACATTGATTTTTATAAAAAACAAATAAAAGTATTAGGAAAACGAAATAAAGAACGCATTATACCTTTAACAAACGAGGTAATTGAGCTAATAAAACAATATAATAACCAAAAAATAGCAAATGGTTTAGTTAGCAATTATTTGTTATTAACCAATAAAGGCGAGCCTTTATACGCCAAATTAATTTATACCACAGTAAAAAAATATTTAAGTAAAGTAACTACCTTGTCTAAGAGAAGTCCGCATGTGTTACGCCACACCTATGCTACTCATTTATTAAATCAAGGTGCCGATTTAAACGCAATAAAAGAACTATTAGGTCACTCAAGTCTGGCAGCTACTCAAGTATATACTCATAACAGTATTCAACAATTAAAAGAAGTGTATAAAAAACACCCTAGGAAATAGATAAAATAAATTGTAACAATTAAAAAACAATCTAAATTATGAAAGTTAACATTCAATCAATCCATTTTGACGCAGACATTAAACTACTTGATTTTATTACAAAAAAAGTAGAAAAAGCAAAAACCTTTTACGAGGGAATAGATAACGCAATGGTATATTTACGATTAGAAAAAGATGCACATGGCGAAAATAAAGTAGTGGAGGTGAAATTAAATATGGCCGGTCACGAGGTTTTTGCAAAAGAACACAGCAATACTTTTGAATCAGCAGTTGATTTGGTAATAGATAAAATAAAAGCTCAAGTAAAAAAACATAAGGAAAAACTTCAAGATAAAGTATAAGATAATTAACTAAATAGAAAAATAATTAAGACCAGCACCTAAAAATGCTGGTTTTTTTGTTTAATAAATATATCTTGCAACCGCAAAAAAAGGGAAATAGTATTATTGAAAAACAAATAACCTTGTAATTCAATACTTACTGAGAATAAATAAAAATAATTTAAAAAATAATTTGCATTTCTCATTAATACCACTACTTTTGCAGTCCGAAAAACAAATCGGAGTTCTTAAAAAAGTTAGTGATATTTGATTGTCAAAATAAAATAAACCATATTTTATTAAAGATATAAGCCACTTTAGCTCAGCTGGTAGAGCAACTGATTTGTAATCAGTAGGTCGCTGGTTCGATTCCGGCAAGTGGCTCAATTATTATTGTAGTAATGCAGTAATAAGGGGAGATACCAGAGCGGCCAAATGGGACGGACTGTAAATCCGTTGAGAAATCTACGAAGGTTCGAATCCTTCTCTCCCCACAAATATTATAAGCGAGAGTAGCTCAGTTGGTAGAGCGACAGCCTTCCAAGCTGTAGGTCGCGGGTTCGAGCCTCGTCTCTCGCTCAATTTGAAAATTGTTTTGCCGAATGATATCGATAAGTAAAACAATTTTTTTCATTTATTGGCAGTTGTAACTGCTGGGAAATGTAAAGTTTTTTAAAGTAGCTTTTGAAGTTATTTTATATGTTAAAAAGAGAGTTAAAATGAGTTTTACCTTAAGGTGAAACAAATATAGAACTACAACATAATAACAAAACAAGCTGTTGTAGCTCAGGGGTAGAGCACTTCCTTGGTAAGGAAGAGGTCGAGAGTTCAATTCTCTTCAACAGCTCAAAAAAAATAATAGCTCCCTAGGGGGCTTTTGGTGTATTTAAAAACAATAAAAATTAATAAATAAATAAAATGGCTAAAGAAAAATTTGACCGCAGTAAACCCCATGTAAATATTGGAACTATTGGTCACGTAGATCACGGTAAAACAACATTAACTGCAGCAATTACAAAAGTATTATCTGATGCAGGTTTATCAGAAGCTCGCTCTTTCGATTCAATCGATTCAGCTCCAGAAGAAAAAGAACGTGGTATTACAATTAATACCGCTCACGTTGAATATTCAACAGCTAACCGTCACTACGCTCACGTAGATTGTCCAGGTCACGCGGATTATGTTAAGAACATGGTTACGGGTGCTGCACAAATGGATGGTGCTATCCTAGTGGTTGCATCTACAGATGGTCCTATGCCTCAAACTCGCGAACATATTTTATTAGCTCGTCAGGTAGGTGTACCTCGTATCGTTGTATTCATGAATAAAGTGGATATGGTTGATGATGCTGAGTTATTAGAAATCGTAGAAATGGAAATCCGTGATTTATTAGATAAATACGAATTCCCTGGTCAAGAAATTCCAGTTATCCAAGGTTCTGCTTTAGGTGGATTAAACGGTGACGCTAAATGGGTTGCTAAGATCATGGAATTAATGGATGCAGTTGATTCATACATCCCAGTTCCTCCACGTTTAACTGAATTACCTTTCTTAATGCCAGTTGAAGATGTGTTCTCAATTACAGGTCGTGGTACAGTTGCTACAGGTCGTATTGAGCGTGGTATCATTAACTCAAGTGAAGGTGTTGAAATTATCGGTTTAGGTGCTGAAAAATTAACTTCTACTGTTACTGGTGTTGAAATGTTCCGTAAAATATTAGATAGAGGTGAAGCTGGTGATAACGTAGGTTTATTGTTACGTGGTGTTGAAAAAGAAGCTATCCGTAGAGGTATGGTTATTTGCAAGCCAGGTTCAGTAACTCCACACACTGAATTCAAAGCTGAAATCTATGTATTGTCGAAAGACGAAGGTGGACGTCACACTCCATTCTTTAACAAATACCGTCCTCAATTCTACTTCCGTACTACAGACGTAACAGGTGAAGTAGTATTGCCAGAAGGAATGGAAATGATTATGCCAGGTGATAACGTTACTATTACTGTTAAATTAATCAATCCAATTGCTATGGAGAAAAACTTACGTTTTGCGATCCGTGAAGGTGGTAGAACAGTAGGTGCTGGTCAGGTAACTGAAATTTTAAAATAATTTTAATAAATAAAGATACTAAATGTTGGTTAAGGCAACTTAGCCAACATTTGGTGTCTAAATTAGGAGTGTAGTTCAAGGGTAGAATGTCGGTCTCCAAAACCGCTGATGGGAGTTCGAATCTCTCCACTCCTGCAAAAAAATAAGAGTTTAACAAGCTAACTTGTAAAGCTCATCAAACTATGAATAAAATTAAAGAATACGTAAAATTATCATACGATGAATTAATGAATAAGGTAACTTGGCCTACTTGGGGTGAGTTGCAAGAAAGTACTATCATAGTTATGATTGCTGCCTTATTAATTGCATTTATAATATTCATTATGGATTTAATTAGCAATGGTGGTTTAGGATTTTTTTACCAAATATTTAAGTAATTAAATCGAGAAAATGATACAAGAACAATTTAAGTGGTATGTGGCCAGAGCAATTACCGGACAAGAAAAAAAGGTAAAAGCGCAAATTGAAGTTGAGCTCGAAAGAGCAGGTTTGAGTGTTCATGTACCTCAAATTTTAATACCTACTGAAAAAGTTTATACTGTAAAAAATGGTAAAAAAATAGCAAAAGAAAAAGCTTACTTACCGGGTTATATATTAATTCAAGCAGAATTAGTAGGCGAAGTTGGTCATACCATTGATTCTGTTAATGGTATTGTAGGTTTTTTAGGTGGTAAATCTACGCCAGTTCCTTTGCGTCAGTCAGAAGTTGCTCGTATTTTGGGTAATGTTGATGCAATTGGTGAGCAAGGTGAAGTAATGGATGAACCATTTATAGTTGGTGAAACAGTTAAAGTAATTGATGGTCCTTTTAGTGGATTTGATGGATTGATTGAAGAAGTAAGTGAAGAGAAGAAAAAGCTAAAAGTGATGGTAAAAATATTTGGCAGAAGAACTCCTTTAGAGTTAAATTTCGTTCAAGTAGAAAAAGAATAAAAGAATAATTATATTTAATTTTTATAGTATTTAATGCTGCTTTCCACTGATTAAATATTTAAGGATTGGATAGGTATTATATATAAATAAATAAAATGGCTAAAGAATTAACAGGATTTGTAAAATTGCAGGTAAAAGGCGGTAGCGCTAACCCTGCACCACCAATTGGACCAGCTTTAGGTTCGAAAGGTATAAATATCATGGAGTTTTGCAAGCAATTTAATGCTCGTACCCAAGATAAAGCTGGTAAAATATTACCAGTAGTAATTTCAGTATACAGTGACAAGTCATTCGACTTCATTATTAAAACACCACCAGTAGCCTCTCAACTGCTGGAAGCTGCAAAAATCAAATCTGGTTCAGCTGAATCTAACCGTAAGAAAGTTGGTTCAGTAACTTGGGACCAAGTTCGCGATATTGCAGCTGATAAAATGCAAGATATGAACTGCTTTAAAGTAGAATCAGCCATGAAAATGGTAGCAGGTTCAGCTCGCTCTATGGGTATTACTGTTACGGGTGATAGTCCATTTCAAAATTAATTTTTAGATTGTAAAACAATGGCAAGGATCAGCAAAAAAAGAAAAGAAGTACTCAAGAAAATTGAGGCAAACAAAAACTACACTTTGTCTGATGCATCTAAATTGGTGAAAGATATTTCTTACACTAAGTTTGATTCATCGGTTGATATTGATGTACGCTTGGGAGTTGACCCTAAAAAAGCCAATCAAATGGTTCGTGGTGTGGTAAGTTTGCCACATGGTACCGGTAAAGATGTTCGTGTTTTAGCATTAGTTACTCCTGATAAGGAAGCTGAAGCTCGCGAAGCTGGTGCAGACCATGTAGGTTTGGATGAATTTATCCAAAAGATTGAGCAAGGATGGGTTGACATTGATATCATTGTAACAATGCCTGCGGTAATGGCTAAATTAGGTAAATTAGGTAAAATTTTAGGACCTCGTAACTTAATGCCAAATCCTAAATCAGGAACAGTTACTATGGAAATTGGTAAAACTGTAAGAGAAGTAAAAGCTGGTAAAATTGATTTTAAAGTAGATAAAGAAGGAGCAATCCATACATCTATTGGTAAAACTTCAATGGAACCACAAAAATTATTCGAAAATGCAGTTGAATTAATTCAAACTATTAATAAGCTAAAACCATCAGCAGCTAAAGGTACTTACTTAAAAGGCGTAAGCTTAAGTAGTACAATGAGCCCTGGTATTTCAGTAGATACAAAATCAATTCCTGGCATTTAAAATTTAATAAAACAACAGTTATGACAAAACACGAAAAAAATGAAGTGATAGATAACTTGGCTGGTTTATTTAACGAGTACAAGAATGTTTATGTAACTAATGTAGCCAGTTTAAATGCAAAACAAACTAGCTTACTACGTGGCGAGCTTTTCAAAGCAGGTATTACCATGCAAATGGCAAAAAATACTTTGATTGAAAAAGCTATGGAACGTAGTGGAAGAGATTTTGGTAATTTAGGTGAAACTTTAGTAGGAAATACAGCATTAATGTTCTGTCACGATATGAAAGAACCTGCAAAGGCTATCAAATCGTTCCGTAAAAAGACAGAAATACCTTACTTAAAAGGTGCTGCTATTGATGCTGATATATTTATTGGCGATAACCAATTAGATACTTTAATGGCTCTTAAAACTAAAAATGAGCTTATTGGAGAAATCATTGGAATGTTACAAAGCCCAGCTCAAAATGTTATTAGTGCATTACAAGCTTCAGGTGGAGGTAAAATTGCAGGCTTAGTAAAAACGTTATCTGAGCGTCCTGAATAATTCAGATAAAACAAATTCATTAATTTAAAAAAACAAAAATAAAAAATACAATCATGGCAGATTTAAAAGCGTTCGCAGAACAATTAGTTAACCTTACAGTAAAAGACGTTAACGAATTAGCAAAAATTTTAAAAGACGAGTACGGCATTGAGCCTGCTGCTGCAGCTGTTGCTGTTGCTGCTGCTCCTGCTGCTGCTGAAGCAGCTGCTGAACAAACATCTTTCAACGTTATATTGAAAAGTGCTGGTGCAGCTAAATTAAACGTAGTTAAAGTTGTTAAAGACTTAACTGGTTTAGGTTTAAAAGAAGCTAAAGAATTAGTTGATGGTGCACCAAAACCAATTAAAGAAGGTGTAGACAAAACTGAAGCTGAAAGCTTAAAAGCTAAGCTTGAAGAAGCTGGTGCTGAAGTTGAAGTAAAATAATTGCTTATAGCAAAATAAGCAGGCTTGACCCCGGCAATTTGCCGCGGGTCAATTCTGCATTATAAAAAAGCTACTTTTCTAGTTTTTTTATTGTCGTGATGAACGATTTTTTTTGGTTTTATTCAACCTTAAAATGAATAACACAGTAAATTGATAGCATTTTCAATTTAAAACCAAATATTACATTGACTAACAGAACTATAACACCCGAAGGCAGAATCACTTTCGCCAAGGTAAAACCGGTTATTGATTATCCAGATTTTTTGGATGTTCAATTAGAATCTTTTAGAGAATTTTTTCAATTAGATACTACATCTGAAAGTAGAGCTAATGAAGGACTTTTCAAAGTGTTTCAGGAGAACTTTCCTATCAGCGATACAAGAAACATTTTTACTTTAGAATTTTTAGATTATTTTGTTGATCCTCCACGCTATTCTATTGAAGAGTGTATTGAAAGAGGATTGACTTATAGTGTTCCATTAAAAGCCAAGTTAAAATTGAGCTGTAATGATCCTGAGCACGAAGATTTCCAAACTATAGTTCAAGATGTGTACTTAGGAACAATTCCTTACATGACTCCAAGTGGTACTTTCTGTATCAATGGTGCGGAGCGTGTTATTGTTTCGCAATTACACCGCTCTCCAGGTGTGTTCTTTGGACAATCATACCACACTAATGGAACTAAATTATACTCAGCTCGTGTTATTCCTTTTAAAGGTAGCTGGATTGAGTTTGCTACTGACGTAAATAACGTTATGTATGCATACATTGATAGAAAAAAGAAGTTTCCAGTAACTACGTTATTACGTGCTATTGGATTCGAATCTGATAAAGATATATTAAACTTGTTTGACTTAGCTGAAGAAATTAAGGTAAGCAAAGCAGGTTTGAAAAAGGTATTAGGTCGCAAATTAGCAGCTCGTGTTTTGAGAACGTGGGTTGAAGATTTTGTAGACGAGGATACCGGTGAGGTTGTATCAATTGAGCGTAACGAAGTTATTATTGAACGCGATACTACCATTGAAGATAGCCATATTGATTTGATTTTAGAGGCTGATGTTAAAAACATCATTCTTCATAAAAATGAAAACAACCACAATGAGTTTGCTACTATTTTAAATACTTTACAAAAAGATACTTCAAATAGTGCTAAAGAGGCTCACGAACATATTTACCGTCAATTACGTAACGCAGATCCACCTGATGAAGAAACAGCTCGTGGTGTTATTGAGAAATTATTCTTCTCTGACAAGCGTTATGATTTAGGTGAAGTTGGTCGTTACCGTATCAATAGAAAATTAAACAAAAACGAATCTTTAGATAATCGTGTACTATCGAAAGACGATATTGTTTCAATCATAAAATACTTAATTGAGTTATCTAATTCACGTGCAGATGTGGATGATATTGACCATTTAAGTAACAGACGTGTTAGAACTGTAGGTGAGCAATTGTATTCACAATTTGGTGTTGGTTTGGCTCGTATGAGCAGAACTATTCGCGAGAGAATGAATATACGTGATAACGAGGTGTTTACACCTCAAGATTTGATCAATGCTAAAACATTATCATCTGTTATTAACTCATTCTTTGGTACTAATCAGTTATCTCAGTTTATGGATCAAACCAATCCATTGGCAGAGATTACTCACAAAAGAAGAATGTCGGCCCTAGGTCCAGGTGGTCTTTCTCGCGAAAGAGCTGGTTTTGAGGTTCGTGACGTACATTACACTCACTATGGTCGTTTGTGTACTATCGAAACTCCAGAGGGACCAAACATTGGATTGATTTCATCATTATGTGTTCATGCTAAAATTAACAGCATGGGCTTTATTGAAACGCCATATTTAAAAGTAGAAAACGGAACTGTTTCGGTTGGAAAACCTGTTACTTATTTAAGTGCAGAAGATGAAGAGGGAATGGTTATTGCACAATCGGATGCTAAATATAACGAAACTACAGGTGAGTTTAACGATCCTAAAGTAAAAGCTCGTTACGAAGGCGATTTCCCGATGGTGGAACCTGAAAAACTACAATTTATGGATATTGCTCCTAATCAAATTGTATCGATTGCTGCTAGTATGATTCCTTTCTTGGAGCATAATGATGCGAATCGTGCGTTGATGGGATCTAACATGCAACGTCAAGCAGTTCCTTTATTACGTCCTGAAGCTCCAGTTGTTGGAACAGGATTAGAAGGTAAAATTGCAAGAGATAGTAGAAACTTATTATTGGCTGAAGGTACTGGTGTAGTTGAGTATGTGGATGGTAATGAAATAAGAATTCGTTACGAACAAACCGAATCTGATAAATTAGTTAGCTTTGGAACAGATACTAAAACTTATAAATTAACTAAGTTTTTACGTACTAACCAAAATACTTGTATTAACTTAAGACCAATTGTTAAAAAAGGTCAAAAAGTTACTAAAGGTAATGTTTTATGTGAAGGTTATGCAACACAAGGGGGTGAATTAGCAATTGGAAGAAACTTAAAAGTAGCTTTCATGCCTTGGCAAGGAAATAACTTTGAGGATGCGATTGTAATTAGCGAACGCGTTACCAAAGAAGATATTTTTACTTCAATTCATATTACTGAGTACGAATTAGAAGTTCGTGATACAAAGCGCGGTGAAGAAGAGTTAACCAATGATATTCCAAATGTAAGCGAAGATGCTACTCGCAACTTAGATGAAAATGGATTAATCAGAGTTGGTTGCGAAGTATTTGATGGCGATATTTTAATTGGTAAAATTACTCCTAAAGGAGAAACTGAACCATCGCCAGAAGAAAAATTATTACGTGCTATTTTTGGTGATAAAGCTGGTGATGTAAAAGATGCATCTTTAAAAGCTTCTCCATCAACTGCAGGTGTGGTTATTGAGAAAAAATTATTTGCTAGACTTAAAAAAGATAAAGTAGGTAAAGCAGATGATAAAACTAAAATTGCTAAATTAACTGAAGAGCATGATAAAAACATTGCTTCAATTAAATCAATTTTAGTTGATAAATTATTTACCATTTTAACTGGTAAAACTAGCCAAGGTGTAATGAATGTTTATGGCGAAGAATTGATTTCGAAAGGAACTAAATTCACTATGAAAAACTTAAGTGAAGTTGATTACACCAATGTTAACGCTAACAATTGGAGCACTGATGCTGAGAAAAACGATATGATTAAACAAATCTTATCGAACTACAAAAACAGAGTTAACCAAGAATTAGCTGATTACAGACGTAAAGAATATGCAATTAGTGTGGGTGATGAATTACCAACTGGTATTTTAAAATTAGCTAAAGTTTACATTGCTCAAAAACGTAAGTTAAAAGTAGGTGATAAAATGGCTGGTCGCCATGGAAATAAAGGTATCGTTGCACGTATTGTTCGTGACGAGGATTTACCATTCCAAGAAGATGGAAGACCAGTTGATATTGTGTTAAATCCATTAGGTGTACCTTCTCGTATGAACTTAGGACAGATTTACGAAACTGTGTTAGGTTGGGCAGGTATTGAATTAGGAGTTAAATTTGCTACTCCAATTTTTGATGGTGCTAACGATGATGATGTATTAGAATTTACACGCAAAGCAGGAATTCCTGATTGGGGTAAAACTTACTTATACGATGGATTGTCAGGAGAGCGTTTTGATCAGCCAACTACCGTGGGTGTAATTTACATGATTAAATTAGGTCACATGGTTGATGATAAGATGCATGCTCGTTCTATTGGACCATACTCATTAATTACACAACAACCTTTAGGTGGTAAAGCACAATTTGGAGGTCAGCGTTTTGGAGAGATGGAGGTTTGGGCTTTAGAAGCTTATGGTGCATCAAATATTTTACAAGAAATTTTAACCATTAAGTCGGATGATATTATTGGTAGAGCTAAGGCTTACGAAGCAATTGTAAAAGGTGATAATTTACCACAACCTGGTATCCCTGAATCGTTCAATGTATTGTTACATGAATTAAGAGGCTTAGGTTTAGATGTAACGTTAGAATAAAAAATTAATGGAATTAACCCTACAATTTTGCAGGGTTAATTTCATCATTTTATTTAAACTAACAATTTTCAATAAAAAAATTTCAAACGAAATATATGTCTTTCAAAAAAGATCAAAAATTAAAAAGCAATTTCACCAAAATCAGAATAGGTTTGGCTTCGCCAGAGTCTATTTTACAAAGATCACATGGTGAAGTAACCAAGCCAGAAACTATCAATTACAGATCGTTCAAACCAGAAATGGGTGGATTGTTTTGTGAGCGTATTTTTGGACCAATAAAAGATTACGAATGTCATTGTGGTAAATATAAACGTATTCGTTACAAGGGTATTGTTTGTGACCGTTGTGGTGTTGAAGTAACAGAAAAGAAAGTAAGACGCGAACGCATGGGTCACATTAATTTAGTGGTACCTGTTGCGCATATTTGGTATTTCCGCTCATTGCCTAATAAAATTGGTTATGTATTAGGAATGCCAACAAAAAAATTAGACATGGTGGTTTACTACGAGCGTTATGTAGTTTGCCAACCAGGTATTAAGCAAAATGATGGTGTTTTAATGAACGATTTGTTAACGGAAGAAGAATATTTAGATATTCTTGATTCGTTACCAAAAGATAACCAACATTTAGATGATGACGATCCGAATAAATTTATAGCTAAAATGGGTGGAGATGCACTTTGGTTTTTATTAAGCCGAGTTGATCTTGATGCATTGAGTTTTGATTTACGTATTAAAGCAAGTACAGAAACTAGCCAACAACGTAAAGCTGAAGCTTTAAAACGCTTAAAAGTTATTGAAGGATTCCGTTCGGCTCAAGAAAACGGTGAAAACCGTCCTGAGTGGATGGTAGTTAAAATTTTACCAGTTATTCCACCAGAATTACGTCCGTTAGTGCCGTTAGAAGGCGGCCGTTTTGCAACTTCGGATTTAAATGATTTATACAGACGTGTTATTATTCGTAACAACCGTTTGAAACGTTTAATGGAAATAAAAGCTCCTGAAGTAATTTTACGTAACGAAAAACGTATGTTACAAGAAGCTGTAGATTCATTATTTGATAATACAAGAAGAGTAAGTGCTGTAAAAACAGAGGGTAATCGTCCTTTGAAATCTTTAAGCGATATGCTAAAAGGTAAACAAGGTCGTTTCCGTCAAAATTTATTAGGTAAACGTGTGGATTATTCTGGTCGTTCGGTAATTGTGGTTGGACCTCAATTAAAGTTACACGAATGCGGTATTCCTAAAAACATGGCTGCTGAGCTTTTCAAACCATTTGTTATCCGTAAATTATTAGAGCGTGGTATTGTTAAAACAGTAAAATCGGCTAAGAAATTAGTAGATAGAAAAGAGCCTGTAATTTGGGATATTTTAGAAAATATTTTAAAAGGACATCCTATTTTATTAAACCGTGCTCCTACACTACATAGATTAGGTATTCAAGCTTTCCAACCAAAATTAATTGAAGGAAAAGCTATCCAATTACATCCTTTAGTTTGTACTGGTTTTAATGCGGATTTTGACGGGGATCAAATGGCTGTTCACGTTCCACTAGGAAATGCAGCAGTTTTAGAAGCACAATTGTTGATGCTTGCTCCTCACAATATTTTAAATCCTGCTAATGGTGCGCCAATTGCGGTACCATCGCAGGATATGGTGTTGGGATTATACTACATTACAAAAGGTAGAAAACATACTCCTGAACATCCAGTAAAAGGCGAAGGATTGAAATTTTACTCTCCAGAAGAAGCAATCATTGCTTACAACGAGCGTAAGGTTGATTTACACGCTTTTGTTAAATGTAAAGTAAACGTTTTAGAAAATGATCAATTGGTTAATAAATTGATTGATACTACAGTTGGTAGAATTATTTTCAATACTGTAGTACCTTCTAATTATGGTTACATCAATGAATTATTAACTAAGAAAAACTTAAGAGATATCATTGGTTCAGTAATTGCTGAATGTGGTATGGATAAGTGTGCAAAATTCTTAGATGATATTAAAGAAATTGGTTTCCACCATGCATTTAAAGGTGGATTATCATTTAATTTAAGTTATGTAATGATCCCTGAAGAAAAAGGGAAGTTTGTTAAAGAAGCACAAGCAGAGGTAGAAGAAATTTGGAGCAATTACGAGCAAGGTTTTATTACTAACAATGAGCGTTATAACCAAGTTATTGATATCTGGACTCGTATTAACTCTCGTTTGGCTGATACCTTATTAACTCAATTGAAAAACGATAACCAAGGATTTAACCCTATCTATATGATGTTAGATTCTGGAGCGCGTGGATCAAAAGAGCAAATTCGTCAGTTAGGCGGTATGAGGGGTTTGATGGCTAAACCACAAAAGAATTTAAGTGGGGGAACTGGAGAGATTATTGAAAATCCAATTCTTTCTAACTTTAAAGAAGGTTTATCAGTTATTGAATACTTTATTTCAACCCACGGTGCGCGTAAAGGTTTGGCGGATACAGCTTTAAAAACTGCTGATGCTGGTTACCTAACACGTAGGTTGCATGACGTTGCCCAAGATATTGTTATCAATGAAGAAGATTGTGGTACTTTACGTGGTATTCCAATTAGTGCATTAAAAGATAACGAAGAAGAAGTAGAAAGTTTATATGAACGTATTTTAGGAAGAACTAGTTTACACGATGTATTTGATCCATTAACTGGTGAATTATATGTGGCAGCTGGTGAGCAAATTATTGAAAAAATTGCTACTAAAATATCAAATAGCCCAATAGAAATAGTTGAAATTCGCTCGGCATTAACTTGCGAAACTCAATTAGGTATTTGTGCAAAATGTTACGGTAGAAATCTTTCTACAGGAAGAATGGCTCAAAGAGGAGATTCAGCTGGTGTAATTGCTGCTCAATCAATTGGTGAACCAGGAACTCAGTTAACATTACGTACTTTCCACGTGGGTGGTACTGCTTCAAATATTGCTAACGAAAGCCAAATGAATGCTAAATTTGGTGGTATTTTAGAATTTGAAGAGATAAAAACAGTTGAAATGAAAACTGATGAAGGTATTTTTGATACTGTAATCGGTCGTCAAGGTGAGATTAGAATTTTAGACGAGGTAACTCGTAACCCAATTATTACTGTAAATATTCCTTATGGAGCTCATTTACAAGTTAAAAATGGTGCTAAAATTGCTAAAGGTGATATCATTTGTTCATGGGATCCATACAATGCGGTAATTCTTTCTGAGTTCCCGGGTGTGCTTCAATTTGAAAGTATTATTGAAAATATTACTTTTAAAGAAGAAAGCGATGAGCAAACAGGTCACAAAGAGAAAGTTATTATTGAATCGAAAGATAAAACTAAAACACCTTCAATTATTGTAAACGATAAAAAAGGTAATCCTTTAAAAGAATACAATATTCCAGTAGGTGCTCACATTGTGGTTGAAGATGGTAAATCAATTGGACCAGGTGAAATTTTAGTTAAGATTCCTCGTGTTGCAAGTAAAACACGTGATATTACAGGAGGTTTACCGCGTGTTACCGAGTTGTTTGAAGCTCGTAACCCAAGTAATCCTGCAGTAGTAACTGAAATTGATGGTGTAGTAAGCTTTGGTGGTATTAAACGTGGTAACAGAGAAATCATGGTTACTTCACGTGATGGTGATAGCCGCAAATACATGGTTCCATTATCGAAACACATTTTAGTTCAAGAAAATGATTTCGTAAAAGCTGGTTCACAATTATCTGATGGTTCAATTAGCCCTCAAGATATTTTGAGAATTGAAGGACCACTTACAGTTCAGCGTTATATTGTTAATGGTATCCAAGAGGTTTACCGTTTACAAGGTGTAAAAATTTCGGATAAACATATCGAAATTATTGTTCGCCAAATGATGCAAAAATTAGAGGTAGTTGATCCAGGCGATACTTTATTCTTAGAAGGCGAAAATGTTGATCGTTTCAAATTCAAAAAAGTAAATGATTGGATTTACGATAAAAAAGTAGTGTTAGATGCAGGTGACTCAACTAACTACAAACCAGGCCAAATTATCAGCGTTAGAAAATTACGTGACGAAAATTCACAATTAAAACGCAAAGATTTACGCTTAGTAGAAGTAAGAGATGCTGAATCGGCTACTGCAGTTCAAGTAATTATGGGTATCACTAAATCATCTTTAGGTACTCAAAGTTTCATGAGTGCTGCATCGTTCCAGGAAACTACTAAAGTATTAAACGAAGCTGCTATTAACGGTAAAGTAGATAGAATGTTAGGATTAAAAGAAAACGTAATTGTTGGACATTTAATTCCTGCAGGTACTGGTTTACGCGATTACGAAAAATTAGTAGTTGGTAGTAAAGAAGAATACGAAGCATTATTATCATCGAAAGATGAAGAATAGTTAAAAAGTATTTAACTAATAAAAAAAGCTACTTAGCCGAAAGGTTAAGTAGCTTTTTTGCTTTAACAAAATAGAAATAAGTAATGTAGTTTTATTAAATTCGAAAACATGAAATTAGTAATAAGGGCTTATGAAAACACTGATAAGCAAGCTTGCTTAAAGGCTTTTGAAAGCAATGTGCCAAAGTATTTCACGCAAGCCGAAATAGCTGATTATGATAATTTTTTAGAGATGATTCCTATTAAGATTGAGGCCAATAAAACGTTTTATTACGTGGTAGTTCTTGGAAATGAAGTAATTGGTTGTGGTGGTTTTGGCGATAAAGATAATTCAGATATAATTACTTTAGCTTGGGGACTTATTCATCAAGATTTCCATAAAAAAGGTTTTGGTAAAGAGCTATTGGCTTATCGCATATTAAAAATTAAAGAAAAGTATCCTAACCGACCTGTGTATATTGATACTACACAATATTCGTATGGATTTTTTGAGAAATATGGTTTTGAAACTACTAAAATTACCAACGATTTTTATGAAAAAGGATTACATAGATACGATATGAAACTTATGTTTCGATAAAAAATAAATTCAATAACAATAGCAGTTAACTTATCTATTTAATATCAAAAATAGAGGGTAAAATTTTAGAAAGTATTTGGCAAAAACTATCATTATATTCCAATAATTAATTTTATCATTAACAAAGAAAAAAATTGAAATCAATAAACTATTATTGGATATAAAAATCGATTTATGCATTTAGAATCAAAACGTATTTTATTTCGAGAAATATTAGAAGATGATATTCCGCAAATCCATCAACTTAATATATTGCCTGAAGTAGATAAATATAATACACTTGGCATACCAAAAAATATTAAAGAAACACAAGATTTAATAATTACATGGATAACTGCACAAGAACAAAATCCAAGGGAAAAATATGTTTGGTTGATGCTAAATGAAGAAGGTTATTTTATAGGGTTATTGGGTTTAAACAAAGGAAAAAAAAATTACTTTAATGCTGAAATATGGTATAAACTTTTTCCTGAGTTTTGGAATAAAGGTTTTGCCACAGAAGCTGTAAAATGTGTTTTAAATTTTTGTTTTTTTGAATTAAAACTACACAGAATCACTGCTGGCTGTGCCACAGAAAATATAGGCTCCATTAAGGTACTTGAAAAGTCAGGATTTAAAAAAGAAGCCCACCATAGAAAAATACTACCTATTCGTGGT
The DNA here is from genome assembly GCA_027491085.1 of Bacteroidota bacterium. Taxonomy (GTDB): domain Bacteria; phylum Bacteroidota; class Bacteroidia; order UKL13-3; family UKL13-3; genus JAAFJM01. The sequence goes on from JAIXWW010000020.1 coordinate 29,021, forward strand.
CAATGGATAGATAATTACGAATTCGCAATTTTAGAGGAAGATTACTTTAAAAGTAACTAAGAATAAGATGAAATTTTAATAAAATAAGTGGTTGTTCAAATGGTTGAACTAAATGCTTACTTATTAAATATTTTTATATTGATAATTCCCCATTTTTGAAATCTGTATTGAATGGAGGTAGCCAAAACACCTAAACCATATTTTACACTTCTTGAAAAATTTATTGATGAAGCCTCATCAAAATATTTAGTTGGACAAGTAACTTCCCCAATTTCAAAACCTGCATAAAACACTTGTGCACACATTTGATTATCAAACACAAAATCATCACTACAAACATTATAGTCAACAGTGTTTAGTACATCCATACTAAATGCTCTGTAGCCAGTGTGGTATTCCGATAGTTTTTGTCCCATCAAAATATTTTGAAACAAAGTTAAACAACGGTTGAAGAAATACTTATAAAGAGGCATTCCTCCCTTTAATGCACCTTTGCCTAAAATGCGTGAAGCAAAAACAGCTGGATATACATTATATGCAATAATTGAGGCAATGCTATGGATTAATGTAGGTGTGTATTGATAGTCGGGGTGAACCATTATGACGATATCAGCTCCAATTTCTTTGGCCTTGTTATAGCAAGTTTTTTGATTTCCACCGTATCCTTTGTTCTTTTCATGTCTAATAACATGCTGTATACCAATTTTTTTTGCCAAAGCACTAGTTTGATCTTTACTAGTATCATCTACTAAAATCACTTCATCTACAATATCGAATGGAATTTCATTGTAGGTTTTTTCCAAGGTAAGCTCTGCATTATAGGCAGGCATTACAACAACTATTTTTTTGTTATTTAACATAAACTAAATGCAATAATATAAACTATCTTGCTGTTATCAAAATTTTGATAGATTAGTAAGTACTATAAATTTTTACTATTGATAATTCAAAACAAGTATTACCTTGCAATTAAATTAATAATTAATAAAATGGATAAGCAACAAGAAGAGAAGAGTAATAACCGTAATGGATTGGTTTTATTACTGTTATTGTTATTAGGGTCTATTGGTTTTAATGTGTACCAATATAAAAACCATACTACAACTATTATCTCACATGGAAATGAAGTAGATAGTTTAACTAATGTAAGAATAGAGGTAGAAAGAGAATTGGTTTCTACTTCCATGGAATTAGATAAATACAGAGGAATAGCAGGTAATTTAGACAGTTTGCTCACTGACGCAAACGGCAAAATTTATAACCAAGAGTTAAAAATAAGAAACTTACTAAAAAATGAAAAAGATGCCAATAAGTTAAGCAAAAAATTAAAAGAAGAATTGGCTTCTTTAAAAGAATTGAGAGATGAATATTTGGAAAAAATTGATGCACTTATGATAGAAAATGGTGCATTGAAAGCAAAAAATACTGAATTAACTGAGGCGGTTTCAGGCTTGAGTCAAGAAAAATCAAAACTGGAGAAAACAGTTGAAGCAGCCAGTGTTTTAAAAGTCGAATACGTTAAGGTATCGGTATTTAAAAAGAAAGGGAATGGAAAGTTAGTTGAAACTACATTAGCTAAAAGAACTAACAAAATTGAAGCTTGTTTAACTATTATGGATAACAAAGTAGCAAACAAAGGGGATAGATTTGTTTATTTGAGAGTAATTTCTCCAAGTGGTAAACCATTGGCCGGAATTAATAAAGGAAATATTTCAGTTAATGGCGAAACTTTAGAATGTACCTCCAATATTAAAATTGATTATCAAAATGAGAAGCAAAATATTTGTTTAGCATACGAAGGGGAGGAGCGAAACTTAGAAAGTGGTACCTACACCATCGAATTGTATATTGATAATAATCTTGTACACGCAAGTAATTATATTTTAAAATAGATAACGATAAACGAAAAAAGCCAAACATACTTGTTTGGCTTTTTTCGTTTAAAAACTATAGGTAAAACCAAGTTGGTTTGTACCAATTATTGGAAACCAATTATTTTTGTTCATTTTCCATTTGTTTTTATGCGTTGCATAAATAAGTTTAGTTGATATTATGCCAATACCAGCTCCAACACAAACATCGCTAAACCAATGTTTATTGTTTAATATTCTCATAGCCCCAACAGTGGTTGCTAAAGTGTAGCCAGAAAATATGACGATAGGTTTATTTTTATATTCTTGGTGTAAAATTTCGGCAAGTATAAATGCAAATGCGGTATGCCCACTTGGAAAGGAGTTATTATTTGATTCGTCTGGCCTAAGCGTTTCGGTACTATATTTTAATACATTAACTAAACCTAGTCCTAGTAATATACTTTTAGTTGTTATGGCAAATTGGTTTGGAATATTATTAGTACTTTTTACTTTTAATAAATCAAGACCAATCATTATTAATCCCGGTGAAAATGCTAAATAATCATCGGTAGAAGTTTTGAAACTTTTCCAATTATCATCTCTATAATTTTTTATTGATAAACTACTTGTTGGTCCATTATTTTTTAAATTAATTAAACCATAGGTAATTAATAATGATGGGGCGATATAGCTTTTGTAACCAAATTTTTTATTGTAAAACGAAATTGAATCATTTTGAGAGTAGCTAGTTAAGGGCTTTAATCCAAAAACGATTAGTAATATTAACCCAAAATACTTCATTAGGAGTAAAGGTAATTTAGCACTGAGCAAGTATAAATAGCTGCTGTTTCGGTTCTTAAAATATTATTACCCAAAGAAACTGGTTTGAAGTTTTTCTGTAAAGCAATGTTAACTTCATTCTCCGTAAAATCCCCCTCAGGGCCAATCATAACTAGTGTAGGTTTATTTTCATCAAAAACACTATTTATGGAAGTTTTTTCCTCCATGCACCAAGCCAGCAAACAGTTATAATCTTCGGTTTTTAAATTGTCAACAAATCCATTGTACGAAATAATATTATTAATTTTTGGTAACCAATATTGTTTGCTTTGTTTTATGGCCTGAATTAATATTTTTTCGCAGCGTTCTATATTTATTTTATTTCTTTCCGAATTTTCCGTTTCAATAAATGTAATTTCTGAAATACCTATTTCAGTACATTTTTCAATCATCCAATCCATTCTGTCAAAATTTTTTGTAGGTGCTACTACTAAGTGAATATTTTGCTTATGGTTATACTCAAAGTGAATTATTTCAATAATTTCCAATTTGCATTTTTTTGCATTATCGTCAATTATTTTACAAAGCGCTTTATTGCCCTTTCCGTCAATAATTGTTATTTGATCATTCGTTTTTTTTCGGAGCACTCTAATACAATGCTTTGATTCATCCTCGGGAAGTTCAAAAAATTTTTCGTTAAGGTTAGCATAAAAAAACAATTGCATAGAATTATGATAAAGGTAATTTATTAAAACTTATTCTGTAAGGTATTTAATAATTTACTCAGCAATTACAGCAGGCTTCACATTAATTGGATTTGATGGTTTTTGGTTTCCATTAGGGGTTTTACCAACACTCATTTGACTTTTTCCGTTAAACTCTGCTCCTGACTCAATAACCAATTTTTGTGAGGTAATGTCACCTGTGATTTTGGCAGTTGACTTCACTGAAAGTAGGTCTTCTATAATTACATTGCCATTGATAATGCCTTGCACATCGCAATTAGCAGCGGTTACATTTCCATCTACTTTACTACTTGCCCCTAATACTAATTTGGTTTTTACGGTAATATTTCCTTTAACAGTTCCATCTATCCTTAAGTCACCTATAGAAGTAATATCACCAATTATACTTGTGCCCGCATTTATAATATTTATTTCCTGTGGGTTAAATGTTTGATTTTTATTGCTATTAAAAATGGCCATTTGTTATAAAATTTATGGTTAATAACTTATTTTAGTAACAAATATAGGTTAATTATTTGGGTAAACAAAAGCATTCAATCTATTATCAAATTTATATCACTTCAATGTTTGCCGAACTTAATTGAGTTTGTGTTCTCAATTTTTTTTGAAAAAAATTGAATAAAAAAATATTAGTACTTGAAATAATCCAAAAAATATTTTGTACCCTTGTATTAACAAAAGCCAATTGGCTAAAAAAACTAACAATAAAATTTTATAATTATATGAACATTTACGTTGCAAATTTAAATTACAGTGTTTCTAACGAACAACTGCAACAATTATTCGAAGGCTTTGGCGAAGTATCATCAGCTAAAGTTATCTTAGACCGTGAAACTGGTCGTTCTCGCGGTTTTGGCTTTGTTGAAATGCCTAACGATGCTGAGGCTAATCAAGCCATTGAAAAGCTACATCAATCAGAACACGTAGGTAAAGTACTTAACGTAACTGAAGCAAGGCCAAAAACAGAAGGTGCCGGTGGTAGCAGAGGTTTTGGAGGAAGAAGTAATGATAGAGGTCCTCGTAGATACTAACATATACCTTTAAAATATTGAAAAAAGCCAACTATTTAATAGTTGGCTTTTTTTTATTTATATAATTAAAATTATATCTTACTAACACAGTTTTTTTGGTCAAATATTAATTGCACTTTTGTAGCAAATGGAAATAAAATCTGCTGAATTTAAAATGGCAGCCTCAAACCTTGCTGGCTGTCCCAAAGGCAATTTACCTGAATTTGCTTTTATTGGTAGAAGTAATGTTGGGAAATCATCGCTCATTAACATGTTAGTGGAGCGCAAAGATTTGGCGCGTACATCATCTACTCCAGGAAAAACAGTTAGCATTAATTTCTTTCTTATAAATGGAAAATGGAATTTAGTTGATTTACCTGGTTATGGTTACGCAAAAAGAAGTAAAACTTTACGTGTTCAATGGGAAACTGTATTAATCGACTATTTGAAAAGTAGAGAAAACTTGCAGTGTGTTTTTGTATTAATTGATTGCAGGGTTCCACCACAAAACAGTGATATTTCTTTTATAAATATGTTAGGTCAAATGGAGGTTCCGTTTGTAATAGTTTTTACCAAATTAGATAAAATAAAAGCTATTGAATCAGCTGCTAATATTGAAAAATTCAAAGAAACCTTGCTACTGGATTGGTCGCATTTGCCAGAGTGTTTTGAAACCTCCTCTGTTAAAGAAATTGGACGTAAGGAAATTCTTAAATTTATCAGTGGAATTATAAACACCCCTAAGGATTAGGATGCAAAGTTATGCTCAAATATTTGGTTTGATTGGTGATAATCTCAAAAACACATTTTCGAAAGACTATTTCAATCATAAATTCGAAGCTTATAATTTACCTTATCACTATCAAAATTTTGAGTTAAAAAACATCAATGAGTTTTTGCCTTTAATTATTCAAAATGAAAAAATAGGTGGTTTAAATGTAACTATTCCATTTAAGCAAAGTATTATTCCATTTTTAGATAAATTGGACACAACTGCTCTGGAAGTAGGTGCAGTAAATTGCGTTAAAATAAATAGGGTTAATGATAAGATTAGTCTTAAAGGATACAACACAGATGTATCAGGTTTTAAACAATCATTATTAAATTTTATTCCTATAAATTTTGATGGTAAAGCAATCATATTAGGTACAGGTGGTGTAAGTAAGGCTGTGCAATACATATTCCGCCAATTGGCAATTGAATTTATTTCCGTAACCTCTCAAACATCAAAAATAGGTGTAGGTACAATTGGTTATGATGAACTTCAAGAAATGGATATAAACAAATTTACATTAGTTATAAATGCAACCCCTTTGGGTATGTACACCAAAGTACTTGAATTTCCTGAATTTCCTTACGGAAAATTGACTCCAAATCATTTTTGTTATGATCTTATTTATTTGCCAACAGAATCTCAATTTTTGACCAAATCAAAAGCAATGAAAGCAAATATAAAAAACGGTATGGAAATGCTTTATAGTCAAGCCGATTACGCATTTAGTATCTTTACAGAGCAATTGGAATAATTTTGTAGTATTTTATTTATAATTTAAAGTATTTTATTAATTTGCCCTTTAATTCAAAATAATTGGGTTGAAATAAAATACTATTTGAAATGAAAACCATTAATCTAGCAACAATTGTATTAATAATTTTTTCGCTTTCTTGCCAAAAAGTAACTAAAGACGCGGTGGAGGTAATAGCACCCGAATCGGTTACAGATATTAATTTATTGAAGGTTCCTTCAAATTTCGATTATCAAACTTCAAACGAAATTAGTTTTAGTATTCAATTGCTAACAAATGACGATAAGCCAATAAAAAATGTTAGAATAGATATCATGGATGGTGCTTCTGATTTGGATGGAAGTAAAATAATTGTTTCTGGTTCAACAGATAATTTTGGTGTATTTAGTTCAAAAGTTGAAGTGCCAAGTTATTTAACAAAAGTTGTGGTTAATTCCGATTATATTGGTATTCCCAATGATGTGCTGTTAGATTTAGTAAAGCCAACTACCAGTTTAACTCTTGGTGGAAAGTCGCCAATGAAAATAATTACTGCACAAGGAAAACTTGCCAGTGGTAATAATATCTCTTTATCAAAATCAACAGATTTTTCATACAGGTTAGGTACTTGGGAACTAGTTCAAGGAAAACCTAATTATTTATTTTTACCTCGCGAAGTAATATCGTCAAGTTTTTTAGCGGACGTGAACACCTCCTTACCCGAGAAAAAACGAGTGCCTATTTATAATCCAGGGTATTTAAGCAATACAGTAGAACATAATTTGAAAATAACTCAACTATCAGATATCTGGATTACTTTTGTTCATGAAGGGGCAGGTTTTAGAAACTCGTTATTTTATTATGTTTACAATAAAAATAATCCTCCTCAAACCAGAAATGATATTGACTCCTTAATTTGTGTGTTTCCAAATGCTTCCTATTTGGGTAGTGGTGGTGGTTTGGTTTCAGGTGATAGGGTTTTAATTGGAAGGTTTGGTGCAGATACGGTGGTGGGTTTTGCAATTTCATCTGATGGATATAGAAGTAGTGGAATTCAAAATACAACCATTTTTTTATCTGATAAAAACTTAAATGTGAATGAATCCAATTCAACAAAAAAAGAACATTCCGTTTTGTTTTATGATAATTCAACCGATAGGTTTTTGATAGCTTTTGAGGATCAATTACGCACAAATGGATCAAGTGATGAAGATTTTAATGATGTAGTGTTTTTTGCTAAGGCAAATCCTGTTACTGGCATAGATACAAAAGATGTATTACCAATAAAAAACTTTTCAGATATTGATAATGATGGCATTGCCGATGATTTAGATGATTACCCAAATGATGCTACAAAAGCTCATAATAATATTTATCCTTCTATAGACGAAATGGCAACAATTGCCTTTGAGGATCAATGGCCAAGTAAAGGTGATTATGATTTGAATGATTTGGTTATAGATTACAGATATAATGTAATTACCAACGCTGATAATAATGTAGTAAAGGTAATTGGTAGGTTTAAGCCTAGAGCAGCGGGAGGAGTATATAAAAATGCTTTTGGAGTTGAATTCCCAACAAATAGAAGTAATGTTAAAAATTTTACGGGTGCAACATTAGAAACAGGTCAATCAAAGGCAGTGGCAATTTTATTTAATAACTCAAGGACAAAATTCAATAATGCATTTAACACAAAAGATGGAGAACCTTATCAAAACGTGGACACAATGGATATCAGTTTTGAGTTAATTTCACCAATTTCAATTAATAGTTTTTCTTTAGGATCATTCAATCCCTTTATTTTTGTAGATGAAGTTGGTAAAGGACGAGGATTTGAAATACATTTAGCTGGTAAAACGCCTACTGATTTAGCAAATTCAGCTATTTTTGGTACATCTAGCGATGGAACAAGCATTGCTAATGGTACTTATTACAAAACTAAGAATAACCTACCATTTGCTATAAATGTCCCTAAATCATTTCCATACCTTAAAGAGAAAAATTCTATCATAAGTGGTTATGTTTATTTTGCAACTTGGGCTACATCTGGTGGGTCTTTAAAAACTGATTGGTATTTAAATAACAATGGTTATAGACAAACCGTAAAACTATACTAGACAAAATTTTCTATTTGGTTATCTATTGTTTAAGTGGTTTTTATTTTATTTGAACAAACTAAAAAACTATTTATTTTGTTGTTTTGGTATTTTTTATAAATTTGTTTAATAATTATATAAATTGATTTATATATAAGAAAACTTAACCTATGGGAAAATTGGACTGTATTTGTATAATAGATGATGATGACATTTATACTTTTTTGTTAAAAAAGACATTGTTAAAATCTAATATATGTTCAAATATTAAATCATTTGAGAACGGTCTTGTTGGTCTAGAAGGGATTAAAAAAATGATCGAAAATGAGGAAACTCTTCCTGATTTGATACTGTTAGATATTAACATGCCTTTGTTCGATGGCTGGGAGTTTTTAGAGGAATTTAAAAAACTAAAACATCTTATTTCAAAGCCAATTTCAATATATATTGTCAGCTCTTCAATCTCTCAAGCTGATATAAATAAAGCAAAATTTAATGAAGAAGTGATTGATTTTTTAACTAAACCAATTGAATCTTCAAAAATTAAAAGTATTTGTGATTTACATTTATCGTCAACAAACTAGCTTTTGAAATGGAGAAAATTAAAGAAGAATTTTATAAATTAGTTGTTAAAAATAAAGAGATATTTGAATTTATTGAAAAATTTGCTCTTAATGGTTATATAAATTTAAATCTTTCAAGTATTAATGATTCAGTTATTAGCAAGAGTTTACTGAATTTACTTGGATATTTGGAATGCGAAAGTCAGTTTTTTTTAAATAATTTTGATAGATTAAAAACACTAACTAGTTTATCACAAAACCACACTAAAAATATAACCTTTATAGCTTACTCGGGTGCTGAAAGATACTTTACATTTGAGGCGTTAAAAGTAAATAATGATAACTTACTTTTTTGCTTAAAAGTTGATTTAAATAATGATACTTTTTTTGATAACGAGTTAGTTAAAACAAAAGAAATTCTGAGTCAAATTAGTAAAGTTGCCAAAATTGGAGGTTGGGAGTATGATATAGAAAAGGAAACCTTACAGTGGTCAGATATAACCAAACAAATTCACGAAGTTAATGAGGATTATATTCCTAATTTGAGTGAAGGAATATTTTACTACAAGGAAGGATTTAGTAGAGAAACTCTTAATAATTGTTTCTACGAATGTATTGAAAATGGCACCTCTTATGACTTAGAGTTAGAGTTAATTACCGCAAAAGGTAATCAGGTTTGGGTAAGAACAATAGGGAATGCTGAATTTATCAATAATAAATGTAAACGGATTTACGGAACATTCCAAGATATCAGTAATAAAAAGAAGATTGAAGCGCAGAATGAAGTTAATCTGAAAATTATTACAGATTTAACGAATGAGTTACCTGGTGCATTGTATCAGTTTGAATTGTTAAATAATGGGAAAATGAGATTTCCATATGTATCATCTGGTTTCATTAAATTATTTGGATTATCAAAAACGGAAATTGAAGAAAGTCCTGAAAAATTATTTGAATTAGTACACCCTGATGATTTAGTAAAAGTAAATAATTCTATATCTGAATCTGCATTAAATTTTACTAAATGGCATCTTGAATTTAGGGTAATAATTAACAACGAAATATTATGGATTAAGGGAGATTCAAGCCCTGAAAAACATCAAAATGGTTTAATATGGCATGGCTACATGCAAAATATTACTGAAAGGAAAAAAGCTGAACTAGAAATTATTAGTATAAACAAAAGGTTTGAGTTAGCTACTCAGTCAGCCCAAATTGGTGTTTGGGAGATTAGTATAAATAAACAAGCAGTTGTTTGGAACGATGTAATGTACGCCATGTACGAAGCAGATTTTTTAGTAACTAAAAATCCATATAAAATTTTTAAATCAAGAGTACACCCTGAGGATCTGCCCGGTCTTGAAAAGAGTATATCGAATTCAATCAATAATTTAAAGGACTTCAACGAAGTTTTTAGAATATTGAACAATGATAATACAGTAAAATACTTAAAGGCTAGTGCAAGAATTCAATTTAATGAAAATAATGAACCAACCCAACTAGTTGGAATTACCTTTGATATTACTGCAGAAAAAATATCTGAAAATGCCATTCAACATGCAAAAGAAATAGCCGAAGCTTCGAGCGTATCTAAATCAGAGTTTTTGGCCAATATGAGTCATGAGATCAGAACACCACTTAATGGTGTAATAGGTTTTATCGATTTGTTAATGAAAACAAAATTGGATCAAATTCAATTGCAGTATATGGAAACGGTTTATAAGTCGGCAAATTCATTGTTAGATATTATCAATGATATACTTGATTTTTCAAAGATAGAAGCTGGAAAACTTGAATTGTCAATTGAAGAAATTGATTTGTTTGATTTTGGAAGTCAGGTTACTGATATTATTAAATTTCAAGCACATTCTAAAGGATTGGAAGTATTGTTGAAAATACCGCCAATACTACCTGAATTAGTTCTTGCAGATTCTGTTCGATTAAGACAAATATTGGTAAACTTATTAGGCAATGCAATCAAATTTACCGAACACGGTGAAATTGAACTAAGAATTGATGCTATTGGAAATAATAATGGTAAAACAAATTTCAGGTTTTCAGTCAGAGATACAGGAGTTGGGATAGATAAAAAGAACCAAGATAAAATATTTGAAGCATTTTCTCAGGAGGATGCAACTATTTCAAGGAAATTTGGTGGAACAGGTTTAGGTTTAACAATCTCTAATAAACTATTAGATTTAATGGGTAGTAAGTTACAAATTAAGTCAGAGATTGGTGTTGGAAGTATATTTTTCTTTGATTTGGAATTGAATGCCAAACATGAGAAAAAAGAAGATTGGAAGCAATTAACTGAAATCAATAAAATACTTATTGTAGATGATAACACCAGCAATAGATTGATATTAAAACAAATGTTTTCCCTTCGTTATGTGCAGATAGATTTAGCTAAAAATGGAATAGAAGCATTAGATAAAATTAGTGAGAAAAACCGATATGATTTGATTTTAATGGACTATAATATGCCTTATTTAGATGGCATTGAAACGGTAAAGAACATTAGAAATAAACTTAAAAAAAGTGGTTATCAATTGCCAATTATATTATTGAACAACTCAACTGATGAAGATGATTTGGATAATATGATGGAAGAGTTGTTTATTCAATACCGACTTGTAAAGCCTGTTAAAATGAAACAACTTTATGATTGTTTGGTTAAAATTCAAAATAAGGATACAGTAGTCAAAAAAAATAAAGATGTTCAAATACCATCTGAAATTAATTTAGGAGAGATTAATATATTAATTGCAGATGATAATCCAATCAACATGATGCTTACAAGAAGTATTTTTAGCAGTATTATTCCCAATGCTACTATTCAAGAAGCACAAAATGGAATAGAAGCTGTATCAAAATTTGTTAAGCATAAGCCAGATATAGTTTTTATGGATATTCAAATGCCAGAAATGAACGGTTATAAAGCTGCTATCGAAATTAGAAAATTTGAACACGATGAGAGTCATGTTCCCATTATAGCACTTACCGCTGGGACAGTTAAAGGTGAGAAGGAAAGATGTTTGCGTTCTGGAATGGACGATTATATAAGCAAACCTGTAATAACAGATACTATTGTTAAATCAATAGAAAAATGGCTAGATTTTAATAACGGTATTTATAAAAAGAAAGAAAGAATGGAAATTAACAGTTTGAACAAACATTTTGATTTAGAAAAATTGAAAGATCGTCTTGATAATGATATTGAACTTATTAATCAATTGATGGTAATGACAAGGGAATACCTAGTTGAATTTATACCTAGTTTAGAATCGTTTATAAACGACAACAATAGAACTGCAATTAAATCGTTAGCCCATAAAATGAAAGGAACGGCACTTTCTGTGTGTTTTACAGAATTAGCGCTATTATCTCTAGAGTTGGAAAAACGAGATAATTATGATGACTATAATTTTGTTGCTTTTAAATCAAATATGATTGCTGAAATAGATTTTTTGGTTAAAATGATTGATGAAAATTATAAGTAATCAAAAACTATAATTACAAAATTTGGTTTAAAATAGTATGACGAATTCTTATTTAAATAACTTAAAAGCTGAAATAGAACCATTAAGACAAGAACTTGTAAACCATAGTTTATATAAAAAAATTACAACTATGGAGCATTTGAAGGTGTTTATGGAGCATCATATCTATGCAGTTTGGGATTTTATGTCACTATTGAAGTCGCTGCAGCAGCATTTAACTTGTGTGCAAACTCCTTGGTATCCCGTAGGTACTGCCGATACAAGGTATTTAATTAATGAAATTGTTCTTGGAGAAGAAAGCGATGTTGATGAAAAAGGAAACAGAATAAGTCATTTTGAACTGTATTTGCAAGCTATGGTTCAAGCGGATTGCAACACCAATTCAATTAAACATTTTATAAACCATATTTCCAATAGAGCACATGTGAATGATGCTTTGGTACTAGCCAATGTAAATAACGGAGCAAGTTATTTTGTTCAAAATACCTTCAAAACTATTGCAACACAAAATCCAGCTATACTATCGGCTGTTTTCACATTTGGAAGAGAAGATTTAATACCCGATATGTTTTTAAGTTTGATAAACGAACTAAAAAAACAGTTTCCCAATAAATTGGATATCTTACAATATTATATTGAACGACATATTGAAGTAGACGGTGACCATCACTCACACTTAGCATATCAAATGACAGAAAATTTATGCGGAACAGATAGTGCAAAATGGGCTGAAGCAACAATGTATGTTAAGGATTCTTTACAAGCACGTATTAACCTTTGGAACGCCATAGAAGAATCTATTCAAAGTTTATCTGTAACTCATATTAACCAAAACTTGGCTAGTAATTAGCCTTTACAGTTTCAGCTTTTTTAAAACTAGCCAAAAAAACTCCTGCGAATACGATTAGCATAAAAATTAGTTTTTCAAAACTTAATTCATCGGTAGCAAATACAATGGCTATTATGGTAGCGCAAACTGGTTGTAAATAAATATATGTTCCCACCAAACTGCTACTAGCATGGCGTAAAGCATAAGCATTTAACACATAAGTTAAAAAAGTAGAACCAATAGTAATAAAGCCTACAAATAGCCAAATTTTACTAGAAAAGGTACTCCATTCAATTTGTGTAAACTCGTTAAAACCAAAAGGAAGAACCAATAAAGTACCAAACAAAAAGCTATACAAAGTAACTGTAAGTGGATGGTATTTATGAATTAACTGTTTGGCATAAACCAAATAAAAAGCATAAATAATAGCATTAGCAGCCACCATAATATCGCCTAAAACCCTATCAGAATCAAACTGGAACTTACGACCTCCTACTAGCATAATGGCTCCTAAACTGGCCAATAAAACCCCAATTAATTTACGAACAGTAATTTTTTCTTTGTTCCACCAAACAGAAATTACAATTACAAAAATGGGCGTATTCATCATCAATACCGAACCATTTATGGGAGTGGTTATTGATAAACCTTTAAAAAACAAAAGCATATTAGCAGCCACACCAAATATGGCACAAACCACTAATTTTAGCAAATCAGTTTTATCTCTAATTTTTTCTTTTATAAACGATTTATGGAACAAAAAAATTAACACACTTGCCACCGAAACCCTTAATAAAATAAAGGCAAAAGGCTTTATGTATACAGGCATTACTTGTTTAGCAATACTAAAAGTAGCACCATAAATAATGGTAACGATCCAAAGGGCTAAATGTACTTTTACTTTTGTACTCATGGTTAATTTAAATTCATGGTTTTAGCTTCTTTAACAAAACGAATGCATAACAAAACAGCCGAAAAAGTTAAACCAATACTTAAGCCATACCAAATGCCATAAAGACCTAAATTTAACGAAAATGCCATGTAATAACCCACAGGAATACCAATAACCCAATAGGCTATAATGGTAATTACTGTTGGTATTTTAGTATCGGATAAACCGCGCAAAGCTCCTAAACTTACTGCTTGCACTCCATCGCTTAATTGGAACATGGCAGCTATAAAAAGTAATCCAGCAGTAATTTGTTGTACTTCTACATCATTCACACTGGTTTCTACAATAAATTGGTTAAAAACAGTAAATAAAATAGCACAAAAACCCATAAATATGCCTCCTAATAATATACCGGATTTACCTGCATAAACCATATCAGTTCTGTTTTTACGACCAAAAGCATCGCCAACAGCTATGCCTGTTCCGGCTGAAATGCCAGTGGCAACCATATAAGTTAACGAAGCCAGGTTAATGGCCAAAGTATGCGCTGCTTGTTCGCTTTTACCAATCCAACCAATTATAATGGCTGCAGTAGCAAATGCACCTACTTCAAAAAAGTATTGAAAACCGCTAGGTAATCCCACTTTTAAAATGGCCACATATTGCGCTTTTATTTTAGCTTGGGTTTTAATTAAATAAGGTTTGTATTGCTTATGCGTAAGTACATAAATAAGCATGGTAACAAACATAAACACACGTGCAATGATAGTGGCCCAACCAGCACCAACTAATCCTAAAGCAGGCATTCCCCAGTTTCCATAAATAAATGCGTAATTAATTAAAATATTAATTGCCAAAGCTATAACAGTTATTACCGCTGCTGGCCTGGTTATGGAAAGTCCATCACTAAACTGTTTAACGGCTAAGAACAATAACAAAGGTAACGTACTAAAATTGAGCAAAGTTAAAAACTCTTTGGCCAATGGTTTTACATTATCATCTTGCTTAAACCAATCTAGGTTATTGCTCAAAACATCGTTTACACCGTAAATAAATACAAACAATGTTAAAGCTACCAATACTGCTGCTTTAAAATAGTTAATACATTCTTCTAAATTATTTTCAGCCTTAGCCTTTGCTATTAAAGGCGATACAGCCATTAAAGTACCTAAACCCAAAATGGTAATTAAGTAATAAATGGCATTAGCCAAACCAGCCGCAGCTAAATTAGTGGCATCTATTTTACCAATCATCAAAGTATCGGCTACGCCCATTAAAACTATGCCTAATTGACCAATGATAATTGGCCAACTTAGCTCTAAAATACTCAGAAAATATGGTTTATACTTATTATAGAATACCTGCACTGCTTAAAAAATTAGGGTGCGAAAGTATGTAAAATTTATGAAGTATGGTTACTGAGTTTATAGAAGTATGGTTACTTAGCTTGTCGAAGTATGGTTAATCTGCTCAACTGAAAAAGTCAATTGAATTAACATTTGCCTAATACCAAAACCACTTTACTATAAAATAACTAAAGATTCAAAATGTGTGAATTTAGAAACTCTTAGCGTGGATTGTGTAAGTTTTTTAGTATTTATAGCTGTCATCTTCGTGGCGTTGTGATGATTCATTCACATTTTAGAAAAGATTGAAATGAAAAATAATAAGGAGTTACAAACTGCTGTTCAGAAAGCTATTAAAATACAAGATGATGATAGTTAAAATACAAATATTCCATAAACCAATGTTTGTAAGCATATTCTTTATGTTGTTAACAACCATTACTATGGCACAAACGTTACAAACTGTTCCGAATGTGGATTTGAAAAAATATGCTGGCAAATGGTATGAAATTGCCTCGTTTCCGCAACGGTTTCAAAAAGACTGCAATTGCACAGCAGCCAAATATACTTTAACCGATAAAGGTTATGTAATAGTTGAAAACACTTGCAATAAGGGTAGTGTAAACGGCAAACAATCCTCTATTAAAGGAAAAGCATTTGTAATTGAAAACAGTGGCAATGCTAAACTAAAAGTGCAGTTCTTTTGGCCTTTTAAAGGTAAATATTGGATCATTGATTTAGCTGAAGATTATGGCTATGCAGTAGTTGGCCATCCCAATAGAAAATACTTGTGGATACTTTCAAGAACGGCCACAATGGACGAAAATACGTATCAACAAATCATTTCTCGAATTAAAGAAAAGGGATATGACATATCGAAAATAAAACTCACCAAACAAAAATAAAAACATGAAAATATTAATTGTATTAACGTCTCACAGCGAACTAGGAAACACGGGAGAAAAAACAGGATTTTGGATAGAAGAATTTGCATCGCCTTATTTTGTTTTAGCAGATGCTGGCGCAGAAATAACCATTGCATCTCCAAAAGGTGGACAACCGCCCGTTGACACTAAAAGCGAATTAGAAGACGCGCAAACACCAGCAACAGAAAGATTTTACAAAGACGAAACTGCTATTGAAAAAGTAGCAAATTCTATTAAGTTAAGCGAAATAAACTATGAAGATTACGATGCTGTTTTTTATCCTGGTGGGCATGGTCCATTATGGGATTTAGCCACAGATAAAGTATCCATTAAATTGATTGAGGACTTTTTTAACAACCAAAAACCAATTGCTTTTGTATGTCACTCGCCTGCTGCCTTGGTGAATGTAAAATCAGAAAACGGACAGCCATTGGTAAAAGGAAAACACCTTACTGGTTTTTCAAACGATGAAGAAGATGCTGTAAATCTAACTAAAATAGTTCCATTTTTATTGGAAGATAAATTGAAAGAACTAGGCGCACATTACACCAATAAAAGCCATTGGGAATCGTATGTGCAACAAGATGGCTTGCTCATAACTGGGCAAAATCCTGCATCGTCAGAAGGCGTAGCCAAACTACTTTTAAAAACACTTAAAGGCGAAAAACAACATCATTCAAAATAATAATATCATGACATTTCAAACCATCAATCCAACCAACAACAAAGTAGTAAAATCATTTGATGAAATGACCGATACTACCGTAGAAACCGTCATTTCACAAGCAGCTATTGCTTTTAATGAGTGGAAGTTAACAGATTATCAAACTAGGTCGCAGTTATTATATACAGTTGCGGGTTTATTGCGAGTAAAAAGAAAGGAACTTGCCAAAATGATTACTTTGGAAATGGGGAAACTCCTTTCTCATGCCGAAGGTGAAATAAAACTAAGTGCCGAAATATTTGATTATTACGCTAAAAATGCGGAGCAGTTTTTAGCAGATAAAGTCTTGAATCCTGTTCATGGAAAAGCATTGATTCGTTACAGTCCTGTTGGGGTTTTGTTAGGCCTACAACCTTGGAATTTTCCGTTTTATCAGGTGGCGCGTTTTGCAGCTCCTAATATCATGATTGGCAATACTGTTTTGGTAAAACATGCCATGAATGTGCCTCAATGTGCCATGGCTATTGAGGAAATATTTGCCGAAGCAGGCGCACCTCTTGGGCTTTATACCAATTTACTGATATCGCATAAGCAAGCAGAAAAATTAATTGGCGATAAAAGAATTAGGGGCTTATCGCTTACTGGAAGTGAAGTAGCTGGAGCAATTGTAGCGGCAGAAGCGGGCAAACATGTAAAAAAATCGGTTTTAGAATTAGGTGGTAGTGATGCCTTTATTATTTTGGAAGATGCCGATATTGATAAAACAGTAGAATGGGCTGTAGTTGGCAGAATTAATAATAATGGGCAATGCTGTGTAGCATCCAAACGTTTTATTGCAGTAGATAGCATTGCTGATACTTTCCTTGAAAAATTTAAAACCAAAATGGCAGCCGTTGTGGTGGGCGACCCAATGGAAGACACCACACATTTAGGACCGCTTTGCACTGAGGCAGCCGCAGTAAAAATTGTCGATCAAGTGAAAAGAGCTGTTGATGGTGGTGCGAAAATTTTAATGGGTGGTAAAAGAGTGAACCGTGTAGGTGCTTTTATGGAAGCAACCATATTGACTGATATAAAACCCGAAAATCCTGTTTATTATGAAGAATTTTTTGGTCCTGTGGCGTTGTTTTTTAAGGTAAAAGATGAAGCAGCGGCCATTGCCTTAGCCAATGATTCGCCTTACGGTTTGGGTGGTTCGGTATTTACACAAGATATTGAAAGAGGCAAGCGAGTTGCCAATCAAATTGATACGGGCATGGTGTTTATCAATCACCCTACTTGGACACAAGCCGATTTGCCTTTTGGTGGTACCAAAGGTTCGGGCTATGGCAGAGAAATGGCACAATTAGGTTAGATGAATTTGTAAATAAAAAACTCATCAGAATAAGTGAATTAAGCGATCCTTTTTAAATAAAAATGAATGATGAAAATAGTACTCATTGTATTAGGAATAATTGCTTTGTTAATTTTTGCATTTCAAATTTATACAGCCATGGCAACAGGTAAAGTAGAAACGCAGTTATACACTGTTATCAAAGTAGAAAAGGACTTTGAAATCAGGTTTTATCCAGCTAGCAACATGGCTGTTATCTCTAATTCTGCTAAAACCTACAAGCAACTTGGCAGCATGGGTTTTTCAAAATTGGCAGGTTATTTATTTGGCGGAAATAAACAAAAAGAACAAATAGCAATGACCTCGCCTGTACACATGGAAATAGGTGATACCAGTGCCAGTATGAGCTTTGTAATGCCTGCTAGTTTCAGTAAAGATAATTTACCTGTACCAAACAATGCTGAAGTAACCATTCAATCTACCCCAAATGAATATGTGGCTGCTATTAGTTTTGGAGGCTTTGCATCGCAAGAGGATATAGACTTGCATGCAGATTTACTTGAAATGGCTTTAAAGAAAAACCAAGTTTCTTACTATGGACGCTTTCGTTTTTTGGGGTACAACCCACCATACCAATTATTTGGTAGAAGAAATGAAATTATTGTATCGGTTGATTGGAATAAATAAGGAAAATAAAATTATTAATAAAAAACGAAAATGAAAAATTATACATTATTTACTGCAACAAAAGTTGGTTCACTGGCCTTAAAAAACCATATTGTGATGGCACCCATGACAAGATGTAGAGCCATTGATAATATCCCAAACGATTTGATGGCAACCTATTATCAGCAAAGGGCTTCGGCTGGTTTAATTATTACCGAAGGTACATCGCCCTCGCCTAATGGTTTAGGTTATGCACGTATTCCAGGAATTTTTAGTAAAGCACAAGTGGAAGGTTGGAAAAAAACAACTGAAGCCGTTCATAAAAGTGGTGGTAAAATTATTATTCAGCTAATGCATACCGGTAGGATAAGCCATATTTTAAACATGCAAAAGGGTTCTGAAATAATAGCTCCATCGGCAGTAAAAGCTGCTGGTCAAATGTGGACTGATGCCAAACAAATGCAAGATTACCCCACACCAAAGGCCATGATTGCTGAAGATATTGTTTCAACTCAAATAGAATATGTAACAGCTGCTAAAAATGCCATGGAAGCAGGATTTGATGGCGTAGAATTACATGGTGCAAATGGTTATTTATTAGAAGAGTTTTTATCACCAATCAGCAATGTGCGAACTGACAAATATTGTGGAAGCATTGAAAACCGTTGCCGATTTGTAATTGAAGTTACTAAAGTAGTGGCAGCAGCTATTGGTAAAGATAAAACAGGTATTCGTTTGTCGCCATATGGAGTAGCAGGAGATATGCCAAATTACACTGAAATTGATGCTACTTACGATTACCTTTCTAAGGAGTTAAACAAATTGGATATTGCGTATATTCATTTGGTTGATCATTCATCAATGGGCGCTCCAACTGTGCCTTTAGAGATTAAGAAGTTAATTCGACACAATTTTAAAAATACCATCATTGGTTGTGGAGGTTACGATAAAGAAAGCGCTGAATTAGATTTGAAAAGCGGGTTATTCGACTTGATAGGATTTGGCCGACAGTTTATTAATAATCCAGATTTGGTAGTGCGATTAGAATTTAACAATGAGTTATCACAAAGTTTAAATCCTGACTTGTTTTATTCGGCTGACGAAAAGGGATACACTGATTATCCAACCTTCAAAGCGCCTAAAGTGCTGCGAATTCAAGAGTAGATATGACCCAATTAAATGGTATTAAGTTAAGCGTTTTTGTGTATCAAACTATTTTTCAATAAAATATTTAACCACATAGATAACAAAGCTTTTGTCAAAGAAAGCTAAGTTATATTTTAATTAATCCATTAACGAGGTGGGAGGAGTCATCTTGCACTAAGCATTTAGAAGCATTGTCTTTTCCTCCTTTATGAAAAGTTCCGTAGGAACGACACTTTTGTACCAACGGTCCCGATTCTATCGGGATCAACCCGTTGAAGAAATGAACACAGCCCATAGTCCAAAAATCCCTAGACATTTGCACAAAGCCTCAGGCTTTGTGCAAATGTCTAGGGATTTTTATGGTGTTTATCCATACAAATCACCACCAGTTTCACTGGTGGTGATTCATATTAAACTCCTTCGGAGTTTCTCTTTTTTCATTGGCTAATTCGTAGTCCGATAGCTATCGGACTACCTCTTCGTATTCCATGCACACAAGACAACGAATAGTTGCTTTAGCTAATTACTTAAGCGACTTTTTATTTAAAAAATATTGCGAAACCAAAAAGTTGCATATATTTGCAACCGATTAGTTTCATAATAAAATAAATCAACACATGAGAAGGGATATTTTTCAAGCAATTGCCGACCCAACACGCAGGGCAATTATTGCTTTAATTGCTTTGCAAGCCATGACACCAAACTCCATAGCCGATAATTTTAATACCACAAGGCAAGCAGTATCGAAACACTTGCGCATTTTAACCGAATGCGAATTGGTAAAACAAGAGCAAAAAGGCAGAGAAATTTATTACTCCCTACAAATTGAAAAAATGAAAGAAATAGATAAATGGCTTGAACAGTTCCGAAAAATATGGGAGACGCGTTTTAGCCAATTGGACGATTTATTAGCAACAATTAAAAAACAACAAAATGAACAGTAATTTATTATTTGATTTTACAATCAACAAAGAAACACAAACCGTGCATGTTAAACGTGAGTTTAATGCCGATTTACCTCTAGTTTGGGATGCTTGGACAAAACCCGAATTATTAGACCAATGGTGGGCTCCAAAACCCTATCAAAACAAAACAAAATTGATGGATTTTAGAGAAGGTGGAACTTGGTTATACTGCATGGTTAGCCCACAAAATGAAATCCATTGGTGCAAAAACGATTATTTAAAAATTGAACCCCAAGTAAGTTATACCGGTTTAGATGCCTTTTGCGATGAAAATGGTATTGATAATTTGGAAATGCCAAGAACAGAATGGACCAACACTTTCAGTGAGGAAAATGGAATAACTTTAGTTAGTATTGCAGCCAAGTATAAAGCCATGGCCGATTTAGAAAAAGTAATTGAAATGGGCTTTAAAGAGGGATTTACGATGGGCTTAAATCAATTAGAAACATTATTATCAACCCTTAAAAAATAAAAAATGGCAAAACAAATATTTATAAATTTAGCAGTTAAAGATGTTCAAAAATCGATGGATTTTTATACTGCATTAGGATTTACAAACAATCCTCAGTTTTCTGACGAATCATGCAAATGCATGGTTTGGAGCGAAAATATTTTTTTAATGATTATGACTCATGAAAAATTTGCAGGCTTTGCTACCAAGCCTATTGCCGATACCAAAACAACCCTAGCTGGACTTTTTTCTTTATCGTTAGATAGTGTAGATGAAGTAAACCAAATGATGGCTAATGGCTTAAATGCGGGTGGAATTGAACCTAGTGAAATGAAAGATTATGGCTTTATGCAACAACGCACCATTGAAGATTTTGATGGACACACTTGGGAAATTTTTTATATGGACATCACCAAATTTCCAACAGAACAAGCAAACGCATAAAACGTATTGATTTAGATATTTAAAGTAAAAAGCGGCTTTTGTGTTTCACAATGGCCGCTTTTTTATTGTTGGTTTTTAGAGGAAGGTGTTAGAATAAAATTATAGTTAATGCATTCAATAAACTTAACACCAATACTTTTTGAAAAAAAATGTTTATTTTTTGATTTTTTATGAGGATGTTTACCAAAAATTTTGTGAAGAGTGCCAATACAGCGGGGTCTATACGCTGATGAATAGTGTAAAGAATTTGAAGCCAAAACAATGTAAATGAAAATTATTACTAATAACGCATTATTGTGAATAAAACTAAAGTACTACTTATTATACTTTTATTACTTACAAAGTACCAAATAAAAGCTCAAAACAATATAACTATTCTCAAGGTACATCCGATAATTGGAGATACTTTAGATGAGGAGGAAAATATCAAATATAATTTATTTGAGAATTACACTACAGACCAATTTATGTATGCGGTTTATAAAATGGAGAACAATAAAATCGATGTTGTTTTAAAGCTAAAAAATGGGGAAACAATAACAATTCCCTATTCTCCAGAAAAAATACTAAAAGATGCTGATAAAATTATTGAATCCAAAAAAAACGGGAATAACCACCCAAAGAAAAACAATAGTTCAAATTGGCGTTATAATCACTTAATTGTTGGAGGCGTTTGGATACCAATAGGTGAATTATCTAAATTAGGTATACATCCAAATGCAGGCTATCAGGGTGAAATTGTTTATTCAAGATTCTCTATAGGAATGGAGGCCTCATTTAAATTTTTAGCTTCAAAAGAAACGTATTATGCAAGGCGTTTCCATTATGACAATCAAACAGAAGCCACTAATCACTTTTTCGGAGGTTATTTGGGTATGAATGGAGGCTTCAACCTATATAATTCAAATTGGCATTATTTAAGAATAATTGGAGGAATTGCACTTGATGGTTTTGACGCATTTGAAGAAAAAAGAAATTTAAAATCTGAATCCATATGGACTAGTAATTTTAATATTGGATTTGGTTATCGCCATAAATTAAAGGGGGCAAAATTTATAGGATTACAGGTTAAATACAATCATGTAGACTATACAAGGTCAAATATTGTTGACATGTCCGGTTATCCAATTACGGTATTGTTAGAATATGGAGGTTTTCATTTGAAAAAAAAGAAATTGCACTAAGCGACTTAGGTATTACATAACAAAGAAGAAATTTTCTTATGTTGTTGTTTAAAAAGACCTCTAAGTAAAAGTTCTTTAAAATAACCTTAGGCAAAATAGAAAAAACTACTATCCATAGATTTAGCAAAGCACTCTGCGGGTTTATAATGAATATAGTGTCCAATAGTTATTTAACTCCGACACTGGCCTAAAAAGTAAAGTTATTTGCCGTTGATTTAGCAAAACAACAACAGCAGTGTAGAGAGACAAATTTTTACTTTGTTATTTTATGTTTTGTGAGCATGTGTACCGAAAGTTTAAATTTACAGCAAAACAAAGCAACTTTTATGGATAAAGAGAAATTTTTAAATGCCTATATTGAAATAAAAACAAAAACCTTTGTTAAGGCAGATAAGCATAAAAAACTGGAAACATTTTTTAAAGAAAATGAGACAGATTTAACCAAACTTACTTGCCGAGATATAGTAGCCATAATTGATGAACTACAAAACAAGAAAATAACCATTCGCCAACCACTTTATAAGCATTTAATTTACCCAATACTTTTGGCACAAGTAGCCCAAAATAATATAGATGCCATCAAAACACTTTTAAAACTTGACGATCACCTTTTAAGCTACCAAGCTTATAGCCATGATACCAAATTTTCATGGGCAATGCTTTTAGAACAAGGCTTAACCATAGCCCCTAACGATATTGAATTACTTAAACTATCAGAACAAACCACCAGAAACTATTTAAATTACACGCTTCATGAAATACCAATAGGCGTTATATATGGCGAAGATGGAGCAACCATAGCCGAGTGTGATGAACTGATAGAAAAAGTTATTGAATACGAAAAGTTATGTAACCAATTGCAGCTTGATGAAAAGGAATTGATTGAAAACTGTAAATTTTATTATACTGCCTACAAGGCTTATTTAGCAGTTTACCCCAACTACCAAAACTTTGAAGATTATTTAAACAAAACCTACCAACAAACGAGGTAGTTTAGGTTGGTTTAAAGAAATACAGCTAGTGCGGTTTTGCAAACCGCAGTAAATTACTATTGGCATTTGCAATGCAAAAAATAGCAATTCCTTTCAATAGAATTACCTTGTTTATGGTTTAGTAAAAAGCGGATTACAAATCAATTTAGTGTTTAATTTGGATTGCAAATCTAAACCAATAGGCTTAACAACATTTTTGGTTTTTTAGTGTGTGCTCACAAACATTTTAAAATATCAATTATTTTATATTTATTTACTTTTTTTTAACTATTTATTAGCTAAACCTAAATGACTTATAAACTTATCTTATTTTTATTAATATGTTTTGCATCAACACCTTGTTTATGGGCGCAAAATGCAACTCAACTTACCATCAAAAAAATCAAAGGATCGTATCACAATACCATTAAATTGCCCGCTAATTTGCGAATTGTAAAATACGATGAAGATAGAATTTTGCTTAAGTTAGATAGTATTAGCAATGGTTATTTTTATGGAAACAAAGGTCAAGATAGTATTTTGATTAGTAAAATTAAAGCCATAAATACAAGAGGATTGAAGGAATATATTAAGTATCCAATAGCAGCAACTTTTACTGCTATTAGTTTTGGTGCAGCTGTTTTTACCATTTATGCATTAAACAACCAAATTGATAAATGCGATGGAAACGGAGGTTGCAATAATGAAATCTATCCATTTATTGGAATGGGTTATATGGGTACATTTGGATTATTAGCTACAACCTTTTACCTATTCCCAAAAACAAAATTTAGCAGCCGTAAATACAACTTTAGCACCCACTAAAACAGTGCAGTTATTTACTTTTTTCTTATTGAATGTGTCCGTGGTTAGTGTCCTCACCAATCAAACCAAATCGATTGGCGAGTTCCGATAGTTATCGGTAACCAACCAAGAATTATTGTTATCGCTAATGTAAAGCAATCAGTTAAAGCCAAGAAGATGCTTTCAACATGATTTGGTTTTTGTTAAGAATAATATTTACAATAAATTATCAAAAACATTCCTAAACTTTTTATTAAAATAGTTAAGTCCTAAGTTTGTATGTAATATCGTAGTTTGTATGAAAAAAATGTATTTGTTGGGACTGATGTTTATATGGTCGGTGTTTTCAATTGCTCAAAATATTCCTAATGGTGGTTTTGAAAATTGGTCCACTACTGGAAATTATGCCAATCCTGAAGGATGGTTTACTTTTAACGCTACGTTTTCTGCTATTAATGTTTTTACAGTTGAAAAAGGAACTCCTGGTGCTAGTGGTAATGGTTATGCAAAAATTACTTCAAAAAACATTGGTGATAATTTATTTCCAGGTGCTTTACTAATGGGTTTATTGGTAAACAATGAAGTAATTCCCGGTATGGCAATAAATACCAAACCAGCATTTTTACTCGGAAAATATCAATCTAAAATTGGTAAAGATGATACTGCTTTGGTAATAGTGCAGTTTACTAAATGGAATAATTTAACCAATACCAGAGAACTAGAAGGGATTGGCATTTTAGATTTTATAGACCTAAATACAGATACTTGGACGGAATTTATTGTTAGCATGCATTATATAGGGAACCTTACCCCCGATTCGTGCTCTATAACTATTACTTTAGGCAATGCACCACCAGCATCAGATAACTTTTTTGCTGTTGATGATTTGATTTTTTCAAACACCTTGAATTTGACCAATGAGATAAATAAACCAAAAGCACAAGTTTACCCCAATCCTAACAATGGTAAGTTTACTATTAACTCAACAGCAAACATGAGCCATATTCAAATTACCAATATTTTAGGTGAAGTAGTTTTTTTGCAAAATATAAATGGTAATTCAGTTCGAATTATTTTAAATAATTTGGCCGCAGGTTTTTACCAATACTCCATTAATACCATTGATAATAAGGTTATAAATGGAAAGATTATGATTAATTGAGATACAAATTTTAATTTCTTTTGCTTTGCCCAATTGCTGTTTTACCCAATTTTTAGAAATATTTATATGGGCAATTGCTAAAGGAAAACTATCAGTTAAAGCCAAGGAGATGCTTGCAGCATGACTAAGTGTTGTTAGTCTCTTGCCAATAGCTATCGGAGCAACAACGGCCAGAAGGAGATGCTTGCAGCATGACTTAGGTTTTTGTTTGAAATTTTTGTTTTTTATAAGATTACTAAAATAGTTTTTGAAAACTTCAACCATAGGCAAAAGAAGTTCTGGATTTCTAAATTTTAACTTTCCCTCCAATTTCGCGTTAGGGATAGCAGTGGAAATCCTTTTTTGTGCTAGGCTTTGGGTTGGGTAAAAAAGATTGGAACGAATAGCCCGCTCGAACGCCCATGTTATTTGTTGATTTGATGAATGGTTAATTGGTTAATTGGTTGATTAGGTTGATTGGTTGAGAGGTATTATTGTTAAACTGTTGAATTGTTATATTGTTGGGTTGATTTGTTGAATAAGCAATAGGCAATAGACAATGAGCAATTGGCAACTCGTAACTTGTGACTCGCAATAATTAACTTTTAACAACGGACATCGAATAACGAACATCGAATAACGAACAACGAATAACGAACATCGAATAAACAATCTGTAAACTAAAAAAATCGCCTATATTTGCGCCTCAAAATTTTGATTAAAATACATGATTGCTTTAACTAATATAGCCTTTGAGTTTGGTGGACGATACCTTTACCGCAATGCAAATTGGCACATAAAACCTAATGAACGTATAGCTTTGGTGGGACGTAACGGAACCGGAAAGTCTACTTTATTGCGTGTAATTAATGGTGAATATGGTTTAAGCGAAGGCACTATTAGTAAGCCTAAAGACTTGACTATTGGATTTTTAAATCAGGATAATTTAAGTTTTGAAACAGAAGATACCATTCTAAATGTGACAATGCAGGCTTTTAGTCGTGCGCTGTTTTTGGAAAAAGAAATTGAAGAAATTTTGGCCAAAATGGAAACCGACCATAGCATGGAGATTATTACCAAATTGAGCGATGCCCAAGAGGAATTTGATAGGTTGGATGGTTATAATATGAAGCATAAGTGCGAAAAAGTATTGGAAGGACTTGGTTTTACAACAGCTCAGTTACAGCAACCATACAAAAAGTTTTCGGGAGGATGGCGTATGCGTGTAATGCTTGCCAAACTTTTATTGCAAAATCCTGATTTACTGATGCTGGATGAGCCAACGAATCACTTGGATTTACCTACCATTAAATGGCTAGAGGAATATTTAATTGGTTACCCAGGAACAGTTATAGTGGTAAGTCACGATATGGAATTTTTGGATAAAATGACCAATAAAACCGTGGAAGTGGCTAATTCAAACATTTACGAATACAGCGGAAACTACAGTTTTTACCTAGAGGCAAAAGATGAGCGCATGGATTTACAACAGCGCCAATTCGATAACCAACAACAATTTATACGCGAGCAAGAACGTTTTATAGCGCGTTTTAAAGCCAAAGCCAGTAAGGCTACTGCTGCTCAAAGTAGGGTTAAAATGTTGGATAAATTAGATAAAATTGAAGCGCCTGAGGATGATAATTCTGCTATCAATATTCAGTTTAGAATTGGTCAGCAAAGTAGCCGTTTGGTAGCCGAAATTAACAATGTTACCAAATCGTTCCCCGATATTGATATTGTAAAAAATGCCAATGCGCGTATTGAACGTGGCGATAAAATAGCCTTGATTGGTGCTAACGGAAAAGGTAAATCTACCTTATTGCGCATTATTGCCGGAGTTGAAAAATATGATGGTGAGGCTAAAATTGGTTTTAATGTAAAAGAAGCTTTTTATGCACAGCATCAATTAGAAAGTTTAGGACAACAAAACGAAATTTTAGAAGAACTAGCACACCATGCTACTGATAGACCAGAAACTGAATTAAGAACCGTTTTGGGTTGTTTTTTATTTGCGGGTGATGATGTGTTTAAGAAAATAAAAGTACTGAGTGGAGGTGAAAAAGCACGTGTGGCATTGGCTAAAACGTTACTAACCGAAGCTAATTTTTTATTGCTAGATGAGCCTACCAATCACTTGGATATGCGAAGCATTAATATATTAAGCCAAGCATTACAAGCTTATGAAGGAACTTTTATAACGGTAAGTCACGATAGGCATTTTATAAGCCAAATAGCCAATAAAATTTGGTATATCGAAAACTTAGAACTAAAAGAATATCCAGGAACTTACGCTGAATACGAAGAATGGCGCTTAAAAAACGAAGCATTGAATTTGGCAGCTAATAAAGATGCTGCAAAAGCACCTAAAAAAGCGGAACCTATTGTAGTAGCTAAGCCTGTGGAAGTAAAACCGGTGGTTAATGAAAACAAACCTAAGTTAAGCAATAACCAAATTCAAAAAATTAAAACCGATTTTGAACAAGCGGAAAAACAATTGGAAAAACTAAAACAACAATTAACAGCGGTAGAAGAAAGTTTTGCAAAACCTGAAGTAGCAAGTAATGCAGCTGAGTTAAATAAAAAACAATTGGAGATGAGTGTTTTGAAAAAACAAATTGCGGAGCAAGAAAACATCTACGAAAGGGCTTTTGAAGCCATGATGGAATTGGAAGCTTAGAAAATTATAAAACGAAACGGTGTATGTTTACCCATGCACCGTTTCTTGTTTGCCATAATTGGCAATAACTTTTGCTTCGTATTCCAGCCATTCTTTCCAACGTTTATCAACGTCTACATCTTTTCCATATTTACGCGCATAGCCAATAAATGTGGTATAATGACTGGCTTCGCTTGCCATTAAATCGTAATAAAATTTAGAAAGTTCTTCATCCTTAATATTTTCAGAAAGCACTTTAAAACGCTCGCAACTTCTTGCTTCAATCATGGCCGAAAAAAGCATTCTATCTACAAAACTTGCATTGCGGCTTCCACCTTTTTGCATAAATTGATACAGTTCGTTTACATAACTGTCTTTGCGTTCGCGGCCTAAAGTGTAGCCACGTTCTTTTATAATATTAAACACCATTTCAAAATGGCTAATTTCTTCCTTTACCAAATCTAATAAATCTGCCACCAAATCAGTTAACTCCGGATTGTAAGTAATAATGGTAATGGCGTTACTGGCTGCTTTTTGTTCGCACCAAGCATGGTCGGTTAATATTTCTTCTAAATTACTTTCTACTATATTTACCCAACGTGGGTCGGTTGGAAGTTTAAGTCCTAACATGTTTAATTAAAAATTATTTGTTTAATAAATCAATTTCTTTTTGGTAATCGTATTGCAAATCCTCGTGCAAGGTGCTGAGCGATTCATTTATTTTTTTGAGTTGCGCTTTGTATAAATTATACAAAACGGTACTCTTTCTAAAATCAATACCAGTATTATCTAATTCTTTGCAAAAGTGCACCAATAGTTCAATATTAGTAGTTGCCTTTGCTGAGTATTTTGCATTTTTATTGGCCAATCGTAATATTTTTCTGATTATTTTTTTAGCAAAGTACAAATTACTTCTGTTCATTTCTGCAAACAGTTCAGTCATTTCTTGTTTCACACCATCAATAAATTGAGTTTCATCGTGGGTTTGAAATAATAGGTAATTTAAAAACTCCTTATTGTCTTTTTTATACTTGGCTATTTTGGTGCAAAGTTCTACCAATTGCGCAGCATGAAGCGTTTGTAATTCTTTTTTTATTTCAGAAATAGAGGCAGTTTGCATAAAATTGGGCTGCAATGTTATTGATAAAACTTTATATTCAAAAAATATAGTTTTTTGATCGAGTTGTTTTGTTTTAAAATTTTGATAATAAAAATTACATTTTGATTACGTTTTTACATGTTGATTTTCAACTCAAAGTAGTTTTCTTTGTAATATGTCACATTTAAAGGAGCAAGTTAAGTTTATAGACAAAAATAAAACAGGTTTTTATTCCATTTTAAAAAAGCGTGTAGATCAATATTTTATTGAAAACAATATTTCAAAACACGCCAATACAAGCATGGTTTTAAAAACCATTATTCTTTTAAGTGCATATATTTTACCATTCGTAATTTTATTGGCTTTTAAGCCAGGTTTTGGCATTAGTTTATTGCTTTGGAGTGCAATGGGCATTAGCCTTGCGGGTATTGGCATGAGCGTAATGCACGATGCCAATCATGGGGCTTACTCAGCAAATAAAAATGTAAATTATTGGTTAGGACATTCGTTAAATTTACTAGGTGGTTCGGTGTTTAATTGGAAATTACAGCACAATATTTTACACCATACTTATACCAATATTACTCATTTAGATGATGATATTTCCGACAGATTGGTTTTAAAATTTTCGCCACATACCAAGCAGAAAAGTTTCCATCAGTTCCAATGGATTTATGCTTTCTTTTTTTATGGTTTGCTCACTTTTTATTGGGCTGTAGCTAAAGATTTTATTCAGTTTTACCAGTTTTCTAAAAATGGCGTAAACAGTGCTTCTAAAAAGGAGAATGTGGCTATTCTTTCTAAAATTATTGGTATCAAAATATTTTATTTTATAGTCATGTTTTTAGTGCCAACTTATGTGTTTCAAATTCCGTTTTGGCAAGTATTTACAGGCTTTATGCTGATGCATTTTTTTTCAGGATTAATTTTAACTACTGTTTTTCAATTAGCACATACTGTTGAACATACCGATCATCCAATGCCTAATGCAGATGGAATTATTGAAAACGACTGGGCTATTCATCAATTAAATACCACAGTTAATTTTTCGCCCAATAACAAATTGCTTTCGTGGTATGTAGGAGGTTTAAATTATCAAGTGGAGCATCATTTGTTTCAAAAAGTATCGCATGTGCATTACCCAGCCATTGCTAAAATAGTAAAACAAACTGCCAAAGAATTTGGAGTGCCTTATTTAGAAAATAAAACTCTTTTTGGTGCCATTGGTTCTCATATTGCCTACCTAAAACAATTGGGCAAATTACCTAATTTGCACGAAGCAATTGGTTAGTTTAATGCCAAAGGATAAAGCCTTTTGGGATTTTTTTTCAAAAAAATTAACACAATCGTCACATACAAATAGTATATTAGCACGATTTTTTAATTGAAAAAGTTCGCGCTAGATATTACAGATGAGGAAGAAACACTTTTTTACGGATTGCTAAGCAATGAAAAAGTGTCGCGCCTAGCATGGTTATTAAACCATTCACTCGAAATAAATTTGGCTCGAGTTGATAGCATTGAATGGTATAACGAATCGGAAAGAGAATATTTTTATTTCAATAAATTTATTTATAACGATGAGCTAAACCACTTAACTTACACACTATTTGCCAATTCCGATGAAAGTAAAATTCTTTTTACAGAATTAAGAGCCATGCAATACTTTATTTTAATTGAAGGTGGACTATCTTTTTTTGATGAAAAATTATTTTTAAAACAAGTAAAAACTATTTCTGAAATTCAGCTTGTTAGTTTAATAGACCAAACAAGGCTAAAACAGAAAGTAAATTTAATATTATAAAAAAATTATAGAAGAGAGATGAGTAAAGCACTTTTTAACCGTACCAAAATTGTGGCCACTATTGGGCCAGCTACCAGCAGTTTAGAAAATTTAAAAGCCATTATTAACGAAGGAGTTGATGTTTGTCGTTTAAATTTTTCACATGGTTCTTATGCCGATCATCAGCAGGTTATTGATAATATTAGGCAAGCCAATCAGGATTTAGGAACTAATGTTTGTATGCTATTAGATTTACAAGGTCCTAAGTTACGTGTTGGTGAAATGGAAAATGGTAAGGTAGAGTTAATTCAAGGTGAAATAATTGAAGTAACTACCGAAAAATGCATTGGAACGAGTAACCGCATTTATATCAATTTTGAAAATTTACCTAAAGATGTAAATCCAGGCGAACGCATTTTGTTAGATGATGGAAAACTGGAATTAAAAGTAATTGAAACCAATAAGAAAAACTTGGTGAAGGCCGAAGTTGTTTTTGGAGGATGGCTTTCAAATAAAAAAGGATTTAACTTACCTAATACCAAAATGAGTATTCCAAGTATGACTCAAAAAGATTTGGATGATTTGAAGTTTGGTTTGGATAATAAAGTAGAGTGGGTGGCCCTTTCATTTGTAAGAAATGAACATGATGTAGTTTTTATAAAAAATATTATTGAATTAAACGATTGGAAACCACGTGTAATTTCAAAAATAGAAAAGCCAGAAGCAGTGGCCAATATTGATAAAATCATTGCAGCCTCTGATGGAATTATGGTAGCGCGTGGCGATTTAGGTGTAGAAATGCCTATGGAACAAGTTCCTGTTATTCAAAAACGCATTGTTAAAAAGTGCATTGAAGCAAGCAAGCCTGTAATTATTGCTACGCAAATGATGGAAAGCATGATTGTAAGTCCAGTGCCTACTCGTGCTGAGTTAAACGATATTGCCAATGCAGTAATGGATGGTGCCGATGCAGTAATGTTAAGTGCCGAAACTTCGGTGGGTGCATATCCGGTTAATGCCATCAGCTACATGCGCAGAACCATTATGGAGGTAGAAACAGGAACCAATGCGCCTTATTTTAAAGGAACTAGGCCTACAGAAGATAGCGAAACCTTTTTATCAGATGAAATTTGTTTTACAGCAGTAAGAGTTAGCGACCATTTAAAAGCAAGCGCCATTGTGGGTATGACTTTTTCGGGTTATTCAGCTTACAAAATTTCATCATTCCGCCCAAAAGCAAGCATTTTTATTTTTACTACCAACCCACGTTTGGTTAATACTTTAAGTTTGGTTTGGGGCGTGCGTGGCTTTTTATACCGCGAGTTTGAAAGTACCGATGACTCCATGCAAGATGTAAATAATAACCTGTTAAAAGGTGGTTATATTCAAAAGGGACAATTGGTAATTAATACCGCAAGTATGCCAATCATTGAACGTAACAGGGTAAATACTATCAAGATTTCTGAAATTAAATAATACATTATGAATAAGTTATTTGCTATAATAATATTAGCTTTTATGGTTTCATCTTGCACCAAAACCGAAACCATTGCTACTCCTTCGCAAACCATTGTAACCAACGATAGTTCACAGTTTAGCGGAAGGCTACAGGTAGTGGTTTTAGATGGAACCAATAACAATACCCAAATTAATGGTGCACAAGTATTTTTGTATCCAACTTACGAAGATTTAAAGCGCAATTTTTATTTAAATACCATTTCTACCGTAGGTGGTACAGCCGATTTTGGTTTTATACTGCAAGGCAATTATTACTTAAGGGCTCAAAGTGGCACCAAAAGCGATACCAATGTAGTGCAAGTATTGGGACAAAAAACCATTACCAGAACCATGATTGTTCGTCAATAATGTAATAAAATGGATTTAGCAGAATTAGATTTAATTGAAAATAAAGTAGCTAACAGTGGCCTTATTACCATTGATTTAGAAACCTTGCGCCATTCAGGCAAAAGGGTTTTGTTCGATATTAAAGATTGGCTTTTTAGGGAAATGATTTTAAAGGAAAAAGACTTTAGAGATTTTGTTAAAAACCACGATTGGAGCCAATACCAGAACCAAAATATAGCTTTTTATTGCAGTACCGATGCCATAGTGCCTACTTGGGCCTACATGCTTTTGGCCAGCGCGGTGCAGCCGTATGCCAACAAATATGTGTTTGGCAATTTAGAACAACTTGAAATAGCATTGTATAACGATGCCATTACACAATTGAACCCTGCCGATTATGCCGACAAACGCATTATTTTAAAAGGATGTAGCCAAAATGAGTTACCCATTGCCGCTTATGTAGCCATGAGCAATAAATTATTGCCAGTGGTAAAAAGTTTAATGTATGGCGAAGCTTGTAGCAATGTACCTATTTATAAAAAACGATAAAAGAATTAAATGAATCAAAACGTAAAAATTAAGTTGGGTAATATTACCAACTTAAGCGATGCCCGCTTTGCAGCCGCAGCTGGCATTGATTATATGGGTTTTTGTTTTGACCCTCAAAGTGTAAGTTATATTCCGCCAGTTAAAGCCAAAGAAATTATTGATTGGACTACCGGATGTTTTGTAGTGGCTGAGTTTGGAAACCAAACCATGAAAGAAGTGGCCGATATAGTTGACATGTTAAACATTGATATTTTAGAACTAAACAACGATTTATTCCCAACCGATTTAGCCGAAATAGACAAGCCAATTATAAAAAAAATTGATACCAGTTTATTGGATGTAACTGCGCTTCATAAAATTTTTGAAGCTTTTGCCGATAAAGTAGATGCTTTTCATTTATATGCAAGCAATGTACATAGCTTGAGTGCAGACGATTTAAAACAAATATGTGTCAATAACAAAATAGTTTGGGGATACAGTACCACGCCTGAAAACATAAAAGAAACATTGGCTACTTACCAACCGTATGCCTTAAACATAATAGGAGGCGATGAAGAAAAAACAGGACTTAAAGACTTTGAAGAATTGAACAATGTATTAGATGCATTGGGATTATACGAAGCATAATTATTGTATGATTCAACATTATAAAAAAAAACTATCAGGTCTCAAACTTGGTAGCTTTTTTTGTGCGGTATAGTAAATAGTTCTTGTTGCTTTACCGAAATTCATTAAAGCTTCAATTTGAATTTTTTTTAGAATTCTTTCGCGGAAAGTTCTTTAATCAAGTTCCCATTTATATCAAATAAACAATTTTGAGTATATCTTCCTTTACTCTCAATTTGTCCTTGATTTTTTTTTGTCTCAATACCTGTGATTTGAACTTCAATACCTTTCGCAGTTACTTTTTGTAACCACCCTGCTTTGAAGAAAACTAATTTGTTTGTCTTGAAATTATAATAGTGAATTGCTGGACAAACTGTCCAACCGTTTGTTTGAAAATACAATCTCTCCCCGTTATTTGTTAAACTAGGATACTCGAAATTGCATAAATTATTGTTTGGGTAAATACTTGAATTTGCATAGTCTGGTTTAGTTCCACCCAAACCGTCTAAACAAGTTGTAAAAATTACTGTATCCTTTTTTGTTGTTAAGTTGAAGACGCGAATAGAAAGCTGGTCGTATGATTCTTCTCCTTCATTTTTAGCCGTTTTTGATTTTTTAATAACTCTTTGATAGACAACGAAATTTTTAGTTTTTGTGTAGGCAATAACTGAGTTGTCACCTTTCGAAACAATTTCTTTTGAGCTACCATTTTCGTATTGCACGAATATTTTTCCATCCTTAGTAAAGGCATTAATTAACATTTGTGCATTGCATAAATTTAATAATAAAATTGTCGTAACTATGCTTGTAATAAATCTTTTCATTTTGTATCGTTTTTTAATTAACCCTTTTTTGCTTGTTTATATTATGTAGTTAACATTGTAAATTATATATGAAGTTTAAACAAACGCCCTTTGTGTTGCCGCTGTTGGTGTTTAGCGAAGCGTCACCAACAGCAATTACTTTTTGCTTTTACTATTAAAATAATTACTTCTTCTCCACAGGTTTCTAAGTCTTCTGCCTGCTGATAATTGGTCTATTAGTTCTTTAATAGTTTAGCTTTCATAAAAACAAAAATATCAATTAGGTTTATTAAAGCAAGTTTAATTTTATACGGAAATTGAGCCAGCCTTAAAAATAAACCTTCCGCCTAAAGCGGAAACCTTGCCCGGGGGTACGTTCATGGTTTCCGCTTCATCGGAAAGCTTGTTTGGGGGTACGTTCAAGGTTTCCGCTTTATCGGAAAGCATGTTTGGGGGTACGTTTAGGGTTTCAGGAAAACCCGAAAGCTTGTTTGGGGGTACGTTTAGGGTTTCGGGAAAATCCGAAAGCTTGTCCGGGGATACGTTTAAGGTTTCGGGAAAACCCGAAAGCGTGTTTGGGGGTACGTTTAAGGTTTCGGGAAAACCCGAAAGCTTGTCTGGGTGTACGTTTAAGCTTTCGGGAAAATATTGTTAAAAATAAATTAAGTAAATTAATCTGTTATTATTTCATCTTACAAACTAAATTGACTCCAAAGGAGTCACATATTTATAGCCAATTTTGTAAGTATAACATACGACCCCGATGAGGTAGAACCCCACAACAAGTTGTTTTGTTATAAACGTTTTACCCTTTTAGAGTCAGAATTAATTATAAATTGCCACATGTTTCGAAAGCTTTCGGAATTAGCCTGTGGAATAAAAAATGCCATTTTATCCATTGCCCCTTCCCAAAAGCTTTTGTGATTAGCTAGTGGTATAAATCAACTATTTTTTTGTGCTGCTTCACTTAAATACTAGCAGGTCCAGAGTTAAAACAATTCGACCCTTTCAGGGTCGTAAATATTGTACTTTAATTTACCCCGAACTTTGTTCGGGGCTATTCATATTCAATCCTTTCAGGATTGTCGTTTTATAAAAATAGGATTGAATATATTATTTAAAACCCCAAAGGGGTTTAATTTGAATAGCCCCGAATGAAATTCGGTGGCACTAATTAATGAATAACAAATGCAACTACGAAGTAGTTGAACTTTTGGTAAATAACATAAAATTATTAAAGCAGTTAAACTCTCCATTTCAAACAAACGTTTAATAGAATATTATAGGTTAAACAAGGAAGATGCCTCCGGTATGACGAGATGGGGAATTTTGAATGATAAATTTTGAGTTTTGAATTTTAAATGTCGAATAACGAACAAAGACACTTCGTCCGATAGCTATCGGACGAAGCTCAGTGACCGATAAACGTTAAACGAACAACGAACTTCGAATAACGAACAAGCAATTACACAGTTAACCAATTCAACAATTAAACAATCTCCAAATCAAAAATTATCTATTTCACTTCTCTTACGTCAATCAAATAATTATCAATATCTACTTTAAAGTTTTCTTTGGTGGCGTATTGCAGTTCTACTATTTTCCAATGGCTAGCAGGAATAATGTATTCAAATTTGTTTTTACCTAACATTACCTTAATTGGCATTTCTAGTCCGCTTACATCGGTTTTGAGGCGGTACTTAAGTTCTAGTTTATCTTCCTTATCAATGATTTGGTATTCAAACACAGGCAAGGCAGTTTTACGTAAGTATTGGTTAAAAAATGGTTTAAAATTGTAACGAGTACGTTTACTGATATAATTTTCTACATCAGCACTGGTAAGTGTTTGGTGCTTTAGGTCATCGTTTAACTCATACAACATGTTAAACCAACAAGTATCGCTGTTAAGCATATTGCGCATGGTATGAAGCATCCAAGTTCCTTTGTAATACACATCGTTATCCTTCCTGCCATGAAAATATACATCACGCGGAGCTATAATCGGCTCTAAGTTTTTTATATGATGCCTTTGGCTATTTAAGTATTTTACCGCTTTATCGTAACCTTGCTTAAACTCTACATACACTGATTCGCTGTAGGTAGTAAAACTTTCATGAATCCACATATCGGCATGGTCTTTCATGCTTAAGTTATTGCCAAACCATTCGTGGCCACTTTCATGCACTATGATAAAATCAAAACCCCATTGGTTGTTTTTATAGTCGTTTCCATAAGCCACACAGCTTTGGTGTTCCATTCCCCAATAAGGAGTTTCAACCAATTTATAACCATCGTTCCAAAAAGGATAAGGTGTAAAAAAACGTTCAAAACAAGCCATCATATCTTTAACTTGCTTAAAATGCACTTTGGCTTTTTGTTCATTTTCGCGCAATACATAATAATTCAAAACCAAAATTCCGTTTAGTGGACTTCGGTAATCATCTTGTATTTGCGCATAATCAGCTATGTTAATGGTTATATTATAGTTGTTTATAGGGTAACTTGTTTTCCAATCAAATTGTATGTAGCCATCGGGCAAGGGAGTACGGCCTATTAGCTTGCCATTGCTTACACCTGTTAAGCCGTTTGGAACTTGTAAGTGCATAATCATGGTTTCGGCTTCATCGCTTAAATGGTCTTTACATGGAAGCCAACTGTAAGCTCCCAAACCCTCGCAAGCCAAGCCAACCCAAGGTTTATTGGCACTGTCTTTACTAAACACAAATCCACCATCCCAAGGAGCGTTTTTAGCTACAGGCGGGTTTCCTTTAAAGTAAACCGATACAGTGGCTTTGCTTCCTTTTTTTATAGTGGCGGGAAATTTTATAAAATAAGCATTGCTATCTTGTTCATATAAAAGTGGTGTATTATCCATTTCCACCTTTTCTATTTGCATGGGTAATTTTAAATCAATTTGTATTTTGTTTAAATCGGCAAGTGCTAAAAAAGTAATTTCGTTTTTGCCCGAAATATACTTTTGGTCAATATTTACTTTTACCGTTATTTCATACATTTTTACATCAAAACTGCTACGCAATTTGGTTAGTTTTCCATGTAGGTAATCTTGTTTTGAAAATGGCTGACTACTTACCTTTAGCGTCATTAGTAAGCTGAAAATAATGAAATAGAAAGTATTGAAAGGTTTTTTCATAAAAATATTTTCAAATCTAAGCAGAAAAACCTTAAAATTGCGCATTACAATTTGTGAAGGTTGTATTTAAAAATCAACCAATCAACATATTAACTTAATTTAACTAATAACAAAAGAATGAATAATTTATTGAAAGGAAAAAAAGGTATCATTTTTGGTGCTTTAAACGATAAATCAATTGCATGGCAAGTAGCTTTAAAATGTCATGAGCAAGGTGCTGAATTTGTGTTAACCAATGCACCAATTGCTATGCGTATGGGCGAAATTAATAATTTATCAGCAGCTTGCGGAAATGCTCAAATTATTCCTTGCGATGTGAGTAAAAATGAAGACATGGAAAATTTAATCGATAAGTCGATGGAAATTTTAGGCGGTAAGTTAGATTTTATTTTACACTCAGTTGGTATGAGTATGAATATCAGAAAAGGTAATGTTTATACCAATTTAGATTATAAATTCATGCACGATACTTTAGATATTTCGGCTATGAGTTTTCACCGTTTATTAGCTACTTGTTACAAAAAAGATGCTATTAACGATTGGGGTTCGGTAGTGGCTTTAACATACATTGCTGCGCAACGCATTTTCCCTGATTATAGCGAAATGGCAGATGCAAAATCATTATTAGAAAGTATTTCGCGTAGTTTTGGTTACCAATATGGTAAACATAAAAAAGTGCGTATCAATACCATTTCTCAAAGCCCAACTAAAACTACTGCGGGTAGCGGAGTTAAAGGTTTTGCCGATTTCTTTGATTACGCTGAAGCATTGAGTCCACTTGGAAATGCCAATGCTGAGCAATGTGCTGAATATTGCATAGCTATGTTTAGCGATTTTACGCGTATGGTTACTATGCAAAACCTTTTCCATGACGGTGGATTTAGCTTTACAGGCTTTAGCCCCGATGTATTTAACGTGGGTAAAGACGTAGAATAATTTTAAAATAAATATTATTAAGAAGGCAGCTTAAATCTTAGGCTGCCTTTTTTGTTTATGGTAAATTATTAAATTTGATAAACTGATTATGAAAAAAATAGGAATCATATTATTGTTGGCAATGTTTAGTTTATTGCACCTAAGCTGCGGTTATAGCGGCTGTGGTGGGCCATATTATTACCAATATGATCCTTCGCCAGGTGTCCTAATATCTTTAGATAAAAAT
The DNA here is from genome assembly GCA_027491085.1 of Bacteroidota bacterium. Lineage (GTDB taxonomy): Bacteria > Bacteroidota > Bacteroidia > UKL13-3 > UKL13-3 > JAAFJM01. Next base: position 68,490 of record JAIXWW010000020.1, read on the forward strand.
TATGAAAGTGATAATTCAATGACGATAAAACTAATTGAGCCAAAGGTTTATTATCGCACCGAATCAAAAACTGCCTTACCGCTATTGGCCAAATATGAACGCATGGTTTTTGAAATTAGCAAACATGATACGGTGTTGGATTCTTTGATTATTAATTATAAAATGAGTGCTGTTTATCTTCCTGCCGATGAATGCGATAGAGACAGATATAAACCATTTGTTGAGATTAAACCAAGTTATACTACAAGAAATTTTTTTGAGTTTAGTTGTCGCGCCATAAACAAATTGTATTGATGAAAACTTATTTATTGCTACTTTATTTTATCATTTCTTCTTTTAACTCTTTTGGACAACTTCAAAATTCAGAGTTAAAGAATAGACATTCAGTTGGAATAGGCTTAATACCTCTAGTTGAAAGTGTTTTTGTTGAAAATACCTACCATTTAAAACTTAGCTATGCTTTTTTATTTCTCCATTTTTTGTTGCTAATACTTCTTTTTTTTATTTTAAAAATGGTAAGGAATTCGGAGGTGATAATGTGTTAGCGCTTGGTAAAGATTCGAAATTTTTATTTGAAGGAAATCAGTTTAAAATAGGAGTAAGATATAATATTATTGATGATTTAAATACACCCAAAAGAATTACTGTATACCCATTCTTCGGTCTAAGTTATGGCCAATCTAATTATGAAGTTGAACAAGATATTGCAATTCAAGATTATTTATACAATACTGGTTATGTTAATAATTTTTATAAGTTAAATTCCAACACCTTCGAGATTCAGTTTGGAACAGTAGCTAAAATAACTCAAAAAATAAATGTAGTTTCTAATATTGCTATTGGTTTTGCCTCTAATAATAAAAATATTATAAACACATCGAATAGACTTCCAGATTTAGGTTTTACAACTCATAAATTGGACCCCTTTTTTAATTTTTCGATTGATATGTTCTATAACTTTAATAAGTAAAATATGAGTAAGTTTATAGTTTTAATATTTTCAATGATTTGTTTTCTCAGTAATCTATCATCATTTAATCGTAATGGCGAGGCGAAAAAACTGCCTAAAAATGCATTTAGTTTCAATTTATTCGCCCCTTTAAATTATTATTCTGAGTTTATTTACGAACGAAAAGTAGATTCGTTAAAACTGGTTAGTGCAAACTTAGGGTTAATTGGTTTGGGTAATATGCCTTATGATGGGAGCTGGGATGATAGTTATTTGTACCAAGCAAATGGAGTGTTCTTAAAATTGGGCTTTAAAAAAGTATTCAGCAAAAGCTCGAATGCATTTAAAGGATTTTATTATGGTCCTGAAATTGGATTTTCCATGTTCAACGAAGTTAGAACCTGGAATACAAACCTATATACTAGTAATGTTAAAAAAGTTAAATATGAAAATAATATTATGGTACTTTCTGTTTTATTTAAGCTTGGTTATCAATTAAGTTTAAAAAATAAAATACTCATTGATTTATATGGTGGAATTGGCGTTTGTGCCGATAATAGGGACAATAAAACCAATTTAAATTTTAACTATAGTTCTAAAGAAAATAATTTTATAGCAAGAAGGTATTTTGAAACAAATAGGTTAGCTACTCAACTTGGTTTGAAAATAGGTTATTTGTTTTAAAAGAAAGGTCGGCTTTTGATAAAAATCCGTAAATGAATAGGATTTAGCCTCCACAGGAGCCGCAACCTTCTAACGTCTTTAATAACAAATTACTAAAAATCCCACTAGGGTAAAAAAGCCTGGTTTTGGCAAAGCGGTTCAGCTGTAATAAAATTAGTATTAATTTTTTTCAAATATTACACCGACCTTTCGAATGCAAATGTAAGCTAATTTGATGTGATTAATAAAGATTTTTAGAATGATGAAACTTATATTTATTGGCTTTTGGTTGATTAAAGCACAAAAAAAAACGCCTATCAAAATTTGATAGGCGTTTTTTTAAATGTTTTAATTTTAGTCTTGACAAATAATTTGTACTTTCATTGACTCAGATGCTGAAGTTGCACCTAATAAAAATTTAGCTAAACCAATTTTACCACTAGCCGTTTTGAATGCTACCACTTTGTTGTAACCAAAGTTTACATATTTTTCAGTGGTGTTTTTTGTAAAATCAATATTATAGAATTCATCATCAACTTTTGAAGCCTTAATTGTTTCAAAAGTAGCTGCTGAAATTGCATTGGTGCTGAATAATGTTACATTTTTAGTTGTCCAGCTTGAGATTTCAGTACCCCAAATTGCTTGAGCTCCATCTACATTACTTGGAGATGCTAAAGTGTTTTTATCATTTTGTCCGTAGTAATAAACAAAGTCAATTTTTTCAGAATTAGTTCTTGCAGTACCGTTTACACCAGCAGTATAAGTAGCAAAACTATTAGCTAGTCCTAAAAATTTGTACTCTCTTATAGTGTCCGATTGTGCACCTAATTCAATAATTTCAGAAACTAAGATACCATTTCCTCTTACTACTGTGTAAGTTAAACTTCCTGTAGCAGTTTTCGATTTTGAATCAGTGATAGTAGCTGTATATACTACTTTTGTGCCGCTTGTTAAGTTTTTTGTAATTGTTTCGTCTGTGTATGAATCAGATAAAGTAAAGTCAGGAACTGTATCAATTCTGTTATTTTCAAGTAATACTTCACTGGCACCAGTACCAATTTTTCTTTCTAATTTAGCAGTTTTAACAGTGGTTCCTGTAGCTAATTTGATGTTGATTTTAACATAAGCCATTGGATTTTTGTTTCCAATTTCATTTTTGGCTAGACTATCAGTTAAAGTAATAGATGTTGCGTCAACAGTTGTGGCGGTATCATCTTTTGAGCAAGATGAGGTCAACGCAATAATGCTTGCAAAAATAAATGCGCTTAATAATTTAAATGTATTTTTCATTTTTTTATAAAATTTTGAGCCGCAAATGTACGCTTCATAATTGATTTTTCAAGTCAAATTTTCAAGTAAATTATAAAACTGAATTTGTTTATTTTATTAACTGTTATTTACAATTATGTTTGCTTTTTATATACCCTTCAAATATGACTGTTAAACGCAATGCTGCCTTAGGATTTATTTTTATAACTATTTTAGTTGATGTAATTGGTCTTGGAATTATTATTCCAGTTGTTCCTAAACTAATCGAACAGTTAACTGGTGAAGGAATCTCAGAAGCATCTAGATATGGGGGATGGTTGGTTTTTTGTTTTGCCATTATGCAATTTTTGTTTTCACCCGTTTTGGGTGGATTAAGCGACAAATTTGGGCGAAGACCAGTTTTATTACTTTCTCTTTTAGGTTTGGGCCTAGATTATATATTACATGCTTATGCTCCTTCTATAACTTGGCTTTTTATAGGAAGATTAATTGCAGGAGTGATGGGCGCAAGTATTACTACCGCTACCGCCTATATTGCAGATATCAGTACACCTGAAAAACGTGCACAAAATTTTGGTTTAATTGGGGCGGCTTTTGGATTAGGATTCATTATTGGTCCAGTAATTGGCGGCTTATCTGCTCAGTGGGGAGCAAATGTTCCTTTTTTAGTAGCGGCAGCCTTAACGCTATTGAATTTATTATATGGTTATTTTGTTTTACCTGAATCGTTATTAAAGGAAAACCGCAGAAAATTTGAATGGAAGAGAGCCAATCCAATAGGTTCATTAAAGCACTTACGCAAGTACCCTGTTGTTTCAGGATTAATTGTTTCTTTGGTATTAATTTATATTGCTTCTCATGCCGTGCAGTCGAATTGGAGTTACTTTACCATTTACAAATTTAATTGGGATGCCCAAATGGTTGGTTATTCATTGGCATTTGTTGGTATATTGGTTTCTTTAGTTCAAGGCTATTTAATTAGGGTAATTAACCCCAAGTTAGGTCAGAATAAGTCTATTTATTTAGGATTGTTTTTATATGCACTTGGTTTGGTTTTATTTGGTATAGCTTGGAAAGAATGGATGATGTTTGTTTTCTTAATTCCATATTGTTTGGGTGGAATTGCTGGTCCTGCTTTACAAGGTTTGATTTCAAACCAAGTACCACCTACCGAACAAGGCGAATTACAAGGTGCATTAACCAGTTTGATTAGCTTAACTTCAATTATTGGTCCTTTGGTTATGACCAATTTGTTTGCCTATACTACTGCTAAAGATTCTTTATTCTTTTTACCAGGAGCTCCCTTTTTTTTAGCAGCGTTACTAATTTTAATTAGTGGTTATTTTGCTTTCAAAACCTTATCAAAACATAGGCTTAGCAAATAATTGAATGATAAAATAAAAGTTTAAACCAAAACTTATAAAGAAATAAATTATTTGCAGGCTTTTTATTTCAAAAAAATAAATATTTTGCAGTACAAAATTTAACTAAAAAATATTCAAAATTATGGCAGCACCAAATGTAGGCGATGTATTTACACACAATATTAAATACACACAAGAGCAAGTAAATTTATATGCACAAATTAGTGGAGATACCAACCCATTACACACCAATTCTGAGGCAGGAAAAGCAAGTATTTTTGGACGTAATATTATTCATGGACATTTTAGTGCAAGTGTGTTTACTAAAATATTTGGAGCATTGTATTATGCCGAAGGACATATTTACATGAAACAAAATAATACTTTTTTAAAACCAATGTTTGTTGATACAGATTACCAAGCTGTAATTACTGTAAAAGAAATTTTCCCTGAAAAAAACCGCGTACTGTACGAAACCAAAATTGTTGATGTGGCTACAGGTGCAGATACATTGGTAGGAGAGGCCTTATTAATGAATAAATTACAATATGTTTGGTAAATAAAAAGGCCAAATTATTAATTTAAAACCGCTTAATAACATTAAATAATACTGCTTAAGTATTGAATATTTTGTTATTGAGCGGTTTGTTTTTTTTATAAATAAATTCACATTATGATAAAATCTATTTTTAAATTTTTATTTCTTTTTTGTAGCTTACATACTGCTATGGCGCAACAAAACCTTACTATTGACAACCTTTGGCAGCTAGGCCGTGTGGCTGATGCTCAAGTTTCGAATGATGGAAAAACCGTGATTTATGGTGTAAGAAATTACAGTATTAAATCCAATAAAAGCACTAACATCATTTACAGTATTACCATCAATGGGGAGAATAAAACTGCATTGACTGATGGCGATTTCAATGCATTTGGTGCACGATTCACTCCTAATGGAAATAAAATTAGTTTTTTGAGTGCTAAAAGTGGTGATGTACAACTTTGGGAAATGAATTTGGACGGAAGTAATAAAACCAAAGTAACTAATTTTAATGGAGGAATAAGTGGTTATAAGTATTCACCAATAATGAAATACATAGCTTTTACTGCAGATGTGAAATTGGATAAAGAAGTAAAAGAAATTTACCCTGATTTGGATAAATGCAATGCAAGAATTATTGATGGATTATTTTATCGTCATTGGGATAGTTGGCACGATTATGCATACAGTCATTTATTTATTATACCTTATTCAAATGGAGAAACCAATGGCGATGCATTAGATATTATGAAGGATGAAAAATTTGATTGTCCTTTACAACCTCATGGTGATGATGATGAATTTAATTGGAGTCCTGATGGAACAAAATTAGCTTACAATAGCAGGAAATTAACCGGAACTGCTGAGGCCATTTCAACCAATAGTGATATTTATATTTATAATTTAATTTCAAAACAAACTTCAAATATTTCATCAATCAATGAAGGGTATGACAGAAACCCGCAGTTTTCGCCTGATGGAAATAAAATACTTTGGTTAAGTATGCAAGGCAAGGGAAATGAAAGTGATTTGAACAGATTGGTTTGTTTGGATATTTCAAATCCTAAAGAAATCAATTATTCAAAAGCACCAATTATTGAAATAACTGGCAAAAGAAATTTTGATTATCCTGTAGAAAATTTCCAATGGAGCAACGATAATAAAAGCATTTATTTTACTGCTCCATACAAAGGAACTAAACAATTATTTGAATACAGTTTTACAGTAAAAAAAGGTCAAGATAACATTACTAAAATATCGAATACCGAAACTGATTATGGTTCATTTTGTGCAATTACAAACAATAAAAAAACAAATTTTGTAATCAGTAAAATGAGCATTTCATTGCCAACAGAACTTTTTGTTATTGATCCAAAAAGTAAAACAGAAAAGCAAATTACTTTTACCAATAAGGCTATTTTAGATGAAGTTAAAATGGGTAGAGTAGAAAAAAGAATCACTAAAACTACTGATGGTAAAGACTTGCTGAGTTGGGTTATTTATCCGCCAAACTTTGACGCTACTAAAAAATATCCAACTTTACTTTATTGTCAAGGTGGACCTCAAAGCGCATTGACTCAGTTTTTCAGTTACCGATGGAATTTTCAATTAATGGCCGCTAATGGTTATATTGTTATTGCACCTAACAGACGCGGAATGCCAGGACATGGAAGTGATTGGAACGATGCCATTACAGGCGATTATGGTGGACAATGTATGAAAGATTATTTAAGTGCCATTGATGATATCAGTAGTGAGCCATACGTAGATAAAGATAAGCTAGGCGCTGTAGGAGCAAGCTTTGGTGGCTTTTCTGTTTATTGGCTAGCAGGTAATCATAATAAAAGGTTTAAAACGTTTATAGCCCATTGTGGTATGTTTAACATGGAAAGTTGGTATGGAACCACCGAAGAAATGTATTTTGCTAATAACGATAATAAGGGACCCTATTGGAGTCAAACGGATCATCCTAATAACTTTGATGCATCCCCGCATAAGTTTGTTCAAAACTGGGATTCACCCATTTTAGTAATACATAATGAAAAGGACTTTAGGGTACCGCTAGGACAAGGAATGGAAGCATTTACTGCGGCACAAATAAAAGGAGTTCCAAGTAGATTTTTATACTTCCCTGACGAAAACCATTGGGTTACCAAGCCTCAAAATAGCGTGCTTTGGCAACGGGTATTCTTTGATTGGTTGAGTAAGTATTTAAAAGATTAGTGTAATAATTATTTGTTGGCGAAAAACTTTTCTATTTTAAAGTTTTTCGCCAGCTTCAATTCTAGTATTGATAAAATTCTCTTTAGGAGGAATTGGACAAGTATAATTGCTGTTATACAAGCAATATGGATGATAAGCTAAGTTGAAATCAATATCTACTAAGTTGTTTTTAGGAATTTCTATATCTAAATAACGGCCTCCACCATAAGTTTCACTTCCAGTAGTTAAATCGGTAAAACAAATAAGTAAGTAGTTCTTATATTCCTCTTTTTTATTGACTGCTTCTAAAACTGTAAGCTCGTAATTATTACCATTTAGAGTAAAACTAATTTTACCATATTGCTTATAGGGCTTACTGCTATTATGCGAGTGAGGCAATTCAAAATGAGGCATATCGGCATACTTAGTTAAAGTAGCAGTTACTTTATAATTTGGGTTTACTTCAAAAAACTTTAAACCAGTAAATGTTTTCAATTTATTGGTGTCAAGTGGTGTGGTTTGAGCATCAAAAAAAGTGTGGTTAGTACTGTTTCTATGTGCTAAAATAGAATCTAAATAAGCTTGATCAATTCCATTGCAAGCTGTTAAAAACAATGCCGCAAAAACTAATAATTTATTTACAATTTTCATTTAATGAATCTCGTACTCTTTAACCTGCTGAACCACAAATTTATTAGCACCATTGGTCCCATTGTGAACAAATACTACTAATTTTAAATTTTGTCTATTCCAAGTTTCGTTGGGTGCAAATTGGTAATCGTATGTTTTTTCAAAAACACGCCCAGGTACAATGCTTGCTTTTAATTGCGAACCAGTAGTTGGGGTAATCATTCTGCGTAAAATATGGTTGTGTAAATAGATTTCATTTACCATAGCGCCATCTTCTTGGCAATCAATTAAACTATCTTCAATAATAGCTATACTTACAAATTGAGAATCGGTAGAAGCCGAGGTATAAGTTAATTTTACATTTATTCTAATGGTATTAGCATCTACATAATATACTCCTTTTGTTCCAAAAGTATCAATGTTTACAATAGAAGTTGTAAGTAGTTTTTCAGATGTTTTACCGGGCCATTTATTATCATTAATCAATATTGCACTTTCACTTGGACTAAATAAAGTTCTATTAATGGAACCAATTGGTAATTGGCTTGTTCCACCTAGCATGGTTAATAAATCAGCAGCTTCTTCAGTTCTAAAATCATATTTACTATTATGGTCATCACCTGGTTTTTTAAATGGACTGGTTAATGTAGCTAACAATCCCTTACCTGGATGCATGGCCATAACAAATACTCTTCCTGGGTAGTCTGACATTAATTTTTTAGCCACACCTTGTGCACGCGGGCAGTTAGGGCATTTAACACCAGTAAAATCTTCAATTAATACATTAGTAGCCTGAGCAGCAGGAATGGTATTGGTAATATAAGTGGTATCAAATACACTTCTTTCCGGTGTAAAATTTAATCCTGGAGGTGCTTCCTCATCGCAAGATGCCAATGCAAAAATACTCAATGCAATTATTTGCAACGCTTTGATGCTTTTTATTTTATTTAATATTTTCATATTTTTATTTTTTAAAAATTAGTTTGTAATGTAACCCTAACTCCACTAAATGCTGGTTCCACGCGGCAAACACCACCTGTACAATTCACACCTTCTACTTGCTTGATAAATCCAGCTGTCATCCTGGTAGTTTTGTATGTATAACTTCCAAATACATTCCAATAATGCACTAAATCATCACTACTAGAAGCAGTATTTCTTTTTACCCTATTCACATTTACCATATCGCCAACACTAAATGAATAATGTGGTGCTATATTTAACTCCACTGTTGCATTTATAAAATCACCTAAATCTTGAGCGGTATTTAAATACTGAGCTTCTACTCTTAATGAACGAGTAGGAGTTAATTTATAAGTTATTTCTCCAAAATAAGTTTTAGCCGTTACGTATTCATACTCTTTAGTTTTCTGTTCAAATAACTGTTGGTTATAATTAATGTACTGAAAACCCAACATGGCTTTGAACTTTTTATTAAACTTATGCGATACATCTATATAATGTTCTCTAAAATAACGTGTGGTGTCAGTACTAAAATCAAACGGATTGATTCTAGTAGCATCAAAATCGTTTTTACCTGTAACCACACTGGTATTGATATTAATGGTAGTTTGATGTTTTTTGAAATAAGCAGCTTGAGGTTTAATGGTAAATTCCATACCTAATGCATTTTCGCCTAATTCTTGCACCACTGCATTGTAACGAGCCAATAATCTATAAGTATTTTGACGCGTTAAACTTGGTAAATAAGCAATCATTCCCAAATTTAAGTTTTCTAAAGGTGAGGTTCTAAGCGAAAAACTTTCAATGCGTTTGTATTGTGCATTGATACCTAAACCTTTGGTTGAAAATGATAAACTGGTATAATAAACACGACCATCTTTTAACTCCATTCTATCTAATTTAGGGTTAAAAATAGCCTCTTTACTTTTTTGGCAATACTCTGTATATAAGCTGAATTTTTTATAGCTTAAAGTATTGTAAACATTACCTAAATACACATTGTAAGTTGGTATAAATCTGTTTACAGCATCATAATTATTTATAGTTCCCACTATGGTATTCATGGTGCCTTGGTCAATGGTTCTGTTTACACCACTGGCTCCTAATTGAAAATTCAAATCTTCGTTCACTTCAATTCTGTGCTCAATATTCACTCCTTTTATTACTTCAGGGCGCACATCAAACCTGAATTTTTGTAAACCGGTAAAAGCTTTGATTTGGGTATTTTCGCTTGGCGTGTAAATAACCCTTGCACCATTTATGGCAAAATCTAAACCTAAGTTTCTATCTTCAAAAGCTCTAAAAACCATACCTGTTCCAAACTGGTCGTAAAAATAACCAACGGTTACATTGAATTTATCAATGTCTTTACTAACACTCCACATACCAATTCCGCTTTTGGTAAAAGCCTCACTTGGGTTAAATAAAGGCGAGTTGTTAAACACATCGTAACGAAGGTTAAACTTAAAGCCTTTCAATTTGTAACTTAAAAATAACCAAGCATCAGCACTTGATAATTCGCGCTTGTATTGAGTAGTATTGGTTCCAATTTTAGGGTCGTTTACATAAAATTGGTTGGTGTTTTGAAAGTTCCCCGAAAATTCGCCTTTGTCTTTTTTGTCATCGCTCTCCTGAGCGCTTATATAAGTAAGGCAAGATAAGGAAGTAAATAAGGTAAGTAGTACTTTTTTCATGCGATTGCAATATTATAATTGTGAGGCAATAAAAAAAACTGTAAAATATTGGATTTTAGTTTTCTGTTTACTTAGTGAATGGACTCATTAAAGGAAAAGTAAAATGCGATTTCGGAACTGAAAGGCTGGTTAAAAGAAAGTAAAAAAACACTAAATGAAAGCAATTTTTTTAAAAAAGCATAGATATAAATTTACTTTATGTTGAGTGTTTTTTACTTTATGCTCAGTATAAAAGAATTTATGCTGAGTATATTTTGCTTTATGCCCAATGTAATTTACTTTATGCTGTGTGTGTTTTACTTTATGCTTAGTATAAAAGAATTTATGCTGATTATTTTTTACTTTATGACTAGTATAATTTACTTTATGCTAAGTATATCTTGCTTTATGCCTGATATAATACTCACCCAGCTGGTTCGGATTTGCAATCCGAATAAACTATTAATAGAATTTGCAATCCGTTTTTTAACAACCTATCCATTAAGCAAAAATATTAATTGGAATGAGATATTTCGCATTACAAATGCTTATAGGTAGTAAAGTACGGTTTGCAAAACCGCACTGGCGGGTATCTTTTGTATTTCATTATCCAAATTAAAGCCACCTATTTGGTGTCTATCAAATGTTGTGTATGGGTGTCCATAGGTCATACCATCTACCTTGTGTCTTCCTCTAAATAGTTCTTGAATATCCGTACAAGAAGGAGGTTGAGCTATAAGTTTAATACTAAAAATGAATAATAGTAAAAGTAACAAATTTCTTTTCATGATATTTTATTTTTTTATAATTGTCCAATTGATATTATTTATTTTATCTTGGATATAAAATAACCCAAATTCTTTACAGTAATAACCTTTTCCTATATTATAATTATCAAATTCATGAAATTCATAAAATACATTTTTGAACATTACATTATTAATAATTGTATCTCCAATATATTTTTTATATTTTTTATCATCAACAACACAATCACAAAAAATAACGTGTAAATCATTATTAAAGTGAAATTCTATCATATTGTAATAATCATTATCAGGTCTTGTATTGCTGTTTACCTCTATAAATAGTTCTTTTCCATGCTTAAATTGAAAACTACCATTTCCTTTAATGCAAGTATATTTTGCTCCATAGGTTTCATAGCAGTTGTAATTTGGTAAACAATCTTTACTGCTATAATAATCTTTGCAATACCAACTGCTATCTTTGGCTTGTCGAACAAACACAAGTGTATCTCCTTTATTGCTAGCATAGCTTATTGTATCAAACTGTTTTTTTAAGTAAGGTACTTTACTTTTTGAAGTGCTATCTAAGGTTTGATAGTTATAGGTTTGATCGCCACAAGGAGTGTTGTTTTTGTCTTTCAGGCAGCTTTGAGTAAATACAATAAGTAGTAAAATAACAAGTACTTGTTTTTTCATAATTTTTTATGGTTTTAAAGTTTAACAAATGTTAGAATAATTAATTAACAAAAACATACCCATAAATAGATATTTTTATAAAAACAAACATTGGTTATTTTAATTGTAATTACAATAAATAATTTTTTAATGTGGCAAATAAAATTTATTGCATTTATTACCAATAAATTAACTATAAAAAACGCCTGAATTTTTATGGTTATTTATAACCAAATTTGGTACTTTATAACCATACGTTTTTAATGATAATTAATATGGAATAAACAAGAAAAACCCACCTAATGAGTATTTTATTACTTACTAGGTAGGTTTTAAAAAAAAATCATCAAGAATTAAATTTTATTCAAGTTTAAATAAAGCTAATCAATTAACCGCAGTCGCTCGCATCTTGCGAGTGATTTTATATTAGGCTTCCCGCCATTTATTTAACTTTATGATGTTAGCCGGAGGCTTATCAATACTTTCACTGGCAGGACACTAGCGAATGACGGAAAAAAATAGCGTTTTACTTTAAATCTATCAACGGACAACAATCAACCAACAACTACTAACCCCCAACTACTTCATCCAACTTTTTCTGCAATGCAAACATTTCATCGCGCAAGCGAGCAGCCTCCATAAAGTCCATGTCTTTTGCCGCTTTTTGCATGCGTTTTTGCGTTTCGGCTATCATTTTGTCTAGTTTAGGTTTGCTCAAATATTCCAAAATTGGATCAGCAGCCAAATTCAACTCTTCTGGTTCTACATAAGCTTTTGGTTCAGGAGCTAAAATGGTTCTTGCATCGGCCAATTCAGTTTGTTTTAAAATTTCCTCACGACTACGTTTGATAGTAGTAGGAGTGATGCCATGTAAAGTATTATATGCAATTTGTTTGTCACGTCTTCTGTATGTTTCATCTATAGTACGTTGCATACTGCCTGTAACTCTATCGGCATACATAATTACTTTGCCTCTATCATTCCTTGCAGCACGGCCAATGGTTTGCGTTAACGATTTGTCGTTTCTTAAAAATCCTTCTTTATCAGCATCCATAATGGCTACCAAACTTACCTCAGGTAAATCCAAACCCTCACGCAATAAGTTTACACCAATCAATACATCAAATATACCCAATCGTAAATCGCGTAAAATATCAACCCGGTCTAAGGTTTTTACATCGCTATGAATGTATTGGCATTTAATATTTAATTTGGTCATGTATTTACTCAACTCTTCGGCCATGCGTTTGGTTAACGTAGTAACCAAAATTCTATCACCCATTTTAATGCGCTCATCTATCTCGTCTAATAAATCATCCACTTGGTTTAAACACGGACGTACCTCAATGGTTGGGTCTAACAAGCCCGTAGGGCGAATGACTTGTTCCACCACCACACCTTCAGCTTGCCTAATTTCATACTCGGCAGGAGTAGCGCTTACATAAACAGTTTGCCCAATCATACCCTCAAACTCATTAAACTGCAAAGGTCTATTATCCATTGCCGAAGGCAACCTAAAACCATATTCCACCAAGTTTTCTTTTCGGCTTCTATCGCCACCATACATGGCGCGCACCTGAGGAATACTCACATGACTTTCGTCCACCATTAAAATGAAATCTTTTGGAAAATAATCTAAAATACAAAATGGCCTATCGCCCGGATTTCGTTTATCCATGTATCGACTATAATTTTCAATACCGCTGCAATAACCTAACTCACGCATCATTTCTAAATCAAAATTGGTACGTTCTTCTAATCTTTTTGCTTCTAAGTGTTTACCAATCGATTTAAAATATTCAATTTGCGCCACCAAATCATCTTGAATTTCCCGCATGGCATCATGCAATTGTTCTTTTGGTGTAACATAAATGTTTGCCGGAAAAATAGCGCAATCTTGAACCGACTCTTGTTTTTTACCACTAACAGGGTCAATGATATCAATGCTTTCTATTTCATTTCCAAAAAATGAAATGCGAAAAGCAAAATCGGCATAAGCTGGAAAAACATCCAATACATCGCCTTTTACCCTAAAGTTACCTCTGTTAAAATCAGCTGTGGTGCGGCTATACAACGAATCGACCAAAGCATACAAAACAGTATTGCGTACAATTTTTTGTCCGACATGTAAACGAACAATGCTGCTTTCATAATCTTTAGGATTACCTGCACCATAAATACAACTTACCGAAGCTACTACCAATACATCTCTTCTGCCTGAAAGCAAAGCAGAAGTTGTAGAAAGCCTCATTTTTTCTATTTCTTCGTTAATGGCTAAATCTTTTTCTATATAAGTATTGCTCGATGGAATAAAAGCCTCAGGTTGGTAATAATCGTAGTACGAAACAAAGTATTCAATTCTGTTTTCAGGAAAAAACTGTTTAAACTCGCTGTAAAGTTGCGCCACCAAAGTTTTATTATGACTTAAAATTAAAGTTGGCCTTTGCACTTGAGCTATTACATTGGCCATGGTAAAAGTTTTACCACTACCTGTAACACCCAATAATACTTGGCTTTTATCGCCACGGTTTAATCCTTCAACCAATGCTTTAATGGCACTTGGTTGATCGCCTGTTGGCACATACTCGCTTGTTAACTTAAATTCCACAACGCAAATTTAAGCTATTTTGGGTTTTGTATTTGTTAAGATAATTCAAATAATTTATGTTCAATAAGGAAAAGTTTCTATAACAATGTTTGTGTTAAATTGTGAAACAATTTTAAGTAACAATTTTAAATTCATGATTGGTTTAATTGCAGTCCAATTAAATTGCAGCAAGGCATTATTGATTGTTTAAAATAACAATAAGGGCTATATCTAATGCAAATTCTTAAATTAAATAAAATGCTTTTGGAAACATTTGCTAAAATAGTTTACATAAAAAAAATAGCACATGTTGAATACATGTGCTATTTTCAAAAGTGTTTAATTGTTGAGATATTAATTATTTAATTCGTATCGTGTTTGTTGTTCATCAATAAAAGTTTTTAAAGCATCTATCTTTCTTTCTTCTTTATTACTTAAATCTAAAGTGGCAGTTTTTACCAGAATTGCTTTTGCTTTTGCATAATCATTTGTCCAAGTATAGGCTTCAGCTAAATTCCAAATAGTAGCAAATGTAACATCATTATTTACTCTCGATTTTTTATCGCTTGGTGTTGATTGTTGCATAGCAAGATTCCAAAGTTCAATTGATTTTAAAAGCTTGGTTTTAGCTTCTTCTGGAAAGTCAATAATTTGCATATAAGCTTCTGCTGCAGATACATAAGCGCTAGCATAGTCAGCGTAATCAAACTTTTTACCTTCTACATTATTTAAAACTGTTTTTCTTTCTGTAACAGAAAAGCCACATTTTTTATTTAAAAGTTCATTGGCTTTTTTCATGCTTTTTTCAATACAAGGAGTTTCTAACGAAGGAAGTAAACTAGCATTATCCTGAATTACTCTTTCAGCTTTTTCTTTATATTCTATATCGCCAGAAGTCCAAGTGCTATATGAATTTGTTTCTTCTACAGCAGCTTCCCAAAGAACTGTATTTCTGTCGGGAGATAAAATTTTTATTGTAATTGGGTGACGATAATTGAAGCTAGCACGATAAGATACTTTATTGGTTGAGTAGTTTTTCATTTCAGTTAATTTTACTGGCTCGTATTCAAAACCATGTGCAATAAATTGAACAATAACAGCATTCTCGCTAGATTTTTTGTAACCATCAAGAATGATATAAGTTGTTGCTAATAAATTAGCATCAGCAACATTTCTAATAAATGGTTTAGCCACAGATTCTTTAGATACATACTCTTGCGTTGGTTTGGTATTTTGACCCAAAAGTGTTTTCTCAGCTAGTTTAGTTCCAAACGATTTATTCTTATAATCTTCTTTTTCTTTTGCATATTTTTCGGCAGATTCTTTTTTTTCTGCTGCATATTTTTGATTTGCTTCTTGGTTTTTTGAATCGTATTCTGCTTTTTTAGCTTTGTCTGCTTCAACGTATTCTAACACTACTTCACCTTTATATGATGTATACTTTTTGTCAAGTGGGTTAAGTGGAAGTTGTTTGTATTTAAACTTAATATCCTCATCTTTTATTTTCTGTGCATTTAAAAAATTACATGTTAGCAGTAATGATAAGATTAGTAGTTTTGTTCTTGTTTTCATATTATTTTTTTAGTATTATATTAATGCATTATAATTTAATTTCCAATATTGACAAAATTATTTTAACGTAAATAAAAAATACTGAGTATTATTTAACTGCTAACAATACTAAAAAATATTAAGCAATCTAGTTTATTTGAATTTTTGAAATTAAATCGTTGAATTCTGTTTCCAATAGGTTTTATAGTTATTATTAATTTAATTGCCTAAAAATGTTTCCATCATGAAAATAAAAAACTTTAAAACCATTGTTTTTACTATTGCCATAGGTATAATAGGTGTTCAAAAATCCGTTGCACAAATTGGGGCGGGCATTGGTTTTTTTATTCCATCTACCGGTTATGTAGCCAATGTTTTTGGACCTTTAAGTTTGCGCGGTGTTGGTTTTTCTATCAATAAAGTTTTTACAATGCAATCAGGTTTTACCGTTTACAGTATGCCTGGCAATGCTGTAACTCATCTGCCATTCAAAGCCAAAGAACCACTTTTTGGCGCTTCCACCACACTATTGGTTCCTTTAGAATTTGGCTTAGGAACTCGTATTGGTGATATATCCATTTCGGCCAGTGCCGGTGGGTTTATGTTTTATAATTTTACACACAGGTTAGATAAAGGAAACTTTGATAGAGCCATTAGCGAATACGAAGGTTGGGATGTAACCAATGCTGATTTGAACTATACCAACAGGCCTGGCTATGGTTTTATTACAAGTTTTGAAATTGAATATCATTTAAATAAAAAACTAGGTATTTATATTCAATATTCTTATTTGGACGGAGAATCGGTATTGGATCTAAATGGAAAATATAAAGGTGGAAATTTAGGTGGAAATATTATAGAAAAAACTGCTGCCTTTAACGATGCTCGTTTAAGTATTAAAGGATCAGAAGTGAGTGTTGGAGTGCACTTTTAAATTTTCTTAAAAGTTTATTTCAAAAAAAAGGAGCAAGTTTAACTTGCTCCTTTTAAATAGTTATTTGGTTTAAATTATTTAACCAATGCTTTAATTTTTTCTTCTAAAGTAAACTCGTCACCTTCTAAATAACCAGTGTGGCTGTAAACAATATTTCCTTCTTTATTTAATAAAAAAGTATGAGGAGGATTTACCACATTCATGGCGCGCATCATGTCACTATTTACATCCAATAATACATCAAATGGCCAAGCTTGTCCGTCTACGTAAGGTTTAACTTTCATCACGTTTCTTGCATTGTCAATAGAAACTGCAACAACTATTACATCGTATTTTGATTTCCACTCTTCATAAAGTTCGTTAATGTTATTTAACTCTTTTTTGCAAGGTGTACACCAAGTAGCCCAAAAGCTAATAATTACAATTTTGCCTTTCTTAGAATAATCTTTAACATTCACTACTTTACCATTTACATCTTTTAAATTTAAATCAGGTAAAGTTTGTTTTTGATCTTGTGCAAATGCCACATTTAAAGTTAAAAAAGCAAATAGTGCAAAAACTAATTTTATGGCTGTGGTTTTGTTAAAAAATTTCATGGTAGTTTCGTTTTATTGAGTTGGTAAATTAAATTTATATAAAGCACATATCAAAGTTACTGCCAAAAATTATTTTTTAACGCTTATCAAAAATTATTCAATTTTTTGGCAAGCATTTTGTAATCTTGAAGAAAAAATAAATAACTAAAACCATGAAAAAAATAATCATCGCATTAAGTGCCATTGGCGTTTTACTAAGTTCAAGCTGTGGCAATAGAAAAATTGAGAGAGTTGACCCTAATTTGGCAACTGATATTAGCGGTCGTTGGAATGATACTGATAGCAAATTGGTAGCTGAAGAGATGACAAAAGATGTGTTAACAAAACCATGGATTGGTAACTTTGAAAAGGCATCTAATCGTAAGCCAGTTGTAATTATTGGTAGTGTTCGCAATAAAACCAGCGAGTTTATTGATGCAACAGGATTTATTAAAAATATGGAAGTGGCTTTTATTAATGAAGGAAGAGTAAGTGTAGTTCAAAGTGCAGACGAGCGTAATCAAGTTCGTGATGAACGTAACGACCAACAAACTTTTGCTAGCGAGGAAAGCAAAAAGAAATGGGGTAAAGAAAGAGGTGCTGATTTCATGATGAATGGCGTGATAACTTCTATTACCGATGAATATAAAAACCGCAAATCAGTGGCCTATCAAATAAATTTAGAATTAACCAATCTTGAAACGAATGAAAAGGTGTGGATTGGTCAAAAACAAATCAAAAAATTAGTTAAAAACTAAAATACAATAAATTCGAGTATAATTTAAAAAGAATGTTCTGGTTTAACAGAACATTCTTTTTAATTACCTATTTTATTTACTAAAAATAAATTGCATAAAACTAAACTTCATATATTATTCTTTTTGGCTTTAGGCTTTTTAAGTTCCTGCGCTACCTATTATCAAAAACAGGCCGATTTGATGCAATCTGTTTATGATGGAAGATTGGATAAGGCCGAAACTTTAATGAATGATGCTAAATGGCAAAAACCACTTAGAAATAAGCTTTTATTTTATTTAAACAAAGGAACTATACTTTGGATGAATGGTAAAAATGAAGAAAGCAATAAGTATTTTTTGCAAGCTGATTTATTTGTAGAAGACTATAGAAAAAACTATGCTACAGTAATTGCAAGCACTTTAATAAATCCTAATTATAGCACTTATAATGGTGAAACATTTGAGCAAGTATTAATCCATTATTACTTAACCATAAATTTTGTTCAAATGAATGATTTTGACAATGCCTTGGTAGCTTGTAAACGAATGATTGAAACAAGTCAGCGTTTAAATGACTTAATGGGTAATAAAAACAAATACAGGCGTGATGCTTTTGCGTACAATCTTTTAGGAATGATTTACGATGCGCAAGGTGATTACAATAATGCTTTTATAGCCTACCGTAATGCATTTAATATTTATAAGGAAGACTACAAACCTCAATTAGGAACAGATATTCCTACGCAATTAAAGAAAGATATTTTACGTACCGCCAAATTAATTAGTTTTAGTGAAGAGTTGGCTCAATACGAAAACGAGTTTAATAGAAAAGCTGAACTAATACCAGAAGGATTTGCGCCTTTGGTATTTTTTTGGAATAATGGTTTAGGTCCCATTAAAGATGAGAATTCAATTAATTTTGTTATCTATCCTTTGGCTAATGGATATGTTAATTTTGTTAATGCTGATTTGGGATTAAGTTTTCCAATTTATGTGGGAAGTGCTGATGATCGAAAAAATTTGTCGGCTTTGAATATAGTGCGTGTTGCATGGCCAAAGTATGTTACTCGTACTCCATTATTTCAAAATGCTGTTATAAAGGATAGCTTAAATCGTCAATTTAAACTTGAAGTGGGTGAAGATATTAATGCCATTGCCTATAAAAGTTTAAATGATAGAATGCTAAAAGAAATTAGTGAGGCTATATTAAGATTAGCTTTTAAACAAATAGCAATTAGTGCAGCAAAAAAAGAAAATGAAGCTGCTGGAGCTGCCTTAAGTATATTAGGTGCTGTGAGTGAAAAGGCAGATACCAGAAATTGGCAATTATTACCCTATTCAATTAGTTATACAAGAGCATTTTTACCTATAGGCAAACAAAATTTTGTTCTCGAAACCCAATCAAAGGATACCGTAGAGAGAAATACTTTTTTTGTTGATATGAAGGAGGGTAAAACTAATTTCCAAGCTTTTCAAACACTTCAATTCACTGGGTTTTCAGATAGATAAACGATTGTTTACTTAATTTTATCCATGAAAAAGTCGACCGCTGCTAGCGGGCTTTATATATCGAAAAATTGTATTGTTAGTTAAAAATTTATTTTACTTTTTCAACAATAGCTTTGAAAGCATCAGGATTATTTGAGTTTTAATCCTCTTTTTTATAGCCTTCGTAAAAATACGATTGTTCAATGCCTTTAAAAATTACTTCTCTATTATTAATATCGTTGGTTAAATTAGCTTTTAAAAGTGTTTTTAATTCTAAATCGTTAATAGGGCTGCGTTCCATGGCTTGCATATACAATGTTTTATCAACATGTTGCCAATTAACCACTTGTAGTAATTGTTTTTTTAAAATCATATCAAGCCAAATTCTAGTGGTGCGTCCATTGCCTTCTAAAAAAGGGTGAGCTATGTTCATTTCTATGTATTTGGCTATTATTTCTTCAAAAGTAGTTTGGGGCATTTGTTCTATTTTGGCTAATGCCTCCACAAGGTATAAGGCATTGGCAAACCTGAAGCCACCTTTACTTATATTTTGAGTACGTATTTGCCCCGCAAAAGGATATAAGCCATTAAAAAGGTAAGTATGTATTTGCTGCAAACCCAAAGTTGTACCTATTTCAATATTATTTATATATCCACTATCAAACAAACGATAGGCATTTTCTAGACTTTGTTTATCTATATTTTTCATGTTTTGCTTTAAAGGATGTCCATTTGGCATTTAATGTCGCTGCTTACTGCTTTTAGGCAAATATATTTTTTACTTACTCAGCAACCAAACATAAAAATTTACAGTTGTATTAATAAAAACCACCAAATAAAAAAGCCCACTATTGCTAGCGGGCTTTATATATCGAAAAATTGTATTGTTAGTTAAAAATTTATTTTACTTTTTCAACAATAGCTTTGAAAGCATCAGGATGATTCATTGCTAAATCAGCTAATACTTTACGGTTTAAACCTAAACCTTTTTTAGCTGCTAAACCAATAAATTGACTGTAGCTTAAACCATATTGACGAACACCTGCGTTGATACGCACGATCCAAAGTGCACGGAAATTACGTTTTTTGGTTTTTCTATCGCGGTAAGCATAGTTTAGACCTTTGTCTATAGTATGTTTGGCGACTGTTAATACATTTTTTCTAGCTCCCCAGTAACCTTTGGCTAACTTTAGGAGTTTTTTTCTGCGCCTTCTTGAGGCTACTGAATTGACTGAACGTGGCATAATTTAATTTTAGTTTTTTGAACCTAAGCGATCACTTCGGTTAAGTGTGATTCTTTGGGGCTTTTGTTCGGGTTAATACTTGTTTTAAACCGAGGTTGGGTTGGTTTATTGTTAAATGGTTGGATTGTTAAATTGTTAGAAATTAAATCCTAGCAACTGACAACCAACAACTACTTACCTATTCCCAATAAATTTTTAATCAACCCCATGTCTGGAGTGCTAATGTAACCACCTTTGGTTAAGTTACGTTTGCGTTTAGTTGATTTTTTAGTTAAAATGTGACTTTTATAAGCTGAGCCTCTTTTAATTTTACCACTTGGAGTGGTTTTGAAGCGCTTTTTAGCCGCACTGTTTGTTTTTACTTTTGGCATTTTAATCTCCGATTCTTTTTATACTTTACAATTTATCGATGCTATTTTTTAGGCTTAGGACTCATTATTAAATTCATCTTTTTACCTTCTAATTTTGGCAACATATCTACCTTACCCCAATCAGAAAGTTTTTGAGCAAATTGTAATAACAATACCTCTCCTCTTTCTTTGTACACAATAGAACGGCCTTTAAAAAATACATAAGCTTTTACTTTATGTCCTTCTTTTAAAAACTCTTCGGCATGTTTTAATTTAAAATCAAAATCATGGTCGTCAGTGTTGGGTCCAAAGCGTATTTCTTTAATATCCTGCTTTATTTGATTAGCTTTTGCTTCTTTAGCTTTTTTTCTGCGTTCAAACAAAAACTTTTTGTAATCAATTACTTTACAAACAGGCGGTTCTGCGTTTGGCGAAATTTCAACCAAATCTAATTCTTGTTCATCTGCAATTTCTAATGCACGCTGAATTGAATATACGCCTGGTTCAATACCTTCAGCAATTAAACGTACTTCTTTAGCACGAATTTGCATGTTGATATTAAATTCTCCTTCACCTGGTTTCATTGGAAGTCTTCTTCCGCCAGGAACGTATGCCGATTTTTTTTTAGGTGGTAATGCCAATCTTTTTTATTTTTTTATTGTTAGTTGTTCTTTTAAATAATTTATAAAATCATCCAATTTCATTTTACCCAAATCTTCGCCTCCGTGCTTACGCACAGATACGCTGTCTTCGGCCATTTCTTGCTCACCTATGATAAGCATAAATGGCGTTTTTTTGGTTTCGGCATCACGAATTTTCTTTCCTATTTTTTCGTTTCTGTCGTCAAATGAGCCGCGAATATCATTTATTTTTAGCAAATCCAAAACTTTTTGTGCATAGTCATGATACTTTTCACTAATTGGTAACAAAGCAAATGGCTCAGGAGTTAACCAAAGTGGGAAATTTCCTGCACAATGTTCAATTAACACAGCCACAAATCTTTCCAACGAACCAAATGGTGCACGGTGAATCATAACTGGTCGGTGTTTTAAATTATCGCTTCCGGTATATTCTAGTTCAAAACGCTCAGGTAAGTTATAATCTACCTGAATAGTTCCTAATTGCCATTTTCTACCAATGGCATCTTTTACCATAAAATCTAACTTAGGACCATAAAACGCAGCTTCGCCTAATTCAACCACAGTGGTTAAACCTTTTTCGGCTGCCGATTCGATAATAGCACTTTCGGCTAATGCCCAATTTTCGTCAGAACCAATGTATTTGGTTTTGTTTTCAGGATCGCGCAATGAAATTTGAGCAGTAAAATCTTGGAAATCTAATGCTTTGAATACATAAAGTACCAAATCAATTACTTTACAAAACTCTTCTTTTACTTGGTCAGGACGGCAAAATAAATGCGCATCATCTTGAGTAAAACCGCGTACACGGGTTAAACCATGTAATTCGCCTGCTTGTTCGTAACGGTAAACAGTTCCAAACTCAGCATAACGCACCGGTAAATCTTTGTACGATTTTGGCGATGCTTTATAAATTTCGCAATGATGCGGACAGTTCATTGGTTTTAAGAAAAACTCTTCGCCTTCGCGCGGAGTGGCTATTGGCTGAAACGAATCAGCACCATATTTTTCGTAATGGCCAGATGTAATGTATAAATTTTTATTTCCAATATGCGGAGTAATAACTGGTAAATAACCAGCTGCTACTTGTGCTTTTTGTAAAAACTGAACTAAACGCTCGCGCAAGGCAGCGCCTTTAGGCAACCATAATGGTAAACCCATACCTACTTTTTCAGAAAAAGTAAATAGTTCTAATTCTTTTCCTAATTTTCTATGGTCGCGTTTTTTTGCTTCTTCAAGCATTAACAAATGCGCATCTAACTCCGCTTTTTTAGGGAAGGTAATTCCGTAAATACGCGTTAATTGCTTATTTTTTTCGTTTCCGCGCCAGTATGCACCTGCTACAGAAGTAAGTTTCAAGGCCTTAATAAATCCAGTGTTTGGAATATGTGGTCCGCGGCATAAATCGGTAAAATTTCCTTGCGTATAAAAAGTAATGGTACCATCGGCTAAATCCTGTAAAAGTTCTAACTTGTACTCATCGCCTTTTTCGGTAAAATAGCTAATGGCATCTGCCTTGCTCACTTCCTGGCGGTTGTAAACACTGCTTTGCTTGGCTAATTCCATCATTTTATCTTCAACCTTTTTCAGGTCTTCTGTCGAAAATGATTGTCCGTTAAAATCAACATCGTAGTAAAAACCACTTTCTAAAGCAGGACCAATTCCAAATTTAACACCTGGATAAAGGGCTTCTAAGGCTTCGGCCATTAAATGTGCCGATGAGTGCCACATGGTTTGTTTTCCTTCTAAATCATTCCAAGTTAAAAGGGTTAAAGAAGCATCATCGTTAATTGGGCGCGTAGCATCTACAGTTTGCCCATTTACTTTTGCTGCTAATACATTTCTAGCCAATCCTTCACTAATTGATTTGGCCACGTCTAAGGCGGTTGCTCCCCGTTCATACGAGCGAACGGAACCGTCTGGTAAAGTTATATTTATCATAAGGGCGGGCAAGATACACTTTTGATTTTGCAAATGGAAAGTAATTTTTTGTTAATTGGCAACTGGCGGACGGCAACTAGCCGCTGGCTGCTAGCTTATGTCCGTTGTTGTGTCTCCTGACAAACAACTGGATGCAAGATATTTCTGTTGATATCCTGATATTCTATAATTTTATCAAATAAAATTTTCAACAATGCATTTCTCCGAAATATTAAACATACTTTTGATATTAAAACAATCACAAATGAAAGCCATTGTATCGTATTTTCTTATTTCAATGTTTGTAATGTGTTACTTAGTTAGCTGTAAAAATGAACAGAAAGATACCATAGAAACTGTATTTTTCACTCAAGATTCACTTTACAAAATAACATTCGACAAACCATTGGAATTTGATACTTTTTATGCTTGGGAAGATATTGATGACAACAGTGCTTCGCATGAATACAAATATAGATTTTCCAAAAAAAGTTACCCAAGTCAACAAGAAACTGGTTTTTTATGGACTTCATTTGCAGATTCTACCTATCGATTTACAATTATGCATAACAGAAATTTCTATTGGAAAACATTAAGAGATTTCAATAATGATAGTTCTATTGTTCAACTGAAAAATAGATTAGAATATCGAACTCTTATAGGTGAAATAACAATAGATTCATTAGAAGTAAAAAAAATTGTAATAAATAATCAAGCTTACGC
Organism: Bacteroidota bacterium; assembly: GCA_027491085.1. Lineage (GTDB taxonomy): Bacteria > Bacteroidota > Bacteroidia > UKL13-3 > UKL13-3 > JAAFJM01. The sequence goes on from JAIXWW010000020.1 coordinate 92,909, forward strand.
AATTTCCAAATATAAGCAGAACGAAAATTACAAAAATGGTTATTGGACTTATTACCTTTTTGCTTACACTGTTGTTGATAGTAATTTCATTTCTTTCACAGTTGATTGTAGATCTCAAAATTGTAATGGTTTTATAGATAGATTTGAGAAAACGATAAAATCAATAAAAATTGAGAGATTTAAATAAAACTAAATTAGCTGATTATGAAAGTTGATATTACACTTTCGAACCTTTCTATTTTAAAAACAGGCAAAGCTAAAGCCATTCGCTTTAGTACATTGGAAAGTTTATGCAAAGCTTTGGATTGCCAACCAGCCGATATTTTGGAGTTTAGTAAATAAAAAAAAGCGGAACTTTTTGGTTCCGCTTTTCGTTTTATTTAAAATAAATGATACTAAGGTAAGCTAGCTTTAAATGCCATGTATTGCGCATCAAAAGTTTGACCAACCTTACTTCCATAACATTCCCAAACAGCAGTAATATCAGCTACACGTGTAGCTGGATTTGGATGAGTGCTTAAAAATGCTGGTGTGCTGCCGCTTTGCCCACTGGCAATTAACTTTTCAAAAAAGTATTTAGCACCTCTTGCATCATAACTGGTTCCATTTAAATACTTAACCGAAAATTTATCAGCTTCAGTTTCATCAGAACGACTAAAAGATAAGCCTAATAAGGTATTAGCAAGTGTTGTTAATGCTCCTTGATTTCCTCCTGTTAATACACCAATCAAAGCGCTTGCACCATATTGTTCTACCATTTGGCCTGCACTATGGCGTTTATCTGCATGTGCAATTTCATGACCCATAACACCGGCTAATTGCGTTTCATTGTCCAAATACTTAATTAAGCCTGTGTATACATATATATATCCACCAGGAGTACAGAATGCATTTAATACGTCATCTTTTTTAATAATTTTAACTCTCCATGCGAATTCATCTTTGTAATAAACGCCACCGCTATCAAGTATATTTTTTGTTATTCTATAAATGTTTTTGTAAGCAACTGGGTAAGAAGCTGAATCTAAAATAGGATATTCAGTTGGATTTTTTTCAATTTCACTTACGGTTGCTAAACCCATTTGTTTGTCTTGGTCTAGGCTAATTAATAAATTAGTTACTGTACTAGGTGCATATTTTCCTGCACATTTGTCTGATGTTCCCTCTTTACTACAAGAAGCAGTAATTAATAGAATGGCGAAAATGGAGATTGTAATTTTGTTCATGCTTGTAAAATTAAGTTTCGCAAATTAACCTTTTCAATTCTATTTTTGTATGGGTGGGCAATTAAATTTTAATCTTTACTGTTAAGTTTTGTTTTAAGGACTTTAATTTGCTTATCAATATCATATTTTAAGTTGATTTGATAACGATTTGCCACACTTAAAAATCATCTTTAATAATGATTATTGAATTCTGTTTGGAATAATTTTATTACCAAATTCGTAGTTATAATTCTATACAGCAACCAGGCTTTAATACTCAGAGCGTAGTGAGATTAGAGTTTTGAATTTATGAAAAACAATAAAATTTTAGACCAATCTATTTTTACCCTTTTTAGTGCATTATTGATAATATTTATTTTTACCAGTTGTAATAATAATACAAACAAAAATGAGCCTATTATCCATGTTAAAACTGATTCTGTTTTTATTTACCCTTGTAAAAACAAAACTTTTAATATTCCAAAATTTAACCCAACCGGAAAATATTATTATCTGTGTAAAGTTTGGGGAGTTTTAAATTATCATCCTTTGCCTGAAAATGAAAATATTGATTTATCTAATTTACAAAATCTTGCAGGTCTTGATAACAAAAATTTTAGGCAATATTTAATTAACTTACTAAAGCCAGTTGTGGTGAGTTATAATGCAAAGCAATTGCTTGAAAAAAGTGAAGATTCATTAAACAATGTTTATACCTTGTTAAATAACAATTGGTTAAATGATACTATTTATTTAAACAAAGAAATTACTACCAAACTAAAGTATTTGGTTTTGGGTATTGATGGCCGAGAAATAAAACCCGATGTATTGAACCAAAGTAAGGAGGGTGTTATACAATATAATATTCCGCACGATGATTTTGGAGAAGAATTTCCCAAAGCAAATTTGCGTTTACTTGGTTTATTCCATTATTGGAATTTGATTAATTATTTTTATCCCTACAAAAACTTAATTGATAAAAGTTGGGATGAGGTTTTGTATTTTTCTATAAACGACTTTTTATTGGCTAAATCGCCTATTGAATATGATAATGCCATTTTAAAACTGATAGCCAACTTAAATGATGGAAACTCGAAAGTAAAGGAAACAAGCGTTTTAACTAGGGTTTATGGTAATTTTGTTCCTAATTTTAGAATGAAAAAAGTGGGCGGTAATTACTTTATCAGTGCAATCCGTTCATTTGATTTGGATAATTACGGATTAAAAATTGGTGATAAATTATTAGCAATAAATGGAATACCACTTGGCGATTTGGATGATGCTATATCTCCTTTTGTGGCTGGTGGAAATGCTTTTTCAAAACAACGAGAAATAAATAAGCTTATTTTAGTGAGTAAAAATGAATACAACGATTTAAAAATTGAACGCCATAAAACTGTTTTTACCAAGCAAGTGCAGTATTACGATTATGGTATATTAGCTGAGTTTGGACGAATACAAGAAAAAGAATGGGAAAATAAATTAAGTGTAGTTTGGTACCCAAATAACGTGGCATATTTAAATATGAATCACTTGTTTGATGATAATTTTTTACCAAATATGCATGAGGTAATGAAAAGTAATTCGTTAATCATAGACTTGAGAGGTTTTCATAATGCTGTAGTTGAATCAAAAATGCTAAACTATATTGTTGAAACAGAAAATTGTTCAGTCAATTCTATTTATCCCGATGTTTATAATCCGGGCGTGTTAAGGTTTACTAAAGATAAAGTGCATGAATTGGTTATAGATGGAAAAAAATATGATCATCAAATAATAATAATTGTAGATGAAACTACGCAAGGTTTAGGTGAATATATTGTAAAAACGTTGCAGTTTAATAATAATGTAAAAGTAATAGGCTCCACTACAGCCGGTACCGATGGCAAGGTTTCGTTTTTTGTTTTTACGGGTAATATTGGAGTAGAGTTTAATTCAACAGGGGTTTGTTATTATAATTTTGAACAAACACAGCGTGTAGGTGTTAAATTAGATAAATTGCTAGCTTATCAAATTGATACTACTGGTAATGGAGAAGATTTATTTGTAAAAGAAGCCTTACAAATGTTGAAAGTAAAACCATAAAAGTGCAAAGCCTTTTACTAAAAAATGGTAACATTGCGCAAGCATGTTAACCAAAACCAAAGCCATTGTTATAAAAACCATAGATTACAGCGAAAACAGTGTAATCTTAAAATGTTTTACAGAGCAATTTGGCTTGCAATCATATCTTATTAATGGTGTAAAAAATAAAAAAGGAGCTATAAAACCATCACATTTGCTGCCTTTAAATTTATTGGATTTAGACGTTTACCATCAATTAAATAAAAACTTACAACGTATAAAAGAACTTAAATGTCAGCCCATTATAAATAATATTCATTACGATTTATTAAAAAGCAGTATTGGCATTTTTATGGGCGAAGTGTTAAATAAAACCATTCAGGCCGAAAACCAAGCCGACAAAAACCTGTTTGAGTTTTTGTTTACATTTATTCAATATTTAGATTTAACACAGCAAAGTTTGGCAAATTTTCCGGTGTATTTTATGTTACAATTAAGCCAGTATTTAGGCTTTAACCCTAAGCTTAATTACAGTGCCGAAAACAATAGCTTTGATTTGGAAGAAGGTGTATTTAAACCAAGCGAAAAAGGCGATATAAAAGTGGTTGAACCTCATTTAGCAGAATACTGGTATAAGTTGTGCTCCATACATTTAGATGCATTTAGTACGCTAGAAATAAATAAAACTTACCGAAACGAACTGCTCAATCATGTAATGCTCTATTTTAAAATTCATTCCGATGGTTTCAATGAATTGAAATCGAATAAAGTGCTGATGGAAGTGCTTGTGTAAATAAATTAGAAATACAAATTACGAAATTCGAAAGTATTCTGAGTTAATAAAAAAAATGAACGTTGAAGTTTGAAAAAATCTTTCTCTTTTAGATAAATATATTTTAGATAATAAAATTTTCAACTTAATATTACAGAAACAAAACAATAACATTTTTTTAAGCTTCACACTTGCAGACAAATTATATAAAAAACATATTTTATTTATGTTTAAGTTTAGTAGTTATTTTACTTATTATTAGTCAATTACAATTTTTAAATTTAGAGAAAATTGGGCTAAAAAAAGTAGATATACTAGCCGATATTAGGAAAGACACTACTCAGAAAATTACCCAAAAAGTAAAAGTTAAAAAACAAAGAGACAATACTATAGCAGCAGACTTTATTGGTTTTGAAGATTTTTCGGAAAATAAATCAGGTATAAAAGCATTTGCCTTGGCTGTAAAAAAAATTAAAACCGACAAACAAAAAGTACGCATTGGTTTTTTTGGCGATTCGTTTATTGAGGGCGATATGCTTACCAGCGATATTAGAGATAGTTTACAATATTTATATGGTGGCAGTGGGGTAGGATTTGTGCCCATTACTTCAACTGTGGCGGGTTTTAGAGGAACCGTTTTGCACGAATTTGAAAATTTTGAAACGTATTCAATAGTGGGCAAACGTTCGGTAAATATTACTTTAGGAATTTCAGGAACTTGCGATGTTCCTTTGCCAGACAATAAATTACATTATACTTTGCCTTATCGCAATAAAGCTTACGATCATTTTGCGCAAGCTACCTTGTTTTACAATAATAAATCGGCTGATAGTTTAAATTGTAAATACCAAGTGAACGATTCGAATGTGAGAATAAAGCTAATTCCAAACTCAGGAGTGGCTACTGCTGTTATTAAAAGCAATTATGCACGTAATTTATCATTTGAATTTGCGCCAAGTAGCCAATTGCAACTTTATGGGGTAAGTTTTGAAAATAAAGAAGGAATTTACTTAGATAATTTTGGTATGCGTGGCAATTCGGGTGTTGGGTTAGGTTATGTAAATACCAGTTTTTACAGTGCATTTAATAAAATTCAAGATTATAAATTGATAGTGCTTCAATATGGTTTAAATGCTTTAAGCGAAAAAGATACCAATACCATTTGGTACAAACAAAGCATGAATGTAACCATTAAAAATTTAAAACAATCTTTTCCAAATGCTACTATTTTATTGGTAAGTGTTAGCGATAGAAGCACTAAAATTAATGGAAAATTTGTAACCATTCCTAATTTACCCAATTTTGTAAACATGCAGCGCAAGTTGGCTATTCAAAATAAAATATTGTTTTGGAATATGTTTGAGGCAATGGGAGGCGAAGGAACCATGGTAGAATGGGCCCAACGTAAAAAACCATTAGCCAATAAAGATTATACGCATTTAACTTTTAGAGGTGGTAAACAGCTTGCAACCTTGTTTTGCAAAGCATTAATTAGCGAGGTAAATAAAAATGGAAAGAAGAAGTAAAACACTGTTTGTTTTTATTTTGCTTGCAATGGCTGTTAATAATTTGATGGCTCAAAGTGTAGTTCCATTTGTAAACGATGAAAAAAATACAATTGGTAATGCCCAGTATTTGCAATCGTTTTATAAAAAAATGGCTTTAGTTGACGATAGCAATGCACAAGTTCATATTTTGCATATTGGTGATTCGCACTTGCAAGCCGATTTTTTAACTGAGCAAACGCGTAAATTATTTAATTCTGAAGCTGCTCGCGGATTATTGGTGCCTTATAAAGTTGCCAAAACCAACTCAAGTTACATATACACTTCCAAAACTTATAGCAATTGGGCTGGAAAGCGCTGCACTAAACTCGAAAATCCATTGCCAATAGGAATAGGTGGAATTACAGTACAAACTACTGATGATAGCGCCCGAATAATTATTACCACCAAAGACGAAAAAGGATTCAATTGCTTTAAAATATTTCATCAAAACGATGAGACAGCTTTTGATTTTGATGTGTATGATAATACCGGAAACTCCTTATTGCCGCAGGCTTATATTCAAAATAAAAAATACTTCGAAACGGTATTTTACTCAAACGAATTGATTTATTCGGTTACTGTAAAAAATAAGAAAACCAATAATTCACAATGGCAAAGTTTAATTTATGGTTTTTATGCAGGCAATGGTAAAAAAGGAGTTATTTATAATAGTCTTGGTGTCAATGGTGCTGAATATAGGCATTATAACGAAGCACAATATTTTGCCGAACAAAGCCAAGCTTTGACGCCTGATTTAATCATTATTTCGCTTGGAACCAACGAAGCCGCAAATTCAAAATTTGATGAACTAACGTTTTATAATCAAATTGATAAATTGGTAAACGATTTACAAAACTATAATCCCAATGCCACCATTTTACTAACCACTCCAGCTGATAATTATAGAAAACGTAGGTACCCCAATACCGTTATAAAAAGAGTAAGTGAAACCATTGTAACTTATTGTTTAGAGCATAATATGCCTTATTGGGATTTATATAAAATAAGTGGTGGTTATAAATCTGCCAAGTATTGGAAAAAGTATCGGTTATTTGCCAAAGACTTCTTACATTATAGCCGCCAAGGCTACGAAGTACAAGGAACTTTATTGTATAACGCATTAATGAATAATAGGAAATAGTCAATTAGTAAAAATCCATTACCGTTCGGCTTTAGCCAACGGAAATCTCCAAATCTCCAAATCAACAAATCAAAAATATAAAGTGTTCGACATTTCAAAAATATTACAACAGTTTGTTTACAACCCACAAGAACCCATTTTATTCAATACTGGTTTTTTCTTGTTTTTGTTTACAGGATTTATGGCGGTGTATGCATTATTGCATAAAACCCATAGGGCCAAAATTACTTTTGTAACGCTGTTTTCTTTGTATTTTTATTACAAATCGAGTGGTATTTATTTCTTGATTTTAATAGCATCTACAGTGGTTGATTATACATTGGCCAATTTTATTTATAATGGTAAAAATGCAGCACAAAAAAAGTTTTGGTTGGTAGTAAGTTTGGTGGTTAATTTAGGACTTTTAGGCTATTTTAAATATACCAATTTTATACTTTCAGTATTTTATAATTTAGCCAATAAGGAGTTTGAACCATTGGATATTTTCCTGCCTGTTGGTGTTTCGTTTTTTACTTTTCAATCGTTAAGTTATACGCTAGATATTTACCGAGGAACGCTAAAACCTGTTAAAAATATTTTTGATTACGCATTCTTTGTTTCGTTTTTTCCTCAGTTAGTGGCAGGGCCAATTGTACGCGCTCACGATTTTATTCCGCAACTGTATAAACCCACATTTGTAAGTAAGGAAATGTTTGGAAGGGCTTTGTTTTTAATCAGTTGTGGTTTGTTTAAAAAAGCAGTTATCAGCGATTATATCAGCGTAAATTTTATTGATAGAATTTTTGATAATCCAACTTTATACAGCGGCTTTGAAAACTTAATTGGTGTGTATGCTTATGCATTACAAATTTATTGCGATTTTAGTGGTTATAGCGATATGGCTATAGGGATTGCTTTGCTTTTAGGCTTTGAGTTTTGTTTAAATTTCGATTCACCTTATCAATCAAAAAGCATTACTGAATTTTGGCGCAAATGGCACATGTCGTTGAGCAGTTGGTTGCGCGATTATTTATACATTTCACTTGGTGGAAACCGTGGAGGTAAATTTAGAACTTACATGAATTTATTTATTACCATGCTTTTGGGTGGTTTGTGGCATGGTGCAAGTTTTAATTTTATATTTTGGGGAGCTATGCATGGCTCAGGTTTAGCAGCACATAAATATTATTTAGAAATAAAAAATAAAGCCAATAATGTGTTTACCAAATTTTTTGACAATGCGTGGGTTTCAACCATTATTACTTTTCACTTTGTGTGCTTTTGTTGGATATTTTTCAGAGCGCCCAATTTTGATATTGCCAAACAATTATTGAATCAAATATTTACCCAATTTAATGGCAGCATAGCTTATACATTTATTACTTCCTACCATAAAATAGTATTGGTTATTTTATTAGGATATGCCTTACATTTTATTCCTAAAAAGTACGAAACAGCCTCGTTAGCGTGGTTTACCAATACTTCATTTGCAGTAAAATTGGTTTGTATGCTTGCTGTTATAATTATTTTCATACAAGTAAAATCAGCCGAAATACAACCGTTTATTTATTTTCAATTTTAGGGTTAAACCGCAAACATCTAAACAAATTTTGAACCACATAGGCACATAGAAAACATAGTTTTTAGCAAATTTTACTCTTAAAAAATAATTTATTTCCCATTTTTATTCAAAAATCCTAAATCCTAAATCACAAATCAAATCTTATTCCCCCTCAAAAACTCATCTACTTTCATACGTTTTTTACCTTCTAATTGAATTTGCAATAAATGTATATATCCATCTTGGCAAGCTACTTTTAAAAAGGTTTTATTATCACTCATCATCTTGCCAATTGGTTCTTGGTGATTTGTAGCTTCAAAACTTGATTCATAAACTTTCAATATTTTATTATCAAAATGCGTAAATGCAGCTGGATATGGACTTAAACCCCTAATTAAATTATAGATATTTTGTCCGTTTTGGTTAAAGTTAATAAGACAATGTTCCTTAAAAATTTTTGGCGCCATTTTGTTATTGTCATTACCTTGTGGTGTGCCTTTGGTATTGCCATTTTCAACCAACTCCAAAGATTTTACCACAGTTTCTGCTCCAACTTGCATTAATAAATCGTGGAGCTCACCTGCGTTCATGGTTGGTGTAATTGCTACTTCTTTGGTTAATAACACATCGCCTGTATCAATTTCGTGTTTTAAGAAAAAAGTACTCACACCCGTTTTGGTTTCGCCATTGATGATGGCCCAATTAATTGGCGCAGCACCACGGTAATCAGGCAATAAAGAGGCATGTAAATTTAAGGTTCCAAACTTAGGCATTTGCCAAACTATTTGTGGCAACATTCTAAAAGCAATCACCACTTGCAAATCGGCATTTAAACTTTGGAGTTCAGCAATAAATTCAGGGTCTTTTAACTTAACAGGTTGCAATACTTTTATATTGTTTTCAACCGCATATTTTTTGACAGCACTTTGTTGTAATTGCATGCCGCGTCCTGCAGGTTTATCGGGCATGGTAACTACTGCCACTACTTCATGTCCGGCTTTTACTATAGCACCTAGCGATGGAACCGAAAAATCTGGTGTTCCTAAAAATATAATTCTCATTTTTTAATTAAATCAATAATAATTTGAGCTGCATTATTGCTAGCTCCTTGTTTGTTAAGTTCAGTTGCTAAAGTTGCATAATCTTGCATCAAAGCCTCGTGTTTATTGCCAGTTGGCAACACAGCTTCAAACTCTTGCTTTAGCCTTTGTAAGGTATAATCTTGTTGAATCAATTCGGTAATGGCAGGTTTATCCAAATTCAAATTAACCAACGATATGTATTTTATTTTTACAAATTGTTTGGCTATAACATAAGAAATTTGATTGGCCGCATAAGCGCACACTTGAGGTATTTTAAATAAAGCTGTTTCTAAAGTAGCAGTTCCGCTACAAACTATGGCAGCCTTTGCTAAATGCAAAACTTCGTAAGTTTTATTGTAAATAATTTTGGTGTTTGGTCCAATAAAAGTTTGGTAAAATTCAGGCTTTATAGATGGGGCAGCACAAATCACAAATTCATAATTTGGATAAGCTTGTGCAAGCAACATCATATTGGGTAGGGTAGTGCTAATTTCTTGTTTGCGGCTACCGGGCAATAAAGCTATAATTGGTTTTTGTGGCGATAAATTATTTTTAGTTTTAAAATCAGGGTCGGGAACAAAAGCATTTATTTCATCCAATAATGGATTACCAATATACGATGCTTTTACTTGCCATTTTTTAAAATACGATACCTCAAAAGGAAAAATGAGCAATAATTCATCTACAAATTTTTCTAATTTTTTGGCTCTGTTTTCTTTCCAAGCCCAAACTTTTGGAGCTATGTAATATACAGTTTTAATATTTTGTTGCTTGGCAAATTCAGCTATTCTAAGGTTAAAGCCAGGGTAATCAATCAAAATAACCACATCGGGTTTAAAGGCTGTAATTTGTTTTTTGCATAAAGTTAAAAAGCCCAAAATGGTTCTTATTTTAAGCAATACTTCCACAAAACCCATGATAGCTGTTTGGTTATAATGCATGAGTAAACCATTGGCTTGCGCCTGCATTAAATCGCCACCCCAAAACTGAAATTCAGCTTGAACATCCTTTTGTTTAATGGCTTTTATTAAATTGGCACCATGCAAATCGCCACTTGCTTCGCCTGCCACAATAAAATATTTCATTGCCGCGAAAGTAAGGCAGATTTTTGATTTTTGGATGTGGAATGGGTGATTAGGTTAATTGAGTTGATAGGTTGATTGGTTTGTAGGTTGAATTGTTATATTGTTGAATTGTTGATAGGTTTATAAGTTGATTATTAAGTGAGGTTCAGAAAAATTCATTTTGCCCATTGCCCATTGCCCATTGCCCATTGCCCATTGCCCATTGCCCATTGCCCAGCCAGCCGTTGTTAGGTGTTTAAGCGAAGCGGCACCAACAACTTGTTTCTTCTTAATGCAATACCAACTAAAGGCAGAATGTGAATTGCTTTTTTATTGGAGCTACACGCCAAATGCATGAGTTAGCCTATTGTTTGGGGTGCTCAAGCAAGGAGCAAATAGTTGCATAAGTTGTTTTTTTTGATGATTTTTCAAATAAAAAATACTCATTGTTAAAGTAAAAAACTAAATTACATTGTTCCTCAACTCTGAAAGAGTTGAATTTGAATAGCCGTGGGTGGCAACCCACGGCTATAAAATGTGGAAAATAAGCTAACCCTGAAAGGGTTAAATAACAGCATAAATATTCAACTCCTTCAGAGTTGTTTTGTTTGGTTAATTTCCATCCACGCATTGCATGCGTGGCTATTCATATTCAATCCTTTCAGGATTGTTGGTTGTAACTAATACTTTTTCAAACTTTCTATTTCTACCCTCATGCTGCGCAGCATAGCCATAATACTATCCAAATTTAATTCTTCTTCTTTGGTATCGCTCATGTTTAAATTACATACAAACTCCCAAATTTCAATTACGGTAGAGGCATGAATAATATAAGGCTGGTAGTTTTTATTATCCGAAACCAATTGTAAGTTATTATCTGTTCGGTACACACGTTTATAAACCACACCTTCATCGCGGGTAATGAGCACATAAGTGCTTCCATTGCGTATGTGGTTAATTGATTCCACAAACTTTCCAATTACATAACTACCATCTTTAAGCGGTGGCATCGAATCGCCTTTAATTGGAAAAGCTCGGTGTTTACCAATTACCCTAAAGGGTAAATTCATTAAAGGCAAACTTTCAATAAATTCTGGGTCGGAATAACCATTTAAATAACCAGCCGAAGCTTTTACGGTTACTACTTCCACCAAATCGTTATTGTTTTTATCTACCATAATGGGGAATAAAATTCGGTTTTCGCCCACCTTAATCAGTTGTTCAGTTTCTACCGTTCGCAAATCGCATTTTACCAATGCATCAATCGAAATATGAAACAAATTCGAAATCTTAATTAAGGTCTCAACTGGCGGATCGCAACGTTCTTCCTCGTACGAACCTATGCGAGAGCGCGTACTATCTAGGGCTGTAGCCAATTGCTCCTGCGACCATTTTTTTAATTGCCTTAAATGCTTGATGTTACTAGAAATTTTACTCATGCTAAAATATTTAGCACAATAATACTAAAATTATTGGTAATATTGCATACTGTTTTCAACAAACATTTTTTCATTGTATTACTAAGTGGAGATGAGTTATACCGCTAACGATTAATTTTTAAAATAGTTAAGGCGGCATAACCATAACTAACAAAGGTTATTGCTTATAAAACCAGTAACCTTTGTTGTTCTGGTTAATTATTTAATTTGATTACACCCTTTAAATAGTTCAATCTCCACTTTTACAATGACAAAATAAGTTAGCTGAACAATCTTTTTATAATCAAACAATCACAATAATTAGGCAAAATGGAAAGGCAAATAGTACATATTGATTTGGATTCTTTTTTTGTTTCGGTTGAAAGATTGAACAACCCTGCTTTGTATGGCAAACCTGTACTTGTTGGTGGCGCTAGCGATAGGGGCGTGGTGGCTGCTTGTAGTTACGAAGCTCGTGCTTTTGGCATTCATTCGGCTATGCCTATGAAACAAGCTAGGCAGCTTTGTCCTGATGCTATTTTGGTGCGAGGCGATAGTAGCCAATACAGCTATTATTCAAACATGGTAACCGAAATTATAGCAGGCGATGTGCCTTTGTACGAAAAATCTTCCATCGATGAATTTTATATTGATTTAACAGGCATGGATAAATTTTTTGGTTGTTATAAATTAGCTACCGAGCTTAGGCAAAAAATTACAAAAGAAACCAACTTACCTATTTCGTTTGCCCTTTCTGGCAATAAAACTGTATCGAAGGTAGGCACTGGCGAGGCTAAGCCAAACGGACAAAAGGAAATTCCTTTAGGAACTGAAAAAACATTTTTAGCACCTTTATCTGTAAAAAAAATACCCATGGTAGGCGATAAAACTTATCAAGTATTACGCGATATGGGCATTATGTATATTAATACTTTGCAGCAAATGCCCATGGTTTTATTACAACAAGTGTTGGGTGAAAATGGAGGTGTAATTTGGAAAAAAGCCAATGGCATTGATAACTCGTTGGTGGTGCCTTATACCGAACGTAAATCTATATCTACCGAACAAACTTTCGATAAAGATACCATTGATGTTAAAGCTTTAAAAGGTTTGTTAATTGGCATGACCGAAAAATTGGCGTTTCAATTGCGCAGCGAACAAAAATTAACAGGTTGTGTAACTGTAAAAATTAGGTATTCTGATTTTAATACTTATACCATGCAAGCCCGCATTCCTTATACTTCTTTAGACCATATTTTGATAGAAAAGGTGAACGATTTGTTTGAAAAATTGTATCAAAAACGCATGCTCATTCGCTTAATTGGTGTTAGGTTTAGTCATTTGGTACAGGGCGGACACCAGTATAATTTGTTTGAGCAAACATTGCAGCAAATACAGTTATATCAAGCTATGGATAAAATACGCAAGCGTTATGGTAAAGATGCTGTAAACAGAGCTGCTGGCATGGATTTTAAAAGCCATGATTTTAATTCGTTTAGTGGTAAAAAACAATCGTAACAAATGCTATTAAACTGCCATACCTATTATAGCTTTTGCTATGGCACATTTGCCATTGAAACCTTATTGCAACAAGTGCAACAGAACGGATACAATACTTTTGTTCTTTCTGATATTAACAATACTTCAGCTTGTTTAGATGCCATAAGACTTGCACCAAACTATGGTTTAAAACCAATTGTTGGTATTGATTTTAGAAACAATGCGCAGCAACAATACATTGGCATAGCCACCAATAACGAGGGTTTTAAAGAATTGAACGAACACCTTTCATTGCATTTGCATAGCAATACGTATTTTAATGAAATAGCACCTGCATTTAACCATGCTTTTGTGGTATATCCTTTAAGTAATTACAAAGGTTGGCCGCTGCGCAATAACGAGTTTGTAGGTATTAGTATAAAAGAGTTAAGTAACTTAAATTTTTTAGCTATAAAACAAAAAACAAATAAGTTGGTGGCTTTACAAACGGTTTCATTTGCCAATAAACAAGCGTTTAATGCGCATAGGTTATTGCGTGCCATTGATACCAATAATTTATTAAGTAAACTTCCCATAACCCAGCAAGCAAAAGGCACAGAAATGATGTTGAGTAAATCCGAAATGTATGCAGCTTATGCAGCCTATCCTCATATTATTGCCAATACCGAACATATTTTAAACAGCTGCCAAATACATTTTGATTATGGAAAATTAACCAATAAAAATTTAGCATATTACACCGATAGCATTGCCACCGATATAAGTTTGTTGCGCAGTTTATGCATGGAAGGCTTACCATACCGTTATCCCAATCCTTCTGCACAAGTGTTACAGCGTATAGAAAATGAGCTAGAGGTAATAAGCAAGCTTAAATTTGCATCTTATTTTTTAATTAATTGGGATATTACAAGGTTCGCTAGAAATAAAGGTTTTTATTATGTAGGTCGAGGTAGTGGAGCCAATAGCATTGTAGCCTATTTACTGCGCATTACCGATGTAGATCCCATTGAATTAGACTTATATTTTGAACGATTTATCAATTTGCATAGAAGCAATGCGCCCGATTTTGACATGGATTTTTCGTGGACAGATAGAGACGATATAACGGCTTATATTTTTAAAAGATTTGGAACGGAACGTACCGCTTTATTGGGTGCTTACAATACTTTTCAGCACGATGCAGTAACACGTGAGTTAGGAAAAGTATTTGGCTTACCACCTAACGATATTGATAAATTACAACGCACCACCGACATCAATAGTTTAGATGAAATAAGCCGTTTGGTAATTCGGTATAGCCATTTAATTAAAGGTTTTCCTAGCCATTTAAGTATTCATTCAAGCGGAATTATTATTTCTGAAAAACCAATTTCGTGTTATACTGCCACGAGTTTACCACCAAAAGGTTATGCCACTACTCAGTTTAGTATGCTAGAAGCCGAAGATATTGGATTATATAAATTTGATATTTTAAGCCAGCGTGGATTAGGAAAAATTAAAGATACCATTGATATTGTAAAGCAAAATAAAGGCATTGATATAGATGTACACCATGTGGCTGCTTTTAAAACAGATGAGAACATAAAAGCATTGCTTCGCAAAGGCAATACCATTGGGTGTTTTTATGTAGAATCTCCAGCCATGCGAATGTTGCTTGCCAAGTTACGAGCCGATGATTACTTACGTTTGGTAGCTGCAAGTTCTATCATTAGGCCGGGTGTGGCCAAAAGTGGTATGATGCGCGAATATATTTTACGATACCGTCATCCAGAATTGCGTGAAAAAGCACGCGCGGCTTTGCCTGAATTATACGACATTTTAGAAGAAACTTATGGTGTAATGGTGTACCAAGAAGACGTGATAAAAGTTGCACATTTATTTGCCGACCTTACACTTGCCGAAGCTGATTACCTGCGCAAAGGCATGAGTTGGAAGTTTAAAAAACGCAATGAGTTTGAAATGGTAAAGCAAAACTTTTTTGCCAATTGTTTAAAAAAAGGTCATCAATTACATACCATAACTGATATTTGGAACCAAATAGAAAGCTTTGCCAATTTTGCTTTCTCCAAAGGGCATTCGGCTAGTTATGCGGTTGAAAGTTATCAGGCATTGTTTTTAAAAGCATATTATCCGCTTGAATACATGGTGGCTACACTTAATAATGGTGGCGGATTTTACCGCAAAGAATTGTACTTGCACGAAGCTAGAATGCATGGTGCCAATATTCATTTGCCTTGCATCAATCATAGCGATGCTTTTTGTACCATTGAAGGCAATACCATTTATTTGGGTTTGGCTATGATAGCCGAGTTAACCGAACATACTTTGCAAGCTATTTTACAAGAACGTTTGCAAAATGGTAACTATAAAAACATGCACGATTTTATAGCCCGGGTTCCTTTATCGTTAGAGCAAATGCGGCTTTTGGTAAAGGCAGGAACTTTTAATTTTACTGGGCGAAATAAAACCGAATTGCTTTGGGAAATACACAGCATCATATCGCCACACATCAAGAAAACGAATAAACAAGAGCTGTTTAAAGTTAGCTTGCCTAAGTGGGAATTACCTGCTTTTAACCATTCAAAAATAGATGAAGCTTTTGATGAAATGGCCTTATTTGGTTTTTCGTTAGCTTCGCCATTTGGTTTATTAAAACAGGCGTTGCCAAACAATTTTACAGCCAACGAAATGCCTAAATACATAAACCAAACCATTAGCATAGTTGGTTATTGGGTAAATACCAAACGTACCTACACCAGCAATGGCGATAAAATGTACTTTGGTACTTTTACCGATTTAGAAGGCAATTGGATTGATACCGTTCATTTTCCGCCAAGTGCCAAACAGTTTCCATTTACTGGTCCGGGTTGTTATTTAATTACAGGCAAAGTAGTAAACGAATACGATTTTATGAGCATAGAAGTAAGTGAACTAAATCGTTTACCAATGGTAGATAGAGAGGCTTAATTATGAATGTTGAATTTTGAATTATGAATGAGTTCGGAATGCGGAATGAGAGATGTGAAATGTAAGATGTGATATGTGAGATGAGTTAGATGAACTTCGATTCTACACAAAACAAAAAATGAAGTCATGTTACAAGCATCTTCCTTGTTTACAATAAATGAAAGCAAATAAAAACAGTCTTCGTCATGCAGCGCATCTCCTTTGTTCTGCAACCATTATTCCATTAACAAGTATGAGTTCGGAATGCGTTCCGATAGCTATCGGAATGACAAAAGTGCGAAATGAGAGATGGTAGTTGAGATATGAGAGTTGAGAAATGTGAACTGTGAACTGTGAGGTATCTGTTATTCATTTCTGCTTAATAATAAAAAACCGAATCAGTCATGCAGCGCATCTCCTTTGTTCTGCAACCATTACTCTATTAACTAACTTGGTTGCCAAGGAAAGGAGATTCCTGCTGAATGACCAATAATGCAGTCATGCTGCAAGCATCTTTTTGGTTTTAACTAACTTTATTACATTAACCCTTTTTTTAAGAATATTACTAATTAAACAACTTTTTAAATTACCAATAAGTGCTTTATTTGTATTCATAATTTCCTTTATAATCATGGCAATTAAGATTAAATTCTTTTGTTAGTCAGGCTTAATCAATCAATATATGAAAAGTAAAATTGTTTTAGTTCTATTTTTATTAACTACAGCTATGCTGTTTGTTAAGTGTAATAATGGTGTTTTAAATCCTACTGTTAAATTACATCCAAACGATCCTTTTAAAAATACAATGGTCACTAGTCAACTATTTGAAATTGATGCCAGTCAAGATAATGTTATCGAGGGTGAAGATGGAACCATTTTAGTTTGCCCCAAAGGTTGTTTTATAAATAGCAATGGTAGCCTCGTTACTTCAAAAGTAAATATTGAATTGGCGGAGGCTTTAAGTGTCGAAAATATGCTACTTTCTAATTTAACAACTACTTCAAATGTTAATCCATTAGAAACGGATGGTATGATTTATTTTAACGTTACAGCTAATGGCGAACAACTTGCTGTAAATAAAAATATTCCTGTTCATATTGAAATTCCCACCAGTGAGAAAAAAAACAATATGATGGTTTATAAAGGAATTAGAGATGAAAAAGGCAATATGAATTGGATTGAACCAATTGAATTGCCAAAGCAATTAATTACAGTTGATTTATATGAATTGGATTTTACACCAGAAGGATTTAGGAATCAAGTAAAAAAAGAAATACCATTTAAAGGTTATAAGGAAGCCACATCACAGTTAGTAGATAGTTTATATTATCTTTTTGGTTTCAATTTAAATTCAAATAATGAAACTGAATCAAGAATTAAAAGTGATACAATTCAAATAAGTCCTGATATACCAAACGAGCCATATTATAACGAAAAGCAAGAAGCGCAAGTTGAGGATAAATCAGCAATAAATCATACAGAATCTTTAAAGGATACCGGTGGTATTATGGGAATTAATCCTGCTATTATACAAGTCATAAAATCGGATAAATATCAAAATACACTTATAGCAACCAAAGATTTTGAAGCAAGGCTTAAGGTTATTTTTAAAACATGTAATGATAAAGTGCTTGAGTTGTATATAAATAATTTAAACAAAAACCTTTATGAAATAGATGAAATGGCTGCTGCCATGTTGGCTAATACCAATTATCAACAAGCATTTATTGATTTTGCAAGTCAAAAACTTACCAAAGTACCTGAAGCCGATAAATATGCAGACATGTTAAAAGGTTACTATAAAACACAATTAGCAAAAGTAAAATCAGCTTTACAAGCCACTGCTAATAAATTTAAACAAGAACAAGCTAAGAAAGAAAAGGCTGCTCAACAAACTTTAACAGACTACAAAAAATTATTGTGGAAACGCGAAAAATATAGAATGGAAACTTATGGTTTTGATTATACTGAAACAGGTTGGATAAACATTGATAGAGGCACTTTACCCAAAGAGTGGAGCAGTCAACCATTAATGGTAAATATTACAAATAGCAAGCAACTAGATAGGGTTTACGCTTATGTAATTTATACTTCTATAAAAAGTTTGTATAGGTTAAATACCCAAAATAATGAGCAGTTTTATGTAGGTAATAATGATGAAAAACAAATGCTAATGCCAAATAATAAAACAGCGGTTGTAATAGCAATTGGTTATAAAAATGAAGCACCTTGGCTTGCTATAAAACAATTCGAAACTGTTTCAGAATCAGTTATATCTTTAACTTTGGAGCCAAGTAATGCTAGCCAAGTAAATCAAACAATTAGCAGTTATGACCAATATGCTAAAGAAAATAAAATAGAAGCAGATTTAGTTTTTATGGATAAATTGTACAAAGAAGAAAAACGCAAACAATCATTAAATGAATCAATTGCACTTTTGAATCGGTTATATTATTTTGTTTACCCATGCGGGATTCTGCCACAAGCTAATGATCAAAGTTATTATAAATGAAATAAACCATGATGAAGTTGAAAAAATGCTTACTAAGTTTAATATTAATTGTTTTTATAATTAGTTGTACTCAAACCGATATTTATTCGTTTAAAACTTTTAATAAAGAAAGCACTGATAGTATTATTTTTGGTGTATTTGCTGGTATGGCAACTCCCAATTATTCTACAGTATTTAAATATTCAAAAAATGAATTGTATGTCGATACGGTAGATTCTTATTATTTTAAATCAGCATCAAGTAATCCTAATAATTATACTTGGGTAAAATTACCTTTGAGTGATAGCACAATTTCAAAAAATCTATTAACCTCAGTCCCGTTTCATTATTATAAAGTAGATTCAATATTTGGTAGTCCAGATAACTTAGACCAAGGAGGTGCTTTTATTATTTTTTATAAATTTAACATCAAAACAGAAATTAAATTAGATAATTTTAGAAACAAAATACCTAAAGATTTGGAACCCTTATTAGATAGTATAAATTTAATAGTTCAGAAATTGAGAAAAGGAAATAAAGTAAATCAAGGAGAGTATAATTAAACAAAAATCAAATGAATCTTTAGAATTCAATATGAAAAAAAAACTAAAATACAAAAAGCCCAACTCCTTGTTTGGAGGTTGGGCTTTTGTAAAGTGTATTGAAAGTTTAATTTCGAAATTAATTTTTTTATCCTTTTGCCATCAAAGCCATGTAAAAACCATCAAATCCAGTTGCTGAAGGCAATACTATTTCTTCTTTTTCTAAACTAAAATGACTGTTATTGGCTAAAAATGTAGCCACTTGGTTTTGGTTTTCGCTAGGCATAATGCTGCAAGTTACGTACAACATTTTTCCGCCTTTTTTAACCATTACATGGTATTTATCTAAAATTTCTTGCTGTGTTTTTTTGATATTTTCAATAAAATCAGCTTGTAGTTTCCATTTAGCATCGGGGTTACGTTTTAATACACCCAAGCCGCTACAAGGCGCATCAATCAATAACCTATCGGCAAAGTCTTTTAACTCATTCACTGTATTGGCTTCAATTAAACGTGTTTCTACATTGCTTACATCCGCTCTGCGTGCACGTTTGCGCAATTCGTCTAGTTTCCATTGCTCCACATCCATGCTAATCAGTTTACCTTTGTTTTGCATCAATGCAGCCACATGTAAACTTTTTCCTCCTGCACCTGCACATGCATCAATAACACGCATATTAGGTTCATTTAAATCTAAAAAAGCGGCTACTTTTTGACTGGAAGCATCTTGCACTTCAAAATGACCTTCTTTAAAAATTTCGGTTTTAAATAAATTGGTTTTGTTTAAAACCAATAAAGCATCAGGGTATCCTGCTATTTCTTCTGTTTCAACTTTTAAATCGGCTAAGTTTTTAACTAATTCTCTTTTGGTAGATTTTAAAGTGTTTATCCTAATTACAAAAGGTGCTTTTTGGTTTAAAGCAGTCATTTCTGTTTGCCAGTTTTCGCCTAATTCGGCCGTACCCATATTATCCAACCAATCAGGTACCGATTGATTAATTTTAGGAATATCAAGCGCTTGTTGTCTGCGCTGCATAACAATGTGGTAATTGATGCCATCAAACTCAGGCCAAGCTGGTAAATCAACTCCTTTAATCATAAAATGAATGGCTAAAATAGCAAACATTTGATGTTGTTTCAAAGGGCGCATGTCTTCATGGCCAGTTAAACAAAATTGGTACAAACGTATCCAACGCACAATATCGTAAGTGTTTTCGGCAATAAAAGCCCTGTCGCGCGAACCCCACGTATGGTTTTTACGTAAACTTTGCTCTATTACTTTATCAGCATATTTTTTTTGATTGAATATAACATTTAAGTTAGTAACCACTTCATTAACTAAAGGGCGGTGTAATTTTTGATTCATGTAATTTTTGTTTGTTGAAGATTAGCTGACCCCATAGCCAACTAAATTTTATAAAGTGCCAAAGGTAAGCAAAAGCCCCATGATTTTGAAAGTTAATTAGTTGATGGGTTTGCGGGTTTATAGGTTGATGAGTTGATTGGTTGATAAGTTTATAGGTTGACGAGTTTATGGGTTGACGGGTTGCGTGTTTACGAGTTGATTGGTTAATAAGTTAATAGGTTTATGAGTTGATTAAGGAAACAGTTCAGCAATTTAACCATCTAACAATTCAACAGTTCAACAATTTAGCAATTCAACCATCCAACAACTAAACTACCACATAAATCTGATCCAAGTTTCGGCCATAGCCATCGTAATCTAAGCCATAACCAACCACAAATTTGTTTTCAATTTCAAAGCCAACATAATCAATTTCAAAATCCTCTTTAAAAGCTTCGGGTTTAAAAAGCAACGTTAATATTTGGATACTTGCCGGTTTATGGTCTTTTACCAATTCTAATATTTTTTTTACGGTATTGCCTGTATCTACTATGTCTTCAATAATAATTACATGGCGATTTTCAATGCTATTGTTTAGCCCAATAAGGGTTTGAACTTGGCCTGTACTTTCTGTGCCTTGGTAACTTGCTAATTTTATAAACGAAATTTCGCAAGGCGAAAGAAATGCTTTCATTAAATCGGACGTAAACATAAACGAACCATTCAATACCGATAAAAACAACGGATTTTTGCCATGAAAATCAACAGTTAATCTGTTTGCCAACTCAATAACGCGGGCTTCAATGCTGTGGTGGCTAATAAATGGCTCAAATTGTAGGTCTTTAACTTTGATGGTCATGTTTGGTAAAATGCTTAAAATAAAAAGTTTGCAATAATAGTTTTCCTTTAGTTGAATTAAAAGCTACTATAAATATTTAAAATAAAGTATTTTTGGCCACTATGAATGTGCTTGCCATTGTATCTTATCCTTTTTTACCCGCTACCACAGGTGGAGAAATTTGCACTTTTGGGCTGCACAATGAGTTGGCTAAAACCAATGAAGTTACCGTTTTTACAGTGGAACCTTATAGCGAAAAATTTAGTAAACCTAATTTTGAACTATTGGCTAAAATGCCCTTTAAGCCAAGTAGGTATATCAATATTTTTGTTTTTTTTACCATTAAGAAGTTAATCAAAGAAAAACACATTGATTTACTTTTTTTTGAGCAAACTTGGTATGGTTGGTTACTTTGGTTATTGAAAATATTCACCCATAAAAAAATATATATTAGGGCTCATAATATTGAACATTTAAGGTTTAAAAGCATTGGTAAAACTTGGTGGAAACTGCTGTTTTACTACGAAAAATGGACTTATAACGCAGCATATAAAGTGTTTTTTTTAACAGAAGAAGACAGGCAAAAGGCGGTGGAGGTTTTTAAATTAGCTGTTAGCAAAACACAAGTAATTCCTTATGGTATTGATTTAGCACAAATTCCAGTAAGAGAAGAAAATGCAGTGGACAATGTAAAACAACGCCATCACATCAAATCAGAAGAAAATATATTGTTGTTTTATGGCACCATGGGTTATAAGCCCAACAATGATGCCGTTTTATACTTATTAGAAAAATTGCAACCTGCCTTGCAAAAGCATCCTCAGTTTCATTATAAAATAGTGGTTTGTGGAAAAAATTTACCATTAACCATCGAGCAAAAAATCAAAGCGAATCCTAGTATTATTTACGCAGGATTTGTAGAAAATTTAAATGAATACATTGATGCAGCTAAAGTGGTGTTAAATCCTGTTATAATTGGTGGTGGCGTTAAAACTAAAGCCATTGATGCTTTGTCAAGAAATGCCAATTTAGTTTCAACCGAAAGTGGTGCCATTGGAATTGAAAAAAGTGTTTGTGGTAATAAGTTAATGATAGTTCCTGATAATGATGTGAACATTTTTGCGCAAGTTATTATCAAAACATGTGATGCGCCTTTAACCAATATTCCCAATCAGTTTTACCAAACTTATAACTGGGGTAATATTATTAAACGATTGGAGTTGTAATAGTGAAGTAGGTTTAAAATTTTAAATAAAAATCCTTTTAAATTTAATAATTTGCGCACGTTTTGCAAATGAATCCAACCCTAGAATTACCCATATTTACTGAGTTACAAAAATGTGCCGATAAACTTGGCCTAGAAGTTTATGTTATTGGTGGCTATGTGCGCGATTTAGTGCTCAATCGCAACTCAAAAGATATTGATGTGGTAGTGGTTGGCGATGCATTACCTTTGGCTAAAGCTTTTGCTAACTTGCACAAGCAAAGCGATTTTGCAGTTTTTAAAAACTTTGGTACTGCCATGGTTAAAACAGCAGATTGGGAAGTAGAGTTTGTGGGTTCCCGCAAAGAAAGTTACAGAACCGATAGCCGTAAACCAACCGTAAGTCCTGGAACTTTAGCAGACGACCAAAATAGGCGTGACTTTACTATAAACGCTTTAGCAATAAGTATTAATAAAAATACTTTTGGTCAGTTTGTTGATCCTTTTGGTGGATTGGATGATATAAGCAATCAACTCATTAAAACACCACTTGCACCTGATATTACCTTTAGCGATGACCCTTTACGCATGCTACGTGCCATTAGGTTTGCTTCGCAATTAGGTTTTACTATTTTACCAGAAACTTTTGAAGCTATTCAGAGCAATGCCGAACGTATCAAAATTATTTCATACGAGCGCATTAGTGAGGAATTGAACAAAATTTTGTTATCACCAAAACCATCCGTTGGGCTTAAATTATTGTTTGAAAGTGGTTTGTTAAAACTTGTTTTTAAAGAACTTCAAAACATGCATGGTGTAGAAGTTAAAAATGGCAAAGCCCATAAAGATAATTTTTACCACACCATTCATGTAGTAGATAATATTTGCGAGGAAACCAATAACCTTTGGTTACGTTGGGCAGCCTTATTGCACGATATTGGCAAACCTGCCACCAAACGTTTTATTGAAGCTGAAGGTGGTTGGAAATTTCATGGGCATGAGGACAAAGGAAGCCGCATGGTTCCTAGTATTTTTAACAATTTAAAACTGCCTCAAAACGAAAAAATGCGCTATGTGCAAAAGCTAGTTGCTTTGCACCATAGGCCAAAAGCATTGGCCGAAGATGGGGTAACAGATTCAGCAATTCGTAGGTTAATCGTAGATGCAGGTGATGATTTAGAAGATTTATTTACCCTTTGTAGGGCGGATATGACCACGCGTTTTGCTGAAAAAATTGCTTTGTATAAAAGTAATTTAAACAAGGTGCAACAATTGGTAAAAGAGGTCGAAGAACGCGATGAATTGCGCAATTGGCAACCTCCTATTACTGGCGAAATGATAATGGAAACATTCCATTTACAACCGTGTAAGGAAGTGGGTTTAATAAAAAATCAAATAAGGGAAGCCATTTTAGACGGTAAAATAAAAAACGATTACACAGAAGCATTTACTTACATGAAAACCATCGCAGCTGAGTTGGGAATTAGTTGATAGTTCATAGTTTACAGTCCATGGACCATGGCTGATAGACCTTAGTTCATGTTGGATAGTTTGTTGTATCTATTTTCTATAAAACAATAATTTTTATAGTCTATCAACTATCAATAAACTATGTTCTATCGTCTGTTCACTATCAACCATCAACTAACTATGGTTTATCGTCCATCAACTGACGACTTACAACCAAAAACTATCAACCATTCACCACTTCGTTATTTTCAACTGTAAAAAATGTTGTTCCTGTGGCTTGGCGTTGGGTAAAATAATCTCTGTAAATTGGGCTAAATGCTGTTCGGTGTTCCATCACTTCATTATAAGTTTCGGTTAAACCTATCAATAGTTCTGTAACTTCACGTACCGCAAATTCACCGCTTTCTTGTGCTGTAATGTAATCAGCCAAATGGTTTTGAGAAACATAGTTTTTAAAAAGTGGATTGGCTTTACGATTGACCAAAATTCGAATACCACAAACTTTCGCTATGCTAAGGTCCAATACATCATCAAACATATAACAAACCTCATGTTTTTCAATATTGTGTTGTTTGCAGAAATGATCTAAAGCAATCACCTTATCAATTACTTTGTAATAAGAAGCATTGAAACGTTCTCTTGTACAAAAGTAGAATGCCATTTCGTTTTTTTCGCCAGAAATTATAGCGCAAGCAGGCATGGCGTTATTATGTAAGAAATAATTAAATCTTAACATATTTATTCCCATACTATCGGCCTCATTAAAATTTGAACTTTTGTTTTCGTTTTTAACTGCATTGTTAAATACGCCATCCCAATCAAAAATAAACGCTTTTATACCCTTTAGTTTTTCGCTAATTTTATCTGCATCTGTTAGAAATATACCACCTATTTCGCTAAATATTTTTTCAATATTATTATTCATTTTTATTGTTATTTAAAGTTGGCAATATAGTAAGATTATGATACATCAAATAGCGTCAAAACATATTTTAATTACGTGTTTATTGTCGCATTTATTTTCAATTATTAACAGCTAAAAAACAGTGTGTCTAATTTGAAAAAAATACCTAATTGCTTTGTTAGTAAAGGTTTTAAGAGGTTTATTAATATTTTTTTGTTTTAAACCTAGCTTATCCACTTTTAGGCGGATGTAGTTCGTTTTTAAGAGCAATTCTGCATCTTATATTCGTTGTAATGATACTTATTAATAAATACGAACCTGCCATAAATATTGATGAAGCATTTGTACAATATCAGCATCAATATGAAGAGTTGAAAAAAATATTCAGCTTTATTGATTTGCCAGAAACTATTGTTGAAGCTGAGCAGTTAAACAGTGCTATTTTACGTAATTATTATGCCAATGCAATTGATCACAATTTGTTAGAGGTAAAAACGGTTAAATACATCATTAATAAAAATATTCGTCCAACAGGTGCTGCTGAAAGAGCTGTTTTTCAATACCACAAAGCTGAGCAATATTTATTCAATAGTGTTAATGAGCCGTTATCTTTATCAATGGTTTATCAGTTAGAAAATATTTTATTAACTGAACTATACAATCAAAATGCAGAATCCAATTTGTTTAACAATAAAATATTTAAGCAACCTGAAAGATTGCATCCTGAAACGGAATTAGAGTTGGATAACTTATTCGAATTTTTAAATGTTGATACCGAATTTCATCCAATTATTCAAAGTTGGATGTTACATTTTAAAATATTGTCATTGCCAATGTTCTCTGAATCAAAAAACAAGTTTGCATCATTATTGCAAAATTTTTGGTTACGTAAACATAATATGGATTTAAATGGTCTTTTAAGTATTGAACACGAGTTATACACCAAGAAAAACGAATACTTAACCTATTTTTTAGAGAATAAAAACGATAATGAACTAGGCCAAGAGCAACATTTAAATGAACAAATAACTTTTGGTTTAAGATTACATGCAAATCAATTAACCCGCATGTATCAATTGCTTCAATCTTATTTTCGTAAACAAGTTGATTACGATAAATTAAAGCCTCGTCAAAAAAACATCATGAACTTTGTTTTTGAACGTGGTTACAAATTGAAAGAAATAGATGATTCAATTTTAAATAAGCGTCAAAAATTGATCATGTTTATTATACAACACAGAGGTTTTGTGAGCACAAAAGAATTGGTAAGCGAATTTGAATGTAATCGTAAAACTATCCAACGTGATTTTACACATTTACTAGAATTGAATTTAGTAAAGGTTATTGGACAGGGAAGTGCTTTAAAATATTCATTAAATTTAGATAATCATAAGCAGGATTCAATTACCCAATACCAGTCGAGCTATTTGAAGAATAGTGATGAAACAATGCAAATTGGATTCGATAATTAGAATAAAAAAAAGGAACTTTTAAAATTTTAAAAGTTCCTTTTTTTTATGTTACAACTCATCTTCGTTGTAAAAATAGTCATCATTGGTAGGGTAATCAGGCCAAATTTCTTCAATACCTTCAAACGGTTCTCCATCATCTTCTATTTCTTGTAGGTTTTCTATAACCTCCAATGGTGCGCCACTTCTAATACCATAATCAATTAATTCATCTTTGGTTGCAGGCCATGGTGCATCGTCTAAATAGGAAGCAAGTTCTAGTGTCCAATACATATTATTATTTGTTTTTAAATTTTATGCGAAAATAAATTTTATTCGCACTTAAGCAACCACAAAATTTTTATATAAAAAAATATTATTTTTATTTTAAACCATATTGAAAAATTGCTATCAGACCTTCAAAATTAATTATAAAAAAATATAAAATCATGAAACGTAAATTATTATTAGCCGCTATGGCTATTGGAACTTCGGCATTAATTTTCACTTCTTGCAAAAAAAGCAACGAAACCGATTTTGATACTGAAAGTACTGTAGATCAGAGTAATTCAGAATCAAGTTTTGATCAAGTATTTAAACAAGTGGATGAAGCTGCTACCAACAGCTCACTTGGAAAAATGGGTCCTGCTATTACAATCGACTCACTTTCAACTCCTAAAAAAATGACAATTGACTACGGAACTGGAACTATTTGTAACGATTTAAAAACCCGCAGTGGTAAAATAATTGTTACTTACACTGGAAAATACCGCCAAGAAGGAACGGTAATCAATGTAACTTTTGACAATTTTGTTCAAAATGGCAAACAAATTAGTAATTCGAGCACCAAAACCATTACCAATAATGGCAGAAATGCCGCAGGATTTTTAAATTGGACAATTTCTGTAAATGCTTCTATTATTTTAGAAAGTGGACAAACCATTTCGTGGAACTCAACCAGAAATAGGACATGGATAGCAGGAGAAAGCACTCCTAAAGATTGGACCGATGATAAATACGAAATTACAGGAACAACTTCGGGAGTAAACCGCAAAGGTTTAAACTATACTTGTAATATTACATCGCCTTTATTAGTTGATTTAAGCTGCAATTTACGTAGAATTACAAAAGGTGTAGTAGAACTTACACCAGAAGGCAAAAAAACACGCACCATAGACTTTGGAAATGGTGAATGTGATAATGAAGCTACTTGCACTGTAAATGGAAAAGTATTTAAAATTGGTAAATTTTAATTAAACCATTTTTTATAAAGAAAAGCCGCTAAACTTAATTGATTAGCGGCTTTTTTAGTTTTACCTTAAACGAACTGGGAAATTGATATCAATATCGCTTTCGTCAGATTTTGAAGTGCTTTTTGGCACTCCATCATAATGACTCAAAACCATATTTAATGTTCCCAATAAAGGCAATGCATAACTTTGATTACTTTTGGTTGATAAGTTAAAACTTAGCCCAACAGGAAGTTTTGGATTATTATCATCAAAATCTAAAATTTCAGTACTAAACTTTCCAATTAAACCCGCACTTGGCGTATAAAAAAACTGATGCTCATTTTTTTTCTCTTCAATTTCAAACGAAACGGTATCGAAAGGGTTTTTAGCTTTATCTAAAATAAGTACTTGACAACGGTATGCTATTCCAGTATCCAAAACCAAAGTGTCAATAGTTGGTGCATTACCTCCATCGCCATCTAAATCTTCCCATTTGTAATTAAATTGGTACTTTAAATTAGTAGCATCATTTTGGTTATAACCATTAATAATAACAGTAGTTAATACCTCTTGAGGATTTGTAGCTACCGGATTTTTAGGATCATCTTTTTTGCATGATGAAAATGCTAAGATTGTTGATATTGTTAAAATTGTTAAATGGTTGTTTTTTATTGTTGTATTATTAAATGGTTTCATTTTTATTAATGTTAGATTGTTGAACTGTTAGATTGTTTGATTGATATATTGTGTTTTTTTCCAAAAGCTAGCTGCCAGAGGCATTAAAAAGGAATACTCAGTTTTATAAAAATATTTCTTCCAGTATCTAAAGCATAATACCTGTATCTACTTAGGTAATCTCGGTAACTGGTATTGAATATATTTTGAACTCCAACGCTCCAATTTATTTTAGCTTTAGTAAATTGGCTCGCACCAAATACCAAATCAAAAAGTTGGTATGAGGCTGGAGTAGCTGCAAAATCAATACCTTCAGGTACTCTATTTTGCTTAAATACATATTGGTAATTGATTTGTACAAAAGCACTTTTTAATTTTTTTAGTTTGGTTAATTGCCATTCAATTCCACTATTAACTCTATTAGCTGGCATAAAAATTAAAGGCGTGTTTTTACTTATATCGTTTGCATATAAAAAGGTATAAGCAGCATTTATACTTAAGTTTGTGTGTAATTTATAACTTAAATTGGTTTCAAAACCTTGTAAAAGTGCATTGGTTTGCACATAATTAAACACAGGAAAAATACCTCTAAAGCTGGTATTAAAAACATTGCTTGGCAGCCTATAAATGAAGTTATTTATTAAATTATTATAAGCTGTAAAGTCAAACTCAAATTTAGCTCCAACATATTTTAAAGTTACTTCTGCATTATAACTTTGCTCTGGTTTTAAATTAGCATTTCCTTGCTCAAAAGTTGCTACAGCAGCATGCAATCCATTGGCATATAATTCATTTATACTTGGTGGGCGCCAAGCAGAACTTAAGTTGGCTGTTAACTTCCATTTGGTATTAAATAAATAGCTTACACCAACTGAACCAGCTGTATTATTGTAGTTTAAAACATTACTCAAAACTTGGTTATTTTGATTGATATAACGGGTTAAATCCATCAAATCATAACGCAAACCAGCTTCAGCTTGCCAATGTTTTTTATTCCATTTTTCAATTACATAAAAACCATAGTTATTGCTGATGAAATTAGGAATAAAAAATTGTTTTCCAGTTGCATAATTTCCTTGATTGGCGTAACAAAAACCAACTAAACCTTTGAAACCAAACACTTTTTTATGCTCCAGTTTTAAGTTAAACTGATTGGTGGTTAAAGTTAAATTGTAAGTTGGTTGATCTTTTAAATTACTGTTAGCATTTAAAAAACTTAGCACATCAAACTCTTGTCGGTTATTAATTTGTTGGCTAAAATCTACACATAATTTATTGGCATTTTTAAATGAATAAATCCATTTAAAAGCTTGAATAAAATGCGTTATATCTTGCCTTGGGCGACCAATTTCGTAAGTAAAATCATTAATTACACTTGGTTTACCTCTAGCAATGGTATTTTCTAAATCGGTTCTGTTATGCACATGTGCCGAGCGTAAAATTCCCAAGCTCGATTGAAAATAACTCGCCATGTATTCAAATGTATTTTGTTTTAATTGGTATTGCACAGCCGCATTTATCTCAAACTCTGTAAATGCTGTATTGCTCAACACGTATTCAGGCGTTTGTGAATCGCCAGCTTTTCTATTACTGGTTTGTAAACGCCAACTTAGGTTTTGCTTTTTAAAATGATTGCCTTCTAAAAATAAACTATTAGCTAATTGCCAATTATTGCTAAAACCAT
The DNA here is from genome assembly GCA_027491085.1 of Bacteroidota bacterium. GTDB lineage: Bacteria > Bacteroidota > Bacteroidia > UKL13-3 > UKL13-3 > JAAFJM01. Next base: position 123,021 of record JAIXWW010000020.1, read on the forward strand.
TTAAACTGTACATACCAGCAATTCCATTTTGAGTTTTAAAATCTTTAGCCGACATTTTAATAACACCACCAATTGCCTCTGGCCCATATTGCAAGCCACTTGCACCTTTAATAACTTCTAATTTATTAATGGCAAATGGATCAATTTCTGGCCCGTGGTCAGCACCCCAATTTTGTCCTTCTTGTTTCACGCCATTATTTAAAGTAACAATTCTATTGCTGTGCAAACCTCTAATTACAGGCTTTGAAACACTTGGTCCACTATTTAACAAAGTTACACCAGCAGTATTTTTAAGCATATCGCCCAAGGTTTGTCCACGTAAAATATCCAGTTTTTTACTATCAATTGTTACATGATTTTGTAGGTTATAATCGCTAAGTTTGTAACTCTTGTCAGTGTTAATTACAACATCATGCAAATGATTTTCTTCCGATGCTAGCTCAATTTTTAAACTGGTTTTTAAAGGTAAAACCAAACTTAACACAATGGGGTGATAACCCAAATAGCTTACCTCTATTTTATAGTTAGTTAAAGCCAAACTATTAAACTGAAAATAACCACTTCCATTGGTATAGGCTATGTGTTTTTTAGACAATAAAACTACTTTAGCATTAACCAAAGGTTTTTGGGAAACACTATCCATAATAACCCCATTAATATTGTAATTATTTTGTTGCTGCGCAATACTATTACCTGTAGAAACAAGCATAAACAAGCATAAGGCAACAAATGCTTTTAAATTTATCAAAATAAAAAAAGTAAAAAATTAAAGATAAGATGCCATTAGCATCCGAATATTTTGAACTATTTAGGAATAAATAGTTCGCTAAATTAAAAGGCTTGCAGGCGGGCCTTTGTTATTTAAAAGTACGGTAATTTGATTTTGAACATTGGTAATTTTTTGTTCAAAATAATGGGTTTTGAATACATCAATGAAGTAAAAACAGCTACTTGATAAAGCAATATTTTTGATGAAATGATATTGACTTACAAAGCATTTTTCGGCACTTTCCGTCACATGTTGTTTGTGTTCGCAATGTTTAATTAATAAGTCTTGGCAATAGTTTTGGTCTAAATTACAATGATGGTGATGCTTTTCTGAATCATTATTTATCGCCACAAAATGTTCCTCTTCCAAATGCTTATGAAAAGCATGGAAAGGAATAAGCGTATCTATAAAAATAGCTGCTAATAACAAAGAGCAATATTTAATAACCGATTTCAAAAAAAGTCCTGCGAAAGTATAGATTATTATTACAAAAATATTTCCGTTTAACAAAAAAGTTCATCAAACTTAAATAGTAGTTTTGCGAGCGTTTAATATTATTACACTTCACTAAAATCGTTCAGCACAAATCCTTTAAATCTATAACATCAATCATTGGTAAAGCAATTCCGCTAACTTTTTTAAAATTCAACCTTCAAAATCATTTAGCTGAATTGTAATTTTTTTGTTTAAGTATAAATTAAGTATGTTTAGCTAAGTAAAATTTGTAAATTGCTCAGCATTAATGGTTAAACTTTGGTGCTAACTCTACTAAATAAGTCAATTATTAAAACTGTGAATGCTTTACTTAAAAGCTTACTAATAGTGCTGTTATTGAGCAGTTTTAGTGTTGCTTCTTGGGCAATAGGTGATACCAAATTTCAAATAAAATTTATTGAAAATAAAGGTCAATGGACACCTGAAGTTTTATTCAAAGCCGATATTCCCGGAGGGCATTTATTTGTATCGAAAAACTGTTTAACTTACTACTTAATTGATAAAAAAGCCGTTCACGACCATCAGCATGGACATAAAATTAAACAAGCCAATGCTCAGGTGGTGAAGGTGTTTTTTGAAAAAGCAACCATAAATGACATTGAAGTTTCGAAACATTTACCGTTTGAAGAGTACTACAATTTTTTTATTGGCAGCCAAAATAATTGGCAGAGTAAAGTGAGGGCTTATGGACAAATAGTTTTAAAAAACATATATAAAGGAATTGACTTGGAAATAAACAGTAATGGTTATTATGCCAAATCAAATTTTATAGTGAAACCAAATGCTGATCCCAATCAAATAAAATTAAAGTATGAAGGTGCTGATTCTATTTTTAAAGAAAACGAGGATTTGGTGGTTAAAACTTGGGTTGGAACTATTGTAGAACAAAAGCCAGAATCGTTTCAACGTTTAAGTAATGTTTCAACAAGTATTTATTCATCATATAAATTTGAAAAAAATGTTTTAAGCTTCAATATAGGTGAATACCAAAAAGACAGAGAACTTATTATAGACCCTACTTTAATATTTGGAACTTATGTAGGTTCTGTTTCCGATAATTTTGGTTTTTGTTCAGCATTTGATTTAAATGGAAATGCCTTTGCAGGTGGAACTGTTTATGGTGCTAATTTCCCGAAAACAACTGGTCGATTTCAAGCCACATTTGCCGGAGGATTTGGAGGAGGAAATGAATATGCAAGGGATTGTATTGTTGCTAAGTTTTCACCAGATGGAACAACCATGCTTTGGGCTTCTTATTTAGGTGGTTCTAGTAATGAACAGCCTCATAGTATGAGTGCAAACAGTGTTGGAGATTTGGTTGTAATGGGTTCTACCTATTCTAGTAATTTTCCAGTTAATGCAAATGGTTTTGATAATTCGTTTAATGGTGTTTCTGATATTTTTATCAGTAAATTAAGTGGTGATGGAACTACATTAAATGGTTCTACCTTTTTGGGTGGTGCTGCTCGTGATGGAATTTCTGGAAATGAAGAACTTGGTTATCCAGCCTCTAATGGTATATTATGTTACAATTATTCTGATTGGTACAGAGGTGAAGTTATTTTAGATAGGTTTGATAATATTTATATATCGAGTGTTACATCATCAAAAAATGCCGACTTATTACCTCTTCCCAATGCATTTCAACCAACTTATGGTGGTGGGAATATAGATGGGTTGATTGCTAAATTTAATACTAACCTTACCAATTTAAATTTTTGTACCTATGTTGGTGGCTCGGGCGATGATGCTTGTTATGCAATAATAATAGATATACTAAATAATTTATATGTAACGGGTGGAACTACTTCAAGTAATCTGCCTGGTGCTTCGATTACTTATCCATACAATGCCGATGTGGATGGATATATATTAAAAACCAATACCAGTGCTTTTGGTACGCCAACTACCGTATATGTTGGTACTTCATCCTACGATCAATCATTTTTAATTCAGGTAAATGATAGGGGCGATGTTTATGTTATTGGGCAAACTACGGGCTCCATAAATGTTTCGCCAGGGGTTTATAATGTTCCAAATGGCAAACAATTTATTAAGGGATTTGATAGAAGTTTATCAACTGAAATAGTATCAACTACCTTTGGTAAACCTGCTGCATTTCCAAGTTTGTCTCCAACTGCTTTTGTGATTGATAAGTGTGATAGGCTTTATTTTAGTGGTTGGGGTGGAAATGTTAATTTAATAAACAATCCAAATTTAGACAATACCAATGGATTGCCTACCACTACCAATGCATTCCAACGTACTACAGATGGCAGCGATTTTTATCTGATGATTTTAGGTGATGGCTTAAAGGAACTTTCTTATGCAAGTTTTTATGGTGGACCAAAAAGTGCCGAACATGTAGACGGAGGAACAAGCCATTTCGATAAAAATTTTATTATATACCAAACAGTATGTGCAGGTTGTTGGGGTAATAGCGATTTTCCAACTACTACAGGTGCTTGGAGCAATGTCAATCCAGGTAGAAATAATAAATATATAGGCAGCGCTGGATGTAATATTGGGGTGTTTAAATTTAATTTAGACGCTTCCATTTACCCACCCGAATTTAGAGATACCATATTGTACGTGAATGCAGGCGATACACTCGATTTTTTAGCAAACATTATTGATAAGGACAATGATTCTATTTCGGTTTTAGCCAATGGAAAAATATTAATGCCGGGCATTAATCCAGCTATTTTTACTGTTGAAAGTAGATCAAAAGGTTTAACCCAAGCTAGGTTAAAATGGGCAACTTTATGTAAAGACTTTGTGAGTGATACTTTTTTAGTAGATTTAAGTTTAGTGGATGATGCTTGCCCTGTTTCAAAAACAGGTTCTGGTAAAATAAAAATTATAGTATTGTCACCTCCCATTCCAAGTCCATTTTTAGCTTGTCTTTCATCTGTTGATGATAATACTGTGAATATAAAATGGAATGCATACGCTACTAAGCCTGCTACATTTGGACATTTGAAATTATTAAAAAGTATAAACAATGGGCCATTTGTGGTTATTGATACCATTGCCGATTGGCAAACTATAAACAGGTTAGATTTAAATGCCTTAAATCATAAGATTTTACAAACTCAATACAAACTAGTTAGTGTAAATAATTGCGGCATTATTGGTGATACAAGTAGGATAATTAGCAGTATTTACGTAGGAGATACCATTAAGAATCCTAGCTTTTTAGATGTTGCTGATACTGTCATCAATATCATTCAAACCGATACTTTAGACGCTCAATTTTTTGTTTCTTCTATCGACCCAAAAGATTCATTGTTTTTATCACTTTCGGGCTCTTTATTGGATTTTAGTAATATAACTTTTACCCAATTGAATGGTTTAGGACAAGCTATAGTTGGTTTTAAAATGATTACTGATTGTGATACTGAGTTGAAATCATACGTGTTATATTTTAAAGTTAGAGATAATCAATGTCCTCAACCACGCGAAAAAACAAAGGTAATTACTGTCAATGTGTTGCCAATTAGTAGTTTGCCAGTGCCAGATATTAACTGTCCAATAAGAATTAATAATCAATCAGTAAAAGTAACTTTACCACAATTTAGTAGTACTAAGTATTTTAAAAAATTGAAATTAGTTAGGTATAACGAAAGTAATTTTGCTACCATAGTAGGGGAATATCCTACCTTACCTACCGATTTAATTATTACCGACAATAATGCTACCAATAATAGAGTCATCAATTATTGTTACCAAACAATTAGTTACGATGTGTGTGATCATCCTGTTGATAGTTCTAATAGAGCTTGTATGCAAATAACAGATGGTAATTATCCTCAAAAATTAACATGGTATACAGTAACAGTTAAGGATGATAAAGAAGTAAAATTGGTTTGGAATAAATCGAAAAATGATAGCAAAGCATTTTTAAATTATTCAATATATAAAATGCAGGATAGAAATGGAAACGGTTTTAACTTTATTGGTAGTGTTAATAATATTAGCGATACGTCTTTTATTGATAAGGATGTAAAGGTTGATGACCATTCGTATTGCTATAAAGTAACCAATTCAAACGCTTGCGGAATTGAAAGTATCAATAACGACTCGGCTTGCAGCATTTTACTTAAAGGTGTTTCTGAAAAATTAGCACATACGCTTGAATGGCAAGATTATAATTATTGGACATTAGGTGCTCAAAAATTTGATTTACTAAGGTCCAATGCTTATGACCCTACTTTTAGTAATATTTTACCTAATAGTACTAAACAATTGGTAGTACAGGATACTAAGTTAGATTACAATGTTGGGTTGTATTATTATCAAACAATAGCCTACCAAAATCCTAATATTGGCAATGCCACTAGCGAGTCGAATATTATTGAATTGGTACAAGCACCTTATGTTTATGCACCAAATGCTTACACTGCAAATGGTGATAACTTAAATGATGTTTGGAAAGTATCGCATGCTTTTGTAAAAGAATATAACCTTAAAATATATAACCGTTGGGGGCAATTGATTTTTGAAACCAACGATAAAAACAAACCATTTAATTTAAATATTGGTACCCTAATTATAGCAAATGATGTGTATGTTTATTTAATTGAATACAATGGATGGAATGGCGAGAGCAATACTTTAAAAGGAAATTTTACTGTTTTGAAGTAATATTTAAAAATTCAGAATTAATCCAATAGAATAAACACCTAAATCAGTATCGGTATATTTATTTTGATAAGATTTTAGGTTTCCAAAGCTGTCAAATTCAATAGTTTTTGGATCAACCACTTTTGAGTAATTGCCAAAATTTTTCAGGTATCGCAATTCCATTTTTATACCTTTTGATAAATTTAATTTTATACCTCCTCCATAACCATAAATTTGTGTTGCATCTCCCTCCAAGTTTTTAGTGTTGGTTTGTTTATTATTTTGTGCATCATAGAAGGTAATATTTTGGCGGGTATAAAAGAATCTTCCACCCCAAAATGCAGTCCCAAAAATTGTTATCGGCCAATTAGGGCCTAACTCCAAATCGGCATAAGGATACCAGCCGTATGCATTGCTGTTAATGGCTACATCTACATTGTTTGCTTGGCTAATTTTTTTACCCCCAAAATATAAGTAATCAAAACCTAAACCAGTATAAAGTGCAATGGGCGCATCTTTTATTAAGTTAAATCCTAATTTGATTCCAAATCCAAAACCATTTTCCATGATATCACTTTGGTTTAAAGTGGTACCATAATTTAATGAGGCTCCTAATTGAATACTGTTGTTGTCGTCAATAGCAATAGGAGGTACTGCTTGGTTAGATGAAGATACAGCAGAGTTTGTTTGGTTGTTAATGCTTGTATCGCTTTTGTAATTAGGGTTTATTTTGCCAGCATTGGTGTTAGGGTTACGCTGTGCAAATAACCCTACAATGATTAAGTTTAAAAAAACTGTTATTAAAAGTCTCATTAATTTATTTTTTTGAATGCTTATCTAAAACTATACCACAAATTAAAACCAAATTGTAATATTGGTGATTAGTAAATTACTTTTATTGCTCGGCTTACTATCAGCATTTATATAAACATTGCTTTCCGATAAGTAATTTCGGGCCTCTAATCTAAATAATGCATTTTGACTAACCTTTTTAGTGAAACAAATAGCCGAACTAAAAGTACTAAATCCCTTCATGCCAGTAATTGGTTTAATCATTACCTCATTATTATCTTTAAAATACTCTACTCTTCCCGCAAAAAATGCATTTTTATTATACTTAACTTTTGCTATAAAATTGGCTTGCCACCAGTTATTAAAATATTTATTTCCAGTTATGGAATCATTGCATTGTTGATAGCCTAAATAAACACAGCTGGTAAACGAAAATTTACCATCAGGATTATAAATGGCATATAAATCGGTAAAATACCTGTTACCATAATTTGGATTTAACTTGGAGCTTTCATCTCCCACATAAGTATTCCAATTAAGTAAAAGTTTATTATTGGGTCGGTATTCAATTTGAGTTCCAAATGAAAGTGGATTGTTAACATCTGATATTTGTTGCCAACCATTTAGTAGGTATAAATAAGCGATTATTTTTTTTCCAAAAGGAACTGAAACTTTGGCACCAGATAGGTAATAAGGCACATATTCAGGGGCAAAAGAACGTGTGTACATAAAATGATCTTTTGAAATAGCCGACTCATTAGTATAAGGCGAACCAATTACGCCTGCATCAACCCAAATTTCTTTATTCTTAAATAATTTTAAACCTACATTGGCTTCTATCAAATTTTTTAAAGAACCACTTTCACTTACATAATTTGAGTTAACATAACTTCCAAAACCAGGGATTATTCTTGCCCTAACCTTATCGTTTTTATATTTTAAATCAACATAAACTAAGTTAATATTTACTTCGTTGTGCCTTGATGATGAAACAGCATAATCTCTATCAAAGCTCTTTGGTTGGTTAAAATCAAAGCCATAATATACATCTACATAGCCCGAAACATTTAACTTTCCGTTTTCGGTACTATCCATTTGTTCTACCATACCCGTATTGCTCACTTGCGCATAATTTTTTAAACCAATAGCTATAAACATAATGGTGAGGAGTAAACTTTTTTTCATGGCAATTAATTATAGGGTTTCTATAAAACACAAAAAGCGACCTTTAACCAGTCGCTATTTGTAAGTAAAATTTATATTATCGATCATTTATTGTTCAAATTCAACTTTGAATTCAACCCTACGATTTTTAGTTTTTCCTTCTTTTGTAGAATTATCATAAGCAGGTTTTGTATCTCCAAAACCTTCAGAACGCACTCTTTCAGTTTTAACACCTTTGCTTTCTAAGTATTTTTCAACTGCTGCCGCTCTGTCTTGTGATAATTTTAAGTTTTTAGCCGCATCACCAACATTATCGGTATGACCTAAAATGTATAATTTGTAAGTTGGATTTTCTGCCATTATCTTAGCTACGTTATTTAAAATAGCAAATGAATTAGGTTTAATAATAGATTTGCCAGTTTCGAACTGAACACCTTGTAATGCTTTTTCAAATAATTGTTTAACTGCAGCTTTAATTTCTGGGCAACCATTATTTGCAGCTACACCAGCTACTTTAGGGCAATTATCTAGTTTGTCTTCAATGCCATCGTTATCTGTATCAGGACAACCTCTGAATGCTGCAATACCAACAACGGTAGGGCAAGCATCTTCGCTATCTTGAATTCCATCGTTATCTGTATCAGGGCAACCTTTGAATGTTGCAATACCAGCAACGGTAGGACAAGCATCTTCGCTATCTTGGATACCATCATTATCAGAATCAGGGCAACCTTTAAATTTAGCAATACCAGCAACAGTTGGACATTTGTCTTCACTGTCTTGAACTCCATCGTTATCAGAATCAGGGCAACCTTTAAAATTAGCTACACCAGCTACTAGTGGACAAGCATCTTTATTATCAGCTATTCCATCTTTATCACTATCAATTGAACAACCTGTGGTTGGGTTAACTAAATCACCAGCAGGTGTATTTGGACACTTATCTCTTTTGTCACCAACTCCGTCACCGTCTGTATCAATAACTTTACCTAAATTCATTGTTACACCAATAGTATGAAACCAAGCTTGGTCATATGTTAGTTGTTCATATAATGGTAAACCTTCTACTTTATCATTATTTGTCCACATGTAATTTGATTGGATATTCATGCCAAATTTTTCAGTTAATTTAACATTTACCCCTAAACCAGCAGGAACAGTAAATTCATATAAACCACCTTCGTCTAAACCAAAAATCCCAAAATCTTCCATTCTAGTTTTTGGCATGTTTATTCTTCTTGCGCCTAAACCTAAAGTAACATAAGGGGTAAACATAGCATTATCTTTTTCTAAAAATTTCCAACGAGGGGTAATTTCAAATCCTAAAGTTTGACGGTAAAAATTACCTGTGGTAGTGCTACCTATTACGTTAGGTTTGTCAAAATATCCCCATTCTCCAAGATATCCTCTTGCCGAAATATCAAATTGGTTACTTAAATACCTAGTTATTGTTAAATAACCAATACCTGGTGTGTTTTGTGATACACCTCCACCATTATTTGCCACATCATGTGGTGTTAAATCAAATTTAAAAAATCCATTTCCCAAGTCGCCTGAGTATTCAGAGATACCAACACCAAGACCAATTTGCCAAGGCATATCTTTGGTTTGAGCCTGACCATATTGGCCAAAACAAGTTACTAATAGTGCACCTAATAAAAGTTTCTTCATATTACTTAATCATTATTTAAGGTGCAATATAGTTTACAAAATCAAACTAAAACAGTATTTGAGATTTTTTAATACCATAAAATTAAAAATAATAGAGTATTTGAATTGCCGATTATTTTTATAAACTAAATTTAATAAAATTTACAAAACACGCAAAAAAATAATAATCAGCGCATTAGAGAGTAGAGTTTTGTTTTAAAATTAAAAAAATAAATAACCATCAAATCTGTTATTGCATTAGGCTTTTTTTAGCTTGATTTGAAAAAAAATATTTTTCATTTTAATTTATGATGCAAGTAATTATTTTAGGTAGTGGAAATATGGCATTTGCTATTTTAACTTCATGTTTGAATACAGACGTTGAAATTGTAGGAATATTTTCAAAAACCAAGGAAAATAGTATTGCTTTGGCAAATAATTTTAATGTAAAAGCCTACCAGAGTATAAGTGAAATACCAACCAATGCCGATTTATACCTGCTTTGTATAAACGATGATTCAATTAATGAGGTGGCCAATAATTTGCCAATAGTAGACGGTTTAGTAGTACACTGCTCAGGTTTAAAGCCAATATCAGAACTCAATAAACAAATCAATCAAGCTGTTTTTTGGCCAATTGAAAGTATCAATAAAAATTCATTTAGCGATTTTAAAAACACTCCTATTTGTATTGAAGCAAATAGCGAAGAAAATTATAGAATAATAGAGGCATTTGCCGATAGGCTTTCAAAAAATGTAAATAAAATAAGCAGTGCAGAACGTCAATATTTGCACTTGGCAGCTACCATTACCAATAATTTTAGTAATCACTTAATTGCATTGGCAAAACAAGAGTTAGATTTCCAACACTTAGATTATACCATTTTAAAGCATTTATTAACTAAAGCAATCAATAATTCGTTTAACTTTGAACCTAGCAAAATTCAAACAGGACCAGCAATAAGAAACGATATAAGCACCATGCAAAAACACTTAAATTTATTACAAAACACTCACACAAAAGATTTGTATGAATTAATGAGTAAAAGTATATTCGAATTAAAAGAAAACAACTATGCGTAAACTATTAGTTATACTATTCCTATTTTGTTCCTTATCTAGTTTTGCTAGCCGAATATTAATTCCAATGGATGAAGGACAAAAAAATCATTTGAAGGCATATGGATTGGCATTTTGGATTTTACAAAAAGACATTGAAGTAGATTGGCTTTTAAACTACAAAGCAGGCAGTTTTATGTTTGGTTATGACCAAGTTTATGAACGAGAACTAAAGATTAGAGGCATTAGTTATGAAATTATTAGCGAAGCTCAAGTTTCAGAAATATTATTACAAATAGCTAAACCCGATGTTAATATGGAGTTAGTAAAACTCTATAAAGCTCCTAAAATTGCTGTTTATTCTCCTAAAACCAAACAACCTTGGGATGATGCAGTAACCATGGTTTTAACTTATGCAGAAATTCCTTACGAAGTTGTTTTTGATGATGAACTATTGAGCGATAAATTAGTAAAGTACGATTGGCTTCACTTGCATCACGAAGACTTTACTGGTCAATATGGTAAGTTTTATGCGCAGTTTGCCAACACTGCTTGGTATCAGGCTGAAGTTAAAGAAAATGAATCTATGGCAGCTAAACATGGTTTTAAGAAAGTATCAGAACTTAAATTAGCAGTAGCAAAAAAAATAAGAGATTTTACTTTAGGTGGCGGATTTTTATTTGCTATGTGCAGCGCTACAGATACCTACGATATTGCCATGGCAGCTGATGGAATTGATATTTGCGAAAGCATTTTTGATGGCGATCCTGCCGACCATGATGCTAATGCTAAACTTGACTTTAGCAAAACTATTGCCTTTAAAGATTTTAACTTAGTTATGAATCCTTATGAGTACGAATATTCATACATAGACGCAACACCTGATACTAGACCCGTAAATGAAGAAAACGATGTGTTTTCTTTATTTGAATTTTCAGCAAAATGGGATTTAGTACCAACTATGTTATGTCAAAACCATACCAGCACAGTTAAAGGTTTTATGGGGCAAACTACTGCTTTTAGAAAACAGTTTATTAAAAGTGATGTATTGATATTAGGTGAAAGTAAACAACTGAAAGAAGCAAAATATATACATGGTAGTTTAGGTAAAGGTACTTGGACTTTTTATGGAGGCCATGATCCTGAAGATTATCAGCATATGGTTGGTGAACCACCAACCGATTTAAACTTACATCCAAATTCGCCAGGTTACAGACTTATTTTAAATAATATATTGTTCCCAAGTGCTAAAAAGAAAAAGTTAAAAACGTAGTATAATTTGATACTAAATAAAATCCATCATATCGCTATTATTTGTAGTAATTATGCTGTTTCAAAGCAGTTTTATACTGAAGTTATTGGCTTAGAAATTTTGAATGAAACTTACAGGGCAGAGCGAGATTCCTATAAGCTTGATTTGGCCTTAAATGGAGTTTATATTGTTGAATTATTTTCGTTTCCTAATCCGCCCAAAAGACTAAGCAGGCCTGAAGCTACCGGACTTAGGCATTTGGCATTTGAGGTAAATAATTTAACGGAAGTAGTTTGTAAAATGAATTCCCTTAACATTGATATTGAACCAATAAGAATTGATGAATTTACCAATAAAAAATTCACTTTTATAGCCGACCCTGATGGTTTACCCATTGAGTTTTATGAAAAGTAAACCTAAAAAATTAATAAGAAAATGCAAATACAGCATTGATGTCTTTTAACTCAATGGTGGTGGTTCCATCACTAACATTACAAGTAAATAAAACCTTCACTTTAATTATTTTTTTACCAGTAACCATGTCTTTGTAATTAGTAATTTCTTGAATAACAAAACCTGTAAACTGCTCTAAATACTTTGATGAATAATAAGTTCCATCTGGAGCAGTATAATCAATAATTACCTTGTTAAACTGAAGTGTATCTCGAATAGGTATTAAACTGTATGAAAAATTTGAAACACAATTCTTATTAGCTGATGTAGCTAAATTTTTTGATACAAGTGTGGTATCATTTGTAATTTTATTTATAGCCAATAAATCTACTTTATATACCCCTTCATTAGCAAATGCAGGTAAGTCAAAATAATTGCCTTTCGGAAATGAATTGGTTTGATTCAAATATTGCCAAACAAATTTGTGCGTACTTGAATCTGCATTGATAACATTGCATCTAAATACATTATTACCAATATTTTGGTAGGTATAGTCTATATAGCCATTTAAGTTGTTACCATCAATGTATACAGGTGTTTCTATGGTTGAAGAGCAATTTACGTCTTTAAAATCTGCCGTTAGTTTAATGTTTTTCTTACCATCCGTTTTAAATATAAATTCAGGATCAGTTGCCAAACTACCAAACCCATCACCAAAATCCCATTTATAATCTACATTACCAATACCTACTGATTCATTTTTTAAAATAATTTTATAAGCACTTGGTGGCAATACATCTTTGTAATAACTATAAATATTGCCTTGCTTGAATACTGAATCTAAAAGCCAATTGCTGCTATTTCCTATTTCAAAATTACGAATTGTAATACTTAATTTTTCTTTGCAATTAGCACATGTGCTAACCAATGAACCTGTGTAAGTATTTATATTTAAACTATCTTTTCCATTATCAGTTTGCATAATGAAATTATTGTTACCAGCTTCAATTAAAACAGATTTATTATTGATTATTCCTTTGGCATAAAACTCAGCAGTACCAATATATCCAATTGGATCTTCTTTGGTTTTACAACCTGTTGTTAAAATAGCAAAACTGATAATGAAATATATTATTGAACGCATGAAATATTATTTTATAATGTATTGTAAACCTAATTTAACTCCTCTGTTTTTATAGTTAGCCGTTTCATTGGTTGAAACATCATTTAAACCATAAACATAGGCAGCATTTACAGCTAAATGTTTGGTAAATCTAAATTGGTAATTTAGGGTAAATTGAATATCAGATTTAATAATTCCATTACTGTAATTATTGGTGCTTTTGTTTACGATTGTATTGTTTTCTAAATTTTGGGTAGTAAATAAATCGTTGGTTTTAATTAAACGAGCATATTGAAAACCTATACCAATACTGTGGTTTTTGTAGACAGGATACATAGCATTTAACCCAATGATTGCATAATCAATAGATTGGTTTTTAATAACAGTTTTAGTAGTATTTGATGTAAAATCGTATGTTTTATTTACAATTTCACGAGGAACTAACTTCTGATTCATATTTTCGTAATGCAAATTGGTATTTAACGAGAGTTTACCAATATCAAAATACAACCTGCCTCCAACATAATAACCAAATGAATTAGTCGAAAATGTATTATTAAATGAATTGGTTCCTGCTTCTAAACTAGCGTTGAAATAACTGTTTAATTTTGAATTGTTTTTATAATTAATTGGAGATTTAATAAAATCAATTTGGGTAAAATCAAAAGCTGGAGCTAATAGGTTTAAACTAATTTGTTGTGCGTTTTTACTTTGTAAAACATCAACAATAACTTCGTTATTAATACTAACATTTTCAATAGTTATCGCTTCATTTTTAGTTGTTAAATCATTACCTAAAATGGGTGCAATATTTTGTAATTTATTTTTAGCTGTTCTTATAATTTTAGTGTCATTATTTTTATCATTTGATTCAACTAATATTGAATTTTCCTTACGATTAATACTATTTGAGTTAACAGATTTATTAGCTTCAGCAGCTTTAGGTTGACTATAAGTAGCTGAACTTTTTAATTCAAGTTGCAGCATTTGAGCATTTTCAGTATTGGTATTGATAGATGTTTTAGGAGAGGTAATTTTATTATTTTCAACTAAAAACCATCCTAATAATGCAAAAACAGCAGCTATAGCAACATAAAATGCCGACTTATACCAAACCAATTTTTTGGTTTCAAAACGCTGAGCATCAATCATCTTTTCGGCTTGCTGCCAATAAGAATCTTCATACTCAAAAGTTTGGTTATTGAGTTTGTTTTTAATTAAATTATCTAATTCGTTATCTGTCATGCTTGTTTTTCCCTTTCTTTAAGTTGAGGAAACATTTCAATCAGTTTTTTCTTTAAAATTTTTCTGGCATTATTTAAATGCCATTTGCTTGTTCCTTCATTAATTCCCAACATTTCACCAATTTCTTTGTGGTTATAACCATCAACTGTAAAAAGGTTAAATACCATTTTACTCGATTCAGGTAATTGCTGAATATGAATCTGAATATCGGCAGCAGTTAATTTAGCCTCAGCCTCGTTTAAATTGAATGGATGGAAATCAAGGTCAACTTGTTCATTGTTGTTATCTATAAACAAGGCATTACGTTTTTTATTTACCCTAAATTCATCAATAATAGTATTCACCATTATTGTTTTTATCCATGCATCAAACGATTTATTGCCATCAAAACTGCTTAAATTATTCAATATTTTTAAAAACGCTTTATTTATTTGTGCTAAGGTATCGTCTTTACTTTTATAATACTTATGGCAAATAGGCATAAGTTTAGTAAAACAATATTTATACAAAGCACTTTCGGCCTTGCGATCTTGTTTTAAACATAAACTTATAAGCTGATCTAGCTCTATTTTCATTAAAGTTAAGTAAATTTATTTTCGTTAGGCAATTAAATAATTAGTTATTTTTTACCTTAATACGATGGTATATGGTTATGGTTGGGTAAAAATAAATTTTTAATATTGCTTTTGCATAATTAATGCTAAATATTGCAAATTAAAATATTGTTTAAATGAAAACTAAAAAAGATATCGTAAATGATTGGCTTCCGCGCTACACAGGCGTAGAGCTTGATAAATTTGGTGAATACATTCTGCTTACCAATTTTTTTAATTATGTTGAAATTTTCGCACAAAAATTTAATGTAAATATTATGGGTACCGACAAGCCTATGCAGTCGGCTACAGCTGAGAATATTACGATTATTAACTTTGGAATGGGAAGTGCCATGGCAGCTACCATCATGGATTTACTTTCGGCCATTACTCCAAAAGCTGTTTTGTTTTTAGGTAAATGTGGAGGTTTAAAAAAGATAACCAAACTAGGTGATTTAATTTTGCCAATTGCAGCAATAAGGGGAGAAGGCACAAGTAATGATTATATAATGCCTGAAATACCTGCTTTACCTTCATTTAGAATGCAAAAAGCGGTATCCACCACCATTGTAAAACATGATGTTGATTATTGGACAGGAACTGTTTATACCACTAACAGAAGGGTTTGGGAGCATGATGATGAATTCAAAGATTACTTAAAGAAAACACGCGCCATGGCTATTGACATGGAAACGGCTACTATTTTTATTGTAGGTTTCGTGAATAGTATTCCCAAAGGAGCTTTGCTTTTAGTAAGTGATAATCCAATGACACCTGATGGTGTAAAAACATCAAAAAGCGATAGTGCAGTTACTGCTCAATATGTAAAACGACATATTGAAATAGGAATTGATGCCTTAATTGAATTGCGTGATTCTGGCGAATCAGTTAAACATTTACGATTTGAGTAAATGTTTGACTAATTTTTAAAATAGATAATAAAAGTAGTTCCAACATCCAACTTACTGCTTACCTCTATTTTACCTTTCATGGCTTCAATTTGATTTTTTGTGATAAACAAACCAATTCCTTTTGCATCGCTATTTCCATTAAAAGTTTTATACATTCCAAATAGCTTACCGCCATTCTTTTCCAGGTCTATACCTATTCCATTATCTTCAATTACTAAAATAGTGTAATCTTTTTCTACCTTACTCGATATTTTTATGATGGGCGTTCTGTTTGTTGCTCTGTATTTTATGGCATTGGTTATTAAATTTAATATAATGCTATCAAAATAAGCTGGAATAGAATTGATTACTACGTTTGGTGGAATATTATTTTCAATTAATACATGATGTTCCAGTATGCTAAAGTTCTGCGATTTAATCGTTTTATCAATTTCTATTTTTAAATCAATTTTTTCAGTAGGCAGTGAATTATTTGACTGAATGGTAATAATTTCATTCAAATTATCTATTGTTTCAGATAGTTTAACACTACTCGAATTTAAATATTCAAAATAAAGTTTCTTTTCATCCTCATTTTCGGCATCTTTTATAATTTCGAGTAAACCACTAAAATTAGCTGCATGAGACCTGATATTATGTGAAACTATATGTGCAAAATTTTGCAAACGATTATTTTTATCAATGGTATCAACCATCAATTCATTCATTTTTTGTTCAGATTTTTTTCGCTCGGTAATATCTCTTGTAATGGCTAGAAGTGAAATGATTTTTCCTGAGTTGTCTTTCATTGGCACTGAATGGGTTTCTAACCATTTATGTTCACCTTTTAACCCAATTATTTCAAGCTCAATTACTCCACTTTTTCCTTCAAAAATTTCTTCTGTTTGTTTTATAAAAGCATCTCTATATTCCTTTTTAACAATATTTATTACACTTTTACCAAGCACTTGTTCCAAATTATCTGCCCCTATTAACTCAAGCCCTGCGGGATTCATGTCTAAAATAATCATTTCCCTACTCAATAATTTGATAGATTCAGGCTCAGAATCTAAAATGGCTTTTAAATGATTTTTTGTAGCAATAAGATTTTGCTCCGCTTTTTTTCTCTCCGAAATATCCCTTACAAATGCACAGTTAATTTCTTGGCCATTGAAAAAAATATAGTTTGCATTTACTTCGGTAGGAACAATCCTTCCATCTTTAGTAAGATGCTTGCTATTAAATGTCATTGATTTTTTTTCCTTTAATTCTTCCCAATGCTTTGGCCACATTTCCTTATTATAATCTGGGTCAATTTCAGGAACCGATAAATTCATAAGTTCCTTGTATGTGTATCCCAATATATTATGTGCTGATTTATTTAATTCTAAAAAAGTACCATCTTTTTTTACCCAATAAACGGCATCTAAGGTATTGTTTACAGCATATTGAACAAGCTGGGCATTATTTTCTACCTTTTCTCTTTCTCCAATTAATCGCTGATTCACTAAAAAGGTAAATCCAAAAGTTGAAATAATACCAACTATAATGGAGAATAAATAAATTACTATGAAAATAGGGGAGTTTAGGTTGGTGTTAATGCCATTAATCAAAATGGAAATTGATTGTAATAAGAATACACTTGCGTATGTGAAAAATAATATACCTATAAAGTTTGTAGTTCTTTTTATAGTTGGAATTTTTGCACACCATAAGGTGGCCACAATTTGAAAACAAATGATTGATTTTATAAAGGAAAGAAATATTTTTTCAACTAATAACAGATTGTTAAGGTATAGAATAGCAATAATAATGAGTGATATTGCTGCCGAAATTAGATGAATAGTATTGTTGTACTTTGCGGATATAAAGTAGTTTATTCCAATTAAAACTATGGAAAATCCGAAAACAATGGATAAGTCGGAAAGTAATGGTGTAAATTGATGGGATGGAAAAACAAATTCTAAAGTGATTATTTGGGATAAGGCGATAAAGCCAAAACCCGCAATCCAATGAAGAATACCTTTGTATTCTTTATTAGATAAATATTGAATAAATAAAATGCATAAATTTAAAATATTTATTAAACATAATACTAATTTAAGTGTAGCTATATCTATTTGCATTTTTAAATTTTTTGTTAGTTCAATATTAAGCTATTTTATAGTATATTTAAATCATTTAAAATTTATTATTTCATCATAATTTATACCCATGTGAGTTTCAGTATAAATACATGTACCATTTTTAATAACCAAAACTTGAGGCGACTGATGTTCAATATTCCAATTTTTTGCAATTTCGTTCGAAATATTACGATATGCAATTAAATCAAGGTAATATGGTTTTACTTTAACATCATCTTGTTCATTATTCCAATTACGCTCAACTCGATTTAATGCACTTGAACTGATATTGCAGCGTGTACTGTGTTTAAAAATCATTACGGGAGCTTCAAACGAAGCTTTATTTATTTCTTCTAATTGCTCTATTTCACTTAATTTATTCCATTCCATAATTTTACAAACTTAAAAAAACTTAAAGTGTTTTATTGTAAAGTTTACCAACAAAAAAAGCTGGTGTATTTTACACCAGCTTTTTCATTAATTATTTAATTATTAGTGATTAGCAGTATTACTTTTTAAAAACATACTTTTTAGTTTTACAGCTGGAACCCAAATTTTAGATAAGGCATATTTTATTGGATTGTCTTTTTTTACATGCCAAACAGTGGTTCGTGGTGCTTCAAAATTATTTTCATGAACTGTATATGCATAAGCTGCTATGGAAGTACGAGCAGTTCCTTTTGGGAAATTAATTGGATCATAACCATGAAGAGTATACGACCTACAATGCATGATAGCCAAACGATTAAAAGGTACACCAACTTCGGTTTTTACGCCAGTTCGTTCATCTTCTAATCGCAAATGTCCACCATAGTTTTCTTGCCAATCTTTATTGATATAAAGCAATAAGTTTAAATTACGGTACCAAGTTTCAACCAATGGATGGTAATTAAAATCGGCATGCATATCTAAATAGCTGCCTTCACGCCCTTGGTGAATGCCTCCACCATAAAAAGTATCATCAATAAAAACATCTTCATTGGTAATATATGAAATCCAAATTTTAAATCTCAAACTGGTTAAATCGCTATAAAGTTCTTCAAATACGCCACCTAATTCCTTAAACTTTGATTTTTCAAACTTGTTTTTTGCAAAAACATAATCAGCACTTGATGTTTCTATTTCAGGAATATTATTATACAATTCGGTTAATTTAACTTCATCGCAAAGGCCATCAATGGCAATATGAGGAAATGGTTTTGCAGTTAAAAACTGCTCACGGTACTTTTCTTTATTGGCTTCTATAAAATCAAAACGTATCATAATACATGTAGTTTATTAAGGTGCAAATTGAAATTTTTGGTTTTTATAAAACATGACGCCACTCAATAAAAAAACTATTTGTAGGCATTAATACACCCACTCCAATTTAATGGATTGGTGTTTTTCACCTTCTTCCAAATAATATTCTTTAAAGGTTAACCCAATTTTTTGTAAAACCTTAACGGAGGCGTTATTTTCAACAGCAGCTCTGCCAATAATATTGGGTATTTTATTTTTAACTCCAAATTCTAAAACTGCTTTAGCAGCTTCGGTAGCATAACCATTACCCCAATATTTTTGTATAAATCTGTATCCTAAATCTACTTCATCACCAACTTTTTTAAGTCCACACCAACCAATAAACTCGTTGTTTTCAATTAAATGACAAGCCCAACGACCAATGCCAAACTGATATTGAGGCGTCAATGCTTCTGTAATAATTTTCTCCACTATTTCTATTCTATCCCAAGGTATTGGGTCGCCAGTATATTTAGTTATAGCAGGGTCTTGGTGCATTTGATACAAAATTTCTGAATCGGCCAAAATAAACTCACGCATGTATAATCTTGCTGTTCGCAGTTTTATTTCCATTCGTTCAAATGTACAAATTCGTTATAATTGAAAACTATTTTATTCCTCAATTATGAAAAAATTACTTTTACTGATAATGCTAATTGCTCCCAATTGGATTTTTGCTCAGGTGCACGAAAACAATATCAAACAAACTATTTTATTATTTTTTGAAGGAATGCAAAAAAGCGATACTAGTTTAATTAATCAATATTTACACAAAACTGCAAGATTTCAAACTGCCCTTTTAAACAATAAAACAAATATTACCACGCTTGAAAACGAATCTGTAGATAGTTTTTTACTGCAAGTGTTAACCATAAAAAAACGAAACTTACAAATAGAAGAGCGGATTACTCAATTTGATATAAAAGTAGATTACCCTTTGGCAAGTGTTTGGGCTGATTATGAATTTTATGTAAATGGCAAATTATCGCATAAAGGAGTAGATGCTTTTCAACTATTTTATGAAAACGGAAACTGGAAAATTATTCAAGTTTGTGATACCAGGAGAAGATAAAAGTCTATTAGAATAATTGATTGAGTTTAATTAGAAATACTTCTTTCTGTTATTATTTTTGAATGAATGGTATGTTTTAATAATTCAAAATCATCAAAATCTTTTTCATTGAGGTTTATTGATAATTTATTTCCAAATTCAAGTTCAATTATATTAAAACTCTTTTCGTTAGTGATGGGATTGGTGCTGATATTGCTTTTGAATTTGGTTATTTCTGAAAACTCAAAAAAATATTTCTTTTTAAAAAACGTGTTTAAAAAAACAATACCATTTGGTGTAATAGTTATGTTATTAAAACTATTGTAATTGAAAATATAAGCACTGATAAATCCACCAATACCAATAGGAATAAAGAGTCCTTTATTAATAAAATTGAAAAATAAACCACTGATTCCTCCAATTATTAATGCTATTGCTAATCCTATAATTAACGCGAATTTACTTTTAACTGATTTATTGGTAAATGATAAATTTTCTTCAAGCATAATTTTCAAAATAAAAATTCAATGATAATAGAAAATTTTTATTGTTGTAATAGCTAGTATTTTTCTAGTAAATTTATTTCAACAATGTTTTTAGTGAAACCGCGATTGCCATGCTAAATTTGGGTTATTCTGCTTCTTTAAAGACGTTTAATTAAACCTCTTTACCTATAAATAATATTCATCATCCTTCCAATTTATTGGATTATTGATGATGTATTTTTTAATATTTTCAAATGATTGTGCATCTCGAATTATATGGTCATGAAAGCGCGGTTGCCATGCAAAATTGGGGTTGATATGTTTTGCTTTATTTGAAACAGCCGATTTA
>JAIXWW010000007.1 GCA_027491085.1 Bacteroidota bacterium
AACTTTCCCGCTTTCAAGGGGGTGCAAATGTATCTACTTTTTGGTTCTTTGCAACTTATTTATTTATCATTCCCCCATTATACCTTATTTTCAAGTACTTATTTTTTATTTTAACCTGTTTCGTTAGAAATTATCATCTTGTTTATCTTAGTCGACAGAAATAACTAGGTGAATTACTCCTTTATATTACTCCTTTATATCCCGAAACCAATAATTTGAATAATTGTTAAATAAGATAATTGAAAATATTATATTATTGCTGCATACATTATTAAATATATAATGAGTAAAGAATTAGAGAAAAAGAAAATTGCTATTTTAGGTAGTACTGGTAGTATTGGAACTCAAGCGCTAGAAATAGCTAGAGAGCAAAGTGATAAAATTGAAATAGAAGTATTAACTGCAAACAGTAATGCCGATTTATTGATTAAACAAGCCATAGAGTTTAAACCAAACCATGTGGTTATAGCTGATGATAGCAAATACCAAATAGTAAAAAATGCTTTAGATAAACATGATATTAAGGTATTTTCGGGCAATAAAGCGATTGCCGACTTAATGGAGATAACTTCGGCTGAAATAGTTTTAACAGCTATGGTTGGCTATAGTGGACTTTTGCCAACTATTAAAGCAATTGAAAATAAAAAGAAAATTGCTCTAGCAAATAAAGAAACATTAGTAGTTGCTGGAGAGTTAATAACTAGTTTATGTGCTGAACATAAAGTAAACTTAATACCTGTTGATTCGGAACATTCAGCAATTTTTCAATGTTTGGTGGGAGAAGACTTAAATACCATTGATAAAATTATTTTAACAGCTTCAGGTGGGCCATTTAGAGGTAAAAAAGCAAATGAGTTGCTAGAAATTACAAAAAAAGAAGCTCTTAAACACCCGAATTGGACAATGGGCGCAAAAATTACCATTGATTCAGCTAGTTTGATGAATAAAGGATTGGAAGTGATTGAGGCAAAATGGTTATTTGGTTTAGAAAATAATCAAATAGATGTAGTTGTTCATCCGCAATCTATTATACATAGTATGGTGGAATTTAATGATGGCAGCATTAAAGCCCAAATGGGGTTGCCAGATATGAAACTACCTATTCATTATGCATTTTTTTATCCTGAAAGAACTAAAACCAATTTTAAACGACTTTCATTTAAAGAAATGAATATGCTAACTTTTGAAGAGCCTGATAAACAAACATTTAGAAACTTAGGTTTAGCTTATGAAGCTATGGAAGCAGGTGGTAATAAGGCATGTATATTAAATGCAGCCAATGAAATAGCTGTAGAAGCATTTTTAAATGATAAAATAAAATTCTTACAAATTGCAGAAATAAATGAAGCTTGTATGAACGAGGTTCATTTCATAAAACAGCCTACTTTGGAAGACTATATAAGCACTGATAGCGAAGCTAGACTAGTGGCGAAAAGTTTGATAAGATAATATCAAATAGTTTTTTACTTTTGCAGCCTTCAAAACTATACAAATAGTTAATTTAAAAATATACAATATATAGATGCAAACATTCACAATGATAGCGCAAGTAATTGCGGCTCTTTCAATTTTAGTATTAATACACGAATTAGGACATTTTTTAGCGGCTAAATTATTTAAAATTAAAGTAGATAAGTTTTACTTATTCTTTGATTTTTTGTTTCCAATGCCAAGTGTTTTAAACTTTGCCTTGTTTAAATTTAAAAAAGGCGATACAGAATATGGTTTAGGTTGGTTTCCAATGGGTGGTTATGTTCAAATTAACGGAATGGTAGATGAAAACATGGGTAACCAAGATTTAACCAAACCGGCAGAACCATGGGAATTTAGAAGCAAACCAGCATGGCAACGTATGATTGTGATGCTTGGTGGTATTATATTTAATGTAATACTAGGTATCATTATTTTTGCAGGTATTAAATACTATTATGGCGAAAAAATGCTGATTAACAGCTCAGTTAAACATGGCATAGCTCCTAGCGAATTAGCTCAAGAAATGGGTTTTAGACTAGGCGACAAAATAGAAGCTGTAAATGGAAAAACAATAATTCATTTAGACGATGCATTAAACTCAGAAATATTAATGAGTGAAAAGCCTTATTATACTGTAAAAAGAAATGACTCCATTATAGATGTTAAATTACCTGATGATTTTTTGAAAAAACTTACTAAAAAAACCAAAGGAGCATTTTTTACACCAAGAATGGAACTTTATGTTCAAAAGGTAAACAGTGGCTCAGCAGCAGAAAAGGCTGGATTACAACCTAAAGATAAAATTATTGGAGTGGATACGAACAAAATAATATTGTTTGAAGAGTTTCAGCCATTGCTAATGGCATACAAAGGAAAAAGCACCAAACTTACCGTAGTTAGAAATAACGATACCTTGGCTTTAACAGCTTTAATTGGAACTGATGGTAAATTAGGGTTTATGCCTACCGATTTAAATTGGAAATTTGATACAGTATCATATAGCTTACTATCATCAATTCCGGCAGGAATTAACCAAGCTTATGAAACCATAGCTAACCAAGTAGCTGGCTGGGGAAAAATTTTTAAAGGTCATATTCCATTAAATAAAGCTGTACAAGGTCCAATTGGTATAGCTGATTATTTTGGACCAACTTGGGATTGGTTAAACTTTTGGATGTTAACAGCTTTAATATCGATGGGTTTGGCATTTATGAATTTTTTACCAATTCCAGCATTAGATGGTGGACACGTGGTATTACTACTTATTGAAATGATTACTAAAAAACCAATTAGTATTAAAACACAAGAGCGTGTTCAAACTGTTGGAACCATTATTTTATTAACCCTTATGGTATTAATATTTGGTAATGATATTATCAATAAATTTAAATAAACTAATTTAAGTAAGTATATAAAAAAGCCCTGTAAACTATGTTTTACAGGGCTTTTTTATTAATCTACATTTTGCTGTAAACCGTCTTTGGCCTTTTTTAAAATATTATCTAAAGTTATTTCACTCGGTCGGAAGTATGTTTTATTTAATAAATCTATACCTTCTAAAAGCTCTAAATACATTGATTTTAAGGACTCATTTTGAGCAATAGCATTTTCAATAGCCATACTTTCATCTTGAGTAGTTTCCTTGTAAATGTAATTGAGTAAATCGTCTTCGGAGTAGTTTTGTTGCATATAGTTAAATTTAAATATAGGTAAAACGAAAATAGAAATATTTTAGTATTTAAATATTTTTTATTTCAAATATTTTAGCACATTTTCAGCCAAAGCTAATCTTCCTGTTTGGTTGTAATGTTCTGTAGTCCAGTTTTGATCAATAAAATCTAGGCCATTAACCAATTCAAAACTATTCACTACAGTTACTCCATGTTTATGGTACCTTTCAATTAACAATTGTTTGTTTTGATGCATTATATTCACCAACTCCTTCCCTACTAAACTATCGGCATACTGCATATTTTCAGCTAACAAATGGAAAATTAATTTTAGGTTCTTTTGCTTTGCAATGCTTACAATTTCGTCAAAATCTTGGATTCTGGGATTGGTATTTACATCAATTGGAAAAGCATATGTTTTAATGTAATGACAAGCTAAAGTAATTTTAGGCATATCCCATTCCCCATTTGGTAATAAATAAGTTCCGTTTGCCATGGCGTTATCCCACTGACGTACAGTTTTGTAAGGAAAACTTTCGGGCACATTTAGCTTTACACTTGACCAATCTTTTTCCAAATCTTGGTCGCGCAGTTGAATTGATTTATTATCATAACCATTAAACGATAACTTTATACGTTTGAAAATAGGTAAATTGGGTTCATACATTACATTGGCTTGTGCAATATTGGTTTCTAAATGAGAGTTTATCCAAGGAGAACCAAAAGAGCGCGAATTAAGAGTAACTATTATGGTTTTTACCTTAGAGTCAGACTTTAAATTTTTAATTAATTGTAAAAATGTGCGGGCATGAATAGCACCATGATCGACTGAATTAACTTTTAAAGGCGATAATGAATCAATCATTTGAGAAATAGATTGTAAACAAGTATCGTTATTGGCAGCGGTAGCATTACTTGATTCGGCATAATACAATACATCACTGCAATTTTCTAAACTATCTTGGGTAAACAATAATTTTGCGTCAATGGCTTCGGCATTTGACCAATAATAGTATTTTACGTAGCAGTAATTTGTAGTTAAAAGACAAAAAACAAATACTGGTAATAAAATACAGAGTTTATAAAATAATTTTTTCATGGTTAAAATTGAAAATAAATAAACTGAAAACTTTGAATACCACTAAATAACAATAGACTGATTATTAAAATAATGTACCCCGTCCATCGGAAAATAACATGAGAATTTTTAAAGAAATAATCGAATCTTGTATTAAAAATTGCTATTTCAATTAGGAAGAATATTACAAGCATTGAAACTAATTCAAAACTGATTTTTAAATTTAAGCTTGCATCAAAACTATAAGTAAAACATTGATTTAAAACTAAAATGGCTTTATCAAAATTTTCGGCTCTAAAAAACACCCATATTAAAGTAACTAAAATAAAAGTGATATTGGCCCCTAAAAATTTGAAAACTGTATTTTGCCTTATGGTTTCAGGATAAAATTTAACCAAACCTTTTTCTAACAAATAAAATAAGCCATGTAAAAAACCCCAAATAATAAAAGTATAATTGGCTCCATGCCAAAAACCACTTAAAGAGAAAACCAATAAAATGTTAAAAACCCACCTAAAAGCATTTACATAACTGCCGCCAAGCGGGAAAAAAACATAATTACGGAACCAAGTGGTTAATGAAATATGCCATTTTTGCCAAAATTGATAAAAACTAATCGCAAAATAAGGTTGTTTAAAATTATCCATTAAGTTAATACCGAGTATACGAGCAGCACCAATTGCAATAGTAGAATAACCATAAAAGTCGGCATAAATTTGAATAGAAAATGCTATTAAAGCAATCCAAGCAGAACTTGAATAATAATGAGTTGGATTCAAATAAAATTCATTGACTAGTGGTGCTAAATTATCAGCAATACACATTTTTACAAACAAACCGTACAAGATTAATCTTAAACCATTGCTTATATTTTTATACTTAAATTTATGCTTTGCTCTCAGTTCATTACCTAAAGTACTGTATTTCTCAATTGGGCCAGCCACCATTTGAGGGAAAAACAACACATAATTAGCAAAATAACCCAAATGTTTTTCGGCTTTTTG
Source organism: Bacteroidota bacterium (assembly GCA_027491085.1). Taxonomy (GTDB): domain Bacteria; phylum Bacteroidota; class Bacteroidia; order UKL13-3; family UKL13-3; genus JAAFJM01. Next base: position 5,226 of record JAIXWW010000007.1, read on the forward strand.
GTTGCCTTTATAAACCTCAATAGTATAACTTAGTGATTGAAAAGTATGAAACGATAAACCAATTGGCAATAGTATATCGAGGTGATGCAACTTTTGAGGAACAAAAACATGGAAGATATCGATAAAAAAGTTAAAGTATTTGAAATAAGCAAGTAGCCCAATATTACTAATTATGCTAAATAATAGCCAAAATAATTTTAATTTCCCTTCTTGTTTTTCAATTAATAAACCACAAAAATAATCTACTATTATGATGGCATATAAAATTAAAATATAAGGTAAATAAAACGCTGAATAAAAATAAGTACTGGCAATAAATAATAAAATCCAACGCCACTTATGTTTCAATAAATAAAACAATATAGTAACTATTGGAAAAAACAGTAAAAAATGTAATGAGTTAAATAACATATAATTAAAAAATTAAAAAGGATACCCTATACCAAAATTAAATATACTGTTATCCCAATACCAATCAAAATCCTTTGCGTTATTAATAACCCAACGTTTTCCGTACTCTTGACTTGGATCGTGCAAAGGAACAGCTCCATCAAGCCTAAAGATAAAGATACCTAAATTTAACCTAATACCTAAACCTGAACCTAAAGCCATTTCATTATAAAAATTTTGGATATCAAAATCCGCCCCTAGCCTACTATCTTGCTTAGCTGACCAAATATTTCCAGCATCGGTAAATACAGCACCTTCAAACAAATGCTTGTATATATTAAAGCGGTATTCCATATTCATTTCAATTTTTATATCCCCCGATTTATCAATTTGGCTAGTAGTAGAATAAACACCAGGACCAATTGAGCGAGGCCTAAAAGCCCTTAAACTATTGGCTCCACCTGTAAAAAATCTTTTTTCGAATGGTATATAATCTGGTGAATTACCATAAGGCAAAGCATATCCCATTGCCACACGATAAACCATTGTATTGTTCATATCTAACCAATGATTGAATCTAAAATCGGCATACGTTTTTACATATTGAAAATAATTCAGGCCAAACAATTCGAATTGATTTTTAATATTTCTAGTAGTATCAGTAACTTTAGGTTCATCTAGTAAAAAGTTAAACGCTGAAACCAAATTCCCTGCAAGTTCTAAAACATCCCAACGTAAAAAAATATAATTTTTTCCCTTACTAATGGGTTGAGAGTTATACGTAAAACCTAAACGGATATCATTAACAATTAAATTATTGGCAAATACATTTTGTAAAAAAATATCTGTTTTACTTTTTTCTTCAAGCTCAGAATTGGTAAAATTTGTTCTTACAAAGCTAAATTCGGGAAAAGCAACATAATAACTAATGAGCTTTCTGTTAATTTGATAGGAAGAACCAAGTGTAAAAACCCTACGTTCATACTGAACATTTTTCTCATAAATGATAGATGAATTTACAATGGTTTTGGTATTGGCATTATTAATTTTTCTATCAATTTTATTTAAAAACAACAACTGAGGAATGGTAATACTTGCAGAAAATGATTGCTCACTGCTATTAAAAAATGGTTTTGGATTGATGTTTTCGCCTCGTTGAGCTTCAAAACTTGAGCGGAAACGAAGTTGCAAAATCTCACCATTATGAAAAATATTTCTATCGGTAAATTGAATAACAGCGGCCAAACCATAATTTCGAGATGACGAAATATTTACTAAATTAGCCTGATCACTGGTAATAGCTTGAGGTTCTATGATGATATCATATTTATCATTTTGCTTTAAGTTAATGCTAAAATCAATCACATTGTCACTATCATTTTCCAAAATAGTTGGGGTTATGGTTACCAACTTAAACAATTGCAAATCATTTAACCTACTATATGTTTTACTTAAATTATTTTGTTGAAAAAGTTCTCCTTTCATCAAAAAATTCATTTTAGCAATAATGCTTGGATTTATTTTACTGCCATTAGGTATGTATTTAAAATTATTAGTGGTGATGGTATCATGAGTAGCACCAGGCAACTTTTCACTTGGCTCCACACTAATTACCAAATTACGGACTTTATATATTTTAAATGGTTTTAAATCGTCTTGGTTTTTAATATTTATTTCAATGGCTACATAATCACTACTGTAGTTTGTATCTACATTGAAATCAATATACTCCTTGGCAAAAGTATAATAGCCATTATTACGCAGTAAATTTAAAATACGATTTTGCTCCTCTATTAAATTTTCTCGTTTGAGTGACCTACCCATTTTTATATAACTATCATCGAGAGAGGCTTGAACTAGCTTATAAATTTTTTTATCAGGACAATTTACATTCAATTTGGCATATTTAAACTGATTGTTCAATTTTATAAAATAGGTTACTATTTTACGTTCTTTTAAAAACTTGGTATCGGTTACTGTATAAGAAATTTCAGAATAATAATAACCTTGCGATTTTAAATATATATGCATAGCACGAATGCTCGTTTCAATCATAGTAGTATCTACAATAACTGGAACTCTTCCCAAATCATCGCGTAGGAATCGTTTTATTTTATTATCTCCTTTCGATGCATCACCGAGTCTATAAAAAAACACATTTAACCTCACTAATCCCAGGAATTTAACTCCTGGCTTCTGCTTGGTTTGACTCTCTAAATCAGATTCGAAAAAGCGGCTTTTTTTCTTTTCAAAAATGTCAATTTTATTTTTAACTAATTTAGCTCCTTCACGTTTATGAAATCTGCTTATATTGCAAGCATTTAATAGCATTGCGCTAGCTAACACTACTATTAATATTATATTTTTATTTATGCTTAACAAACGTACTATTCAGTTTTTAAAAAGTTTAAAGGACAAAAGCACTCGCTATACCGAAGGCTATTTTTTGGCCGAAGGTAGTAAAACTGCTGTTGAAATACTTGCCTCAAATTTACAAATAGAAGCCATATATGCTACTACTGATTGGTGCAATTTATACCCAAAACACAAAAACAGTTCCAAACTTGTGGTTTGTACTCAAAAAGAAATTGAACAAATAAGTTCATTAAAGAGCACAAGAGATGTAGTTTTACAAGTAAAAATTAATAACCAACCAATAGAAAACAACAAAATAGAAAATTCACTTACCTTAGTTCTTGATGAAATTCAAGATCCCGGTAATTTAGGTACCATTATTAGAATAGCCGATTGGTATGGAATAAAAAATGTAATTTGTTCTCTTCATACAGCTGATTGTTATAACAATAAGTGTATTCAGGCCACCATGGGGAGTATAGCTAGGGTAAACATAACTTATATTGATTTAATAACCTTTTTCAAAAATAATACATTACCCGTTTATGGTGCTTTTATGGAAGGAGAAAATCTATCAACAACCAAACTAGTAAAACCAGCTATACTAGTAATAGGAAACGAAGGCAAAGGAATCAACGCTAATTTACATTCATTCATAACAAAAAAAATTAGTGTAAAACGATTAGGTGAAGCCGAAAGTTTGAATGCAGCAATTGCTACTGCTATTATTTGTGATCGTTTATTAAATGAATAATTTAGTTGAGTATTCCTTCTGATGAATATTAACTATTTCATTCAAAATTCAATTACATCCTTTTAATTTACAACCAAAAAAAGCATCTTTGCTTCCAATAGAAAATACACATGTTACAGATTAATTTTATACGCGAGAATGTTGATACCGTGAAGGCGGGATTGGCTAAAAAACATTTTAAAAACATAGTTGCAGTTGATGAATTATTGCAATTAGACGAAGAAAAACGCAAAGCACAAGTAGAAACCGAAAATAATGCAGCTGAAAGCAATCAATTGGCGAAAAAAATTGGCGAATTGATGAAAGCTGGCAATAAAACTGAAGCTGAGTCAATTAAAGCACGCACGGTTGAATTAAAAGAAAATGCCAAGCAATTAGAAGAGCGCTTAAAACAACTAGAAACTGAAATTTTTAACATATTGGTTACATTTCCTAACCTGCCTAGCAGCGTGGTTCCCGAAGGAAAAACTCCAGAAGAAAATGTAACTGTATTTACCAAAGGCGAAATACCAGTATTGCACGAAGGTGCTATGCCTCATTGGGAATTAGCTGCCAAATACAATATCATTGATTTTGAATTAGGAAATAAAATTACTGGTGCAGGGTTTCCGGTTTATAAAGGTAAAGGTGCTAGGTTACAACGCGCTTTAATCAATTTCTTTTTAGATGAAGCGACCAAAGCGGGTTATCACGAAATAATGCCACCTTTAATGATTAATGCTGATAGTGGTTTTGGAACTGGTCAATTACCAGATAAAGAGGGACAAATGTACCATGTTACGGTTGATGATTTGTATTTAATTCCTACTGCCGAAGTGCCTATAACCAACTTATACCGCGATGTAATTTTAAAAGAAGAAGAATTACCCATAAAAAATGTGGGTTATACGCCTTGTTTCAGACGTGAAGCTGGAAGTTATGGTGCGCATGTGCGCGGTTTAAATCGTTTGCATCAGTTTGATAAAGTAGAAATTGTACAAATAGCACATCCCAATCAATCAGCAGCTATTTTAGACGAAATGGTTATGCATGTGCAAGGATTATTAGAAAAATTAGAACTACCATACCGAATTTTATGTTTATGTGGTGGCGATATGAGTTTTGGTTCAGCTATTACTTATGATTTTGAAACCTATAGTGCAGCACAAGAAAGATGGTTAGAAGTAAGCAGTACTTCAAACTTTGAAACATTCCAATCAAACAGAATGAAGTGCCGTTTTAAAGGTGCTGATGGAAAAAATCAATTGGTGCATACTTTAAACGGAAGTGCTTTGGCATTGCCACGTATAGTTGCTACCATGTTAGAAAACCACCAAACACCAGAAGGAATTAAAATACCAAAAGCTTTGGTTCCTTACACTGGCTTTGATATGATTAATTAATGTCTGCAAGAAAACCCCAATTTCTTATCAGACATTTGTTTTTTTAAAATTATGAATTTATGAAAACAATAACTTGGGCCGATTTTGAAAAAGTAGCCTTGCATGTTGGCACTATTATTAAAGTAGAAGATTTTGCAGAAGCAAAGAAACCTGCCTATAAAATTTGGGTAGATTTTGGTGAAGCAATAGGCGTAAAAAAAACTTCGGCCCAAGTAACTTTTCATTATTCAAAGCAAGATTTATTAGGCTTGCAAATAGTGGGTGTAATTAATTTCGAACCCAAACAAATTGCCAATTTTATTAGCGAATTCCTACTCACAGGATTTGCTGACGAAAATGGAAATATTATAATTACCACCGTTCAAAAACCAACTCCAAACGGAAGTAGGTTAATGTGAAAAAAAAATAAAAGCCAATCAAATTAATGATTGGCTTTTATTTTGGGGTTGAGGTATAACTTATTTTTTCAGTTTAAGTTCTTCTAATCTTTTTAGGTTATTAATGGCTTTTATTACAATAAAAAGTACAAATGCAATGATTATAAAGTTAAAACTAGTTTGTATGAAATTACCATACTTAATTTCAGCTTCACCAATTTTATAAGATAGTTTACTAAAATCGTAACCACCAATTATAATACCTACAATTGGCATAATAATATCATTCACCAACGAGTCAACAATTTTACCAAATGCTGCTCCAATAACCACACCAACCGCTAAGTCGATAACGCTGCCCTTCATGGCAAACTCTCTAAATTCTGATCCTAAACTCATATTGCTTATTTATTTTGTTTGTCAAATAAATTAAAATGTTCGGTTAATTCCTAATTGCCATCTAAATTTTATACTTTCATTATCAACGTAAGGAGCAGTGCTTAAATATAAAGGCATATCAAATCTTATAGTAAGTGGTTTAATACCATCAAAATAACCAAAACGTTTTATAGTTAAAGCAAAACCTGAACCAGCACTAGATAAAAGAGTTGTACTTACTTTTGTAACTCCAATTGGTAAAGTTGTTTCTGAAATATTAGGATTATTGGCTTGTAAAACGCCTGCATCTAAAAATAAATAACTATCTAAATGTAAGTTTTTAAATAATCCACGTGGCGGAATATTAAAGTACTTATCATAATCTAATTCAAAGCTTACCGATGCTCCTGAATTACCTTTGTATAAAAAATATTGGTTTAAACCAACATTAACAGGAACTAAATAACCCGTATATCCTCTGATATTTAAACCACCACCCATTTGAAAATGATTTGTATTGGTACCATAATTAAACCAATCTGCTTGTAAAATACCTGCCGAGCGAGTAAATTTATTTTCAGCCATTTCTTCAGGGTTAGCACCTGCTAAATATAATTGTGCCTCAGGTGCTGCATTATTTCCTGTCATGTATTGAGCAAACAAGCGCGTTCTTAATTCTAATTTATGCAAGTTGTTATTTTGAACAATATTTAAATACATGGTTGCGTAATCAAAATCGCTAAAAATAGCCGATGTACGCATGCCTGCTATTACTTTCCCCACTCCTATTCCAGTATTGTAATTGTGTTCTAATTCTAAATTTAGGGTATTGTTCCATTCATCGTGTAATGATAGATTAGGATGAAATGAAAGTCCATTAATTGTTATTTTTTCAAATGCCGGTAAATAATATAATTGAACCCTACGCATGCTTTTAAAATTAAATTTAAATATTGTATTATGAATGGTTTTATTAAATCCTATTTTATTCAAAACTAAGCCATCTAACACCCTCGACTGAATATCTAAATCTAATTGCTTTGAAATACGATGGCGATAATTTAAATTATAATGAATTGGATAAATCTTACTGCTCTCTATATAATTAATTTCCTTAAAATTTGAGGCTAATCCTGTGTTATACCAGGTAGTAAAACTAAAAACATGTTTTTGGTTCATGTAATTGCCATTAAGGTGCAATCCAACTTTTACACCATCATAATTATTAAACCAAACATCAGGTCTCCACTTTAAAATATAATGTTTTCTATCCGTTGGGTTATTTAACTGATGGTCGAAAGTGAATAGAATTGGACATTTTAAACTATTATCCAATTGGTTAATATCGGCTAGTTTATAAGTTGGGTCTATTTGAATATTGGTGATTTTGCTGCCTGCTGGCAATGCAATTTTTGCTGTATAAGTTTGGTTCAGTAAGCCCCAACCTTTCCAAGTTGGTAATACTGTAGCCGAAGTTTGTTTCATAAAATAGGTGTTTGGAATTACAAATTGATAATTAGAATCTTTGGTGTAAACAGTAAAATCAATAGGCATTTGCATCAAACCTTTTCTTCTAAACTGTATTTCAAAATTAGATTTAACTTCAGCCCCATCAACCTTATTAACTCCATTAACTCTATTAACCTTACCAACCGAATAATCAATCTTCTTAGTGGTTTCCAACCATTGGTCAAAAAACCAGTTTAAGTCGGTTTTGGTGTATTGCATAATACTTGCTCTAAAATCCTCAAAATAAGGGTGTGCCATTTTCCATTGGTTAAAATAATGCTGCATGGCTTTTTGAAACATTTCTTCGCCCAACACATATTGCAAGTTATAAAGCATGGTAGCAGTTTTATAATACACATTTCCATATCCACCGCCATGATTTAATGCTCCGTTAAAATCATCGCTATGTGTGTTTAGTGCAGGATCATCATCGTTTATGGCATCGCGTATATAACCGTAATACACGTTTTGATCAAGCAATGGCATTGGTCTGTAATACTTTTTAATGTATTTGTTGCTAGTGTTTACCGTTGGATTTTCGTTGGTTAAACGACTCATACACCAATGCGTTAAAAATTGAGTAAAACCTTCATCTAAACTGGCTCTGTAGGTTTCATTATTTCCTACCATTCCAAAAAACCAATTATGGCCAATTTCGTGTGCAAATAATCCATAATAGCCAGGGCTGCGACCGCCATCTAAAGTTATCATGGGGTATTCCATTCCATCGGCAGCATCGGCTACAATCATTTTAGGGTAGGCGTAAACTCCAATATCTTTGCTGTAAATATCAATTACTCTGGCGCAAAATAAAGCAGCATCTTGCCAACCACTTGCATGGCTTTCTTGCACCAATGCTATGCAACGAACAATGCGGTTATTATCGTTTGGCAATTTTAATTGCACTTCACCAATGCGATAAGTTGGAGAGGTGGTCCAAGCAAAATCGTGTGTATTAACAGAGCGGAAAATCCAAGTTTTGGTTCCATTTCTTGGAATTAAAGTAGTATCAGGTGCCGATTCCCAAGGTTTTTTCTCAAAGTTTTTTAAATCTAATTTAGCTCTTAATGCCGGTGGCAATACTTCTGTTTCGTTTTGTAATTCGCCTGTTCCATCCATTATATAATTATTAGGCAATGTCATTTCCACTTCATACTGACCAAAATCGCCATAAAACTCTTTGCCTAAATGTTGATCGGTTTCCCAACCAAATTTTCTATCGTAAACACAAATACGCGGATACCAATGTACACCGTTGAAATGTTTATTTCCCCAACGGTCTTTATATGTTTTCATACGTCTGCGTTGGTTTCCACCTCCATCAAAGTAAGTTTTAAATTTAATGCTAAACGTTACTTGCGAGTTAGGTAAAATAGGCTCGTTTAAAAATACTTTTAAAATAGAATTATCCAATGCAGTTTTAACAGCTTTGCCATTTACAGCCATGTTTTCAACCTCAGTACCTTTTCCAGCAGCCTCGTACTTACCAAACTTTTGTTTAAAATTATTGGCAAGGTTTAAATTTTCTAAATAAGCCCCTTTAATAAATGCATTTTGGTATAAATGAAAATATACAAAACTCAGGGTATCGGGCGAGTTATTATAATAAGTCAACTCCTCGTTGGCATCAATAATTTCGGTTTCATCGTTTAAACTGGCTTTAATTTTATAATGCACATCTTGTTGCCAATAAGCAGCATTAGGCGTGCGGTTTTTCCAGTAATATGGATTTTGAGCACTTCGGTATTCGTAACTTTGTGCCAATAATACATTCGTAATTAAGCTAATAGCAATCAGTAAAACTATTCTTTTCATAAAGGCAAGTATAGCAATTTTTTTTATGTCAATAAATAATAAGTAGGAGTTAATCCTTAATTATACAGTTACTATAAACAAAGCTTCAAATAATAAATCATTATAAAAACAAAACCCTTGAAAAGTATACGCTTATCAAGGGTTGGTTGAGTGATTTTTTAAATTTTTTGACTTACATCCATTTAGCTAAAAAGCCAAATAAATCTTTGCGTAACGAAGCAAATAATTCTTCAAAGCGTTCCATTCTTTCGCGTTCAGGAGCATGGTCTTCCATAGTTCTATGGTCACTAGCTACCGGGTTATTACTTATTGAAGATTCAATATTGGCGCTATGTTGGTTAATATCGTGTTTTAAAATATCAATTTGTTCGTTTTGGATTTTAAATTGATTTTGAAAATGTTCAATCATTACCAAAGCATCTTTCGAACTGTTTTTTGAAGCTATCTCATCTAAACGAGATTGCATTACTGTTAAGTCATCTTTATAGAAAGAAAGTTTGTTCAACCATTCTTTGTGTTCAGCGTATAATTCTGTTAAATGTTTTTGTGTGCTCATAATTGCTATTGTTTTATAAGTACAAATGAACACTACAAATAACACTTAAATACTGACCTAGTTCAGTATTAATAATGATTTGAAGATGATATTACCTCATGTCAATTTCGCGTCTTGTAATCATTTTACCGTCAATATAAACTTTTAAATAATACTTTCCATTTTCTAAATCATCGTTGGTAATTACAACACGTTTGCTATTTGGGCCTAATGTCAAGGTATCGCCTGCTATGCATTGTTTTACTAAAGCATTGTTTTTATCGCAAAGTTCTACTTTTAAAACTTGCGGTGTGCTCACTGTAAAGTTTAACGTGGAAGTAAATGTAAACTTGGATTTAGCTGGTGGAGTGTAACTATTACTTGAGTTAACAGATGTGAATTTTTTTAACAACTTTTCGTAATTCAAGTTTTTAACAGTAGCCACATAAGCTAACATTTCTTTATCGTGTTCGCTGTAAATACTAAATTGTGGAGATATGTTATCTGTAAAAGTCCACATGGCATTTTGGGTATTGCTATTATTATAATATGCTTTGGTATCGAGCCATTCAGCAAATTTTTTGGCATCAGTATTTCCAAAATTTCCGGTAGTAAATACCAAATCTTGTCTTGGGCCTGCATCTTCTTTTTGGGCACAAACAGCAGTTATTTTATTGGTTTTAACTTGATTTGGAGCTAGCTCAATATTTTCACGCTTTACCACTATCAGGTTTTGAACATTTGAATCGGCAGGAATAAACATGCGACCTGGTTCAATTATAATGTTGAGTTTACTGTTTTTTAGGTTTACCATGCGTACACTCAAACACTCTCCAGTGTGGCCAGAAGTTGATTTTACTTTAATGGCAATCATTTTGTTTTTGATTGCCTCTGAAATAGATATTTCTTTGCCAAATGCTGTTTTAAAAAATAAGGTTGTATTTAATAAAATAGCTGCTGTAATAATGATTAAATTTTTCATATTTCAATTTATTTATTGGTAATTAAACGAAACGTCAAAAAAATTATTACAAAATTTAAAATTATATTCGCTCAAAATATCCATTATGAAAAAAATACTGTTGTTAATTGCAGCTTTTACAGCCCTTCAAACCTCTGCTCAAAATTACAAACCACTTAAAAGAGTTGACCCTCCATTTTGGTGGAATAATTTAAATAATAAAGAGTTGCAGTTAATTCTGAATGGTAAAAATATTGCGGCTAGCACTGTAAAAATTAATACAGTAGGTGTAAAATTAATCAGAGTAGAAAAGGTAGAAAATGCTGATTATTTATTTGCTTATATCAATCTTCAAAACTACAAGGGGAATACTATTAACTTAGAGTTTAGCAATGGAAAAGAGAAGTTTAATTATGCTTATAAATTAGAAACTTTAACCAAAGATATTGACAATATTACCCAAGCCGATTTTATATACATGGCTATGCCCGATAGGTTTGCCAATGGCGATACTACTAACGATGTAGTAACTGGCATGCGCGAAGCAGTATGTGATAGAAACGATTTGAATGGCCGCCATGGAGGCGATTTAAAAGGCGTGATGCAGCACTTGGATTACATGAAAGATTTAGGTGTAACTACCCTTTGGTTAAATCCAGCTTTGATAAACGATCAACCAAAATACAGTTATCATGGTTATGCATTAACCGATCATTATTTAATTGACCCAAGGTTTGGAACCAATGCCGATTATAAAAAATTAGGTGCTGAACTAAAAAAACGCAATATGAAATTGGTAATGGATTTAGTTCCTAATCATATTGGCGATAAACATTGGATGTTTTTAAATATGCCTGAAAAAAGTTTTGTAAACCAATGGCCCGAGTTTACCAGAACCAATTACCGCGCGCCTGTTCATTTTGATCCTTATGCCAGCAAAGCCGAAAAAAAATTAATGACCGATGGTTGGTTTGACACACAAATGCCTGATGTAAATGAGCGCAACCCAAGAGTGGCAACCTACTTAATACAAAGCTATTTGTGGTGGATTAATTATGCAGGAATTGATGGTTTTAGAATTGATACTTACAGTTACAACGATGTGGAGTTTATGGAAAAATGCATGGGATATATTAAAAAAGAATATCCTAATTTTTGGAGTAGTGGCGAAATTTGGGAACGTGGCGTATTGAGCAATGCTTATTTTGTAAATAAAAGTAATTATGCCAAAGCACCGCAAAGTAACTTAACCAGTGCCATTGATTTTAACATGCATTGGGCGGTGAACGAGGCTTTATTAGACACGCTAGAGTGGGATAAAGGTTTGGCTAAAATATACCAAACCTTAGCACAAGATGGACTTTACAGCAACCCCAATTTAAATTTAACATTTTTAGATAACCATGATTTAAACCGTTTTTACTCTATTATGAAAAACGATTTGAAAAAGTATAAAATGGGAATTGGCTTGTTACTAACCATGCGTGGAGTTCCAAGCATTTATTATGGAACCGAAATTTTGGTTAAAAATCCGCAACTACCACGCAAAAGCGATGGAGAAGTACGCATGGATTTTGTAGGAGCTTGGCCTCAAGATAAAACCAGTAAATTTACTCCTGAAGGCCGAACTGAAGAAGAAAATGAAGCTTTTAATTATTTGAAAAAATTAGCCAATTGGCGCCAAACCAACGAAGCCATAACCAAGGGCAAAACCATGCATTTTGCGGTAGATAATGGAGTTTACACTTACTTTAGATATACTGATAAAAAAACAGTTATGGTTATCATCAATCGCCATGCAAAAGCACAAACTGTTACTTTTAAAAAGTATGATGAAATACTGAATAAATTTACCAAAGCCAAAGATATTATAACCGATAATACTGTAAACTTAAGCGATAAAACTTTGCAAATAGAACCGGATACTATTAGAATTTTTGAATTAGCGGAGTAGTTCGAAGTACTTAGTTCGAAGAAATTCGAAAAACTAAATTCGAAATTCGAAACATACACAGTCAGACGATTGCGAAAAGATTTGCGATGGCAAGGCGTCAGACTGTTAAACCAATTTTGAATAACGAATATCGAATGACAAATATCTTTAAACGAACAACGAAAAAAGGTCAACGAACAACTAATTCTCCTTGCCCATTTCATTTAAGCCCCATTTGGCCATGGATTTGAGTATTGGTGTTAATGAGTTTCCTAGTTCGCTTAATTGATAATCAACATAAGGAGGAACTACAGGCTTGGCTTTTCTTATTACCAAATTATCGCTTTCAAGTTCCTTTAGTTTTTCAATCAGCATTTTTTCTGAAATTTTTGGAAGGGCTTTTTTTAACTCGTTGTATCGTTTAGTACCTGTTGACAATTGCCATAAAATTAGTGGCTTCCATCGTCCGCCAATCAATTTTAAAGTAAATGTTACAGGGCACTTATTTATTTCTAGTTCGTTTTCGTAATTGCTCGAAGTAGTTTTTCTAATATTCATAATTTAAACATACTTTTTAGTAAGTACTAGTAAAAAAGTAAGTACAAATATATGTTTGCTCCGCAATAAAGCAATAAATAAAAAAATGAAATACGTAATCACAGGGTCATTAGGCCATATTAGCCAACCCGTAGTAAAAAATTTAGTAGCCGCTCACCACCAAGTGGTAGTAATTAGTAGTAACCAAAACAAAAAAGCCGAAATTGAAGCTTTAGGCGCAATAGCAGCCATTGGCAGTGTATCAGATGCCGCGTTTATTAACCAAACATTTAGTGGAGCTGATGCAGTTTATTTAATGATTCCACCCAATTTTGCTACCACTAATTTAATGGATTATCAAATACAAGTAGCTAATATTTATGTAGAAGCTATCAAATTAAATGGAGTAAAAAATGTGGTACAATTAAGCAGTATTGGAGCCCATTTGCGTCAAGGTGCTGGTCCAATTGATGGTTTGGCTTATTTGGAAACTGAACTTGAAAAATTAGCTGATGTAAATGTTAAAATTCTTCGTCCATCTTATTTCTTTTACAACTTATTTGGCATGATTGGTTTAATTAAAAATGCAGGCATTACGGGTAGTAATTTTGGAAATACCAACGAAAAATTAGTATTGGTACACACCAATGAAATTGCTGAAGCAGTAACTGAAAACTTGTTACATTTAAACTTTACTGGAAAAACGGTTCAATACATTGCCAGCGATGAATGTTCAATAAATGAAATTTCTGAAGTACTTTCAAACGCAGCTAATAAACCCAATACACCATGGGTAACTTTTAGCGATGAAGATGCTTTAAATGGCATGTTACAATCGGGCTTACCTAAAACCAATGCTGATGGTTATATAGAAATGGGTAAATCAATTCGTGAAGGTTTATTACAAGCCGATTATTGGAATAACAAACCTTTATTAGGAAAAATAAAATTAGCTGATTTTGCCAAAGAGTTTGAAGCAGCTTATCATGCTTAATTCATCAAAAACCAATTTAAAAGCCACCCTAAAAAGTGGCTTTTTTTATGAAGTAAATGATTATTTTAAAATTTAATTTAAACCATAATGCGCAACCCAACTAGAAAGTTGTTTAGCTCCATTTGCATTTAAATGCTCATGGTCAATCCATAAAGCCCTATTGTAAAATAAATGCTCTGGCGGGAAAATTATTGGGGCTAATTGTGCGTATGCTGAGTTTTGTATGTTTGTTTTAAAATAATTACCAAATGATGGAATATAAATAAAGCGAACTTGCACATTATTTTTATTTAATAAATCAACTATTTGTTTAATGGTATTAATATCTTCAAACCTAATTTCCTGCTTTGTTTTGGTATAATCATTTGCTTTTTGTTCAGTCATTGAATCTTTAAAAACTTCAAAAAAACTATTATCACCTAATTTGTTTTTAGTAAAAATAACTTTTCTATATTTTTTATGAGGATAAATATATTGGTTATCATTGTTTAATATAATATTTCCAAATGTATCGGTAGTGTTATTTTCAAAAACAGGTCCATAAAAATAATTGTTTTTAAATAAGTTCAGCCTAGTTTTAAAACCATTATAAATATTAGGAAGGTAATTATTAGGAATTTGAGGGGGGAAAAACAAATCAAATGAACTTGCCATTAACGCATAATCTTTGTGCACTAAATCATTTTGATTTTTTAATTCAATAATTACAGTCTTTGGTTTTTTAGTTTCAATTAAGTCTTTAATAATTAGGTAATCTATATTTCTACCCCCACCACAATATGCTAAATTTGCAGTTTGAGAATTTAAAATAGACTGAATCAATTTATCGTTTATGCCGCAACCAATATGAGAGGTTCCAATAAATGCAGTGTGAATGGGGTTTTTGTTTTCAAATAACCTGTAATATATCCAGGTAGTATTGCAATCTTCATTGTTTTTATTCAAGTAGGCAAATTTTCGGTTATAGGGAATAAAAAACAAACACATTCCTAATATGAATATTGGAGTAATGAATAAAACAAAATATTTAAGCAGTTTAGTCATTGATTAAAATTGAAAGTATACAAAAGTTACATAATCATTGATTTCACCGAACAAACATATCCAACCAATCAAAAAATAATAAATGAACCATCTAATTGGTTTTGATAAATTTTGAAGTGTTTTATCAATTCCATTTTTTTGCCAAGTATAGTCAAGTACCATTAAAATTATTATGGCCAATACAGCTAAAATAAATTCTCTTAAATCGGTGAAAAGTTTTTCTATTTCAAGTGTAAAGTTGCTCCATGAAGCAAATTGCATTCCCCAATTTTTGGTCAATTGGTTGATTTGTATTAAACTTTCTTTGACTGAATTGGCTCTGAATAAAATCATGATAAATGCAAAAAGACAGAAGGTATAAATATATTTGAAGAAAGTCGGCACTTTTCCCAAAAGAGAGTAGAAAAGAGTATTTTTCATTAAATTTATAAACCCTACTTCAAAAATGAGAAAAAGTCCGCCCAAAGCACCCCAAATTATGTATTTCCATGATGCTCCATGCCAAAATCCACTTATTAAAAAAATATAAAATATGTTTCGGTAATACTTATAATTGGAACCTTTACTCCCCCCTAATGGTATATAAATATAATCGCGAAACCAAGTGTTTAGAGTAATATGCCATCGCGACCAAAACTCTGAAAACGATTTGGAGAAAAAGGGTGTATTGAAATTTTTAGAAAGCTCAATACCAAAAAGTTTGGCACTTCCTATGGCCATATCAGAATAGCCAGAGAAATCACAATAAATTTGAATTGGAAAAAACAAAAAACTAATTAACACAAGCATTCCAGAATAATTTTGTGAACTTTGATTAAACACATCTACATAAGTGCATAATACATCGGCTACAGCCACTTTTTTAAACAAGCCCCATAAAACTAATCTCAATCCCTCAACGGATTGTTGGTAATTAAATGATCTTTTTGAAACAAATTTTGGAAGTAAATTTACTGCTCTTTCAATTGGACCAGCTGCTATTTGTGGAAAAAAACATACAAATGAAAAATAAGCCAAGGGGTCTCTACAAGCCTTTAACTTGCCTTTGTATACATCAATAGTGTAACTCAAGGCTTGAAAAGTATAAAAACTAATTCCAATAGGTAAAATTAAATTTTTAAATGAAAATGATGTATTGGAACCTGTAAGGTTTAACACAAAGTTGGTTGAATCAATAAAAAAATTAAAATATTTAAAAGTAAACAAAAATCCTAAGTTCATGGCTAAACTTAAGTATAGGAATAATTTACGTTTTTTTAGGTTTGGGGCATTATCAATAAAAATAGCAGCATTGTAATCAAAAACAGAGCTAGCAATAATCAAAATCACAAATTTGTAATCCCACAATGCATAAAACAAGTAGCTTGATAATAATATGATTGCATTATGAGTTTTAGCATTTTTACTAAAAAAATACCAATACAAAATAAAAATTATTACTAAAAAAATAGCGTAACCTACCGAGTTAAAAATCATTAGTAGTTAAAATGAAAAACATGCGCAATAATAAAATTTAGTTTTAAATTACTTAAAATAATTTGCGAGTTATTTGGAATTTATTGAATAATTTTAGGATAAAAAATCTCTTTAGTTTTTAAGTTAACAACTCCTATTAAATCGTAACCTGAACGGTCGTATTTTATCTCAAAACCATTTTGATTTATCCAACTATTCGTTTTGGGCTCATCCATTTCTAAATCAACATAATTTTTAAAAATCAAGTAATTTCCTTCTATTTTGTAATCAATTAATTCACCTGTAATTGCTAGTATTTTAAATGCAATAGCTATATTTAAACCATTACTATCAAGTTTATAAATATCATCGTTTTGAAGCCTAATATAAATTGAATTTTGGAATTTTCTATAGTTAGTTTTATAAGAAACATTTTTATAAACACTTTGTATTTTAAATGATTTTTTTTTGAAAATAAAATCGGTGTTATACAATTCAACTTTATTTATTTCTTTACTTTCTATATGCAAAGTATTGTTGTAAAATAAGTTTAAATTTACTGTGTCTTTATCAATTGCTGCATACTGCCATCTCCAATGCCATCGTTGATGATTTCGAATTAGACGTTTAGTTTGATAACTTTTATTATCCAATTCCAATTTTATTCCTTCATTTGAAATAGTAATTATTGAATGTCTACTTTTTACTTTTAATTTACCTATTTTGTTTAAACCATAATTGGATGTAAAATAAGCTACATTACTATCTTGTCCAATTGATTCAAAAGATTCTTTAACAACATAAAATTGTTGTTTTCCAGTTTTGAAATCAATTACACACTTTCCATATTTTTTATTGGAAGATTTATTAATAATCACGCAATCATTTAGCCAAATTGGATCTTTGTCGAAGTAAATACCACTTAATTCGCTTATTTCATTTCCATCTGGATTTTTCAGTGAATAAATTTTATCCTTTTTTTCATTGGTTGATTTATATTCAAAATAATATTTCCCATCATTATCATAAATTCTATTGAAATTTGCAAAAACAGTATCAAAGGGTTTGTTTGTTTGAGGATTAATAAAGCTATTGAAATTTTGTAAGTTAAATTCAGGATAATTGTAACTCATACCCATGCCGCAATACCAATTACTCTTTTTTCGTAAATTACAAGAATTGATTAAAGTAAAAATGATAATATATAAAAGTATGTTTTTCACTTATGGCAAGGTATAAAAAAAAACAATGTTAGTTTTAATAAATAAAATTCAACATCCAACATTCAAAACTCAAAATTTCCTTGGCCCACCTTTAGCCACTGCTTTTTCAGTCCACGGATCATCTGGCCAAGCATGTTTTGGATACCTGCGTTTCAATTCTTTTTTTACTTCAAAATAAGTATTGTTCCAAAAACTTTTCAGGTCAGAAGTTACCTGCACAGGTTTAAATCCTGGCGAAAGCAAATGCATTACCAATTTTACTTTTCCATTATTAACAGTGGGTGTATCGGCCATACCAAACACTTCTTGCAAGCGAACTGATAATATTGGACTATCACCATTTGCCAAATACTCAATAGCAATATTTGAGCCACTCGGCACATTTATTTTGCTTGGCGCAAGGCTATCTAAAGCTTGTTGTAACTCCCAATTTAAACTGTTTTTCAACGCTTCGGCAATATTTATTTTCTTTAAATCTTCTGGCTTTTTTACTTGGTTTAAATAAGGGGCTAACCATTCGTTATTGGTTTGTAATAAATTGTTGGTAGTTACATCGGGCCACTCGTTTCCATTCCATTTGCGTAAACTCAATATTCTGTTTTGTAATTGAACAAAAGATTCATCTAGGTTTAACAAAGTTTCTCCTTCTGTTTTTATGGCATTGCAAATGGCATTTACCAAATGTTCGGCACTTGGCGCAGGCAATGGTTTTGATTGTAAGACAATGCTACCAATGCGTAAATCTTTAGTGGCAATTAATCCACCTTTGCGGGTATCCCAAGTTATTACTTCACGCTCTTTTACCATAGGTAACAAATCTTTTGGGTTCAATGGTGATGCCATAAATATTTTACCCAAACCATCTCGTGTATCAATATGCGCAACTGCAAGCCAAGGTTCATTTGCTAAATTATCTCTATGCCCAGCGGTAGCTATTTTTCCATTGGCTAATTGAAATTGTGCATTATTGCCAGGCCTTGCAAATGCTATGCGTTCAGGATAAGTATATGCCAAAAGTAATCCAGTTTCAAAATCGTCCACAGGCGTGTTTTCTACTTCTTGATTCAACATTTTTCGGTAAGATTCAGCAACTTTTTCAATTCGGCTAAATCTATTTCCTAAACTATTATTTTTTCTTCCTCTACGCAATGCTTCAATGCGAAGGTTTAAATCAATTCCACTGTCTTTTGGCAATGGATCTCGTTCTTCTAAAATGGCTGCAATGTCGGTGGCTAAAGCTATGGCATCATCTTGTTTTGCTTTTAAAAGCATGTGTGCAATACGTGGATGGCAAGGCAATTGATGAATTTCTTTGCCATGTTCGGTAATGCGTTTATTTGCATCTAAAGCATTTAAATTGGTCAATACTTCTTCGGCTTGCGATACGGCTGCTTTATGTGGAGGTGTTAGCCAAGTTAAGTTTTCAATATTACCAATACCCCATTTGGCCATGTCTAAAACCAATGCAGCCAAATCAGCTTCCATTATTTCAGGTGTTCGGTGTTCTGTTAATCTTTCGTGAGTGGCTTTTGTCCACATTCGGTAGCAAACACCTGGGCTTAACCTTCCTGCTCGGCCAGCTCTTTGGTCGGCTGAATCTTTGGTAATAGAAACCGTTTCTAATCGAGATAAACCTGATTTAGGATCAAATTTAGAAACACGCGCAAAGCCAGTATCGATCACAATTTTAACTCCTTCAATGGTTAAGCTTGTTTCGGCTATGGAAGTAGCTAAAACCACTTTTCGTTTGCCATTTTTATTGGGCATAATGGCTGCGTATTGTTCCCGTTGCGGCAATTGACCATAATGCGGATGGATAGCAAAATCAGATAATTTGGTTTTTAATAGCTCGGCACATTTTCTAATTTCTCCTTCGCCAGGTAAAAACACCAACACATCTCCGGGGTTTTCGTTTACTGCTTTAATAATGGTTTGAGAAGTAGTCTCGGGTAATAAAAACGGATCTTGCTCGCCTACATATTTTATTTCAACAGGATATTGTTTTCCTTCACTTACAGCTATAGGGCAGTTTAACAAAGCAGTTAACTGAGGCATATTCAACGTAGCCGACATTACCATAATGCGCAAGTCGGGTCTTAAAATTTGTTGCGCTTCTCTGCACAAAGCCAAAGCCACATCGGCAAATAAACTGCGTTCATGAAACTCATCAAAAATAACCAAGCCCACATTTTCTAAAGCATTATCTGTATGCAACATGCGGGTTAAAATACCTTCCGTTACCACTTCAATTTTTGTTTGTATGCTAATTCTATTTTCAAACCTAATGCGGTAACCAATGGTTTCACCCACTTTATCGCCCCAAAGTTCTGACATTCGATTAGCTATACTTTTAGCTGCCAACCTACGAGGTTCGAGCATAATAATTTTTTTGCCAGCTAACCAAGTTTCTTCTATTAAGGTTAAAGGTAAAAGCGTACTTTTTCCAGCTCCTGGATGTGCGTTTACTATTAATGTATTGGAGTTACTTAAATGGTTTTTTACCTCGTTAATAATATCGGCTACAGGTAAATTATATTGGTCTGGATTGAAGTTCAATTTTAAATTTTTGCAAGAATAATGAAATGGAAACTGATTTATTTATTATAATTGAAATAGTTTTGATTGTTTTGATAAATAAATATGAAAAAAGTATTTTGGATTATGGCAGTTGCCATCGCTCTAAACATATACAGTTGTTGTAATTGCGATGAAGTAAAAAAATATTTCGATGTAAATGGATTTTCTGCTGAAGGATATAAAATGGGTCAAACAAGTAAATTAGATTCTACTGCAAAAGTTAGTTTAGAGGAATATTACATAGATTTAACATTTAACAAAACATACTACGGTGAATGTAAACAACAATTCGATTTTTCGAACTTGTTATTCACCAATGCTTATGCATGCAAATGTGCAATAGATGGTAGTTATGGAAGTAACGAAAAAATAGATAGTATTCAAATTTTTAGTTCTTATTTGTTTGATAGTTCATTAGGTGTGAATGAAAGTATTTCTAAGTATTTTACAGTAATAACCAATGTTGGTAGCCAAGTAAATTTGAATGAATATACGCAATCAAAACCCAATCCTTCATTGTTTTACTTAAGGTTAAAATTAAATACTAAACCTACTTCATCTTTAAAACATGAATTTACTATAGTTTACAAACAAACTAATGGAGAAACATATACAGCCAAAACACCATTGATTGAGTTTTTGAAATGAAATTGTAATATACTAACAAATTTTAAATCTATGTTTTCTAAAGAATCTGTTCCAATTTTAGGTTTTGTCTTATACTAAATTATATTTGATTAATGCTTAAACTAATTTTCATAATTATATTTTCAATTGCACTTTTGAATGGTAATACTCAAAATTTGCTCGTATTTGAAAACTTAAAGAATGGTAAAATAGAGGCTTATAAATTACCTGTAAAAGCTATGTGTAAATTTAAAGATGGTACAAAAAAAATTATTGTAATTGACTCTATTCAAGGCGATAGTGTATATTGTAAATTACGAAATAATAAAAATTGTTATAGCTTATCCTCAATTAAAAAAATTAATAACTTCAATAGTGAAATGAATAAATTAACATTAAATTTAGGAATAGCTTCATTTGGAACAATTATTTTGGTTGGTGCTACTTCCTATGCAATTTATTATCAACAAAACTTATCATCTGGTCCAGGCGATAATACCTTTATTGCTCTAGCATTACTTGCTTCTCCTTTCACTGCAGCTTTTTTATTAACTGAAACTTATTTGATCATAAAGTATTTGTACAAAGTCAGTTTAGATAAATGGAAGTTTTATGGAATACAAGTGCGCTAGTTTTATAAAATTATTATTACTGTTTTTGTCGTTATTTATCTTAAATAATTGTTTTGCTCAACAAAGAATTATTTTTTTAAAGAAAATAAAGGGCAATAAAGAAATGCAACATGGACAAGCATATTATTTGCCAAGAACAGTCGGTTGTAAAATTAATGATTTACCTTCCCAAAAGTTAATTTTGGAAAGTATTCATGGTGATACATTTTATTTCAAAAAAACAACTTCAGATTCAATTGAAATTAAATGTAATTATTCAAATATTAAATTTATACAGTTTATAAATAAAAACCATTTTTTATATCAAACAATTGCTGCAAGCTCAATTATTACTTCTGGTTTCCTTATGATGAATAATGGTATCATTTTTTATAAAATGAGAAGTAGTATTAGTGTGTATGAACATTATAAAATTGCATTATATGGTATCGCTTCATTAACTTGTTTCACTATAGGTGCTACCATTAATTATAAGTTACCTCAAAAAATAAAGCACGAAAAGTATTCATTAATTGTAGAGTAAATTCACAGTTAATAAAGTAAACTAAAGGCTTGATAGTAATTACCTTAAATAAAATTATTTAAATAATTGAGTTAATTAGCAAAGACTATTTAAAATTGAGTATTCATAATATTTTAACCAAAAACTTTTCACACAATTAAACTTATCCCAAAAACAAAATCATAGATATTTAAATAAACTTTTTCCACCATTTTATGGTTAAGCCAACATACACTCCATCTTTCCTTAACTCGGTAGGATAAGTTTGGACATAATCACCTTGTACGCCATTTCCTTTACCTGTGCGAGGATTGTATTTATAACGATGAATGGGGCAAACCACTTGCTCGTTTTCATCGCATTTGCCATTACCAAGTGGTGCACCTGCATGCGGACATTTATCGTCTATTGCAAAATAACCATCGTGCAAACGGGTTAAACAAATACGTTTACCTTCTATATCAATTGTTCTAACTGTATTGATGGCTTGTGGTTCTGAGCCATCTAATTTAAAATCGTAAATTTTATAAAATTGTGTAGCCATTTAAATGTGTGCCGAAAGTAATAAATCAATATCTTTATGGTAAATATTTAAGCGCTTACCAATATGTTTATTGGTTAAATTTCCTCTATACACATAAACTCCATTTCTTACACCTGCATTATTGTATAAAAAAGTAGGAATATCTTTAGCATCGGCTAGTTTTAGTAACAATGGTGTAAATACATTACTCAAAGCATAACTGGCAGTGCGGCAAACACGACTGGTAATATTTGGAACACAATAATGAATTACATCGTGTTTTATAAAAGTTGGATTTTTTAAAGTAGTTGTTTCGCTGGTTTCAAAAATACCTCCTTGATCAATGCTGATATCTATAATCACCGACATTGGTTTCATTTGGCACACCATTTCTTCAGTAACTATTATGGGGCTTCTACCATCTTCACTTCGCATACATCCAATTACTACATCGGCTGTTTGTAATGCTTTGCAAATTATTTTTGGGTGTAATAAACTAGTAAAAATGCTACTGCGTAAATTATCTTGGATTCTGCGTAATTTTGACAATGAATAATCAAACACTTTAACAGTTGCTCCTTTACCTATTGCCGATTTAGCAGCATACTCCCCTACTGTTCCTGCGCCAATAATTACAATTTCGGTTGGTGGTATGCCAGTGGTACCACCAAGCATTTCACCTTTTCCACCATAAGTTGAACTCAATAATTCATCGGCAATGCTTATAGAAGTGGTGCCTGCTATTTCACTTAAACTTCTTATTACAGGAAATAAGCCATCGCTATCTTTCAAGTTTTCGTAAGCTAAAGCAGTTAACTTTTTTTGCATCAATTGTTTCATAAAAGTTTCACTTTTACTAGCATGCTGAAGGGCCGAAATTAGCAAGTGTTGTGGAGTAAGTAAATTTATTTCCTCTTCGGTAGGTGGTTCAACTTTTAAAATAATATTAGCTTTAAAAACTTCTTCTTTACTGAAGCAAATTTTTGCTCCAACTTCACTAAAATCTTTATCGGTAAAATGTGCATTTTTTCCCGCCCCAGTTTCTATCCAAACTTCATTGCCATTGTTTACTAAAAGCTGAATAGATGAAGGCGTTAATGGAATTCTACCTTCTTGCAAGGTAGTTTCTTTAGGCACACCAATATATAAAACATGGTTTGGATTATGCTTTTCAAGCAATGCTTCTTTAGGCTGTAATGATGCTTGTTTGGCAAGTTCTGAAAATCCGAAATGTTGATCCATAATGAGTTTTGGGCAATAGTTCAAAAATAACCCAATTATGGTAAATTACAATTAATTTTATTGAACAATTAAAGTTCTACTAGTTGATTTTTTGATACTGTTATCAGTAAATACCACATAATAATTACCTCTTTTCAAATCGCTGATATTTAAATCTACTTTTTTTACTTCTACTTTATTTATTGTAATGCCTCTGCCAACAAAACTAATTCTATTAGGTAAAGCAATTGGAACATCTTTAACAAAATTACCATGCTCATCAATTATTTTTATGGTTGGTGCATCCGTTTCAATAGAAATATTAGTAGTAGCAGGATTAGGATAAACCTTAGCTGTAATCTCTCGATCAAAGCTATTGTAATTATTAAATTTATCATTTGATTTAGGATAATTAGCCCCTTCAAAAAGCCATAAATAGGCTGGCTTAAACATGCTAGCCCAAAAGGTTTCATTGTGGTTCCCTTTAGCTTTAGGAACAATATTTACTTCAGAATCAAAAAAATCACATTTTTCGAGCAAATGGCTTACTAAATCATCTACCACTTCAGGTTTTGCTATGGTATCATTACTTCCAATGGTAATAAAAACCTTCATTGACCAATTTCTTTTTTCGTCAACATATAAAGAAAACAGCGAATCTTTGTTGGCAAATACTGGAGAAAACATACCCACTTTGCTAAAGCTAAATTGGTTACTTAAGGCAACAGCCAACGCAAATGAAGCATATTTTCCTGCACCAATAATTGCGTTATAATCTCTGTACTTTTTTGTTTTGTAAGCTGAATCGATGTAATGCTTTAACTCATTAACGATAAAGTATTCAAAATCCAATGCTAGCGAAGTATCACTTTTCATAAATCCTTTATAAAAATAATCAGTCTCACGGTCGGTTAATTTTCTATTATTTTCAATTGCTACCACTATGCAGCCGTTATCGTTTTTAAACTGTAAACTTCTTAAAGTTTCATCTATGCGCCATTCAGTAGCATCGGCTGTATAATTATCAAAAGCATTTTGACCTTGCAAAGCATAAATAACTGGAAAACGTTTGAATTTATCTTTGTAATAATCGTTGGGTAAATAAATCCATATTTTTTTACTGTATCCTAAATTTTTTGAGTAAAAACTATCCATTACCACCTCTACATTATCAGTAACTGAATGTTCTTTTTTAAAATCCATCCAATTACTTACTTTCAAATCAATTTTACCAACTTGTTTCGGATAAACTATTCTATTCTCTATTTCGTTAAAGGCTGAATCAACCTCCACTCCTATGTTTGAAAATCTGGTAATTTTAAAATAAAAAGTATCTGTAATGGTCGGTAAATTTAACACCCAATTGTTTTTTACTTTTTTAAAATAATAAGCACTATCAACTGTAGCATTCCAATTGTTTTGCTCACATATAATAGAAAAACGTGCATCGCGAGGTGTATTGCTAGGCAATTGTTTTAATTGCAAAACCACTTGGGCTTGCAATTTTAAAAACATAAAACTTAAAATAATTACTGTAAAAATTCTCTCCATTTTTTTAAAACGATTCAATTCAAATTTTATTACATTGACAAGTATTTTCTTGGTTTGGTTTAATTAACCATGAATTATTTTTAGCAAAAACAATTTATTTTGATTTAATAAAAATAATCTTTTTATCCATTTTATAAAAACAATTACTATAATTACAAAAAAATACAATTAGCTATATGAAGATACTTGACATTAAAACCATGCGCGGACCTAACTATTGGAGTGTTCGCAGACATAAACTGATTCAAATGCGCCTAGATTTAGAAGATTTAGAGCAAAAACCAACTAATAAAATTGATGGTTTTAGTGAGCGTTTGGAAAAAATGTTTCCTACTATGTTTAGTCATAGATGTTCGGTAGGACAACCAGGAGGTTTTTTTAGCCGAGTAAAAGATGGCACTTGGATGGGTCATGTAATTGAACATATAGCATTAGAAATTCAAACATTAGCTGGAATGGAAACTGGCTTTGGCCGCACCCGTTCTACTGGTAAAGAAGGAATTTACAATGTAGTGTTTAGCTACATGGAAGAAAAAGCTGGTGTATTTGCAGCGCGTGCAGCGGTTAGAATAGCCGAGGCTTTAATTGCAGGAAATGATTACGACTTAGCAGCAGATATTCAAGAATTACGCGAAATACGCGAAGATGAGCGCCTTGGACCAAGTACTGGTTGTATAGTAGATGAAGCAGTAGCAAGAGGTATTCCATACATTAGGTTAAACCGCCACTCGTTGGTACAATTAGGTTATGGTGTTAACCAAAGACGTATTAGAGCAACCATAGCTAGCACCACAGGAAGTATTGCTGTAGATATAGCTTGCGATAAAGAAGAAACTAAAAACTTATTAGGTGCAGCCGAAATTCCAGTTCCAAAAGGTAGAATAGTTTATGGTGAAGAAGGTTTACAAGCAGCTATTGAAAGTATAAAATATCCAATTGTTACCAAACCTGTAGATGGCAATCATGGTAAAGGAGCTACCACCAATATTAATAATTGGGAAGATGCAGTAAAAGGTTTGGAAGCAGCCAAAAAATATTCTCGCGGAGTTATTGTAGAAAAATTCATCACTGGTTTAGACCACCGTGTACTGGTTATTAACTACAAGTTTGTGGCAGCTGCTATTCGTAAGCCAGCTGCTGTAACAGGCGATGGCAAACATACCATTGAAGAGTTAATTGATATAACCAACCAGGATCCACGCAGAGGATATGGTCATGAAAAAACTTTAACCAGTATCAAAATTGACCAATTTACTTTAGACATTTTAGAAAAACATAATTATACTTTAGATACTGTTTTACCTGCTGGTGAAGAACTTTGGTTAAAGCCAACTGCTAATCTTTCAACAGGTGGAACAGCTACTGATGTAACCGATTTGGTTCATCCTGATAATATTTTTATGTGTGAGCGAATTGCACGAATTATTGGACTTGATATTTGTGGTATTGATATTATGGCCAATACACTTTCAGAACCTGTAGCCGAATCAGGTGGAGGTGTTATTGAAGTAAATGCAGCTCCTGGTTTCCGTATGCATATTGATCCAGCTGAAGGATTGCCACGCAATATAGCAGAACCTGTTATTGATATGTTATATCCTCCAGGAACTTCGGCACGTATTCCAATTATAGCCGTATCGGGAACTAATGGAAAAACTACTACTACTCGCTTAATGGCACATATGGTAAAAACCATGGGACACAAAGTAGGTTATACCACTACCGATGGTGTTTATATCCAAAACCAATTGATGATGCGTGGCGACTGTACCGGACCAGTAAGTGCTGAGTTTGTGTTAAAAGATCCAACGGTTGATTTTGCAGTTTTAGAATGTGCTCGTGGTGGTATTTTACGTTCAGGGTTAGGATTCCATAATTGTGATATAGCTATTGTTACCAATGTAGCCGAAGACCATTTAGGTTTGGGCGATATTGATACAATTGAGCAATTGGCAAGGGTAAAAGCTGTGGTACCCGAAAGTGTATTGCCGGGTGGTTATGCCATATTAAATGCTGATAATAAATACACCGCTGCCATGACCAAAGATTTGCGTTGTAAACATGCATTTTTTAGTATGGACGAAAATAATCCAATCATAAAAGCACATACCGCAGCGGGTGGATTAGCTGCTATTTACGAAAACGATTTTATAACTATTTGCAAAGGAACTTGGAAAATTAGGGTAGAAAAAGCAGTAAACGTGCCTTTAACTTTTGGCGGAAAAGCTACTTATAATATTGCCAATATTTTGCCAGTTGTTTTAGCAGGATTTATACGCAATTATAAAATAGAAGACATGCGTTTGGCATTGGCTACCTTTATTCCTGGCCCGGCACAAACTCCCGGACGTATGAATATTTTCCGTTTTAAAAACTTTGATGTAATGGTGGATTATGCCCACAATACTGCGGGTTTTGAAGCCATAGCTGAAATGTTAAGCAAGGTAGATGCTACTGAAAAAGTGGGTGTAATAGCTGGTGTGGGCGATAGACGCGATGAAGACACCATTAACTTAGGCAAAGTAGCTGCAAAAATGTTTGATGAAATTATTATTAGACAAGATAAAAACCTAAGAGGCCGCACCGAAGAAGAAATTATTGATTTAATGACTACGGGTATAAGCCAAATAGATGCTAACAAAAAAGTGACTACTATTAAAAAGGAAAAAGAAGCCATAGAACATGCCATAAAACATGCTAAAAAAGGCAGTTTTATTACCATTTGTAGCGATGTGGTGCCTGATGCATTAGACCAAATAATGAAACTGAAAGAAGAAGAAGATTTAGGCCATATAGAATTAGGCGTTTAAAAAACAAATCAAAAAAGAGGCATTGTTACCAATGCCTCTTTTTTTAATTCAATTAATTAATAATATGAGATACTCCCCTACTCTTCCTCCTCGCCAACTTTATCCATTTCAATTTTAAAATTATTGCTAGCATAATAATTTTTGGTAAACTCACACCAATGGCAATCTTCTTTGCCGCAACCATTGCTAAATTCTTTGGCTTTGATTTTTGCGTAGGCATAATCTATTTGCCCTAAAACTATGTTTACATCATTTGGTGAAATTGGTACCTTGACTTTAGTAAATTCTCCTGTTTTTTTATCGGGTTCTACAAAATCAAACTCACAAGTACGCATTTCCCATTTTTGTGTTTTGGGGTCTTTATCGTAATCCATTAATATTTTATAAAATACAGCTTGGCGCCAATAATCACCACCAAATTTATCTTCAAACTTAGGTTCTTTTTGCTCTGCTTCGTCTTTTGCAACGTTTTCAGGATTGGGTATTTTAAACTTTTCGCGTGCATTATCTACACTTCCAGTTTTATAATCTACCACATTTACAATATTTCCATCAAATTCTAACTTATCTAGCTTTCCGTTTAATGGTACATTGTTCACCACCACATTTTTTAAACTACGCTCTACACTGGTAATTTTATTCCAATCGTTGATGTATTTATTATAATATTTTGGCAAAAACTGTTCGCCATATTCCATTCGTAATTTAAACTCTTGTGGCGTAAAATTTTGCTCGTTTCTGCGCATAAACCAAGCAAAATCTTTGATCATTTCTTCGGTTGAGGCAAATGCTTTTTCATCGCTACTATTCATGTTTCTAAATAGTTTTTCTAAAGCATAATGCACCGCGCTACCAAAGGTCATACTGGCACTTAATGGAGCAGGAACTTTAATTAAACTGTTAAAATAAAACGCTGTTGGACATTTTAAATACGAGCTTAAATGAGTTACACTTAAAGTATATTTTTCTAGTAACTCATTTACAAAATCATTATTAAACAATGTATTTTGAGGTAAATGTTTTTGAGTTTGCCAAACTGTTAATTCAAATTGGGTTAAATCAATATCGTTAACGGAATAATCACTTGTTTTAAGCTTAGCAAACTCTTCTAACTCGGCCACAAACTGGCTTTTTTCTAGCTCTTTGCTATTGTTATCGTGGGTTAAATAACTAATGTATAATTGCTTTTTAGCACGGGTCATACCTACATAAAACAACCTTCTTTTTTCTTCAATTTCACTTTCTTTGTTTATTTCAAATAAAGTATCGGGCAATGTATAACTGCTGTGTTTACGGGCTTTTTCCCAAACATTGGCATTACAACCAATTATAAAAACATGCTCAAACTCCAATCCTTTTGAAGAGTGAGTGGTAATAAAATTAACACCATCGGTATTGTAAATCAAACGTTGCGAAGGCAATTGAATTCCTTCTTGCTCCATGGTATCAATGGTTTGAATTAAATGCCTCAATGCCGTTTTGGTATTGCGAGCACATTCATTTTTTATAAAATCGAAAAAGGTATGCAATAACTGCATGTTATAAGTTCTTTCTTCGCTTTGCAATGCTTCAAACAATAAACCACTGTCGTTTATTATTTCTTTAATTAAATGCTGCAATGTTAAGTTGGTTGCATCTTTAATCCATTTTTCAATCAATTGCGAAGCATTTACAAATAGTTGATTTACTTTTTCATCTACAATAAAAATACTTGGTTTGGGTTCGGCAAAATTTTGTTTAAGTGCTTCGCGCCAACCAACTTTTTCCCAAGCCACATCTATTTTATTATTCAAATCGTTCATTTTATTGGCAAAACGAGCCAATTCAATACTTGGTAAATTGAAAAAATGGTAATGTAAAATTTCGAATAAAAGATACTCGCCACTGTGCGGCCTTGTCAATTCAGCATTTAAATAACGTAAAATGGTCACCATTTTTTTAACCAACATTTCGTCAAAAGCATTGGCACGTTTACGTGTATTGATATTGATATTATTTTGTTGAAGCCAAGTAATTAAATCTTCGGCTTGTTTATGGTTATGAAATAAAACTGCTATTTCATTTAAAGGAACACCTTGTTTGTGCAATTCGGCTATTTGCATAGCAATATGCGTACTTTGATGTGCCTCATTTTGGTAAGCATATATTTGCGGAGCAATGCCTAAATGCGCAAATTGAGTATTGCTAGCCAATAAAGTTTTATCGTTATTAAGTCGGCTTGTATTTTGTCCAATTAAGGCTTTACTGGCATCTAAAATAACTTGACTACTGCGGTAATTTTGCTCTAACGAAATGGTAGTTAAATCCTGATCGTGGTATTTATTAATATATAAATTGATGTTCTCAATATTGGCTCCTTGAAACCTATAAATAGATTGATCATCATCGCCAACGGCAAAAACATTGGGCTTATCGTTATTTTTTAAAAGTTGAAATAACAAATCGTTTTGAGCTCCACTTGTATCTTGGTATTCATCTACCAAAAAGTATAAATATTTTTCTTGGTATTGCGCTAACATATCAGGCTTTTGATTAAAGGCTTCAATCACCCAAAGAATCATATCAGCAAAATCGTATCTATTGGTCTGCTTTAACTTTTCTTGGTAACTATCAAAAGTTACTGCAGCTGCTCTTAACGACTGCATTTTTTGTACTTCTTTATCGTAAGCAGCTTGTTTTAAATCACCAGCGTTAAACTCTTTGTATTTGCGTTTATAAACAAATTCTTCGCGGGTTTTTATATCTTCTAAATAAGCATCAATTTTATTGCTAATTAAAGTGGCATTCCAGTTTTCGCGTTTCATGGCTTGATACAAATTAAGTAACCTACTGGTTTCGTAATAAATATCGCCTGTGTAACGTTTTAAAGGATTTTCAGCAGTAAAATTATCAATTATTTCATGCACAATTTTTATTTGCTCTAATTCGCTTACAGCATCCAAACTTCGTATTCCAAAATAATCTAAGTTTTGTTGAATAACTGAATTACTAAAAGCATGAAAGGTAAAAATGTCAATTCTATAAGCATCGGTTCCAATTATATCTAGCAAACGTTTACGCATGGCAATAGTGCCTGCATCGGTATAAGTTAAGCATAAAATACTTTCGGCAGTGGTATCAGTTTGAGTTAAAATATTAGCAATTCTTGTGGCTAATATTTGTGTTTTACCAGTTCCAGGACCAGCTATAACCAACATTGGACCATCAATTTGTTCAACAGCTGCGCGCTGTTTGGTATTTAATTGATTCAGTAAATCTATAAATGGAATTTTAGTTTGTGCCATTAGGCAATATTAAGGATGAAATTTGGAATTTAGGTAAATTGAACTCTTAATTTATCAATACATTTAATTAATAATCTGAACGCCTACCATTCCGAAACTGTGGAAATGTAATTTTATAATCCCAAGCATTGGGCTTAATAATTGGTTGAAAAGAACTCAATACTGATATACAAGCATAAGCACTTATTCCAAATATAATACCTAAACTAATTATTTCAGACCTCTTTAGTGTTATGTCTTCTTTTAATCCTTGCAAAAAGAAAGTACCACTAAAAATAGCAATTGGGCTTATTCCAATAAGTAACAAAGATTTTAATCCATCTGTTCTAAACTCAATTTGTTGCAAATCTTTAAAGTTGTATTTATAAATCTTCTTTCTGCTATCAATAAAAATGAAATCTTCCTCTACAATTTCTGTAAACAAACAGTTTTTGTATTTACCATTTGGCAGCTTTATAGATACTTTAACGGGTAATTTATAAGTAACCTCCTTTTTAGTTTTTTTATTGGTAAATAAAAGTTCTTGTTGTGCCTTAAGATTAATAAAAGCAGTTGTCATTAATAAAACTAAAAAGATCCATTTCATCATTTTACAAAATATTTATTTTTAGCAGATTTGAGTTTAGGAGGTAAACTATTATTCAAACTTGTTGAAATAATAAAACTTAAAGAGGCAGGAAGTAACAAAGCAAAACCAACTTCTTTATTTAATTTAGCCCATTCAGGAACAATAAATGAACGCGTAATCAGAAATCCAGAGAACGCAGTAAAGTATGTACCAATTGCTATAAACGAATATTGGCCAACTTTTAATGGTATTTCTCCCTTTTTATAAAACTTAATAAACTTCAAATCTTGATACCGTATTGTGTATTTCATTTCAGAATTTTGCAAACTCGAAAAATAAAAAGAATCGTTATTTACCTTTTCAAGTATCAACTGTAATCTTTTACCTTCATTGGTTTTACAAGTTACTTTCTGAGGTAAAGTATATTCAATAGTTTCCGTTTGCTTTTTATTGGTAAAAAAAGTTATCACTTGTTGAGCATTGGCCAAATAAAAACAAATATTGAGTATAATTAATATTTTTAGCTTCAATAACATATTTTACTATTCAAAAACTATTATTTTATATTTTGATAATTTTTTTGTTCTGTTTTGAAAAGATATAGATGCCCAACTTATACCAGAAAACACCGCAGTTAAAGCACTAAGACCTGCAATTTCTTTTAAGTTATGACTTGGACCATCCACAATTTTCACTACCACTCCAGAAAAAAAAACTGTGGTAATGGCTAATAAAGTGCCGGAAATTACTGTTTGAATACCATTCAAAATAGACAATTTCTTTATATTATTTATTTCATTTAAATGATAAACATATTCAACTCCTGTTTTAGATTTAAAATATAATGAATCATTTTGTATCTTGGTAAGTATAGCCTTGAATTCATTATTTGCATTGGTTTCAAATTTAAACTTGGTTGGTAACTTAAATAATTTGATATTTTTATGTCTACTCAAACCTATCTTTTCAAAACCTATTTTTTGTTGAGGGTAAACTTTTGATAAAGTGCAAAACAGGATAATCAATAATAAACTTACTCTACCCATAATTAATTGTTTACTTTCAAAGCATTATTTTTAAAATTAAATTCTTTAGGCAAACCACTGTTAAATATGGAACTGACAAGAAAAGAACCAAGTCCCCCAAATAAAAGTGATGCACCAAATTTACGGTATATTTCAGATGATTCCACATTTGAATAACCGTGAAGTAAAGATATAGTTCCTACAAGTGTTAGACCAGTTCCTAGCGCAATAAATGCATATTTACCAATATAAAGTGGTACTTCAGCATTGTGATGAAATTTTATATATTTTATCTGACTGTATCTAATGCTAAATTCATTATCCCTATTTTTTAAACTTTTAAAATACAAAGTATCTCCATTAACATTGATAAGTAAAGCCTCTAAAAATTTACCTGTATTTGATTTTAAAGTTACTTTTTGAGGCAAGCTATATTTATGAACTCTGCTTTTTGATTTATTTAAGAAAGAAACTTCTTGTTGAGCATTGGCAAACATAAAACCAAAGCAACACATCCATAACATTACGTATTTTAGCATATAACAAATATATTTAAGCAAATGAAAAAACCTAAAAAAAGCGCTTCCTTATTTTTAAAGAAGCGCTTTTAAATTAATGATTGAATTATATATTATTTATTCTTCGTTAGGTTTAGTTTCAGTTATTGGATTATCCTTTTTCTCAGGGTTCATCATTTCCATTAACTTTAATCCTAACAAACCATCCATGGCATTGCCACTTCCATTATTGTTTCCACCAATTAATACATCTGGTATCAACTTAATGTTTCCTTTCGATAACTCTTCAGTAATTTTATAACGGGTAAAGTTTTCGCCACCTAAAGCTTTTACAGCTAATTCGTAAGCCTCAGCCGTAGATTTACCTACTGCTAAAATTTTACCCGCTTCTGCATCTCCGGTTAAAGCAATTTGTTCAGCCTGAGCCGCTGCTTTTAGTTTAATGGCTTCCGATTCTGCTTGTGCTCTGGCTTTGGTAGCCTCGGCTTCAGCAAACGCTCTTAACTTAGTTGCTTCGGCTTCGGCACTTACCGCAAGTTTAACACTAGCAGCATCACCTTCCGATTTTTTTACAGTAGCATTAGCTGTGCGTTCAGCTATTTCAACACTTTGTTGTGCTTTTACAATATCTTTTTGCATATCGGCAATGGCAGTTTCTTTTTCCATTCCTTGGCGTGTTTCTTGAGCTTGTTTTTGCGTATTGTAAGTTACTTTTTGTTCTTCAGCAATTTTTCTATCGGTTAATGTTTTCATTAACGATTCAGGTGGAACAATATCTCCAATTAAAGTATCAACCGCGTTTACATTGTACTCATCTAATACTTTTTTGATATGGCCTTTGGCAGATTCTTGACGCTCTTTACGTGTACTTAAAAAGGCAATTACATCACTGTCTTGTGCTGAGTTTCTAAAATAGTTACCAATGGTTGGTTCTAATACTTGCGAAACCAAGTTAACCATATTTCCGAACCTAGCTATCACTTTTGGAGCCTCAGTAGTTGGTACATGAATAATTTGCGCCACATCTAAATTAAAAGGGAATCCATCTTTTGAACGCACTGTAATAGTTGAAAGATTTTTATCTAAATTATGTGCTTCGCTGCGCGCTGCTGCCCAATTTAAAACCAAATTAGTAGTTGGCACCAACTCCACTTTCATAATGTATTTATTTATTGGATATTTACCCGGACCAAGCGGTTCAAGCCACACGCCTTTAAATCCTTTTTCTACAATATTACCATGTTTAAACTCAGAACCTGTTAAATCACTTCCTTCTTGACCAATATAGGAAATTACCACACCAACATATCCAATTGGGATTTCAGTCATTGGAATTTCTTCCATTTGAACCGCCCATGGATTTAAATTATATGAACCAGCTAAAATGACTTGTGGTTGCAAACCTCTGTTTCCACCTTGTTGTAAAAAGGCATCAAAATCTTGAAAATTATTATGGCCATCCACTAATTTACCTGCTATTTGTCCAGCTTCAATAGGCATTCCATCTAAAGTGGTAACAATACCTACCATACTTTCTTGTATCCTAATCATGTCGGTAACTGATACCTGAAAAATAAATGTATTGATACGATAAGAACCAGCAGTTACATAAACTGTTTGTCTTCCTCGCTGACCACCGTTGTTTAAAAACTTTTCAGCATCTTGAAAATTATCGCACTCAACACGTTTTCCTAAAATATTTCCTGTAGGAATTTCAGCTCCATCCTTAGCCAATACCAAACCAATTTTACCCTCTGGAATAATGGTAAAACCTTCCATGGTAACATCGTATTGCCAAACCCACATCCAAAAATACAAGCCCGGTGCTAATGTTTTGGCTTGAAAACCAGCTTCACCTTTGGTTGCTAAAATTCTTCCATCAGGCAATTCTTTATTTTCGCCAAATAACACAAACTTTTTAGTTACTAAACCAATTTTATCTTCTGGAACTATTACCATTCCAAATAAAAATCTAAGAATAATTTTATACAGCACTAAGCTTACAATTAATAAAATTACCCACCAATAATTAGCTAAAAATTCTCCCATGTTATTTCGATTTACTTTGTACACTGCAAATAAATAAATTAAATTAACTAAGAAATTATTTTTAAAATCAACTTTCTATTTTATGAAAACCCCTAGTTATTTTTTTATTATTGTAATTCATGAAAAAAGGCATTTCCATTTTATTTTTTACAATTATATTTTATTTAGCTGGCAAAGCACAAAATCTGGTAGGTTCGTGGAAAACCATAATTAACAATGACGAAATTGGATTTAGCTTTGATTCACTTGGATATGCTACCATGAAAGGCGAAGGCGAGACTATTGGAGGCGAAATGTTTTTGATGGATGGCAAAAAATACTATATGAAATACAGCACCAATTTATCTGCAAAGCCTTACAAATTAGATATGATACTATTTGATTATAAAACCAAAAAGGAAATTAGGCGTATGCTTGCTATTTACAGTTTTACAAATGATAATAAATTACAAATATGCTTAAATACCGAAGATACTGACCGTCCGAAGGATTTTAAAAACAAAGAAGCTTGTTTTAAACTAACTAAAGTAATTGAGCAGAAATAATTATTAATAAAAAACAAATGCAAAAACAAAAACTGGTAATTTTAAGTGGTGCTGGCATCAGTGCTGAAAGTGGTTTAAAAACTTTTAGAGATAGTGATGGACTTTGGAAAGGTTATAGAGTAGAAGATGTAGCAACTTTGGCTGCTTGGCAAGCCGATATGCAAATGGTACTTGATTTTTATAACATGCGAAGAAAAAATGTTTTAGAAGCAGAACCAAATAAAGCACATTATTTGCTTAAACAGTTAGAAGATAAATTTGATATTCAAATTATCACTCAAAATGTAGACAACCTACATGAAAGAGCTGGTAGTAGCAAAATATTGCATTTGCACGGAATTATTACACAAGCCAAAAGCACTTATGACGATAATTTAATTTATGAAATAAATGGATGGGAAATGAAAATGGGTGATAGGTGTGAGTATGGCTCGCAATTGAGACCCAATATAGTATGGTTTGGAGAGGCAGTACCCAATATTGAACCTGCTATAAAATTGGTGCAAGAAGCTGATTTAATGTTGGTGATTGGTACCAGTTTGCAAGTTTATCCTGCAGCAGGTTTGATTCAATATTTCAGTAATGCTAAACCTTTGTATGTTATTGACCCTAAAAAAGTACCTGTAACGCGTTCTCAAAATATTACCTTTATAGAATCAACAGCCAGTGATGGCATGGAGCAGTTATTTGAAATTTTAACAAAACAATAGTTTAAAAACTAGGTGTTATACTGGTTGGTTTTTTCCTTTTCAAGTTATCGGTTTGTTTGTAAAATTTATAGCTCAAACCCAAGTTAAAATTTAGCATTCCAAGGGTTTGTTCATTAATTTTATTGGAAGGAATTGTTTGTGTTTGCCCCGCAGCATTCGCTATTTTTATATTGCCAAAATCAACTTTGGAGTATAGATATTCAGCATAACCAATCAGCGAAATTTCAGCGGAAAGAGCATATTCAACACCCGCACCCAAACCCCAGTTAATACTTGTAGCATTGTTACTAAGTACCTTTACATATTCTGCACTATCTGTTTTGCTATACTCTGGAGAGTTGACAAAAAGTTGGCCTAAATTTAGTTTTAAAAAACCTCTTACTTTACTTTTTAATGGTGTAAAATAATACAAAACACTGGCTCCAAACCCATAACTTTTATAGGGATTTAAACTTATAAAAACCGAATTTTGAGAATAAACTGTATTGTTTTGCTTTTGAATATTTTCTACATCAAAAGGATTAGTGAAATAGGTAAAACCTAGACTAAAGTTGAGGTTACTTTGTTTTAAAATAATATAGTCTAGTTTAATATTATAACCATTAAGAGCATGTCCACTGGTATTATCTAATATATCTCGGGCTGAATATGGACTTAAAGGCATGGTTAAACCACCCGAAAGCATAATTTCCTGAGCCATTATTTTTGTGTAAAATGGAATAAAACATAGTAAAAGTAATATTTTTTTCATTACTAAATTATTTCTTTAATTCATTGTCAAATAAAGTGAATTTATAGTTGCTTTACATGTGTTTGGTATTTTTTTATTCAAGCTGACTTTTTACTCAAGAATAAAAATTAAATATTTAAAAACTAGCAGATTGTATGAGTATAATTTGTTTTATCTTACCTTTGGAATTTATTTACAATTTATCATTTTAGTTAAATCAAAAACCAAAGGCACCGATTTGAATTTACTTGTCGTATCTGCTAATTCTGTTTGGAACAAATAATTGAATTTTACTTTTACCATGTTATTTCTGAATTTATTAGATACTAATTTAGTAAAATAAATTTTGGTTTCATTTGGTAAAATTGAATCTTTAACACTAATATAAAAATCACAAAGTTCTGATTCAGATATAGAATCTCCATTATATAAATAGTATGTATTATTTCCATAAATTAAAGATTGATCATAATACAATTTAGTATAATAAATATGTTTAGAACGGTTAGTGATTCTAAAATTAAATTTTACATTTTTATACCAATTTCCATCTAACCATTGTGTTAAAACCGAATCTTGGCAAACGCTGATTACTTCTCCAAATAAATCTTTTTTAGGTATTTCTGTTTTGGAATTGGCGCAACTAAAAAGGATTATTAGCAATGGAAATAATACAAAATTTTTCATTGATTGGTAAACGTTTTTTTTTAATTAAATGCAATCAAATATAAAAAATTTCTTTCATTTATCATGGAGGGCAGACACGTAGGTCTGCCCCAACGGTCGGTATCCAACGCATTTAAAACAAAAAAATCCGTTACGATTAGTAACGGATTTTTTTGTTTTAATTCAATATCCAAAATCCAAAATTCCCTTACACGTGCATTGCTCTGTTATCAGTAGCGGCCAAACATGCTTCTTTCACTGCTTCGGCATAGGTTGGGTGCGCATGGCTCATTCTTGCCAAATCTTCTGCACTTGCTCTAAATTCCATGGCTACTACTGCTTCGGCTACTAAATCGGCCACACGTGGACCAATCATGTGCATTCCTAATATTTCATCGGTGGTGGCATCGGCTAATACTTTTACCAATCCATCAATATCCATACTTGCTCTAGCGCGGCCTAAAGCACGCATTGGGAAACTTCCCACTTTGTATTTTGTTCCTGCTTTTTTCAATTCTTCTTCGGTAGCACCTACACCAGCCACTTCGGGCCAAGTATAAACTACACCCGGAATTAAGTTATAGTTGATATGTGGTTTTTGTCCAGCAATGGTTTCAGCTACAAATACACCTTCTTCTTCCGCTTTATGAGCCAACATTGCACCTTTTACCACATCGCCAATGGCGTAAATTCCTTTAATAGCAGTTTCTAAATGCGCATCAGTTTCTATACGTCCGCGTTCATCGGTTTTTAAGCCAATATTTTCTAAACCTAAACCTTCGGTATAAGCTTTACGGCCTACAGAAACCAAGCAATAATCGCCAGTAAATGTTACCTCTTCGCCTTTTTCGTTATCGGCTATAATGGTTACTTCTTTGCCTTTAGCTTTTGCCGATTTTACTTTATGGCTAAAGAAAAACTCAAAGCCTAATTTACGTAAGCTACGTTGTAATTCTTTACCCAAAGTTCCATCCATAGTTGGTATAATAGCATTGGTATATTCAATTACCGAAACTTTAGCTCCTAAACGTGCGTATACCGAACCTAATTCCAAACCAATTACACCTCCGCCAATAATTACTAAATGCTTTGGCACTTCAGTCATATTTAAAGCTTCGGTACTGGTAATAATACGTTTTTTATCAATTTCTAAACCTGGCAAACTTGCTGGTTTTGAACCTGTAGCTATAATTACTTTATCGGTATCAATTACCTGTTCAGTTTCGCCAGTAATTTTTATTTGGTTTTTAGTTACAAACGAGCCAATACCTTTATAAACATCAATTTTATTTTTCTTCATCAAATAATCAATGCCTTCGCAAGTAGTTTTAACAACACCTGCTTTGCGCTCAATCATTTGTTTTAAATTTACTTTTACATCTTTTACATCAATACCATGAGTAGCAAAAGTATGAGTAGCATTATGGTAATGTTCGCTTGAATCTAATAAGGCTTTTGATGGAATACAACCAACATTTAAACAAGTTCCGCCTAGGGTACTGTATTTTTCAATAATGGCTGTTTTAAAACCTAATTGCGCACAACGAATAGCAGCAACATATCCTCCGGGGCCAGAACCAATAATGGTTATATCGTATTTCATAAAGTTATTTTTATTGTAAAATTTATGCTAGCAAAATTAAACTTATTCATGAAGCTTACTTATGATGTTTGTTAGAAAAATTTCAGAAAGTGCAGAATACGGAATGACAAAAATGCGAAATGTTTTGCGGGAATTGAGTGAAGAATAATTATTAACTTATTACACATTTTATAGATAAAAGTTAAAAGTAGTAAAAATAAAAAATCCTGATAACTTTTACATTATCAGGATTTTATAATTTCTTATTTTACTACTTATTTTTTAGCTACAGAACCATACATTTTTTCGCGTTGTTCTTTAATGTCAGCGCTGCTTATGTATTCATCGTAAGTCATGCGTTTATCAATAGCTCCTGATGGGGTAATTTCAATTACACGGTTAGCAATAGTTTGTACAAACTCATGGTCATGACTGGTAAAAATGGCATTGTGTTTCCAGTCCATCAAAGCGTTATTAAAAGCAGTAATCGACTCTAAATCTAAGTGATTGGTTGGTTCATCTAACACCAAACAATTGGCATTGGTTAACATCATACGCGAAACCATACAACGCACTTTTTCGCCTCCACTTAACACATTCGATTTTTTGAAAACTTCTTCGCCACTGAACAACATTTTACCTAAAAATCCGCGGATATAAGTTTCGTCTTTTTCTTCTGAATATTGGCGTAACCAATCAATTAAATTATAATCAGCACTGAAATAACTGCTATTATCGTTTGGTAAATAAGAAGTGGTAATGGTTTGTCCCCAAATATACTCGCCACTATCGGCTGTATTATTACCCATTATTATTTCAAAGAAATTAGAAATTGCCATAGGGTTTTTCGATAAAATAACCACTTTATCGCCTTTATCTAAATTAAACGAAATGTTTTTAAACAACACTTCGCCTTCGTTATTTTTTTTACTTAGGTTTTCAATGCGTAAAATTTGATCGCCACATTCTCTATCTGGTCTAAAAATAATGCCAGGATATTTGCGGGTAGAAGGTTGAATTTCGTCAACCACCAATTTTTCCAATAACTTTTTACGGCTGGTAGCTTGGCGACTTTTAGAAGCATTGGCACTAAAACGTTCAATAAACTCTTGTAATTCCTTGCGTTTATCTTCCATTTTTTTGTTTTGATCGCTTTTTTGGCGCAATGCCAATTGGCTACTTTGGTACCAAAACGAGTAATTACCAGTGTAAAGCGAAACTTTGGCAAAATCAATATCGGCAATATGTGTACAAACTGAATCTAAAAAATGTCTATCGTGACTTACCACAATAACCGTATTTTGAAAATCAGCCAAGAAATTTTCTAACCAAATAACCGTTTCCACATCCAAATCATTGGTTGGCTCATCTAATAATAAAATATCAGGATTACCAAATAAAGCTTGGGCTAAAAGCACACGCACTTTTTCTTTACCATTTAATTCTTTAATTAATTTGGTGTGTAATGCGTCTGCAATGCCTAAGTCGTTTAACAAACTAGCAGCATCACTATCGGCATTCCAACCTTCCATATCGGCAAACTGACCTTCTAATTCGGCAGCACGCAAACCATCAGCATCGCTAAAATCGGGTTTTAAGTAAATG
The DNA here is from genome assembly GCA_027491085.1 of Bacteroidota bacterium. Classification (GTDB taxonomy): domain Bacteria; phylum Bacteroidota; class Bacteroidia; order UKL13-3; family UKL13-3; genus JAAFJM01. The sequence goes on from JAIXWW010000007.1 coordinate 46,593, forward strand.
GCATCTTTTTCCTCCATAATTTGCCATAACTTCTTGTTTCCCATTATAACTGTTTGCAAAACAGGAAATTCGTCAAACTCAAAGTGATTTTGTTTTAAAACACTCATACGCTCGCCTGGAGTCATGGAAACATGGCCTGTACTTGGGTCAATTTCGCCAGAAAGAATTTTTAAAAAAGTAGATTTTCCAGCGCCATTAGCACCAATTACACCATAACAATTACCTGGAGCAAATTTTACATTTACATCCTCAAACAACACACGCTTACCATAACGCAAGCTTAAATTAGCTACTGAAATCATTTATTTTTACTTTTTAAAGGCCGCAAATGTAATCGTAAAATTTGGATTTTGAACGCTGAATTTTTGATTAAACATAGCATTAGGCAACAATAAAAATTACAAATAACTTACTTCATCATTTCATTGGCTAATTCTTCTTCGTCTTTTACCATTTTATAAGCAGCACCTAATTCAAATAGTTTATCGCTCATTTCTTCTTTCACTATTTGTCGTACACGCATGGTAATGCGCATTTCCCCTTGATTTACGGTGTATTCTAAAAGTCCTCCATCTAGTTTCGAAAATATTTCATCTTGCTCATTTCCCATATTTATCTTCGGTATTTCACTATTGAACCAGTATTCACTTACAGATGATTTTCCGTTTAAAACAGAAGTAACAATGGCTTTGGTGCCTTTGTAACCAGTTATCATTTTGGTTTCTTTGGTAATTTCTACATTAATTTTAACTTTATTGGTGTCGGCAAGTGCATTTTTCACCTCTTCGTCCGTTTTTTTAAAGGCAACTTTTTTCTTTTTTTCAATATTGTTAAAGGCAAATACAAATTCTTTTTTTTGAATATCTCTTATGATAATCATTTTGCCAAAAGGAGTTGGCGTTTCTATTCTGGTTTTACTTTCTTTAAAATAAGCTGTGGCATCTTTAGGTAGCATGCTGGCCATCATTTGTTTTTGCTCTGCAGATATATCCGGAAAATCCATTTCGTAATAAATTTTTCCTTGTTTAATAACATTTTGTGCAACAAGTATTTGTGTAAATACAACAAAAAATAATGGTAAAATAATTTTCTTCAGCATGTTGCAATAAATTATAAAAATTTGGATTATAGTTAACCATTTATCCAAAAGAGTCTATTCCTTTTCGAAAAAAAAATTCCAATAAATTTACTAAACTAAATTAGTAATATACTTTTAGTTTCTGTGCTTCAATTTTTTATTGATATATTTTGTATCTAATCAATTCCCAAGTACTGTTATCATTGCTTCTTACAAATTTCACCAAACCAATGTTTTTTGCATAATACATGTTGCTATAAATGTCACGTGAAGTTCCATTTGGATAATAAATGTTTAAAATGTTTTTATAGTTGATATTACTGACATTAGCGATAGAATCCATAAAATTTATTTCTGCTCCTTGTTGATTAGAATAGTCTGTGCCTTAGATATAAATATGAAAACTTCCTATAGGGTTGTTTAAAGGTGATAATTGTTGAATTTCAAAAAGTTCATTATTTAGGTTATTTCCGTCTTTTGGATAAAGAGAAATACCGTAGTTTAAGTAATAATAATTATCATGGTATGTTTTATTATATATTTTATAATCGAAAACTTCATAACATTTGTTCCAACCATATGCATGTATTTTTTTACTTATTGGACCTATTCCGTTATTTGAAAAATACACCCACATACTATCCAGCTCACCATTATCAATATTTTTGTAAATCCAGTATGTGCCTTCTTTAAAGTAAAAACGGGCTTTCATATCCTCGGGTATATGCACAGTGTTTGCGCTATCGCAAGTTATCGTTGGTGTGTTGTTAATACTAGGTGGTATTTTACTGCACTGAATGTTTAACGAAGTAATAAAGATAAGTAAAATGATAAATTTTGGTTTCATAATTATTAGTTATATACAAATTAAGTCTAAATAACTTAAACAAAAGAATCTAAGGCAAATAATTTTGTTAAATCTGTGTTATCTGTGGCAAATGAAAATATCATTTGAAATCTAATTCCTTAATTTTCCAATCAATTTACTGAACTAAATTAGTATATGGTTTTTAGTAAAATCTCTTATTTTCGCCCAATATCAATAATAGTGCTAATATGGAAATTGTAGAAAAATATACTCCTGTAAATAAAATAAGAATTGTTACTGCTGCTGCTTTGTTCGATGGACATGATGCTGCCATAAACATTATGCGCAGAATTATCCAATCAACTGGTGCAGAGGTTATTCATTTAGGACATGATAGAAGTGCGGAAGAAGTAGTGGATACTGCCATTCAGGAAGATGCCAATGCCATAGCCATGACAAGCTACCAAGGTGGACATGTGGAGTATTTTAAATTTATGCATGATTTGTTGCAAGAAAAAGGTTGCGGACATATAAAAATATTTGGTGGTGGTGGAGGTGTAATTTTACCCACCGAAATTGCTGAACTTCACGCTTACGGAATTTCAAGAATTTACTCTCCTGATGATGGGAGAGCAATGGGACTGCAAGGCATGATTAACGATATGTTGAAGCAATCTGATTTTGCTACAGGCGCAAATTTATTAGCCGAAGCAAATGAAATCAACCAAAAAGTTAAAGAACAAGATTATAAATCAATTGCTAAATTAATTTCTGCAGCCGAAAATTTTCCTGACGAGTTTCATAAAGTTTTCAATGCAGAGACGATGCATGCAACGTCTGCGCAAACCCCAATATTAGGAATAACAGGAACTGGTGGTGCTGGAAAATCATCATTGGTAGATGAATTGGTGCGTAGGTTTTTGATGGATTTTGAAGATAAAACCATCGCAATTATTTCGGTTGATCCAAGTAAACGCAAAACTGGTGGTGCTTTATTAGGTGATAGAATCAGAATGAATGCCATTAAAAATCCTCGTGTTTACATGCGTTCATTGGCTACCCGCCAAAGTAACTTGGCATTATCAAAATATGTAAAAGAAGCCATTGATGTAATAAAAGCTGCAAAATTTGATTTGATTATTTTAGAAACTTCGGGCATTGGCCAAAGCGACACTGAAATTATTGAACATAGCGATATGAGTTTGTATGTAATGACACCTGAATATGGCGCTGCTACACAACTTGAAAAAATAGATATGTTGGATTTTGCCGACATCATAACATTGAATAAATTTGATAAAAAAGGTTCGTTAGATGCACTAAGAGATGTAAAAAAACAATACCAACGAAACCATCAGTTGTTTGATAAAAACCCTGATGATATGCCTGTTTTTGGTACTATTGCTTCGCAGTTTAACGACCCCGGAATGAATAGATTGTATAAATCTATCATGAATAAATTGGTGGAGAAAACGGGTGCTAATTTGAAATCAGATTACCACATCAGCGAGGAAATGAGTGAAAAGATTTACATCATTCCGCCTGCAAGAAACCGTTACTTATCTGAAATTTCAGAGAACAACCGTAACTATGATAAATGGGTTGCTAAACAATCTGAAATTGCTGATAAATTATTTGGTTTAAAATCATCAATCGAAACCATTGCGGCCTCTAAAATGGATGATAAAGACCGTTTATTAAAAGGTTTAGAAGAAGCATATCAAACAGTAAACTTAGATTTAGATCCTCGTAATAAAATATTGCTTGAAACTTGGAGCGAAAAAATTGCTCAATACCAAAACGAGTTTTATATTTTTAAAGTGCGTGATAAAGAAATCAAAATTAAAACACATTCTGAATCCTTATCGCATTTGCAAATACCAAAAGTTGCTGTACCTAAATTTAAAGGTTGGGGCGATATTTTGCGTTGGTCGTTGCAAGAAAATTTCCCTGGCGAATTTCCATACACTGCGGGTATTTATCCGTTTAAGCGAGAAGGCGAAGACCCAACTAGAATGTTTGCCGGTGAAGGCGGACCAGAAAGAACCAACAAACGTTTTCATTATGTGAGTAAAGGCATGCCAGCAAAACGTTTAAGTACTGCCTTTGATTCGGTTACTTTATACGGACAAGACCCTGACCACAGACCAGATATTTATGGAAAAGTAGGTAATTCAGGTGTGAGTGTTTGGAGTTTAGATGCAGCTAAAAAATTGTATTCAGGCTTTAATCTTGCTGACCCTAAAACTTCGGTATCCATGACCATTAATGGGCCTGCGGCAATTATTTGTGCATTTTTCATGAATGCTGCCATTGATCAACAATGCGAGATTTACATCAGACAAAATGGTTTGGAAGCTGAAGTAAATGAAAAATTAGAAGCCATTTTTAAAGCAAGAGGAACAGCAAGACCAACTTATAACGAAGAAATTCCAGAAGGAAATGATGGCCTAGGTTTAATGCTTTTAGGCGTTACAGGCGATATGGTTTTGCCAGCCGATGTATATCAAAAAATTAAGGTAGAAACTTTAAAACAAGTTCGCGGAACGGTTCAAGCTGATATTTTAAAAGAAGACCAAGCACAAAATACTTGTATATTCTCAACCGAGTTCTCATTACGCGTAATGGGCGATGTACAGCAATATTTTATCAATAATGCAGTGCGTAATTTTTATTCGGTTTCTATAAGTGGATACCACATTGCCGAGGCAGGTGCAAACCCAATTACGCAATTGGCTTTAACGCTTTCAAACGGATTTACTTTTGTAGAATATTACCTAAGCCGTGGAATGAATATTGATGATTTTGCGCCAAATCTTTCATTCTTCTTTAGTAATGGAATTGACCCTGAATATTCAGTAATTGGAAGGGTAAGTCGTAGAATTTGGGCCAAAGCAATGAAGTTAAAATATGGAGGAAACGAACGCAGCCAAATGATGAAATACCATATTCAAACAAGTGGTAGAAGTTTGCATGCGCAAGAAATTGACTTTAACGATATTCGTACAACCTTACAAGCACTTTACGCCATTTACGACAACTGTAATTCGTTACACACCAATGCGTATGATGAAGCCATCACAACGCCAACGGAAGAATCTGTGCGTAGGGCAATGGCTATTCAGTTAATCATTAACCGTGAGTTAGGTTTGGCTAAAAACGAGAATCCTTTGCAAGGTTCGTTTATCATTGAAGAATTAACTGATTTGGTAGAAGAAGCTGTATTGGCTGAGTTTGATAAAATTAACGAGCGTGGTGGTGTGTTAGGTGCCATGGAAACCATGTACCAACGCAATAAAATACAAGAAGAAAGTATGTATTACGAAATGTTAAAACATACGGGTGAGTACCCAATTATTGGGGTAAACACATTCTTAAGTTCAAAAGGTTCGCCAACTGTTATTCCGCAAGAAGTAATTCGTTCAACCACCGAGGAGAAAGAATTCCAAATAACGATGTTGAATCAATTAAAGCAAAGCAACGAAGAAAAAGGAAAAGAAATGTTGGCTAAAATTCAACAAGTAGCCATCCATAACGGAAACATATTTGAAGCCTTAATGGAAACAGTAAAATACTGCTCATTAGGACAAATTACGAACGCTTTATTTGAAGTAGGCGGACAGTATAGACGCAATATGTAGGAAATGTTGGATGTTGGATTATGAATTTTGAATTATAAATGATTTCCGAACCGATGTCATCGCTTCAAGCGATGGCATCGGTTTTTTTAAGGTGTGATGCATAATTTTTGAAATAAATATGGCTTTTGAAATAAATAATGATTCAGTAATTTGTACGAAAAGAACTTCAACTAAATTTTTTAGTCGATTGTTTATAGTGCTTATTTTACTATTAAATGTATACCTCATTTACCTTTCAATTTCAGATTCTTCAGCTATTTGGTTGGCTGTTGGTGTTTTTATTTTCTTTATAGTTCCATATATTTATAGTTTGTTATTTGATTATGATAAAATTGAGGCTAACAAAGATTTTTTGGTTTTTACCAATTCGCTAACAAATAGAAATAGCGTTTTTACATACAAAGAGATAACATTATTTAAAAGTTATTTACTTACAAATTCAATAGGCCCTCAAGGAGGAGCAACAGCAGGAGAAAATTATAATGTATTTGATATTGAATTTGGTGATAAATTTTCTACTAACATTAGTGCTAAAGACTTTGATAAATTTCAAGAATTGAAATTATTTATTCATTCAAAAATTTAAGAAAAATATTGACCATTTAGAAGAATACAAATTATTTATGGAATAAACATAATTCAGAACCTAAATCAAATACCATTAAACACGTTTTTATCTCCTTTTTTGATTTGGTTTGTATCAATTTACATTGATTTCATTTCACAAATATAGACGTTCCACGCAACGTTTATATTTGTTATAGTAAATTATGAAAATGGTTAAATTTACGAAATATTTTTATTATTGATATACCATGTCTGATAAATTCAATGATAAATACCGAATCAAATCTGCTAGATTAGAAGGATATGATTACAGAAATGAAGGTCTTTATTTTGTAACCATTTGCACCAAAAACAGAACACATTTTTTGGGAGAATGTAATGATGGAATCATGTTTTTAAATGATTTGGGTAAAATGGCAGAAGATTGTTGGTTAGCAATTCCCTTACATTTTCCAAATGTTTCGTTAGATGAATTTACCATTATGCCAAACCATATTCATGGAATTGTTTGTATTGATTCTACGCCTTTCGTAGAGACGTTGCATGCAACGTCTTCAATAGAAAAAGAATCGTCTTCAAATGATAACAAGACGTTGCGTGCAACGTCTCTACAAGATGAACGTTATAGCAAAATTAGTCCAAAGCAAGGATCTTTATCTTCTGTTTTGCGTTCTTATAAATCGGCTGTTTCAAATAAAGCAAAACATATCAACCCCAATTTTGCATGGCAACCGCGCTTTCATGACCATATAATTCGTGACGCACAATCATTTATCAATATTCGAAATTATATCATAAACAATCCTATAAATTGGATAATCGATGAATATTATATTTAACTATTTGTAGAGACTTAGCACGCTTCGTCTTCATACACAAAAGACGTTGCGTGCAACGTCTCTACAAGATGAACGTTATAGCAAAATTAGTCCAAAGCAAGGATCTTTATCTTCTGTTTTGCGTTCTTATAAATCGGCT
>JAIXWW010000003.1 GCA_027491085.1 Bacteroidota bacterium
AGGCTATTGTTGGATGGTTGAATTGTTAGATTGTTGTTATGTTGATTTTCAAACTTTAATTATTCAGCCTCACAAGTGACTCACGATTTGCGTAACTAAAACTTGAGAGAGCAGTGGGAATAAGTAAGCAAAGTTTGTGACTTTTCCAATTATCATTTAATTTCCAAAAATTAAAATAAATTCGCAGTTACAATATTCCTTTGATTATGTATAAATACAGCCCTATAAACAACGAACTTTTTAAGCTCAATCGTGCCAATTTTGTGAAACAATTAAAGGCCAATAGCATTGCTATTTTTAACTCAAACGATGAGCATCCTTGGAATGGGGATGCTACCCATAAATTCAAGCAAAACAGTGATATTTTTTACCTAAGTGGCATTGACCAAGAGGAAAGCATTTTAGTTATTTACCCTGATAGCCCAACTCCTGAACTTCGCGAAGCTTTGTTTATAAAACAAACCAGCGATTTAATGGTAACTTGGAATGGTTATAAACTTACGCAGGCACAAGCACAAGAAGTAAGCGGAATAGCCAATGTATTTTGGTTAGATGATTTTGAAGCTAAAATTCGTCAAGCTATCAATTATGCGCAAAACATTTACTTAAGTTTAAACGAAAATGACCGCAGCACTGTAACTACTCCATACAAAGATTGGCGTTTTGCACAAACCATGCGCGAAAAATATCCTTTGCATAATTTTGAACGTGCTGCGCCAATAGTGCAACGTTTGCGCTCTATTAAATCTAAATACGAATTAGAGTTAATGAATTTAGCTGTTGGCATCAGCGAAAAAATGATTAACCGTCTTTTTAAATTTGTAAAACCTGGCGTTTGGGAGTACGAAATTGAAGCAGAAATTATTCATTCATATATTAGTAATCGTGCTAACGGACACTCGTTTCAACCTATTGTAGCTAGTGGACAAAACTCATGTATTTTACATTACAACGATAATAACCAACAGTGCAAAGATGGCGATATCATACTAATTGATAGTGGTGCTGATTATGCCAATTATGCCAGCGATATGACTAGGGTAATTCCTGTAAATGGCAAGTTTACTGCCCGCCAAAAGCAAGTTTACAATGCAGTATTGCATGTAATGAACGAAGCAAAAAAATTATTGAAACCAGGCGTTATGCTAATGGAATACCAAGCGCAAGTGGGTTTAATAATGGAAGAGCAATTGGTAAAATTAGGCTTACTTACTGCTGACGATATTGCGAAACAAAATCCAAATTGGCCAGCTTACAAAAGGTATTTTATGCATGGAACCAGTCACTTTTTAGGCATAGATGTGCATGATGTAGGCATGCGTTATGAACCAATGAAAGCAGGCATGACATTTAGCTGCGAACCGGGTATTTATATTAAGGAAGAAGCCATTGGAATTAGGCTAGAAAACGAAATATTAATTACCGAAAATGGCTGTTTGGATTTAATGAGCCATATTCCAATTGAAGCTGATCATATTGAAGAGTTAATAAATAAGTGATAATTGGCAATAAGCAATTGGCAACAGACAAATAATATCTCCCGCAGATTGCGCAGATTTACGCTGAAAAAATCTGAGTAAATCTGGGGGATAAAAAGTATAAACATGATTGATATAGACAAAGCATTCAACGATAAAAATCCAAGGCTATATAAATTATTACCAGGCTTTTTTATAAATTGGATAAAACGAATTGTTCATCAAGAAGAAATAAACCAATTTGTAATAGCAAGTGAAAACGGTACTGCTATCCAATTTGGAGCAAATGCTGTGACTGCGCTTGGTGCTAAAGCTGAATCAATTGGATTAGAAAATATTCCAAAAACTGGTGGAGTAATTATAGCGGCTAATCATCCATTAGGCGGTGCCGATGGCTTGGCTTTTATTGGCGAAGTAGGCAAAGTGCGCAGCGATTTAAAGTTTATAGTAAATGATTTGTTGATGCAATTTAAAAAATTGGAAGGCGTTTTTGTGCCCGTAAACAAACATGGAACCAATACCAAACAAAACTTACAACGCATTGAGCAACTTTATGGCGAAGGACATTGTATTTTGATATTTCCGGCAGGTTTATGCAGCCGCAAACAAGATGGAACAATAATGGATTTACCTTGGCAAAAAAGCTTTATTAGCCAAGCTGTAAAACATAATTTGCCCATTGTTCCAACTTTTATTGATGCTTATAACAGCAACTTTTTTTATAATTTAGCCAATATTAGAAAAAAGCTTGGTATAAAAGCCAATATCGAGATGTTTTTTTTAGCAGATGAAATGTTTAAACAAAAGGGCAAAACCATAAAATTTACTTTTGGACAACCCATTTTGCCAACTACGTTTAACAAAACAAAAAATGTTTACGAATGGGCACAAGCTTTAAAGAGGTTTATTTACATGCTAAAGGAAAATCCAAAAGCCATTTTTGAAAAGTAATAATAGGATCAAAAACACCTCTACTTACCTATTTGGCTTAATTACAAACAAATACAAACAGGCCTATTTAATAACATTCTCTTTTAGCAACTTATTTTTTTATTTTTTTGGTTTTTGCTAACAAATTGCAAATATTTTTTACATCTTGCACCTATTATACGATTTAATGCAGCCAATAGTTGACAAAATAGATAGAGCCCTTCTAAAAAGTGAACTTACAGCCGAAAGGTTTGTGAGACCAACTAATAATATTACCAACCAAATTTACATTTTTGATGGCAATAGTGCGCCTAACTTAATGCTTGAAGTTGGAAGATTACGCGAAGTTTCTTTCAGAGAAGCAGGCGGAGGCTCGGGCAAAAATGCAGATATTGATGAACACGATACTGGAAAATATATTTATAAGCAACTTATTGTTTGGAATCCAGAAGATGAAGAAATTGTGGGTGGTTATCGTTATGCTATATGTAGCGATGTTGAAGACGAAAATGGAATTTACCATCTTTCAACTGCAGAAATTTTTGATTACAGCGAAAAACTAAAAAAAGAATATTTTCCATATACTATTGAATTAGGAAGAAGCTTTGTTCAACCTCAATACCAACCTTCGTTAGATAATAGAAAAGGATTATTTAGTTTAGATAATTTATGGGATGGATTAGGGGCATTAACTGTTTTACATCCTCATATAAAATACTTTTTTGGTAAGGTAACCAACTATCAGCATTTTAGTAAAGAGGCAAGGGATTATATTTTAGCTTTTATGGATTATTATTTTCCAGAAAAGGAAGGTTTAATTCAAATACCCAATCCACTTAAAACAGAAACTAATTGTACAGAATTTTTAAGCAATATAAAAAACCTCCCATTCAAAGAAGGGCATTTGTTTTTAAATAAAACCGTTCGTTCGTTAGGCGAATATATTCCTCCTTTGTTTAACAATTACATGAACTTAAGCCCAACCATGAAAACGTTTGGTACAGCTGTTAACAGTCATTTTGGTTATGTAGAAGAAACAGGAATTATGGTTACTATTGCTGATATTTACCCAACAAAAAAAGACCGACATATCAATAGTTTTATTGAGTTTTTAAAAAACAAATAGTTGTAATTTACTTTAGAATCAAGTACTCAAATTTAGGAGTACCTTTTACACCATTATTATTAAAATCTAAGAAACGAAGTTTATATGTTTCGTGCGAATGCCAATTTCTAATAATATAATTTACTTTGGTGCGAGCAACATACTGACCGGTTGTAAAATTATACACTTTCCAGTCGTAACCTATTACATCACGTAAATTGGAATAATGACAATTATTTTCAGCATATAATGGGGTAATAGTCTCAAAATTAGTTGTACTATCGATAGCTACATCATTTTTAAAAGTATTAATAAAAATCCCTCTTACCACATATTTTACAATTGGGTTATTTTCATAAAATACATAACGGTACTTTAAGAAACAAAAATCCCAATCTTCTTTTTTAGGTTCAAAGTTTATGTAAGTTGTGGGTGTAGTAAAACTAAAATATACATTTTGTTTTGTTGGGTCTTTTGCTAAAATTACACTTGTAATGGTATTAGGATTATCAAGCGTAGCATATTCAAATTTATAACTGGTTGGGTTAACATCAATAAATCTAATTTGAAAATACCTATCTGTTTTATAATAACCACCTCTATCCAAAATATAAATTTTATCTCCATTTTCAAGCCAACGGTTAATGGCTAACGAGTCGTAACAACCACATGGCGAATCCCATTTATAATTAAAAGTATCTGGTCTACTGCTTTTAATAAACTTACGTGAATTAACTTTAGCCGCATACATATCCATTCCACCATTAATAGTAATGTTAGAACCAAATGGCGATGACTCAAAAGCCAAATCCCAGCTATTGATATTTACCAAAGTTATTTGGCTATCTTTTAAATTAAAAAAAGCTTGTTTCTCAAAATCTTTACCTAAACTATCAATTACAATAAAAGATGTATTGCCACGAGCAGGAAGTTTTATGATTGGTTCATCCTTTTCGCAAGCCGTGATTACAAAAGTTATGACAAAAAGAAAATAAGCTAGTTTATTAATATTCACGTTTGTTTTTTTATTATTTAGTTAACTACTGAGTCCTTACCTTTATTTGAGGTAAGAAAATCTAAGTTTATTTTAAGCGATACAAAATAAGTTCTACCCATGGCGATTAAAGCACTATTGCTATTTGATGCATGTGGGCCACTAATTAAATTAGCATTCACATTTACTGTATTTAGCAAATTTTTTGAACCTAAAGTAATATTCACTTTTCGTTTTATAAAATATTTGTTTACAGTAATATCTAATAAATCAAATTGGTTCATACCACCTAATACAATACTATTATCAGTTAAATTGTATTGGTAAAATTGCATGGCGCCATTAAACTTATAAAATAGGCTTATGGTAGACTCCAATTTTGTAAAAGTGTAGCTGGTATTTGCTCTGAATTCATTGGTGTAAAAATAAGTATTTGAATTTGATTGTGCTAAAATTGAATTCTGACGAGCGCTAAATGCATAACCTAACTGTAAACTTACTGTATTACTAACTACTCCAGTATTAAAGTTAAAACCAATATTTTCAAAATTGGCAATATTGTTATATTGAGCAGCAACTGTTGTTGTATTTAACCTAACCAAATCAATCATATTACTGATGTTATTATAAAATAACATAGGCTCAATAGTTAAATTATAGTTTTTGTAAATTTTACTAGAGCGTGTAAAAGCCAATTGAAAATTATGGCCTGTTTCTGCTTTTAAATTTTCATTTCCCAAAACATTATGCTGGGGATCTACAAAAGTCAAATGCAATTCCTTTAACGAAGGTGCTCTGAAACCTCGAGCATACGAAGCCCTAGCCGACCAATTGGTATTTAAATCGTATTTGATGTTTAAAGAAGGAATGACAGGTGCTGTAAACTGAGTATTGTATATAATGCGTGCTGCTGGCCTAACCACCAATTGTTTATTTACTTTTATTTCAGCTCCGGCAAATAATCCATAATCACCAATTGATGCATAGCCATTATTTATTTTAGAACCAGTTACCTCATCAATATTAATTTCGTAGCCAATTTGATAGCTCAAATTTTTATTTACTCCACCGCGGTTAGTTAATATACCACGACTCATGTACAGATTAAAATAATTGGTGTCTTGCATTTCTGCATCCGCAACTAATTTTTCTACTCTATTAAAAAGATCATTTGTAATCGACTTTCTGATTCTTCTATAACTTTGGTAAGTAGCAACTATGTTTAAATTCCAATTCTTACTGAATTTTTTATCGAAAAATAAGCTACTTCCTAATCTTCGTGTGTAATAATATTCATCTAAAGCCGTTGCTTCAAACGAATTGATATTTGGCTCTCCTTTATTAGAAATTTTTTCATCAAAAAAACTATTGTTTAAACGAATAGTTCCATTTTTTATAAAATACGATACATTCAAATCCACCAAATATTGTGTTCTCGGTTTCCAAGTTTTAAAACGCAATGAGTTATCATTATTAAAACCTTCAAAAAAGTTACGTTGAAAATTGGTTTGTATTCCAAATTTCTTAAATCCTGCTGATGCTTGAACATCGAAATTATACTGACCAATTGATTCAGCATAACTTCCAGCAGATAAACGCGTATGGTTTTTTACTGTTTTTTTGGTAATGATATTAATAACTCCACCCATGGCATCTGAACCATAATTAACGCCCATAGGCCCTTCCACCATTTCTATTCGCTCTACACTCGATAAGTTAATTTGTGTCAAATCAATATTTCCACCCTCACGACCAATTACTGGCACTCCATCTATCATTACTTTAATATTTTGACCAGAAATGCCTTGTAAACTGATGCTATTGCCAAGCATTGGATCATAATTGATTCTTACATTCAGTTCGTTTGCCAAAAGTGATGGTAAATTATAAGCGCCTTGTGAATTTATGCGCTTAATGTCAATTACTTTCACCTTTAACACAGAGTTTTTTTGGGTACACTCCCCTATTTGTCCTGTAATAACAATTTCGCTCAAACCTTTACTTTTAGTAGTATCTTGGTTTTGAGCATTTAAATTAAAAACACCACCAACCATAAACATGGTAAAAATTGCCATGTTTATGGTTTTAAAAAATATGTTGGTGTTGTTTTTCAAAATTTTGATTTTTTATAAAATTATTGCTTAATAAATTTAACTGTTTCGTTTCCGTTATTAGTAGCAATAGTTAGTAAATACATACCCATTGGTAAGCTACTTAAATCCACTTTATTATCAGCAGTAATTTCAGTGCTAATTAAAGCTTTTCCACTCAAATTGCTAATTGTTACTTGAGCTTGTTTTACATTTGAATTTAAAGATACAAAAATGTTTTCGCTTGCAGGATTTGGATATAAACTCACCTCCAATTTATTTTTAGCAGTTTCGTTTACACTTAAACCAGCGTAATCAGTTTTATTAAATACAATACTTTGTCTATCAGTTCCTGCATAATAGCTTGTAAATTTAATTTTGTTAATTTTATTAGCAACACGAGTAAAGTAAGCTAACGAATCCTTTACCGGCCAAGCACCTGGAGCAGTTGTAATTACCTTCCAATCCCAATCAATGGTTCTAATTTTAGACACAAATTGTAACGTATCGTAATTAATACTATTGGCGTTTTCGCCTTGCACTTTGTATGCCATTGTATTATTATTTTGTAATACACCAGCTACAGGATACATTATTGTGGTAGGACCTAAAGTTACTAATGCTTTGTAACGGGTAAATAATAAATTCCAATCTTTTGCAACTACAGGCTCTCTGTCAATAACAGTATTGGTATTCATGTTATAGTAAGCAAATAATTTACCAGCAAAATCTTTTTTCTTAATAGTTACGGTATTGCTATCAGTTCCATCTAATTTACTAATGGTAAATACCCACATTGAATCATAAGCAATTTTTTGAATAGAAACTTTTCTAAAACTTGTTGGCACTCCAAATGGATTTTGAGCATTATCAACAGCAATTAAAAACACTTTTGAACCTGTTACATCTCGAGAAGTCATATCGTAAGTACCCCAACCATAGTCAAAAGGATTTGAAAGACTTCTGTTTTTGTTAAATGCACCAATATCCCAAGTAGAATCACTATTGAAAGCAACTGGCCAAGTTTTCCAACCTGTAGTATCAAATGTGCTCCAATTTGCAAATGATTGGTTTGATTCGAATAACGAAACACCACGTCCTTCATTAATTAAAACTGTAGAAGCTTGCATTGTTTTTAAAGGTGGTTGTGCATTGCGAACAGCAAAAGCTAAATGCCAATTTTTGTTTGATACAGTATCCTTTTTACCTGTTGTCAAATTGTAAAAAACATCTACCGATGTTCCAACTGTCATACTAACTGAATCCACATTGGTTGTCTGCGAAAACACAGAACTAGCAATAAAAGCTAAAAATAGAATTGTAAAGATTTTTTTATTCATGATTTTTTTTCTTTCGAGTTTGCGAAAGTCGATACACTTACGGAATAAACCTTATGACGTATCTCAAAAACAACCCTTATGACTGTATTTTGACAATAAAAAAATAAATATTGCCATTCATCAAAATTGAAAGTGACTAATGTTAGTATTTTAGCCTATTTCAAGCAAAATATTACTTTTGCTTTATGAGTTTTGAATTAATTCCAGAGGATTTACAAGCATACTGCGATAATCATACAAGCCAAGAAAATGAGGTTTTAAAAAATTTAAACCGCCATACCAATGCTAATATTTTGCAACCCCGCATGATTAGTGGTCATTTTCAAGGTCGCTTTTTAAGCATGATTAGTAATATGATTAAGCCTAAATACATATTAGAAATAGGAACTTATACTGGCTATTCAGCGCTTTGCCTTGCCGAAGGTTTGCAAGAAAATGGAAAATTATTTACCATAGATGTTAATCCCGAAAACGAAGATTTGGTAAATGAATACATTGAAAAAGCAGGCATGAAAACCAAAATTAGACATATTATTGGTGATGCTTATCAAATAATTAGGACTTTAAACCACCCTTTTGATTTGGTTTTTATTGATGCCGACAAGCCGAATTACGAAAGATATTATGATTTAGTAATGGATATAATTCCTTCGGGAGCCTTTATTTTGCTAGATAATGTGCTATGGAGTGGAAAAGTATTAAACGAAAAAGCGCTAGAGAAAGATAAAGACACCAAAATTTTACACCATTTAAACCAAAAAATTACAGCAGATAATAGAGTAGAAAATATTCTTTTACCGCTTCGCGATGGATTAATGCTGGTAAGAAAACTATAATTATTAAAGAATATAAAAACCATTATTTAGTAAAAATAGCTATTTTACATTTGGCTGCTTATATTTGTAGCTATTATTTAAGTTATGGGTATTCGTCAAGAAAAGTTTGCAGGCATTATACAACAGCATTTGGCTGATATATTTTTAAAAGAAAGTGGTTCGTTTAATAATGCATTTATTACCATAAGTAAGGTGGAAATTTCGCCCGATCTAGGTTATGCAAAAGTGTTTTTAAGTTTTTTAAATACTGCCAATAAAACAGAATTGCTTGATTTAATAAACTTTAACAACAAAGAAATTAGACGAAGATTGGCTTCTAAAATTAAAAACCAAGCGCGTATTGTTCCTGAACTTACTTTTTTTGTTGACGAAAGTTTAGATTATGTTTTCCATATGGAAAAGGTAATGGAAAAAGTAAAAGAAGAAGACGAGAAAAAAGGAAAATAAAATTAATTATAAAAATATACACAGCATTTTAGCCTAATGAATTACGATCCAATAAAAAAAGACCTAGGAATTGTATTTAACAAATTCACCATTTTACGTAAAATATTTTACAGCCTTTTAGATTTATTATTACTTCGCAGTTGGCATATTCACCGCGAGTTAAAAACTTGGTTGAATAATAATCCTAAAGCTATGATTTGCGATGCAGGCTCAGGTTTTGGTCAATACAGCTATTTTTTAGCAAAACATAAAAATAAATATACCATTGATTCATTGGATGTAATGGAAAAACAAATTGCTGACTGTAATGAGTTTTTTGGAAAAGTAGGTTTAAGCAATGCTAAATTTCAATTTGCCGATTTAACAAAACCTTTTGCTACCAATAAATACGATTTGATTCTTTGTGTTGACGTAATGGAGCACATTTTAGAAGATGTGGATGTATTTACAAACTACCACCAAGCCATGAAGCCTGGCGCTATGCTTTTAATAAGTACACCAAGCGACCAAGGTGGAAGCGATGTGCACGAAGAAACAGGCGAAAGCTTTATTGGCGAGCACGTTCGCGATGGTTACCCAGTAGCTGAAATGGCCGAAAAATTAAAAAAAGCAGGTTTCGAAAAAATGGAAATACTTTATAGCTATGGCAATCCGGGTAAAATAGCTTGGAAATTGAGTATGAAATACCCAATGTTAATGCTTAACTCTAGCAAAATTTTCTTTTTGATTTTACCGTTTTATTATATCATTACTTTCCCAATCAGTTTTGTATTGAATTATTTAGATACCAATATGAAACACAGTACTGGAACAGGTTTGATAGTAAAAGCTTGGAAATAAACTATTAGTCTTTTTACTTAAAACCAATAGTTTTACGCTCCTCTGTAAAGTTAGGATCAACTTTAAATTCCTCTACATCTTCAAGTACCAATTCGTAAATCATTTCTTTGGTACGTTTTTCAGTTTCGGTTTTTGCCAAACGCAAATGTTGGTTTTTAATAGCTTCTTCTATTACTTTCCTTACGCTACGTGCATTTCCAAAAAACTTATTACGGGTTTTGTATAAAAATTCGCAATACTGTTTAATATGACTTGAAGCTTCATCGGTTGGTTTAATGCCGTTGTTTAAAAGCATTTTCAATGCAATATCGTGTAATTGTGGCGCATCGTAATCTTCAAACTGCATTTCGCGATCAAACCTGCTCTTGAGGCCCGGATTGCTCTCTAAAAAGCGTTTCATATTATCGGTATAACCAGCTACAATTACAATAAAGTCACCTCTCGAATCTTCCATTTTTTTCAAAATGGTTTCAACAGCTTCTTTACCAAAATCGTTTTCTCCGCCTTCGCTCAAAGCATACGCTTCATCAATAAATAAAACGCCACCCATTGCTTTGTTTAGCACTTCAGTGGTTTTTAAAGCAGTTTGCCCAACAAAACCTCCCACTAAATCTTGCCTATCACATTCTACCAAATTACCACGTTCTAAAATACCCAAAGCTTTATAAATTTGAGCTAAAATACGTGCAACTGTAGTTTTGCCAGTTCCTGGATTACCTGTAAATACTGTATGTAACGAAAACGATTGACGAACATCTTTACCAATTTCTCGATAAAAACGAACCAATTTAACCAACTCATCAATTTCGGTTTTAACTGTTTGCAAACCAATTAAACCATGCAATGCATTTAGCGAAGCGGTAAGCAACTCTTCATCAATTGGAATATCTGTAATTGATTTATGTTTAATTCCAAAAACTTTATCAATATCTACAGTTTCAATAGTGCTTAATACATCATTACTCAGTTCATAAGGATTAGGCGATTGCATTAATCGTAAACCCATATTCATTTTGCATTCGTCAATTAAATTATTCACATAACGTGCATTTCCAAACATGCGGTCTCTATCACGATAGGCATCCACCAATTTTTTAAAAATCAATTCTTTTGATGCTTCGTTAAATTTAATACCACGTTTTTGAGTGGAGTAATCAGCTATGGCTAATAACTCTTTTGGCAAATAATCAGGAAAATCGTAAAACATTTGAAACCTGCTTCGCATACCCGGATTACTTTCTAAAAAATTATTCATTTCATCAGGATAACCAGCAGCAATAATGGCTATATCGCCATCACCATCACTCATTTCTTTTAGCAAAATTTCAATGGCTTCTTTACCAAAATCTTTACTATCATCATTTTTACGAGCCAGTGCATAAGCTTCGTCTATAAATAAAATTCCACCTTTTGCACGTTTGATAATTTCTTTGGTTTTTGGCGCAGTTTGACCAATATATTCTGCTACTAAATCACTTCTATCAGCTTCTATTACATGACCTTTACTTAACAAACCGAGTTGGTTATAAATTTTACCCAACATTTTTGCTACGGTAGTTTTTCCGGTACCTGGGTTTCCAGTAAAAACTGCATGTAAGTTAATTTTTTCAGAATCATCAAAGCCTTTTTCTTTTCTAATTTTTAAAAAATTAAGGTAAGTGGTGTATTCTTTAACTTTCTTTTTTATTGAATCGAGCCCAATCAAATTATCAAGCTCCTTCATTATATCTTCAATATTTTCAGGAGCAGGCGCAGTGGCTGCATTTTTTTCAATAAGCTTATTTACTTTAGGTTTAATCTCTTTAACCTTTGGTTCAATTAAAAATTCGGTGCCTACATCAAATAAAATGCTAGCCACTAATTGATCCATAAAAATAATTTCGATAGTATAATAATCTAAACCCCAAGTACCCTTTACATCGTTTCCCCAACCAATACTACATTCAAATTCGGGCTCAGTTGAATCAACAAAAAATATTTTTTCAATTGTTCCTTTCAATTGACCTGAACGTGTTTTAAAATTAAATATCAATTCACATGGCCATTTTTCACCAGTAGTTACCAAATTTTCGGCCATCATTTCTAGCCAAACATATCTTGTTTCTTTGGTATCGAAAGCGCTTAAATAATTGCGTTCAACTTTTGGAACATTAACTTCAGTTCCTTCATACAATTTATTGGATTTAATATTGAAATAAGGATTTTCGGTTTCAGTAACCAAACCAACATCTACAATATAAAACTCTTTTTCAGCAATAAAAACACCATCAATCCAAGCTTCCCAACGGTATGTACCTTTTTTCCAATAAGTGCCAGGAGTTTTTACACCCCAACCTTCTCTGATATAAACAATGTTTTCGTCTTTTTTTATGGTTCTATCAGCTGATAAGGTACATACTTCAGCACCATCTTCTTGCTTTACACACTTTAAACTAATTTTTAAATCCCACTCTTTTTCGTCAAATAATTTATTAAAAAACGAAAGTTCACAGTAAATAAATGTGCACTCCGTCATGTCGTACACTTGCCTATATTTCTTTTCATTGTTCGCAAGCCATTCAGTACTACCAAATATTTTCAAATCGCGAAATTTATAATGAACAACTTTATCCTTAGCCATGACTGTAGTTTATTTTTTTGCTAATTAACGAACATTTTAATTGCATATTATTATTCAAAAATAAGGAATATTAAATTTTACAAAATACTTACCTTAATACATTAATATTCAATAGCTTTATTTTGTGCACTTAAATCCAATTTTTACTATTGAAAAATAAATATAAAAATATTCGGTAAAATATTTTGAAATATAGTTTTGTTTGCTACATTTGCACTCCCTTTAAAAGAGCATTTGGTGAGATGGGTGAGCGGCTGAAACCACCGGTTTGCTAAACCGACATACGCGTCAAAGTGTATCGAGAGTTCGAATCTCTCTCTCACCGCACAAAATTTTAAGGGGCGAGTAGCAATGCTTAGTTCAAAAATTTAGCAATTTTGAAAAACTTGCAAACGGGGTGTAGCGTATCCCGATAGCTATTTGGATGGTATCGCATCATTCAGTAACTATAAAGTAACGCAAACGGGGTGTAGCGTAGCCTGGTATCGCGCCACATTTGGGATGTGGAGGTCGTAGGTTCGAATCCTGCCACCCCGACAAAAAAGGCTTCAACCTCTGTCTATTAAGATAGAGGTTTTTTGTTGGAATATATTTGAATAAATACCATACATAAAAAAGCCCTACTAACAATTATTTAGTAGGGCTTTTTTTATGTTTTAAACTGTAGCGTGCGATATTCTTTCAAGTGCACCCTTATTTAATATTTTTATTCGCTTGCCTTCAAAGTCAATATATTTATCTGTTTTGAACTCTGATAACAATCTAATTAAAGTTTCGGTTGCGGTCCCTACAATATTAGCCAAATCTTCACGAGGTAAACTTATAGGAATTACAGGTTCTTCTTCTACCGATTTTTGAGCAAATGTTTGGTGTAAATATAAAATAGTTTCAGCTACTCTTTCTCTGACACTTTTTTGTGCTAGACTTTGCACTTTTTCATTGTTTAAACCCATGTCATGGCAAAGTGCTTTAAACATTTGTTTATTAATTTCCGCATTGCTTTGCAATAAATCTAGAAATACCTGACGGGGTATAAAACAAGCCGTTACATCTTCTATACAAGTGGCAGTGGCAGTTAATGGCTCTTCAGCTATAACAGCTCTATAACCTAGAAACTCTCCTTCTTTAGCAAATCTTAAAATTTGCTCTTTACCAAAATTATTGCTTCGGGTTAATTTAACTATACCTTTTGTGATGCAGTATATTCCTAGTGGCAAATTGTCTTCGTAAAAAATAGATTGGCCTTTTTTGTAATAACCACACGATTTTGCATTAGAAACTATGGTAGTTTCTTCATCGGTACAGTATTTCATAAATGAAATGGCTTTTGAGTCGCACATTTCGCATTCAAGTTTTACTTTTTGCATAGTAAAAAGATTGGGTTAAACGATGTGTCAAATATATAATCCTATCTGTTAACCAAAAAATTAAAAAGTGAATTATTTTCAGAATTTATGTTTTTTGTTAACTTATTGTTATTTATAGAACAATCAAAGTAAGGTAAAATGTTTTGTAATTCAGCTATCAAATTATTTTTCCCCCATATAACTGCCTCAAAATAATGTTCAAAACTTTCTTTGCTATATTTTTCAAGTAGGAATTTGTAGTCGTTTTCTGTATATCCTTTGTTTTGTTTGTAAAACAAATGGTATAAATCGCTCATTACATTATCCAAACTGTACTGGCCGTTTGAGTTTTTTATAATGATTAAATCTGCAAGCATAGCAGCAAGCATTCCTTCGATATATATGCTTGTTTTTCTTGCAGGTACACCTGGTACATAACCATCTAACCATGTATCGAAGCTAGACTCTGCCACAGAGTAATTTTTATTACCTTCATTATTGATATGACGCGTAAAATCACCATTCCAACTATCCGCATATTGTTCCCAATTCCAAACTCCGCTTCTAAGCAGCATTAAATCACCATAATAGGTAGTTACTCCTTCATAAACATAACCAAGATGGCTGTAGTTTTCTTTGGTAAAATCATACGGCCACATACTTTCTGGGCGAATGCGTTTTATATTCCATAAATGAAATAATTCGTGGCTGCTAATGGCTAAAAGATCGTTATAAAAGTCATCGCGAAGCATTTCATTGCTCATTCCCATGGCAATTACCGTGCTATCGGCATGTTCTACACCGTGCCTAAAAGGTGTGGGTAAAATTTGGTATAAAAAATGGTAATCAGTACAAGGTAATTCTTTAAAAATAGCTATTTGAGCATTGGTATAAGCTGTGGTATCTAATTCAAGTTGCTCTATATCCATTTCGTGTTTACCTTGAAACCAAAAATGAATTTTAGTATTTTCAACCATAAACTCGTGGTGTTGCAAACTTGCACTTGCTATAAAAGGACTATCGGCCAATTGGTCAAAATTTTCAGCTGTTAATGTGTTATGATTATGAGGTAACTGGCAAGCTATTTTATACTCTGAAGGAATATTTAATTTTACATCAAAAGGCTCATTTATTTTACCAACTTGATACATAAAACAATGTACTGGGTTTACGTACAATTGCTCCTCATTTATAAAACAAGCCCCTGCATCAAGTTGATTAGCATAGTATTCGTAATATATGGTAATATTTTTATTGTTATTAATATTAAATATTTTCCAACTGTCTTTGGTTTGTTTTCTGACCTTTAGTTCTGTTCCATTTTGAGCAGTAGCTTTAAAACACCTGATATTTTTTGCGAAGTTGGCAAGTTCATACCTACCGGGCCTCCACGCGGGTAGTTGCAATACAATTTCGGCCTCATTTAAATTTATTTTGGCTTCAATTTCAATAAAATTTTCTAAAGCCTTGTTTATTGATACTTCGTATTTCATATTTGTTGCAAAATATGAACATAGCCGTTATAACCGCAATTTTTTCTGTAATTATGTTATTAATTTTTACAGCACTCTCTCTTATAAAAACTCAAAATATGGTGCTACAGCTTGTATTTGTTGTAGTTGCATCATTTAATATAGGGGTTATATCCTGTATTATTTTAGTGAATTACGAAAATAAATCGGCCTTAATTTGGCCCGGTTTGTTCGTAATTATGTTAGTAAATAAGGTAATTGAAATTAGTAAAAACCTGCGTTCGTGATTTTTTAGTACATTTACACCCCAAAAATAAGTCTTGTGAAAAAATATATATTAATACTTTTAAGTTTTTTAACTTTAAATGGCATTGCTCAAGGTAGTAAAGATGCAAGTTTACTCATTGATAAAATTAGTAAGCGATACAAAAAATTCAAGTCTATAAAAGCGGACTTTACGTATAGTATTGAAAGTAAAGCAGAGAAAATTAACGAAAAACAAAAGGGTAATATTGTTATTAAAGGCAATAAGTTTAGGCTAGACATAGCAGGGCAAACTATAATTTGCGATAATAAAACACAATGGACATACAGTAAAGAAATCAATGAGGTAAACATTCAACATTATAAACCAAAAGAGGGAATAATGAAATTGGATGATATTTTCACAATGTATAATAAAGGTTTTGTAAGTAAAATAGGTGAAACTGTAAAAGAATTGGGAAGAGAGTTAACAATAATAGAACTTGCACCGAAGGACAAAAAGAAAAATTACTTCAAGATAAAACTTTATGTTGAAAAAAATAATCAACAAATAATTAAAACAATCATTTTTGATAAAAATGGCAGTGTTCATACTTATAATATTACAAACCAAATTCCTAATATTAAATTTGAAGATGGTTACTTTACATTTATTCCAAAAAAATACCCTAATGTAGAAATTAACGACATGAGGTAATTAGTAATGAAAAAAGCGCTAAAAATATTAATAATCATGCTGATGCTTACTTTTGTAAGTGGGATTGTTTGGTTTATTTACAATCCAGATAAATACAGTCAAACTGTAGTAGAAAATATTGTTGATGAAAATTTTAAGGTTTATCCAAATCACTACACTTCACCCGATAAATTCACTGATACCTTAAGTTTAGCCCTTTCTGCAATGAAATTTTACACATTAGGTAACTATAGATTGGCTGTTGAAACTTTTCAGAGATATGAACCGCTTCCTGAGTATGATGGATACTACAATTTATACTTAGGTATTTGTTATTTCAAAATAGGTTATACAAATGTGGCCATTAGACATTTTGACGAATCGGCAGAATCGTTCACTATGTTTAATGACAAGGTAGTTGCAAAATGGTACCTATCCTTAGCGATGCTTAAGGCAGATAGAATTAAAGATGCCAAACAAATTTTAAAACAATTAGTAGAGCAAAACACTACTTATAAAAAGAAAGCTCAAGATATTTTAAAAGAGTTGTAGTTAAATTTTCAGGCAAAATTAAGCTTGCTATGCTTTTTGCTATATAAAAAATAAATAAACAAGCCTATTACTAACCAGCACCCAAAAGCAATCCAATTGCTTTTACCTAATTGAGTCATCAGGTAAAAATTTGTAATCATACCTAATACTGGTAACAATGAAAACCGATGTATAAAAGTTAGAATAGAAATAATGGCAAACAATGCCCAAAAACTATAAGCAGGAAAATTTGCTGACCAATCTAAACTTTGGAATATTCTATTCTCATCAAAAACGGTAAATAAGAAAAAACAAACTAAAAAAAGTAAGGGCATAATTAATCTACCACTGATATAAGGAACTCTAAATCCTTTATGTTCTGTGTTTTTGTGACTTTCCATTTGAATTACACCTGCATTTACTAGAACGAAAGCGAATAAAGTACCAATACTACTTAAATCGGTTACTTCTTTTAAATTTAAAAACAATGTAGGAATTGCAACCAAACCACCTGTAATTAAAGTAGAAAAATAGGGTGTTTTGAACTTTGGATGTATATTACTAAATTTCTTAGGTAATAACCCATCTCTACTCATACTCATCCAAATTCTAGGCTGTCCATTTTGAAAAACCAACAATACCGAAGCCATTGCTATTACTGCACTTACAGCTACAATTCCGCTCATCCACCCAACGTTTAATTTTTGAAAAACAAATGCTAATGGATCGCCAACAGCAAGTTCCTTGTAACTAATCATACCTGTTAACGTGAGAGAAATTAAAATGTATAAAACAGTACAAATAATTAATGAAGCAATCATTGATTTAGGTAAATCGCGTTCAGGATTTTTACATTCTTCAGCAGTTGTTGCTAATGCATCAAAGCCGATATATGCGAAAAAAACTGAAGAAACACCTTGCAAAACACCTTGTATTTTATTTGGCATAAATGGACTCCAATTTTCGGGATTAACATAAAACGCACCTACAATAATTACTAAAACTATTACCAATAACTTAATAGTAACAAATATATTGCTTGCTTTTTTTGTTTCATGCACACCTCTGTATATTAAAGCTGTAATTGCCAGGACTACTGCTACTGCTGGTAAATCAAAAATAAGTTTAAAACCTCCAACTGAAGGTGCAGTATTCCAAGCACTATATTGCTCAGTTAAAGCATATGTTAGATTTTCGTTTTTACTTAACAACAAATTGGCTTGCTCAAACCCAACTTTAGCAGTTAAATAATCCATTGTTAAATAATCAGGAATATGAATATTTAAACCGCTTAATAAACCTGTAAAATAATCGCTCCAACTTATTGCAACCACAATATTACCAATACCATATTCTAGAATTAAGGCCCAACCAATAATCCAAGCTATAATTTCTCCAAAGGAAGCATAAGCATAAGTATAAGCACTACCACTTATAGGTATAGAAGAAGCAAATTCAGCATAACTCATTGCCGAAAAGCCACAAGCAATTGCAGTAAAAATAAATAGTAAAATTACCGCTGGCCCGCCCATAAAACTTGCGTTACCAATAGTACTAAAAATTCCTGCTCCAATAATAGCAGCAATTCCCATTGCTGTTAAATCGCGTAATGAAAGCGTTTTGTTTAATAGATGGCTTCCATGTTCAGCCTTATTGGCTTCAATAAGTATTTGTGTTACATTCTTTTTACGAAAAAGCTGTTTCATTATTTATTAAATTTTAGTAAAGTACGCTATGCAATTATACAATTATCTCTTAAATTGTAACTATTCAACTAGGTTGGAATCGAATAATAATTTGGAATATGATTGGGTTTTGTTAAAAATAAAAATTTTGCTGTTGTATATATTTTACGTTAATTCGTAGGATAAGATGAGCGCTGAACAAACTTTTCACCAAGCTGTAAAAAAATCGTTGAAAAACAGTGAACTGCAAAACCGCACTATAAATGCAGCAGGTAAGCATCAGTTTGCCATGGCTGAAGCTGTAAAACAGTTTTCAGACCTTGAATTGGCGCGTAACAGGGCTAAATATATTAAATGGCGTGTTAACGAAAATTTAGATAAATACTTAATAGATTTTGAGGCAAACCTCATGCGAAAAGGTGGAAAGGTAATTTGGGCAGATACAGCTCTAACGGCCTTGACAGAGATTGACCAAATTATCAAAAAAAACCAAGCTAAGTATATTGTCAAATCAAAATCAACAATTTGCAATGAAATAGGATTAAATGAATTTTTACGTTCAAAATCATATGATTTAACTGAAACCGATTTAGGCGATTTTATTGTTGATGGATTTAATGAAAAACCCTTTCATAGCATATTACCAGCAGCTCATAAAACAAAACAAGAAATTAACGATTTACTCAATCAAAAAATTAGTGCCTCACTCGACATTGAACTAAATGAGTTAACAAGAGATGTGAGAGAGTACATGCGAGACAAGTTCTACAAAGCAGATATTGGCATTACAGGTGCTAATTTCTTAATTGCAGAAAATGGCATGGTATGCATTTCGGAAAATGAAGGAAATGTAAGGCTTGCAAGCACTTTTGTTAAAACGCATATAGTTGTTGCCGGCATTGATAAAATGCTACCTACCTTACAAGATGTTGATTTGTTTTTTTCATTACTTAGTAGTTATGGAAATGGACAAAAACTTATGACATACAACACCATAGTTGGCCCTAAAGGTATTGATGAGCAAGATAGTCCAACTGAATTTATAGTTATCTTGGTTGATAATGGGAGAAGTAATGTACTATCTACACATGATCAACGCGAGGCACTTTCTTGTATCAAATGTGGTGCTTGTCATTTTGTATGTCCTGTTTTTACTCAAATTGGTGGTCATAGTTATGAAAGTAATTATACCGGTCCAATTGGTTCTATTATTGAACCATTATCCCATGGTTTAAAAGAGTATAATCATCTTAGCAATGCAAGCACAACTTGTGGTATATGTAACGATGTTTGCCCCGTAAAGATTGACATAAGCAACCATATTATTAGAAATAGACGAGATACCATTAATTTAGGAAAAGAATCAACGGGCGAAAAACTTGCTTGGTATACTTGGACCAAGGCTATGTTAAGTCGTAAAAATTTAAACCGCTCGTCAGGTATTAAAAATTTCACTTTTAAACAACTTTATAAAGCTGATTGGGGTGTGGAACGCGAATTCCCGAAAATTGAAGAAAAATCATTCAATCAATTATGGCGCGAAAAGTTTGGAGGCGTTTAAGATTAATAAAATTTATACTTCTAATTACACTTTGAAATATAATAATTGATTGTAAATAAAGTCAATAAATTTAATGGTCTAACAAACTAAAAATATACATGACTACGATTAAAAAATTATGCAAATAATTTTTTACATTGCCAATAAATCTTCACCAAAGTCATGTTGAGTTCAGTAATTAATCAGGAGCAAGAAAACGAGCAAATTGTTAAAGCATATAGGCATTTATTAAGGTCGTGTAAAGTTGCATTAAGCAAACAAGACAGAGCCAACATCAGAGATGCATTTAACATTAGCTTAGAGGCACATAAAAGTATGAGGCGCAAAAGTGGAGAGCCTTATATACTCCACCCAATTGCAGTTGCTCAAATTTGTGCTGAAGAAATTGGATTAGGTACTACTTCTATTATTTGTGCTTTGCTCCACGACACCGTAGAAGATACTGACATTACTCTTGAATTGTTGGATATGAAATTTGGTCCAAAAGTATCACAAATTATTGATGGACTAACTAAAATATCTGGGGTTTTCGACCAACAAGACAAGTCGATGCAGGCCGAAAATTTCAAAAAAATGCTCCTTACTTTAAGTGAAGACGTAAGGGTAATTTTAATAAAATTGGCTGATAGACTTCACAACATGCGAACTTTAGAAAGCATGAGTGCCAAAAGTCAATTAAAAATAGCAAGCGAAACGGCCTATGTTTATGCCCCCTTAGCTCATAGATTAGGGCTTTATGCCATTAAAACTGAGCTAGAAGATTTGGCTACCAAATATCTTGACCCCGATAGTTATAACTATGTAAAAAATAGATTGCAAGAAACAAAAGCCGATCGCAATAAGTACATCAAAAATTTTATTGATCCACTACAAAAGGCTTTAGACGAAACTGGCTTACATTATGAAATAAAAGGCAGACCTAAAAGCATACACAGCATTTTAAATAAAATGAAAAAACAAGGTGTTGCCTTTGATGATGTATTTGATTTATTTGCTATCAGAGTTATTATTGATGATGAATACGAAAATGAAAAAAGTGATTGCTGGAAGGTGTATTCAACAGTAACCGATTTTTATACGCCAAATCCAGATAGATTGCGCGATTGGGTTAGTATTCCAAAAGCTAATGGTTATGAGAGTTTACATACCACCGTTATGGGACCAAAAGGCCGTTGGGTGGAGGTTCAAATCCGCAGTAAACGCATGGACGAAATAGCCGAAAAAGGTTATGCTGCCCATTGGAAATACAAAGATGGAGCTCAAGTAAATGATAATGGATTAGAGCAATGGTTGGCAAAGGTGCGTGAAATGCTAGAAAATACAGATGGTTCGGCTGTTGAGTTTTTAGACGATTTTAAATTAAACTTATTTGCCGAAGAAATTTTTGTGTTTACACCCAAAGGCGATTTGCGTAAGTTACCCGCTCAATCAACCGTCTTGGATTTTGCTTTCGATATTCACTCAGGCTTGGGTGCCAAATGTATTGGTGCCAAAGTAAATAATAAATTGGTACCTATTACTTATAAATTAGGCAATGGCGATCAAGTTGAAATTTTATCATCAACCAAACAAAAACCTACTGAAGAGTGGTTAACATGGGTGGTTACCGCTAAAGCTAAATCAAAAATTAGAGATTACTTTAAGCAAGAACGCAACCAAAGCGTTACCATGGGTAAAGAAATTTTAGAACGTAAGTTTAAAAATGCCAAAATTCCGTTTAGCAGCGAAGCCCTCAATAGCATTATTAAATTTTATAAACTTTCAAGTGTTACAGAACTTTACTATCAATTAGTAACCGAAAAAATTGATAGAACTAAAATTGATTTAACTGCTATTTTAGAAGGTGAAACAAAAAAACAAACACAAAGCGAAGAGCAAAAACTAACCAAAAAAACTACCAAGCCTTTAACCAAAGATGCAGTAATAATTGGGGATGGAGACCCAGTTGAATATGCATTTGCCAAATGTTGTAGCCCAATACCTGGTGATGATATTTTTGGTTTTGTTACAGTAGGTGAAGGTGTTAAAATTCATAGAACCAATTGTTCCAATGGTATTAGTTTAATGAGTAATTATGGTTACCGGATTATAAAAGCCCGTTGGGCCGATAGTAATTTAAATAGCAGCAAATCATTCTTAACATCAATAAAAGTGCAGGGAATTGATAGTGTGGGTATTGTAAGTGCTATTACCAATATTATTTCTACTCAATTGCAAATAAACATGAAATCAATAAATGTAACTGCAAACGAAGGAATGTTTGAAGGCAATATTACCTTACAAGTAAGCGATACCAAACATTTAGAAGAATTGATGAACAAAATTAAACAAGCCAGTCAATTAATTTCAGTTACTAGGGTTGATATTGGTTAAAGTTGGTTTCTAGCTAGCTAGCCTCTAGCAGCTAGCTTTGTGTTAATTTAAAATTTCATAATTAATTCTTCATAATTCTTCCCATTTCAAAAATCACATATCACATTTCGCATTTCACATTTCATAAATCACAATTCATACTTCCTCACTTACCTATCAACTGTCAACTAAAAACTATCAACTAAAATAATTACTTTCGCACTCGTTTAAAAAAATATGTCTTTAGATCAATTACCAGATGACCAATTTTCCGACACCAAGGAAATGACTTTTTTTGACCATATAGATGAGTTACGAGGCCACCTAGTACGTTCAGTAATTGCCATTTTAATTGGAGCTGTAACAGCTTTTTTTAATAAATATATCTTGTTCGATATCATTATTTTTGGTCCTATGCGAACCGATTTTTTCAGTTACCGCATGTTGTGTAAATTATCGTATTGGGCTAAAGGAACTGATGAATACTGTGTAAAAAGCATTGATTTTGCTTTAAAGAACATTGATATGACGGGGCAATTTACCCAACATTTGTGGATTGCATTTATTGCCGGACTCATTATAGCTTTCCCATATATCCTTTGGCAGTTATGGTGTTTTATTAAACCCGCTTTAAGTAAAAAAGAAATTACTTATGCCCGCGGTTTAGTGTTTTTTAGCTCTGGTTTGTTTTTTATTGGAATAGCTTTTGGTTACTTTTTTTTAACCCCAGTTTCTGTTTCGTTCATGGGTTCTTACCAAGTTAGTACTTTGGTTAGTAATGAAATAAACTTAGAGTCGTACATGTCGTTTGTATCAACCATTACTTTAGCTTGCGGATTAATGTTTGAAATGCCAATTTTGGTTTATTTTTTAGTAAAAATTGGCATTTTAAGTGCAAATATTATGGGTAAATACCGTAAATACGCTGTTTTGGTAATTTTGATTTTAGCCGGAATTTTAACTCCTTCGCCCGATGTGGCTAGCCAAATATTAATGGCTTTACCATTATATTTGTTATACGAATTGAGTATTTTTATAGCAAGAGGGGTTGAGAAAAATAAAATTAGATAATAAATAAATAACCACATATCATGAAAATAGCCATTGCAGCCGACCATGCAGGTTTTGAGTACAAGGAAATCATCAAAGCCATGCTTACCGATTTAAATTACACCGTTACCGATTTTGGCACACACTCTACTGCATCAATGGATTATCCCGATGTTTCACATCCGTTAGCTACAAGTATTGAAAATAAAGAAAATGAGTTAGGAATTATTATTTGCGGTAGTGGCAATGGCGTAAACATGAGCGTAAACAAACACCAAGGCATTAGAGGCGCATTATGTTGGACCGATGAAATTAGCAGCCTAGCGCGCACACACAACGATGCGAACGTTTTGGCATTGCCTGCACGTTTTATTGATATTGAACTAGCCAAACGCATTACCATGACATTTTTAACCACTCATTTTGAAGGTGGACGCCACCAAAACAGAGTTGATAAGATTAGTTGTTAGCGGATAATAAAAACAGTTAAATAAGACGGTTAACAGCATTACATAAAAAAACTTCTAATTGTATTTCCTAATCACCTAAAACCTATATCCTAAGTTTAAGCCAAAGCCAGTGTTTTTGTTTGCTAAAGAACTGCTTGTTTTGGAGTTAACATTTACCAAACCCAATTGAGAGCTAAGTGTTAAATTCAAACCATTTGCTAGTTGATAACCTACCATAAAATTTGCGCCCATATCTAAAGTTTTGAAATAAATTAAATTATTGGTTTCGTTACTTGGTGCTTCTTCTTGAATTTTTAAATCGGTATCGTCAGGAGCTGAATTACCGCTAAAAACGGCCGTTCCGCCAATACAATAACCAACATAAGGACCAAAACCTAATATCAGTTTACCTGAACCAAACATTGGTTTATACAGAAAATTAAGTAGCATTTCAATATATTTTAAATTCAACTCGCGGGTTACACTTCTGGTAATAAAAAATTGTGTATAATCAATATTTCCAGTAGTTCCTTTGGTTATGTAATGCAATCCAATTTGCAAATAAAACTCTGGAACTATATAAATTTCTTCATTTATGCCCAAAGTAAATCTTGGTACCAAACTGTTGGTAAGTGCTGCACCCTTCTCATTGGTGCCATTTATGTTTTGAAAATTTAGGCCACCATATACTCCAAACGAAAAACGTTTTTCGTTTGAGTGGTTACTTTCGTCTTGTGCAAATACATTGATGGTTAAAGTGCTTAAAACCAATAATAGGTATATTCTGTTTTTCATAACTGTTCTTATTAATTACTCGACTCTTTAGCTGCCTCTTTACGCATTTGTTCATTGGCAGTAATTAAAAATTCTACTCTTCTGTTTTGTGCACGTGTATCTTCATCATCGTTACTATAATTAGGAGCTGTTTCGCCATAACCTTTGGTGCTAATGCGGTAACTGCTAATGCCATTTGTTTGCAAAAAACTAGCTACTGAGGCCGCACGTTTTTTTGATAATTTCATATTGTAAGCGTCTGAACCGGAATTGTCGGTATGTCCTTGAATTTCGATATTGGTTTCAGGGTATTTACCTAAAATACTAATTAGTTTATTTAGGTTTTGAGCCGAACCATTATTTAAGTTAGCTTGGTTTATATCAAATAAAATTTTGTCCGTAAATTCTACCACAATGCCTTCGCCTACTCGGTAAACTTTTGCGCCAGGAACTGTTCTTTTAATTTCTTCAGCTTGTTTATCCATTTTATTGCCAATTATTGCACCCGTAGCACCTCCAACTGTTGCGCCTATTAACGCGCCTAAAGCTGTATTGCCTGATGCTCGGCCAATTACCGCACCAATAACTGCCCCACCTCCGGTGCCAATTAATGCACCTTTTTTAGTTTTATTCAGTGCGCAGCTCGAAATCAATATGCTTAAAGCCATTAGTGTTATAAAACAGCCTGTTATTATGTTACTTTTTTTCATGTAGTTAGTTAGTATTAATTAAGCTACAAACATATTTAGCCAAAGCTTAAAAAAATTACACATAAAACCTTAAATGTTACATAATTGCTTGTACAAGCAATTCGAAATTTGCTTTTAAATTGATGCGGGTCATAAATTAAAACTTTGCTTAATTGAAACTTGCAAACTTTATTTATAAATAATGAATACCAAAAATTTCAACGCACATAGTTTTCATATTCCAGTTATGGGTATTGGGTTCACCATCGATTCACCCATAAAAGTGGCGGCTTATGGCATTTCATCCACACTTTCGTTGGTTGATGATGTTTTGATGGAAAAATTGCGCGCATTTTATTCTGAAAAATGGAATTTACCTTTTGAGGCCATTACCAATAAAGTAGAAGACTCAAGGGCTAAACGCGTTACGGCTTATTTAAATATGGTTGATCAAATTGTGAAACAAAAGTTTGAACAATTGAAACAATCGGTAGCCGAAAAAGGTGGCGAATTTGAAAAATACATCAATATGTTGCCCGATTATGCCGAAATAAAAAAGCAATTCAACAGTTTTATTGATAATAATAAAACCATTGATGACCTAAAAAATTGGGCCAATTTACATTTGCAAATGGGCAGCATTGATGTAAATATAATGACCAAATTAGACAAGGAAAATAAGTTTAATAATGAAAAACTGGCTGTAATTTATAACGATGCCCATGCAGCTTTGCGTGGTTTTGCAAACAGTAATTTACATTCGTCTATTGTACTATCGGCAGGCATGAATCCAAGACTTTATGCTTATTTTGAGCAATTAGATAACTTTTTTCCAGACCAAAATGGTAATTTAGAAAAAAAGGTAATTTTAAAAATTAGTGATTACCGTTCTGCTTTAATTCAAGGAAAATTTTTAGCTAAAAAAGGCATTTGGATTTCGGAATACAGGGTTGAATCGGGTTTAAATTGTGGTGGACATGCTTTTGGAAGTGATGCCTCGCTAATGGGGC
This sequence comes from Bacteroidota bacterium, assembly GCA_027491085.1. Taxonomy (GTDB): domain Bacteria; phylum Bacteroidota; class Bacteroidia; order UKL13-3; family UKL13-3; genus JAAFJM01. The sequence goes on from JAIXWW010000003.1 coordinate 26,540, forward strand.
CTATTTTAGAAGAATTTAAACAAAACAAACAGGAGTTAATAAATACCATTCACCAAGTGTATATAGCTGCTTTGGCCGAAAAAAACAAGTTTGTGCCTGCTGAACCTTTGCCCGTTAAATTTACCGCTCAGGGTGGAGTTGGCACAGCAGAAGAGCATCAGTTTTTATTAGATAAATACGAGTTAGATTCAATTGGTTGGGGAACACCATTTTTATTGGTTCCTGAAGCTACAACAGTGGATAACGAAACATTAGATTTGCTTTGCAAAGCCAAAGAAAACGATTTGTATTTAAGTAGTATTTCGCCATTAGGAGTTCCATTTAACTCATTAAAAGGCAATACCAAAGATGCTGAAAGATTAGAATGGATAGCTAAAGGAAGACCCGGAAGCAGCTGTCCGCGAGAGTTTGCTAAACTTAATAACGATTTTACCGAAGAGGTAATTTGTACTGCTTCGCGCCAATATCAAAACTTAAAGTTACAATCATTACAATCGCAAAATTTACCAGCTGAGGAGTTAGAAGCGGCCAACGATTTAGCCATTCAAAAAACTTGTTTATGTGTGGGTTTAGGTACTTCGGCTTTATTGGTAAATGGTTTAAGTACCCGAACAGAAGGCCCTGGAGTAGCAGTTTGCCCAGGTCCAAATATGGCTTATTATTCTAAAGTTGTTTCGCTACAAACCATGTGTAAACACATTTATGGTAAAGAAAATTTAGTTGATAATCCTAACAGACCTCATGTGTTTTTAAAAGAATTGGAACTAAATTTAGATTATTACCATAACCAACTTAAAGGCTATTTGGCCAAACCAACCGATGCCATAAAAAAACAGCTCAATAATATGGCCAAAAACTTAGAAAGTGGTATTCATTACTATATGGAATTATTCAATAATCAGCCAAATATTATCAATCAATTAGCTACTTACAAAATAACAATATTAACAAATGGATAGGATAATTTTTGGAATTGTATTGCTGCATTTGGTAGCAGGTTTTGGTTGGGTTATTTATAAAATGGAGTTTAAAAACAAAAAATAATAATGCTCATTTAAACTAAAAAGAGCCCAATAAATTACTGAGCTCATTCTTACTAAATCTAATTATGAATATATCTAAACTTTTAGGTATATTTTACAAACAATAAACCTCAAATTACATCAAAGGCTGCTTTATATAAAAGCAGCCTTTGGTATTTTATTGTAATCTTAAAATTACTTTTTCTATTATATCGCAAGCTTGATTCATTTGCTCTGCATTAATGGTTAATGGCGGAGCAAAGCGTATGATATCTCCATGCGTTTGTTTGGCTAAAAGTCCATTGTCTTTTAAAGTTAAGCACACATCGTAAGCAGTTTTACCATTGCCAAAAGGCATGATTACAATGGCATTTAATAAACCACGGCCACGCACCAAACTAACCAAATTGGTTTTTTGCATCAAGGCAATCATTCTTTCTCTGAAAATGATACCCATTGCCTCTGAATTTTCGGCTAATTTTTCATCGGTTAATACTTTTAACGATTCCATGGCTACTGCGCAAGCCAAAGGATTTCCACCATAAGTACTTCCATGTTCGCCTGGTTTTATGGTTAGCATTATTTCGTTATTGGCTAAAACGGCTGCCACAGGCATGGTTCCGCCCGAAAGTGCTTTTCCTAAAATTAAAATATCGGGTTTAACTTGCTCATGGTCGCAGGCCAACATTTTACCTGTGCGGCACAAGCCAGTTTGCACCTCATCGGCTATCATTAATACATTGTATTTGGTACATAAATTACGAACACCTTGTAAGTAACCTTCGTGTGGAACTACTACTCCCGCTTCGCCTTGAATGGGCTCAAACATAAAAGCACAAATATTTTTATTGGCTTTAAAGGTTTCTTCTAAAATGGCTAAATCGTTATATGGAACTAATTTAAAACCTGGCATATAAGGGCCAAAACCTTTGTAGCTGCTTGGGTCGTTGCTGCTCGAAATAGCTGCCATGGTTCTACCCCAAAAATTACCTTCTACAAAAATTACTTCTGCTTGGTTTTCGGCAATACCTTTTACATCATATCCCCAACGTCTGGCCAATTTAATGGCAGTTTCACCACCTTCTACACCTGTATTCATGGGTAATACTTTATCAAAACCAAAGTAATGGGTAATAAATTTTTCGTATTCGCCTAATTGGTTATTATGGAAAGCTCTACTGGTTAAGGTTAGTTTTTGCGCTTGGTTTATCATGGCATTAACTATACGCGGGTGGCAGTGACCTTGATTTACAGCACTGTATGCCGAAAGAAAATCAAAATATTGTTTGCCTTCTACATCGTACATAAAAATACCTTCGGCTTTTTCAATTACTACCGGAATTGGGTGGTAATTATGTGCGCCAAATTCATGTTCTAGTTCTATAAAATAATCGCTTTTGCTTAAATTCAATGAGTTATGTTCCATACTGCGGGCAAAGGTAAGCCAATTTTAATGGAAAAAAACAGGAGTTTTGTTAATCGATGTTCGATTTCCGTTGCTCGATGTTTGTTGGATGGTTGTTGTGGGTTTAATTGGTTAACTGATTAATTGGTTAGCTGTTATATTGTTGGATGGTTAATTGCTCGTTTTTTCGTTGTTGATTGTTGATTGTTGGTTGTTCGTCATTGCGAGGTACTGCCTGTCCCGACTCAGCGGGAAAGCAATCTCACTCGAATTATTCAATATTCGTTGTTCGCTATTTCTCATTTCCCAATTGTCCATTGCTTATTGACTTTTGCTTATTGCTTTTTCCGTTGGCTAATCCCGAAAGCTTTCGGGAAAACGGCAATTGATCTTTTGCTGATATTACATTGCTTATTACCTTTGCTTATTTCTTATTACCTATTCCCGTTCAGTCATGCCGGAGGCATCTTCCTGAATTTTCAAATATTTTTCCATTAGCTATTTTGCATTTTGGCTAAAGCGGTTGTGTTTACATTTTGCTTTTGTTAATTGCAACGAGCGGACGCTCGCACCAGCAGGGGGTGAGAAAGAAACCCATAAAAGAATGGAATTTTAGTTGTTACCATTGTTTAGTATCACTTTTCAAAAATGTTTTTAAAACAAGTAAAATAGGTAACACATTTCGCACTATTAAATTAATAACGAAAACTGTAAACTGTAATTTTTTATAGGTTTTTAGGTTACTATATTCATACAAAAGCACCTTTATTACCTTAGCAAAGTTACAGTACCACAAGTACTATAATTGTTCTTTTTATAACTGTAAGAAATTAAGTAAAAGTAAACACCATCAGGACAATCATTATCTTGGTATTGACCATTCCAACCTTGTTCGTAATTATTAGTACTAAAAACTTCTTGTCCCCAACGGTTATAAATAACTAAGTTAAATTGTTCGAGATTTTTATTACTTATCATTTTAAACACATCGTTCAGTAAATCATTATTAGGCGTAAACACATTGGGTAAAAATGTTTGAATATTTGTTGTATCAATTGTACAATCCACAATTTCAATTTCCTTAAAAGTAGTATCAAAACCACAAGAAAGTTGAGCTATCAATTGAATAGTGTATTTACCTGCTTTGGGGTAAGCATAAGTTGGTTTCAAATCGGTTGAAAAATTATCAGCACCAGTATTATCATATCCCAAAAACCACTCTACACTTTTAATGGCCGAATCAGCTTTTACACTAAATTGCACCAACTTTTGTTGGCATGAATCTAAAGTATTGATATTTGCCTTGCAAATTTTGGGGCTGCAATCAATGATTTCAATTTCCTTGAAAGCAGTATCAAAACCACAAGAAAGTTGAGCTATCAACTGAATGGTATACTTACCTGCTTTAGGGTAAGCATAAGTTGGTTTCAAATTGTTTGAAAAATTATCTGTTCGGGTTTTATCGAACCCAAAATACCAATTTACATTTTTAATTGCAGAATCCGCTTTTACACTAAATTGCACCAACTTTTGTTGACATGAATCTATAGTATTAATACTCGCCTTACAAATTTTGGGGCTACAATCAATTACATTAATTTTTTTAGTTACTTCTATGTCGCCACAAGCGGTTTTTATTAGCACTTTCACATCGTAATTCCCAGGACTTTTGTATAAATGGAAAGGGCTTTTTAAAGTAGAAGTATTGTTACTGCTATTTAAATTATCTCCAAAATCCCATTGAACTGAAACTATGGAAAGACTATCAATTAACGAAAACTGTATTGCTTTATTTACGCACGAATCATTATTTAAAATAGCATTTGAAATTGGGTTAGTGGCATCGTTATCTAAATAATATACAAATTGAGGAAGTCCATAACCTCCTCCTCCTGTAAGTCCTGTTACTGCATTGTTTTCATAATCGCACAATGGACCAGCTAAATTAGGCGAATTAATACAACCGATTGAACCACCATTATTAATATATATTTTGTTATTTGGACCTAATTGCATACTAGCAGGCTGGTAGGTAAATCCACCTCCCGACAATACTTCGTAATACGAATTACTGATGGCTAAAGCGTTATTTAATGAAATATCGTATTGTACAATTCTATCTAAATTAGCAGCATACAGCTTACTCCCATCTAGCGAAAATTCCATTCCATAAATTAATGGATTAGCTAATTTTGATTTCCAAGTTAAGCTATTAGTAACCACTCCAGTTGCATTATTGAATTTTAGCAAATTAATTTCACCTCCAAACAAAACACCCATTGCAATTTTATTAAACTGTTTATTTACTTTAAAATGTCCTGCCCCATTTCCCTGCGAACCACCTGCTTTACTTATTATTGGAGTTGAATTTATACCTGCATTAGTTAATGAAAATACAACAAATGATTCAGAGTTATCGTGACTAATTAGCCAATATCCATTTTTTGCAGCATTAGGTACTACTTGTAATTTTTCGGAAATGGTATTGTATAATAATATATTTTTTTTTGTTGAAACCACATCGCCTAAACCACCATTAAGCCTCATATCTAGCAAAGAGTAACGTAAACCTTTGTCTGAAAATTGTTCATCAATGGTAACAATGTAAAACAAATTGGTATCGTTAATTGCAGGAATAATAGTAGCTGCCGAGGTTGATGATAATGAAGTAGAACCGCCCGTTAAGTTTTTGCCATTGGGCATAGGGTTGTTGTTTTTATCCCAAATGGTTGCTCCATTGGTATAAAACAAAAGACTTCCAGTTTTTCTGTTTGAAATAGAAGCAACACCTTCGTTAGTAGCCATTGAACCGCCATCTGTTCCTATTGGAGGGCAGAAATTAAAATCAATTCCTCCACCATATCCAAACCTCCATTGGTTATTTTGTTTTTGGGCTTGCACCAATTTATTTAGCGCAATTAACATCATCATTGTTAATACCCAGACAACTATTTTATTTTGATTCATTACAATTAAAATCGACGTTTATTTTTATTTGAACAAAACTTTTTGAGTATGGTTTTACTGTAACATCATTTTTACAATCAATTGTTTACCATATAAATATTACATTAATTTAATTCTTATTTAGCAACCTCAAAGTAATAAAATTCAAACATTAGACATCAAATTATAAAAAGGTTGCCTTGTCAATTTCAAAAAATGTAATCTTGAAAAAAGATGAGATATTTGAAATTAACTATGAAAAACTTGACAATGAAATGGAAATACATTCTGTTATAATTGCCATGAAAACATAAATTAATAAAATGTACAATTTTTCATATTTTAAGGAAAAAGACAAACAAACCATTTTGGATTTTATAGAAGAAAATCCTTTTGCTTTTGTAACAGGGAGTTATTTATCAGGACAACAAGTTGCTACGCAAATACCCATTTTACTGGAGGAACGCAACGGTGAACTTTTTTTGCAAGGCCATATTATGCGAAACACTGACCATTATAAAGCTTTTGTAGAGAATCCAAACGCGTTAATTGTATTTACGGGTCCAAGTTGTTATGTAAGCGCATCTTGGTATAGCAATCCTCAAATTGGTTCTACTTGGAATTATATGAGTGTGCATGTTTCGGGGCAAGTTAACTTTATGACCAATGAAGCACTGATAGCTTTTATGCGAAAACTTACTTTAAAATTTGAAAAAGGAAATACACAATCACTTACCTTTTACGATAATCTTCCTGAACAATTTTTAAGCAAAATGATGCCAGCTATTGCAGGCTTTGAGATAAAAGTAGAGAAGCTAGAAAATGTTTTTAAGCTGAGCCAAAATAGAGATGAAAAAAGCTATAATAATATTATTTCAAAACTTCAAGAAATAGGCGGAAGTAGCGCTTTAATAGCTAATGAGTTGATAAAAAGAAAAGCTGAATTGTTTCCCGAAGGAGTTGAATGGGATCCCAACAGATTTGATTCATAATCATAAGGTATTTTCCTGTGTTTAAATTCACCTTTGAGTTTATATGGAACTAATGAGGATAATAAACACTATAAATTCGTTTGGTAGGAATAAATTTAGTATTCATTTGTATTTGCATAGTGAATACTCTATTAAATTTTGCGCTGACAATTACTGCAAACCTTTAGTTTTTACTAGTAATTTTTATATGATGTACAAAAAAGCATTTCAGTTTACATAAAATCAAACGGTTAAAGTCAATCTAATTTTTATCAATATGAGTTTTATTGATAAAATTATTTTAGCCTATATACTCGCGGCAAATTTTTAATGAAGAAAATAATGAAAAAATTTGTCAAGACGCTTATATTTACTAGCGTTTCAGGTGCTTTATTAGCTCAAACAGATAGCAATAATTTACAACCTGTAGTTATTAAAGAAAACCGTTTAGAGGTTAAAAATACAGCTAATAGTTTATTAGTTTTAAAAGCCGCTAGTTTTAATCTACAAGCACATAAAAGTGTAGCCGATGTATTGGGTCAAGTTTCGGGTATGGACATGCGCCAACGCGGCCCTGTGGGTGTGCAAACCGATGTGTCAATCAGAGGTGGTTCGTTCGATCAAACACAAGTACTTTGGAACGGGCTAAAGTTAAACGATGCACAAACAGGTCATCATAACATGAACTTGCCTTTTCCAACCGAGGCCATTGAAAATATTGTAATTAGTAAAAACTCGGCTGCTCGCAAATATGGTTTAAATGCCTACAGTGGTTATATTAATTTAGTAACACAAGTACCTAAGCAAAATTTAGTTTATGGTGGCTTTATGGCAGGCGATTATGGTTTATGGGCTGCACATTTAGGGGTATCGTTTAGAAAAAACAATTGGGGACACCATATTTCGGTTAAAAACACCGAAAGCAATGGTTATACCACCAATACTGATTTTAAAACCAAAGAAATATTTTACCAAACCGAATATAAAAAAGGCAATTATCAGTTAGATATTTTTGGTGGATATGCCGAAAGAGCTTTTGGTGCTAGGGGTTTTTATGTACCTAATTCTACCGAGTTTGAAACTACCAAAAGTGGTTTTGTTGGTATAAAAAATAAATATAAAGTTGGCAATTTTACCTTTTTGGCACAAGGTTATTACCGTAACCACGATGATAATTATATTTATTTGCGTGCCAACCCTAGTGCATTTACTAACCAACATTATACCAATACTTATGGCGCTGAATTGCATGCCACATATAGCAGTAAGTTAGGAGTAACAGGTATGGGTTTTGAATGGAGACAAGAAAATTTAAATAGTTACAACTATTCAGGCAATGCACGCAAGGCTCAACTAGGCAATAGAAGTCGTCAAATAAATGGTTTTTTTGTAGAGCATCAGTTTGTGTTTTATAAAAACCAGATTACCGTTACACCCGGTTTTTATACCAATTTGTTAAATGGCAGCAGTTTCGATTTATTTCCAGGTTTTGATTTTACTTACAAAGCTATGCGTAATATTACCTTTTTTGGTAGTGTAGATAAAGCTATGCGCTTGCCTACTTACACTGATTTGTATTACAGTGGTGCTACCAATATTGGCAATGCTCAGTTGGTGGCAGAACAATCCATTAACTCAGAAATTGGTGTGGAATACAAGAGAAACAATTATAATTTAGCAGTTTCCTATTTTAATAAAAACTCAAACAATACCATTGATTGGGCCAGAACAGCCGATAGTTTAAAATGGCAGCCTTTAAATATAAACCATGTGCAAACCGATGGTTTGGATGTGGCTTTTAATTATTTTACCAAAGGTATTTTAAATAAATTTTCAGTTGGGTACACTTATATTGATATGCAATTGGTAAATACCGAAAACTATAAAAGCCGTTATGCATTGAGTAATTTAAAACATCAATTAATTATAAGCGCTTCGCTAAAATTGCCTTATCAGTTTTTATTAACCACTAGCTTTAGGCACATAGAACGTGTTGTTTTGGTTGATTATCAATTATTAGATGCACGATTAAATTGGAGCTATAAAGCCTTAACTGCTTTTGTGGATGTAAGCAATATTTTAAATAAAAAATATTTAGAAGCAGGTTATGCACCTATGCCTGGCACTTGGAGCAGCGCAGGAATTCAGTTTAAAATAAATTACAAGAAGTAATAAAATTAAAACGTCCAAATATGAATATGAGTGGACGTTTTTTGTTTGAAATAATTTTATATTGCAAATGATTGAAAAAGGCATTTTGCATATTATTTTTATTAACTCAGCTTGCTGCAAATGCTCAGTTTAAATTGGGCACTTTTGGTGTGGGAGCAAATACTAATATTAATTATAATAGATTTGAATACGATTATTTTGGCAATATAAATTTGGGGTTAAGTGCAAGTTTGTTTTTATCGCCTAAAATCGAATTTGGATTGGGTACTTCAAGTACAAACATTATTTCAAATATTAAAAGCATAGACTCTGATAAATTGAGCTATTATGCTTTTATTAGATATTATTTTCCAATCAATTCAAAAATAGGATTTAGCAATCAAATACGCTGGAGTTACAGCACCTTTAGTAAGAAGGAAATAGCTTCTAGCGATATTGTTTTAGAAAACAATTTAGGATTTTATATTATGCTCTATAAAGGTTTAAATTTAAATTTAAAGTATTCCATTTTAACCTATAAAACCAGTACTTTTTCTCTTAAAAGTTCTGATGGAAATATGGATCAAAATTCTCAAGCATTTTCTTTAAGATTAAATCCATTGTATAATTTAAATGCCTTCCAAATTGGCTTGTCTTACTATTTTAATACCACTACACCATGAAATTTTATGCGTTAATAACATTTACTTTAATAAATGTAAGCCTTTGTCAAGCCCAGTTTGGTAAAGGTTCACAAATTTTAAGTGGTAATATAAATTTTGATTTTGGCAGTTCTAAAAATAATTCAGAAGATTTTGTAAGTCCTTTTACTAAAATTAATAACGAAGAAAATAATTATGGCTTCGGTATAGAGTTAGGCTATGGAAAGTTTAAAAAAGAAAACAGTGTTTGGATGTTTGGAATAGGTTACACGTATATATATTCTGAATCCAATAGAATGTTTTCCGACACAAGTAGAACTATCAATTCAATTAGTACAAATCATAATTATAGATATACTGCATTTGCAGAAAAACTTAATTTTATATCAATAAAAAGCAATTGGGGAATCAGTTATAGTATTAAGAGTTTAGTAAGTTATAATCCTTTATATAGTTCATCAAAAAGTAGTTATTATTATAGTTCAAACGATTCAGCCTTTGTTTTAGAGGGACAGTCGGATGGGTATTATTATCAATTAGCAATATCAGGAAATTTGGGAACCTATTATGTTTTAAACAAACATTTTTTATTGTTTAGTCAAATCAATGTATTTACTGCAAATTTAAATTATACTAAAAATTCAGATACCTATTTGGGTAATTTTCGCAAGATAGAAAATAGTAATTTTGGGTTTAATTTAGCAGGTGCATTAACTCCAGCTTTTAAATTAGGCGATATAAGTATTGGCCTCAAGTATTTAATTTACAAGCAATAGTTGGTTAAAACAAAAAAAGCATCTTTTTGGGGAAAGATGCTTTTTTACAAAAATATACTAATTACTTTACTCTTTCAGAATATGATTCTGTTCGTAAATCAACTTTAATTTTTTCGCCTTCATTTACAAATAAAGGAACCATAACTATTGCCCCAGTATCAAGCGTAGCAGGCTTTAAAGTATTGGTTGCTGTATCGCCTTTAACACCAGGTTCAGTGTAGGTAATTTCGTAAATACCAAAGTTAGGTGGTTCAACTCCTATAACCGAATCACTTTCTAAAGCTACTTTTAAAATCATTTCTTCTTTTAAAAACTTAGCTGTATTCCCAACCATACTTTCTTCAACATAAATTTGTTCGAAGGTTACAGGATCCATTAATACTAAGCTTGTACCATCTTTGTACAAATATTGCATTTCATGGTGTTCAACTCTTAACATTTCTACACTTTCACCAGCACGTAAACGTTGTTCAATTTGTTTTCCACTTTTTACATTGCGCAATACCACTTGGTAAAATGCGCGTAAATTACCTGGTGTGCGGTGTTGGTATTCCATTACTTGGCATAATTCGCCTTCGTATTTTATATAACAACCTTTAAATAAATCGCCTGTATTTGCCATAACTTATTGTTTTTTATTTTTTATTTAACTTTTCTCCATTGGCTAAAGCCAAAGGCTATTCATCTTTTGTTCTTAATATTCTTCTTAAATCTCATTTCTCATTTCTCAACCAAATTTGCGGTGCGAAAATACATTTTAGTTTTTAGTTTACAATATACTAGCAATTATAGCTCGCTGTAAAATTGTTTTTGTTCCACAAAATGCTTCCAAACCACGCTTTTGTTATAAATTCCAGTTAGATTTTTGTTTTTGATGGTGGCTTGCACCCTTTTGCGCAATTTTAACCAAGTAAAAAAATGTTTGGCAAAATGATAATGAGCTTTATGAATTGCCAAACTATGCTTAGGGAATCCGTTTATCAGAAAAAAAACAGAACTTAATAAATCAAGCATATGCCTGAATGGAATTAGCCAAAATGCTTGTGCAGTTGGTAAGTTCTTAAGCATCATTATCAGCGAATTTCTAAAATTTAAATACGTTTTTTTATCACTTAATTTACTCAAAGTACCACCACCTAAATGAAACACATAACTTTCTGGAACACTTATTATTTTATAGCCAAGCAATTGTAGCCTCCAACACAAATCTACTTCTTCCATATGAGCAAAAAAGTTGGCATCAAAACCTTCGGCTTCATGAAATGCTTTGGCTTTAATAAATAAACACGCACCTGTTGCCCAAAAAATTTCCTCAATATTTTGGTATTGAAGCTTGTCTTCTTCACACTTTTCAAATAACCTCCCGCGGCAAAACACATAACCAAATTTATCCATGTGTCCGCCTGAGGCACCAGCATATTCAAAAAAATTACGGTTGGTATATTGCAACATTTTAGGTTGTGCTGCGGCCACAGTTGTATCGGCCTCCATGGCTTCTATAACCGGCATAATCCAGTTCTCGCCCACTTCTATATCGTTGTTTAATAATACATAATAATCGGCTTCTACATGTTTAAGTGCCTGATTATAACCACCAGCATAACCATAATTATAACCATTTTGTACTATTTTTATTTGCGGATAATTTTCGGTAATAAAATTTACAGAATCATCGCTCGAATGATTATCAGCAAGCACAATTTCCAGGTTTGGATAGTTACTTGCCACAACCGAAGGCAAAAATTTTTGTAAATATTCTACCTTATTCCAATGAATAATTACTACAGAAACTTTAGGGTAATTAGTCATTAGCTAAAATTTTTCTGCTTTTTTATAGGGAATATAAACAAACTGAGCCGAGGTGGGTGTAAGCCAAAGCACACAACAATGGGTTTTATAGCTCTTATAGTTTTGTTTAAAATCTTCTTGTTTAGTTTTATCAATTACTTTGCGCTCCACCATTTCTTCCATGGTTGAGGCATAAATATCGTTATCGCGAGCAAAATCGGCACGAGCCAAAATAAGTTCTCCAATTTTCACCTCATGTTCCGATGCAATAAAAATTGGAAACTGAGTAAATTTTTCTTTAACCATTTCGATTGCCACTTCTTTTATCGATTCGCTAAAAAAATCAATATCGGCTTTTAAAGCATTTAGCTGAGTTTCAAATGTTGCATTCATTATTTAGGATGGCAAATATAATAAATGCTATGCATTGCACAAAAACCTTAATTGAAATAAATTTTAATAATGAACAAAATACTTCTCTCATTTATTAAAATCAAAATAGTATACATAAAAAAAGTCGAAAGTTAACCCTTCGACTTTTTTTGTTTGTTACAAGTACTAGTTATGCAAAAGCATTTTCGCCAGTAATATCTAATCCGGTAATCAATAAATGAATATCGTGCGTTCCTTCGTAAGTTACTACCGATTCTAAGTTCATCATGTGGCGCATAATTG
>JAIXWW010000010.1 GCA_027491085.1 Bacteroidota bacterium
CAAAGTACTCACCATTATTATTAATAGGTAAATTACTTGTGATGGTTAAGTATGGACGCATTTTTGCATCTGAATAGTAATTATCAAATAACAATACACCTGCATCTTGATATACCTTAAATCTTTCTAAGTTCACTGTTGAACTTCCGATTAATTTAATCGTTGGTGCTTTGGTATCGCGTACAATTACGGTACGTGTTACTGTTGCTGAATTTCCTGAGCCGTCTGTTACTGTATATACTATTTCATATGTGCCTAATGAATCTATACGTACATTACTTACTTGACTTCTAAATAATGTGCTTACCGGCCAGTAATTATCACCTACTATGATATCATTTTCTGCAAATGTTTCATTTACTTCTACAAATAACGGATTGGTTCCTACTGTGATTGTTGGATTGATTTTATCGGTTACATTTACTTGTAATCTAACCTGATTAGCACTGTTGTTTGACTGATCTTTTAAATCATACACCACAAAATAAGTTCCTAATAAGTTCTCGTTTACTTGTCCCACAAAAGTTGCATTTAACTCATTTTTTAAATTATAGTTATCTGATACTTCTATAGCTTGTAATGGCTGAAACAATGTGCCTACTTGATGTAAGTATGGATTTTGTTTTGGAGTAATTACTGGGCGTGTGGTATCTTTTACTATTATGGTTCTTTCTACATATTTGGTAAAGTTAAACGCATCTGTAATTGAGTATCTCTTTGTGTAAGTACCTATCACATTTTCATTTAAGTTGGTGGTTGTTATGATATTTTGTGATATATCATTTCCTACATTATCCAACGCTATTGCTCCTTGGTCTACAAATGGTTGTTTAGGATCTATACTTATAGTTGAACCACCTTTTAATGTGATGGTTGGACCTGTACTGTTCAATTCTACTATTACTGTTCGTATCAATGTATCTGAAACATTGCCTGAATAATCTAATACATAGTATTTTACTGTGTATACGCCTATGTTAGCTAAATTTACTGTCGATACTGTTTGTACTCTACTACTTATATTGCCTTCTATATTATCGCTTGCTGTTACACTTGGGTCTATAAATGGTTTGTTTATTTCTGTTCTTAATATCGATGGGCCATTTAAAGTTATTACTGGTTTTACTAAATCGCGTACTATCGAAATATTAAAGTCTTTAAACATACCAACTACTGAATATACTGAATTAAATTGGGTTGAATTAGCCAAATCTAAACCTACACGCATCCTAGTATTACCATATATTTGGTTTGCGTCTATCAATACGGTATCAGTTATTTGTGCATTGCCATTATTGATTTTGTTTAATACCAATTCATTGGTTTCAAAGTTTGCATTTAAGTTAAAGTCTATCCATACTTTATAGTCTAAAGCTTCGCCTGGACGAGGTCTATCTATTACTATTGCATATTTACCTCCTCTTAATACATTACCTACTTGGGTTTTGGTATTGATGAATTGGAATGTTGGACCGGTTGGTTGTGTAAAGTTACTATCTATTCCCGCAAATCTTACCCTGCTTATTCCCATTGTGTTGTCTGCTACTGTTGAAAAAGTGGCTCCTGCTCCTGGTGTTTGGTAAGCATTTACTTGTATAAACGCTGTTTTGGTAATTGAATCTACTCCAAAAGCATTTGTTGATGTTAAACGAACTGTATAATTTACAGGGCTAGTTAAACGTACTTCAGGATTTTGGCTTGTTGAAGTTGTTCCATTTAAATACTGAACTGCATTTGGAATAAATGTCCAACGCCATGATAATACACCATTGGTTGTTTGGTCTTTCATTCTAAAAGTATCTGTGTTAAATCCGATTACTTTGTCTGCGCTAAAGCGTGCAACTGGTGGACGATTTACTGGTAAAAATGCTACTTGTTTGCATACAGTATCGCTACCTACACAATTATATACCGCTAAACATATCTTCCTTAAAAATGGTGAGGTAATCAAGAATGTACGTCTTGGGTTGGCTGTAATTGAATCAAAAACATTGTTTCCATCTGTATCCCAACTATATTTCATCAAAGTACCTGTTGATTTTGAATTATAAGAAACCAATTGGTTTGAGTAAACGGTATCAGGTACTTCAAATGCTGCTGTTGGTTTTGGATAAGAGGCTGCTTTAGCTTGCCATCTTATACTAAATGAAGCTGAATCGTAATTAGCTGGTAACGCTGCTGTTCCTGGTTTGTATCTGAAGAATACATTACTACCTCCACGAATGGTAGCTTGTGCAGCTGTTAATGGCGCTTGACCTGTTGGTCCTGCTCCTATTGCTGCTAAACGTGGAGCGCTTGCTGAGGTTCCGTTAAATATTTCTATACTATCGGTTGGCCACATTTTTATTCTATCTACATATAATATTACTGAATCTGCACATGGGCTTATGGTAAACCCTGGGCAATTTGCTGGCCAACTGTTTCTTGCATAGGTTTGATATGGACCACTTATGCCATATACAAATCCTTCATTTAAACTTGTTACTGAACTGCCTGAACCTGAACACATATAATTTCCTTGAAGTACTTTTACATAATCTGATTTACATATCGAATCGGTTCCACGTAAGTTAAATACACGTAAACATACTTTAAAGATACCTGCATCAAAAGCTGCTAAACGTGGGTTGGCTACATCAGAGCCCGGTTGGCCTGTTCCTTTTACAAAATAATTTGCTATACCATTAGCTGGATCTACTACACAGCTGATACATGGTGGATCTATTGTCCATTCCCATTGGGTTGGACCATTTGTACTCAAATCTATAAAATTAGACTCTTCTGTGATTCC
>JAIXWW010000004.1 GCA_027491085.1 Bacteroidota bacterium
AACTTTCCCGCTTTCAAGGGGGTGCAAATGTATCTACTTTTTGGTTCTTTGCAACTTATTTATTTATCATTCCCCCATTATACCTTATTTTCAAGTACTTATTTTTTATTTTAACCTGTAAATTGGATATATTTTACTTGGTTTCATATCTATTGAACCGTGTTGTACTTATGTTATGTATGTATTATTTATATACTAATTATTACCATTTTAATAAAAATAGCCCAAATAGAGGCAACTAGCTTTTGAAGTGAAACGGAAAAACTAGTGCTGATGCTGGATCAACTCCTAAAGAAAATTTACTCCTTATTTTATTCCTTTATAACTGAATAAGTAATTGAATACTTGATAAACAATATTTTCATAAAATTTACTGTTGCTACTAACATTATAAAAATATATTAAAAGTAAACGATTAGATAAAAAAATTAAGTTATAATTGTAGCTCAATTTTATAATTAAGTGTAATTAGTATATTAAAGCACAATTGGAGATATTTATAAACGGAAGATTTCTTACTCAGCAAATGTCGGGTGTTCAACAATTTGCCAAGGAAATTTGTACCGAATTGTTAGCAATAGGTAAACACAAGATAACTATTTTAGTTCCAACAAAAGCACCTTTGTTAGATAACTCTTTTGATTATTGCATAAAAAAAATCGGAAAATTTGAAAGTCATTTATGGGAGCAGTTTGACCTCGCAATATTTATGTTGAGGGTGAAAAATGGTTTATTACTTAATTTGTGTAATACTGCACCATTGATTATCAGAAGACAATGTGTAACTATTCACGATTTAGCATATAAAATTAATCCAAAATGGTTTAACTATTGGTTTAGTAAATTTTATAATATAATTATTCCATTGTTGGTTAACAGTTGTTTTAAAATTTTTACAGTATCGGAAACTATAAAAAAGGAAATTACTTTACATTATAAAGTTAGTCCCGAGAAAATATTGGTTTTGTATAACAAAGTTAGTAAAGGGTTGTTAGGAGCAGCTGCAAGTAATGAAGGTTTTGATTATTTAATACCTAAAACATTTTATTTGATGGTTGGAACTGAAAACCCGAGAAAGAATTTGGAGAAAATTGCCTCATTTTTTATTAAGCATAAAACCAGAACTCTTGTGATAGTTGGAGGAAAACACAAATCTTTTAATAATAATTATGATAATAAAATTGAAGGAAATAATATTATTAGATTAAGCTACGTAACTGAATCACAATTAAAATGGCTATATACTAACGCAAAGGCTTTCTTAAATCCTTCGTATTATGAAGGTTTTGGAATCCCTAATCTTGAAGCCCTGGCATTAGATTGTACTATAATATTAAGTGATATTGGTGTTTTTAAAGAAATTTTCAGTGATTCGGCATATTATTTCGACACCCAAAATGAGCAGAAATTAGCAAATATTCTTTACCAAGTTGAAAATGATAAAGAAGAGGTGGAAATTAAAAAAATTAGAGGAAATCATATTTTTGAAAAATTTCAAGGTAAAAATAGGGCATTAGAAATTTTAAATTTTATTGAAAGATGAGGGTTGCAGTTGTCCAAGATTGGCTAGTAGTTAATGGTGGCGCTGAAAAAGTGTTAAAAGAAATTATCAATCATTTTGAGGAAGTAGATGTTTTTTCACTAATAGATTTTTTAAGTGAAAAGGATAGAATAGAAATTTTAGGAGATAGGAAAACAAAAACTTCTTTTATTCAATATTTACCCAATGCAAAAAATAACTACAGGAACTATTTAGCACTTTTTCCGATTGCCATTGAGCGTTTTGATTTTACTGGTTATGATTTAATAATATCTTCATCATACGCTGTAGCAAAGGGTATTAAAAAGGCAAATAAGAATCAAATCCATATTTGTTATTGCCATTCACCAATAAGGTATGCATGGGATTTGGAAGAAGAGTATTTAGAGGGGTTTGTTGGATTTAAAAGGTGGCTTGCAAAGTTAATTTTAGCATATATTAGAAGATGGGATTTAAGAACTGTAAATAGGGTTGACTTATTCCTTGCCAATTCTAAAAATGTATCAGAAAGGATTAATAGGATTTATAAAAAAAATTCGATTGTATTATATCCTCCTGTGAGTACAGAAAAGTTTATACCTAATGAAAACAAAGAAAATTATTATTTTACTTCAGCCAGATTAGTAAAATATAAGCGAATAGATTTAATGATAAAAGCTTTCAATGAACTTCCTGATTTAGAGTTAATTATAGCTGGAGATGGCCCGGAATTGAGCGCATTAAAAAAAATAGCTAATAATAATATTAAGTTCGTAGGATATTTGAATCAAAACGAACTTATTAAATTTACCCAAAAAGCTAAATGGTTTGTCTTGGCTGCAAATGAGGACTTTGGAATAACAAGTATTGAATCACAAAGTTGTTTAACCCCAGTAATTGCTTTAGAAAAAGGTGGTTACCTGGAAACAGTAGTTAATAATAAAACAGGTGTGTTTTTTTCGGAACAAAACTACAGTAGTTTAAAAAACGCTATTTCAAGCAATCAATTTAAAGTTTTTAATAAAACAGATTTTGAAGCAAACGTAAGCAAGTTTAGCAAAGACAAATTCCATAAAGATTTAAAAGTAATAATAGACCGTTATGTTAAAAATAGATAAGGATAAAATACATATTTTTATCTTGTGCTTTTTGGCTTGTTTTCCAATGTTAAATATGAAAATTGCCAATGGAACAGTAATTGTTCTTTTTATATTTAGCTTACTATTTGGGAACAATTACTATAAAAAATGGAATAAAAATAGTCTTATTGACCTATCATTTTTTCTTTTACCCTTTATTTATATATTGATTCATTGTTTAATTATAGACCAATCTAAAGAAGCACATTTTTACTTGGAGAAATCATTGAGTTTGGGAGTTTTTCCAATTATATTCTTTTTACTTCCATTGAATAAAAATAAATTTGATTTATTGTTTAAAATATGGACTGGCTGTTCAATTTTAGTTTCTGTTTGGGGACTAACTAATACAATGGCATTACTAAATGTAAACGTTGGGATAAATAAATTTTGGCAGTCTTATCGTGAAATGTTTAATGATCCCTCTTTCTCGCATTTATTGAGAAGCAATTTTGAAAATTTCACCAAAATTCATCCAACTTATGCAAGTATGTTTTTAGGTATTAGCTTTCTCTATATTTTTAATCTCATTATCATTCAAAAAATAAGCAATAAAAACTCTCTTTTATTCTATATTGTTATTTTGGTATTGATATTTGGATTACAATTAATTTTAGCCGCTAGAACACCGTTGATTGCAACTTTATTAATAGCAATAGGTATTTATACAATACACAACAGAAAAAACAAGAAAGTTTACCTCTTTCATGCTTTAGCTATAATTATTGTAACAAGCTTAGTAATATTAGTACCTTCCATAAATAGCAGATTTAAGGAGGTGAACTTAAATAATACCAATACACCTAATGTTGACAATCAAAACTCTTTGAATATTAGAGCAGGTATTTATAAATGTAGTTTTGAAATTATTAAAAACAATTGGGTTTTAGGTGTTGGCCCAGGTAAATTGCAAACGAAATTAAACGAATGTTACTTTGGAATTTCCAAAGAAGTATATGAAAGACAGAACTACAATACTCACAATCAAATACTCGACTATTGGGCTGCGATGGGTATTTTAGCACCCATATTATTGATATTATTCTTTGGGAGAATTATTATTAATTTCCACAATGAAGAAAATAATTATTTGATAATTGGATTAATATTATTTTTTTTAATTTGTATGTTAACTGAAAACATCCTTAATAGACAGAATGGGGTAATTCCGTTTGCTTTATTTATGAGCTTTTTAGGATTACAAAACAAACCTAATTTCACAAAATAAATTGACTCGATACTCACGTTACATTAAATTTTTCAGTATTTCGAGCGAGATATTATTGCTTAATTCTTGCTATACTGCAATATATTATTTTAAACATAATGGGTTTCAGCATCCATTTGTTGCCCTATTTTTTTACATAAACCTTGCATGGATTTTTGCTATTGCATTAATAAGACCTTATAAGGTATCAAGAACATCATCTTATTTAAAAGTACTAAAATCAACAATTACTTTAATAATAATTCACCTATTGCTTACTTTTGCTTTTTATGTATTTCAGCAAGAGCGGTTGTATTCGCGAAGTTTTTTATTATACTTTTATTTACTTTTTTCAATTTTATTTATTTTACACCAAACCCTATTTTTTATAGCAATTAAATGGGCTCGTAGAAATGGATTTAATTATAGAAACCTGATTATTATAGCCAATAAATCTAAAATAAATTATTTTAAAAAACATTTTCAATCCCATCCAGAGTACGGATATCATGTTAAAGTAACGTTTGAAATAGACTCCATAAATAATGAGAATTTTGAGCAGATTTTGATTCAAAATACTAAAAAGCATGATATTCATGAAATATTTTATTCTTTATCAAACTCTAAAAACGATTTATTAACTACATTAATGAATTTTGCTGATGTTAATTTGATAAAAGTACGTTTAATAGCCGATTTTAATGGAATTGCTTTTGGAGGAATTGAACTAGATAATTATGGTGAATTACCCGTTATTAAAGTATTAACTACTCCTTTAGATGAATGGGATAAACAACTTATTAAACGCATTTTCGATATAGTATTTTCATTAATTGTTATTGTTTTAGTATTATGGTGGTTAATACCAATTTTGGCTACATTAATCAAATTAGATTCGAAAGGACCTGTTTTTTTTAAACAACAACGCACTGGCAGAGATAATAAACCATTTTGGTGTTATAAACTTCGGTCTATGAAAGTTAATAAGAAAAGCGATACACACCAGGCTATAAAAGGGGATGAACGTATTACCAATATTGGAAAGTTTTTACGACAAACAAGTTTAGATGAATTACCTCAATTTTACAATTCACTAAAAGGTGAAATGTCTGTGGTAGGCCCAAGACCACATATGATTAAACACACTAAAGATTTTACTAATGAAATTGACAATTTTATGCTAAGGCATCATATTAAGCCAGGAATTACTGGATTAGCTCAAGCAAAAGGCTATAGAGGAGAGATATCCGATAAAAAATTATTGCTAAACCGAGTTAAATTCGACCTGTTTTATATTAAAAACTGGTCATTTACATTCGATGTTCAAATAATATTTTCAACACTTATAAGTTTGGTAAAAAAATAATCATAAAATTAATTAGAATATATACATTAATTTCGAAATGTAAAATAACAAAATTTTGACAAAATTTGATTCTACCTACAAGTTCTTGGGACTAGTTAATACCTTAGCTCTCAAAACCATTAAACTAAGATATAAAAACTCGATATTTGGATTTTTATGGAGTATGATGAACCCTATAATTTACCTCACCATATTCTCTGTTGTATTTAGCAAAGCATTTCCTAACATTGATAGGTATCCCCTATTTGCTCTTACTGGATTGGTATTTTGGATATTTTTTTCAACAAGTACTATTCAAATAATTGAGTCAATCATAAATAATTCAGGTATTTTAAAATCTATAAATGTTCCTGTAATAGCTTTTCCAATTGCAGCTCAGCAAGCCTCATTGATTAACCTGGGATTAACATTGATACCCTTTACCGCATTGATGTTTATATTTGGCTTAAAGATAGGGCCAGAAACCTTATTATTTATTCCAATATTATTATTATTTACTGCCTTTACCCTTGGTATATCACTTATTTTAAGTTCATTAAACGTATATTTTAGAGATATGCAATTAGCTTGGACTTCATTTATGCCAGCTATATTTTACTCATCACCAATTGCATATACCTCAGATTTAATTCCAGAAAAACTAATTTGGATAATTAAGTTAAATCCTCTTTACCACTTTATTGGTGCATTACGCGATGTGTTGTACTACAACCGAATACCCTCACTTACTAGTGTACTATTAATTACATTATTGGGAATAGTTCCATTATTAATAGGTTTTTATATTTTTAATAAATTAAAAAAAGGGTTTGTATCTCAATTTTAAAAAGTAGCCATGCAAAATATCGCCATTCAAGCAAAAAATTTATCTGTTAGTTTTTTAATTCAAAAACATGGTATAAATAATTTTAAAGATTTTGTAATAACTATGGGCGTTAAAAGTCCATTTGAGAAAAAAAATGTATTAAAAAACTTGGATTTGACCATTTATAAAGGAGAAAGCTTTGGAATAATGGGCAGAAACGGTTGTGGTAAAAGTACATTTTTACGAGCAATTGCAGGAATAATGACACCTGACGAAGGAACCTTAACTGTTAATGGAAGAGTGGCTCCTTTAATGGCACTTGGTGTTGGCTTAGAGCCTGAGTTATCGGGTTATGAAAACATAAAATTAGTGGCTACTTTAATGGGGTTTTCGAAAAAAGAACTTAAAAATTCTATTCAAACCATTATAGATTTTTCAGAACTAAATGAATATGAAATGGAGATGCAAGTCAAACGTTATTCATCAGGAATGATGGCAAGACTGGCATTTTCTATAGCTGTAGCCACAGACCCTGAAATATTAATTATTGATGAGGCATTAGCGGTGGGAGATATGGGCTTTAGACAGAAATGTGCTAATAGAATTGAAGAAATAAAAAAAGCTGGTTGTACTATAATATACGTTTCACATCATTTTGACGAAATTAAAAATATTTGTACAAGAGCTGCATATATTGAAAATGGTAAAGTAGAAAAAATTGGTGCGGTAAATGAAATATGTGATTATTACGAAAAAAAATTAAGTAATAAATAGTTCTATAAATTATTGAACTAATAAAAAGATCTAATCATTAATATTAAACTGTTTACCTAATAGAAAATACCAATAATGTTAAAAGAATATAACGCTAAAAAAGAACATTTTAAAAAACAATACCAACAATTAAAAGCAAGTAATAGCCTTACTTTTTTTAGATTTTATATTTTTATAACATCAACCAAAGGTCAAAAACAAACCTTAAACTTTGCTTATAAAGTTATTAGGTATATTTTCAGGAAATTAATAGGATACAAGCCTAAGTTTAAAAACGATTATGAATTTTGGCGTCATTTAAACAGGCTAAAAGCTAATGATATAAAAAATATTAAAGGAAACATTGCCAATTTTGCATTTTTACCTAAAATTAGTATTGTAATGCCTACTTATAACTCAGACACAGTTTATTTGGAAAATGCAATTCAGTCTGTTATTAATCAACTATATCCGAATTGGGAACTATGCATTGCTGATGATAACTCAACCCAAATTGAAGTAAAAAATACGTTGAAAAAATTTGCAGAAAGCAATAACAATATCAAAGTAATGTTTAGAACAGAAAATGGGCATATTTCTGCCTGTACAAACTCTGCCATAAACTTAGCAACTGGAGATTATATAGCTTTTTTAGACCATGACGATCAAATTTCGGAAGACGCTTTGTATGAAATTGTTTTTGCTTTGAATAAAAACATTAACTACGAAATAATTTATTCTGACGAGGATAAAATAAATGAACAAGGCGAACATGTGGACCCCTATTTTAAACCAGACTGGTGCCCTGACAGTTTTTTGGCTCGAAATTACATTAACCATTTTACTGTAATTAAAAAAAGTCTTATAAAAAAGGTAGGAGGATTAAGAGAAGGTTTTGAAGGAGCTCAAGATTTTGATTTATTACTGCGAACAACAGAAATAGCCAAAGACATTTACCACATACCCAAAGTACTTTATCATTGGCGTATGCACCAAAACTCTACATCAAGCAATAATGATGCTAAGCCATATGTATCAGAAGCTGGTGTTAAGGCGCTTGAAGAAACTTTGATAAGAAGAAATTTAAAAGGAGAAATTATTGCTGACGAAAATTCATTAGGGTTTTATACAATAAATCATAGTATAATTAATAATCAAAATGATAAAGTTAGTATAATAATTCCAACTAAAAATAAACATGAGCTATGCGAGGTAGCAATTAAATCTATATTTGATTTATCAACTTATAAAAATTTTGAGATTATTCTTGTTAATAATAATAGCAATGAACCAGCCTTCTTTAATTGGGTTAAAACTTGGGAACAAAAAGAGCCATTAAAATTTAAATGTATTGATGATAATGGTTCATTTAATTTTTCAAGATTAATGAATAGTGCTTCAAAAATTGCTACGGGTAAATACCTTCTTTTGTTGAATAATGATGTGGAAGTAATAGAACCTGATTTTATGAAAAATATGATTAGTTACTGTCAATTTGAAAGAATTGGAGCAGTAGGATCAAAGCTAATTTATCCAAATAATACTATTCAACATGCAGGTGTAATAATAGGTTTAGGGGGCATAGCTGGACACACTTTTGTTGGATTAGATAAAAATGAACGAGGTTATTTTAATTATTTAAAATGTGTAAATAATTATTCAGCATTAACTGCAGCCTGCTTAATGGTGAGAAAAAATGTCTATGATGAAGTTAATGGTTTTGAAGAAAGTCTTGCTGTA
Organism: Bacteroidota bacterium; assembly: GCA_027491085.1. Lineage (GTDB taxonomy): Bacteria > Bacteroidota > Bacteroidia > UKL13-3 > UKL13-3 > JAAFJM01. The sequence goes on from JAIXWW010000004.1 coordinate 8,530, forward strand.
GAGTTTAATGATATTGATTTTTGTTTAAAATTAAAGGATGCTGGTTACGACAATGTTTACCTGCCAAATGTACAATTATATCATTATGAATCTATTTCAAGGGGACATCCACACAGAGATAGAAAATCATACAAACAACATTTGAATGATTTGAAGTTTTTTGAAAAAAAATGGAAAAAATACATTGACCACGATCCATGCTATAATCCACACTTAACAAAAATCTATACAGATTTCAGACTTAACATCAAGGACTAATTAATTTTCTAAATTCTTGTAACTAGGAAAATATGTTTTCAAAAAAGTTGTATCGGTCTTAATTTCGATTGGCAATTCCAAATTGTGAGTAATAAAATCCTCTAGCATTTCATGTAAAATAATATTTGACTTTTGCTCAATAACTCTCGAAACAGGGACAGTTGGGGTCCATGCATAAAATGTTTTATCAAAACTAGGCGTTAAAAAAATTTTCAGGAACTCCGTATAGCTGTCTCTAACAACAAATAAATCTATGGCATTAATTGGTTTTGGCATTTTTCTTATTGAGTTTATGTGAGAAGGATTATTTAACTTTGATGAGTCAATAATAATTGCTTGGGGAGCGGTTTTATTGATAAATTCGTAATGTGTGAAATAAACTTCATCGTCAAACCCCATCATTGTTTGTAAGTCCCCTCCATTTGTTTCCATACTATCAATTCTGTATTCTGAATAATCATCTATTTTTAAACCTGGAAAATCCTTTTTCAAGAATTTCATGATTTTTTGATATGCTAAAAAAGCGCCAAACTGATTCCAATGTGTATCTGTTTTGATATAAGTTGGTCTTATCTTTTTACCCTCAATCAATTCATCTCTAACATCAATAAACCTTATCGTTTTATCATCTTTTAAATATTTATATAGCTGATCTAATTTTGAGTTTCTAAATTGATATTTCATCATCGAACCCATCATTTCAGGATAGATTCGTGGTTTTATAGGAACAACCATAAAATAATATTTTATTCCTCTTAAATTGAACCACTGGGTAATAATTTGCAAATTTTGTTTAACTCTAAAAAGTTCATCATTGGTAAAATAAGTACTTGTATTTTTTACTAATCTTGGACGTACATGAAACAGCCAATTTTCATGACCTAAATGAACAATACCAGGAATTGAAGATATTTGAAATACTCGGAATTTGAACTTTGAATTATATAACACACTTAAATTTCTGTAAGCAAAACGGTCAGAAAAATAGTTCTGTGCTTCAAAAAAATATCCCCATATATAATCCAACCTAAACTTAGGTTCAGGAGCCAATATTCTTTTCTCAAAACTGGTTGTTTCCTTCTTTCCAATTAATGGTAAAAAAATAATGGTTACAAAAAGTCCAATAAACAACTGTTGAATAAATTTCAATTTTACTTTTCTAAAAAGCAAAATTGATACTACACCAATCAATAAAGTTGAAAATAAAAAAATAAGAAATACATGGATTTCAAAATTTTGAGCAAATGAATAACCGATGATAGCAGCAAAAGCAAAAAAAACTATATAATTTAATTTTTTCATTGTTAAAATCTAAAATAAATGAATGGATTGTAAGAGCTTGAAAAAACATTTAAACAAGCGTAAACAAATATTACTATTAATGCTATGGCTTTAATATTTTTAAATAATTGGTAATTAATTAATTTATGGTATTTGAACTTTTTGAATAAATTTAATAGTATTTTTTTATAAAAATAATTAAAGCCATTAAAACTTAACAGAATTGCAATACCTAAAGTTAATACTAGTTCAAAATTTAAATACATATCAATGGTATTGGATGAGTTTGATTTATATAAAAATAGGGCTTTTATATAATTTAATGCTTTACTCAATCCGTCAATTCTAAAAAATACCCACGCCAACATAACTACTAAAAGGGTGTAAACATGTTTTAAAACCCTTGCTTTGGTTAGTATTGAGCCTAACCATAATCTTTCCATTATTAGAAAAAAACCATGAATTACTCCCCAAATAATGAAATTCCAACTTGCACCATGCCATAATCCTGTTAAGAAAAAAACAATACTTAAATTAAGATAAGTTCTTAAAGGTGAAACCCTATTCCCGCCCAAAGGAATATATAAATAATCCCTAAACCAATTAGATAGAGAAATATGCCAACGTGACCAAAACGCCTTAATAGAGGAAGCTTTATATGGGAAATTAAAATTTTCTAAAAAATCGAAACCAAGCATTTTAGCTAAACCAATTGCCATATCTGAATAACCTGAAAAATCGAAATACAATTGAAGAGAATAACTAATAATTCCCAACCAAGCCAAAGGAAGGGAAATTTCTGATGGATTAATATCAAAAATGAGATCGGCTGTAAAACCAATCGTATTGGCAATTATTACCTTTTTAGCCAAACCAACAATAAATCTCTCAATTCCATTTTGAAATCGGATGACATTTATTTTTCTTTTAATAAACTGATTTGCAATATCTTTATATCTTATAATAGGACCTGCTATTAACTGTGGGAATAATGCAATATATAAAGCCATGTCAACATAAGATTTTTGAACTTTATTATCTTTTCTGTAAACATCAATTAAATATGAAATACTATGAAAAGTATAAAAAGATATACCAGCAGGTAGCTTTATTTCAATTTTGGGTAAAGGGGCTATTTTATATAATTTTAAAATTTCATTTAGATTTTCAATTATAAAGCCTGTATATTTAAATATAATAAGTATTAATACGTTAATAATAACCCCAACAGTAACGGCCACTTTTGTTGATGATTGGCCAACCCATTTACCTAAAAAATAGTTTAAGGTAATTGATCCAAACATGAGTATAACAAGTTCACCTTCGCCAAACACATAGAATAAAATACTGATAATTAGTAATACTAAATTTTTATACTTGGAGTATTGGCTAACTAAAGTTAAAACCAATGTAATTGGTAAAAAAAAGAAAAGAAAAAATGAAGAACTGAATACCATAATTATTTTTTTAAAAGCAAAACTTGTTTTGAAATGATGGTTGAATACAGATTAGCACCTTTGCTATTTAGATGATCATTATCGAAAAAATAGTCAGCATTTTGTAATAAAGTATCGGCAATAACAACAGGCACGTTACTTGTTTTTAATGCATTAACTTGAAACTTTAAAAATTTGCTGGGTGCAAAAAACAAAGGTGGATAACATAAAATAAGTTGTATTTTATTGGTTATACACTTATTCTGAATCCTTATAAATGCCGACAGATAATCAGGATTTATTTGTAATACTTTAGGATATATTCTCTTATTAGCAAACACATGAACAGAGTCAAGTTCTCTATTTACCAATAAATTTGCTCCTAAGGAGTCGATATTGTTGGTTTTATAATCAAAATTTTCCTGTCCGTAAATTAAGTACCGAATCGAATTAATAAAATTTACATTATGCCTATAGGTTTGACAAACTGAAGTTGCCCAATTAGATTTTTTCAAATTATTATTTATGGCTTCGTTAACCAAATTGTTTTCAACAAAAGGAAACAAAACATCTTTCCGGAATTCTATACCATCAACATTGTATAAAATTCCAAAATCATCAATATTGTAAATAATGGTTTTAGGTTTATTTTTACTTTTTATTATCAAATCTAAAATTGTTTCATGAAATAAAATATTGGAACCACTGTAGCCCAGGTTAAAACATGTTTGACCCGTGATGTTCTTTATTACCCATGGGTTATAATTATTTAAAGCCCTAGAAGAACCTAAAATGATAATTTTACTATTTATTTTATTGTCAATTAAAAGTTCTAGTCTTTTGTCAATTTTTTGTTTTTGAGCATAAAAAGGCACTAGCTTACCAATAATTTGATCAATTAAAATAATTACAACAAAAGCTCCCAATAGGTATTTTAATTTATTCTTTAGCATAATTGTTAAAATTGAAAATAAACAAAATCTGTTTGTGGAACATTACTCATTAAAATAATAACAAATATGGTAATTATATAAATCAAATAACGTAGTTCTATTTTTATTTTATTAAAAAAGTCGTCAATTGACATTTTATTTGTTAACCAATCAAAAACAAATAATATAACTAAGAATAGCAATAATAAATAAAAGCTTATTGGGTTTTGACCAAGGTATAATAATGATTCACGAGCATTATCACTGTTATTTATAATGGATAAAAAATTATCTGAAATACCTGAAAACAAGTTTTTAATTAATAAAAAAGCATCGCTAATGTTTTTAGCTCTAAAAAAGATACCACTAAAAGCAAAAATATGAAAAACACAAATAGACTGAATAATATTTCTAAATGATTTGGCATTGGCTAGGCCTATTTTTTCAATTATTTCTTTTCTAATTTTTTGGGTTGATTTTGTATAAATAACCATCAAACCATTAAAAATCCCCCAAAGTACAAAGGTCCAGCTGGCACCATGCCAAAAACCACTTAAAATAAACACTAATAAAAATACAAATTGCCAAGCATGTCCTTTTTTTACCAATGGAAACATAATATAATCACGAAACCAGTTCATTAAAGATATATGCCATTTAGCCCAAAAAGTGGTTAATGAATTTGCGAAAAATGGTTGCTTAAAATTTTCCATTAACTCTATTCCAAATAACTTAGCCGAACCTCTAGCCATATCTGAATATCCAGAAAAATCGCAATAAACTTGAAGTATAAAAAATACAAAACCCAAATAAACAGATACCCCAAAAGCCTTTTGTGGGTTATCAAAAACATTCGCTACCATTGGATTTAGATGGTCGGCAATCACAATTTTTTTAAATAAGCCTAATAAAATAATTCTGAATCCTGAAGAAACATTTTCCCAATTCAATTTATAATTGAAATGAAACTGAGGAAACAAAGCTTGTGGTCGCTCAATAGGGCCTGCAACTAATTGAGGGAAAAACATAACATAAAGCGAATACACACCAAAATGCTTAATTGCTTTTTGCTTTCCTTTATAAACCTCCAAGGTGTAACTCATAGCCTGAAAAGTGTGAAAAGACAATCCAATTGGAAGCAAAATGCTCAGATGAGGAATTGAAATATTTTTAAATCCTAAAATACCATTTAAGTGTATAATATTATCAATAAAAAAGTTGTAATATTTGAATACACAAAGAACACCAATGTTAGCTATTAAGCTAATATACAAGTAATTTTTCTTGTTTTTTCCATCTGCATTTTCAATCCAAATACCAGCAATGTAATCAATTACAATAGTTGAAGCTAGAATAACTAAATATATAGGAACAAACCACATATAAAAGTAACAGCTAGCTATTAAAAGCCAAAACCATCTAAATTTAGGTGGTATTAGGTAATAAATAATAAGTACAATTGGTAAAAATACCAAGTATGAAATAGAATTGAAAATCATTAATTATACCCTTATAGACAATCTAACCAATGTTAAAAAAACTGAAAAAACTGAAAACAAAACAAAACGTTTATTTAGTTTATACTTTTGCTGAACTAAAATTATAAATCCAACAAAATTCCACAAACTAAAAATTCGCATAAAGCCCCAATCGTCAACATATATTATTTCTGTAAATAATATGGCAAAAATTAACCAAACAAAGTAAATAACAGCCAATGGATTTTGCACGATTTCATTTAAAGTACAGTTTTTAACCAATAATTTTACGATAATAACAGTAAAACTAATATGCCAAATTAGGTATAAAATCCAAAACAAAAACTCCAAAATATGTTTGGTTGAAGAAAAGTTACAATTCAAAATAAAGCCATTTATTATTCCATAAAATGGAAAGCCTAAATGATGATACCCACCAGTAAAATCACTATTGGGAACATTTATTTGAACAATCGTTTTCCAACTCAACATTATTGCAATTGGAATTATATAAAATATAATATTTATGAGTTTGTCCTTGTTTTTGAATACACTGAATGTACTGAAAAAAATTAATGGTGCTATTGCAATAATGGAAGTTTCCCTAGTCAATAAGGTTAAAGAAGTAAAGAAACAGAATTTAATTGGGTTGTTTTTAATGAAATAATAAATGCAGCCACTAAAACAAAATAATTCAAAAACCTCGGAAAGATTGCGAGCTAAAGACATATACAAGCCACAAAATAGTAAAGGAATTAAACTGTATATTAAATTTACTTTATAATGTGTTACAATTTTTATTGAAAAAAATATAATTCCAATGAAAGCTAGAACATTGGTAATAATAAATGAAAAAGGCACTAACTCAGAGTTGCCAAGAGAAATTAACCAAACAAACAAAGGATAACCTATTCTTTGCATTCTATAATTAGGTAAATCAACATCAACCCCGTATTTAAATTTGTCAAAATTGAATGGGTTAATTGCATACTTATAAAAAAATTGCCCATCGTAACCCTGCCCTTTTTGAACTAAAATAGGCGTTAATGTTAAATTGGAGTCAACAAAATCAGAGCCAGCTACTATAAAAAAAGATGCGTTGTAATTTGCATTAGATAACCTAACCAATGTAAATAAAGAGATAACAAAAAACGTGAATGTGATTATACTTACTCTTGTTAATTTTATATCCATTTCGAAGTAGGCACAATAATAATTTATTTATGTAATAATTAAAATTGAAATATTAATATGGAAATAAATTTAATGCTAGCTTTGGCAGTTCTGTGTTAATCCTATTTATTTGCAATAAATGAGGCAAAATAATGAAATAAAATATTTTTTAATTTTAGGATGTTTGGTTGCCTTTATGCCAATTATTCAAATGATTTTCAAACCTTTTAAACTAATTGGACTTGATGGGGCATTTACCATTCAGGAAAAACCTAAATTTAGTTGGGAAACATTTTTGAACGGCAGCTATCAACAGCAAACCGATGATTACTTAAAAGATAACACAGCATTTAGAGGAGATTTAGTACGATTAAGGAATCAAATTAATTATGCGCTTTTTGGCGATATTAATACCATACTCACTTTAGGAAAAGAAAACTATCTTTTTGACCCAAACTATATTTTTGCAAGAGAAGGTACTGATTTGTTGCATGATTCCATTTTTGCAAAAAATAAGATTTTAATTGAAAATGGGTGCGCAAAACTGAAAAAACTGAACATTCCAATAATTTTTTGCATAGCACCCAATAAGGCAAATTTCTATAGTGAGTTTATACCTTATCCTTCAAAATCAGGTATCAAAACCAATCAAAAATTATTCGACTCCTTGCTGAAAACTAATAATATAACTACTTTAAATTTTGACCAATTATTTATTAACTTAAAAAATGATAGCAAATACCCCCTAATTCCCAAATATGGAGCGCATTGGAGTATATATGGTGCAAGTATAGCAGCAGACTCATTATTAAGCAGTTTAAACACTACTACCAAGAAAAGATTTATAAAAATGGGTACTTCAAAAATTGAACTAAGTGAAAAAGCTAAATATACCGATGATGATCTTTTAGGTTCGCTGAATTTAATATGGAAATGGAAATCGCCCAAGATGGCATATCCTGTTTTAAATTTAAATATCGAGAATAAACCTAATTTATTGATAGTTTCTGATAGTTACTTTTGGAGTTTTTATGAATTGGGTATAGTTCAAAATTGTTTTTCACCAAATAGTCGAATGTGGTACTATAACAAATCAGTTTACGACATCAATAGAGAAAAAATAAACGATAGGAACGATAAAATTAGTTATAATGATTTAAAAGGAAGAGATGCTATAATTATAATGGCCACTGCACCAAGTCTTAAAGACTTTGCATATGGCTTTTTCACTCAATTAAATAACCTTAAAATACCTTGAAAAATATTATAATTTATACGTTTCTCATCATTACAATATGTGTAGGAAGTTACTTAAAATTCCATAAAAACCAAGAAAATATTCCAATTGGCTGCGATGAATTTGGTTATATGAATTTGGCTAAAGCTATGCATCATAACAAAGAATTTAAAGATCATGTTTCAAGGCCTTATTTAATCGATTTACTAAAAACCTTGAGAGACAGTGGCTATTCTGAACAAGAAATTGATTGGCTGATAGTACCACATTCCTATTATGTAAGCCCTCATAGCAATCAAATTTTTAACCAATACGCTCCAGGCACATCATACATACTTAGTATTTTTCCTGTAGATAGTATGAAGTTATTTTTTACTCCGATTGCTCTACTTTTACTTCTGATTATTCCATTAATAACTTTGTTTAAAGTAACTAAAACGGCTTGGGGGTGGCCTCAAATAATATTATTCATCTTCACTGTTTTTATTACTTTAACTTCTGTGTTTTTGGTTGAACTTACACGTATTAATTCTTTAGCCCTTACGTTTGGATTACTTTTATCGTCAGGTATCATGTTAAAGCACAATAGTTTGATAAGCTGTTTATTAATTGCTATTTCTGCTAACTTCCGGATTGTAAACCTATTATTACTTTTACCAATAATAGCATTTATAGATTTACCAATAAAAATTACTTTAACTAATATAGTAAATTGGATAAAAACAGGACTTAAATATTTAATAATTATACTTTTAGCTTTAAGTCCGTACTTAATTTATGTTTATAGGTTAAAAGGAAATCCATTTTTAAATACCTACTCTAGCATTGACACCTCAAGTACTTTTGACTTCAGAAGTAACATAGAATTTTATTTTAACTTTAATAGTGAATTTTTTATTTACCATCTTATTTTAATTGGTATACTATTGTACTTACTGTTATCAAAAAAAATTATTACTAAAACCTTTTTAGCCGTTTTATTATTTCCAATAGTCAATTACGCATTTTTTATTACCCACAAAATGCAAATAAACTATTATCCATATGGTTCAATTTTTATTATTTTAGGATTTTTATTATCATTAATAAACAAAAGTATTAAACCATTTAAGGCTCAAATAATCACTGCAATTTTAGCACTATTTGTTTTTACTGATGGAATTTTAAAATATAAAAATCAAGACCACCAAACTATAATAACAGCAAAACAATCCTACAATGAACTAAATACCTTTCATATAGTTTGGGGCGATTTAATACCAAGCGCATCGGACTTTATTTGGGAAAACAGTGCTTTCAAATTTGCAGCTTCTACCCCAAGATGTAGAAAAACTGTAATCAATTACTTACACAGTAAAGGTTATTCCCAAATTTTTTTAATAAATGATATTCCCTTAAAATCAAATGAAATTATAGCTGAACTAAGCAATTTAAATTTACCTTTTAAGCCTTTTGTTACCCAAAAGTTTGGAACAGCTTTTATACTTTTACCAAAGAGAAATAATGAAAAATAGAATAACCATAAGCTTAATATTTCTTACTATTTGTATTGGTTTTTGTTTAAATTTTAGTCACTATCAAAATAAAGTGCCTAAAGGCTGCGATGAATTTGGGTATTTAAACTTAGCGAAAGCATTTAGCGAAAACAACGCATTTAGCAATACTTATGAAAAGCCTTACTTTAACCAATTGATTGATACTTTAAGATTTGAAAAGTTTAGTGAATTGGAATTTGGTTTTTTGCTCGCTCCTATGTCATATTACCTAAAAAATAAAACATATGAGGTTATTAATATGTATAACCCAGGCACATCATTTGTATTAAGTTGGTTTCCTATAAATGTGAGAGGCTATTTATTTCCACTCATTGCTATTCTTATTTTTTCATCCGTTTTATTTATTTATACCAAAAATAATACACCTTTTAATTGGGCAGACTTATTATTTATAATAGTGATATTATTAATGTTCTTGCCGTTTTCGCCTATAAGAACTGAATATACAAGGATAAACTCCTTGGCTTTAACATTTGGAATTTTAGCAATAGCTGGATACTTTATTCCTACTAAACCAATAATATCAATTGCATTAATTGGATTATCGGCTAACTTTAGACTAGGTAATCTTTTGATTTTATTACCAATTATTTTCTTTATGAAGTGGCCTAATAAAATAGATACAGTTAAATTTATTGTAGTTAGTTTGATAAGTTTATTAGTGCTAATCGTGAGTATCTCTCCCTATTTGTTATACTCTTATAAACTCTTTAACAATCCTTTTTCTTCAACTTACTCAGAAATAGATACTGCTATGGGCAATAAACCATTTGACAATTTAAGAATTTATATAAACTTTGAACAACTTTGGTTTGTTTATCATTTATTAGTTAGCTTAATACTTTTTTATCTTACCTACATCCTTAAAATTACTATACTACAGTGCTTTAGTTGCATTTCATTTGCAATCATTAATTATGTATTTTATATTTTTAAAAACATTACCATGAACTATTACCCTTATGCTTCATTATTTATTTTAATAGGAATTTGTTTATATTTTTTAAATACAATTGAAGTAAGTAATAAAATACATAAAATAATCAAAACAGTCGTTATTGTAAGTTCATTGGTAATATTAACGTTTGGATTTGTTGAGTTTAAAAAATTTAGCTATCCAAATTATATTGAACAGACCAAATCATATCAATCATTTTTATGTAAATATGAAGTAATATGGGGAGGCGATTATGCAGGAACCACCCAATACATTTGTAACAACAAAGGTTTCATGTATGTTAGAGGCTCCAATAGAGCTAGGATTTTATCGATGAAGTTTTTATTAAACAAAAAAATTTCTCAAATAATTTTAATTGACGACATTTCAATGCCCATGGGAATGATAGTTGAAGAATTAATTAATAATAAAATTCCATACAGTTTGAAAAAAAACAATATTCTAGGTAATTATCTAACATTAGGCAATGGTTTTTAGTAGTATCATTTTTCTTCTTTTTTTTATTCCAATATTTCTATTGGTTTATTATTGTATTCCAAATAATTTTAAAAATACGTGGCTTGTTATCGCAAGTTTACTTTTTTATAGCTGGGGTGCTCCAACATTTTTACCTATTTTACTAGTAAGCTGTACTTTCGATTTTTATTGTAGCCTTAATTTTAATAACAAAACCCGCAAAATATGGCTAACAGTTTCCATTATTTCAAACATAGCGTTGTTGGTATTTTTTAAATATTCAAATTTTATTTTAAAAAATGTAAATTCAATTTTATTCTTATTGGATGGGCAAAATTTTACTTGGCAAAAAGTAATTTTACCCATTGGTATTTCATTTTTAACATTTCAAAAAATTAGTTATTTAATTGATGTTTACAGAAAAGACTGCAAACCTCAGGTAGTTTTTATTGATTATTTACTCTTTATAACACTATTCCCTCACTCCATAGCAGGCCCAATAGTTAGATACAAAGAAATTCAAGAACAACTAACAAAAAGGTTTAGCTTTATTAATAAAACCAATATCTATTTGGGCTTAAACAGATTTATAATTGGTTTAAGTAAAAAGGTCCTGTTAGCCAATGTATTAGGGTTACAAGCTGATTTGGTTTTTAAAAACTATCATGAATTAACATTTACACAAACTTGGGTAGGTGCATTATGTTATACATTTCAAATTTATTTAGATTTTTCTGGATATTCAGATATGGCAATAGGTTTGGCCAAAATGATGGGATTTAAAATTCCTGAGAATTTCAATTTCCCATACACGTCAAAAAGTGTCACTGAATTTTGGAAACGTTGGCATATTACGTTAAGCAGTTGGATGAAAGATTATCTTTACATACCTCTTGGTGGAAATAAAGTAAATAATTTCAGAACTTATATTAACCTATTTTTAGTATTTCTTTTTTCAGGTTTTTGGCACGGTGCAAGTTGGAATTTTGTTATTTGGGGAGCATTTCATGGTTTATTTTTAATTATAGAACGTTTATTTTTAAATAAAATAATTTCAAAATACAATATTTTAGCTTCATTATACACGTTCTTAGTGGTGTTAACGGGATGGGTATTTTTCAGGGCAGATAACTTACATGAAGCAATTACTTTTTTACAAAAAATGTTCACCTTTAGTGATTTTGATTTGACTTATTTATCATCACTAAAAACTCACTTAATTGCACTATTCATAATTACCTTAATTTTCAGCTTATCGCCTGTTGAAATTCAAAATAAGTTAAACTCCATTGTTGAGAAAGTTAGTTCTAATCTTTACATCAACGTACTTTTTTACGTCTTATACCTATTTTTATTTTTATTGTGTTTAGGAGAATTATTTGCCACAGGCTTTAATCCATTTATTTATTTTAAATTCTAAAATCTATATTTATTTTATACCTAAAATCAGTTTTTAATAGTATTAGGTATAAATGCATTATTAGCTATATTGTTATATTTGCAACAAACAATACTGAATATTTTAAAATGGATAAATTTTCTTATATATCGAATGCTGATGTAGCGGCAATTGACAATATTTACCAGCAATACTTAGCTGATACTGAATCGGTGGACTTTGGATGGCAAAAATTCTTTGAAGGCTTTGAAATGGGCCAACAAAAATTCAATGGTAAAAGTGTAGGCACTACCGGCAGTGCTGAATTATCGGAAGATATATTGAAGGAAATAAATGTTTTGAACTTAATAAAAGGCTACCGCTCGCGTGGGCATTTATTTACCAAAACAAATCCTGTTAGAGAAAGAAGAAAATATGCGCCTAACTTAGCGATAGAAAACTTTGGCTTAAACGCTGGTGATTTAGACAAAACTTTTAATGCAGGAGTTGAAATTGGAATTGGTGCAGCTAAGTTAAAGGAGATAATAGCTCATTTAGAGGCTACCTATTGCCAAAGTATAGGTGCAGAGTTTGATTATATAAGAAATCCTGAGAAATTGACTTGGTTACAAGGTAAAATGGAGGGTACTAAAAATACCCCTAAATTAGACCTTGAGGATAAAAGACATATTTTATCGAAATTGAACCAAGCAACAGTATTTGAAAATTTTATTCATACAAAGTTTGTTGGTCAAAAAAGATTTTCATTAGAGGGTCTTGAAACATTGATACCGGCTTTAGATGAAGTTATTCAATTTGGGGCTGAAATTGGTGTAGAAGAGTTTGTGTTAGGAATGGCACATAGAGGTCGTTTAAATGTATTGGCTAATATTTTAGGGAAATCGTACGAGGATATTTTTAAAGAGTTTGAAGGCAAAAGTGCTGAAGACGAAGGTATATTTGAGGGTGATGTAAAATACCATTTAGGTTTTTCATCACACTTAACTACTAGAAAAAACAAACAAGTAAAACTAAGTTTATCGCCAAATCCATCGCACTTAGAAACTGTTAACCCTGTAGTAAAAGGTTTAACTAGAGCAAAATTAGATAAAAACCATAGTGGAGATATTGGAAAAGTAGCTCCTATATTGATACATGGAGATGCATCGGTAGCAGGACAAGGAGTAGTTTACGAAGTACTTCAAATGGCAGGCTTAAAAGCATATTCAGTTGGTGGTTGTATTCATATAGTAACCAATAACCAAATTGGATTTACTACTAATTATATTGATGCGAGAACATCAACTTACTGTACTGACGTAGCTAAAACTACTTTATGCCCAGTATTCCATGTGAATGCTGATGATGTAGAAGCTGTGGTTTATACTGTAAAATTAGCCATGGAATACCGCCAACAATTTAATAGTGATGTATTTATTGATTTGTTAGGTTACAGAAAATATGGACATAACGAAGGTGACGAGCCAAGATTTACGCAACCTTTATTATATAAAGCTATTGCAACGCACCAAAATCCAAGAGAAATTTACAACCAAAAACTGTTAAGTGCAGGAAGTGTGGAAGCTGATTTGGCTAAAGAAATGGATTCTGATTTTAGAAAAGAGTTACAAGCTAAGTTAGAAAGTGCTAAAGCATCGGAACCATCGAAAGCTAAGAACTTCTTAGCAGACAAATGGCAAGGTTTTAGATCGGCTAAACGCGAAGATTTTGAAGTAAAAACAAATACTGCAGTTAGTAAAGAATTATTTTTAAGATTAGCAGATAAAATAACTGGAATTCCTGCAGGTTTTAAAGCATTTAGCAAGATAGAAAAATTGTTCAACGATCGTAAAAACATGATAAAAAATGATAATTACGATTGGGCAATGGGTGAGTTAATGGCTTACGCTACTTTAAGTAACGAAGGACATAACGTAAGAATGACTGGCCAAGACTGCGAACGTGGTACTTTTAGCCATAGACATGCTATTATTAAACAAGAAGATAGCGAATTAGCTCATAATGTGATAGATAGTTTAGGAGAGGATAAAAAAGGAAATGTTGAGTTTTATAATTCATTGTTAAGTGAGTATGCTGTATTAGGTTTTGAATACGGATACAGTATGTTTACGCCTAATGATTTAACAATTTGGGAAGCTCAGTTTGGCGATTTTGCCAATGGTGCGCAAATAGTTATAGACCAATATTTGGCAAGTGCAGAAACAAAATGGAAAACCTATAGCGGCTTAACTTTAATGTTGCCTCATGGCTATGAAGGTCAAGGACCAGAGCATTCATCGGCACGTTTAGAACGTTTTTTACAATTATGTGCTAATTGGAATATGCAAGTTTGTAATATTACGAGTCCTGCTAATTATTTCCATGCATTGCGCAGACAATTGAAACGCGATTACAGATTGCCTTTGGTAGTAATGACTCCAAAAAGTTTATTACGCCACCCTGCTTGTGTAAGTAAGTTAGAAGAATTTACTGATGGAACTTTCCAAGAAGTAATTGATGATTCGTTTGTAACTAAAAAATCGGTTAAACGTGTATTGCTTTGCACTGGTAAAATTTACTACGAACTACTTGAATATCAACAAAAAAATGATAGAAAAGATATTGCTATAGTTAGGGTAGAACAATTGTATCCAATGCCAGAAACTCAGTTAGCAGCAATTTACGAAAAATACAAAGGTGCTGAATTCTGTTGGGTACAAGAAGAGCCTAAAAATATGGGTGCTTGGTTATACTTGTTACGTTGGGATAACAATATGCATTTAAAACGCATAAGCCGCGAAAGCAGTGCATCGCCAGCAACAGGTTTTAGCAAAGTACATGCAAAAGAACAAGCTGCTATTATAGACCAAGCTTTTGCTATTTAATTATATTTAATCAATAACAAACAACTCAAAGCCAACGTAAAATCATTTTGCGTTGGCTTTATAAATTATACAATATGAAATTATTTAAAATATTTTTAGGCTTTTGGCTATTTGTAGGTGGTATATTTTTAGCTTCTTTATTTTTTCCTCGCGAATTCAAGGTAGAAAGAAGTATAGTAATTGATAAACCTGTTTATGAAACATTTGCTTATTTAAATAATATACAAAACATTGCTAAATTAAGCCCTTGGGATAAAAACGTTGATACTTCCATGGCTTGGTTTTTCTCTAAAAATATTTCGGGATTAAATGCTAGTTATTATTTTAGAGGTAACTTATTGGGCAAAGGCTATTTAAAAATAGTGGAATGTATTCCAAATGAAAAATTAACTACCGCATTAGATATTAATGATGGAGGAATGACCTCGAGCAGTACATTTTATTTTGAGCGTATTGGTGGCGATAAAACTAAACTAACTTGGAAAGATTATAAAGATGTGGGCTATAATCCATTTCATAGGTTTCAAATTCCAACTAAAACAGAACAAACTGAACTACAGTTTGATGAGGGTTTGATAAAAATAAGAATTGCCATTATGAGTAGCAATTAATACGCTCCTCTCCTACTTAAAGATTCTAAAAAAAGAGGTTGAAACCAACAATTAAATGCTTAATTATTAGAGTTTAGCCTTTAAGTTTTCCCACATAATTTATACTACTAACTACTTTTCCTATATACTTAGTATTAAATTTTTCCATATTTTATAAAAAAAGCCCAAAAGTTTCCTTTTGGGCTTTTTTTATAAAATATACTTAAATGGTTTTAAATAAGTATGGACTATTTGTTTTTTAGTCTTTTAAAACCATAAGCAGCTCCTGCTATTGCCAATAATGCAATGCCACCATCTACTGGTACATCCACTGGCTCATCTCCAAATGGATCGCCTGAAGTTGTAGTACTCCCTGGTTGGGCCTGAGCGCCTATCGCAA